>CACXPG010000006.1 GCA_902769525.1 uncultured Bacteroidia bacterium
ATGGCCGGAGTCCCAGATACCGGAAGCCTGCGAATTACCTTTGACATCAGTGAGTTTTCTTCAGTAACCCAGAATATCTACAATGAGATATATCTGTCAGACTTTGAACTGTCTTTCGGCAGCGACTCGTCCGAATCATCGGAGAACTATGACTACTACCGTAATGTGGATGTCAACTGCGTCTCTGATATAGAACTGTCTATTCCTGTGGCATCGGTTAACCGCACTCCGAATTTCTCATATAGTTATGCCCTGTACTATGTCAACTCCGAAGGGACGGCCATAACTCTCTTCCACACTCTTGGCAAGAACGATAGCGGAACACTTCTTGATCACCTGGTAAGACAGATGCTCCAGTTCCATTCAAGAGCCACCTATATTATATCTGGTGATATCAGATCTGGCAAGCATATTGACATGAACACCGTCATTGTGGATGACTTGTACCTGGAAAGATCATTCTACATAAATGCGCAGGAACTGGACTGTCGTGGCGATAACTTCAATGTGGAAATGAAGGAGCTTGTAGGGGATTGGCTCTCTCAACCTACAGACGGCGACTTCCGTCCAGTTTCTCTGATGGGAAATCCGGACACCGTCATTCAGGTGGACGGCTATCTGATTTATACCGTTGGGAATACCGTCTATTCGTTAAGCACTTATTCAGGCGAAGGCATCAGGCTGTTCACGATAGAATCATCTGACAAGATCTATCCTTGCGGCGGCTTATTCATAGTGAAATCAGCGTCAGGCTATACGGCATATTATCCTAACGGAATGCAGCATTCAAGTTGGCCCGGCACAAATTATACAGGATTGGCTGACGCATATTTCCCTATCGAAGGAAACCTTCTGTATCTTGCAGACCGTATGGAAAGAAGGGGAAGCGAGAGAGTAAAGGTAGGCGAGGCGTTGATGATGGCAGATCCAAGAACGGACTATATCGATTCCACAATCCAGGCACTCAATGCTCTTCCTTCAGCCGATTCTGTCCGCTATGAAGGCGATGCGCTTATTCTCCAGTATGACAATCTGAGCCACATCTTCGACATCCGTCAAAATCTTGCGCTGCTCTCTGATTCGACCTGGACGAATGTGGTTGCTTTGAACGACATGTATATGGTGAACTCCAGTTCTGGAGTGAAGGTTTATTCCAGGCAGAGCCTTGCCCTGAGCAAGATTACACAGGTGGCATCGATAGCATCTGCGGATCTGCTTGCACTGGGAGCCTCGGAAATCACATATTCCTCTTCCGGAACGCTTCATAGGATACTGCTCCCGTCAGGTGAAGAGAGCAGCATGACTATCGGTTCTGCACAGGCTGTTGGTACGCTGAAAGGCTTATTCTACATTGACTCCGTGTTATGGGTTGTCAGATCCAATGGAGCCTATAGGCTATGTATTTAGCAACCAAACAGCAACCACTCAAATAAAAATGAAAATGCAATCCGTTATTACATAGCGGACTGCATTGTTTTAGCCAAATCCTTGACAGGCAAGAGGCCAGCGGTTCAAGTCCGCTACTCCTCACCGAATAACAGTTTCATGTCCTGGTCAAGGAGTTTTTTGGCCTTAAGATGCGGTATTTGCAGATATCTGTAGATGACATCCCTGTACTCAGGGAACTTGGCCACTATTCTCTCGTCTATCTTGTCCGTCTCTATCCCGATTTCATCCAGCAGTCCTCCTCCGCCGCTTGCCCTGTAGGATGTCATTGCAACCTTGTAGGTCTTGTCCATGTCGAAAGCCGAGCCGTCAGCCATCGAGAGGATTCTTACTCTCTCTCCTTTTGGCACTGTGACATCAACTGTATAGTATATGCCGGCCGCAGAGTCAAAGTTGTAGGAACGGTTTACGAAAGACCAGACTTCCTGGTTGTTGCGCGGATCTTCCCTGAGCTGGATCTTGAGCAGATGAGAGGTTGAGTCCGCAGCCACCCACTTGTCATAGGAAGCCTCCAGATAGTCTTTGAGTTCCCGTCCGCTCATCGTGATGACAAACATCTGGTTCTCGAAAGGATAGATTGTAAACAGGTCGTTGTATACCAGGCTTCCGGCTTTTATGGTCTTGTTGTATGTCAAAGGCGCCGCTATGGAGATGTCCGCTCCGGAAGAAGCCAGCCCCACCGTGTGGATGAGGTTCATGTAGTAGCTCATTCCGCGGTAGGAGTCGCGTGTTGCCATATCTTTGTCCAGGGTTCCCACTTCGGTGAGGGTGAACTGTTTAACCTTCAGAAACTCAGGACGGAACATGTTCCTCATAACAGTGTCCACGTCGGTAAGGTCAGACTCGATGTTTTCGGCTGACAGTTTTTTCTCCACCACCTTGCCCTTTTTGACTTTCAGGGTGATTGTCCCGTGCCCCACGTTCTTGGAATGGCTTCCGGAGTTTATCAGGCAGATGCTGTCCGTCTGTGCCGTATAGGGCCTGTGGTCGTGGGAGCAGACTACGAAGTCCACTCCTGTGAGACTGTTGAGAAGATCCAGACCCTGGCTTTCATAGCTGCTGCCCTTGCCATCTCCGGTGCCGGAGTGGATGGCTACTATCACAACCTGGGGCTTTTCCTTCTGGATGACTTTGTCCACATCCTGCTGAACCAGAGGAATCAGGGAGACGAAATGGATTCCGCTGAACACGCTTTCGTCCAGCCAGGCTTTCATGTTAGGGTTGGAATATCCAAGGATAGCTACCTTCAGCCCGCCTCTTTCAACGATCTTGTATACAGGAAAATACCTGTCCTCAAAACTGTATCCGGTCTTTTCTCCGTCTTCTTCAGAGACGGGGCAGCTGTCTTTGATGGCGTTTCCGCCGAGGAACGGTATGCCTTTTTCTGCCATCTGGGCAGCCACCCTGTCAAACACGTCGTGTCCGGTCTCTATGTCGTGATTACCCACTGCCACCGCATCGTACTTCATATATTCCAGAAGTCTTGGAAACAGGTGAGGGGAAACAGTGTCTACATAGTTGAAATAGTAGGGGGCGTTGTCTCCCTGGAGGCAGTCTCCGGCATCGATGAGTATTACATTTTCAGCTCCCACACTGTCTCTGAAGCGGTTGACCACTTGACTTATGGCCATCAGGGACTTTTTCTGGTTTCCGTCCGTATAGGTGGAGTCGAACCAGGTTCCGTGAACATCGTTTGTGGTGAGGACGTGGAGAGTATAGTCTCCATCCTTAATCTTGTTGCAGGCCAAGGCCGAAACCACTATCAGAAACAGTATAGAAATCCTTCTCATAATTCAGATGCTTTTGTATGTCAAAGATAGTGCAAACTATTCTGAGATTGTACAAGGTTACAATCCTGGAAAAGTAAAAATCTGCGATTGTACCTGAAGATTTTACGTTTTGGCAACCGCTTTTTCCTTGTCCCCGATATATTTGCCGTCATCTTTTGAGTTTCGTCAAATGGAAGAAAGACAGTCTTTTGGGGAATTGATTCGGGATTTGCGGTCCGATGCCAGAAATCCGGCATACGGCGGAAGACTTGCCATCAAGCTTCTCTTTGTTCCCGGTTTCAAGTATGTCTTTCACCACCGCGTCTGCAATTATCTTAGGGGAGTGGGGTGGCTTAGGCCGTTATGCTGGATTTGGATGTGCTATCTGAATCATCTGCGGGTAAAGTACGGAATCGAGATCAGTTTCCGTTTCCGCATCCCCGAAAGGTTTTCAATCGCACATTTCGGGGGAATTGTCTTCTATCCCGAGAAATGCGGGAAGAATGTGCTGGTCCGCCAGGGAGTTACAGTGGGCAATAACGGCAAGGCGATGCGCGGGCCGATAATCGGGGACAATGTGAGATTCGGGGCGCACAGCATTGTGATAGGGGATATAACAATCGGAGACGGAGCACAGATCGCGGCAGGAGCTGTCGTGACAAAAGACGTGCCTTCAGGGGCTACCGTGGCCGGCGTTCCGGCAAAGGTTATCAGAAGCGATCTTTGATCTTGTAGGTGTTCCTCTGGGAAGAGTTGCGGCTGATAAGTTCAGCGATGAATCCTGTCAGGAACAGCATTACGCCGAGAATTATGGCCAGCAGGGCCAGATAGAACAGCGGCTGGTCTGTAACGGCCCTCATCTTTATGTCTGTGAAACCCTGGGCTGCAATCTGGCTGGCCATCCTGGACTGGAGAACCAGTTTTCTGATTATAATCCAGAGGGTTATGCCTCCGCCAACAAGGAACATCAGCGTTCCCCAAACTCCGAAAAGGTGCATCGGCTTCTTGCCGAACTTCTGCAGGAACCACAGAGTCATAAGGTCCAGATAGCCGTTCACGAAACGGTTCATCCCGAACTTGCTCTTTCCGAATTTGCGCTTGTGGTGGGTGACTTCCTTTTCACCGATATTGGAGAATCCGGCTTCCTTGGCAAGGAACGGTATGTAGCGGTGCATCTCTCCGTACACCTCTATGTTTTTGACTACCTCGTTTTTATAGGCCTTAAGCCCGCAGTTCATGTCGTGGAGCTTGACGCCCGTAACTTTTCTGGCTGTGGCGTTGTATATCTTGGAAGGAATGTTCTTGGTCAGCTTGTTGTCGTGCCTTTTCTTCTTCCAGCCGCTGACAAGGTCGTAGCCGTCTTCCTTGACCATCCGGTAGAGTTCCGGCAGTTCTTTAGGGTCGTCCTGCAGGTCTGCGTCCATTGTTATGACAACATCTCCCTGGGCGGCCTCGAAACCGCAGTACAGCGCGGCGCTCTTGCCGTAGTTCCTTCTGAAGCAGATGCCTTTTATGATCTGGTTTGCAGGAGTGTTGATGTCGTCCGCAAGGTTTCTTATCTCCTCCCAGCTCCCGTCTGTGGAGCCGTCGTTGACCATTATTATCTCATAGCTTAGAGATTCTTTCTCCAGATTTTCCCTTATTCCGGAGACGAGCTCTCCTAGCGATTCCTTTTCGTTGAATATGGAAATGACAACAGAAATGTCCATGGCGGTGAATTAAAAGTTGTTGTATCCGGACATCATATCCGGGTTCTTCTTTGTGCTTGCGGCCAGAATCGCGGAGAAGATCAGGCCGTAGATGACAGCTCCTATGAGTGTGCTGCCAACTGTCCAGATTTCCAGGTTGTTGTAGTAAAGATCCAGAAAACTTGAGTCTACTCCGTTCATCTTCTCCATAGTCTGTTCTATGGCCTGCTTTATCTGGTCAATGGACTCGGGGCTGATCCACCTGAGGTTGATGAAGGTATAGGCAGCCAGCACTATGCCGGAGAATAAAGACGTGAGAAGCCCGTATGAAAAGACGTTTCCGTATGTGGTAAAGCCGTTGACGGCGGCGTTTCTGTCAGAAAATGTCTTCATCGCCCACCAGAGGAAGGACACGGTGGCTGCAAGCTTGAGAATGGTTACTATAAAGGCCAGCATCTTTGAAATGGATTCCTTCGGAAAGAATGAAAGGACAAGCATGAACACAATGCTTATCATAGCCAGTTTAAGACCGTTGACGGCGGCGCTGTTAAACTTGCTTACCGGTTCCGGTTTCTGTGTCTCGGGCTGGAAATTCTGGTTCTCTTCCATGATTTTTCGTCTGTTTTGCGGCGTAAAGATATAAAATTTGTAGATTTGCAGGCTAATAACAGCCAAGTGCTAGGTATTGCACTTGAATAATTAACTAAACAATCAGTACTATGAGTATGGTAAAGATTACATTTCCTGACGGAAGTGTACGAGAATTTGAAAAAGGCATAACCGGTTACCAGATTGCCGAGAGCATCAGTCCGCGTCTTGCCGCAGAGGTGTTGTCTGTCTCTGTAAACGACCAGGTTCAAGACCTGAGATTTCCAATTGAAGAAGATGCTTCCATCCGCCTTCACAAATGGGAGGATGACGAGGGCAAGAAGGCATTCTGGCACTCATCGTCACACCTTATGGCTGAGGCGCTGGAGGCTATATATCCAGGCGTCAAGTTCGGAATTGGCCCGGCCATCGATAGCGGATTCTACTACGACGTGGATCTTGGAGACAAGACCATCACAGAGGCCGACCTTAAAAAAGTTGAAGACAAGATGCTCGAGCTTGCCCGCGCGGGTGAAAACTTTGTCCGCAAGGATGTGCCTAAGGAAGAGGCCCTTGAGTATTTCGGCAAGAAAGGCGACGAATACAAGACAGAGCTCATCGGAGAACTTAAGGATGGTTCTATTTCTTTCTACACCAACGGAAACTTCACCGACCTTTGCCGTGGACCTCACATTATGTCCACTTCTGTCATCAAGGCCATAAAGCTCACTTCAATAGCCGGAGCATACTGGAGAGGAGACGAGAAGCGCAAGCAGCTCACCCGAATCTACGGTATCACCTTCCCTAAGAAGAGCATGCTGGACGAGTACCTGAAGGTGCTGGAAGAGGCCAAGAAGCGTGACCACCGCAAGCTGGGCAAAGACCTGGAACTGTTCGCCTTCAGCCAGAAGGTGGGAGCAGGTCTTCCGCTGTGGCTTCCAAGGGGAGCAGCCCTGAGAACCAGGCTGGAGAACTTCTTGAGAAAGGTTCAGAGCGACTACGGGTATCTTCCTGTTATCACTCCTCATATCGGCCAGAAGGAACTCTATGTAACTTCAGGTCACTGGGCAAAGTACGGAAAAGATTCTTTCCGCCCGATCACCACTCCGCAGGAAGGCGAGGAGTTCCTTCTCAAGCCTATGAACTGCCCTCACCACTGCGAGATCTACAAGACCAAGCCACGTTCCTACAAGGATCTTCCTTTGAGGTTCGCCGAGTTTGGAACCGTTTACCGCTACGAGCAGAGCGGAGAGCTGCACGGCCTGACAAGAGTCCGCGGATTCACCCAGGACGACGCCCACCTGTTTGTAAGGCCGGACCAGCTGAAGGAGGAATTCTGCAAGGTTATAGACATTGTGCTCTATATATTCAAGACTCTGAAGTTCGACCAGTACACCGCTCAGGTTTCTCTCCGCGACAAGGTAGACCGTTCTAAGTATATCGGAAGCGAGGAGAACTGGGAGAAGGCTGAGCAGGCCATCATCGAGTCTGCAGCAGAGAAGGGCCTCAAGACTAAGGTAGAGTACGGCGAGGCCGCCTTCTATGGTCCTAAACTGGACTTTATGGTAAAGGACGCTATCGGAAGGCAGTGGCAGCTTGGAACCATCCAGGTAGACTACAACCTGCCTGAGAGGTTCGGACTGGAGTATACCGGCGCCGACAACCTCAAGCACCGCCCGATTATGATTCACAGGGCTCCGTTCGGATCCATGGAGAGATTCGTGGCCGTTCTGCTGGAGCATACAGCCGGAAATCTGCCTCTTTGGCTCACTCCGGACCAGTGCGTAGTGCTGCCTGTAGGCGAAAAATATTCGGATTTTGCCAAAAAAGTTTGCAATTCACTAAAAAATTGCGAAATTCGCGCCTCCATAGACGACCGCAACGAAACTATCGGCAAGAGAATCAGGGAGAACGAGCTCAAAAAGATGCCGTATCTGCTGGTTGTAGGAGAGAAGGAAATGGAGAGCGGATCTGTGGCTGTAAGAAAGCAAGGCGGTGAAAACCTTGGAGTTATGAAGGTTGAAGAATTCGTCTCGCTGATAAATGAAAAAATAAGGGAGGAACTGGGAGAACCGGTCAAACCTGCCGAATAAATAATGTTTAACTTAAATTAGGAGGATAGTATATCGCAGCATTCAAACCTCGTTCCGGTGGTTTTAAGCCACAGGGAACCAACCAATTCCACAAGCCTGCCACCCCTGCAGGGAAGCCAGGCCTGAAAGGGCAGAAAAACTTCCGCAAGGAAGATGAAGGCCCGCGTTTCAACGAGCAGATCAGAGTACCCGAAGTAAGGGTAGTCGGAGACAATGTGCCGGAGCAGAAGATTTACCCTATAGCCCAGGCATTGAAAATGGCTCAGGATCTTGAGCTTGATTTGGTTGAAATTGTACCAAATGCTACGCCACCTGTCTGCAAGATAGTGGATTACCAGAAGTATCTCTATCAGCAGAAGAAAAAGGCCAAGGAAATGAAGGCCAACGCCGCCAAGACTGAAATCAAGGAACTGCGTTTTGGACCTCAGACCGATGAGCATGACTTCCAGTTTAAGTTGAACCACGCCAAGAATTTCCTCAAGGATGGCTGCAAGGTAAAGGCATTCGTCTTTTTCAAAGGGCGTTCGATCCTTTTCTCTGAGCAGGGCGAGAAGCTGCTTCTCAGATTTGCGGTTGAGCTTGAGGAATTCGGTAAGGCGGAAAAGATGCCGCTTCTTGAAGGCAAGAGGATGAGCATGATTATTGCACCTATTAAAAAAAAGTAAAGATATGCCAAAATTAAAGACCAAGTCCAGTGCCAAAAAGCGTTTCGAGCTTACTGGCTCGGGTAAAATTAAAAGGCGTCATGCCTACCACAGTCATATTCTGACTAAGAAGACCACCAAGCGCAAGAGAAATCTTGCTTACTCCGGTGTTATCGCAGGCAGTGACGAGAAGAGAGTTAAGCAGCTTATACTCTCCTAGTTAAATTATTTATTAACCGGACGTCCAGCAGAACAAGTCTCTTATGGAGAAGAGCGCTGGCTTCCATAACAATTAGATTTATGCCAAGAAGTGTAAATTCTGTAGCGTCAAGAGCACGCCGCAAGAAAATTTTAAAGCAGACCAAAGGCAACTTCCACGCAAGGGCTAATGTCTACACAGTTGCCAAGAACACCCTGGAAAAGGGATGGACTCATGCTTACAACGACCGCAAGGACAAGAAGAGAAACTACAGGGTTCTCTGGATCCAGAGAATCAACGCAGCAGTAAGGGCTTATGGCCTGAACTACTCACAGTTCATCGGAAAGCTTGCAAAGAGCAACGTGAACCTCAACCGCAAGGTTCTGGCCGACCTGGCCATGAACAATCCTCAGGCATTTGAGAAGGTTGTAAAGTCTTTGGACTAAACAATATGACCACAGATGAGATTCTGGCGGAACAAATGGTTTAAGTTTGCCCTTTACGGCACTCTGTACCTTTTGTGGGTTATATGGCTCGGAAATTACTGGTGGCTTTTGGGCTTGCCGGTAATTTTCGATTTATACGTGACCAAGAAGGTAAAGTGGGCTTTCTGGAGGAGAAAGGAGAAGAAAGGCAATTTCACCGATACTCTTTTGGACTGGCTGGATGCCGGCATATTCGCCGTCATTGCAGCGATGGTCATAAAGATCTTCTGGTTTGAAGCCTTTACAATCCCGTCTCCTTCAATGGAAAAGACTCTCCTGACCGGAGACTATCTTTTCGTCTCTAAGCTGGCTTACGGCCCAAAGGTTCCGCAGACTCCTGTGTCTGTGCCGCTTGTGCACAACTCGTTTTTCGGGAAAGAATCCTATTCTACAGTCATACAGAACAAGTACAGAAGACTCAAAGGTTTCGGAAAGGTCAACAGGGAAGACATCGTGGTGTTCTCGTTCCCTCACGGAGACTCTGTCCTGAAGCAGATACCGCAGGCAGACTATTACCAGATGGTTCGCCTTAACGGGGGAGACCGCAAGGCTGTCATAGACATTTACGGCCCTATGGTGGTCCGTCCAAAGGACAAGAAGGACAATTACGTCAAAAGATGCGTTGCTGTGCCGGGTGACACTCTCCAGATTATAGACGGGGCTGTCTATGTCAACCGCAAGAAAGAATCGCAGAGGAATACTCTCCAGAGTTCCTACACGGTTATGACAAAGGGCGACCCGATCAACCAGATTATTCTGGACGAGATGTCCATAAGCCCGGACGACGCTTCCTTCGACCCTTCTCTTCCGGGGTATCCCGATATGGCTCTCACCAGAGAAGAGGCTGAGAAGATATCCCGCCTTCCTATCGTGCTTAAGGCAGAAGAGAACATAGATGTCTATCCTCCCGATTATCCCGATTCTCCACTGATGCTCTTCCCGTTTGACACTCTCAGACGTTGGACAAGGGACAACTACGGTCCGATATGGATACCGCAGAAAGGAGCGACGGTGAAGCTGGATGAGATGACGCTTCCTCTTTATCGCAGAATCATCACCTCATACGAGGACAATGTTCTGGAAGAAAAAGACGGCAAGATTTTCATCAACGGACAGGAAACCGACAGTTACACTTTCCGTCAGGACTATTACTGGATGATGGGTGACAATAGACATATCTCATTGGATTCCAGGTATTGGGGCTTTGTGCCAGAAGACCATATCGTAGGAACTCCTTACCTTATCTGGTGGAACCGTATTTTCAAGTTTGTAAGGCACATTTAATTTGGGATTTAGAAAAATATTTCTCATATTTGCACCCCGATTTTGAAACATTTGAAAATTATAAAATAAAAAGATACAGTTATGGCAAGGGTTTGTCAAATTACAGGTAAAAAGAGAATGATTGGTAACAACGTTTCTCACTCAAAGAGGCGCACCAAGCGTGAATTCGCCGTTAATCTGAGAGAGAAGAGGTTCTGGCTGGAGAGCGAGAAGAGATTTGTTACCCTTAAGGTTAGCGCCGCAGGAATGCGCAACATCAACAAGAACGGCCTCGAGGCAGAGCTTAAGAAGGCTATGGAAAATGGTTATATTGACATCGTTTAAGGAGATTAGGCTATGGCAAAGAAAGAAAACAGAGTTCAGGTTATCCTCGAGTGCACAGAGCAGAGAGAGAGCGGTGTTCCAGGCATGAGCCGTTACATCACCACCAAGAACAAGAAGAATACTAACCAGCGTCTGGAGCGTAAGAAGTACAATCCATACCTGAAGAGGGTTACGCTGCACAGGGAAGTTAAATAATTAAAACGTTTTAGAATATGGCAAAGAAAGCGGTTGCAACGTTCGCTGGCGACAAGTCTCAGAATAAGAATGTTGTTAAATGTATCCGCATGGTCAGAAGCAAGAAGACCGGTTCTTACTATTTTGAAGAGGCCGTTGTTCCTGTAGGACAGGAGAAGGAATTCCTTCAGGCAAAGAAGAACTAGTTTTGTGACCATCGCAAGAGTAAGGCTTCCGGATTGCTCCGGAAGTCTTTTTTTTGTGTATATTTGTTGATTGTTTGAAAAGCAAATAAAGACATCAAATGGGACTTTTCTCAAGGAAGAAAAAAACGGACGATTCTCTGGATCTTGGACTTCACAAGACCAGGCGGGGATTCTTCTCCAGGATAGCGGATGCCATACTGGGCAAAACCGTTGTGGATGACGAGGTTCTGGAAAGCATAGAGGAGGCTTTGATCGGCTCGGATGTAGGTATTGACACTACATCGGAGATAATGGACAGGCTTCAGGAGAGAGTCCGCAGAGAAAAAGGCGTCTCCACAGACAGGGTGATGGATATTCTCAAGGAGGAAATCGCCGATATGCTCACCTGTTCTTCCACCAACGGAGTGCCGGATGAAGAGTATGTAGAAACTGCTTTCAAGGAAAATAGCAAGGTCTTCGATTTCTCCAGGAAACCTTATGTGATTATGGTTGTAGGTGTCAACGGAGTAGGCAAGACTACGACAATCGGCAAGATTGCTTCCCAGCTCAAGGATAACGGAAAAAAAGTGATGATCGGCGCCGCTGACACTTTCCGCGCGGCTGCAGTGGAGCAGCTGGACATCTGGGCCCAGAGAGCCGGTGTTGAAATCGTCAAGCAGAAGATGGGCGCAGATCCGGCCGCAGTCGCTTACGACACTGTAAGTTCCGCTGTTGCCAAGGGAATGGATGTGGTAATCATCGATACGGCAGGAAGGCTCCACAACAAAGTGGGCCTGATGAACGAGCTGACCAAGATCAAGAACGTCATGAAGAAGGTTGTTCCTGACGCTCCTCACGACGTGATGCTGGTTTTGGACGGCTCTACAGGCCAGAATGCCCTCATTCAGGCAAGGGAGTTCTCCAAGGCCACCGACATCACTTCCCTGGCTGTCACCAAGCTCGACGGCAGCGCCAAGGGCGGAGTGGTAATCGGCATCGCCGAGCAGTTCAAGGTTCCTGTGAAGTTCATTGGAGTCGGCGAGAAAGTGGGTGACCTTAAGGTATTCAGCAGGGAAGATTTTGTGGATTCCCTTTTTGACAAGACAAAAGACTAATCGCGATAATTATAAAATACACTTGATATGGATATTTCTTATAACTGGCTGAAAGAGTATGTGAAGTTTGACCTCAATCCGGACGAGGTGGCACAGGCTCTTACCAATATCGGACTTGAAGTTGAGCATCAGGATATCGTGGAGGAGATTCCTGGCGGACTTGAGGGTGTTGTTACCGCTCACGTTGTAGAGTGCGTGGCTCATCCTGATTCCGACCATCTGCACGTCACCAAGGTTGACTGCGGAACAGGAGAACTTCTGCAGGTTGTTTGCGGCGCTCCAAATGTGGCTGCCGGCCAGAAGGTTATGCTTGCAACTCTCAACACTAAACTCGTTATCGGAGGTCAGGATGTCAAGATAAAGAAATCCAAGATAAGGGGCGTGGAGAGTTTCGGAATGCTCTGCGCGGAAGACGAACTGGGCATTGGTAACGACCACGCAGGCATTATGGTTCTTCCTGAGGATACTCCTGTAGGAATGAAGGCAAGAGACTATTTCGGCTTCAAGACAGATACCGTTTACACCATAGGCCTTACGCCTAATAGAATAGACGCCGCTTCTTTCATCGGTGTTGCCAGAGACCTGAGCGCCTGGCTTAGGCTCAATAACCTTGGCGGAGAACTGACTTTGCCGTCAGTTGAGGGCTTCAAGGCTCCCCAGACCGACAATGGCTCTGTGGATATTGTTGTAAACCAGCCAGAAGGGGCTCCTAGATACAGCGGCCTTACAATCAAGGGCATTACCGTTAAGGAATCTCCGGACTGGATGAAGAAAAAGCTTCTGAGCGTAGGATTCCGTCCAATCAACAACATCGTGGACATAACAAACTATATCCTCATAGAAACCGGCAACCCTATGCACGCCTTTGATGTTGACTATGTCAAGGGCAACAAGATTGTGGTTGACTTCTGCCCTGAAGGCACTCCTTTCACCACGCTTGACGGCATTGAACGCAAACTCTCAAATCAGGATCTTATGATTTGCAACGCAGAATCTCCGATGTGCATCGCCGGAGTGTTCGGCGGTCAGGACAGCGGCGTGAAGGACAGCACCACTTCCGTTTTCCTGGAGAGCGCATATTTCAATCCTGTTCTTGTCAGGAAGACTTCCAAGAGACATACTCTGAAGACCGAAGCCAGCTTCCGCTTTGAGAGGGGATGCGACCCGAATATGGTTCCATACGCTCTCAAGAGGGCTGCAATGCTGGTTCTGGAACTTGCCGGCGGAGAAATCGCCGGTCCTGTCAAGGACGTGGTTTCCAAGCCAATCGAGAAGAAAGTCGTTGAACTCGACTATGCGCGTATGGAGTCTTTGATGGGCTGCAAGATAGGCAAGGACAAGATTCATCAAATTCTCGAATACCTTGAAATGGAGTTCGTTGAAGAATCTGAAACTGGCTGCACAGTAAAGGTTCCTACATACAGGGTGGATGTTTACAGAGAGTGTGACGTGGTGGAGGATGTGCTCCGCATCTACGGTTACAACAACGTTCCGCTTCCTGGCAGCATGAAGTGCTCTGTTAACGTTGCTCCGCATCCGGATCCTGAGAAGATCAGGAAGACCGCCTGCGAGACCCTTACCGCCAACGGCTTTATGGAGATGATGAACAACTCCCTGACCAAGAGCGCTTACTATGAGGACCTGAAGACATACCCGGCCGACAAGCTGGTTATGATATGCAATCCGCTCTCTTCAGACCTGAACTGCATGAGGCAGACTCTTCTTCTTCACGGTCTTGAGGTTGTGGCCTACAACATCAACCGCCAGGAGACTCAGCTCAAGCTCTACGAGTTCGGCAACGTTTACTCTTTCAACAAGGACTATGTAAAGCCTGAAGAGGAAAGAAGCACACTGAAGGCCTACACCGAGCGTCCTAAACTCTCCATGTTTGTAACAGGCGATGGGCTAAAGAGCTGGAGAAACCAGACCATCAGCGGAGACTATTTCTCTCTCAAGGGATATGTGGAACTCCTTCTGAAGAAGTTCGCTGTCGATATCAAAGACCTTGACTATGAGGGCGCTCCTTCAGACATCTTCTCCGAGGGACTCACGTACAAGCTTAAGGCAAGCGGCAAGGAAATCGTGACAATGGGTGCCATAAAGGACAAGCTCGCCAAGAAGTTCGGCATCAAGCAGAAGGTTTACGCCGCAGAATTCTCCTGGGATGTCCTTCTGAACAAGGTCAAGAAGAACTCTGTCAAGTTCACCGAGCTTCCTAGATTCCCTGAAGTTAAGCGTGACCTAGCCCTGCTGCTGGATTACCAGGTATCCTTCGCAGACCTTAGAAACGCCGCTTACCAGGCTGAGAAGAAGCTCCTTAAGAACATTATCCTCTTCGATGTCTACACCGGCGACAAGATTCCTGAGGGCAAGAAACAGTACGCTATCAGCTTCTATCTCCAGGATCCTGACAAGACCTTGACCGACAAGGCTGTGGATGCCATTATGGAGAAGCTCCTGAGAATCTTCAAGGAAAGGTTCAACGCTGAACTCAGATAAGGCCAACTTAAAGAGAGATGTTTATGTTTGTGTTCAATAAAAAGAGTTTATTTGCGTTTTTTGTACTTCTCATCCTTACTTCATGCGAGGCAAAGAAATCATCATCGTCTGTTTCTGTGATGAAGGAAGAGATGCCAGAAGATTTTTATAGGTTACCTGAAAAAGATATCGAAATCAATTATTCGAAGCCTTCAACTATTGATCTTCGTGGAATTCGGAATGAAATAACATGGTTTTATACTCCTGCTCTTTCTGATTGTTTTGGTTATAATGACGAACCTGGATATTTATCCGTGAAAAACAATGACAAGTTGGTTTCTGCAAAGTTGATTGTAAACTATTATCCTACAATATGGTCAGATGAAAATGACCATGTTATACAATTAATAGAGCTGCCTACACTATCTTGTAAGGGATCAAAGGATCTTGAGGTTGATTATGGAAGAGTAATTCTGCTCCGTCGCAATGATTTGTTTTTTCTACCAGAAAATGTAAAGCAACAAGTCTCTGGTATCTCGCGACAAGATTTACTCACTATATTGGAATCTGCTGGTACAGATCATGAATTTGAGAATTGGTCAGTAGAGAAGAAGATATGGAAAAGATATATCAGCAAGTATACTCCAGGTGATTTTGCTCTTATAAATGCGGAGAATAATAGATTCGGAACATACCCCAATACCTTTTATTTACAGTTACATTTTAGGGGAAATAAAAGAGACTATTTGATTAATTTATGTGATGAAGTTATTATCGGCAACTAGTTTATGAATAAGGGTTATACAAGTTTTTTTATATGTGATTGGCATATTTGCAGTAGCCGTAATTGCTTTTATTACCTTAATGTTTTTTCTTTTTGTTGACAATAAATCTAAGCCCTCAGTTAAGCAACTCGAAAAAGCATGCGGAGTTCATTTCCCACTTTTTGATATTATTGAAGAACTATAGTGGTCCCATAAAAATAGGACCACTATAGTTCTATCAAGACAAAAAAACTAAACATGTATTTTTTTTCGTATTTTTACTATCAATTAATGAATATATAATAATTCGCAGTGAAAGTATATGAAAATAGTGTTTATTTTAATTGATTTTCTTTTCCTTTCTATCGGTTATGTGTTTGGCCAATCTAGAGTCAATTATTTGCCTGTAACAGACGATTTATCAACTATCTATGGGAATGTGGCTAAAATAGAACAGTATTATTTTAATGGGGTAATCTCATCTGGTAAATTAGATTTAGAAAAGACCTTAGATGAAAAACCTGATTCTTGGGCTGAATTTGACTATGATTTTAAAGGTCGGTTACTCAGAGAAACATATTATTCTTCAACTGGCAGTTGTGAGTTTAATCAATGGATTTATTCTGAAGATAGTCCGTTATTTTATATTAATCATTTGTATTATGGCCAAGGAAAGTTTTTAGTTAAAGCCTTGACAGATTCTTACGAACTTTATAGAATAACTAATGGAGATGCTTACCTTACTTTTTCTAGTTGGGGTATTAACCAAAAGTCAACGATCGATTCCGTTTGGTCTTATCGTTTTGTCTATGATAAAGGAAGAATTATCCTTATCGAAACACCTAGTGGCACTACCACTGTAACGTATAATGTTGATAAAGTTGGATTTGAAAGTAAGATTGTTTTACCTCATGGAATAATAGTCCATAAATATAATGGAAGAGGGCACATTTATGAATCCGTTACTGTAAGTGGAAAAGTTATTAAATATTACTATTACAAATTTGATGATAAGGGAAACTGGCTTGAAAGAAGTTCACATTTTGAGGATAGCATCGGTTTTGAAAAACGTATTATAACATATTACAATAAATAAGTTATAGCTCACATTAATAGTAGTTAAAAGCATTAATGAATTAGTAGGCTATTTATTATATTTATCTTGCTTTCTCCGATATTAATAAATATTATGAAATTTTTATTTTTAGCCTTAGTCTTTATCTTGGCTCTGGATGCCTGTGGGCAGAATAACGGACAAAGCAACGGGCGGGTAAAGGAACCTGTCGATACCACATCTGTTCAGTCCCAGATATATAACGAGATTGTTCAGGCTAAGGCTGAGGAACCGGTTGTGGAACAACCTGTTGAGGCTGTTAAACATGAATACCTGTCCCAGGATCTGGCTACCTTCGACTTTTACGGGAAGGTTGAATCGGTGAATTATGACCAGGGGGAACACGTCCTTCCTGTATGCGTACAGTTTGACACCAACGGGAAAGTCACTTCAATTGTACGGACTGGCAGCGGGGGAAACAAAGAGAATGCTGAAATCCTTTATGATGGCCTGGACAAGATAGAAACCATCTTGTTTGAGTCAGACGCCCCATGGATAAATGTTCTGACCTATGGAGATGGTGAAGGATTCCAGGCCCCAGTTACATATACGACTACCAATCAGATGGGCAATTACACAGAAGTTACCTATCAGAGGGACAGCAATGGTTTAGTGATTGGCATTCAGCGGGAAGAATCCATTCATTTCGCACCAGTTGAAGACAATGATCCTTACACTGTCGAGTTATCGGATTTTGACAGTAAGGGCAACTGGCTGCTGTGCACCAAGAAGTGGGGAGACTATACTTTTATCATCAAGCGCACAATCACTTATTATCAGCAAAACTAATTTGGTCCATGTGCAGGCTTTTTACAATCATTGTCCTTGCAGTTGCCTTGTTGACGGGCAGTTGCAGAGAAACATCTGATATTGTTGACAACGGGAAAAACGGTCCGGTGGTAGTGGCTTATGTCAGCGGCGGGCAGGGGAAGCCGCTTCCGGATTTCGGGAAGGTCACTCACATTGATTATGCTTTCGGCAGGATAGACAGTACATTTTCAGGTTTGAGCATTGAGAACCCGCCACGGTTCAAGGAGATCGCCGATCTGAAGAACGAGTATAACAAGACTGCACAGAGGAAAGTGTTCATGCAGCTTTCCATCGGAGGATGGGGGAGCGGCCGCTTCAGCGAGATGGTCACCGACACCGCCTACAGACACGCTTTTGTGGCTGCCTGCAAGAAGGTTGTCGAGGATTACGGCATAGACGGCATAGACCTGGACTGGGAATATCCGTCCAGCGGGGTGGCAGGCATTTCTTCAGCTCCTACAGACATTGACAATTTCACCCTTTGGGTAAAGGAACTAAGAGAGGCTCTCGGACATGACAAGCTGCTTACAATCGCCACAATCTCTACGGCCAGGTTCATCGATTTCAAGGCCGTTGACCCGTACATAGACTTCTACAACATAATGAGTTACGATATGGCTGTGGCTCCGTGTCACCATGCTCCGCTGAAGAGGTTCGAGACGGAACTTCTCCGAGACAGCCTTATCGGAAACCTCAGGATGGGATTCGGTTTTCTGGGCTATCCGTCTGATTCTACAGTTGCTCAGCAATACGGGCAGATGTACCAGACTCCGGTCATGCTCAATGCTGATTACTTCAGGCAGTTCGCTGCCAGCCTAACCAAAGAAGATAATCCTAAGGAGAGCAAGATTGCGGGGCAGTGCACTACGGAAGAGGCTGTAATGATGCATATTGCAGCAGGCCTGGATCCTAGTAAGCTTGTTCTTGGAATGCCGTTCTACGGCAAGAGCGGCGGCGGAGTAAACTATCCGTTCCAGAAAGAGTTCTGGGAGACCGGAGAACCGGGAGAAGGCTACCAGGAAGTCTGGGACGAGATTGCCTGGGTTCCGTACATCGCTGATGCTGAAGGAAATCTTGTTTACGGCTTTGAAAACGAGCAGTCAATCCGTGCAAAATGCCGCTTTGCCAAGGAGCATCACCTCCTCGGCGCAATGTACTGGGAATACTGCATCGATGCCGGAAGGAGTGAAGCCTTCCGTGGCAAACTGATCAACGCTGTCGCTGAGGAGATCCTTTTTTAGTAGAATTTCACAGGGGTGCCTTCAAGGGAGGTGAGTACCTTGTTGGCAAGGCTGCTGGCGCCGATCCTGAAATACTTTGGAGTCAGTTGCTCTCTTCCCATCGTATGCTCGACTATAGACAGATAGAGTATTGCGTCCTCTGAAGACGAAACTCCGCCGGCTGGCTTGAAACCTCTCCTTTTGCCGGTCTTTTCCATATAGGCCTTGAGGCATTTGCACATCACAAGGGCGGCGATTGGGGTAGCGCTCGGCTCCTGCTTTCCGGTAGATGTCTTGATGAAATCCGCTCCTTCCTCAAGGGCAAGGAGGGATGCCTCGGCTATAGCCTCGACTCCTTCCTGGAGGGTAGGGTATCCGGTCTGCAGGGCACCGCTTTCCAGTATGACTTTCAGAGTCTTGCCTTCTGTAACCTTTCTCAGCGATGAGATTTCTTTTCTGGTCTCTTCCAGATTTCCGGCAACGAAAGAGCTGTGCGGAAGCACGATGTCTATTTCGGTAGCGCCGTCTTCAATGGCGTGTCTGGTTTCCAGCTCCTTTACGTCCAGAAAACTCTGCGATGAAGGGAAGCAGGCGGAAACCGTGGTAATGCCGACTCCTTCTTCCTTGAGGGTTCCCTTTACGGTCTTTGCGAAGTTAGGATAAACGCAAATCGATGCCGGAAGAGGGTACTGTGGATACTGTGCCTTGAACTTGTTTACCTTATCGGTGAACTTTGTGATGAATTCAGGGGTGTCTGAAGTGTGGAGGCTTGTAAGGTCTATGGCTCCAAGGGCGATCTTGAGGTTTTCCTCATTGAAGTTGGCCTTTGCCTTTTCCTTTATCTGGGCAAGTTCCTTCTCGAGCTCTTCAGCGTTTATTGTAAGACTGTACTTTTCGGTCAGTTTCATACACTTGTGTTTTTTAGAAATTTCTCTGTTTGCTGTCCATTATTATTGTTACGGGGCCGTCGTTCAGAAGTTCCACCTTCATGTCTGCCCCGAATTCTCCGGTAGGGATGTCCTTTCCCAGGGCTGAGCCAAGCTGCTTTACGAATTCCTCGTAAAGTGGGACGGAAATCTCCGGCCTGGCAGCCTTGATGTAGGACGGGCGGTTTCCCTTGTAAGTTGAGGCCATCAGGGTGAACTGGCTGACAACCAGGATGTCTCCGCCGTCATCCATTACCGAGATGTTCATCACTCCGTTCTGGTCGTCGAAGATTCTCAGGTTGGAGATTTTCTTTACCAGGTAGGCTATGTCTTCTTCCCCGTCTTCTTCTCCCACGCCAAGCAGCACCAGCATTCCCTTGCCGATGGAAGACTTCACCTTGCCCTCTATGGTGACGCTGCAATGCTTGACTCTCTGTATTACTGCTCTCATACGGCTTCTCCGTTAATGGTTATGTCAAAGCCATCTTCCTTGAGCGGAAGGGCGATTTCCCGCATCTGCTCCATTGTAGCTTTCTTCAGGTCTTTGGCTGGAGTGTCGCGGTCCAGGGTGTACATCATTATCTGCCTTGGCTTGAGCTGTCTGACAAGATTCCTCCAGTCTTCCGTGAGCTTTTTGTCCGTCAGGTCGAAGTCTATGGTCTTGAAGAAGATGGTCTGGAGTATGAAGTTTCCGTTGAATTTCTTTAGGTCTTCAATGGTCTTATCCAGGCTGTATCCCGGGGCAGGACGGTTGACGGCGTTTACGATATCCTTGTCTGTGGAGTCAATCTTGAGGATAGGGTTGTCCACTTTCATCAGAGCCTGCCTTACCTCTTTTTTCCAGATCATTGAAGCATTGCTCAATACGGAAACCTTGGCGTCCTTGAGGTATTCGTCCCTTATGCGGAGCGTAATGTCCACGATCTTGGCAAACTCGGGATGGATGGTAGGCTCTCCGTTGCCTGAGAAAGTGATGGAATCTACCCTGATGTTGTCTCTATGGAGTTCTTCGGCCCTTTCCTTGAGCGCCTGTTCTACTTGCTTTGCGCTCGGCCGGAGTTTGTCCTGATTGTGATCCTTGTTCCACCCGCACTCGCAGTAGATGCAGTCGAAGGAGCAGATCTTGCCGTGCTCCGGCATCAGGTTGATACCGAGAGAAGACCCGAGCCTGCGGCTGTGGATAGGACCGACAATCAGCGATTCAAACAGTTTGGTTGGCATATAATGTATTGTGTTCTAGATTATTCTTGTAGATTTAGTGTCTTTTGTTATCTTGAAACCATTGAGGTTTTCAAGAAGAACAATGCCTGGAGTCTTGCCTTTTTCAATGCTTCCCAGGCTATCCTGCTTTCCAAGGAGTTCGGCACCGTTTGAGCAGGCCCAGACAAGAAATTCTCCCAGTTCCAGACCCGGGAAGTTCTCCTGGAGGCATTCCATTTCCCTGACCATATCCAGAATCAGGTTGGAAGACAGGCTGTCTGTTCCAAGGCAGATCTTAAGGTTGTTTTTCCTCATAAGGTCAATTGGAGGAAGCTGCCTGTGGATGAATATGTTGGAAAGAGGGCAAATCGTGAAGAAAGGACTTTGGAGGGCCTCTTTAGCCCTGTCTATGCTCCTTTGGCTTATCACCACGTTGTGGACGAGGTTAATTCTGCCTTTTACCTTTCCTTCTTTCTCGGCGATGCGGTCTATGAAGTATTCCAGGGCGGTTGCTCCCGTGACCGGCGGAGTGGAAAGGCCTCTTGAGTGATAGTTGTCTGACAGGGCTCCGCTTCCTTTCATTATCATATCCTCCTCTTCCTGGCTTTCCTGGCTGTGGTAGGAGATGATGCCGCTCTCAAGACCTCTTTTTGCCGTGATTTCAAGCAGTTTAGGGCTCATCGTATAGCAGGAGTGAGGAGTCACGGAAGCCTCCAGCCCCATAGCCGTGGCCTGGTCGGCCGTTCTCTGTCCTCCTTCCAGGATGGCCTCGGCGTCTGCCTTCTCGGTTCCGAAAAGCTCAACGAAGGTCCTGTAGTAAACCGGAAACAGAGGGTTGCCGGCAGAATGCTTCAGCCTCAGGTAGTCTTTCTTGAACGCGAAGCTCTCGCTGCAGTTGCTGATGTCGGAGACTGCTACTACACCCTGGCGGGAGAAGTTCTCGAATTCAGCCTTCATGGCATCCAGGCGGCCTTTTTCGTCCACGCTTTCGCGGAGCTCGTTGATCTGGTTGATAAAGCCGCTCATGCCTGTAGCCTGGCGGAAAGCGCCTTTAAGGTGGGAAAGCTCTATGTGGCAGTGGGCGTTCACAAAACCCGGGACAAGCGTTCCCCTGAAGTAATCAACAGATTGGTCCTGAAGCCGGTCTTTGCTCTGATACTGGCTGATATCCAGAATCTTTCCGTCATCGTCAAGAGTTAAAAGAGGCTTGGCCAAAGGCTCAATCCGGCCGTCAAGAGTGTATATAAAGTCTGCAGCAATCTTTCTCATCGCGATTACAGTCTATCTTGCATCTATTTCGAAAGAAGGCCTGGTTTTTTGGGAATCGCTTCTTGTATTGTCAGCGGCAGGGCTGCCTTCTTTCACCATAACTTTCTGAAGTTCCTCAAAGAATTTTTCTCTGCGGATTCTTTCTCCCTGGAGATTCTTGTTCCACCAGCCATCCAGATTGGAAATGACAGGGGCTTTGAAAGGAATCGGGAAATACAGCCTCGGCTTTTCCTGAGTGAGGATTTTGCTTTCCTTGGATGCGTTTACCTTAGCCATCCGGGTGGCGGCGTCCAGTATGTAGATGAAGTCTTTTTCGTCTTGAAGATAATGCCTTATGGATCTCTGGTAGTCTTCCAGGGTGCATCCGTATTTCTCGAATATGTGCTGATACAGAAGAATGGAGTCCGCAGCCAGGTTCACCTCGTTATAGGTCTTGGCATATTCGTCCACCACAAACATATCGTACATGATGTTTGCCACCTTGTCTTTGCCGAGAATCCTCTCTCCGCAGCGGATGAAAGCAAACGCGGCTAGGGCAAGCAGCAGTGTCTTCAATATTTTGGTTCCTCTGTTCATATCTGCAAAATTAATAAGAATAAAGATATGTGCGTCCTGGTTTTTGAAATAGTTCATTTTCTCGGGAATTGCATTATCTTTACAACCGTTTTTAACAATCCGTCAGCCTAAGATGAAGATAAACCCTCCTAAATTCATAAAAAGGATGTTTCCGTCCTTTATCTGGAACCTTCCGAATGACAGGAACGAGGTTTATCTGACTTTCGACGACGGTCCCAGGCCGGAGGTGACACCTTGGGTCCTGGACCAGCTGGACAAGTTTGATGCCAAGGCGACTTTTTTCTGCATCGGCAAGAACGTGGAGCTTTTTCCGGAACTGTTCGAGGAAATCAAAAGAAGGGGACACGCCGTTGGCAACCACTCCTACAGCCACGTGAAGGGCTGGGGAATGAGCACCGGAGACTATGTCAGGGACATCGACATCGCTGGAGACCTTATACACTCCAACCTTTTCCGTCCACCTTACGCCCGTATCGGGCCAAATCAGGCGAGAGTGCTTGCAGAGCGCTACAGGCATATCCTCTGGACGATAATCAGCAAGGACTACAGCCGCCGTGTAAACGGGCAGAAATGCATCAAGAACGTGGTTCCATATCTTGAAAGCGGGGCCATTATAGCCTTCCACGATTCCATAAAATGTTCCGCAAACCTGTTCGAGGCTCTTCCTGTGGTCCTTCAGGCCATATATGACAAGGGGCTTCACAGCGCGAAAATCGAATTGTAGAAAAGCAGATTCTAAATATTCAGAAATGAACGTACTGGTTTTGGGCGGCGGAGGCCGCGAACATGCAATAGCCTGGAAAATAAGTCAGAGCAAAGACTGCTCACAGCTTTTTGTAATGCCTGGAAATCCGGGCACCGGACGCATAGGCAAGAATCTGGCAGGCAGTCCCAAAGACTTTTCCAAGGTCAGGCAGGCCGTGCTGGACAACAATGTGGATTTGGTGGTGGTCGGGCCGGAAGATCCGCTAGTAGGAGGTCTGGGAGACTTCTTCGCTGAGGATCCTGCACTTAAAGACGTACTTTTCATAGGCCCTTGTTCAAAGGGCGCGGCTCTTGAGGGAAGCAAGGAGTTCGCCAAGCAGTTTATGCAGCGCCACTCGATTCCTACGGCCGCTTTCCGCAGTTTCACTTCCAGTTCCATAGATGAGGCAGACCGTTTCCTGGAGAGCCTGAAAGCTCCTTATGTGCTTAAGGCAGACGGCCTTGCAGCGGGCAAGGGCGTGCTTATATGCCAGGACCTGGACCAGGCGAAGGCGGAACTAAGGAACATGCTTGGAGGAAAGTTCGGCTCTGCCGGAAATACCGTGGTGATCGAGGAGTTCCTCTCCGGAATAGAGGTTTCCATGTTCATTCTCACCGACGGCAAAGACTATCTGCTTCTTCCTGAGGCCAAGGACTACAAGAGAATCGGTGACGGCGACACCGGCCTGAACACCGGAGGAATGGGCGCTGTCTCGCCTGTTCCTTTTGTCACTGATGAGTTCAAGGATAAGGTCATAAAGAGAATAGTGGTCCCTACGCTGGACGGTCTGAGAGAGGAGGGCATACCATACAAGGGGTTCATTTTCCTCGGTCTTATGAACTGCGGGGGAGACCCTTACGTCATAGAGTACAACGTGAGGATGGGCGATCCTGAAACAGAGGCCGTAATGACAAGAATAGACTCGGATCTTCTGCATCATCTGACGATGTGCGCCAAAGGCAGGCTGGGGGAGGAGAAGATAAAAATATCGGAAAGAGGCGCCCTTACTGTCGTGTGTGTCAGCGGAGGCTATCCTGAGGGCTATAAAAAAGGAATCAGGATTGACGGAAACGCGTTCACGTCTGACAATCCGGATGTCAATATCTTCCACATGGGAACTTCTCTCAGTGATGACGGAATTCTGGCAACATCTGGCGGAAGAGTCCTCGCCATCACGGCAAACAGCAGACAGACAGACTGTTCCAATAATTCTGAAACTCCTTCGCAAAAGGCTGTCCGCCTGATAGGTGAGGGTAGGGACGCTTGTTATCCGGAAGCCGAAAAGATCAGGTTCGAAGGCCGGTATTTCAGAAAGGACATCGGGCTTGACATAATCCGCTTTATAGAGAAGGGCTGAAATAATGGAAGAGAAGGTTGACGGACTGGGGTATTACAACAGGATGGCGCTGTATTTTGTGGCTGCCTTCCTGTTTGTCAGTTCTGCCTTCCTGCCGGATGAGATGGCTTTGTTAAAGGAAAGGTCTCTGACCAGTGTCGCGATGATTCTTCTGGGCCTTCTGGCGGACGCTTTCCTGCTTTTCTCGGTTTACATCACGGCTGAGCCTGTGGTTCCCCGCCACAAGGACCGCCTGACAGCGATGCTGCTCAGCGCGGCGATGCTTTTCGCCTGCCCGGGAGCGTTGGTTTTCAGCGAGATTCATATTGCCGCCATAGCGTTGCTCTGGGCTCAGTTCTGCTTGCTTAAGGAAGAGTACTTCATGGCTTTTTTCCTTATGGGAATTTCATCGATGTTCTTCCCGCCTGTGCTTTGGGTTGCGCTTCTGGTGATTGTCCTGATGCTTCTGGCCGGTCTCACGGACAAGGTGAGGAACATCCTGAAGTTTCTGGGAGGACTGCTTGTCCCGTATCTGCTTTACTTCGGTTTTCTTTTCGTCAGAGACGGGAATCTGCTTCCGGTGATGGCGGCAGGGCTGTCTGTATGGGCGAAAATGACCTCCATTACGCTGGAATTCTTCTCTCTGGGCATACCTAAGCTTTTCCTTGTGTTCTGCCTTCTGGTTATGTGCCTCCACGCCACGCTGCTTTTTATGAGCAAGATGAGCGAGTACGGAATCGCCGAGTCTTACGCGCTGAAGGTCCAGATTATTAATGTGGCCGTGAGCGCAGCCATCTTCATACTGTTTTCGTCTGCAGAAGTGCATTCTGTGGCGATTCTGGCCTGCTGCCCGGTTGCAGTGCTGCTTTCGAGGTATTTTTCCCAGTACGGGAGCAGTCCATTCCTCAGGGTGGAGATAGTTATACTGCTTTGCGCGCTGGTGGTGTCAAGACTTGGTAATTTCATTGTTTAAGATTAAATTTGAACTTTGTTCGGAAAGAATGTTAATGTTCGTATCGATATGAAAAAGATTGTTTCATTGTTTTCTCTGGCAGCTGTGCTCGTTTTCATTTCTGCACAGGCCTCACAGCTTTGGGCCCAGGCTCCAAAGAGCGCCTATACTCCCCAGGAGTACATAGACAAAGTCCTGAAGAAAGATTCTAATTATCTTAACGCTATTGCGGCAATCAAGGCTGTCGACAAGAACGGAAAGGTAGTGGCAGAGTGGAATTCAAATCTTCCGGTACTGACCGCATCCACCCTTAAGACCATCACATGCGGAATGGCTCTGGCTTATCTGGGAGAGGATTACAAATTCTCTACCTGGCTCAAGCACAGCGGAACAGTAAAGGACGGTGTTCTTTATGGAGACCTCTGGATAGTTGGCGGCGGAGACCCTACGCTTGGCAGCGAAGACGGAATGGCTTATCCTATAGATTCAATCTTCGGAGTATGGACCTCAGCGATGAAAGAGCTGGGAATCAGAAAGGTAGAAGGCAATGTTATCGTAGATGACAGATATTTGGACAGGGAGGTGATTCCTTCTTCCTGGGAATGGGGAAACATTGGCTACGATTACGGTTCAGCTCCTAGCGGACTGCCGTTCCACCAGGATATCCAGAACGTGAGGATCATTCCTGGAAAGAAAGAGGGCGAGAAACCTCAGATCAAGGTTCTGTATCCTCAGATCCCGGGCTTCACCTATATCAATGCCCTGACAACCGGCCCTGCAAAGAGCGGCGACTGGTCTGAATACAACTGCTCAGACCTTGCAAGAGTTGGAAAGTTTTCCGGAAGCGTTCCTGTAGACAGGGACACTATCCGCAGCACCATCTCCAACAAATACTCTTACCTGTCCTGCGGCGCTGCATTCAGGGATTTTGCCGTATCTCAGGGAATAATCATCTCTGGCTCGGATATCCTTCCGGTAGAAGATGTGCAGGACGCTGAACTTACAGAGATTTCTACAGTATATTCTCCGGAACTCTGGAAAATCACTGCCCAGACACTTCTGGTTAGCGACAACTTCTATGCTGAAACCCTTTTCAAGCAGCTTGGCAAGCAGATGTTCGGAGACGGTTCATACAGAGCCGCAAAGAGAGCCGCAAAGAAGATCCTGGACTCTCTTGGAGTGAATACAGTTGGATATACCCAGGACGACGGCAGCGGACTTAGCCGCGAGAACTATCTCTCTCCAAACTTCTTCTGCAATTTCTATTCTGCAATGGCAAAGCAGCCTTGCTTCCAGAAGTTTGTAGAAGGAATGCCTTATCCTGGAGTCGGAACATTCCGTACCGTTCTCACAGACAAGAAGAAATTCAACCAGGACATAGCAGCTGGAGTGCACGCCAAGAGCGGAAGCCTTAGCTGCGTAAAGACATACGCCGGATATGTTTACGCCGGCCCTAAGCACGGACTTATCAAGTTCGCCATACTTGTAAACAACTACTCTTGCCCTACAAGAGAGATCCAGAAGCATCTGGAAGGCTTTATGTACTCCCTTGCAAGCGCAGACTAATCGCCGAGAATTAAAGAACTTATATAAAACAAATACAACATTATGTTAACTCTTTCACAGAAAGCAATAGAAATGCCTGCTTCCCCGATCAGGAAGCTGGTGCCTTATGCCGAGGCGGCAAAGAAAAGGGGCGTGAAGGTTTTCCACCTGAATATCGGACAGCCTGACATCGATTCTCCTGAATGTGTAATGGAAGCAATCCGCAACATTCACCTGAACAACCTTGCCTATGCCAACTCGGCCGGTATCGAAAGCTACCGCAAGGGCCTTGCAGGCTATTACAACAAGATCGGAATAGACGTAGAAGCTTCAGACATCATCGTCACCACTTCCGGCAGCGAGGCTGTGCTGTTTGCAATGACCGTAATCTGCAATCCTGGAGACGAGGTTGTGGTTATGGAGCCTTTCTACACCAACTACCGCGCATTTGCCATCCAGACAGGCGTTACGCTGGTTCCTATTTCTACCAAGATCGACAACGGATTCCAGGTTCCTCCGATTGAGGAGTTTGACAAGTACATCACTCCTAAGACCAAGGCAATCCTGATCTGCAACCCTGGCAACCCTACAGGTACCCTCTATTCAAAAGAGAGCATGCTCAAGCTCGGCGAGATTGTAAAGAAGCACAACATCTTCCTGCTTTCCGACGAGGTTTACAGGGAATTCTGCTATTCAGACGACCCTCATTTCTCAGCGATGCAGATTCCTGGCCTGGAGCAGAACGTTATGCTGCTCGACTCTGTTTCAAAGCGTTACAGCATGTGCGGCGCACGTATCGGCTGCATCGTTTCCAAGAACAAGGAGGTTATGGGAGCTATCATGAAGTTCGCCATGAGCCGCCTTTGCTCTCCAACAGTTGAGCAGATTGCCGCTGAGGCAGCGCTGGACACTCCTGCCGAGTACTTTGCAGCCGTAAAGGCCGAGTACATCCACAGAAGGGACGTTATGTGCGATATGCTCAACAAGATTCCTGGAGTCTTCACTCCAAAGCCAATGGGAGCGTTCTACACCATCGCCCGTCTGCCTGTTGATTCAGCAGAGAACTTTGCAAAGTGGATGCTCGAGGAGTTCAACTACAACGGAGAAACCACCATGGTGGCTCCTGCAGCAGGATTCTACGCCAGCCCTAACACCGGTACAGACGAGGTAAGGCTCGCTTACGTTCTCAAGGTTGAGGACATCGAGCACGCCATCAAGTGCCTGGAGGAAGGCCTGAAGGTTTATCCTGGAAGGAAGTAACTCATTCCTGAAAGAGAAAAGATGGTCAAAGACTGCTTTGGCCATCTTTTTTTGCCCTAAAGTGTATTTTATTGATAATTTTTCCAAAAAATATCTATATTTGACGGAGGAATCGCGGAGAATAGTGGTATTATTTCAGAAAAATACATACATTTTTAGATAAAACCGTTTTTTATGAGCAATGTCCGTACCAGAGCCTTGGCAGAGAGTGCCCTCCACAAGGCTGAACGTTTCTATGAAGACAACCGTCCGGTTTCCGACTATTTCGGAATGAATGTCTTCGATCTTCCAAAGATGCAGCTTTATCTTTCAAGCCAGGCTTATGAAGCGGTGGTTGAAGCAGTCCAGAGCGGTTCAAAGATAGACCGCCCGATCGCTGACCAGATAGCCCTGGGAATGAAAAACTGGGCCGTCAAGATGGGGGCCACGCATTACACTCACTGGTTCCAGCCTCTGACAGACGCCACGGCGGAAAAGCACGAGTCTTTTTCCGACCCGGTCAAGAGCGGCGGCGGGTCGTTCGAGAACTTCAAGGGCAGCACCCTGATTCAGCAGGAGCCGGACGCATCCAGTTTTCCGAGCGGCGGCTTGAGAAACACCTTCGAGGCCAGGGGCTACACCGCCTGGGACCCTACATCTCCGGCTTTTATCATCGGAAAGACTCTTTGTATCCCGACGGTTTTCGTGTCCTACACAGGAGAGGCTCTGGACCAGAAGACTCCGCACCTGAAGTCTATTGCAGCAATAGACAAGGCGGCTGTCGCCCTTTGCCGCCTGTTTGACAAGAACGTGGAGAAAGTGACTCCGCAGCTGGGCATCGAGCAGGAGTATTTCCTGGTGGACAGCGCTCTTTACAGCGCCCGTCCTGACCTGGTTTCCTGCGGCAGGACTCTTCTTGGGCACACTGCGGCAAAAGACCAGCAGCTGGAAGACCATTATTTCGGCGCGATTCCTTGCCGCGTGATGGCGTTTATGCAAGACTTCGAGACAGAGGCCTACAAGCTGGGAGTCCATCTTAAGACCAGGCATAACGAGGTGGCTCCGAACCAGTTCGAGTTTGCCCCGATTTACGGCGAGGCCAACATATCTTCAGACCAGAATCTGATGATGATGATCATAATGAAGTCCATCGCAGAGAAGCATAACCTCAAGGTTCTGTTCCACGAGAAGCCTTTTGCCGGTGTCAACGGCAGCGGAAAACACTGCAACTGGAGCCTTGTGACAAACACCGGAGTAAACCTTCTCAAGCCGGGCAAGAATCCGAGGGCCAACCTGCAGTTCCTGTGCTTCTTCTCTTCTGTGATCAGGGGAGTGTACGAGCATAATCATCTGCTTATGAGTACGGTGGCTTCGCTGAACAATATGTACCGTCTGGGCGGTAACGAGGCTCCGCCTTCCGTTCTGAGCGTTTTCATCGGCGAGACTCTTACCCGTCTTGTGGAGAGCATCGAGGCGCTTCCTGACGGAAATCTGGCATCGGTGACAGACAAGGACATCAAGGTCAGAAGCAAGATGCATATTGTCAACCAGATTCCCGAGATTCTTCCTGACAATACGGACCGCAACCGTACTTCGCCTTTCGCCTTCACGGGCAACAGGTTCGAGTTCAGGGCCGTAGGGTCTTCGGCAAACGTGGCTTCCTCCATCTTTGTATTGAATGCGGTGGTGGCTGAGCAGCTTGTCCGTTTCAAGGATTTGCTGGACAAGTATATGGACCAGGGCCTGAGCGAGACAAAGGCAATGATGAAAGTCATACGCCAGTTCCTCAAGGAAAGCGACAGCATCCGTTTTGAGGGAAACGGTTACAGCGAAGAGTGGAGGAAGGAAGCCCAGAAGCGCGGACTGAAGAGCATCAGTGTTCCCCAGGCTTTCTCCGAGTTCACGAGCAAGGAGAACACCGCTCTTTTCGAGAAACTCGGCATAATGACATCCAGAGAGGCCGCAGCCAGGTACGAGGTGCTCAACGAGATCTATGTCAAGAAGCTTCAGATAGAGGCCCGTGTACTGGGAGACCTTGTGACCAACCACGTTATCCCGACAGCTATCACTTTCCAGAACTCGCTGATCAGGAACGTCAAGGGCCTGAAGGAGCTGTTCCCGGGCAATTACTCGGAAATGTGCCAGATGCAGATTAACCTGATAGAAAAGATATCCGGTTACATAAATACCCTTCACGATTATGTCCACGATCTTGTGGAGGCCAGAAAGGTCGCGAACAAGATCACCGATGTTCCAAAGAAGGCCAGTGCCTATTCTCAGACCGTCTTTCCTTATATGGAGAAGATCAGGGAAAAGGCCGACAAGCTGGAGATGGTCATCGACGATGAACTGTGGCCGCTTCCGAAGTACCGCGAACTCCAGTCGTTCAGATAGTGCGCATCATTGTAGTTTTTATTAAATTTGCCAAATCAACAGGATGATGATGGCAAAAGAAGACAATATCGCGGACAGATATGCCCAAAGGGGCGTGTCTTCCCAGAAGGAAGATGTCCACAAGGCTATCAGGAATGTGGACAAGGGCTTGTTCCCGAAGGCATTCTGCAAGATAGTGGAAGATGTCTATTCCAAGGAGGAAGATCCCTGGTGCAGTGTCATGCACGCTGACGGGGCCGGGACAAAGTCGTCTCTAGCCTACGCTTACTGGAAGGAGACCGGAGATTTGAGTGTATGGGACGGAATAGCCCAGGATGCCATTGTGATGAACACGGACGACCTTCTGTGTGTAGGCATAACGGACGACATCTACATAAGCTCCACAATCGGAAGAAACAAGGCTCTTGTGCCGGGCGAGGTTATAGAAAGGCTCATTTCGGGCAGCGAGAAGTTTGTCTCCAGGATGCGGGACTATGGCGTGAGGCTTATCCCGACAGGCGGCGAGACGGCTGACGTGGGAGATTTGGTGCGTACCGTAATCGCCGACACTACAGTCTTTGCAAAAATCAGGAAAAGCCAGGTCATAGACAATTCCAACATTCGTCCGGGGGATGTGATAGTAGGACTTGCCTCTGACGGAAAGGCCTCTTATGAAGACTTCTACAACGGCGGAATGGGCAGCAACGGCCTGACCAGCGCCCGTCACGACGTGTTTGCCAAGTACCTGGGCCAGAAATACCCCGAGACATACGACCAGTCCATTCCCGAGAGCCTTGTCTACAGCGGAACCCGTTCCCTGACAGACATTGAGCCGGAGACCGGCCTGACATACGGCCATCTGGTGCTTTCTCCGACCCGTACATACGCGCCGGTTGTAAAGAAGGTGCTGGACAGGATGAGAAGCCGTATCCACGGAATGATTCACTGCACCGGCGGGGCCCAGACCAAAATCCTTCATTTTGTTGACGGGTTGAGGATAGTCAAGGACAACATGTTCCCTGTTCCGGTTCTTTTCCGCACCATCCAGCAAGAGAGCGGAACCCCGTGGAAGGAGATGTACAAGGTCTTCAATATGGGCCATAGAATGGAGTTTTACACCGGAGAGTCCGAGGCATCTGAAATCATCGCGATATCAGAGAGTTTCGGAATACCGGCCAGAATAATAGGCAGGGTTGAAAAAGGCGGAGGAGGCCTTCCTGCCCTTACAATTATCAGCTCTAAAGGTGAATTCAATTATTAGCAATATGAAAAGATTTATTTCCTGCCTCCTGGTGGCTACGGCAGTTTTGCTGACAGCGGCATCCTGCGAGGATGAAAAGCCAAATGTGGATATTACTCCGATTATGGACAAGGCTTTAAACCAGTCTTCAAGTATCTGGTATGCTGATTTCGGATCCTTCCCGCAGAAGTACGACCGCAGCCAGCTTCCGATTGGAGTGTTTGATTCCGGAACGGGCGGACTTACGGTTCTGGAAGTTATTCTTGCTGCAGACTATCTCGACAACATTGAGGGTGATGCCGGTCCTGACGGAATTCCTGACTTCCACGGAGAAGATTTCCAGTATCTTGCAGACCAGGCCAATATGCCTTATGGCACTTATTCTTCCGAGGGCAAGGCGGACTATCTGAGAGAGCTTGCTGTAAAGGACGCGCTGTTCCTTCTTGGCGAAAAGTATTACCTCATGCCAACCGACAAGACTGCCAAAGGCGAGAAGAAAAGATGCAAGATAATTGTTATAGCCTGCAACACCGCCACCGCTTACGGTCTGGGTGACATCAAGAACCTTCTGGAACTTTCAGGTTCCGGAGTCAGAGTGATCGGTGTTATCAACGCCGGAGTCAACGCCGCATTTGAGGACATCCAGGCTTCCAGAGAGAGAGACTCGCTTTCAATCGGTGTTATGGCCACTATAGGAACCATCGACTCAGACGCTTACCGCCGCACCATCCTCCAGGTCAAGAAAGAGAGGAACTACCCTGGATTCGTCCAGGTAGTCAACCAGAAAGGTGCCGGCTTTGCCGAGGCCGTGGATCTGGAGAGCGACTATGTTGACCTTTCCCTTACCTCTCCAAGAGACTCCTACAGAGGTCCGTCTCTGGGTGAGGGCGAAAGTGACATCAAGGAAGAGCTCCTGCCAGTTTACAATTTCTGCTTTGCCAACAACGGTGTGCTTTACAAGAAGGAAAACGGCAAATACACTCAGTTCCAGCTGAACTCAGCTGCCAACTATGCCCGCTTCCACCTGGTAAGCCTGTTTGAAAAGTTAAGGCAGACCAAGGAGCAGGCCCCTCTTAAGAGCATCATTCTTGGATGTACCCATTATCCTTTCCTTCTCGATACTTTAAAGCAGACTCTGCAGGAACTCAAGGAGTACAAGAAGAACGGAATGTATGTGTATGCCCCTCTGATTTCAGACGACTTCAAGTTCATCGATCCGGCCGTGTTCACAGCAATCGAATGCTGCAAGGCCCTCAGGGAGGACAAGCTTATGGCCCTCAGGACCAGGAACGGGAATGTTGAAGCTTACATCTCCGTCCCTTACTACAAGGTCGGTTCCAAGAACCTTGAAAAAGACGGTGGCCTGACTCGTGAGTTCAAATACGGCCGCTTCCCTGGAACTGAAGAGATTACCACAGTTCCTGTTCCATTCTCCAAAGACAATCTCAATCCAGACAACCTTAAGAGAATCCAGAAGCTTGTTCCGTACACATACGAAAAGATAAAAGAAAAACTGTAGCAGATGACATTTCCCCCACATATAGCAACTGAGCAGATAGAGCAGTTGCCATTGGCTGATTTTAAGGGCAATATAGTTGTCATAGACAGTCAGGGCGAGAATTATCGCAGAGCGCTGGAGACACTTGGAAAAGAGAAGGTCATCGGTTTTGACACCGAGACCAAGCCTTGCTTTGTGGCAAAGGCTCCCAAGAACAGGATGGCTCTTCTGCAGCTTTCCACGGGTGACAGCGCTTTCATTTTCCGCCTTCAGCAGTTGGGGCTTCCATCTGAACTGTGCCAGTTGCTTTCCAATCCTGCAATCATTAAGGTTGGCGCCGCTGTCAGGGATGACATCAACGGCCTTAACACATACGCCAGGTTCACTTCCAGGGGCTTTGCAGACCTCCAGACCATCGCCGAGAAGTTCGGCATCGAGGAAAAGAGCGTCCGCAAGATGAGCGCCATCATCCTGGGAATCAGGGTTTCCAAGTCTCAGCAGCTTTCCAACTGGGAGAGTTCCCGCCTGACCGACGCCCAGCTCAGGTATGCCGCCATTGACGCCTGGGTCTGCAGGCAGATGTACCTTAAACTTATGTCTATTTAGCGTGTCAAGTTATCTGATATGGATAATAAAACATTAAACGGAAAAGTAATCCTGAAAAAAGGCAAGGACCAGAGTCTTCAGCGATTTCATCCCTGGGTTTTCTCCGGTGCTGTAGCAAAGATTGAAGGAGATCCCCAGAACGGCGATATTGTCAAAGTCCACTCTTACGACGGAACTCTTCTTGGCAAAGGCCATTTCCAGAGGGGTTCCATTATGGTCAGGATGCTTGTCTGGGACGACTCCGCCATTGACGCCTCTTTCTGGCAGAACAGGATTCAGGCAGCTTATACTCAGCGATTAAAGACTCTCGTCTCTCTTGGCGAGGGTATGACTGACTGCTTCCGTCTGGTCCACGGGGAAGGGGACTATCTCCCAGGCCTGATAGTGGACATCTACGGCAAAGTGGCCGTCATGCAGACTCATTCCGCCGGAATGTATGCCGCCAGAAAAGAAATCGCTGAGGCTATAAAGACTGTTTTCCACAACAACATAGACGCCATTTATTCCAAATCCACTCCTATTGGCACTTTCGTGGGGGATGATGACTATCTCTACAAAAAAGACGGTTTCGACGCCACCGGCATCGAGGTAAAGGAAAACGGCTGCAAGTTCTTCGTGGACTGGGAAAAGGGCCAGAAGACAGGTTTCTTCCTGGACCAGAGAGACAACCGCAACATGGTCGGACGGCTTTCAGACGGCAGGAGAGTTCTCAACCTCTTCTGCTATACCGGCGGCTTTTCCGTTTACGCCTTGAGTGGAGGAGCAGAGGAATGCTGCTCTGTAGACAGTTCCCAGCTTGCCATTGACGCCTGCAAAAACAACCTCAAGCTCAACGGCTTCACCCAAAACTGCGACTGTGTCTGCACCGATGCCATTGAATACCTCAGAAATGTCGAAAAGGGCAGATACGACCTTATGATCGTTGACCCTCCTGCTTTTGCCAAGCATCTTAGCGCCAAGCCAAACGCCCTGAGAGCCTACAGGAAACTTAACTCCATGGCCATCGAAAAGGTTGCCCCAGGCGGCATCGTCTTCACCTTCAGCTGCTCTCAGGTTGTGGACAAAAACGACTTTGCCCTGGCTGTCTTCTCCGCCGCGACAATAGCAAAGCGCAAGGTCAGGATAATCGCGAGAATGACTCAACCATCTGACCATCCGGTAGATATCTGCCACCCGGAAGGCGAATATCTCAAAGGCTTGGTCCTTTATGTTGAATAATCAAAAAAGATTGCTATATTTGCATTCCCAATCCGGTACCATGGCCGAGTGGCTAGGCAACGGTCTGCAAAACCGTGTACAGCAGTTCGATTCTGCTTGGTACCTCCAATGAACAAATAACCCCTTCCAGAACGTCTCTGAAAGGGGTTTCCTGTTATAAGACCTGTTCTGTTTGGGCCTATCTTGAGACTGAAAATGAGACTGGAAAAATCTGGTCGCAAATTGAGGCTTAACTCCGATTACAACAATGAGTTGTGCTGTATTTACGACATTGTGATACTAACAAGAGGGTAAAATAGGGTATTGAATGGTGAAAAGAGGATTTGAGGTATTTGAGACGATTTAAATATTTTAAAGGGGTGTTTGAAATGCTCTAATTTCTAAGTAGAATCATTAAATTTGTATGATTCGCAATAAGAAACAAAGTACGCATGGATTTAAAACAATATATCTCCGAATTAAACCTTCAGTACAAAACAGGTATTGCTCGTGAACACTCTTATCGTCCTGCTTTGAAGGATCTCTTGCAGAGTTTGTTGCCCAAAATGGTTGTTACAAACGAACCTGCACACATTGAGTGTGGCGCACCTGATTATATCATCTCAAGGAAGAATGATCATCTTCCTGTGTTCTTTGTAGAAGCAAAGGATGTTGGAGATACAGATCTTGACGGAAGAAGTAAGAAACAACATAAGGAACAATTTGATAGATATAAACAGGCTCTAGACCATATCATCTTCACGGACTATTTAGACTTTCATTTGTATGAAAATGGAGAGTTCGTTGATAGTGTAAGAATTGCCGAAATTAGAGGCAATAAGATTGTTGGGATTTTTGAAGCAGAAGAAAAGTTCATTGGCATGATTCATCATCTGGGTACTTCTGGTATTCAGCGAATTACTTCAGCACCTCGTCTGGCTAAATTGATGGCTGGCAAAGCTCGTCTATTGGCAAATATCATTGAACAGGCAATGAACGACGAGACGCAATCATATGATAATGACAATCTTCAAGGACAATATAATGCCTTTAAGGATGTACTTATTCAGGACTTAAAAAAGGAAGACTTTGCAGATATCTATGCCCAAACGATAGCCTATGGTTTGTTTGCCGCACGTCTGCATGATGATACCCCCGAGGACTTTAGCCGTGAAGAGGCAGCTCGCCTTATTCCGAAAACTAACCCTTTCTTACGTCAGATATTCAACAATCTTGCAGGGAATGATCTAGATGAGCGAATATCGTGGGTTGTCGATGATTTAGTTCTTGTGTTCCAAGCCACTAACCTTCAGAAATTGATGGACAGTTACAAAAGGAATAAACTCCATCATGATCCAATGATTCATTTTTATGAGGATTTTTTGTCTGAATACAACCCTAAGTTGCGAAAATCGAAAGGTGTTTGGTATACGCCACAACCAGTAGTAAGTTTCATAGTAAGGGCTGTTGATGAGATTCTTCAAAAAGAATTCAGTCTAGCTGACGGATTAGCAGATTACTCTATGGTAGAACGTGACGTTGCTGTTGAGCAGAGTCGCGACAGACGCACAATAGATGGTATGAAGCATATGAAACAGCGATTCCATAGAGTGCAAATACTTGATCCTGCCACAGGCACAGGTACTTTTTTAGCAGAAGTTGTGAATCAGATATATGATCGCTATCGCAACAATCAAGGAATCTGGCAACAGTATGTTGAACAGCACCTATTGCCTCGTCTGAATGGTTTCGAGATTCTAATGGCTTCGTATGCAGTAGCACACCTGAAGATCGACATGTTACTATCAGAAACAGGTTATCAGCATAAATCAGATAAGCGACTTCATATATATTTAACCAACTCATTAGAAGAAAGCAACAACGAGCCGCGCACTCTTTTTGCTCAGTGGTTGAGCCGTGAAGCGACGGAGGCAAATGATATCAAACGAGATCGCCCTGTTATGGTAATGATAGGCAATCCTCCGTACTCCATCAGCAGCCAGAATAATGGAAGTTGGATAACAAATCTCACTGCCCTTTATAAAAAAGATTTGAATGAAAGAAATATCCAACCCCTTAGTGATGATTACATTAAATTCATTCGCTTAGGCCAGTATTATGTTGAAAAGAATGGAGAGGGTATACTTTCTTATATCAGCAACAATGGCTTTATTGATGGTACTACTCACCGCCAGATGAGATTGTCTTTAATGCAAGTGTTTGATGATATTTATATTATTGATTTACATGGAAATAGCCGCAAACATGAAATAGCTCCTGATGGAAGTATAGACGAAAATGTTTTTGATATTATGCAAGGAGTAAGCATTAATATTTTTGTTAAATCAGGAGGAAAAGCAAAAGGTAAATATGCAAATGTTTATCATCATAGTTTATATGGTACTCGAGAGGATAAGTATTCTTTTTTGAATAGAGCTTCATTGGCAACGATTCCTTTTAAAAAACTGAAACCAGTAGAACCTTATTTCTTCTTTTCTCCCAAAGATTTTTCTGTTCAAGGAGAGTATGAAAGAGGATTCAAGATAGATGAGTTAATGCCTAATAATTGTATTGGAGTTGCAACGGGTAAGGATGATACTCTAGTAAGAATTAGTGAAGACGAGTTCAATTCTATGAATATGACTAATACTGATTATATTCAGAAGTATTCCTATCGACCTTTTGACGAACGATATATATATTATGACACTTCTATAGTGCAAAGAGCCAGAGAACGGATAATGAGGCATATGAAGAAGGATAATATTTCCTTATTGTGTACATCTAAAAATAGACAGTTAAGTACATTGTATTTTTCTGTATCTCATAATATATCGGATAGGCATTATTTAGATTCATCTTCTGACAGTATGAGTGTCTTCCCTCTTTATCTCTATAGTTCAAATATGGGTATAGAAGACCGTACTGTTAATTTCAATACTGGGTTGTACGTAAAAATTGCCGAAGGGCTAAATTTCTATCCATCTTTTGATAAGAGGGTCGGTGATTCTACGAGGGGGTACGATGGGGTGCTTACTCCTCAAGATCTTTTCGACTACATCTTTGCCATTTTGCACAATCCTAGTTATCGCGAACGTTACAAAGAATTCCTCAAGATAAGTTTTCCTCGAATACCATATCCGAAGGATAAACAAAAGTTCCATGTTTTAGTGGAAATGGGTACTAAGCTAAGAATGCTGCACTTGATGCAAAATTTACCTTCTCAGACGGGCATTTCTTTCCCAGAATCAGGTTCTTTGAGGATAGATCGACTTCAGTGGCAGAATAATCGTGTTTATATCAACGCTGAGCAATACTTTGAGGGTGTTTCAGAATTAGCCTGGAACTTCTTCATTGGTGGATACCAACCTGCTCAGAAGTGGCTCAAAGACCGTAAGGGGCGCACATTGAATTTCAATGATATCCTCCATTATGGCCGCATTATTTATGTTCTTGAACAGATTGATAAGATTATGAAAGAGATTGACGAACTGAATCCTTTTAATTAAAAGAACATGTTGTCAGATAACTCAATTCCAAAAGATTGGAGACATAGTTTCTCTAAAGCCACAACCCTCTCAGAAGTCGCAGACCTCTTTAACGAAGCAGAGCAATACTCTGATTTTGATTGCTGTGCTGAATTAGAAGTATGGTGCAAAGACCACCCTGCAAAAATGGCAGGTTTAGATAAGCCTATATACATATTCGCTGAGACCGAGACAGAGCAACTTGTTTACAGGGATTCAGAGAGAAAATGGTTCTTAATGTCCAAATAGATTGTTGAAGAATTAGATTGTTGAAATACAAATGAAAAGGCTTTCTTTGTTTTTATTAATTCTATTGTATTCTATTGATGCATTTGCCCAACATACACATTCGCGTGGTGGAAATTCATTTTATTGGGCATTCGTTGGTGCTGTTGGAGCTGGTATATGTTATATTGTTTTTTTAACTATCTCATTTTTACCAACATTATTCAAAAGGAAAAAGAAATTATTAAAAACTGAGGCAGAGATTAAAGCTATTAATACAGAGGTAAATACTGTAGAATCTGATGTAAAGAAAGAGTCTGTTGCTATTCTAAAGAAAACAAACTATAGAGATTCAGATAACACTAAGAACAATTTTCATAGAAGCGGTAATATCGCGAATGTCTGGAAGAATAAACGGACACTTATAGCCGTTGTTCTATATCTGTTTTTGTTATTATCATCAGTATTATTAGTCAATAATCATATTGACAACAAGCGTATAAAGCTTTATCGTGACTTATTTGGGCGAATTTTAAATGCATTTGACGGATACCGTGCTGAAGCCTTAAATAAAGATATCGAAGAATATTTTCTTGAATACAAAGAGGTACCAATACCTCCATTCCCAGTAGATGGCTCGAAAATTGATCGCTATCATTGGGATAATATGTTTTCAGGTATTGAACATTTGTATAAGATTAAGGGAGGCAATTGGGTTATGAGTGGCATACAATTTCAGCCTATTTGTGATAATAGTGGTGTTTGCATTACTGAGGGTATTGAAATTTATAAATATATGCCATATATGATATGTGTGCCGCAGGGCTTTGACTTCAACACTCAAATTGCACGAGCTATTCTAAATAAATCATTGGAAAAGGTTTATTGCGAGCCAGAGCAATTTGATAAGCGATATGAATTAACATATACAAGGGAGGAGAATGAGAATAAGTATTATAAAATACAAGGGCGGCTGTATCTTAGAGATAGCGTACTAATGGAAAGAAATTCCCATCATTATTCTGAAGCTACAGGTAATGAACCTATATATGAAGACGGTAGATTTATGGGGTTTTGGTATGGAATGGATTTCATTAACCATTACAGAGTGCTTTATCGATGTGTTGAAGAATCGTATTGGATAGTTGAAGAAAAAAGAGAAGCATCGGTAAAAGATAGGTTTTTGCTATATGGAGGAGCTTTTCTAATTCTTTCTTGTTTACTTTCCTTGTTCCTTTTAAGGGAAAAGAGAAAGAATAAACTACAGTCATAAATATGCAAAGGAGCCTAAATTACATTTTAAGTATGTAGCACTTATCATTTTATGTGCCTGTGCCTTTATTCCTGAAATGCTAAGAGAAAAGCGATAGTTTAAGTGATGACAAAGATGATTTGAGACATAGATTAAATAGCTGTTTATGAATTGTAGGTGTGGCAAAGAATATATTCCTAAAGATTCAATTATTTGTCCGAATTGCGGTAAAGTTTTAACGAATGTTTGCAGGAATGGAAAATATGGTCTGATAGGTACAAAAGGGGATGTTATCATTCCTTGTGTTTATGAAGAATTTGGTTATTTGGTAAATGGTATGGTAATGGTTAAAAGGGATGGAAAATATGGATTCATAAACTCAAAAGGGGAAGAAACCGTATCGTGCATATATGATAAAGCATATCAATTCAGAGAGTGTGGTTTAGCCAATGTATACAAAGATGGGAAATGTGGATTAGTTGATACTGAAGGTAATTTGGTTGTTCCACTTTCTGATTACGATTATATTCTGGCAAAAACAGAAAAATTTTATGAAATTACTAAAAGTAGATTAAAAGGGGTTTATAAATCTGGAGTAGGGGAAATACTTCCATGTGATTATGACAAGACAGAGTTGTTTATTGATGATGGGTATATCTTTGTAAAAAAAGATGGCCTTTATGGATTAATAAGCCTTGATGGGAAATTGAAGGTTCCCTGCAGTTATCGATGTTTGTCTCCAACAAGAATAGTTAATGGTCTTTTCTATGTAAAGTGTAATGCACATTATTGGGGATTAATTGATGAGAATAATCGAGAGATCTTAAGATGTGTATATGATAAAATAGATGTATTAAATGATAATCTTATTAGCGTAGAAATCAATGGAATGAGTGGTTTCATAGATTTGTCCGAAGAAATTATGCCCCACAATTCTGTAATTTTTTGCGATATGGTAGCACGGGGCAATAAAGATGGCGAGGCTTTTTTTATAGATGACGCTGGTAATGTTTATTCCAACAGAATGTCACAATGCAGAGGTTTTAGTGTAGGAGAAAGAGAAGAATGGTTTTTTGGAGATGTTCTTGTTGTAAGAAAATCTTTATCATATGCTGTTTATGATAAAATGGGAAGAGCAATTGTTCCTTTTGATAAATATGGTTACATAGATTTCTTTTATAAGGGACTTGCACGTGTTCGTGCTAATAGCGAAAACCCTACAATAGTCAATCTCAATGGAAGAGCGATTAGATTACTTGATAATATAGATGATTGCAAATGGGGCATTATTAACATGCTGGGCGAGGAGGTTCTTCCTGCTGAATATGATAGAATTTGGCGCTTTTCTGGTAAGGTTTTCCCTACAATAATCGCAGAAAAAGATGGGACAATTAAGCATATTCCATATGAAGATTTAAATCATTATTTGTAGGCACTGTCCTAGAGTTTGTTTAAGAGGTTAACCTATGAGTATAATTGTGAGAATAGAACATGTAGAAACATATATTATAGTTATCTGTTGACGTAAATAATTGAAATTAAACTAAATAAAAGATTGGTTGTGTTTTGCGAGTATCCAATCTTTTTTATATCTTTGTACAGTTCAAAAGGGAGATTCTCTCCCTTTTCTTATGCAGTAAGTGACACTTTTCTGGATAGCCCTTAAAACATAGACACAGACAGAAGCCTGCGTCCCAAGTCGTGAAGAGCATTCTCTATTTTCTTGACCTGCTTGTCTGAAATAGGGAAATCGCCGCATTTATAATGCCTGAGCAAAGATGAGTTGACTCCCGCCATTTTTGCGAATTTAGTGGTGTTGATTACATCCAGTTCATCAAATACTGAAGATACGTCATATCTGAATTCAAACTTGGGATTCAACATTTCATCGGGGATTTTCAGTCCTCTATCAGGATATATGCTTTTGATTTCTTCCCAAGAGTTAAAGAAATCTGTTTTTGCTTCCTCAACACTTTTCCCTTCGCCAATAATCACACCATGCTTCAGGTTATCGGTGTAAACGGAAAAACCTTTGTCGTCTTTTTCTATTAATACTCTGACTGTCATAATAACTAGTATTTGTTGAGCAAATACGATTTCCGATTAAAAACCGATTTGCTTTTTCAATTTTGCTAAAAGCCCTTTTCTTATTTCAGAATTCCAGTGTCTTTCAATCTGAAGATAATCTTCTGGCCTGTCCTTGTGAACATAGATGTCATGATTGCTCCCGTGTCTATGTAAAACAAAGCCTTTTTCTTTGGCAATCTTTAGCAGTTCATTCCATTTCATTTTATAGTGACAATGTAAAGGTAACGCATTTATGCGATATTCGAATAATTCTCGAAACTTTTTTCTGCCACGATATTAAACAGATTATTCTTTGAATGGATGCCAAACGATACAATAGACTGTGTCCGCCCCCAAAGTTTTTACGTTAACGCTTCCCCCAGCCATTTTATCTGTCGTTAGAGTATATTTCTTATATTTACACTCAGAAAGAAACTATTAAAAACAAACAAAGATGAAAGCCACACTTAGAGTTACTGTTGTCATGATGATCATGGCATTTCTGTTCTCCTCTTTGAAGCCCAATGTAGTTTACGGGCAGAAAGCAACGTTCAAGAACTGCAGTCTTGAGATGAACGTGAAAGACAATAATGGAAAGAAGAAAATGGTATGCCATTTCTCAGCCGATTTTACGGGAATGAAAAAGCATGATGTCCAGATTTATATGGAAATTGAAAGTCCAAAAGGCACTCTACACGAGTATCTGGATGATGATGAAGGAGGTGAGGGAAGTATGCGTTTACCTGTCCAGAAGGTCAAGAACTTCAAAAACAAGAACAAGACAGACAAATTTGTGCTCAATGACAAAATCATCTGGATGTTTAACTCAGATCTTCACCCTAAGAAGGGCAAGCACACTTATTATGTACGCCTTGTCGCTTACGATGCCCAGACCTATGATGAAATAGGGCACTCTAACTACATGTCATACACAATGACCGGGAAGTAACATTTTTTTCGTTTATTGATATTCCAGCCCTTTGACCGCTATCCCGATGTTGATTGGGATGTGCTGCATTTTGCCTAGGGCGTTTTCTCTGAGATAGCTGCTTTTCAGGTAAGGCCGCCGTTTGACGGAAAAGAAATCCCCGAGACGTTTGCCTCGGGGATCTGTTTTTTTCTTATTTAAGTTTTGTCTGTGTCTTTACTGATTCTAGAGCTTGTCGAAATCAACATCGGTGAAGTCGTTTCTCTCTGCCTGAGGAGCGGCGTTGTCAGAAGGTTCTGTGTAAACTCTCTCCTGGACAGGGCATTTTTCCTTTATGAACTGTACAACTTCCTGCAATCCGGCGGCGAACTTCTCGAAATCTTCCTTGTAGAGGAAAATCTTGTGCTTGTCGTATGAAAAGCGTCCGTCCTTCTCCACTTTGCGCTTGCTCTCTGTTATGGTCAGATAGTAGTCGTTGTTCTTTGTGGCCTTTACATCGAAGAAGTATGTCCTCTTGCCGGCTCTTACAGGCCTAGAATAAATATCATCCCCACTTTTCTCCTGTGAGAAAGCATTGTCAAAATCTTCTTGATACATAATCGTGTATTTTTAAATTCGGTAGACAAAGATAAGATATTTTTGTGTAATTGAGTATATTTGTAGAATATTTAACCCTAGAGCAAATGATTAGCAGGACACTTATACGAATTAAGGCTTTTAAAGAGCTGTACAGCAGGATAACCACGGGTTCGACAGACACCAAAGCCGCTGAATCTGAATTGATGCAGTCCTTTGTGCAGACTCAGAGGCTATGGGGCTTGATGGCGCTGCTGCCTTCGGCTCTGGCGATGGTTGCAGAAGACAAGATCATCACCCAGAACCGCAAATTCAACCCGGACAAGGGCGTTATTGAGCAGAACAGCAAGTTTGCCTCAAATGCTCTTTCTGCGATTACACGTGCGGATTCTGTTTTTGTAAACTGGTGCAACAATCAGGGAATCAGCTGGATGGACTTCGAGACATCTCTAAAGGCCATATACTCGGGCATGGTTTCCAAGGAGTATTTCCAGGATTATCTGGGCATAGAGAATCCTTCCAGGGAAGACGCGGTGAAGCTCTTCCGCCACATCTATTCAGAGGAGCTTTCCGGAAACGAGGTTCTGGAAGACGCTCTGGAAAACAGCAATATCTGGTGGACGGAGGATCTTGAATATGTACTGAACAAGATTCTGGACAGGCTTCCTTCCGTTGCCGCTTCGGGCCACGTGGAGATTCCGCAGATCTTTGACGACAAGCAGGACGAGGAGTTTGCAAAGAAGCTTGTGGGAGTGGTGCTGGTGAATTTCGACGACCTGGCCGAAACCATATCTTCCTATATGACAAACTGGGAAGTGGGCAGGGTAGTCCAGTCAGATATCCTGATTGTGGCTATGGGAATCGCCGAGGCTCAGACTTTCAGCAGCATTCCGGTAAAGGTCACCATAAACGAGTATGTGGAGCTGAGCAAGAACTTCTCCACTCCAAAGAGCTATTCGTTTGTAAACGGCCTGCTTAACAAGATATTGAAGGAAATGCTCGCTGACGGCAGGATCCAGAAAGACCCTAGAGGCATGATAGGCGGACTTTACTGATTTTTATCGCGATAATATTAACAAAACTAAAACATTAGAATATGAATTTTTTGACAATTGCACTTCAGGCTCAGCCTGCACAGCAGGGTGGTGGCGGACTTTCCCTTATTATCATGATGGTTGCCATTTTTGCCATTATGTACTTCCTTATGATCCGTCCGCAGCAGAAGAAGCAGAAAGAACTGCAGAGGTTCCGCAACGAGCTCAAGAGAGGCGACAAGGTGATTACCATAGGCGGTATCTACGGCATCATTGACGAGATCAACGACAATCACGTTTTGATGATTGTGGACAAGAATGTCCGTATCAAGGTTGCCAAGAGCTCTATCGTAAGAGACTTTTCAGACGTTCAGCAGTAATAGAGGGTTTTATCCTTGGAAGCGGAAAGGCAAAACGGCTCGCGTGACAGAAGATGGGGCGGGAATCTGATCGTTCTGGTCATATCCCTGCTGCTGGCTCTTGTGGTGTGGGGAGTTATGAAACTCTCCGCCAGCTACCGCTATCTCTACCATTATCAGGTGGAGATATCTTCTCCGATGGAAGGCCGGGTGCTGAAGTCCGTTTCCAAAGATCCGGTAACCTTCAGGGGCAGCTCCTCCGGATTTTTTCTTCTGCGATACAAATACTCTCTGCACAAGAGAAGCAACATTCTCTCGTTCAGGGTGAATCCTTCTGTGCTGAAACCTCTTCCTGGAGTTGAGGACGCGTTTTACTTCAACTCGTTGATTCTCAAGGACTGGATTTCAGAGATGCTGGACGAGTCTGTGACGGTGGACGATATAGTTTCTGACACCCTGGTTTTCATTATCCCAAAGTCTTTCCAGAAGAAAGTTCCGGTATGCCTTCACTCGGACTTGACTTTCTCTCCCCAGTATATGCCTCTGGAAATGGTTGCGCTGGTGCCGGATTCTGTTTATATAACCGGCGAGGAGAGTATAGTATCCGGCATAGATTCGGTTTTCACTGAAAAAGTGATGGGAAGGAACCTGACGAGGACATTCCAGGGAGTGGCCGGTATAGAGCCGATTCCGGGAGTGGAGATAAGCGAGAATGAAACGGTCTACAGCCTGAAGGTCGGACGGTACGTGGAACGGGCGGTGGAAGTGGATATCCAGGCCAGGAATGTGCCGCCGGGAAGCCGGATGGTGCTTGTCCCTTCATCTGTAAAAGCCGTTTTCAGAGAGGAATACGGAAGAAAGAAACCGCTTGAAAAAGAAGACTTCATCGCTTATGTGGACTACGGAGAGGCATCGTTGTCCGAGTCCGGAAAGGCAAAGGTGAAGATGGACTGGATGCCTGAGGGCGTACTTAAGATTTCTTTGGATCCGCCTTTTGTAGACAGGATAATCGTGGAGTAAAATGGCCAAGGTGCTGGGCGTAACGGGAGGAATAGGCTCCGGAAAGAGCTATGTGTGCAAGGTTTTTGCATCACTTGGCTGCGCCGTGTACGATTCCGATTCCCGCACCAAGCAGCTCTATGACGAGAATCCGGACTTGCTCACGGGGCTGGCCGGGCTGCTGGGGACAGGAATCCTGAAGATTAAAGGCGGGAAGGTGGTGCTGGACAAGAAGGCTATGGCCGCCAGGATATTCAGCAGCAAGTCCCTGATGGAAAAGGTGAAGGAATATGTCTATCCGTTCGTGATGGAGGACTTCAGGAAATGGAAAAGGTGGAAAAGAGGGGTTGTGCTGTTTGAAAGCGCAGTTATACTGGAGAACGACTATGTCCGTGGCTTTATGGACAAGACGCTGGTCGTGACGGCTCCTCTGGAAGAGCGGATCGCGAGAGTTATGAAAAGGGACAACAGTTCCTTGCAGGAAGTGAAGCGCAGGCTCAGAAGCCAGTGCTCAGACGAGGAGAGGATCGCCAAGGCTGATTTTGTGATAGAGTCTGTGGACGGCTCTGACATAGAGGCTGAGGCCAGGCAGATACTAAGAAAGATGTTAAACAAGTAGCAGACGCTGCAATTATATGATATTCAAGTTTATATTAGGAGCGATAGGCTGGGCTGCCGGTGGATTTATCGGTGCTCTGGTGGGCTATTTTGTAGGTTCTGCCATAGACGGTGCCACTACCCAAAAGCGAATCGGCTCCGGTTCTTCCGGCGGGGGTTATTCTACAGGTGGCGGCTATTCCACAGGCGGAGGATATACCAGGCGTCCATATTCCACGACCGAGCAGCGCAACAGCTTCCTTATCAGCCTTCTGGTTCTTTCCACGGCCGTAATGAAGGCAGACGGGAAAGTCCTCAAGTCTGAGCTTAACTACATAAAGGAGTTCATCCGTTCCAATTTCGGGGACAATGCGGTAAATGACTGTCTCCAGATAATCAGGAAACTCCTGCAGCAGAACATAGACGTACCTCAGGCCTGTGCCCAGATAAAGTTGAACATGATATCGTCTCAGAGGCTCCAGCTGTTCCATTATCTGTTGGGCATAGCCCAGGCGGACGGGCAGGTTTCTCCGGAAGAGAGCAGCCTGCTGTTTACCATAGGACGGAACCTGGGACTGAGCGAGAAGGATATCCGGAGCATAATGGGTATGTTCGAGCCTGAGAAAGACCCGTACAAGATTCTGGAGATAGACAAGACCGCCACCGATGAAGAGGTGAGGAAGGCTTACCGCCGTATGGCTGTCAAGTTCCATCCGGACAAGGTGGAAAACCTGGGAGCGGACGTAAAGAAGGCTGCCGAGGAGAAGTTCAAGAGCGTTCAGGCGGCCTACGAGCAGATAAAGAAAGAACGCGGAATGCGTTAACACAAAGGATTATAATCATAAACAGTTAGATATATGAAGACAGATTTAGGTAAAGTACTTACAGTAAGCGGAGAGCAGGGGCTCTTCACATACGTTGCACAGGCTGCCAGGGGAGCTATTCTGGAGTCTATGCTTACCAAGAAAAGATTTGTTGCAGGCCCGTCTGTAAAGATGAGTGCGCTCAGCGATATCTCCATCTTCACCCAGGAGGGCGAGATGAAGCTCCAGGATGTTCTTACCGCAATGAAGAACAGTCTCGGCGACGAGAAGGCTCCAAGCGGAAAGAGCGCTCCTGAGGTTCTGAAGGAGTTCTTTGGAAAGATCGTCCCAGACTACGACGGAGAAAGGTTCTATCCTTCTCACATGAAGAAAGTTGTGGAATGGTACAACTGCCTCAAGGAATACGCTTCTTTAGATTTCGAGACCGAGGAGGACAATGAAGCCAAAGCCGGCGAGAGCGAGGAGAGCGCCAAGACCGCTGCCTCAAAGCAGGCCAAGGAGGCTTCCAAGCATCAGGGAGCAAAGGTAAGCGCCAAGCAGGCAGCCCCTTCCAAGACTAACGTTCCGAGAAAGGTTGTATAGCGCCGATGCTTGAAATCACGGGCATATTCAAGCCGAAAAGGGTGCAGCTCATAACTATGGGCTGCTCCAAGAACCGTGTGGATTCGGAGAAGCTTCTCTCCCGCCTGAGCGACGGGGGGCTGGAGATTATTCCGGAAGACCTTCCGTACGAGCAGTCCAGGCCGGATGTGGTGATAATCAACACTTGCGGCTTCATCGGTGACGCAAAGAAAGAATCCATAGACGAGATCCTTTCCGCGATCCAGGCTAAAAACTCCGGCTTTGCGGGAAAGGTTGTCGTTTGCGGATGCCTCAGCGAGCGCTATCTGGAAGACCTGAAGCAGTCGCTTCCTGAAGTGGACGCTTTCTTTGGCTCTTTCCAGTGGAAGAAGGTTGTGGAGTGGATGGGCCTTAAGCCGGCTGGAAACTGGACGGGCCGCCATCTTACAACTCCAAGGCATTATGCCTATCTGAAGATCGCCGACGGCTGCAACCGCAAATGCTCATACTGCGCCATTCCTCTGATAAAGGGCAAGTTCACATCCGTTCCTATGGCCACTTTGGAAAAAGAAGCCAAAGCCTTGGCAGCCAAAGGAGTCCGTGAACTTATTCTCATTGCCCAGGACACCACTTTCTACGGAATGGACCTCTACGGCAAGAAGATGCTCGCCCCGCTTATCGAGAGGCTCTCAAAGATAAAAGGCATCGAGTGGATAAGGATACACTATTCGTACCCTGCCGGCTTCCCTAAAGACGTGCTTAAGGTGATGGCGGAAAACCCGAAGGTATGCAAGTACCTCGACATTCCTCTCCAGCACTCTTCCACAAAGATTCTCAAGATGATGAGAAGGGGAGTGGACCACATCAAGACACAGAAGCTGATAGACGATATCCGCTCCAGGGTTCCGGGAGTCGCCCTTCGCACAACGATGATTGTGGGGCATCCGGGAGAAGGGGAGGAAGAGTTCAATGACCTTCTCGATTTTGTTCGCCGCAACCGCTTCGAGATGCTGGGCGCGTTCCCTTATTCGGAGGAGGAAGGAACTTACGACGCCCTTCATTTTGAAGACGATGTGCCTTCATCCGTAAAGAAGCGCCGCTATGCCCGTCTGATGAGGCTCCAGAGCAAGATTTCCCTGGAGAACAACCAGATGCGGGTAGGCGGAGTGGAGAAAGTCATCATCGATGACTACCGGGACGGATTCCTTATCGGCCGTAGCCAGAAGGAGAGTCCGGAGGTGGACGGAGCGATACTTATAGACCTCTCTCCTCAGAAAGAAGCGGTGAAAGACGGAAGTTTCCGCCCTGAAGATTTTATTGGTAAATTTGCGGCGGTCAAGATAATAACCGCAACCGAGTACGACCTTACGGGCGTGCTGGCATAAACAGAAAACAAAGATTTTTAAATACTAAGACATTATGAAACTACTTGAAGGAAAGGTTGCCCTGATTACCGGCGCAGCCAGAGGAATCGGCAAGGCAGTTGCCTTGAAGTTCGCAAGCGAAGGCGCCAACATCGCTTTCACAGACCTCGTGATTGATGAACTCGGAGAGCAGACAAAGAAGGAGCTCGAAGCCTATGGAGTAAAAGTTATGGCTATTGCTTCAAACGCGGCTGATTTCCAGCAGGCTCACGATGCAGTTGCCCAGATCGTCAAGGAAATGGGAAGAATCGACATCCTTGTAAACAACGCCGGAATAACCAAGGACGGCCTGATGCTCAAGATGACTGAGGCTCAGTGGGATGCCGTTATCGCAGTTAACCTGAAGTCGGCTTTCAACTTCATCCACGCCGTTACTCCTGTTATGATGAGCCAGAAGAGCGGTTCCATCATCAACATGTCTTCCGTAGTCGGTGTTCACGGCAACGCTAGCCAGTGCAACTACTCCGCTTCCAAGGCCGGAATGATCGGTCTTGCAAAGAGTATCGCCCAGGAGATGGGAAGAAGAGGCATCCGCGCAAACGCTGTTGCTCCAGGCTTCATCATCACCGAGATGACTGCACAGCTTCCTGAGGAAGTAAAGCAGGACTGGTACAAGAAGATTCCTCTCAGAAGAGGCGGCACTCCAGAAGATATCGCCAACGTTTGTCTTTTCTTGGGCAGCGACCTTTCATCATACGTTTCCGGACAGGTCATCCAGGTTTGCGGCGGAATGATGATGTAATTTATGGCGGGGAAGATTTTTACCAAACAGAACATATTGGAATACAGCCTTCTGGCGGGTGGATGCTTCATCTTTTCGCTGGGGGCTGTCCTCCTTATTGAGCCGTACGGTTTCGCTCCTGGCGGAACATACGGCCTTTCTATGGTGTTCCATCATCTGTGGGGCTGGAGAACGGAAGTTTCCGCCCTGTGCATGGACATTCCTCTGCTGGTTCTGGGAACGATTGTCCTGGGAAGCAGATTCGGCATCAAGACGCTGCTGTGCACGTTCCTCATACCGGCCTTCATGTGGATTATCCACCAGACCTACGGCTTTGATTCTCTGATAGAGCCGGAAATCAGCCAGAAGATTGCCGCCGAGGGCCTGACCGGAGAATCCGCCATCAGCCTCTACGACCACCAGCTTCTGGCAGCCATCTTCGGCGGAATACTCTACGGCATCGGTCTTGGAATGATTTTCCGCTCAAGGGCCACCAGCGGCGGAAGCGACATCATCTCGATGATCATCAACAAGTACCTCCACATCTCGATGGGAACGGCGGTAACCATTGTTGACGGTCTTATAACCCTCTCTACCGTTATCGCTTTCGGAGACTGGAAGCTTCCTATGTACTCCTGGCTTATTATCATTCTGGAGAGCCTGATCATAGACAAGGTAATCGAGGGACAGGCCGCCAAGACAATGATGATCATATCCCAGAAGCAGGATGAAATCCGCAAGGTCATCATAGACGACATGCATCGCGGAGCCACCCTGATACACGCTACTGGAATGTACAAGGGAGAGCAGAAGGACATCATCTACGTTAACCTTACAAGAAGAGAAGTCGTGAACCTCAGGTACCGCATCGCCGAGATAGATCCGCAGGCTTTCATAAACATCATGAATTCCTCTGAAACTATCGGCCGGGGGTTCAAGTCTATTAAGGAGTAAGCTCTTGCGTTTCAAAAAGAAAGGCGGCCTTTTCAGCCGCCTTTTCTTTTTCAGTCGAATTTCATCAGTCGAGTTTCATCAGCATCAGGTTCTTTATCTCGTTCAGCCTTCTGAAAAGCTCGTTCTCGTCGTTCTTGTTGTGGATTCTGACAACCACGTCAACCTTGTAGCCGTTTGGCATCTCGCTGACATTGTAGTTGCTGACCATATAACGGGACTCGGCGAGGATTTTCTGTATAGACTCCAGCTGTGCCTGTTCAGGAACCAGAATCTCAAGCCCGAGGCTTCTGAGTCCCAGACCTTTGAAGAAGAATCTCAGAACTTCCAGGCCAATCAGGATGAAGACTGTGGCGGCGATACCGACAAAATACATTCCGGCTCCAATGGCAAGGCCGACGCCCGCCAGAGCCCAGAGTCCAGCCGCTGTTGTAAGACCTTTGACAATCTGCTTCTGGAGGATGATGGTACCTGCACCCAGAAAACCTATACCGGAAACTACCTGAGCCGCGATTCTGGCCGGGTCAAGCCTCATGGCGTTTACCTGTCCGCCATATTTTTCTATAACTGCATTGAACCCGTACTGGGACACCAGCATAAAAGTCGCGCTGCCCAGACAAATCAGAAAATGCGTCCTGTATCCGGCCGCCTTGGCGCGGTATTCTCTTTCAAGTCCCACCACTGTGCCCAGTATGCCGGCAACCAGCAGCCTGAGCAGATGCTCCCATTCAAGGTTTGCCAAAAATTCTTCCATAGTCTTAATTCTGTGATTTGTTTTTCTTCATTTTAAGGTACTTGTGAAGCTGTCCAGCCTGTTCAAAGTCGTATCTGCTTCTGGCATAGGTAATCCAGTTCTCCGCCAGGTCTGTGTTCCCCAGCATCTGGCAGGCGACCGCAATGTTGAATGCGGCAAACGAAGCCTTTTCAGAGTTCTGGTCTTCTGTCATCGGCATCCATTCCTTTATGGCGTCTTCCCACTTGAAATCCATCGCGTGCTTGTATGCCGTGTGCCAGGCGCTCTCCTGCGGATAGTCTATCAGCATCCACTCTTCCTGAGTCCAGTTTTCGCAGACCTTTGAGGCAAGGAGGTTTCCGAACACCGCGAAAATCAGCGAGTCGTTCCCGTCCACGTATTCCTGGACGCTCTGTCTTGAGTAGCTGTACTGAGCAGGAATCATGAACTTTATGCTGTCATGTACAGTGGAACTGAAAAGAGTGGTGTCGGATATGGCGTCATATACTGTAAGATGTGCCTTTGCCGGAATAACCGCTAAAGTTCCAGCTCCCAGATATGAGCTGTAGGTTTTGGAAATTGTTCCCTGTCCGAAATCTATATCGCTGATTATAGCCAGAATACCGCTGCCGGTGGCCAGCATCAGCTGTTCCAGGTATTCTTTGTCGGCAGTGCCCTTGAACTCGGAGGCAGGAATGGTGAACGCTCCAACCTCTCCCTCTTCCAGGGCGTTGGCTTCCTCAACCTTTCGCGCCGCGGCGAGGGCGATTGTAGCCACTTCCGAGCTGTCCTGCCTGTCGTCAGAGTATGTACCCACAAAAGCGGCAGAACTCTCTTCCACATTCAGGGTAAAGGCGGAAGGCTGAAGCACATCCACATTAAACAGCATCACCTGCGGAGTGGCGCATCCTGTCAGCATAAACGCGGCTCCCGCAAGCAGCAATCTGTATCGCGACAAAAAACGTTTCATAATCTAATCTCCTATAATACGCAGAATCTACTGCAAAATTCGGGCTACAATATGTTCAGGCTCTGTTCCCTGATCTTTTCCAGCTCGTCTTTCATCCTTACTACCAGCGCCTGGATAGCGGCGTCGTTGGCCTTTGAGCCAAGAGTGTTGATCTCCCTTCCCATCTCCTGGACGATGAACCCGAGCTTCTTTCCTGGCAGAGAATCTGACTGCAGGGTATCCATAAAGTACTTGCAGTGCTGTGCCAGCCTCACTTTTTCCTCGTTGATGTCAAGTTTCTCCACATAGAAGACAATCTCCTGCTCCAGCCTTTCCGGATTGGCCTCGATGCCGGCCTTGTCTATCTTCTGCCTGAGCCTTTCCTTGATGGCCGGAACTCTCTTGATATCCAGAGTCTTGACCTCTTCAAGGCAGCTCATTATGGTGGCTACTCTTTTCAGCACGTCTTCCAGAAGAGCCGTTCCTTCGGTCTCGCGATAGGCGTTCAGCCTGTTGATTGCCTGGGCGATGGTCTTGTCTATCTTTGCCCAGTCCTCGTCGCTGAACTCATACTGCCTTGTTTCCATCACGTCCGGCATCCTTATTATAGACGCCAGAAGGAATGAGTCGGACAGAGGGAGAGCCGCTACATCCGGAGATTCTGTCTTCTGGATGTCCTTTATCTGATGAAGGATGTCCAGGACCGCCTCGGAGTTTATCTGCTTGTTTGCCGCAGGGTTCTTGAGCTCCAGACTCAGAGAGAAGTCAATGCTGCCCCTTACCAGTTCCCTGGAGAGCAACTTACGTATTTCCAGTTCCTTGTCTTTGGGAATAATCTGGCTTTTGACGCTTATTTCCGCGTTTTTCCCGTTCAGGGACTTGATCTCTACGGTAATCTTGCTGTGGTCTGCAAGGGTGCATTCGCCCTTGCCGTAACCTGTCATCGATTTAATCATATCGTGCAAATTTAATAAATCAAAAGTTATTCGCGCACATTTTACGCTTTTGCCCCCGCCCAAAAATCATTATTTACGCGTTTTAAAGACGATTTTAACTTATAATAATGTATATTTGTATGATACAATTTAACTCATCGCTATATGGAAGACAGCAATCTGAAAGGCACTGAAGTCAAAGAAGAAGTTAAGAACCTTAATTTTATTGAGGAAATCATCGAGGACGACCTTAAAACAGGAAAACATAAAAGCATACTTACCCGCTTCCCTCCGGAGCCTAACGGCTATCTGCACATAGGGCACGCAAAGAGCATCTGCCTGAACTTCGGGGTGGCCAAGAAGTACGGCGGCAAGACCAACCTCCGCTTCGACGACACCAATCCTACCAAGGAAGACGTGGAGTATGTGGATTCCATCAAGAACGACATCCGCTGGCTGGGCTTCCAGTGGGCTGAGGAAAGATATGCATCCGACTATTTCCAGCAGCTTTATGACTGGGCTGAACTGCTGATTAAGAAAGGCCTGGCTTACGTCGATGACCAGTCTCTGGAGGAGATCCGCCTCAACAGGGGAACTGTCCAGAAGCCTGGAACCCCATCTCCTTGGCGCGACCGTAGCGTTGAGGAAAACCTCGCTCTTTTCCGCGATATGAGGGACGGCAAGTTCAAGGAAGGAGAGAAGGTTCTCCGCGCCAAGATAGACATGGCTCATCCGAACATGCTCTTCCGCGATCCGATAATGTACCGCATCAACTACGCTCCGCATCACCGTACGGGCACCAAGTGGTGCATCTACCCGATGTACGACTTTGCCCACGGCCAGAGCGATTCCATAGAGGGTATCACCCACAGTATCTGTACTTTGGAGTTTGATGTCCACCGTCCTCTGTACGACTGGTTCATCGAGAATCTGGAAATCTTCCCTAGCCATCAGTACGAGTTTGCAAGGCTCAACCTCACATATACGGTAATGAGCAAAAGAAAGCTCCTTGAACTTGTCAAGAACAATTATGTCCGTGGCTGGGACGACCCTCGTATGCCTACCATCTGCGGTATCAGGAGAAGGGGCTACACTCCGGAGAGCATCAAGATGTTCGCCGAGAAAGTGGGAGTGGCAAAGCGTGACAACATCATAGACCTCTCCCTTATGGAGTGGTGCGTAAGAGAAGACTTGAACGCGAGAAGCAACCGCTATATGGCTGTGCTTGACCCTGTTGAACTGGAACTCGAGGGATGGCCAGAAGGCCAGGTAGACTGGGTTGAGGCTCCGATGAACCCGGCTTTCCCGGATGGTCCAAAGAGAAAGATTCCTTTCACCGGCCACGTTTACATCGAGAGGGCAGACTTTATGGAGAATCCTCCAAAGAAGTACTTCCGTCTCCAGCCTGGCGGAGAAGTCCGCCTGAAGTACGGCTACATCATCAAGTGCAAGGATATCGTAAAGGATGCAGACGGCAACATAACCAAGATCATCTGCACCTATGACCCTACATCCAAGCCTGGAGCAGGCGAGTGGAGAAGCGTCAAGGGCACTATCCACTGGGTCAGCATTGCTCACGCCAAGAAGCTGGAAGTAAGGCTTGTAGACCGCCTGTTCACCGAGCAGTACATGGATCAGATTCCGGAAGGTTCAGACTACAAGGACTTCCTTAACCCTCATTCGATGGACATCATCACGGCCTATGCCGAGCCAGCCCTCCTGGAGGACAACTCCGGCATCGCCGTCCAGTTCGAGCGCACCGGCTACTTCTTCAAGGATCCTGACAGCACTGAAGACCTGCCTGTCTTCAACCGCACCGTCACCCTGAAGGACACCTTCAAGTTCAAATAGGACTTATTGTTAACAAGATACCTCAAAGTCGTATGTCATATAAATCAGTTATTGCAGTAATCGCCTTGATTTCTGCTGTTTTCTCCTGCAAATCAGGCAACAAGTCAGACAACAGCTCAGACAGGCCTTCCGGCATGACATTCACCCGGGAAGAACTGACAATCCTCAACCAGTCGGATTCCGTGATGTACCTTACCGTCATCGGCGACAAGTCCGACAGCCTGATACTGAGGAAAGTCTCCAGAGATCTCACTCAGGAGGAGCTTGATAGCCCGGAGGCTGCTACTCTTGCCCGTAACCTTCTTGCCACGGTCCAGGACCCTAGCCAGGACGGTGTCGGCATTTCTTCCCCGCAGGTCGGGCTAAATCTCAGGATGCTTGCCCTTATGCGCTATGACAGGGAAGGCCGTCCGCTCCAAGTCTATGCCAACGTCCATATAGACAGCCTCTTCACAAATGTTGTAAAAGGGCCTGAAGGATGCCTTTCCATACCAAACTATCGCGGAGTAGTGCCAAGAGCAGACAGCATAATTGTCTCATACTTTGACTTCCAGACAAAGCAGTTCAAGAAAGACACGGTAGGCGGCTACACGGCTATCATCTTCCAGCACGAGACAGACCATCTGGAAGGCATCCTCTACACAGACAGGGCGGATACCGTCTTCTTCAACCAGGCCTGGGCGGACGAGCGCAAGCTCTACGAGCAGCATGGCGCCTATACCAAACCAGCCTGGTGGCCGTACTAGGAAAACAAATCTGTTTATCGCGATAAACAAAAATCGCTAAAATTTGTTTATTACGATAAACAAGTGTACATTTGCCCAAAACAATAGGCTATGGATTTACTGTTTGAGCGGCATTCTGAATATCTTTCTGGTGTTCCTACAGCTTTTGAGCGGGAACTTATGTTTAAAATCGATTGGGAGTCAAGGCTGGTCCTGATCAGAGGACCTAAAGGTGTTGGCAAGTCTACTTTGATGCAGCAGTATATTCTTAAGCATTATGGTATTTCTGACAGGCATGTGCTATACTGTTCTGCAGACTCTTCATATTTTGCTTCGCACACGTTGCTTGACACTGCTGCAGCATTTGTCCGCCAGGGTGGCAAGCATCTGTTCATTGATGAGATTCATAAATATGAGGGTTGGAGCCGGGAGATTAAAGAGATTTACGATTTATATCGCGATCTTAAAGTGGTTTTGAGCGGCTCGTCCTTGCTTCAGTTGAATGACGGGCAGGCAGATCTTTCCAGACGTCAGGATATATATGATATGTCCGGCCTTTCTTTCCGAGAGTATTTGTGGTTCAGAACCGGTAAGAAAATTGAACCGGTACGATTGGATCAGCTGTTAGAAAATGCTTCTGAATATTGTTTGGGAATCAGGTCTTTATATCGTCCTCTGGAGTTTTTTGAAGATTATTTGCGATTTGGCTATTATCCGTATTCTTTTGAAAAAAAGAATACTTATAAAACACTGGTAGAGAGCGTTGCCAACTATATCATCGAGGTAGAACTGACGAAGTTTCGCGGTGTAAACATGGTCAACACAAGGAAAATCAAAGCTCTGCTGAATGTGATTTCTGAAATGTTGCCTTATCAAGTTGATTTGTCAAAGCTTTCTTCCAGTGTCAGCATAGACCGTGTTACCTTAGTCCGGTATCTGAGATTTATGGATGAAGCAAAGCTTATCAGGAATCTTTTTACTGAGATTGATATGATTACAGATTTACAGAAACCTGACAAGATACTTCTGGATAATACTAACCTTAGCTATGCTTTTGCTATAAAGGAACCTGAAAGAGGTACTTTGAGGGAGACATTTTTCTGCAACCAACTTTCCTCAGCTGGGCATATTGTAGAATATGGCGGGCTTCAAACAGGAGACTACCGTATAGACAAAAGCATTGTAATTGAAGTAGGAGGGGCAGGTAAAGATTTTTCTCAGATTAATTCCAAAGATATTGCCAATGCAGCATTGGCATTGGATGACATAGATATGGCTTCAGGCAAGAAGATCCCATTGTGGGCTTTCGGATTTCTCTATTAGACAGGTATTTATCTAATGCAATGCGATGAACCTTGTAGTTATTCGTCTTCTCAACCAGCAGCTTGCGGCACCTCAGTTCACCGATCCGGCTGAGGTTGTACGCCATTTATGCGCCATCCAGGCACAGGAATACCGCATGATGCGCTGGGCTGTGGCCATGCGCACCAAAAAGCCTTCCGCCAAGGCGTTCAGGGAGGCTTTTGACAGCGGAAGCATCATCCGCCTTCACCTTATGAGGGGCACCTGGCAGCTGGTAAGCGCACAAGATTACTGGTGGATGCTGGACCTTTGCGCTCCCAAGGCCATTGCCGTCACTAAAGGCTGGATGGCCAGCAACAAGATCTCCATCCCGGCTAAAGAACAGGCCAAAATCAGAGATATTCTTTCAAGAACAGCATCGGACATGGGAAGCGCAACTAAAGAAGATTTCAAACAGGCTCTGAAAGAGAAAGATATAACTATGGATGACCACAGGCTGTCCTACCACATCCGTATGGCCGAGTTTTCCGGCACTCTCTGCAGCGGAGACCTCCTTCCCATGAAAGCCACATACTCTCTGGTATCAAATAAAGTAGGCCCACACCCTGGCAAAACCGACAGGAACGAGGCCCTTATGAACCTCACCCGCAAGTATTTCCAGAGCCGCCAGCCTGCCACTCTCGAGGACTTTGTCTGGTGGTCCGGCCTTAATGTCAGCGATTGCAGAAGGGGCATTGAACTCCTTAGCACTTCAATTCATAAAGAGCATCTTAATGGCCGTGATTTCTACCTTACCGACAACTGCCGCACACGAGGCTTCCGCCATGGCAAATACTTTCTTATTCCTCCATACGATGAATATCTGATTGGCTACAAAAGTAGAGACATAGTCCTGCCCCAGGAACATCGTCACAAGGCCCACAACAACAGCGGCATCTTCCAGCCCGTCATCGCTCACGACGGCATCATCTGTGGCAACTGGGCTCCGTTCAAACCAGAACTTCAGGCGGAATTCTTCATCCCGTCCACACCCGTAGCCAAGCATAGCAGCTCCACAAAATCCTATCCTGAGCCACTCCAGCACGCCTGGCATGTTTACAACCGCTTATTTTCTTGCCCTGGTAATTTCAACCTGAAGTCCTAGTGCATTGATTATGCGGTAGAAAGTTCCGACACTTGGGACCATCACTCCGTTTTCAATCTTTGAAATGTAGCTTTTGGTGCTTCCTATTCTTGATGCCAATTCATTTTGAGTCACACTCTCTCCTACACGAGCATCCTTAAGAATCTGTCCTGAATAAAAAGCATAAGCTTCTTCTTCTGCCTTGATTCTCTCTTTACTTCCCGGAGTGCCGAATTCTGTATCTAGAACAATATCGTAATCTCTTATTTTATTGTCATTTACATGTTTTTTCATAGTATGCTTTCTTTATTAGTTTTGCTTTGTCAATCTCATTTTGGGGTGTTTGTTGAGTCTTTTTCTTAAAACCGTTAAACAGTACAACAACATTGTCTGAGTCAAAAATGAAGAAAGTCCTGAATATGTTCCCTTCATATTCTGTCCTAAGTTCATAAATGCCTTCATCTATGTGTTTTACAAACTTGGCAGGTATCCTGTTTTGTGTTTTCAGGAGAAGTAGACCATATTTTACCTTTTGTTGCTGTTCAAGTGTTAAGGTTTTCATAAAAGCCTCAAAGTATCCTCCGTATGTCAAGATTCGTCTTGTCGATTGCAAAGGTAATAAAGGTTGCATTATTATGCAACTTGTCGCTGCTTTTTTATTCTGTTTTCTTTGCTGTTTTTTTTGTTTGATTTTTCTTTCCCTTTTTATCGTTCTTCTCCTTCATCATTCTTTTTGATATTTCAATGATTCAAAGGAAAAGGATCCCGCAGATAAGCGGTTGCAAGACTGTAAAATTTACCCGACAGAGTTAAAAATTTTGTGGTTAACGTTTTTGATCAACGTAAAATAACAATCTCAGCGACTATACTTTGCCTTGATTTCCTGACTGAAATACTTGTCCCTGGCTTTTCTCTCGGCTTGTTCTTTACGGCTCTTCTCCCTTAACTGTCTGGCCAAGGCAATCCTCTCCCGATATTCCTTTCCACCGGACACAATCTCATCATTGACCCTCAAAACAGTTTCCTCAAAAACTGCTTTTTTCAGCTGGCACTCCCACACAATCACCACCTTCCATCCCAGTGCCTCGAGCCTTCTCCATACTGCAGAATCGCGATTCTTGTTTCTTTCAACCTTTGCCGTCCAGAACTCCACATTGCTCTTTGGCACCGTGTACAGACTGCACCCCTGGTGCCCGTGCCAGAAGCATCCGTGCACAAAAACCACTGTCCTGTACCGCCCAAACACTATATCCGGCTTACCTGGCAATCGTGGATCATTCACTCTGTACCTTAACCCCAGATGCCACAGCGCTCTCCTTAGCCGTATTTCCGGCTTTGTCCCCGATGAGTGTATCCGCGACATACAGTAATGCCGCTGCGCCTTGGTCATCTTGTCTGCCATTCCACTTGCTGATGAAATCAAAGTAAAGTTACAAATATTCTTTTCTCAGCGATTATTTACTGTTTGACATAAACTGTCAATCTTGTTTCCATATCTTTGCACCAGAGAATCAAAACCCGAATCAGCAATGCAAACTCTCCAAAACAAGTACCTCTTTTTCTGGAGCCACTCGGAAAGAGGCAGCAACGTTACCAAGGCCTGCCTGAGCCAATGGTATCCTTCATACATGATAATAGACAACGTTCCTTATTGCAATGTAGAACAGTATCTTATGGCTGAAAAGGCTCGCACTTTCGGCGATACGGAAACAGAACAGAAGATTCTGAAGACAAGCGATCCAAAGGAAATCAAGAAACTCGGCCGTGAAGTAAAGGATTATGATGATCAAATATGGGCAGCAAAGCGTAAAGATGTTGCATTCAAGGCCAACACTGTCAAATTCGCCTCCCACACGCACCTAAGGAAATTCCTCTTTGAAACAAAGATCTGGACTCTTGTTGAAGCCAGTCCTTACGACCGCATCTGGGGCATTGGCTACAACGAGGCTCATGCCCTCAAGGTCAGCCCAGACCAGTGGGGCCAGAACCTTCTTGGCCAAGTCTTGATGGAAGTAAGGGCCAACCTGAAGAAGCCTTACCTCAAATACTGCCGCTATTATAAAGACGACGGTTCAAGCCAACTTAACCGTCCTGGCGATAATACCTCGTTTGCCTCATACGAATTTGCCTGGATTGTTGATGAAATTGCCAACCCGCTCTCTATCAGCAGTCTTCTGTCTGAATACTTTGCCTACGGCCATGAGTTCTTCAATATGAACGATGGTGTTCCAATCACTCTCAAAGCCACGCTTTTCAACCGTTGGGTAAAAATGTCTGGTTTCCAAATTGACAAAGATGGCTTCCAGACTTGGTACAAGGAGCATTATTTGAAATCTAAGGCTTAACACCCAAGAATGGCATATAGACAATACAAATATTACAGTCCGTTTGCCTTTTGTTCAGCGATTAGTTAAATTTGCTTGAGCAAGCATATATTTAAATAATGTAATTTATTCAAGGACATGGCTAAGATGACCACAATTACTGAAAAACAATCTCTCATGCGTACCGTAGAAAAGTTAATTGCAGGACATATGCTTTGCTATTCCAAGCAAGATCGTAAGTATATTCTTTTGGGCTTGGACGTTATTTCTGAGTTTAAGATCACTGTTGATGTAAAATCATCACATATTAGTATTGAACAGTTTCAGAATCTTCTTTCAAAGATTAATGAAAAGGAGCAGAGGCGTAGAGATGAGGGAGTTTATTATACCCCGAAAGATATTACTGAATATATTGCAGCGAACTCATATCTTTTCTATTTGCTCCCAAATGTTAATCAAGTGCATTCTGTTACTCGATGTTTATCATTTATTAGTCGGGCTAGTAACGAAAAACTATTAAGAGCTAAAGTTTTTGACCCCACTTGTGGTACTGCGGAGTTCTTACTTAGTGCTCTTCAGCTTAAATTGAAGATTTTTAAAGTTTTTAATAATGACAAAGAAATACTAAAGGTTACTTCTACTATTTATGGTAATGATATCGCAGAAGAATCTATTCTATTGTCGAAAATCAGAATTTTCTTTGCCATTGTTAATTTGCTCAAGGACAAAAAAAATGCTTTGCAATTAGGGAAAATTCTTAACAAGAATTTTGGGAATGGCGATTTTGTCATTAATCCTTGTGTGAAACCTTGTTTCGAGATTATACTTGGCAACCCTCCGTATGTAGAATATGGGAAATTGCAGATTATTCCTTCTACAAACTTTGGGAATACCTATGCAGATGTATTGAAGAATTCTATAGAATCTTTAAAACAAGGTGGTGTTATCGGTTTTATTATTCCTCTTTCATTTGTTTCAACACCAAGGATGAAAGGCATAAGGAGCTATGTTTGTTCTAAATTAACTAGATTATTCGCTCTAAATTTCGCCGATCGTCCAGACTGTTTATTTGAAGGGGTCCACCAAAAACTTACTTTATTATTTGGACAGAAGGGAAATGGAGGGTGCAATGTATATTCTTCAAGCTATTATCACTGGTACAATGATGAAAGATATGATTTGTTGAATAAAGCAAAAATTGTTTCGGTTGTTCCAGAAGATTCATATATTCCCAAAATAGGAACAAAATATGAACTTAGCATATTTAATAAAATATTGGATATTAAAGGGGAAACCCTTCCAAAAATATCAAAAGAAACAGTAAAAGAAACATCAATATTTCTTAATATGAGAGGCTGTTTCTGGATGAAGGCTTTCTCATTTAATCCCGGTTCAAATGAGTATAAAAGGTTTTATTGTCCAAATTACTTACAACCATACCTTTTGGCCGTTTTAAACTCTACAATTTTTTTCTTATTCTGGACAATAGTATCTGATTGTTGGCACATAACAGGAAAAGAGTTGAATGGTTTTAAGATACCTATTAGTGATGTCAAATTTGACGCGTTTAGACAATTAGTTATCAATCTTGAAAGAAGGTTGGAAGAAACAAAAAAATATGTTGGAAGTAAACAGACACTTTTCGAATATAAACACAGGGATTGTAAAAATGAAATAGACAAGATTGATAAAGCCTTACAAGGCATATATCATTTGACGGATAAGGAGTTGTCTTTTTTGAAAGACTTTAAGCTTAGATATAGAATGAGTAATGGCTAATTATAGAGTTATAGATTTATTCGCAGGCTGTGGAGGTTTCTCTGTGGGGTTTGAGCAGGCAGGTTTTTCCATTGTGAAGGCTGTGGAATACGACAAGACTATAGCGAAATCATATTCGCATAATCATAAAGGAACCATATTGCTTTCCGAAGATATTGGTAATGTAGATAACGAGTTTTATTTTTCACGCGGAGAATCAGATGTTATTATTGGAGGGCCTCCGTGCCAAGGTTTTTCAATGGCAGGTGCTAGGATACGAAATAAAAATACTTTTATAGAAGATCCTCGTAATTATTTATTCCTTCATTATGTTAATATCGTTAGAATTGTGCGACCTAAGGTATTCGTACTAGAAAACGTGAAAGGAATTCTTTCAAAAGATAATGGTGCTATTTTCAAGGAGATTGTAAGCACATTTAGCAATCCCTTGTTTTTTAATGGTGATAGATATTTCTTGCATTATAAGGTTTGTCGTGCTGTGGATTACGGGGTTCCTCAACAACGTGAAAGAGTCGTTGTAATAGGCGTTCTTAATTATGACTATGATATTGACGCTGTTTTCAAAGAAACCAGAAATGATATTAAGCGATTTGATGGGCATTTTTTTGATCCCGTATCCTTGAGGGATGCAATTTCAGACTTATCTAGCCCCACAAAAGATGGTGTTGTTGAATTACAACCATGCCTATCACAGTATCAAGAATATTTAAGAAAAGGTTGCAAAACAACAAATAATCATACAGCATCAAATCATAGTTCAGTTGCTATTATGAGAATGCGGCGTGTTAAAGCTGGTCAAAATTGGCAGATTTTAAAAGAAGACATTAGTTCTGTCCATAGCGGTGCTTATGGACGTTTAGCATGGGACATGCCAACAATGACTATAACGACACGTTTTGATACACCTGCCGGGGGACGTTTTATTCATCCAATCGAAAACCGAACTCTTACACCTCGGGAGGCTGCACGTGTTCAATCTTTTCCTGACAGTTTCGAGTTTATTGGAAACAAAACAATTATTTGCAAGCAAATAGGAAACGCCGTGCCTCCGAAAATGGCTTACTTTTTAGCAAACGTTGTAAAACATCTTATATGATATGAGTTCTTTAAGTACCCTCAAATTACAGAAGCTTAACAATATTGGCCAAAATGGCGGTTTTTGGTATATAACAAAGCAAAATCTTGTTTTTCGAGATCTGTGTTTTATAGCTAAAATACTTGAACAATGGAATGATAGTCAAAATGAGAATTATGAAACATTCTTCGACAGAAAGAAAATTCTTCATGAGTATGGTGGTTTTTCAGCTAAAACAGCTCATCGTGCTACGAAGAATTGCGAATATTTAGGACTAACGAGGCCATCATCTAATTACAGTGCAAGATATTTAACTCCATATTATTATGCACTTAAAAATCTTTGCCGTGGTGATTTTAATCGGCTATCAAGATATCCTCAAATTGTTAATAGGCAATTAGAGCGAATGTTCATTGATTCAAGAAACAATAATCAGTATAGTATAACAATTCAAATATCTCCTTTTATGTTTTTGTTCAAGATATTACTCCTAATTGGCGACATTACTGAATCGTATAAGATTTCTACGTCCGAGTTTAAGCTATTCGTTGCTACAGCTCAAAATTGGAACGATTATTTCGAGGTCGTCGAGTCCATATTGAGGTACAGAGAAGATAATGATTTTCAAACTCAGTGCGATAATAATCAATCTAAAGTCAGTGATGTTCGATATAATGTTTTAGCACAAAATCATTCCCAACTTGAGGTGACTTCAGAGTATTTAGCTATAAAAGCAGAAGACATTAAAAACATTCGCAGAAAGGTTGCCGAATACGAAATAAATGAAGACATTCATAGTTCCGAAGATGTTTTCCTAGTAGATGCGCTTTTGGAACGTCCATACCAGCAAATATACTACGGAGCTCCTGGAACGGGCAAGTCATTTAAGTTAAGGGAAGATACTAAATCATTTAATCATATCCGGACGATATTTCACCCCGATTCTGATTATGCATCTTTTGTCGGTTGTTATAAACCAGTAATGAATGGTGATAAGATTAAGTATGACTTTCGTGCTCAAGCATTTATTAATGCTTATGTTAACGCATGGCTTTCAAAAGATCCTTATTATCTCATAATTGAAGAAATAAATCGTGGTAATTGCGCCCAGATTTTTGGAGACATTTTCCAGCTTCTCGATAGGAAAAATGGCGTTTCTGACTACACTGTTGTTCCTGATGCAGACCTTAAGAAACACTTGTGTGATACATTTCATAGTGAAGAAAATCAGGCTATTATAAAAGAAAAGGGACTTGTTATTCCTAATGATATTCTGGAAGGAACTGGAATGAGGTTGCCTGCAAATTTCTTCCTCCGCGCGACAATGAATACTTCAGACCAATCTCTTTTCCCGATGGATAGTGCATTTAAACGTCGTTGGGCATGGAAACATTTTTCTATTAAAGATGAGGGAAAGGGATACAAGATAGAAGTAGATGAAAACCATGTATATGATTGGTGGAAAACAATAGACACGTTGAATCGTAAGATATACGGAGAAACAAAATCGGCGGACAAACAACTCGGTTATTGGTTTACGAAACTCCCAGATAACGTGACTGTTATTTCCAAAGATGATTTTGTGTCGAAGGTTCTCTTTTACTTATGGAATGATGTGTTTAAAGATTATGGTTTTGATTCCAAAAATGCTTTTTCTGAAGAGATACAATTCGACAAATTTTTTACAAGTGACGGAGATGTGGATGCCTCAATGGTGGTAAAGTTCATGGAGTATAATGGCATCAAACCTGAAGAAAAGGAGTCTTCTGAAGACTCGGCTGAAGAAGAACAGCAATGAAATTGATTGTTGAAGAATATTACTATAAGTCAGCACTTGCACATGATATTATAAGGGGTTTTAATCATAAAATCCTTAGAGACGGTATTTCAACTGATTGTGTCGGTTATTGCTACAGTAGACAACTTAAAGATTGTGTGTTCTTTGTTCCAAAGGTAATTTGCGATGAGAATGATAAGATTCTCGGGAAGTATTCTCCAGAAGAATGTATAGACCTTTTGAATAGTCCCATAGATACGGGAGAGAAATCCTTTCTTCAAGAACTTAATGTATGGATATATCGAGCTCTTAAAGAGTACTCATATTTAAAAGAATCTTCTGACATACTGCAAGAGCAATATTTCTCTCTAGCTGATTCTTCCGGTAAGTTAACTCAAGGCTCATTTCTTGATAAGATACTTGCCCTAGTGAAGTTTTATGAAGAGAATCGTGATTTCTTCATTTTCACTTTAAAAAACATTCATAGTCAACATCATAGAATTAACTGGAATAAGACGATTTCCCATTCTCAAGCAATTATTCATGATAATGTTCCGGTTTATCTTGATCCCGTGAGTAAGAAGAAATCAATTGATTGGGATGAAGAATTGATGATTATTTTCTTTTCAATTCTTGATTATCTCCAAAAATACGGTTTCGTCATTCGCACAGAGTACAATTATGAATTAATCAAAGGAGAGGCTTTTGAAGCATATATCGATGGTTTAGGTACTCGTCGTCTTAGGCAGATTAGGCATCGTTATTTTTCAGATAAAACAAGAAAACTATGGTCGCTATGTTATGCTTTTTTTGATAATGCGGAAACCATATTGTCAAGTAAAGAAGAAAAGGAGTTTCTGATAGCCACTAGTTTTCATACTGCTTTTGAGGCAATGGTCGATGAGCTAATAGGTGAGCCAGACCTTGCAGAAATGAGAAAGCTTGATGATGGTAAAATAATCGACCATATTTATAGAGATACATCTATCCTGTCGAAGGATTTAGTCTATTTTATTGGCGATAGTAAGTATTATAAGAAAAGTAACTCAGTTGAAGAAAGGAGTCAATCTGCATACAAACAGTATACATATGCAAGGAATATTGTTCACGATAGTATAAAAAGTTCATTCGATAATACATGGCCGTACAGAGATTCCTTGACCGAAGGATATTGCATTACACCCAATTTCTTCATTAGTGCAGAAATTGACACAGATCTTAGGTATAACGTTGATGGGTTTGAGAAAGAAAAGGATGTTCTTGGGAGACCTTTTTCGTCACGCCAGTTCAATAATCGTTTGTTTGATAGAGATACACTTTGGATCAATCAATACAATCTAAACTTCCTCTATCTTCTTTCGGCATATGCATCTGCAGATTTCGGATTGAAAGAGGACTTTAAAGCAAAGGCTCGTCGCTTTTTCAGGGATTGCACCATTGACTTAATGAATGCAAAGTATGAATTTTGGAAACTTCTGCCAAAGGATGGGAAAAAACTTCAGGATGTGCTTACAAATGAAGTTAAATGGGAACTTCGTGGCATGGTCTATAGTTTAGGCCAAGATGCTTTAATTTTAGCAATGGAAAAGCCCGAAGAGCCGGAAAATGAAGGAGATGCATATTATACAAAATATGGGCCTATGATTGATTTCGATAGAATTAAGCCGCTTGTTAAGGGTAATTTTAAATATAGTTGCTGCAAACTTTCTAAACAGAAAGAACTCATTGTAGAAGATGATGAAAACACGTGTTCTAGAGTTTTTTTGTTCGAAAAATAATTTTTTCAAAAAGTAGCTTATATTGGAATTATGACAATCGTTGAATGGTCTGCTATACTATCTCCGATTTTATCAGTCATTATTGCTGTAGTAATGATTCGGTATAATAACAGGGATACCAGAAAGTTGGTTGACAATTTGAGAAAACTGGCTAGGACTAATGTGGAACTGAATATTCAGCAGTTGGAATTAGACCTCAGACGTGAACAATTGTTATCGGGAGTTCAACATTCAAAGCATAATTATTTCTCTGACAGTTATCTCTCCGGGTATCAGAAGACAGTGGCAGACCATATGATGGAACAGTATAAAAGAGTTGAGGAGCCAAAGTTGTTGTCGGAGATGCATCAGGAATATCTGGCAATTCAACAGTCTTATTTGGAGAAACTGAAAGAGTTGAAGAAAGGGTTTTGATAAATACTGTATGTATTGGATTATGTTATTGTTAAAATAAGTCGTTATGAAGAAACTGCTATTTATTTCTTTAATGTTGTGTAGTTCACTTGCATTCTCTCAAAATGCAGTGCATTATGCTTTTGATACAAATGGTCCAATGGGAGAGTGCTTGTTCAATCAAGATTCTCGCGGGAATGTTATTTATACTGGAATAGTTGAGATGAACGGAACAGCTGAAGAGATTATTATGGCTGTCTCAGATTTCATTGAATCTTCTAAGGGTTTGCTCGAATGCGAGGCAAAGCAGAAAGTGAAGACAAAGAAAAATGTTATGTACCAGATCAAGTGTCCGGTTGGGAAACAGTATTTTAGCATTGAAGTATGGAGTTCACCTGTATTTTCTCGTTTAAGAGATGCAAGTGAAGTTATTTTTGATTGTAATGTCGAGGCGATTGACGGCAAGTTCAAATATACGTTGAATAACTTTGTGACCAAGAGAAATATGTTGAAGGGTGAGGCTAAGAATGATGGTTCACCAAACATAATCCATTGGCAGAGAGTTAATAGCCTAATTAAAGAGAGGCAGAATTACTTGTCTAGACATAATCCTGCAAAGCGCTCTACAAAAGAAGATTTATACGACTATGACACTCAAATAGACTTTGAGCAGTCGTTATATAAAATGGAGCATAAGAAGGTTATGCAGTTTGTCGAAGGCTTGATTAATATGAAGGAGCAGAGTTCGGATACTTTTACTTCGGATTTAGTCCCTGCCGATGATGGCAACGATGGTATAGAGCCACTTAATCTTGATAATTATAAGGGAAATCTTCTTAAGAAAGGCAATTGCGTATATGTGATGGGAGGGAACCCATATGAATCTGCTGGTGCTTCTGAATTGATCAAGCAAATATCAATTGATAACCTGTGGAAGATTGTCCCGGATCCTAGATTAGCTCATTTTATCATTGAGTATCGTGTGGATCTTGATGGAAGAGACAAGGCTTATTTAAGAATTAGCAGTAGAGATGGCTCTCGCTTTTTTTCTGGTTTCAAGCATTCTTCAGACGAGTCAGTTGATGGTAATAGAGGTGTGGCAAGAAGTATGTACTTAAATGAATTGTATCCTCTTATTAAGAAGTTGGAGTCTGGGAAAACACCTAAAGAACTTGTTGATTTTGAAATTAGATAACTTTCATAGCCGAGACACAATATGTTCAAATAGCAGACATGAAACGTATTTACTTGTTTATGGCGCTGATGGTTGCAGCTGTAGTGGCAACGGCGCAGAAGGCTGAGGCGCAGGCTTCTGCTCAGGCCTCTGTTCAGAGCCAGGTGGCTGGAGTGCAGGTTCCTGTCGCTGAGGAGGAATATTACATCTATAACTTTGTGTATCTGTCGGGAGATATAAAGAATGAAGGGCTGAAAGCAGATATAGATGACGGAGTGTCAATAGAGAGAGTGAAGGATGCTGATGGCAAGACAATCAAGTTCAGGACACCGGCTGCGGTGCTGATGTACTTTACGGCTAAGGGATGGGAATGGGTAGCAAATGGAGACACCCTTTATAGCGGGGGAGATTCAACCAGGTCGTACTGGGTGCTCAGGAAACGGTGCACGAAGGAGGAGATGCTTGCGGCGGCGAAGGCAGGAAGGAAGAAGTAAAGCAGGATTTGCGGTCGAGGTTGCTCGGCCGCTTTTTGTTTGTGGTGGGATGGTTGCAAAATGTTGCTCATTTCCGTACGATTCTACGATTGTACAGGGTAAATTTTACCGGATGGTTTGGTTGAAGGGGTGGGGCGAGTGTAGATTTGCGGTAAACTAAATAGTGAGGGTTATGGAAGAGCAATTGAAAGGAAAAGATGGGAAGCAAGAAGATCTTTCTTCTTGCAGGGTATATAGTAATGTTGAGGAGAGATTAATCGTTCTGAGGGGACAATCTGTCATTTTGGATGCGGATGTTGCAGAGATTTATGGGGTGGAAACTAAACGAGTCAACGGAGCCGTTAGAAATAATCCCGACAAATTTCCGAGTGATTATTTATGGGTCCTTTCTGATGAAGAGATAGATGATTTGCGGACGAAAAATTCGTCCACAAATTTTTCCGTGATGTCTAGGAAACGCCCTAAAGCATTTACAGAGAAAGGTTTATATATGCTTGCGACTATTCTGAAAAGTAATAAAGCTAAAGAGGCAACCTTTGCGATAATAGAAACATTTGCTAAGGTACGCCGTCTTAAGCAGGGCTTGTTGGATATTCATAAAGAGGCAGATGCATGCAGGCGCAAAGATAAAATGCAACAGTTCGGCAAAGAATTATCTGACATCGTGATGCCAGATATGGAAACCTCTGAGACGGAATCAACTCTGGAACTGAATTTCTTTATTGGGAAGATAAAGCATACTGTTCGAAGAATAAGAAAAAACAAAGAAGGGAAAGGGGAGTAAAAAGGGATTTGCGGTCGAAATTTTCGACCGCAGATAAATAACATTATTCCAATTTCAATAAAGGGGAAATCAGTCAAATAACTTGTTCATGTGGGAGAGCGGGAGTTCTACGTTGAAATAGAAAGTGTAGGTGTTCTCGGTGTCATCCTCAAGATTGAAGTCCATCTTGTCGCATTGTCCTGAAGGGGTGTTGACAACTGACTGGCCAAGTATCTGGCCTACGCCAACAAAGCTCAGGAAGATGTATTCGTCTGTGACTCTAATGACATACATAGGAGAGTCTTCTGTGCCTTTGCCGGATTTTGAGATATGGAAAAGGATGGTTTGCATTCTCATGGTAACACTTTGAAACAACTCTTTATCCTTGGTCTGGTCAGCGATTATAAAAAGATCATACAAGAGTTCAAGTGAAACCGGATCGTTTTTCTGGGCTTCCAGGGCTTCTGCCTTGGCTTTTTCAAGTTCTTCCTTCTGAATCAGTTCCCTTATGTTGTCATAGTTGCCGTAAGGAGCATAGTGGCTGGTAAATGCGTAGCCGTAATATATGATGGCCACTTCTTCAGGGGTGAAAACAGTGGTGGAGTCCATCTTGAGGAAGCGATCTGTGAGGCTGTCATAGCGCGCACGGTCTTTATTGACAACCTTTTCTATCATTTTCAGGTCTGGAGTATACTTCACAGATTTGGTTTCTGTATCCTGGGCGAAAGCCTGTCCGGAAGATAAAAGCAGAGCTGATATTGCTATGACTGCGGAGAGAATGAAAGACTTTTTCATAGTATGTTTTTGCGTTTTATGCAAGTTTTGGTGTTAGAGGTTGCGGGCGGTGCGGGCGGCAAGGCGGGCGTTGTTCAGGACAAGCTGGATGTTGGCCTTGAGGCTGTCTCCGCCGGTAAGGTCTTTTACCCTGGCAAGTAGGAACGGGGTGGTTTCCTTGCCGTGGATGCCTTGCTCTTTGGCTTCTTTGACGGCCTGCTCAATGGCCTGGTTGATGTAGTTGGGATCCATAGACCATTCTTCCGGAATAGGGTTGGTAACAAGCATGCCGGAGTGCAGACCCATTTCCTGCTGGGCATTGAAAGCTGCGGCAAGGTCTTCAGGAGTGTCGATCCTGTAGTCAACCCTGAAGCCGCTGACTCTGGTGTAGAAGGCAGGAAGTTCGTTTGTCTGGTAGCCGATAACCGGCACTCCCTTGGTTTCCAGGTATTCCAGGGTGAGGCCAAGATCCAGGATAGACTTGGCTCCGGCGCAAACAACCATAACCGGAGTGCGAGAAAGTTCCTCCAGGTCGGCAGAAATGTCCATAGTGGTTTCAGCTCCGCGATGAACGCCTCCAACTCCGCCGGTGGCAAAGATCTTTATGCCCGCAAGATGGGCAATAATCATAGTGGTGGCAACGGTGGTGGCGCCGTCTCTTTTCTGTGCCACAAGCACGGGAAGATCTCTTCTTGAAGCCTTGGTTACAGCTGGCCCTTTTTTGCCCAGATACTCGATTTCCTCCTTGGTCAGGCCGGCCTTGAGTTTGCCGCCGATGACGGCTATGGTAGCAGGAACGGCTCCTTCCTGGCGGATGGCATCTTCTACCATAAGGGCGGTTTCAACATTCTGAGGATAAGGCATTCCGTGAGATATGATGGTGGATTCCAGGGCAACAACTGGCTTGCCGAGTTCTATTGCGGATTTGACTTCAGGAGATAATTCCAAGTGCTTGTTCATAATGCTTTTGCTTTGCTGTTGTGTTGTTATTCAGATGCAAGGCTCTTGAGTTCAGGATTGACGGCCTCGGAGCTTTCAAGGGTAAGGGCGGCGCATCCGAGGCCGAACTGTGCGGCTTCTTCAGTGGTGGCGTTCGGGCCTTTGTGGATTATGCCGGCAAACAGGGCGTCACCGGCGCCGGTCATGTTCTTGATCTTTTCCTTTGCTATCGGATAGGCGGGGAAGGTTTTTGTTTGGGTTTTCAGGCCGTCTTTGCCAAGGCTGATGAAGTGGCGGCCGTGGTGTTGCAAGCCTCTGAGAGACTGCTCTTCCAAGCGGTTGTACTTGATGGAGTGAAAGCGTGGATGGCTGGCCATTTCAAAGGCCTGTGCTATGCGCTTAGACTTGGGGCCGGAAACGGCGTCCAGGTACAAAGGAGCCTTGCAGTTGTCCATCAGCCAGGCTAGTGTTTCTGGCTGAAGGTTAGCCTCGGCCACAACTATGTCGGCTTCATCTATCTTCGCTTGCCTTTGGCTGAGCCACTTGGGAGTTATAAGGTTGGTGGTATCCATATCTGCAATGCCGCCAATCATCCTTCCGTCTGAATCGTTGATGGAGGCAAAGCAAGGGTTGGGAGCGTTTTCTGCAGTCTGGCAGGCGGAGATGTCCATTCCGAGAGTTTTGCAGGACTCTGCGATAGACTTGCCGAAAATGTCATCGCCGAAGACAGTTAGGAAAGTAACCTTGTCTGAAAGAAGGCAAAGGTTGTGGGCAATGTTGCGGCCAACTCCGCCAAAGGAAGTGCGCACCCGCCCGGGGTTGGAATCTTCAGGGCGGAAAGGAGCATCCGAGGTGGCCGTTATGTCCAGGTTGGCTCCGCCTATTACGCAGATTTTCATATTAATAGTCGCCTCCGTTCTCAAGGGAGAGAGGGCCTTCGTAGTAGAGTTTCCATTTCTGGCCGTTGCTCAGGGAAACGTCTATGTTGGCAACGTAGCCCTTGCCGGTAACCTGCTCAAGGCTGAAGTATCCGGTTGCGGTAATAGGCAGGGTTTCCCACATCTCATTCCTTATGACAGGATCGTTGTCCCGGCTGAGGTAGATGGTGATGTCGTTATCGTTGTTGTTCCTGACAGAGCAGAGGAAGCAGGTGTCGAACTCGTCGAGCGAGGCAAGTGGCTTAGAGACATCTATCTTCTTGCCCAGGTCGCTGTGATTGAGCATCATGCGGAAATGCTCCGTGCCGTCCGTGAAGTCCACTTCATAGTATCTGATAACTCCGGGAGAGTCATAGACCTTGTAGCCTGAAGCCTTCTTGATGGGGTAGGACAGGCTGCCTTTGGTCATTGTCCAGAAGACCTTTACAGATGCGGTGTTCCTGACCGCTCCGCATGTTGCAACAAGGTTGGCGGTTCCGGCTTTGACACCTGTCACCTTGCCGTTTTCGAAGGTGGCTATGTCTGGCTTGCTGGAGTTGACCTGAAGATCGCCCGTGTTGGTGGCGTTCTGCGGAACGGTAGTCACTGTAACAGGAAGGCTCTGGCCGACGAAGATTTCCATCTTGTCAGGCTTGAATTCTATACCGGTTACTGGTACTGTTTTCTCGCTTTTGCTGCAGGAAGCGGCGAGAGCGATTATCGCAGAGAAGGCCAGCAGTCTGATACTTGGCTGCTGCTTGAAGGTTGAGCTCATTTTACTTCGCTTTACAAGTGTTCATTTTTTTGCAGTTCCTGTTTATCTGATTTCAAACAGGTTAAGGAAGCCAGTCATCATAAACACAGAGCGGATGTCGTCGTTGATGTTCTGGATTATGATCTTGCCTCCCTTGTCTTCGGCAGCTTTCCTGAGGGTGAGGAAAATCCTGAGGCCGGAACTGGAGATGTAGCTCATTTCCTTGCAGTCCAGGATGATGGTCTTGTCGGCCTCGTCCAGAAGCGGATTGATGACAGGATTTGCTTCCTGAGCGGCCGGGGTGTCTAACCTGCCTGTGAAGGCTACTATGATCTGGCCTTCTTCTTTGGTAACTTTGGTTTTCATTCTTTTATCCTATTTTCTTTATCATTGTCAATATATTTTTGTCTCCCAAGCGTTTGTAGGTGACGCTGTCCATTATCTTCTTGAACAGGTGGATGCCAAGTCCTCCTATCTTGCGGTCGTCCAGACTCTGGTTTGTATCCACATCCGGAGTCTGAGTAGGGTCGAACGGCTTGCCGCTGTCCTTTACGGTATAGATAATCTCATTGTCGTTTGACTCTGTTTCAATGTCTACCGAGTCAGCGCCCGAGTACATTATCACGTTGGTTACGGCCTCTTCAATTGCAATATTGATGCTAGTTGCCACACTTTGAGACAATTTTTTCTCCTCAGCGACAGTCGACAGGAAGTCGGAAAGCTTTGGAATTTCCTGTATATCGCTGTTTAGATGGAGTTTGCGGACTTTCCCCTGATGGCTCAGGTAGTGGAAGAAGAGCATCGTAAGGTCGTCGCTCTGGGCAGCATCCTTTACGAAATCCGCCACGGCCTTCTTGACATTGTCCAGATGCTCCTGGGCCGGTTTCCTGCCGGAGAGGGCGTTTTTCAGTCTCTGGAGCCCGAACAGTTCGTGGTTCTGGTTTTCAGCCTCGGTGATACCGTCTGTATAGAGGAATACTGCATCGTCATAGTGAAGGTCCACTTCCTGGAGGGTGTAGTTCATTCCGTGCATCACTCCAAGTGGAAGGTTCGGATCCACAGGCAGTTCGTGCATCTTGTCGGTAAGCAGAAGCGGGGCGTTGTGGCCTGCGTTGCAATACTGCATCTTTCCGTTATTGAGGTCCAGCACGCAGCAGATGAAGGTTACGAACATATTGTTTTCGTTTATGTCCGCCATACTGTTGTTTATGCTGGTGACTATGTTTTTCGGATTGTCGTTATGAGCGCAGATGCTGCGGAAAAGGCTTCTTGTAACGGCCATCAGCAAAGAGGCGGGAACTCCCTTGCCTGACACGTCGCCGATGCAGAAGAAGAGCTTTTCGTCGCGGATAAAAAAGTCGTAAAGGTCTCCGCTGACTTCCTTTGCCGGGAACAGGGCGGCGGAAAGGTCTATGTCCTTCCTTTCAGGGAACGGAGGGAATGTCTTTGGAATCATCGACATCTGGATGTCGCTGGCAATTTTCAGCTCGTTCTCCATTATCTCTTTCTTCTCCGATATATACTTGACCTTGAGCTGGTTCTTGGCGATCGAGCGGAAAATCATGACTATCAGCAGAAGACCGATAATCTGCAGCATCCTTATAAGGTTGTCCAGCTTTCTCAGGCCGGCAAACATCTCTTTTTCCGGAATGATGATGTTCATGGCCCATCCGGTTTTGTCGATAGGAGAATAGTAAACCTGATTCTTGATGCCGTTTACAGTGACAGGCAGATTGCCGCTCTCTCTGTTGAGCATGGCCCTGTTGAGGGCGTTAAGGTCTGCCGAGTCTTTTACTGAAGATGCATACTCGTTTATGGTAGTGGTCATTACAAGGGTGGAATCAGGGGAGACCATAAGTCTTCCGTTGCGGCTGACAACTGTGCTGAAGGCTCCAGGATATATCTTGATGCCATTTACCAATGTGCCAAGCCACTCGAGGTCGAGGTCTGCCGTAAGCACGGCTGCTATGCGTCCCTGATTGTCCTTGATAGGGACAGAAAAAGTGGTCATCAGGATTTCTCCACCGCCTGTATCAATATAAGGTTCAGACCAGTATTCGCGGTCAAGCTCGATAGGTTTGGTGAACCATTCTTTGGACGGATAGTCATATTCCGGAGTTGCCAGGGACGTTTCTATTATTTCTCCGTTTGTTATTGCAGTATACGGAGAATACAGCGGTCTTTTTTTGTAATAGTTTGGAACAATGGCTATTGTAGATCCTGCGATAATAGGGTTGTTGTTCACGATCAGCTTTGGAATGTTGGCCAGGCTGTCCGGAACCTGAAGGCACCACTGCGCTAGCCACACATTGTTTCTGACTGCGCTTTCCGCCTGGTTGACAATATTGAGAATTCCGCTCCTGACAGCATTGAGCTGGCCTTCGGCTTTTGCCTTGGCTTCTTGCCTGATGCCATCCTTCGCGTAGTATGCCTGGACATGTGAGATGGCTTCCAGAATCACCACGGCGGCAATAATGAGAAGAAGCCCGGTCCACCTGGATCTTCTTTTTATGTCTTTTTCAACGTGTTTTTTCGCGCGCTCTGTTATGTCGTGTATGTTCATAATACTGATTCAAGTGAAGCCCTGAAGCAAGGCATAGGGCAATTGGTGTCTCTTTCTATGATTAGTGTCTTGAGTCCCGCGTACGGGCGAATCATCTCCTCTGTGTCTTTTAGGCTTATGCCTTCTCCGAAGTACAGAGGGGCAAAAGTGTCCCAGGCCTTCATTGCAACGGCCTTTGTCATGTGGTAAGTCTCCTGTATGAAATCCTCGTCACTAAGATAGCAGCACAGGTAAACCATGCCTATGTCGAAAAGCCGGTTGCCGCGGCAGAAATCGCCGAGGTCTATGAAATACTTCTTTCCGTTAGGAGTGAAGATGGCGTTGCTGAACTGGAGGTCTCCGTGCAGGGCGGTGTTTTCATCCGGAGTGTCGGCGATGAATTTCCCCAGTTTGTCTTTCTCCTTTACGGAAAAGAAAGGATTGTCTTCCAGAAGTTTAAAATAGCGGTCCTTAACATTCCCGAATTCAGGGTCGAGCTGTATCTTGTGCAGGTCCAGGCACATCTGTGCAAATTCAGAAACAAGCTGCGGAATCTTTTCAGGGTTGTCCCCGATGGCTCTGGAATAGGAAGTCTTTTCCATAATCCTTTTGAAGCGGATTCCGTAGCGGCCGTCTTCCGTGACGACATAGTCTCCCGGTTCTGGGGTAGGGATGCCCAGGCTATAGACCTTCCTTGCCATTAGCATCTCGTCCAGCGGCTGGGTTATCTTGCCAGGGAAATAGAGCTTAAGCATCACAGACGGGTCAGTCTTGTGGTTATAGCTCTCTCCGTTGGCTCCTCCGCCGGAAAGTACATAATCGCTGAGGGAAATCTTGATGGGCTTCATATAGGGGGCTTTTTATTGTTTCTTTCCGAAGACCTGGTCTATGAGATTCTCAAACTCCTTGAAGGCAAACGTGTCTTCCAGCTCCCTGAGTGAGTCTGCCAGACCCCTGTAATGCCATTCGTGGTCTTTCTTGTCCGTGACGTGGAATATCTTCCATAGTTCGTCTCCCATCATGGAATAGTCTCTGGCAATGGCTCTCATGTTGGAGAGTTTGTCTCCCAAAGCCACCATCTTGGTGTCGCGGGACGCTTTTGCAAGACGCTCGATAGCTCCTTTTTTGCGGCTATGCCAGCTGTCATCTTCACTTCTTCCTTCGATTCCCTTGTCGCTTTCCGCATCAACGATGGACGCTATCCTGTCTCCGAACTCTTCCCGGATGTGGTCTATGGTAACGTATGTGTCTTCTACAGTGTCGTGGAGAACAGCGGCGGCAAGAAGCTCCTGGTCTGGAGTCATCGTCGAAACAATTTCCAGAGCCTCCATCGGATGAACGATGTAAGGAAAACCCTTGCCCCTTCTCTCCGTTCCGGAGTGGGCCTTGACGGCGAACATTATCGCCCTGTCCAGAAGATCCGTGTCTATTTGTTTGTTTGCCATTACTGCAAGTTCATGAAAGGCATTTCTTTTGCCTGTTCTACAATCATTTCGGCTACTATCTCGTTGCTCTTTTCCTTACCGTTGAGAAGGTCAAAGAAATAGCGGACTCCGCCTTTTCCCCAGCCTCTCTTCAAAATGTATGCTATGCAGAGATTCTGCGGGCCGACTGAAGAGGAGACTATGTCCAGGTCGGTCAGTCCCATCTGGTAGCAGGCTATCTGGTAAGCGCCTTCGAAACTGTCGTTTATGATGTTGTGGATATCTCCCAGAGTCTTGCAGCCGATGCCCTTGAATACGGCCAGGTAAGGAAGCAGTGAAACTTCCTGTATCTCGGCCTGGTTTACGGCGGCAATCTTCTTGTTTATCTGTCTGAAAGGATCCAGTTCCAGGAAACTGCGGAAGGAGTCCAGATCGAGAGGGACTTCGTCCAGGTTGCCCGAAGCGACCAGCTTCTGGACCTTTCTTCTGTAGTCTGTAAGCTCGGAGCGTATCTTGCTGAACTCCTCGTCTATAAGCTCCAGCATTCCGGCCAGGCGGCTCATGGACCTTAGGTAGCGTTTAGGAATCTCCACTCCGGACTTGTAGCCGGTGTCGTGGTCCAGATTTGCCCAGGCGTGCTGAAGAACGGTGCGCATCTGGATTTCAAACCTGAAAGGAAACCCTTCCGTAGAGCAGACGTAGTGAAGCGAGACATAGCCGAAACTGTCTATGTCGTGGATCTTGCGTTTGTCTATGGAGTTTTCCCAGTCCACGTCAAACAGTCTCTCTATAGCTGTGGCAACCTTGTCCACATCGTCTATGTAGTAGGTTATAAGGCGCACTCCAAGAATATCAGTAATATCCGCCAGGCTCTTGTACTTTGAGCCTTTCCGTTCAAGTTTACCGCAGAGCGAGTCTTCTGTCTTGATTCTGGACTCGACGCTGGCCAGATGTATTCCCGCTTCCTTGAGTGTATGTTTAAGAAGGGCGAGAATATTGGTTTCAGCATCCTGGAAAACGGGAAGCTTGTCTTTGTATTCCTGAAGGATAGCCTGGCAATGGGCATCCAGAAGGTTGGTTTTGGACATCTTTATTTTATGTATGAAAGGATTATGTCAACGATTTCGTCTTCTGTGTGGTTGTCTGTATTCAGGACGATGTCGTAGTTGCGGGCGTCATAGCGACTCTTTCCCGTGTAGCGCTTTACGTAGTTGTCTCTGGCCTCGTCAATTGAATCCATAATGGTTTCAGCCTCGGTTTCGGTCAGGTGCTGCTTTCTGACAATCCTCTTGATGCGGTTTTCCCTGGATGCGGTGATGAACACGTCCAGCTTGTTAGGATGGTCTTTCAGCACAAAGAAACCGCTTCTTCCGGCAATGACGCAGGAACTTTCCTCAGCGATAGCGTTAAGTATCTCTGATTCTGCCTTGTAGATATCGTTTGTGGTGACATCCGAGCGAAGCTCCTGAAGGAATTTGCTGTCGGTGTCCAATAACATCCCGACCTTAGGCATTGGAGCCACCATCTGAATAAAGTCTGCCAGCCAGCTCTTCTTTTCTCCCTTGAGCTTCTCGATAGAGTAGGTTGTCAGGTTGAATTTTTCCCTCAGGTTACGGATGAGCTCCTTGTCTGAATAGCGTACGCCAAGCTTGGCGGCCAGTTTGCGCCCGATAGTTCTTCCGCCAGAACCGATTTCACGGGCAACGGTGATGACGAATTTTTCGTTGGTATTCATATATCTGATGTGTTTTTGTTTCTCCTAACCTACAAATTTAATAAGAATCTTGATTGAAAAGCAGGCTGAAGGTGTTTTTTGCCTTTTTGTCACTCAAGATGGACATTTATTCCTCTTTTAGCGACAATATTTCCTCTTTGGGCCGGAAAATTCGCCTGGCACCTGATTTGCCGTTGATGGAAGTGTCTTCAGTTACTGAAGATCAGCGAACAAGGCCCTTGCGGGCCGGAAGGCTGAACATTAAGAATTTTACGTTATGCTACCTGTAAGAAGAACTTCAAATAGCTGGCTGCCGGAAATTTTTAATGATTTCTTCGACAACGGCTGGATGGAAAGGACCAGTTATACAGCCCCGGCCATCAATGTAATCGAGAACGAAAAAGAATATGAACTTGAACTGGCCGCTCCTGGCCTGAGCAAGGAAGACTTCAAGATCCAGCTCGACGGCGAGGGCAATCTTGTGATCAACATGGAGAAGAGGACCGAGAACAATGAAGAGAAGAAAAAAGGCCGCTTCCTCAGGCGCGAGTTCTCATACGAGAAGTTCCATCAGAGGCTGATGCTTCCGGACGATGTTGACATCGAGAAGATAGACGCCAAGATGGAGAACGGTGTCCTGAATGTTCATCTTCCAAAGATCGTGAAGGCTTTGCCAGCAGCAGAGCACCGTACAATAGACATCAAGTAATTGCTTGTCATTTAGTTGGCTACAGTTAATTGTGTAACAAGCCTGCCGGGTAACTGGCTGGCTTGTTTTTTTAGCTGATCGCTGAGTAGTCTTTGATGTCTTTCCCGGATTTGCGGAGCGCTTTAAGCTCTTCTGTGAGAAATTTGTTTTCCGGTTTCTGGAGCAGCGGATCGTCTTCAAGAATCTGAAGGGCAGTCTGCCGTGCTTCTTCCAGATATCTTCCGTCGCGATAAAGGGAGGCGATGTGAAGGTCTATGGCAAGGCCGCTCTGCGATGTGCCTTCCAGGTCTCCGGGGCCTCTCATCTTCATATCCTCCTCGGCGAGGACAAATCCGTCTGTGGTCTTGCACATAAGTTCAAGCCTTTTGCGGCTTTCCTTGCTGAGCTTGTAGCCGCTCATAAGTATGCAGTAGCTCTTAGCGGCTCCTCTTCCCACTCTTCCGCGGAGCTGGTGAAGCTGGCTGAGGCCGAACCTCTCTGCGCTCTCGATTACCATAACCGAGGCGTTTGGCACATCCACGCCCACTTCTATTACACTGGTAGCCACAAGTATATGGGCTTTCCCGGAAGCGAAAAGGTTCATGTCTATGGCCTTGTCTTCCGGTTTCATCTTGCCGTGGACCACAGCCGTTATGTACTGCGGAGTCTTGAACTCCTCTATGATGCGCATATAGCCGGCCTCCAGGTTTTCGTAGTCCATCTTCTCGCTTTCCTTTATAAGAGGGTAGACCACAAACACCTGCCTTCCCTGGTCTATCTGCTGACGCATGAAGTTGAAAACCTGGCTTCTCTGGTTTTCCCAAGCGTGCGTAGTGACCACAGGCGTGCGGCCTGGAGGCATCTCGTCTATAACGCTCACGTCCAGGTCTCCGTACAGAGTCATTGCCAGGGTTCTCGGAATAGGGGTGGCGGTCATCACCATCACGTGCGGGAGGAGATTCTCGGTTTTCGAATCGTCGTTCTTGTTCCACAGGCGGCTTCGCTGGTCAACCCCGAAACGGTGCTGCTCGTCAATTATGGCCAGCCCCAGGGCGTGGAACTTCACCCTGTCCTCGATCAGGGCGTGAGTGCCCACGATTATGTTCAGGGTTCCGTCTTCCAGGTCTTTCAGTATCTGCTTCCTTTCCTTGGCCTTGGTGCTTCCTGTCAGCAGGGCCACTTTGGCATCAGTGGCCTTGAGGAACTTTGATATGCTTGCAAGGTGCTGCTGGGCAAGCACTTCTGTGGGAGCCATTATACAGGCCTGATAGCCATTGTCTATCGCGATCAGGCTCAAAAGAACCGCTACCAGAGTCTTCCCGCTTCCCACGTCTCCCTGAAGAAGGCGGTTCATCTGCTTTCCGCTGCGCATATCTTCCCGCATTTCCTTGATCACCCTCTTCTGCGCTCCGGTCAGCGGATAAGGGAGGGAAGCGTAGCACTTGTTGAAATTGTCGCCGACCCTGGACATCATTATTCCGCCGCTTTTCGAGAGGCGGATGTTTCTCTGCTTGAGCAGACTCAGCTGCAGATAGAACAGTTCCTCGAACTTGAGCCTTTTCTGGGCGGCGTCCAGTTCTCTCATTCCTGCGGGGAAGTGGATGTTCTTCAGGGCCTCTTCCAGAGGGCAGAGACCTTTGGAGCGTATTATGGAAAGCGGCAGGGTTTCCTCTATATGACCCTGTACTCTTTCCAGAAGAACGCTCTGGATTTTGGTCAGAGCCTTGATTCCCAGACCGGAGTTTTTCATCTTCTCGGTGATGGAGTATATGCCTGCCATTGAACCTGTTCCGTAGGTTACAGCCTCGCTTGGCCTGTAGATTTCCGGATGAACCAGGTTGACGTGGCCGTTGAAGACCGATGGCTTTCCGAAGGCTATGAACTCTTCTCCCTGAACCAGCTTTTCAGATATCCATTTAAGGCCGCTGAAAAAGACGAGGTCTATTTTTCCGGTGGCATCCTGCATAGTGGCCACAAGGCGGCTCTTGCCTTTTACGGGCCTGGTCCCGGAAAGGCCGGCAAGCTCTTTCTTTACGATCACTCCCCTTATCTGGATGTAGGATGAAGACGGAGTGTCTTCTCCTTCCAGCAAGTTATCGCTGAGGATAGAGCTTATCGGATACACCTTGCTCTTGTCTATCCACCGGAAAGGGAAATAGTAGAGCATATCCCTGAAGGTGTGCACTCCGATTTCGCTGGTGAGCAGCTGTGCACGCTTGGGGCCTATTCCCGGAAGATACTTGATGTCCGTGTCCAATATGCTGATTTTCATCTTGTGCAAATTTATGATTATTTTTTCGTAAATTGCACCGATTAGGTTACCATTAATTATGAAACAGAAACTTGTAATTGGAATTACTCAGGGCGACAGCAACGGCATAGGATATGAAGTTATTATAAAGGCTCTTTCAAACGCCAATGTGCTTGAGATGTTTACGCCCGTGATTTACGGTTCGTCCAAGGCTTTCGGCTACTACCGCAAGCAGATACCAGAAACCGAGAACATTAACACCAACCTTATATTTTCCGCAAAAGACGCTCATCCAAAGAGGGTTAACATAGTCAACTGCGTGGGAGACGACCTTCCGATCGAACCAGGCAGGCTGACTCACGACAGCGCCAAGGCAGCAATCGCTTCTCTGGAAATGGCTGTCAAGGAAGCCAAGGCTGGTTATCTGGATGCCATTGTCACAGCCCCTTTCAGCAAGAAGGGCGTTACGCTGGAACATTTCAAGTATGCCGGACACACCGGTTACCTGATTGAGACTTTCGGAGCCAAAGACGGTCTGATGTTTATGTGTTCCGACTCTTTGAGAGTGGGTGTGGTGACTATGCACATTCCTTTGAAGGAAGTGTCTGCATCCATCAATAAAGAAGTGATAATGAGCAAGCTCCGCCTTATGAACGAGTCCTTGAAGCAGGACTTCTGCATCGAGAGGCCGAAGATTGCCGTGCTGGGTCTGAACCCTCATGCGGGAGACCGCGGCCTTCTGGGATCTGAGGAGCAGGAGATAATTATTCCGGCAATCAAGGACGCCAACGCCGAGGGTATCGACACCTTCGGGCCGTTCCCTCCAGACGGATTCTTCGCCGCCACCCTCCAGGGCAAGTATGACGCGGTCCTGACCATGTATCACGACCAGGGCCTGATACCTTTCAAGACGCTTTCGTTCGACACGGGCGTGAACTATACCGCCGGCCTTCCTGTGGTAAGGACTTCTCCTGACCACGGAACGGCTTTTGACATTGCGGGCCAGAACAAGGCGAATCCTCGTTCCATGCTGAGCGCCATCTATCTTGCCATTGACATTTACCGCAGCCGCGAGAGATATCGCCAGATACACGCCAATCCGATGAAAGCCCAGATACCGGGCCAGGACGAATCGAAGAAAGTGAACCAGCAGGAACCTGAAGCAGAATAGGTTATGACAGAAAAGCGCCCACCGATCTACCTTTATACCGACGGGTCTTCAAGGGGTAATCCCGGGCCTGGAGGATGGGGCGTGGTGCTGGTTTGCGGAAACCTCAGGAAAGAGCTGAGCGGGGGAGAGGCTTCTACAACCAACAACCGGATGGAACTTACAGCTGTCATCGAGGGGCTGAAGGCAATCAAGTGGAAAGACGCCACGGTACATATCTGGTCAGATTCCTCATACGTGGTAAACGCAATAGAGAAAGGATGGCTTGCACAGTGGCTGGCCAATGACTTCAAAAACAAGAACAAGAAGAAAAAAGCCAACGAGGAGCTTTGGAGAGAGTATGTGCGGTGCGCGGAAGGCATGGACCTTCATTTCCACTGGCTTAAAGGCCACGCCGGTCATCCTGAGAATGAACGGTGCGACGCCCTTGCCTTTGCCCAGGCCACTGTCTACGCTGGAATACAAGAATGAAAAAACAATAATCTATGGACTCGATTCTTGAAAAACGAAACCTGAAATTTGCCATGGTGGGCAGCGGCAGCTGGGCTACGGCTCTGGTAAAGCTGCTGATGAACCACCAGGAGAAGATTTCCTGGTTCATAAGAGACCAGAAAAACATAGACCGGGTGATGAAAAACCATCGCAACAAGGTTTATCTGAGCTCGGTGATTCTGGAGCCGGACCGCCTGTTCATGTCAACAGACATTAACGCTGTGGTGGAAAGCGCTGATGTGCTGGTTTTCTGCATACCGAGCGCCTATTTTCTCGGCGTTATGGAAAGGCTCACCGTTCCGCTTGACGGGAAGTTCATTGTCTCCGCGATCAAGGGTTTTGTGGGAGACAAGACAATCGCCGAGTACTTTAACCAGGAACACGGAATTCCTTATGACAGGATAGGGGTTGTAAGCGGCCCTTGCCATGCTGAGGAGGTTGGTATGGAGAGGCTTTCGTACCTGACTTTCACCAGCAAGCACGTGGCTAACGCAAAGGCACTTTGCGATTTCTTCGAGTGCGAATACGTCAGGACAATGCCGGGAACGGACATATATGGAGTGGAGTATGCCGCCGCCCTTAAGAACATCTATGCCATTGCAGCGGGAATCGCTCACGGGCTGGGTTACGGAGACAATTTCCTCTCTGTCCTTATGACAAGTTCATTTAAGGAAATGACCGAGTTCCTGAACGCCTCGCATCCGGACAAGAAGCGTAATGTGCTCACCTCTCCGTATCTGGGAGATTTGCTTGTTACCGGCTACAGCCAGTTCAGCCGCAACCGTACCTTCGGCAGCATGATCGGAAAAGGATATTCCGTAAAGAACGCCCAGGTGGAGATGAGTATGGTTGCGGAAGGGTATTACGCCACCGCCGCAATAAACCGCATTAACAAGAAATACAGGGTGGAAATGCCAATCGCCGAGGCCGTCTATGAAATTCTTTATGATGAAAAATATCCTGCCTACGTTATGAAGAGGCTCAGCGACAGGCTTTACTAACATTATTCAGACTATGCTCAAGCTTAATACCGATATGATAGAGCCCTTTGTAGGGGCGGAAGATTACAAGAGGGCGATGGACGAGGCTTTCCATGCTTTCGACACCCTTGTTTCCGGAAAAGGAGTGGGAGGCAAGATGACAGGCTGGCTGGACCTTCCGGTCAACATTTCTGAAAAGACACTGGCCGACTGCCGTCTTGTTGCCAGCCGCTGGCTTGGCACCCTGGACGTTGTGGTCGTGATAGGAATCGGAGGATCGTTCCTCGGCGCAAAATGCGCTCTGGAGGCCTTTTCCCACAGCTTTGCAAGTGCCGGAGAGAGAAATTCGCCACATATTGTCTTTGCCGGCTATTCGCTCAGCGAAGATTATATGTCTGACCTTCTGGGGTATCTGAAGAAAAAATCATACGGCCTAATAGTAATCTCTAAATCAGGGACTACCATAGAGCCAGGCCTGGCTTTCAGAATCCTGAGGATGAATATGCTCAAGAGATTCGGGGCCGAGGACACCAGAAGAAGGATAGTGACCGTCACCGACGAGAGGGACGGAGCTCTGAGGGCTATGAGCGAGAAATACGGATATACATCACTGTCCATACCTTCCAATGTCGGCGGCAGATATTCTGTGCTCTCGGCAGTGGGGCTTCTCCCTATCGCCGTGGCCGGGTTCGACATAGAAAACTTTATCGGCGGAGCAAGGGAAGCTCGCGAATATCTGATGAAAAAGACCAAGGAAAACCCTGCCATTATCTATGCCGCTCTGAGAAACATAATGTACCGCAACGGTAAGAAGATAGAGGTTTTCGCCAACTACCATCCTAAGCTTAAGTACCTTGGAGAATGGCTAAAGCAGCTGTTTGCCGAAAGCGAGGGCAAGGATCTCAAGGGGCTTTTCCCTACAACTCTGGACTTTACGACCGACCTTCACTCGGTAGGGCAGTATATCCAGGACGGAGAAAGGATTATGTTCGAGACTTCCATCCTGGCCGGAAGCAAGGAAGTGGAGGTTATAGTTCCAAAGTCCACAGACAACCTCGACGGCCTGGACTATCTGGTAGGCAAGACACTGGAGCACATCAATATGATGGCCGAGAAGGGCACACGCCTGGCTCACACCAGCGGCAATGTGCCAAATATCTACATCGAGATGGAAAAGATCGATGAGTGGAATATGGGGCAGCTCTTCTATTTCTTCGAGTTCTCCTGCGCCCTGTCTGCATATATGCTGGGCGTGAATCCGTTTGACCAGCCTGCAGTTGACGTTTACAAGAAAAACCTGTACAAGCTCCTCGGCAGACCTGGTTATACTGACTGAAAATGATTTCTGCGATACATCCCATGCTGCTTGACCTGGCCCTGATTCTTGTCGTGGCCGGAGTGGTGACTATTATTTTCAAGGCTCTCAAACAGCCTCTGGTTCTGGGATATATCGTCGCCGGCATTCTTACCGGACCTTACATCGGCTTCATTCCAACCGCCACCCAGGTGGAAAGCGTGGAGTTCTGGGGCAAGATAGGAGTGATCTTCCTGCTGTTCGGCTTGGGACTGGAATTCAGTTTCAAGAAACTTACTAAAGTAGGCGGAGCCGGAATTACAACCGTTTTGTCAGAAGCGGTAGTAATGTTCTGCATGGGCTTTTTGATCGCCAAGATCTTTGGCTGGGAAAACATTACTGCCTTTTTTGTGGGAGCGATGCTTTCCATCTCCTCTACTTCCATAATAATCAAGACATTTGACGACCTTAAAATAGGGGGTAAGAAGTCTTCTCAGCTAGTGTTTGGCGCACTTATCTGTGAAGACCTTGTAGCTATTCTTATGCTGGTTGTATTGCCGACATTGGTTATCAGCAAGACTTTCAGCGGGGTTCAGCTGGCCACCAAGATTCTGACCATTACGGTATTCCTGCTGCTTTGGTTTACTGGAGGAATCTATTTCATCCCGACTATTTACCGCAAACTCAGGAAGCTGATGAGCGACGAGACACTGATTGTGGTTTCCCTGGGCCTCTGCCTGTTTATGGTGGTGATCACTCTCAAGGCCAACATCTCCGAGGCTCTGGGAGCTTTTGTCATGGGAAGTATCCTCTCCGGCACTGTCCAAAGAGACAGGATAGTGTCTCTTATCAGGCCGATAAAGGACTTCTTCGGGGCTATATTCTTCGTGTCTGTAGGTATGCTGGTGGATCCGGCCGTGCTGCTTCACTATTGGCCTCATGTAATGATAATCACGCTTGCCGTCATACTTGTCAAGCCACTTGCCGCCACAATCGGTTTTCTGTTTAGCGGCCAGACACTTAAGATTGCCCTTCCGGCCGGAATGTGCATGTGCCAGATCGGTGAGTTCTCCTATATCATAGCATCACTTGGCAAGAGCTTGAGCGCCACTCCAGACTACCTCTATCCTGTTATCGTGACGGTTTCTATACTGACAACATTTGTTACGCCATACTGGGCTAAAGCCGGAGACAAGACATTCAATTTCATTTATTCTCACGTATCCTCTGGCTGGAGGAACGTGATAGACCGCCTGGGCAACGGCAAGAATACCTTCAACCAGGAATCACGGTGGAAGAGACTGCTGAAAAACTATCTGTTGAGAGTGTTCATCCTGACTACATGGATGGCATTCTTCATCCTCCTGTTCACCAAGATGGTTAATCCGCTGTTGAACTCGCTTATCAAGTCTTTGTATCCGGGAATAGCCGGCAGCTTCTGGGTAAGACTGTTTTTATTCCTGCTCACGATATCAGTCATTGCTCCATTTGTCTGGGCGCTTTTGAAGCTTAAAGACAAGGAAGGCATCTACGACAAAATCTGGGCAGACGGCAAATTCGCCCGGGGCCCTCTCCTTTTCCTTGTGGCTATCAAGTACATAATTGCCTTTATGGCAATCTCTTTCGTTGCCAGCCTCTACTTGACCAGGAGTGTCGGTGCCATTATTCTCATCTGCGCCACTGTCATTGTTTTCGTGATTCTCTCCAGAAAGGTTAAAGGCTACTATTCCAAGATCGAGAAAAACTTCCTTACTAATCTTGACAGCGAAGGCGGACGCCGCTTTGTGGTACCGAGAGAGATGGCAAACGAAATCCACATGGAAAAATGCGTTGTTGGCCAGAACTCCTTCCTGGCTGGCCGGTCGATTGGTACAGTCCACCGCAAAAAAGACACGGGAGCCCTTGTGATACAACTGATAAGGGGCAATAAAACCATTAACCTTCCTGACAAGGAACAGGTGTTCTACCCTTCTGATTCACTCCTGGTTCTCGGTTCTGACAAGCAGCTCAGTTCATTCATAGCCCTTTCCAAGAACGTGACAGAAGACAATGCTGAAGTTCCTGAAGACGATACCATCGAGATGCGCCTGTTCCAGATAACCCTTGGCGGCAAGGCTCCCGTTGTCGGCCATAATGCCAATATCACCGCTTTCAGGAAAGAGTTCGGTGTACTGCTGGTTGGTGTCGAAAAATCCGATTCCGATACCTTCCTTCGCCCTAACTCCACAGTAACCATTGAGAAAGGCGATACTATCTGGGTAGTGGGCAACAGAGAAAAAGTTGATAATTTGAACATCGCGGACGATTGACAAGACATTTGACAATTAGCATTTTGCTATATTGACATTAATTGTCAATCGCAAGACATACATTTGCATATATGGAAAAAGCATTTTTAAGACAGGTTGCACAACTTTTTGTAAACGACAACCTAGACGATTACACCTTCGTGTTTCCTAACAGGAGGTCTTCGCTGTTCTTTCTCAAGCATTTGGGAGAACTGAAGAAAAAGCCGCTGTTCGCCCCGAAGGTTTTTACGATAGACAATCTATTCGACTATCTTTCAGACTTGGAAAGAGCGGATGACATTATTCTTACTTTCCGCCTTTGGAAGGAATACCGCACTATCCAGGAAAAACTTCTGAAAGAGGCAGGGCAGAAAGAAGATGATATAGTTCTGGAGGATGTGGACAGCTTCTTCCAGTGGGGCAAGATTATTCTTTCTGACTTCAACGATGTGGACCAGTATATGGTGGATGCTTCCAAGGTTTTCAAGAATGTGGAAGATTACAGCCAGCTTAGGGCAGATCCTTCTGCCTATCTTGAAAAATCTCAGATAGATGCATTAAGGCGGATTGGAGATTTCAGTTCAGGGCTTTTTGACAAGGAAAAGGCCCAGAGAAAGTATCTGGAGATTTGGAATATGCTGTTGCCTCTGTACAGGGCTTTCAAAGAGTCGCTTGAAAAAGACAGCATTGCTTTTCCGGGGATGCTGGCACGTTCAGTTGCTGAAGGGGTTTGCAACTGCAGCAGCAATCCATCACTCTCTGAGAAGCTGGCGCGTATTGGAAAAGCAGTATTTATTGGTTTCTCAGCTCCAACCGAGTGTGAGAAGGTTTTGATGCGTTATTTCAAGAAAGAAGGAGGTCTATTCTATTGGGATTTCTACTCGGACTGGATCAAAGCCCCGCATAACCGCTCTTCTCATTTGATTTCAAAATGTGTGGATGAGTTCCCAAGCACCAGACCCATCGCCGGGAACGGAGGTTGGGATAAGGACCAGTGTAGTTTTAACCTTATTCCTGCTTCCGGAGCCACTGAGCAGGCACTCATAGTGAACTGGCTGCTCAATAAGATGGCAATAGAAGGTGCAGATACAATAGATACAGCAGTTGTGGTGTCAGATGAACAACTTCTGCTACCTTTGCTGGAGGTGTTGAGCCAGAAGGATTTCAATATAACTATGGGGTATCCTCTCAAAGCCACTTCTACTGCATCTTTTGTTTTCACTCTGTTCAATCTTCACACACGCAGTCAGAAATCAGAAAATGAGATTCTATTTCCAGGGGAGGTTTTTATTTCCTTGCTTGGACACCCGTTTATTAAGGAATTGGATATAGATTCTGCCAACATTGCCATCGACCATATCCGCAATTCAAACCTTTACCTGATATCCACATCTGAGTTTGAAGCAGAAAAACCTTTCGGTCTTGATAAGGATGATACAATAGTGAAGGTTCTCCATAAGATGATACCTTCTAGTGGAATGTACAAAGAATGCGGATCAGATTCGATTAGTGCTGAAATACTGGAGTATCAGCGGAATATTTTTGAATATCTGGTTGGTTGCGGCCATATTTCTTTAATGGAAAAGACTTTCCTCAAGGTATATTTGGGAATATTAGACCGCATCAGTGCTAGTAAGGTGGGGTTTGATGACCCAAGGACTGTTTATTCCATAATTCGTTCTTCTATAAAGACTGCTCTGGTCCCTTTCAAGGGAGAGCCGCTTGGAGGCATCCAGATTATGGGTGCTTTGGAAACCAGGGTACTGGATTTTAAAAGGGTTATATTCCTTTCGTTCAACGACGGGACATATCCTGCAAGTGGAGAAATATCCAGTTGCATTCCATATTTTCTCAGGAAAGGTTACGGGCTGCCAACATACGAAGACGATAACAGCATTTCTGCGTACAATTTCTACCGATTGATCCAGAGGGCAGATGATGTCTATATGATTTATGATACCGCCAATACAGACAGTTTGCATTCTAAAGAAGAGAGCCGCTTTGTCAAGCAGTTGAAATATGATTTTGGTGTAAAATTCAAGTTGCTTGATTTTAAGTTTCCACTTCCCGCTGAAGGAAGCAGTTTCACAAATGATATTGAGGTTGGAACAGCAGATTGCGAACAACTTGGCAGATTCTTCAGCGATTTTTGCGAAGAAGGGCAAACTCCAAAATATTTTTCAGCGTCATCGTTGAATACATATTTAGAATGCCAAAGGAAGTTCTTTTTCCAGAAAGCCTTGGGACTCAAGGAAGATGATGATCTTTCAGATGAAGTGGGAGCAGCAGGGTTTGGCAGCATCTACCATAACTGCATGCAGCATATATATGACGAGTTCAAGGGTCTGACACTAAGCCCCGAAACAATGGAGAAGATTCTCTCTGATATAAAGAATGAAAAGTATCTGGATTGTCTGGTCAGCAATGCCTTCAAGGACGAACTGAAAGTCGGGAGGATAGATGGGCAAAACCTGCTTATAGGGCAATTGGTAAAGACATATATTCGACAGACGATAGCAGCTGATATTTCGAAGGCTAAGGCAAGCAAATACACTCTTCTGGGCAATGAGTACGAGATCAACAAGAATCTGGGAGAAGAATTCGGCAATTCCTTTTTCACCGGAAAACTGGACAGACTTGAAGTTTGTTCTGATGTACCCAGAATTTGCGATTACAAGACAGGAGTTTTTCTCGATGTAGATACAGTTCTCGGTAGATACCTTGAATCAAATAATTTCACAGTGTCGGAGGGCGATCACTATCTTCCGTTCAAGGAGTTGGAAGAAGGGGCCGGCAAGTTTGGCAACAAAAAAGTTGATGATTTGTTTGAAGTTCAGCTTCAGAGGATGTTTGGAGCAACTGCAACGAGAAAAAAGTATGACTCAATTCTGTTCCAGATGTTTGTATATGCCTTGCTGTACAGGGCTGAAGGTCACTCGTCTGCATATTTTGACTTGTCTATATATCAATTGAGAATACTTGACAAGTGCGGACCTGTTACTATTAGAATTTCCAATAGCCAGCTGGACAAGTTTGCCCAAAGACTGAAGGATCTTTTAGAAGAGATAAAATCTGTGGCGGCAGCCCCAGGAACTAAAATCAAAGTTTGCAAGGATGACAAGAATTGTAATTATTGTGAATTCAACAAGTATTGTAGGAGGGTGAAAGATGACAACTGAAAAGCTTAAAGTATATGATGCTTCCGCAGGAAGCGGAAAAACATATAAACTGTCCGAGCAGTTTGCAGATTATCTGGTAGAGGAATACAAAGACGGCAACAAAGAAGCTTACCGTCACGTAATGGCTGTTACCTTTACTAACAAGGCCACATTCGAGATGAAGTCAAGAATCATCACCCGCCTGTATGAGCGTTCTGTGGATGAATCCTATGAGTACAAGGATGTTGCCAAGATTCTTCTCCAGAATCTGGTTCACGATTACACGATGTTCAGGGTAAGTACAATTGACAGTTTCTTCCAGAAAGTGCTCAAGGCTTTTGCGGTTGAAATTGGCTGCCGTTCTTCTTTTGAAACCAGCCTGGATGATGAACAGGCAATAGAGGCTGCCATGGACAGGGTCTATGCGAAACTTTCTAGCAGAGAGGATATCCGCCAGGTTTTGGACAGAATCTCCCTTTCTCGCATAGAGAATGAAAATAACTGGGACTGGAGGAGAGATCTTCTGGCAATCTGCAAGAAGGTGCTGAGTTCTGAATACAAGAATTTCAAACCTTCTAAAGATAGCATCTCTCTCAAGGCTAAGGCCGATGAATACAAGGAGCGTTTGAAGGTTCTGGATGATGTTTTTGTCGAGAAAGTTATTCTGAAGACAGAAAAAGTCAAAAGAGATGCCGCCTGTCTGGACTTTGCCCGGCTAACCCTTGATAAAGGTAGAACAGACATTGTAAAGTTGCTGGACAACAAGTTAGCAAATGAAAAGCAGTTTTATGATATCTCCAAACATGTTGTTCTCAGACGTTATCCTGAATCTTTTGACAGATGGATGAAAGAACCTGGACAATTCCTTACAAAAGATGGTGACGAGAAAGATATAGATTTGATAAACGGTGTGCTGAAAGATTACCCCGCTGAATTGAAGGAACTATATGACAAGTACTATAAGGAATATATGACGCTGAGTCTAATTTGTGGCCAGATTTGGGAAACTATACTTCTGGACTCGCTTTCTGTTGAACTGGAAGACTATCTTTCAGAGCAACAGCTTGCCCTGTTGAGCAACTCTCCTCAGGTTTTGAAGCAACTTATTGCAGGAAGTGTCAATCCTTTCGTATACGACAAAATAGGTGCTGTTATAGACCATTATCTTTTAGATGAGTTCCAGGACACCTCAAGGGATCAGTGGGCTAATTTTTGTCCTCTTCTCAATGAAGGGGTTGGCAGAAATCAGGAATCGTTCATTGTGGGTGATATAAAACAGAGCATTTATCGCTGGAGGTATGGAGACTGGGGGCTTCTGAAGGAAGAAGTTCCTCGTGATTTCCAAGACCATTATTGCCGCAAGAGACTTGATACCAACTATAGGAGTCTAGAAAATATTGTTCTCTTTAACAATATACTGTTTTCAGGTGATGATAATCATCCAGGCTATCTTGTTAAACAGTTCATGGCCAAGCTTGACAACGAGACAAAGGATAAAGCATTGTCTGATACTATAATTGAAATCTACAAAGGTTCAAAACAGAAACTTAGAGAAGAATATGACGGGATAAGCAGTAAAGGTGTAGTTCATATTATATCTTGCACCCAGTCAGAGTCACTGATTAAGCAAAAAGACTTTATCCTTTGGGATGTTGCCAGAAGGATAAAAGAGTTGGTAAATTCTAGTGCAGGGTACAGTTATGATGACATCGCTGTTCTGACATCTTCCAGGAAAGAGGCTAACGATGTTGCCAATTATCTTGTCAAGCAGGGTATCAAGATTGTTTCCGGTGAAAGTCTCAAGCTTGATTCCAACAAGACTGTCGTTATGCTGATCGAGCTGCTGAAAAAGGTCAACGCCCCTAAGGACAGAGGATTGGATGTCATGCTGCGTATCGGTTGTCCGGATTTAAAAAGCCTGGAGTCTTTGGACAAATCTTCTGAACAGGGAAAGGAGTTTGAGGTAGATCTGAAACATTGCAACACTCTATACGAGATTTGTCGGCTGTTGCTGCGCACTTTCCTTAAAGAGGTACCAAAGGGCGATTTTGCCTTCGTAAAGGCTTTCCTCGATATCGTTCTTGAATACTCTGTTTCCAACGGCACAAGTATTCCAGACTTTCTCGATTGGTGGGATATGCAGCGGGATAATATGTGCATCCCGGAGCCTAATGACAGCGAAGCTGTGAAGATTATGACAATGCACAAAGCCAAGGGACTTGATTTCAAAGTTGTCTTTGTTCCGTTCTTAAGGGATGAAATGATAGGTTCAACCGCTAAATATGGTCATTATGAAGAAAAGTGGTTCCATACAGACTCCGATGTTGTAGGCTATTCAGGTCCTATCCTTCTCCCGCTTAAAAAGGAACTGATGGACTCTGTTTTTGCAGAAGATTATAAAAAGGAATTGATGGAACGCTCTGTAGATAGTCTGAACCTTGCCTACGTCTCATTCACTCGACCTAAAGAAAGGCTGTTCGTGTATGCCAGTAAAAAACCTCCAAAGCCAAAAAACAAATCCGACATTCCTGTAATATCGTATATATCAGCAGCATTGAATGAATTCTGTGAAGCAAAAAATGGTGAAGGGAAACTCTTTAGAGCCGTTGCTGAAACTCTGGACAAAGAGAAGATAACTGCGATTGATCCAACTATGGAACTGGCAGAGGATAGGGGTGATTTTGCTTTCACTGACTATGTTATGGGAGAAGATGGTGAAAAAACATTTGTTGAGAATAAGAAAGATGAAGTGAATGTGACTTGTGAATCAGTCAACTATTTCAATGCGTCTGTTTTCATGAATGATTCTGCAGATGCTCATATTAAAATTCAGTTTGAGGATGAAGACATAATAAAGGGTGTGCTTTATCACGAGCTATTCTCCTATATAGACGAGCCAGGAAATACAGAAGGAGTTCTTTGTGCGCGTGTTGCCATTGCGGTAGACAAATTTTTGAAGAAACATCCTGGAAGTTTGATTGGAGATGACAAAGAAAAGCTGAGAACGGATGTGTTGTCTATGATTGAGGGCAATGAACATGCAGGAATATGGTTTGACAACAGTAACTGGATACTAGTGGAAACCAGTATATTGACAATGAGTGGAACATATAGGCCTGACAGGATTGTCCTTCCTGCTGAGGGAAGAGACTGGGCTGAGGTAGTGGACTTCAAGTTTGGCGAGTATAAAAAAGACTCTAAGTCAGACAAGAAGTATCACGAACAGGTGCGTAACTATATGCATCTTCTTCAAGAAATGGGGTATTCCAATGTCAAAGGCTTTCTCTGGTATGTTTTGGAGGATGAAGTTGTGCCCGTGTAACTTGTTGTGTAACTGTTGATTGAAGTTTATCCAAAACGTAAACGTAAAAACTTTTCATAAGGCCGGGTAAATTGTACCGGATGGTTTGGACAGGCCCTTCCTCTGCTGATATTTTTGCTGCGAATTTTTAGCGCAGAAATATGAAGCAGTTTAAAAGGAAGGGCTTGTTCTTTTGTGCTGTGGTGGCGCTGGCAATGCTGCCTTGCATGAAGAGTTATGCCCAAAACTATTCGGTTTCCACAAACGCGGCCCAGTGGCTGATGCTGGGAACCGCCAACATCCAGGCAGGTTATCCGGCTGCCAGGCATATAAGTATTGAAGGCGGTTTCGCCTATAATCCATTTACTTTCGGCAAGAAGCCGGACAGGAAGTATTTCCGCAGGACAGAGGTCTATGCGGGAGGAAGGTACTGGCCCTGGTTTGTCAATTCGGGGTGGTTTATGTCGGCTTATGCGGACTGGGCAAAGTTTGCATACGCGGGGATCTTTACCAAGAAGGCTTATGAAGGCTATGCCTACGGACTTAAGATAGGGGGAGGATATGCCCTGATGCTGGACAAGGGCATAAATCTGGAAATGGGCCTTGGGGCCTTTGCAGGAGAGGCCAGATATACGGAGTACTCCTGCGCCACCTGCGGTAAAGACCTGGGAAAGAAAGAGAAGTTCATAATAGCCCCGGCCAGTATTCTTCTGGGCTTGACTATAGTATTCTAGCCGATATGAAAAAGATTGCAATAGTATGCGGGCTTGTTGCGCTTGTTGCAGGATGCAGGTCTTTCTATGTCAGGCACAAGGCACCTGAAGACATCAGGGTAAGCATCTCGGAGAACTTCTCCGGAGAAGGGGGAGAAGCGGTCTATGTCCTGCCGAAATCAGAGAGGACTTTCAAGGACACGCTGTTTACAGGGCCGGGAGATGACCTGGTACTCAATGCGGTGGTGGAAGATTCTACCGGAGAACTGGTTGCGCACGGGAAAATTGCTCCCATCACGGTCACGGCAACCCACAAGAACATCGCCGAGAGAGGCGGAAAGATCCGGCTGAGCTTTGATGTAAAGGTGCCTTCTTCCATTCTCTCCGATGACAGGCAGGTGAGGATTGTGCCGCATCTTTACCTGGATGAAGGCTCGCGGATGATGGACAGGATATTCATTACCGGGAAGTCTTATCGCGACCAGCAGAACAAAGGATACGAGAAATACAACAAGTACTTTGCTTCAATCATTCCGGATTCTGTGGATTTTCTTAAGGCCTTCGGGTATCTTGGTCTGCTCCAGTATTTTACCCGGAGGAATATAGAAGACCGGCCCCAGGGAGAGTTCGGCGTGACGGAACCTGAAGCAATTGAATATTACATAAAGCATTATCTGGTAAAAGCAAACCGCCGCCGGAAGGACAGGCTTGAGGAGGTGTTCAGAAAATGTGTGAAGGATCCATTGGACAGGCTTGGTGTAAGGTTGGATACGGTGTTGGAAGATCCTTCCGGAGGTCTGGTTTACAGATATGTGCAAGATTTGGAGTCTCAGCGGGGAATGCACCGTCTAAGGCTGGTATTCGACGGAAGCGTGCACAATTACGGCAAGAGGCTCTACGGTTTTTCGAGTCCGGATACCCTGACTTATTATGTGAGTTCTCTGGTGCAGCTGGCGGACACCTCAGCAAGGTATCGTGAGCACACCCTTGCTAGGGATGTGTCTGTTTCCACCCTTGCATATATAGAGTTCGAGAAAGGCAGCTGGGAGATAGACACTTCGCTTGGAAACAACAGGGAGGAAATAGCGAGAATCCGGACAGACCTTGACTCTCTGGCTTCAAACAAGCTTTTTGCAGCCGATTCGATACTTGTGGAAGCCTCCTGCTCTCCTGAGGGAAGCTATGGTTTCAACACGGTTCTGTCGGGGAAAAGAGCGGAGTCTGTAGCCTCTTATTTCTCGGCGATTTATGACCAGAGCAAGGGGGAAACCAAGTTCAGATACTCATACATACCGGAAAACTGGGATCTTCTTAAAGAGCTGATTATTAACGATTCACTTGTAAGAGACAAAACGGCGGCTCTGGCTGCGTTTGACGAGCCGGACTATGACAAGAGAGAGGAAAAGCTTTCCGGATGCCCGGACTACATTCATATCAGGTCTGTCCTTTATCCAAAACTCAGGAGGATAGTGTTCCGCTTCTGTATGCACAGGAGGATCTATGACAAGGTCCGCTCCAGGGTAGAAGTGGACGAAGGCTACAGACAGGGGCTTGAGGCATTGCAGAAACGGGATTTCAAGCTGGCCGTAAAGCTTCTAAGGCCATATTCAGACTTGAACACGGCGATAGCCTACCTGTGTATGGACTACAACGCTTCTGCTCTGGACATTCTGTCAAGGCAGGCCCGAACTCCAATTGTGAAATATCTTATGGCTTTGACTTACAGCAGAATGGGAGATAAGGACAAGGCGATGGAATTCTACCGCTCTTCGATAGAGGGAGACGCCCGTCTTAAATTCCGCTCGTCCCTGGACCCGGAGATGGAGGAACTGCTGGAGAGACTTTAAAGAAAACGTTTAACCAAAATACATCTAAATCATGTTAAAAAAACTATTTTGTGCAGCGCTGATAGTCGCAGCTATGGCGGCCTGCAGCAAGGAGGAAGCCATTGAGGAAGCTTCCAGACCAGAAATGGCAACCGTGCATCTTTCCGTTTCTCCGTTCGAGATTCTGACAAAGAACACAGATCCGAATCATGCGGTAAAAAAGCACATAGACAGCGTCAGGATCATAGACGTGCTGGTGTTCAGGGAAGGAGGTGCCCTTGAAGTGTACAAGCATTTCAGCATCAACGATGCAGGTGGAATGGACCTGTCTGACCTTCAGATAAACGCCACGGTAGGAAAGAAGAACATCTACGTGATTGCAAACGCCAAGGAGACTTCCTGGGCAGGCATCACGACCGAGAGCAAGTTACTTGGCCTGGTGGTACCGCTCAAGAAGGAGACGCTGAGAAATTTCACGATGAGCGGCAAGGTTTCAATTGACCTTCAGGAGTCCCAGACCGTTCAGGTAATGCTCAAGAAACTGATAGCCAAAGTGGTTGTAAAAGGTGTTAAGACAGACTTTGCCGGCGGTCCGTATGAGGGCATGAAACTCAGGTCAGCCAGGCTCTATCTTACTAACATCTCGGGAGCTAAGTCCTATATGGGAGAAGACCCTGCTACGAAGGTGATTCTGAACAATAAAGGCTATTCGGCTGAAGATTGTGCCGGCACTTCTATGACAGCTTTGTTTGCAGAAGGCATACCTGGTCTTGTCGGAGATGACGGCTATACAACAGCCCACCACTTTTACTGCTATGAGAATCTTCTGCAGGCAGAGACTGCTACCGACAAGTTCACCAGACTGGTACTTGAGGCCAACCTTGACGGGCAGACCTATTACTATCCTGTGGACATCAACCGTCCTGGCTACGGATGGAATTCTTCCATCGACCACCAGGGTGTGAAGAGAAACACCTGTTACACGTTCAATTTTACAATAACAGGCCCTGGAACCAATGATCCTGAAGACAAGATTGTGCTCAAGACCATTAAGCTGGAGGCTACGGTAGAAGAGCTTGTGGAGACTCCGGAATATTCTGTAAACTTCTGATGAAAAGGATTTTGTCAATAATCGTTCTGGCAATGTGCCTTGTCTTCCCGGGTTGCGATATTTGGGAAGACAGGAGCGCTTGCCCCAAGATTCTGGCAGTGGACTGCAGCCTTCTAGAAGGCAAGGCTCTGGATGCAGACATCTGGATTTTCGGCCCGGACGGAAGTCTTTTCAGCCGTACCAGGATTTCGGAGCACGAGTTCTACAAGGAGCAGACATATTATGTTCAGACCGGAAACTACAAGTGCTATGTCTGGGCCAACCTGGGGGCTGGAACCGTAACGTCAGATATCAACACTTTGTCAGGAAAGCTTCTTAAGGCGGCCTCGATAGAGGCGGATCCGCTGTTTGCCTACGGGAAGGAAGTTGTGTGCAACAAGGATACGGTGCTTGTGAAGGTCGCTCCGCGCAAAATGTTCATAGACGTTTATGTGACATTCAAGGGCCTGAAAAGCAGCGAGACTGCCTCTGCCTGTCTGGTATCGCCTTTCGGCGGTTTTTCCCTGGACGGGGAATCTGTCTCTCAAGAGTGCCAGGCAACGGCGGAGGGAAATCCTATGGTGCGGCTGAGGATGCTGCGTCCCGGAGCCTTGGAAGGAATAAAGCTTACGGCATCGTTTATCCGAGACGGTGAAGTGGTGCTGGATTCTGAATTCGGGCTGGGAGAATACCTGATACAGAACAACTACGACCTTCAGTCTGACAATCTGAAGGATATCTATATCACGATTGATGTCTCCAGGATGAAGACTGTCATCGGAACCGATCCTCTGGAATTTTTGCCTCCGGTGGAGATAAGGTATTAGCCTTTAAGCTTCCTGCGGCTTTTATGAAATAATGTGTTATCTTTAACTCGGATTTCAATACTTGCGCTGAGGTATGAAAAGAGTTTACGATTTCCTTTTTCATCTGTCGAGGAATAACAACAAGCCGTGGTTTGACGCCCATAAAGACCAGTATCTGCAGTCGAAGAAGATATTTGAAGACTTCACCGCTGAACTTATAGACAGGATTTCAGCCTGGGATGAGTACCTGGCCTCGGCCAAACCCTCTGTAAAAGACAGTACATACAGGATTTATCGCGATATAAGATTCTCAAAGGACAAGAGTCCTTACAAGACCTATATGGGCGCCTTTGTGGTTCCCGGCGGCAAAAAGTCTCCTTACTGCGGCTATTATTTCCACCTGGAGCCTCCGCAGAAAACCGCTCTTATCGGCCAGTGTATGCTTTATGTTGGCATATATCAGCCGCTTCCTAAGATTATGGCCAGTTTCCGCGACGAGATTTCTGTAAACGGGGACGCTTTCCTTAAGACTGTGGACAAAGCCAAGGGCTTCTCGCTTGTGGAGGATATGTACAGGCGGGTTCCTGCGGGATTTGAAAATGTCCAGAACCAGGAGTGGCAGCAGCTTCTCAGACTCAAGGAAGTGAACTTGACGCGGACTATGGACAAAGATTTCCTCTTCTCTGACAATCTTGCCGAGAGGGTTGCCATCCGGCTGAAAAGATGCAAGGACTTCTCTGTCTTTCTGAACCGCTGCGTAGAATATGCTTTGGAGGGCAATTTATGAGAGTTAAAGGGTGGAAGGTTCTGCTGACGGTGGTCCTGGCATTGGCGGCTTTGGCATTTGTTTTATACCTGATATTTATGCGTTCTGACAGTACCGGGCGATATACCGTTTATGTGGGTGGCTATGGCGCATCTGCCGTCAAGTTCACCTTCAACCCCAAGACCAGCGACTATGGCATAATCCGCGACTTCAAGGCAGACAATCCGTCATATCTTGCACTCTCAGCATCTTCAGACAGGCTTTACGGAGTAAGCGAAAGCGGAAGCTCGTCTGGAGTCTGGGGCTATGAAAACAGTTCTCTGGACAAACCGCTGGGGCGAGTCAAGGACGGAGGGCAGGATCCTTGCCACATAATCTGCTTCAAGGGCCATCTGTTTGCCTCAAATTACGGCAAGGGAGGCATATCTGTATACCCTCTGGATACGGCTGGCAACATAAAGGCTCCGCAGCAGATTCTGAATTTTGTTTCTGCCAGGCGGTCAAAAGCTGTTTCCAGGATCCACATGGCCAGAGTCGTGACCGGCAAAAAGAGCAAGAACGATTACATTCTGGCAACTGACAAAGGCCTGGACCGAATTCATATAATGAGAATCGGCGAGGACACTTTGTCCAAGGATTCTGACAACTATCTGAATAAAAAAGCATTGCGGCTATACCAGTGCGATTCTGCATTCGTGTCCACGCCCGAAGGTTACGGGCCTCGCCATCTGGATATTTCCAAGGACGGAAAATACTTGTATCTGCTCTGCGAAACAAGCGGCCATATTCTTGTCTATTCCATCCGGGAATCCGACAACAACATATTGCTCAAACAGTTGCAGGACACAATCTGTGACACGGAAGGAATGGGCGCAAGCGCGGATATCCACATTTCTCCGGACGGAAGATTCCTTTATGCTTCTAATCGCAGAGGAAAAGACGGCATAGCCATATTCAGGATAGGTGAAGACGGTCTGGTAACAAGATTTGCCTATCAGGTTACCAGGCAGTGGCCCAGGAGTTTTGCCATAACTCCTGACGGGGACTTTATGTTCGTTTGCTGCCAGAAAGACAAGGCGGTGCAGATTTTCAGGATAGACCAGACCTCAGGCTATCTGATTAACACCGGAAAGGAAATCACCTTCCCGGACCTTGAACCGTCTTGTGTTATTGTGAGGAATTCCTAGAGGGCTTTCTCCCACTTCTTGTACATACGGCGGGCGGTCTCAAACTCGTTGCCGTAAGTCTTTTCCGGATACTTCTTAGGAGTTGTAATCCAATTCCATTCCCACTGCCTTAGGGCAGAATAGAATTCGTCAGCTTCAATGGCTTCTCTTCCTGAGGTCCTGTGGAGCTTCTCTTCGTATTCCTTGTAGTCTTTCCAGCTGCCGTCCAGAAGCTTTCCGCGGAGCATCGCGTGGAACTGGTCCCATCGCGGAAGATAATAGTCGCGGATAAGCCCGCTCCATTCTCTCCAGGAGTAGTCGAACAGATAGTTAGTTCCGCTTTCCTTGTCGGGGCCCCACTGGGTGACAAGAAGCGACTGGTTATAGTCATAAAGCTTTGCCTCTTCAGGAGTTGTGGCCCAGGTCAAAGCTTTTTCTATCTTGTCTTCAAAGCTGTATTCACGCCTTGTGCCAACCAGTTCATCAAGGTCTGAGAGAAGGTCGTGATACATCTTGGTGTACTTGTCGTAGTCGCTGAGGTTTCCGCTGTTGAAGGCTTCCTCTATCTTGCCCAGAATCTTGTATGCCAGGTTGCTCATATACTGCCTCTGGATATCTACGGCATCGAACCTGATGCCGTCGGTGTAAGGTTCCAGGCCGAGAACAATATCCATTACAATCTTCAGCGAGTCGTTGTCGTAAGGGAAGCTGAAATTGCCGCTAGGGCCGGATTTCTTTACGTGCAGAGCAGGTCTTGCCGCCACAGCGGAACTTCTTTCAGTACCGTCGGTTCCTCTCTTGTAGGCTGTCCTTATCAGCAGTTTTATCAGACTCTCCGTGTAGTCTGAAGTATAGCCGTAACGTCCGGCAGCATATTCGTAGTTCCATTCCAGGAGGTTTCTTTTGGTCTGGTACAGAGGCATATTCAGAGCCAGGTCATAATAGAGAGGGTTCTGGCAGATTCCTTCCATAAACACTCCGGTGCCGATGGCTTTTTCTCCGGCTTGCCTGGCTTTGATGTACTGGTTGTCGGCAAGTGCATTTATGTCTCCGTGGAGTTTGATTCTTCCGCCGAAGTTGTGGAGGTTTCCGGAGAGGTAGCTGTAACCCCAGAATCTTTCCTGCCCGTCTTTTCTAGGCGTATAATCCGGGTCTGCAAGGTCGAGGATTATCAGCGATTCCTTAGGAATGGCCGTCACGATGCCCTTTGTAGGTGTCCAGCCCTGCATTATCCAGAACTTGAAGTTAGGGTCGACAGCCTTGTTCAGGGCCATGATCGAATGTGCCACGTCTGCCAGATAGGTGCTGTCCTTTGATATAGGTTCGCTTTCGTGGAACGGGTCGGATGCATAGTATCCGTACAGTCCGAACAGTTTCTTCTCTTCGTTGAAGAACACTTTGCCGAATTCCATGAACAGAGGGTCGGTAGGGTCGAGCTGATATACGGACGGGAAGCCACACCAGTCTTCCTTTGCCGCGATGACAGCATTCGGGTAGCGGTCTTTGAAAGCCGCCGGGACATTGCCGGCAAAGCCTTGCTGGATAGGATGCATGCCGAGTTCTATCTCCCTCTGCATCACCTTTTTGCCCAGTTCTATATGGCTGTCTATCCAGCTCTTTGGAAGCGGACCGGCAAAGCTCTCGATGTTTCCCATCCACTGCCAGGCGAAGTAAGCCGGGCCGCACAGATACTGTCTGGCTTCAAGGTCGGTGTACCCGATCTTCAGAAGGGCATTGTACCAGACGCCCTCCAGGCCTACTACCTGAAGCGGCATGTTTATTCCGTTCATCGCGAGGAAGTCTATTGTCCACTGCCAGTCTTCCCAAGTCCACCAGGCTGCGGTGTAGCTGAACGAGCAGTAGTTGAAGAAGGACCGGTACGGGCCGTTTATCTTGCCTTTGACGGTTTGCGGAAGTGGAAGTCTTCCGGGAAGTTCCACGTGACTTCCGCAGAAAGACAGGTTAACGTTGCAGCACTGCCTAAGATACTGGTAGTATGCTACACAGAGAGCTATTGTGGTATTTCCTTCCAGCAGGATCTTGTCTTTTGAAGTGGAGTATGAATAGTACTCTGGTTCCTGGTTGCTGTCAAGTTTGAGGGTAAAACTTGAAGAATAGCCCGGAGTTACCCTCTCGATAAGATCATAAACGGCTTTTGTGCCCTTGTCTTTCCATTTAGGTGCGGCAGAGGCAGCCGTCGAGAAGGCAAATGCCGTCACCAGAAGGATTATTTTGAAGCTTTTCATTTTATATCGCGATATAAATTATTCTTGTCTTGCAGTAACGAGGTTGTATTTAACCTTGGTTACCAGGCCGTTGTCAAATTCGATCCTGACCTTGAGCATACTTACGGTGTCCTTGCTTTCATCCTGAATCATCTTGGCCAGATTGAAGATTCTCCAGCAGCTGAAATGTTTCCTGCCGTAGGAGCCCTCAGCCTTCTGCTTGAAGACGGCATTCCCGTTTTCAATGGTCACCGTCAAGGTGGTGTATCTGGTTTTTTCCAGGGCCAGTCCTTTGTGCAGGAAGTTATTGTAGGCGTATTCTGCCAGTTGGTTCATATAATGTGGCATTGCTGGAAGTGAATTCATGTCAGTGTCTGTTTTTTTTAGGTGTGTTGTCAAAAATACCGGTATAGTTGTTTATCAGTTTTCCGTCCTGGTTGTAGACCTTGACGTTGTTCTCGAATCCGTATGGCCTCTTGTCGTTGCCGTGGTAAAGTATTCTTATTTCGTAGGAAACCTTGCGGCCGTGCTTCTTGGCGTTGATCGCTTTCTGTTCCAGGGCCAGAATCTCTCCGCCGTTTAAATCTCTTCTTTGCGGAACGTAGTTTATCTGCTCTGCCGGGCCGTCAAGAGCCTGAGGAATAAGGTGTCCGCAGTTGTCTCCGGAAACTCCGTCCTTGAACTTGACTGAATACTTCTGGGAGAACAGGTTTCTTCCCCTGGACTTGAGCTTTAGGTCTGAGCAGAACACTCTGGTGATTCTGCCCTGGCTGTCGGTGTAGTAGTGGATATTGTCCACAACGTATTTGGCTGAAGGAAGGTGGATGGTGTTAAGGAACATGTTCAGATACACCTCCTGGCCTTTCTTGACACCGGCATCTGCTATGATGATGTTTTCTGAAAGGAGCCCGCAGAACTGGCGCCGGTTGTCGAAAACAGCCAGCCATTTGCCAGATCTCGAATAGGCTGGAATTCTTTTTAGCATCGACCGGCATTTGTCATAAAGCTCCTTGTCCGGGTTCTTGCCAATCGATTTCAGGTCCTTGAAAGTGAACGTGTTGAACTTAACGCTGCCAAAACGAATCTTGACAGCCTCTTTCCACCATCCGTTAAGCTTTTGGGAATTCTCCAGCCTTGTGCCTTTGAACGGGGCAAATGAAGCCAACAGGATACCCAAGACAAGCAGAATAGCCGCAACCGGTGATAAAGATGCTCTTTTCATATTTACAAAGATAAAAAATAGGTAATTTTGTGGCAAATAATCGGTTTATGGAAAAATTGGACCTGTTAAAGTTCTGGCGTGTGTTTGTCAGGAGGGGAAATTTCCTGGTTATGGGCATTGCGCTGGCGGTGATGATGGTATTCTTTCCTGTAGACGGAAAGTTCAGATACGAATACAAGAAAGGAGCTCCATGGCTTTATGAGTCGCTGGAGTCTCCGATAGATTTTCCGCTTCTGAAGACTTCTGACGAAATCCTTCAGGAAAAGAGCCGTGCTGCGGAATCCATGATCCAGTATTTCCGCAAAGACGACAAGATTGCCAGCGCTGCCCTTGCCGAGTTTTCCCAGAAGTGTTTCCAGGACAGCATACCATCTGACATTCAGGATCTGGTGACCGACATCCTGGGCCGGATTTACCAGAAAGGAATCCTTCCGGAGCAGGATCTTGAGCAGCGTACGGTTTTCGTCCAGAGGGGAAGGAATGCTTCTGAGGAGATAGAGATGGACCTCTACACGCCGAACAAGGCCTTGAAAGTGCTCCATTCGGAACTCCACTACGCCTTTCCGCTGAAGAATGCAGACTCTCTTGTTTCAAGACTCGAGGTCGCTGAATTCATCCGCCCGGACCTTTCTTTTGACAAGAATACCACAGAGGAGCTGCATCGCAGAGCCTCGGACTATATCTCCCCAACCAAGGGAATGGTATATGCGGGAGAGCATATAGTATCTGAAGGCGAGACCGTTACGGCTGAGATAGCCCAGATGCTGGATTCCTTCAAGGCTGAATACAAGAAGAGCATCGGCTACTCCGGCAATCCGCTGATGCTGCACCTGGGGCATGCCCTGATTATCATCATGCTGCTTATAATGGTGTATCTGGCCATCTATTTCTCCGATCCGGACGTGCTCAGGCATCAGAACGAGTTCAACTTCGTGATATTCATCCTCTGCCTGAACTTTGTGGTGATAATGCTGGTGAGGAAGATTTCTCCTGACTTGCTGTATCTGGTGCCTTATGCAGTGCTGGTGCTGTATATGAGTTCATTCCTTTACAACAGGGTGGTTCTTCCGGTTTACTTCATCGCGATGATGCCACTGCTTCTGGTGGCCGAAAACGGAGTGGAGCTGTTTACAATCGCCTCGGTTGCGGGCTCGATTGCATTCGTGTCCTTCTCGCTGTACGAGAGGGGATGGCTGCAGTTTGTCAACACGATCTATATTTTCCTGGCCTGCGCTCTGGTGCACATCGGATTCCAGCTGGTTGCAAAAGGCACGGTATTTCCTCTGGACATCCAGATTTACCTTTATCTGTTCATAGCTTCAATACTGGTGGTAATTACCTATCCTTTCGTGTTCCTGATGGAGAAAGTGTTCTATATGGTTTCCATATCTACCCTGAAGGACCTGTCGGATACGGAAAGTCCTCTGCTGGAGGAACTTGCCACCAAGGCTCCGGGCACTTTCCAGCATTCTCTCCAGGTTGCCAACCTGGCCGAAAGAGCCGCTGACGCCATCGGCGGAAATCCTAGGATAGCCAGGGCCGGCGCCTTGTATCACGATATAGGCAAGCTGGCCAATCCTCAGGCCTTCATAGAAAACAGTTCCAACGGCATCAATATTCACGAAGGCTTGTCGCCGGAAGAGAGCTCCAAGCTGATTACCAAGCACGTGGAAGACGGAGCGGCAATGGCGGCAAAGGCAAGACTGCCGCAGCTTGTGCAGGACTTCATCCTGTCTCACCACGGCCACTCGGTCACCGAGTATTTCTACAATGTTTACTGCAACAACGGAGGCGACCCGAAGAACAAGGCGGCTTTCACATATCAGGGCAACCTGCCGTCCACAAAAGAAGAGGTGGTGGTTATGATCGCCGATGCTGTGGAAGCAGCTTCTCGCTCACTTTCAGAGTATTCTGAGGATAGTATATCCAAACTTGTGGACAGCGTTGTAGAAAAGAGAATCTCCGGAAACCAGCTTATACGTTCAGAAGTCACGTTCAAGAACATCAACACGATAAAAGCTGTGCTGAAGAGACAGCTCAGGGAAATTTACCACGCCAGGATAGCCTATCCTAAGCGCAAAGGTTAGGACAGTTTCCTTCTGCGGACAAAGATTCCGGCAACAAGGAATATCGCCGAGAACCAGCAGCACAGCAGCCCTGCTATATCTCCGTACCTTACAAACGGAGTGATTTCAGTGTTTGGATAAAGACGGCCTTTAACGGCGCATTCCGTCCACCAGGCGGTAGGGGAGATAATGTCTCCTCTCTGGTTTATTATGGCGGAAATGCCGGTGTTTGCGCTGCGGGCGATATCTCTTCTTGTCTCTATTGCTCTGAGCGACGCGTAGTGGAGGTGCTGGATATGACCGCTTGTGTTTTTCCACCATCCGTCGTTGGTGATTATTGTCATAAGGTCCGCTCCTTCCCTTATGTAGTCTCTGAAGAAATTGGCAAACACAGACTCATAGCATACGGCGCTTCCGATTTTGTGGCCGTCAGGGGTGGCGAAGAGTCCTCTGTAGTTTTGGCTTCCGAAGTTCCCGAATCCTCCGCCCAGATCCAGCCCCAAAAAGCCGAGGACACTGGTCTTTCCTATGTAAGGAACTGTTTCTGCGAGGATTACCAGTTTGGACTTGTGGTAGAAATCCAGAGAAGAGTCTCTTCCGGCAAAAACGGCAGTGTTGAAAAGGTCATACCAGGAATAGGCACCAAGCGGCCTTGCGCTTCTGGTCGGCTTTTCATTTTCTCCGGGATAATTCTTTTGGGTTACAGCTCCAAAGATGAAATTCACCTTGTTTTCCGCTGAAAAACGCCTGACGCTGTCAAGAGTAGGGTTTGAAGGAGAGTTTTCTACGATGCTTCCGGCAGAGCGAGACGGGTTGAAGAAGGTTTCAGGAGCCACAGCCAGGAAGGTGGAGTCAGAAATGCTGTCTTTGGCAAGTCTGAACAGCACCTGATTCTGCTGGTCTTGGGTGCGGCCGCCGAACTTGTCGTGATATGGGTCTATGTTAGGCTGGAGAATAACCACTTCTTTGGCAGAGGACGGGCTGAAGGCGGCGATTTTCTTCCCGTATGAAGCATATCTGAGATGAGAGAGCCCCATTGGAACCAAGGCCAGCAGAATGGCTCCCAAGGCCCACCATCTTGCCTTCCGACGTTCAGCAACGCAAAGCAGAGTCTTGAAAACAAGCCCGTTCACGAGCAAAATCCATAGCGAGCCGGCGGTGGAGCCGGTTACTTCATACCACTGAATGTGCTTAATGCTCTGGGCAAAGGCGTTGCCAAGGTTAAGCCACGGCCAGGTAACCTGCCAGTCCTGGTAAAGATGCTCCCATGCGCACCACAATAAGGCAAGGGCCAGATATGGGAAGAAGCCTGCAAATCTTTTTCTGAAAAAGCGGAACAGGCGGAAGACGACTGCCATCTGCAGAGAGTTGAGTATTATGGCGGCAACGGCTCCGGCAGGAGTTGCATACCATATCCACCAGGTCGCGATAATGTTCCACACCAGGAAGGCTCCAAAGTAGCAGAGGCAAAAATGCCTTGTTTTATCTTTCAGAGCGATTTCTTCCGCTGCCAGAAGCGGCAGGAAAGCAATCAGGGCTACAATTCCGCAGTGCGGAAATATATAAGGCACTGCCAGCAAGACTCCGGATATCAGGCTGAGCAGAAGCAGTTTTGCAAACTTATTTTTTTTCATACTCCAAAAGTAGTAAATTTGCAGTCTTATTGAGTTTTTTTATGCTTGAAGTTTTTCTGAAGGGACTTATAATCGGAATCGGCGCCTCCATACCTTTAGGGCCGATAGGGGTTCTGTGTATTCAGAAAACATTGAGCAAAGGCCGCCTTTCTGGCTTTCTGACAGGTCTGGGTGCCTCTATTTCAGACACTTTCTACTCTGCGATATCTCTGCTAGGCCTCTTCCTGGTGGATTCTTTTGTCAACGAGAACAAGGCCTGGGTCATGTTTGTGGGCGGTATAGTAATCTGCCTTATAGGCGTGAAGGTGTATTTCAGCAACCCTGTAAAGCAGATCAAGCAGAAGAAAAAACCGAGCAAGGGAATTACGGATATGTTTGAGGCCTTGGCTATGACCATTACCAATCCGGGTTCCATTTTCCTGATTTTCGCGATGTTCGCTGCTGTCCGTCTGGACCTTTCCGCTTATTCAGATGAAGAATCCAGGCATGCGGTAAGACTGGTGCTTGTGGGCATATTCGCCGGCACAGCCCTTTGGTGGTATCTTCTGAGCACCCTGATCAACGCTTTCAGAAAGAAGTTCAGAATCAAGCAGCTGATCGTGATAAACAAAATATCAGGAATCATCATCTTCGCTCTTGGAGTGGTTTCCTTCGGCGAAGGCTTGTTCCTGATATTCAAGCAGTACTTTTTGTAGTGGAGGTGAGCGGAGTCGAACCGCTGTCCAACCAGACCACCAACCGGTTTTCTACGTGCGTAGCTTCAGTTTGTTTTTCGTCTGAGACCTGCCCCGAAGCAGGCAATTCCTCAGCTTATCCTTTGAAACTTAAGAGGACTTAAAGGAGTCACCCTCCGCATTCTTCTTTAGATGATACCCCGTAAGTCTGGATCAAGAAGACAGAACACCAGACGGGATACTCGTCCGAAGCACCTTGTGCCTCAAGGATTGAGCGAATCAGCTTGGCTGATTACGCAGCGAGTGAATAGTTGTTTTCGCCAATTAATGGCTGAAAGTCATTGATTAACGAGCGCGGCTCCCAACGCTCGGCACGCTTGCCGACCAATTAATCTGATGTCAAAACCAGAACACCCCCGGCAATTGAGGGTGCAAATATAAAAAGGGTTGGCTAAAAAGTCAACCCTTTTTCAAGTATTAAACATCATCGTTACTCCTGAGAAGAAGCCTCGTCCACCAGATAGAGAAGGTTCTTGAAGGAGATTCCGCTGTGGTCGGAGAGTCCCACTTCACAGGTGCGGCTGGTGGCATAGCCCTCAGAGCATCCCTCAACCTGACTGCGGAGGTCTCTCAGACCCCAGTCGTTGAGCTCAGGAGTGAAGAAACCCTTGTCTCCGGCAAAGCCGCAGCAGTTGGTGTCCATTACCTTTACTCTTCTGGCGCACTGCTTGGCTATGTCCACGATGGTGGAGTCCACGCCCAGTTTCTTTGATGTGCAGACTGCAAAGACTGCAACGCACTTGTCAAGCTTGGTTATCTTGAGGTTAGGCATCAGGTACAGCTTGGCGAACTCTGCCGGCTCGTAGAGAGTGAGCTTGTCGCCGAAGTTGGACTTCATAGTGTAAAGGCAAGGAGTCATATCGCAGACAATAGGCAACTTTCCACCCTCGGATGCTATGGTGAGTTCTTCCAGAAGGTTGTCGCTGAGCATCTTGCCCGCCTTTACATATCCCTTGCTGGAGAAGGCCATGCCGCAGCACAGCTTTTTCAGGTGAGCAGGATATACAACATCGTAGCCAGCCTTGCGGATGAGCTTGTCCATAAGTTTTGTAAGGGAAAGGGCGTTTCTGTATTCGATTCCGTTGCCCATAGACCGGGTAAGACAGCTCGGGAAATATACCACTTTGCCTTTGGAGTTCTCGACCGCTGGCCTTTTCCCTTCGAGTATTGCCTTGGAAATCTTGCGGTTGCCCTTAGGGAAACTTGGATTCCACTTAGGGATCAGTCCGCAGCTTATCCATCTTGCGCCTTGTGCCAAAGGTTTCATGACTTTCTTGCCTACAGTCCGTCTGATAACGTAGGACGTGTTCCAGGCGGCACGCATTGCCCAAACGGCGCCGCTCCAGCGGCGGGCAATCCAGGACGCCTTGTTTTCCTGGCCTTCAGTGTGGTTGCTGTGGCGGAGCTCCTTGGTGAGCTTTCCGTTGTCAACTTTCACAGGGCAGGCAACTGCGCATAAGCTGTCCGTGGCGCAGGTTTCCTCTCCCATATACTTGAAAGTCTTCTTCATAAGGGCGAGGTCAGCCTCGTTTGTGCCTGTCTTCTCAAGGCGGGCCATCTCTCTGTAGGCTACCACCCTCTGCCTCGGCGATAATGTCAAACCCTCTGACACGCAGTTCTTTTCGCAGAATCCGCATTCCATGCACCGGTCAATCTCAGGGCTTGTCTGAGGGCAAGGCTTGAGGTTCTTGATATGGGCCTTGGGGTCAGGGTTGATGATGACTCCCGGATTGAGTATGCCTTTAGGGTCGAAGAGTTCCTTCACTTCCTTCATCAGGGAGTAGGCCTGCTCTCCCCATTCCTTTTCCACGAATGGAGCCATGTTCCTTCCGGTTCCGTGCTCGGCCTTCAGGGAGCCGTCATATTTCTTGACCACCAGGTCTGCCACGTCGTCCATGAACTTGGCGTATTTTGTCACTTCAGTCTCGTTCTGGAAATCCTGGTTGAACATGAAGTGAAGGTTTCCGGCAAGGGCGTGGCCGAAGATAACGGCATCTGAGTAGCCGTCTTTGTCAAAGAGTTCTCTAAGGTCTGTAACCGCCTCGGCCAGACGAGGTACCGGGAAGCAGATGTCCTCGATAATAGCCGTTGTACCGGCCTTTCTCATTCCTGCTACTGTAGGCAGACATTCCTTGCGGACTTTCCACAGGGTTGCCTGTTCAGAGGCATCCATCGTGAACTCGAAAGGCACCACGGTCTGGAATTCGGACAGGGCTTCGGTTATCCGCTTGATCTTTCCCTGAAGGGAAGGCTTGTCTTCCTCGGTGATTTCCACCAGAAGTCCGCAGGCTCCATCGGGCAGAGTCTTCAGGAACTCTGGCACTCCGTCTGCGTTCTCCACGCTTCTGAGAGAGGCTCTGTCTATCAGTTCCACAGCCGAAACAGGCAGCTGCTTGAGCACCTGGACTGCGCTGCAGGCTTCCCTTATAGTCGGGAATATAACAAGAGCCAGTCCCTTGAATTTCAGGTTGTCCACAGTCTTATAGGTAATGCTGGAGATGAATGCCAGCGTACCCTCCGAGCCAATGATCAGGTGCTTGAGTATGTCTATCCCGTCCGAATAGTCCACAAAGGCGTTAAGGCTGTAGCCGGTGGTGTTCTTGATTTTGTATTTTCTTTCAATCCTCTCTTTAAGAACAGGATTCTCGGCGATTCTTCTGGAGATGCTTTCAAGCCCGTCCACCAGTTTCTTGTGAGAGTCTCTGAACCGCTTTACAGACAGCTGGTCAGATGTGTCCAGGTCTGTTCCGTCCGGCAGAATGATGTTCAGATCCGCCACTGTCTTGTAGGAGTTCTGGCTTGTGCCGCAGCACATTCCGCTGGCGTTGTTGGCCGCTATTCCTCCAATCATCGCAGAGTCTATGGAAGCCGGGTCCGGACCTATCTTCTTTCCGAACCTTGTAAGCAGGCGGTTTGCCATAGCTCCCCTGATGCCAGGGCCCAGGCAGATATAGTCTCCTCTTGTGGAGATGTTGTAGTGCCTGAAGCCGTGCGTGCATATAATCAGCACGGAGTCTGATATGGACTGGCCGCTCAGCGATGTTCCTCCGGCCCTGAAGGTTACGGGGATTTCCATACTGTAGGCAGTCATCAGTATCTGCCTTACTTCAGGAGACGAATTCGCCCTGACCACCAGCTTTGGCACCAGACGGTAGAACGAAGCGTCTGTTCCGAACGCCAGAGTTGTAAGCGGATCGTGGAACATTCTCTCTTTCGGGATGAACTTTAACAGCCTGTCATAGAATTCTTTGTACTTACCTGTAAGCATATCTTATTTCTTTTTTGTTTTTTCTGGAACGATAAAACTTAACTGGTCTTCCAGCTCGTATTCCATCCCTTCCTTAAAATCTTTTATGCGTATTGTGTTATCCGGATTCACCAGAAGTATCTGCGGAACCGATTCCACATAATAGTATTCTTCCAGTCTTGCACGATGGTCTTTGTCATACAGCTGCCTGAACTCCAGATTATTGTCAACGACAAACTTCCTCCAGGAGCTGATATTCTCTCCGGCATAGATTCCGATGAAGTCCACCTGGCGGCCGTATTTCTTCCAGGCGCTTTTTACATCACTGACAGCTTGTTTGCAAACTCCGCAGTCTGAGCGGTAAAAGAAAAGAACCTTGTATTTTCCGTCGTTTGGAAGAAGTTCACTAGGGTTGTCTGCTATGTCGTAGAGAAGGAGATTTTCAGCCTTGCTGTCCGGCCTGTTCATAGTTACGTATTTGACTGCGCTCCTGACGCTTTCCACAAACACGGTGTCTTCCCAGCGCTCAGACATATCCAGAATATACTTCTGCCCCAGATAGGCTGCTGTTTCCTGAGTAGGACCGTCTTGATTCTCCCTGAAATAAAGGTTCATGAAGGTCTGCCTCATCAGCCTTCTGTAATTCTCTTCGGAAGAATTGGAACCGTGGTATATTCTGTCAACAAGACCTTTCCACGTTTCCTCCGTTTCCTCAAAGGTTTGAGGATTATCATTAGGAACGGAGAAAATAGTGTAGAGATAATCATTTGCCTTAATTGTGTTCTGCTTCTCGTCTTCAAGTATTCTGGAGAGGGTCGGGGTAAGTATTCCTCTTCCCATTATTCTCAGTGACTGGTCCAGAAGGAACATCTTTGGCGTGCTCACAACACCGTAGTCAACAGGGAATCTGCTTTCTCTGTCGATGTCTGCCACGTGGATCCAGTTCACCAACGGATTCATGGTTGTAAAGTTATCTCTGACGTATTTTTTCCAGGCTTCCGAGTCTGTTCCGGTGTATACCGTCATAACGTTCAGCATGGAAAAATCGTAGTTGTCAAGGAACTTGATGAACTTTGGAGTCTCTTCCTTGCAGTAGTTGCAGTCATCTGAATAAAAGTAGATTATGGAATATGTTCCCATCATCTCCTTTATGCTGTGAGTCACACCGGCAGTGTCTTTGAGATTCAATTCAGGGGCTTTCGCTCCAACCAGAGTGCCTTTGTTTACGGTAACAAACCAGGCTGCTTCTGCTCTGTCTTTTTCAGAAACCGCATCGTTGCCCAGGATGTATTTTTCTGCAGCATAAACTGCGCTGCCTTCACATCCCATCACAACGGAAGAAGAATACCTTCTGAAACATTCCATAGCTGTTGCCGCCCTCATCTTGGGATCTGTCAGATAGCGGTTTTCCATCAGGTAGTCTATTACCATATTTCTTACGCTCTCTTTGGAAAGCTTGAACTTATCCAGGAAAAGGTCTATATGCTTTTTCCAGAAAGACGTGTATAAAAGCCTCTCGTCTGCAATCATCGGCAACTGCGAACTCTGCTGGGATGTGAATCCGTTCAAGGCAAAATCCAGCAGTATGCACGTCAGAGAACCCGGAGCATTTTTTTCAGCCTGAAACAAAATCCGTTTGATGACAGCTTTTTCTGTTCCAGGGTAAAGGGTATTGACTGTATATTCTGCGGCTAAAGCTTCAGAACTGTCTTGGCTTACACATATATCCCTTAAAGAAAGATAATTCTGGAAATCAAGATAATATATATTTTCTTTCCCGAAGGTTGCTTTATTCCCATCGGTCTCCCAAGTGTAAAAATGCTCTGATGCGGAAAGGCGGTGGCGGAAGGTTGTAGAGAAACTGTCTCCATTAACGGAAGAGTAAAAGAAGGAGAACAGGGTTCCTTCGCTGTCGCAAACCTCAAACTGCCCCGCTGTGAAGACGTTATCCTGTGAAGCTTTTGTATCCAGTGGGTAGGACGGGCCGTAAAAGACTGCTTTTCTGCGATTAATTACCGCAGAATCAATTACCGTTGTTTCCTGACTGGAGAAATTATGCTTCTTGAGGTAGAGGGTGGAGCCTTTGAAGGCACGGTCCGCATTTTTGCTCAGCCTCCCGCATTTGACAGTGATCTTGTACACTCCGGCAGGATTCTGGGCAAAAGAGCAAATCGCTGAGAATAGGACTGCAAGGACTGCAATGGCCAGTCCTTTAAGTGAATAAGCCGATGTGTCTTTCATGCCTGGCACTATTTCTTGAGTTCTTTCTTGGCCTTGATGTATTTCTTGATGTCAACTCCGGCAGGCATGAAAGGAGTGGCGTCGCCGTTGTGGATGAGAAGGTCTCTGACAACGGTGGAGGAAATGAATGAGTATTCGTGGCTGGCCTGGACGTAAACTGTGACCACATCCGGGTCGAGCACCCTGTTGGCCTGGGCTATAACGCCTTCAAACTCAAAGTCTGTGGTGGTTCTCAAGCCTCTGACTATGAAGTTTACACCGAGCTTGTGGCAGAGGTCTATGGTCAGTTGCTTGTAGCAGCACACGTCCACTCTCTCACCGTAAGGCTTTATGGCGTCCTTGATAATCTTGATCCTGATGTCCACAGGAAAGAAACCGGTAGTCTTGTTGCTGTTGTATCCGACTGCAACTATCACTTTGTCAAATAGTTTCAGAGCCGAATCCAGAACATCCAGATGGCCGGCGGTAAAAGGATCGAAAGATCCAGGGAATATTGCTGTGCGCATAGTTTTCTTACGTTTACACTTAACAAAATGTAAATTTAAGAAAAAGTAACGGGATTGCCTACAGTCTCCAGTCTATAGGGGTCAGGCCCTCAATCTCCAGATATTCGTTGCACTTGGAGAAGTGGCGGCAGCCGAAGAAAGCCCCGCCAGCCAAAGGGGAAGGGTGAGCGGCTTCCAGGACAAGATGCTTTGAGGTGTCTATGAGAGCTTTTTTGCTCTTCGCGAAATTGCCCCACAGCATAAATACGACACCGGTCTTATAGTCTGATATTGCTTTGATTACGCTGTCTGTGAAAGTCGTCCAGCCAATTTTGCTGTGAGAAGCGGCGGTGTAGGCTCTGACTGTGAGGATGGCGTTCAGAAGGAATACTCCCTGCTTTGCCCAGCCGGTGAGATTTCCGTTTTTCCCCTGCATAGAGATTCCCAGGTCAGATTCTATCTCCTTGTAGATGTTCTTCAGCGACGGGGGGAGAGCCACTCCGTCTGGAACGGAAAAGCTCAGGCCGTGAGCCTGTCCGGGATTGTGGTAGGGGTCCTGGCCCAATATCACAACCTTTACATCGTTGAAAGGTGTAAGGGCGAATGCATTGAAAATCAAAGATCCCGGAGGGTAGATCACCGCTCCGGAATCTTTCTCTTTGTGCAGATATGCTGCAAGGTCCTTGAAATAAGGCTTGCTGAACTCATCGCTGAGCACTCTCTTCCACTGGCTCTCGATCTTTACGTCCATCACTTCTGGAAAATGAAGTTTATAACTTCGTCTATGGTTTTGACATACTTGAACTTGAGGCCTTTAATGTAAACAGGCTTTATTTCGGATATGTCTTTGCGGTTATCTTCGCTGAGGATGATGGTGGTCACGCCGGCTCTCTTGGCGGCCAGTATCTTCTCCTTGATTCCGCCTACAGGCAGGACTTTTCCTCTCAAGGTCATCTCTCCGGTCATCGCGATTTTGCTCTTTACCTTCTTGTGCATCAAGGCAGAAGCCATTGCGCTTACCATAGTGATGCCGGCAGACGGGCCGTCCTTAGGAATAGCTCCCTCGGGAACGTGAACGTGAAGGTCGAATTTCTTGAACTGTGCCGGAGTCATGCCCAGAAGCTTGGTGTTGGCCTTGAGCCACTGGTATGCGATGGTCGCAGACTCTTTCATCACGTCTCCCAGGTTGCCGGTGGTGGTGAGCATTCCCTTGCCTTCGCTTCTGATGCACTCTACAAAGAGGATTTCTCCGCCCATCTCTGTCCAGGCCAGACCGGTTACCACTCCAGGAGCCTCGTTGTCTTTCTGGAGGTCGTGCTGGTTGGTAGGAAGCCCGAGTATATCTTTCACTTCCTTTACTATAATGGTTTCGCTAACCTTCTCGTCCATAGCCACTTTCATTGCCTGATGGCGGGCAATCTTGGCTATCTGCTTGTCCAGCTGCCTTACCCCGCTCTCGCGCGTGTACTCGTCTATGATTTCCTCGATGGCGCCTTTGCCGAAATTCAGCTGTTCAGGCTTGAGGCCGTGCTCCCTGACCTGCTTTGGAACCAGATAGTCTTTTGCTATATGGTACTTCTCCTCAGACAGGTATCCCGACAGTGGAATCATCTCCATCCTGTCCTTGAGTGCAGGCTGAATTGTGGATATGTTGTTCGCCGTGGTTATGAACAGTACCCTGGAAAGGTCGTAGTCTATGTCCAGATAGTTATCGTGGAACGTGGTGTTCTGCTCAGGGTCAAGCACTTCCAAAAGAGCTGAAGACGGGTCGCCGTGATAGTCGTTGGAAACTTTGTCTATCTCGTCGAGCACGATTACAGGGTTGGAGGTTCCGGCACGGTTGATGGCCTGCATTATGCGGCCGGCCATGGCGCCTATGTAGGTTTTGCGGTGGCCTCTGATTTCAGACTCGTCGTGAAGACCTCCAAGGGAAATCCTCTGGTATTTCCTGCCCAGTGCCCTGGCAACAGACTTTCCAAGTGATGTCTTTCCTGTGCCAGGAGGGCCGTACAGGCAGATGATAGGGGATTTCATATTGCCCCTAAGCTTCAGGACTGCAAGGAATTCCACAATTCTGTCCTTGATTTTGTCCAGGCCGTAGTGGTCCTCGTCCAGAACTTGTTTTGCGTGCTTGAGGTCCAGGTTGTCTTCAGTGATTTCATCCCACGGAAGATGAACCATAAACTCCAGATAGTTCAGCTCGACGTTGTAGTCCGGAGTGTTGGGGTTGAGTTTTTCCAGCCTGGAGATGCACCTGTCGAACTCCTTCTTGGCATATTCCGGCCACTTCTTGTCAGCGGCCTTTTTCAGCAGCTCGGACACATCCTTGGAGTTGCCGTTCATTCCAAGCTCTTCCTGTATGGTTTTCAGCTGGTTGTTAAGGTAGTACTCTCTCTGCTGCTGGTCCATCTCGCTCTTGACCTTCTGCTGGATGTCGTCCTTGATCTTGAGGATTTCTATCTGCTTGCTCAAAACACCCAGAAGCTTGTAGGCTCTCTGCTTTATGTCGCTTTCCATCAAGAGTTTGATCTTGTCTGCAACAGCTTCGTTGTCAAGGGTGGAGGCGATAAAGTTGGTCAGGAATTCAAACGAGTCTATGTTCTTTATTGCAAACTCGCTCTCGGCTGCAAACGCCGAAGAATACTTCACGATCTTCAGCGCCGACTCCTTGATGGAATCTGACAGAGCCTTCAGGTCCTTGTCATCCTTTGCAGGAAAGATGTCCGTAAGGTTCTCGATGGTTCCAATAAGATACGGGTCCTCGGCGATTATCTGCTCAAGGCGGAATCTTCTCAATCCCTGAAGAACGGCTGTCAGCGCCCCGTCAGGCATCTCTATTAGCTTGAGAATCTTGGCACTGCAGCCAATTTCATAGAGGTCTGAAATGCGCGGGTCGTCTTTGTGCACGTCTATCTGGGTGGCTGTTCCGATAATCCTGGTGGTCTTGTTCAGGGCTCTTATCAGCTTGACAGACTTGTCCCGGCCGATTGTAACAGGCAGAATGGTCCCGGGAAACAGCACGGAATCCCTCATCGCCAGAATTGGCAATGTCTGGGGCACTTCGATTTTGTCTGTCTTTGCGTTGGCTTCTATGCTCATTACCGGAAGGATGTTTATGTCTCCTTCCATCTGGTTCAGCAGTTTCTCGTCAAAAAATTTCATTCGGTTCTCTCCCTTTCAGTTAATCTTCTAATATGTCAAAATGTCAGTAGACAAGATATGGGCTACCCTGGTTAGCGGGCCAGAGCCTTGTCTGTGGCACTTTCTAAATGAAAATAGTCAATCATTGTGCCAAAGACTCAAGTGGCATATTTTGTCAGTCACATACATATATACTGCAGACTGCCGGATTTCTTTCACTAGAAAATAGGGGCCCTGAATCCGAACAGCATCGAACCTTTTCCGCGGCTGTTTACAGCATAGCCCACATTGATCACTATGTAGTAATATGTGACAAGGTCTATTCCGGCCCCGACTCCGGCAAGGAAACTGTTGGGATATGAGTTGTCGCCTTTTTTGCTGCGCTGCTGGAACACGTATCCAAAATCGAAGAGCAGCTTGCCGTAGATCGTAAAGTGAGGCTTGTTGAACTTTCTCCATTTCGGGTTCTGGCCCAGGTGCACGATTTTCTGCGGCAAGATCAGGTATTTGAAGCTGTTGTTCTGGGTTATGTAATGCTGCCCGTCTATCACATAAAGCTCGTAGCCTGTTATGTTCGCGATCTCGTATCCCACTGCCCTGGAATTGATGAAAGTGTACTTGCTGGCAAGGCTGGTGGAAATCTTTAGCGATGAACTTGCAAACCACCTTTCTGAGAGTTTCTTGTAGTATTGCAAATCGAGAAGAAGCTGCCCGTAAGTGTAGTCGAACCCGTTGCTTTCCTCAAATTTGGCGTTCAGGGCGGCGTATGTGCCCTGGGTCGGGTACATTATATAGTCTCTTTCGTCGCGGCATACAAAAGCTTCAAGAGATGCTGTGCGGCTGATGGCGGATTTTACTCCCCAATAATCCGGGTTAGCTTCAAGCAGTTTTTCTGACACCTTGCTTCTGTCGTATGAGAGAGTGGCAACGGCTCTCCAGCGGATCTGAGGCCTGTAGGTGACGCTCAGCTTTCCGCCGAAGCTTCTTTTCATGAAACCGTCCCCGGAAAGGTGCTGGAGCTTGTTGTGTACAGTGATGAAATCTGCGTTCTTGTAGAACATGGCGTATGCTTCTCCGGACAGATAGGTCTTCCTTTTCCTGTCCAGGGCAACTTTGCTGTATGAAATGTCAAAGCCTTTTTCCCATCCGAACAGACCCCTGATTTCCATTTTATGCCCAAGGCCGAAAAGGTTGCTGATGTTCACTCCCGAATAGAGAGTCACCCTTTTCCAGTCCATTTTCTTGACCCAGGAGGTCATGTTCCTGTCGTTGAACCTTAGTTCAAATATAGGCCAGATGTACCATCTTTCTTCCACCTCAACGTCTATCTTGACGTTCTTCATTCCCTGGACGGCTGCCGTGTCAGGGCCGTCTGAATAGTGCTTTGTCAGGGTCACATAGTTGAAAAGTGATGTGTTGAGCAGGTTTTCACGCCCTTCGACCAGATAATTGTCCAGGGAAGCGGAATCCAGGACATCTCCTGTCCTGAACGGGAGTTCCCTTAGAATGACAGATCGGGCGGTAATCGAGTTGCCGCTTATGCAAATATCTGATACTGTGACATTTTGAGCCACGGCTAATGCGCTTGAGAGACTAAACGCCAGTATCAGGATCAGTTTATTCATAGGTAACATCCCTTAATTTGGGGATGGCAAAATTAGCAGAATGTGTTATAAAATGCTCTATACAAGCAATTTTTTTTTAAAATCATTTTGTCAGTATCAAAAAATAATCTATTTTTGCCCCACAAAATATTCACCAATTATCATTTTTAAAGTTATGACAAAATCTGACATTATCAACGAGGTTGCTAAGCAGACCGGCTTAGAGAAAGTTACCGTTGCCCGCGTTGTTGAGGGTTTTATGGCAGCCGTAAAGGGTTTTCTTGCTAAGGGTAAGAATGTATATCTTCGTGGCTTTGGTTCATTCGTAATCAAGAAGAGAGCAAAGAAGACTGCTAGAAACATTTCTAAGAACACTACAATGGTTATCCCTGCTCACAACATTCCTTCATTCAAGCCTGCAAAGGTTTTCATGAGCGGTGTAAAGGGAGGTAGAAAATAATTACTATGCCAAGCGGAAAGAAAAGAAAAGGACATAAGATGGCCACTCACAAGCGCAAGAAACGTCTGCGTAAGAACAGACATAAGAAGCGCAAATAGGCATCTTATCAATGGTTAAAGAGGACGGCTTAAAAGTCTTGGTCGTCCTTTTTTTTGTTATATGGAGAAGGATCTAATTATCGATGTAAGCCCTGCCAGAGTGACAATTGCTCTGCTGGAAGACCATCGCCTGATGGAAATCAGCCAGGAGCAGAACACTTCGGCGCAGAGCATCGGTGTAGGAGACGTCTATCTGGGAAAAGTCAAGAAAGTGATGCCGGCTCTCAATGCCGCATTCGTGGATATCGGGGACAACAAGGACGCATTCATTCATTACCTTGACCTCGGTCTCAATTTCAAGGCTTTCGACTATTTCGTAAGACAGATCAACACCGATCGTGATCTTCAGTCCTTCTATTCCAAGGTCAGGATCGGTCCTATTCTCGAAAAAGAGGGCAGGATCGACGAAGTTCTGTCGCCGGGCCAGCAGATTGTGGTTCAGATAGTAAAGGAACCAATCTCGACTAAAGGTTCAAGGCTCACGGCTGAAATATCTATAGCAGGAAGAAACATAGTCCTGCTTCCTTTTGCAGATAAGGTAAGCATATCGCAGAAGATTTCCTCCAAAGAAGAGAAGAGGCGGCTGGAGCGCCTGGTGCAGAGTATTCTGCCGAAGAATTACGGAGCCATCATCCGTACTGCCGCTGAAGGAAAGAAGGCGGCTGTGCTGGATGCCGAGCTCACTTCTCTTATAGAAAAATGGGAAGGCGGATACCGCAAGCTTGTAGGATGCAAGCCTCCGCAGCTGCTGTTCACTGAAAACAGCAAGGCCACAACCATTTTGCGTGACCTCCTCAACGACAGTTTCACTTCAATCGAGGTCAACGATGAGTCCACATTCTATGAAATTCGGGACTACATCAGGACCATAGCGCCTGAAAAAGAGAAGATTGTGAAACTGTATAAGGGTGAACTTCCTATTTTTGACTATTTCGACGTCACAAGACAGATCAAGGGTTCCTTCGGAAAAGTCGTGCCTCTCAAAAAAGGCGCATATCTGGTTATAGAGCACACCGAGGCCTTGAATGTGGTTGACGTAAACAGCGGAACGAGAGTAAAGAAGGGAGTTGAACAGGAAGACAACACTTTCGAGGTAAATATGCATGCGGCAGACGAGATCGCACGCCAGATGAGACTCAGGGACTTGGGCGGCATTGTCATAATCGACTTCATCGATATGGACAACGTCGACAACCGCAACAAGCTCTACAAGCACATGCAGGAACTTATGCAGAGCGACAGGGCAAAGCATAACGTCTTGCCTCTTACCAAGTTCGGCCTTATGCAGATTACTCGTCAGAGGGTTCGCCCGGCTACGGAGATTAAAGTGAACGAAACTTGCCCGATGTGCCACGGCAGCGGCGAGATCGCTCCTAGCCTGATTGCTGACGAGGCTCTCGAAAGACAACTTGCCTATTATACCAAAGAGAGAAATGTCAAGTCATTCGTCATTTCGCTCAATCCGTTGTTCGAGGCTTATCTTACAAAGCGTAAAGGGTTGTTCCACAGCATAATAAAAGACTGGTGCAAGAAATACGGATGTTCCATAAAGACCAAGGTGGACACAGATCTGCCGCTTCTGGACGCCGTATGGAGCGACCGGGACGGAAATCCTTTGGATTAGAAGTAGATTTCTCGGCGATTTTGTTGATGCGGCCTCTAGAAAATAGAGTGCCGCATCTTCTTTTTTATTTCTTTGAGCGCCAGGTTTCCGATGCTTCCGATATGGGTGTGGGCGAGAGAAGAGACATTCATCTTGTCTTCCGGAAAGTCGAACGATCCTTCCGCAACTTCTTTTCCCACATCCTTGTAAGCCTGCCTGAAAGGTTCGCCTTCAATTACTCTGCGATTGACCTCCTCTACAGTGAATATCGGCTTGTATAGCGGATTTTTGAAAATATCGGCAGAGACTTTCATTCCTGAAAGCATCACCCGGGCCATTTCCAGACAGTCGTGTGTCTTATCCAAAGCCGGGAAAATTATTTCTTTAAGGAGCTGATAGTCTCTGTGATACCCGTGCGGGAGGTTAGCTGTCAAGATGGCTGTCTGGCCATAGCAGGAGGAGATGATATTGCAGTTTCCCCTTATAGTCTCCCATACATCGGGATTCTTCTTGTGCGGCATGATGCTGCTTCCTGTAGTAAGACTGTCAGGAAAACTTATGAATGAGAAATTCGGGCAGCAGAAAAGGCAGCAGTCCTGGGCGAGATGGTTCAGAGTGCTGGCTATCTGCCCGATGGCCGCGGCAAGAGCCCGCTCGGTTTTTCCTCGTCCCATCTGTGCCGCTATAGAGTTGAAAGACAGTGTGCTGAACCCAAGCATTTCCGTGGTGTACTTTCGGTCCAGAGGGAAGGAACTGCCATAACCGGCGGCGCTTCCCAGGGGGTTCTGGTCTGCGATTTTGTAAGCGGCGGAAAGCATTGTCATGTCATCCACCAGCGACTCTGCGTACGCTCCCAGCCACAGCCCGAATGAAGACGGCATTGCGCTCTGGTAATGAGTGTAGCCTGGCATCAGGACATTCTTGTATTTGTCGCTCATCCGGACAAGAAGATTGAACAGATCCAGAACCTCGTCCCTGATTTTCCTGCATTCATCCTTGAAGAAAAGCTTCAGGTCCAGGGCAACCTGGTCGTTGCGGCTCCTGCCGGAATGAATCATTTTCCCGGTTTCTCCGAGTATTTCAGTAAGAAGCAGTTCTACTTGAGAATGAATGTCTTCCACATCATCATCCAGGTGGAATTTCCCCTGGTTGACGCTCTCCAGAATCTGGTCAAGAGCATCGCTGAGCTCTTTTGTCTGGTCAGGAGAGAGCAGCCCGATTTTACCGAGCATCGCCACGTGGGCCTTGCTTCCTGTCACGTCCCATTTTGCAAGCTTGAGGTCCAGCTGCCTGTCTTTTCCCACGGTGAATTCTTCTGCCTTCTTGTCAAATGGTTTGCCTTTGTCCCAAAGTGTAGCCATAGTTTATCTGAGTTTTGGGTGGGAGAGGATGCTGATGTATTTGTTGATTCCCTCCGCGATTTCACTTTTTGTTATGTATTCGTTTGCCTTGTGGCTTCTGGAGCTTTCCCCAGGTCCTATCTTGACTGCAGGAATGTCCAGCCGTGCCCAGTCGGATGAGGTAGGGGAGACATAAGTCTCTATGTCAAGCTCTTGCATTACTTCCCAAAGAGGACATCCAGGAGGCGTGACACTGCATCTGTGCTCAAGGTTTCTGGCCTTGAGGCTGCTTTTTGTTTTAGCGGACAGCAGCTGAAGTATCTCTCTGGATGAATATCTTTCGTTGAACCTTATGTCCACGACAAAACTGCAGGTGTCGGGGACAATATTATGGGCTGATCCCGCATTTATTTGCGTTACAGAAAGATGCGTTGGGCCCATAATGCCTGATTTCTTCCTGAAAGAGAATTTTCTCAGGACTTCTATATCCTTGAGAGCGTTGTAGACCGCATTCTCCTCTGCCGGATAGGCCGCGTGCGAGAGCTTGCCTTCTGCAGTGCCGTCCAGCACAAGAAGGCCCTTTTCTCCAACAGCCGCCTTCATTCCCGTAGGCTCTCCTACCAAGGCGTAATCTGGCATTGGTATATTATCCTGTTTCTTAATAAATTGCAAAACTTCGGGAATTCCGTTTCTTCCGCCGTTTTCCTCTTCTGCCGTCAATGCCAGAACTATCTGGCATCCGTCTTCCTGCATTGCCAGAAAAGTGAAAGCCTCAATCATGCAGACGACAGAACCACCGTCATCGTTTGCCCCCAGTCCATACAGCCTGTTCCCTTTCCAGGCAGGATAATGCGGGGCGGACGAATTCACGGTGTCGATATGGGCGCAGAGCAATACCGTCTTCTTTCCCTCCCGCGGCCTGAAAAGGACGATGTTGTTTTTGATGCGCAGCAGTTTGACCTTGTCTTCAAGATTTTCTTCCTTCAGCAAGGATCTTGTCTTCTTTTCCAGAAAGTCGCATCTGGCTTCCTCTTTTCCGGAGGGAGCCGGTATGGAAATCATTTCTTCAAGAAGAGACAATGCTCTCTGTACCAGTGCGTTGTTTTTCATCTAAGTTTTTTGTCGCTGAGGCTGTAATAGATCTTGAGAGGGTTGGAAAGCACTTTGGTGAATCCTATAATGTCTTGTGCCGTGAAGGACCTGTTGTCTTCTCCGTATGCACCGAACCTGGAATTCATCAGGTCGTAAGGGCTTTTGCACCCAAGCACCTGGAAGCAGTAGGGGCGGAGTTTTACAAAGACAGTTCCTGTAACGTTTTTCTGTGTGCTTTCCAGGAACGCTTCCATATCCCGGGCGGTCGGGTCGAGATATTGGGCCTCGTGCATGAGCTGCCCGTAATAGGCTGATATATGGTCTTTCCAGTTGAGCTGCCCTTTTACAAGCACGTGTTTTTCAAGGAGGTGGTGGGCTTTAATGATTATAAGCGGGGCGGCCGCCTCGAATCCAACTCTTCCCTTGATGCCGATTATGGTGTCTCCTGTATGGATGTCCCTTCCAATACCATATTTATTGGCTATTGAGGCGATTTTTCGTATAGCTTCAACGGGGTTCATGCTCTTTCCGTCAACTCCGGACGGTTCTCCCTTGGTAAAGTCTATGCTCAGAATCCTTTCTTCTTTTTCTGTAACATGGTGCGGATAAGCCTCTTCAGGCAGCCAGCCGTCCGAATGGAGAGTTTCTGTTCCGCCGATGCTTGTTCCCCATATTCCCTGGTTTATGGAGTATTTGCTCTTTTCCCAGGAGAAACTGAATCCTTTGCTCTTCAGGTATCCGATTTCAAACTTTCTCTGGAAGTTGTTGTCTCTTACAGGTGCAACAATCTGTATGTCAGGAGCCAACACGTCAAATATCAAGTCAAACCGCACCTGGTCGTTACCGGCACCCGTGCTTCCGTGAGCTACAAATCCTGCATTTTTCTTTCTTGCTATTTTCAGCACTTCCATCCCCTGGAAGAACCTCTCGCTGCTGACGCTTAGCGGGTAGGTTGCGTTTTTGAGTATATTCCCGAAAATCAGGTATTTAATGCCCTTGTTATAATACTGTTCAACGATGTTGGAACAGGTATGGGTTTTGGCGCCCAGAGCCAGAGCCTTTTTGCGGATACTCTCCTCTTCCTTCTGGGAGAAGCCTCCCGTGTTTACCAAAGCGGTGTGGACTTCGTAGCCCTGTTCCTTTAGCCACGGAACGCAGAACGAAGTGTCCAGTCCTCCGCTGAATGCCAGTACGATTTTCTTTTTCATTGGATTATGCTTTTCAGTTATTTTTCGGTTTTGTCTTGTTTGTGCTCTTTGGGGTCGTAGAGCAAGGCGGTGCAAAGGCATATCTTGCAGTCGTTCCGCTGCAGGATATCGTAGTTAGCGCATCCATAGCATCCCTCCCAGAATTCTTTGTCATCAGTCAACTCGGAAAATGAGACAGGCTTGAACCCCAGTTCTGTATTTATTTTCATTACAGACAGTTGCGTGGTAATGCTGAATATTTTTGCATAGGGGTACATCTCTCTGGAAAGCTCGAATATTCTTCTTTTTATCCGTCTTCCCAGCCCGTTTCTCCTGTATGGCTCCGCTACTGTCAGCCCGGAATTTGCCACAAATTTGGTATGGCTCCAAGTCTCTATGTATGAGAAACCTGCAACGTTTCCGCCTTCGTCAATGGCAATTATGGCCTTGTGGTTTTCCATCTTGTCCCGTATGTATTCAGGAGTTCTAATGGCAAGGGTTGTCCCTCTTTCTTTGGAAGATCCTTCCATCATTTCAACGATTTTTCCGATGTACTTGAAATGACTTTCATCGGCTACTGTAATGTTGACTTTCATTTTTTATGCTGTGAGATTACACTATGGTTATGCTAAATGGAATAGACTGTAATCTATTGCATTAGCTCAATAATGAAATTTGAGTTAAACTCGGCTGGAAATATGCGCACCCTTTGCAGGCACTTGAATGTCAGACCTTGGCAGGGTGCTCAAGATCGGACTCTAGAAAGAATTCTAACAGACTGTAATATGAAATATTGTTCTGTCACACTGCAAAAGTATAAAAATATCTTTACAATGCGCTATACACGTGATTATTTTTGTGTAAAAAGTGTAAGTTGTTGTCATCCTTTTTCTCCTTATATTATATAATAGGTATATCCCCCCGGGTCGCCTGTCCTGAAAAAATCCGAATTTTTTTTGGCACGTTGTTTGGAAATACGGAAAAAGTTGCTACCTTTGCAACCCTTTCGCGCCTGACCGGCCAGGAGGCCGCCTGGGCAGCGGAGGAAAGGGCTGAAAAAAATTTTTTGAAAAATTTTCGAAAAAGATTTGGAAGTAAGCAAAAAGTGTTTACCTTTGCAGCCCGCTTCGGAAACGGAGCCGTTCATTGACATGATGAAGACAAGCAGCAAAC
>CACXPG010000007.1:0-57395 GCA_902769525.1 uncultured Bacteroidia bacterium
TCTTCACCCATATTAATGATGAAACACTCGTCACTAAATATGTAGAGACGATCATCAGAAGAACTTTCGGCACCAAATATGCAATGAAACTCGCAAAACTGGTACCAAAGAATAATATTGTAATAAGGTAAATTCCAATTTATCGGTCTCTTTGGTTCTTTGGTCTGAAAGAAAAAAGTGACCAAAAGTGACCAAATTTGGGGGATACAAGAAACAAGACTTTGTAAAGTGATTGAAGGTCAATAGCTTACAAAGTCTTGTTGTGCTCGGGACGGGAATCGAACCCGTACGGACATTTCTGTCCACAGGATTTTAAGTCCGGCGTGTATACCAATTTCACCACCCGAGCTCCTTTTTCAAAAAAGACCGGCCAATTCTTTTGGTCGGTCTTTCGTGCCCAGGACAAGAGTCGAACCTGCACACCATTTCTGGCACTACCCCCTCAAAGTAGCGTGTCTACCATTCCACCACCTGGGCATTTGGGACTGCAAATATATAAATTATTTTCAAATAATGCTCTCGATTTAAATTTTCGTCAGGCTTTCAGGAAACAGTTTAACCATAGAGGTCTTCCACACAAACTTTCTCCATAAATAGCCTGCCGTGCTCCAGACAGACTGGCGTCCTTGAGGTCTTTTCAGGAAGAACCCGAAGTTGCCGCTTTCAATGATAAGGTCCATAAGCCTCTCCGCCTTGGGAAGCTGTGTTTCGTCATAGAAAGGGAAGTCTTCAACAGGAAGGCCGAGATAATCCACCAGCACACATCCGAACACCTGCCAGGCACGGAGAAGCTTGTGCGAGGTCAAAGACTTTAGAATTATCTCCCTGTTGAGAGTCTTTCCGCCGGAAGACAGAACTGCCGCCAAATCGCAGAGCTGCCTCAGGCCAGTGCCATTTGAAACCAGAGCCGAGAACATGTGAACGAAGACATATATGGCGTTGAATTCGTCTTCTGGTATTCTCACCATCACTTCAGAGCCGGCCGGAGAGAAAGACTTTGAAGAATCTTTCACTTGCCTGTCACCCCAGGAGAGGAAGAAGGAGTTCATCACCGATGAAGAAGTCTCCACGCACACTCTATGGATTTCCACTCTGAAGTCAGACACGTAAAAGTCTGTGTGCTTGCCCCCCTGCCGGGCTATTGTATAGCCGTGTTTTGAAAGGGTTTGCGGTATCTTTTCATAATTGCGGCTGCCCACCAGAAGATCCACGTCGCCGCACTGGCGCAAAAGCGGATTGCGGTAAGAGCGGGCTATTCCCTGGCCTTTTATCAGAACAGACGGTATGTCTTCTTCCTCAAGAAGAGTGTATGCCTTGGCGGCAGCATTGTCCAGCAAATGATGAATCCTGGCATTGGATGCCGAAGATTCAAACAGGTCTGCAATGCAGCTCTCCTTTATTTGTCCAGCCAGGCCAGACACTTCCATACCTTCGGCCACAATAGGGATAACAGTCTGCTGCCTGGCCCACCTGGTAATCTTCTCCCAGTCTGTGCCTTCGGGCTGCAGATCTTCCGCCCTGCCCCACATTCCCATCCTTACAAGAGAAAGGAAATGCTTGAGGTTTTGTATGTCTTTGCCTTTAGCCATCGTGATACAAAAATAATAAAAAAGCCTCCCGCAAGCGAGAGGCACACTTCAAATTATGAAAACTTCGAGCGGAAAACGGGACTCGGACCCGCGACCCCAACCTTGGCAAGGTTGTGCTCTACCAACTGAGCTATTTCCGCGTTTGGGACTGCAAATATAGCAATCTTTGTTTTTCTTGCAAAAAAAAGTTTCTGGACCAATTTGAATACACTCAAGTTTTCTAAATTTGAAGTATGAAAAACAAAACTCTGAAAACAATCATTTGCGCATTGGCATTCTCAGCGATTGTATGCTCAAGCGCCTTTTCCCAGAACAACGACAGAAGTAAAGTGTTTAACCCTCTGACAGACAAGGTAGAGGTGAATCACGAATTCAGGGGAGCCTGGCTTACAACCGTAAGAGGCTCGGACTGGCCTAGGAAGATAAGGGTGAACCTTTCCAGGCTGAAGGGAGAAAGCCGTCACGAGCAGAAAATCAGGATCGAAAGGCAGAGGGACTCCCAGAAAAGAGCTCTCGTGAACGTGATCACCAAGATCAAGGAAACCGGCTGCAACGTGGTCATAATGCAGCTTTGCTGCAACTCCGAGGCCTACTACAAGTCCAAGATTCTGCCTTGGGACCACAACCTGACAGGAGTTCAGGGAGAAGATCCGGGATACGACCCGCTGAAGCTTGCCATCGAGACAGCCCACAGCCTGGGAATGCAGATCCACGGCTGGTTCAACCCTATGAGAGTGGGAAGCGTAGATGCCGACAGGGTGAAAAAGCATCTTTGCTACAAACATCCGGACAGGGTAATTAAATACGGCAAGACTATGTACTGGAACCCCGGCAACCCGGAAGTCATCCAGTATCTGTACGACGTGATTTACGAGGTAATGAGCAACTACGACCTGGATGGGGCGCATATAGACGACTTCTTCTATCCTGAAGGACTGAGGGAAAAGCTGGAAGTCCTGCCTAAGCTCAGGGACAGCCTGAAGACCCTCACCGACAAAAACGAAATCGCCGAGCTGAAAAAGACCATCAAGAAGATGGACGACGGAAGGGTGTGGGACGACGCCTCCTGGTATCAGAAATACGGGAACGGAATGGAACTCGGAAGATGGAGGGAGGAAAACGTGAACAAGATTGTTGCGGCCATGCACAAGGCAACCCACGACGCCAAGCCAAACGCGATTTTCGGAGTAAGCCCGGGAGGAAGGCTGGTCAACACCCAGAAACTCTACGCAGACCCTCAATACTGGATCGAAGAGGGAACCATAGATTACTTGGCTCCACAGATTTACTGGCAGCACGGCCACAGGATCGCCGATTTCAAGAAAGTGCTCGACAGCTGGGAACCGATAATGAAGGATGTTCCTTGTCTTCCTGGCCTTGCCGCATACCGCTACAAGGAAAAGGGATTTGACACAATGGATGAATTCGTGCTGCAGGTAGATGAATGCCGCCAGGCTGATTTTGTCCAGGGCAACATCTGGTTTACAACCCACAGCCTTTTCAGGAAGGATTTCCTGGAATGCCTGCAGGGAAAGATTTATCAATACCCAAGCCTGATACCTAAACTGGGAACATCTTCAGACATTACCCCGGCTCCTGTCACAATAACCGGAAGCGACGGAGTTATCAGATGGGAAAAGAGTCCGGGAGCACAGAGCTATGCCATCTACAAGCTCTACATTTCCGGCTATTCTCCGGACGGCTTCAGCGCGTTCTGGCAGGGAGGGCTTGTAGGCCAGACTTCAGAAAACAGTTTCTCCGCCCCTGAAAGAGCGGAGAACTATGTGGTTGTCGCGATAAACGGCAAGGAAAAATCCTCCCCGAGCAACGTCATCTTCATCAGATAACGCTTCTGAATTCTTTCAGGAAGCGGACGTCGTTCTCGAAGTAGTGGCGCAGGTCGTTGACCATCCACTTGAGCATCGCGATTCTCTCGATACCCATACCAAATGCGAATCCGGTGTACTTCTTGCTGTCGATTCCACTGGCTTCGAGGACGTTAGGATCCACCATTCCGGCACCCATAATCTCCAGCCAGCCCGTTCCCTTGCAGATGTTGCAGCCCTTGCCGCCGCAGATGTTGCAGCTGATGTCAACCTCGGTGCTAGGCTCGGTGAACGGGAAGTATGAAGGCCTCATACGGATCTGGGTCTGAGGACCGAACATCTCCTGAACGAAAAGCAGGATGGCCTGCTTGAGGTCCGCGAAGCTTACGCCCTCGTCTATGTAAAGACCCTCCACCTGATGGAAGATGCAGTGTGCTCTTGCACTGATGGCCTCGTTGCGGAACACCCTTCCAGGGCAGACAACCCTGATAGGCGGCTTCTGCCTTTCCATAGTCCTTACCTGGACACTGGAAGTGTGGGTTCTCAGAAGAATCGGATCATCACTTGCAGGATTAATGAAGAACGTGTCCTGCATATCCCTTGCCGGATGCTCCGGAGGGAAGTTCAAGGCAGAGAAAACGTGCCAGTCATCCTCAATCTCAGGACCTTCGGCTACTGCAAAGCCGAACTTGGAGAAAATGTCCAGGATTTCCTCCCTGACCAGGGAAATAGGATGCCTGGTGCCAAGCTCGAAAAAGTCTCCCGGCTTGGTAAAGTCTGTCTTGGTGTCCAAATCGAACACGTCATCAAAAGACTCTCTGAGCGTTTCTATCTTCTCCGCAGCCTTGGTCTTGAGCTCGTTCAGGCATTTGCCGAACTCTCTCTTGAGCTCCGGGGCCACGGTACGGAACTCGTCGAACAGACGGGTTATCTCGCCTTTCTTTCCAAGGAGCTTTACTCTAAGCTCTTCAACATCCTGAAGCTTTTCTGCACGGAACTGCTCGATCCTGTCGAGCAAGTTGTCTATGTCTTTACGGTCCATCTTCTTTGTTTTTATCGGGGAGCAAATATACTCAATCTTGAGAAAAACGGCTAAACGTCATCTCTTACTACCGGCATTGTCATGCACCTGGCTCCGCCGCCGCCTCTCGGAAGCTCGCTGCCTTCGATGGTGATCACACATCTTTTCTCTTTCTCCAGATCAACCTTGTCGCTGATTACATCATCGGCTGTAACGATATTAAAGCCAGCCTGGTTCATGGCGTTGAGAGTGTGCACGTTACGGGCGTATGAAAGAATTTTTCCAGGGGCTATTGCAAAGCTGTTGGCTCCGCTGTGCCACTGCTCGCGGTCTGCGTTCCACTCGTCCTCGTCTCCGCCGCAAAGCACCGGTTCCAGGTCCTTGCCCAGTTTCCTGAGGGTGGAAAGGACGTTCTGCTCGTCGCGGATTTTCTTCACTCTTCCGCCGTCTATCGTAATATGAACGGTACGATACTGGTTCTCCCAAAGAATCAGCGGCTCGTAGATCAGGCAGGCGTCATTGTCAAGCATCGTGAACACCATATCCATGTGGATGAAAGACTCCACGTCGTCCGGCAGCTGCTGCACTATTATATGCTTCTGCCCTCCGTCCTGGTCCTGGCAGAATCGCTGAATAAGCTTGTCTATTCCCTGGGAAGTGGTTCTAAGGCCGTTGCCCACAAGCAGTATGTTCTTGTCTATTACCAGAATGTCTCCGCCTTCCACGCTCACGTTGTTCTTTACCGCGCTTCCGGCTATTCCGCCCTCTCCGGCTCTCTCTTTGGAGAACTCGTTGGCGTCTATAATGGAGCAGTCGAAGAGTTTAGGGTTGGAGAATATCGCCTCCATAATCAGCGACTCTCTCACCCTGACCTTGTTTGCCATCTTGCATATCAGCACGTCCTCGCCGATTGAGGCGGAAGCGTCTCTTGTGAAGTAGAAGTTGTAGAGCGGCTGCAGGGCATAGTAGTCATCCGCCAAAAATGCCGTGAGAGTGTCTATCTTGGCCGGAAGCCCTTCCAGAAGGAGCTTTGTGAGTTTCCTGGTGGAAGTGCCCATAAGCATATCGTAATACTCCGGCACGTTTTCTATGGTGCAGATTCTCTTGAGCAGCATGCTGCGGTCTCCCGGATCGTCGAGAACAACTCCAAGAAGCTTGTCCACCTGGTAGGTGTCTGTCCACTTCTCGAGCACGCCCCTGAGCTGGGCATATTCTTTCTGGGCTATTGAAAGGTTCAGGATATCGCTGTATAAAGCTCGCTGAGCTATTCGTGGAGTCATATTCTCCACTTCCTCGCCCGGTGTATGGAGGATCACTCCCCTCAATCTGCCTATTTCACTGTGTACTTTTACTTTTACTGGATCCATATCTTCGTTTTTACATGTATTCTCCAAATTTGTTGAGTTTCAGGTCTGCCGTAAGGGCCTTGATCTGCTTCTCGTCTCTCGGACAGATCAGCAGCACATCGTCTGTTGTTATCACGATGAAGTTCTTCAGACCCTTGACCACCATAAGTTTGTCTCTTTCGGCAGACACGATTATGCTGTCTGAGACATCTTCTATAAGGACCTTGGAAGTGTTTATCAGGTTTCCTGCCTTGTCCTTGTCGCCCTGGGCGTAGATGCTCTCCCAGGTTCCAAGGTCGCTCCATCCGAAGGAAGCCTCGAACACGCGGCACCTGTCTGTTTTTTCCATAACTCCATAGTCTATGGAAATGGCCATGCAGGCCTCGTAGATTTCATCTACTTTCTTCTGCTCAAGATCTGTGTAATAATACTCCGCGATGTCCGAGAAGGAAGCGGCTATGTCCGGAAGGTGAGTCTCCAGCTCTTTCTTTACAGTCTTGAGGTTCCACACGAAAATGCCCGAGTTCCACAAAAACTCCCCGCTGCTGAAAAGCACCTTGGCCATCTCGGCATCCGGTTTCTCGGTAAATGTCTTCACCTGGTAGCAGGCGTGGCCTTTTATGACTTCCGCCTTGGCCTTGTTGGCCTGTATGTACCCGTACTGGGTCTCGGGGCGGGTTGGCTTGATTCCCAGAGTAATCAGAGAGTCTGAATTGGCGGCATATTCCATCGCCGTTTCAATGGTTTCCAGGAATATGTCTTCGTTGAGTATCAGATGGTCTGCGGGAGACACCACCACCGTGGCGTCGGGAACTTTCTTGAACAGCTTGTATGTGGCGTATGCAATACAAGGAGCCGTATTTCTCTTGTGACTTTCCAGAAGCACATTCTCTCTCGGGATCTGTGGCACCTGTTCGGCAATCAGGCCCTCATACTGCTTTGCAGACACTATGAGAATGTTTTCTGCCGGAATTATCTTGCTGAAACGGTCTACTGTTGCCTGCAGGAAAGAACGACCCGTTCCCAATATGTCCAGAAACTGCTTTGGATGCGCATTGCGGGATACCGGCCAGAAGCGGCTGCCGACTCCTCCCGCCATTATTATGCAATATTTGTTTGAAACCATATCGTACCAAAAAGTTTCACAAGTTAATCATTTTCCCGGAAAAATAAGATAATAATATCGGTTTTGAGCGTAAAACTACCACTTGGGGCGAAAGGCTTCGGGTGTAAATGTCAGAGCGTAGCCATGTTCCCCGGTTTCTATTCCTATTACATCAAATACAACCTCCAGGTGGCATCTGGCGGATCTTGCGAAGGCGTCGGCGGCGCTTATCAGCAGTTTCTGCTTGCGCGGAAGGATGGTCTTTTCGGGAGAGACGATAGAGCCCTCCGCCCTGGACCTGACCTCCACAATGTGAAGGAAAGACTTGTCTGAAGTCCCCTCTGCCGGTGTTCCTTCAGAAGTCAGCAGCGGACCCTCCGCAATGATGTCTATCTCCAGATGATTGTGCCTGTAGTTTCTCTCCAGAATCCTCAGGCCGTGGACTTTCAGCCATCTGGCTGCAATGTCCTCAGCGACCCTTCCTTTTTCTACAGTGGTGGCCGTGCCCTCCATATCGTTGATTATTAACTTATTATTAATTTGTCTATGTGTAAATTTGCATACAGACAAATCGTTATCTGATTGATTCCTAAACATTTATCGGGCACGCAAAAAAGAAAGGGATGGCTTGCCGGAAGCCATCCCCCTCTTTTTAACATTTCTGCGCTCATTTCTTCTTGAAAGTAACCAGAAGAGCGCCCTTTGGAAGGGATTCGCCTTCCTTGGCGTTGACCTCCTTGATTGTTCCGTCCATTGGAGAAGTGACCACGTTCATCATCTTCATCGCCTCGTAGACCATAAGCTTGTCGCCCTTTTTCACCTTCTGGCCCGGCTTTACGAAAATCTCTATGACCGAACCAGGGATATGGGACAGAACCTTGTAAGGGTCCGGAGCTTTCCAGGTCTTGCGCTCTTCAAATTTCTTTGTGAAAAACGTCTTGTACTCCATTCCGCCTTCTGAAAGGCGCATCTTGGATTTGCCGACCTGTGGCGCGAGAAACTCTACGGCATCGCTGATTTCACTGATGACGTGCATCTCCTCCTGAATTTCAGGAACCTCTGGATTCTTGTTCTTGACTTCTGCCATAATCATCTGTCCTCCATCTGTTAAAACGGTGGGATGCCGTGCTTCTTCTTAGGCATGCCGGCGTTCTTGTGCTGTGAAACGTCCAGAGACTGGAGGATGAACTGGCGGGTGTCTGCAGGATTGATTACGGAGTCGATGTATCCCTTTGATGCGGCAACGTAAGGGTTGGCGAATTTCTCCTTGTATTCGGCAACCTTTGCCTTACGCATTGCTTCAGGATCTTCGGCTTCCATTATCTCCTTGCGGAAGATGATGTTGGCTGCGCCCTGAGGACCCATAACGGCAATCTCAGCCGTAGGCCATGCAAACACGAAGTCTGCTCTCAGGTGACGGGAGTTCATCGCGATGTAACCTCCTCCGTAAGCCTTTCTGAGGATGACGGTTATCTTTGGAACGGTAGCCTCTGAATAAGCGTACAGAAGCTTTGCTCCGTGGCGGATCACGCCTGCGTGCTCCTGGTCCACTCCCGGCAGATAGCCCGGCATGTCCTCAAGGGTCACGATAGGAATGTTGAACGCGTCGCAGAAGCGGATGAACCTGGCGGCCTTGTCTGAAGAGTCGCAGTCCAGAACGCCTGCCAGATAGAGCGGCTGGTTGGCGATAAAGCCCACCGTGCGGCCCTCTATCCTTCCGTATCCGATGACGATGTTCTTTGCCCACATTTCCTGAACTTCAAAGAAATCGGAGTTGTCCACAAGAGCGCGGATGACGTTTCTCACGTCGTATGGTTCAGTAGGGTCTGCTGGCACCGTCTTGACGATGTTATACTTCTTGAGTGGCTGTGCAGGCTTTTTTTCCTGCGGCAGAGCATTGTTGTTTGCCGGCAGATAGGAAAGCAGAGTCTTTATCTGGGAGAAGCACTCCTCTTCGCTTTCGGCAAAGAAGTGGGCGTTTCCTGTGGTCTCGCAGTGGACTCTCGCTCCGCCGAGGCTCTCCATATCTATCTCTTCTCCGAGAACAGACTTGATTACCTCAGGCCCGGTGATGAACATCTTGGAAATCTTGTCCACTACAAACACATAGTCCGTAAGGGCCGGGGAATAAACCGCACCTCCGGCACAAGGTCCGAGGATGACTGAAATCTGCGGTATGACTCCGCTGTTGAGTGTGTTGCGGAAAAAGATCTCGCCATATCCTGCAAGAGAATTTACGCCTTCCTGGATTCTTGCTCCTCCGGAGTCGTTGATTCCGATAAGCGGGATCCTCAGTTTGAGGGCATAGTCCATAATCTTGGTGATCTTGCGGGCGTGCATGCTTCCCAGAGAACCGCCGGCAACGGTGAAGTCCTGCGCATAAACAGCAACCGGCTGGCCGTTGATCTTTCCTGTTCCGATTACCACGCCGTCTCCGGCAAGGTCTTTCTTCTCCATGCCGAATTCGCGGGCGTCGTGCTGAATAAACAGGTCGTACTCGTAGAAGGTTCCCTCGTCAAGGAGTTTTCTGATACGCTCTCTGGCCGGAAGCTTTCCCATTGCTATCTGCTTTGCAATGGCCTTGTCTCCTCCACCCTGAAGAGCATGCTGGGTCCTCTCCTGCAATTCAGTGATTTTTTTGCTGAGTAAACTCATATCATTAGGTTTTAGTATAGTCTATCGGGACAAAGATACAAAAATTAAATATTATGCCCGAAAGGGCATTTCTGCAACAACGCCTGCTTTAGATTCTATTAAAATCTTATCTTTGTGAATTGTGTTGAGGATTATTCTTCAGCGATTAGTGAAACTAAAAACAAAAAAGATTTATATGTCATACACTTTTGCTCAAAGGCACATCGGGCCTCGCAAGGAAGACATCTCCCAGATGCTTGCAGCTCTCGGTGTAAATTCAATGGAAGAACTGGTAAAGCAAACCGTTCCTGAAAACATCCTTCTCAAGGAAGACCTGAAGATGGACGCTCCAATGACGGAAAACGCCTATCTGGCACACCTGAAGGAAATGGTTTCAAAGAACAAGAATTTCCGATCCCTGATAGGTCAGGGATATTACGGAACCGGAGTTCTCCCTGTTATCATAAGGAACATATTCGAAAATCCTTGCTGGTACACTTCCTACACTCCTTACCAGGCAGAGATTTCTCAGGGAAGGCTTGAGGCCCTTCTGATTTACCAGACCGTCATCAGCTCCCTGACCGGTTTCCCTCTTTCCAACTGCTCCATGCTGGACGATGCCCAGGCAGCCGGCGAAGCAATGAGAGTGATGTTCAACCTCCGCAGCCGAGACGCGCAGAAGGCCGGAAAGAACGTCCTCTTCGTGGATGACGAGGTCTTCTCCCAGGTTACTTCAGTGATCAGGACCAGGGCCGAAGGTCTTGGAATAAAGGTAGTCCTCGGCGACTGGAAAGAGTGGGAGGTTGACCCTATGTGCTTCGGAGCGCTGGTTCAGTACCCAGCCTGCGACGGCCAGGTAAGAGACTATTCTGCATTCTGCGAAAAGATGCACCAGGCCGGAGCGATGGTTACCGCATATTGCGACCTGCTTTCCCTTGCAGTCCTGAAGGAACCTGCAGCCTGGGGAGCGGACATAGCAGTCGGAAGCGCCCAGAGATTCGGACTCCCGATGGGATTCGGAGGCCCTGTGGCAGGATATCTGGCAACCCGTGAAGAATACAAGAGAAGCGTCCCTGGAAGAATCATCGGCATTACAGTTGACCGTCTTGGCAACAAGGCCGTAAGACTTGCCCTCCAGACCCGCGAGCAACATATCAAGAGGGAGAAGGCAACTTCCAATGTCTGCACCGCCACCGCCCTTATGGCAACAATGAGCGGAATGTATGCCGTTTACCACGGACCGGAGGGACTGAAGTCAATCGCCCGCAATGCAGAGCTCTTCGCCCACCGCGTTGCAAACCACCTGAAGGAAGCCGGTTATGTCCTCACTAACGAGGAATTCTTCGACACCATCGAGATTATGGGAAAGAAGGACGAGAACGGCAACATCCAGGCTCCTGATACGGAAAACATCAGACAGAAAGCCCTTGCCGAGGGCCTGAACTTCTTCTATGCAGCCTGCGGAAAAATCAGAATCAGCTTCGATGAGCTGAGCTGCAGGGAGGAAGCCCACAAGATCCTCAAGATCTTCGGGATAGGCCAGGGTGGACACCACCACTGCCCGGCAGAAAGGACATTCATGAAGAGAGAGACTCCGTTCCTCACCCAGAAGGTATTCAACTCATACCACAGCGAAACCGCAATGATGCGTTTCATCAAGATGCTGGAAAGGAAGGACATTTCCCTGGCCCATTCAATGATTCCGCTTGGAAGCTGCACGATGAAGCTCAACGCCGCCGTGGAGATGATGCCTCTTAGCTGGAGTGAACTCACCAACGTTCACCCTCTGGCACCGAAAGACCAGGCAGAAGGTTACATGCAGCTCATCGCCGAGCTTATGAAAGACCTGAACACCATCACCGGTTTTGCCGCCTGCTCTCTCCAGCCTAACTCAGGCGCTGCGGGAGAATATGCCGGACTTACCACCATCCGCCGCTTCTTCAAGGCCAACGGACAGGAAAACCGCAAGGTCATGATCATCCCGACTTCCGCCCACGGAACCAATCCGGCTTCCGCAGCGATGGCGGGATTCGACATCGTTCTGGTAGGATGCGACGAAAAGGGCAACATCAACGTCGAGGAACTCCAGCAGAAGGCCGAGGCCGCGGGAGAGAACCTGGCCGGACTGATGATCACCTATCCTTCCACCCACGGAGTGTTCGAGGTCAAGATCAGGGAAATCGTCGACGCCATCCACAAGTTCGGCGGCAAGGTTTATATGGACGGAGCCAACATGAACGCCCAGATTGGTCTGACCAACCCTGGCACAATCGGAGCGGATATCTGCCACCTGAACCTCCACAAGTCGTTTGCAATGCCTCACGGCGGCGGCGGTCCTGGAGTAGGCCCTATCTGCTGCACCGCTGAACTGGCTCCTTACCTTCCTGGACATCCGGAAGAAAACTGCATACCGAGACTCTGCAAGAAGGCCAAGGGATGCAAGGGAGAAGAGGCTGTTTCTGCCGCTCTCTACGGCAACCCTCTGCTGCTCCCTATCACCCACGCCTACATCAAGCTGCTGGGCGCAGAAGGACTTAAGGAATCCAGCGAGGTAGCTATACTGAACGCCAACTATATCGCCGAGTCTCTGAAAAACGAGTTCCCTACTGTTTACTCCGGAGCGACCGGAAGAGTTGCCCACGAGTGCCTGCTGGACTGCAGAGATTTCATGAAGAAATACGGCGTAGGTTCTACAGATATCGCCAAGAGACTTATGGACTTCGGATTCCACGCTCCTACCCTTTCATTCCCTGTTCACGAAACCCTTATGGTCGAGCCGACAGAGAGTGAGCCTAAGGAGGAGATGGACCGCTTCATCGAGGCCATGAAGACTATAAAGGCCGAGTGCGAGAAGATTGCCGCCGGAGAGTTTGACCCTAAGGACAATCCTGTTGCCAACGCTCCGCACCCTGCACACGAGTGCTGCGCTGACAATTGGAGCCACCCTTATTCAAGGGAACTTGCCGCCTATCCTCTGGAATGGATCATGGAGAACAAGTTCTGGCCTGCAGTTTCCAGGGTTGACGACGGCTACGGAGACCGCAACCTCGTCTGCACCTGCCAGTAAGCAAATGCCTAAAAAAGAAGAACCGGCTGAAAAAACAGCCGGTTCTTTTTTTAGTAATCGTCGCCTCGCTGTTCTGCTCTGCGACGGTCCTTGTCCTTGATGGACTCTCTTTTGTCGTACTCTTTCTTTCCCTTGGCCAGGGCGATGTTCAGCTTGGCGTAGCCGTTGTCGCTTATGAAAAGCCTTGTGGGAACTATCGTAAGGCCTTTCTCCTTGACAGAACGCTCAAGTTTGTTTAGTTCCTTGCGGTTGAGAAGAAGCTTGCGGTCCCTCTTGGGATCCTTGCGGTTGTAGCTGGCCCAGAAATACTCGGCGATGTGCATGTTCTTGACATAGAGTTCCCCGCCGCTAAACACGCAATAGGTATCGGCCAAAGACGCCTTGCCGGCACGGATGGACTTTATCTCCGTTCCGTACAGGACTATGCCCGCAGTGTAGTTCTCCAGGAACTCGTAGTCAAACCCTGCCCTGCGGTTTCTGATATCTATTTTCGCTCTCTTCTCTTTCATCGGCGCAAATGTAGCACATTGTTTTGTATTTTTGCATTGATGGCAGACATTGATTTCAAACGGGAATGGACAGACTGCGACATGCTGGTTGTTATGGGGCCGACGGCTTCAGGCAAGACGGCGTTCGCCGTTAAGGTTGCCAGGAAGATCAATTCCCTGTGCAAAGATGGAGAGCTTCCCTTCACAGAGTGCCACATCATCAGCGCGGATTCGAGGCAGGTATATCGCGGAATGGACATAGGAACCGGAAAGGACATCGCCGAGTACGGAGAGATTCCCTATCATCTTATAGACATCGCCGAGGCGGGAGAAAAATACGACCTGTTCCGCTACAAGAAAGATTTCCAGAAAGTCTACTCAGAACTCAAGAAGAAAAACATCTTCCCGATACTTTGCGGAGGCAGCGGACTTTACATAGAAGCCGTCTGCAAAGACTATGACCTTAAGGAAGTTGCACCTGATCCCGAGCTTAGGAAAGAACTGGAACAAAAGAGTATGGAAGAACTTGTTTCCATGCTCACCGGTTTGAAGGCAAGGCATGGAACGGAACCTCACAACAACACAGATTTCGACACAAAGAAAAGAGTAATCCGGGCCATTGAAATCGAACTGGCATACGACAAGATTCCTCAGCGGGAAGAATCCTTCAAAGGCCCCCAGAATGTGCATTACATTGCCCTGAACCCCGACCGCGAAAGACGCAACCAGAGGATTGACACCAGGCTTGAGCAGAGGCTGGAAAGCGGTATGGTGGAAGAAGTCAAAGCCCTGCTGGACAAAGGGATAAAGCCAGAGGACCTGATTTACTACGGCCTTGAATACAAGTTCCTTACTCAATACATTACAGGAGAAATCTCCTACGATTACATGAAAGAGCATCTGGCAATTGCAATCCACCAGTTTGCAAAGCGGCAGATGACCTGGCTCCGCGGAATGGAAAGGCGGGGAATCAAGATAGAATGGATAAAAACAGAATAATATGAGAAGAATATTTTCAGCGATGCTGCTGGTTGCGGCCGCCCTGCAGCTTTCTTTTGCCCAGAAGGCTTCAGAGCTTAAGTATTACGATGTAAAACAGCTTATAGCCCAGGGAGATGCGGTGATGATCGGCCAGGCGGAAAAGCCTGATGCGGACAGCTGCTATTTCTACCGCATACCGAATCGGCTCAAGGGCATCGTGAGAAAGGAACTCTGGGAACTTGGATGCGACGGGGCCGGAATAGCCATCCGCTTTTCAACAGACGCAGAGTGCATCGGGGCAAAATGGACCCTTACCTATAACTTCGGAATGAGCCACATGGCCTACACCGGAATCAAGGGAATGGACATCTATGTCCTGGACAAGGGCAAAGACTGGAAATTCGCAGGAACGGCCTTCCCAAACGGCAAGCATTCCAACAGCGTATTCGTAAGGAAAATGTATGGCGGCAAAAAGGAGTATATGATTTATCTTCCTCTCTACGATGGTGTTGACCACATGGAGATTGGAATAGACTCCACGGCAACCATCTACGCTCCTTCAGGAAGCCTCGCCGAGGGCGGTCTGCCAATCCTCTTCTACGGAACAAGCATTACCCAGGGCGGCTGCGTTTCGCGCCCGGGAATGGCATATCCTTCCATCATCTCAAGAAAACTCGACAAGCCTGTCATCAATCTCGGCTTTTCCGGCAACGGAAGAATGGACGGCAATATGGCAGACTGGATCAAGACCATCCCTGCATCTGCTTATGTACTGGATTGCCTGCCAAACTGCACCTACAACACAACTCGCGACAGTTCAGACTATTTCATTGGCTGGATAGCATACTCCAACCCTAACACTCCCGTATATCTTGTGAACAACTTCGAGTATCCTCAGCAGTTCATCCTGCCGGGCAACAACGACGATATGGTCAAAGAGAACATCCTCATCAAGGAAATCTACAAGAGGCTCAAAAAGCACGGAACAACTATAAAGAACCCTGTCACCGGAGAAGAAATCAAGACCGGCCCTCTGAAGAACCTCAGGTTCATCGACGTGTCAAAGGAAAAAGGCATAGATAACGAAGACACCGTGGACGGCAACCACATGACTGACCTCGGCACGGCCCACTTCTCAAAGCGCCTGCTCAAACATATCAAACACTAGAAGCCCCAGGCGGCTTTGACGTCGGCAGGGATAATCTGGGCATCTATGTAATCTACAGTAACGAAGGATGAATGGTTCTCGTCGTAATCGGAGTCTGTTTTATCCTTGTACACAATTCTCAGAATAATCCAGCCCTTGACATCAGCCGTGCAGTTATCGCCCGGGAAGAATGTTATATAGTACATTTCCGGACCGGACTTTGAAAAAGCTATTGGATCTTCAACATTGTCTCCCTCTCCGCCATCTACATAAACTTTCAGTCTTTTATGCCAGTTGTTGAACAGAATCCTTGAGTTTTCATCTGAATTTGATTTGGTCTGCAGTTCAACACGGTAAACTTTCTTTTCTTTCGTGAAATGAACATATGCCGTAACGGCCATCGACGGAAAGATTCCGGAATAAACATCAACATTGCCATATCCGTCCAGAAAAAGATCTTCCGTTTGTTCATCCTCATATTCAAAATCGGCGTCTATCAATTTATCCCCGAATATGTTGATATCAAGATTAAACGGAATGTTGCAGAAAGTCATATAGTCTGACTTGAGCATAGTCTTAAGGCTGCCGGAAATCTCCACCGGCTCCAAACGTTGAGTTTGCGGAGCGACTTTTACCTTCTGACCGCCTGTGGTTGTAATCGTTTGCTGTTTGTTTTTGGTCTGCGACGGCTGGTTCTGGACGGTGGTCTGGCCGCCTGTGCGGACTCTGGACCTGTTTTGGGAATAGCCGCCAACTGTTATCATTACAAGGACGGCAAGCAGTGCAAGTCTTTTCATAACTGATGTCTTTTAACAAACCAAAGTTACATCAAAATTTGTTCCTGCAAGTATGATTTTTGCAGAAATTGTTATCTTTGAAAAAACATTCAATTTTATGAAATCGCGTCTTCACCTATCTGCGGCTATCGCCGTGATAATATTCGGAACGTTTGCCATTCTTTCTTTTGGAAGCAATAAATGCTATTCTCAAAGCGCCTTGGAAACCTTAAAGGCCATGGGCGGAAACGCTCGCGTAAACGTTCCTCCGGTAAGTGACCCTGTCTGCTGCTATTGCGGAGCTAACAGAAGCGATTCTCCTAGACGGGAGGCCCACAAGCCAGGGTGCCCTAATTATGAGGGAGGACAAAGGACCAGCAATCAGAACAGCTCAAACAATTCCGGATACCAGGCTTATACCGGGTCTTATAATTACAATGCTCAAGGAGACCACCATTACGTAACATACGCTGACCATGCCGGCAGCTCTTACGTCCCGCCAAAACCAATAAGGGAAACGGCGGAAGGGCAGGCTATGCTGGAAGTTGCAGGGGCGGCAGGAGAGGCCGTGGCGGCTGTTTTGGCGGAAGGGCTCAGGGCCTTGTTTTCGTGGGGCTCAGAACGTGTGTTCAGCAGAGACCACCACGGAAGGGAGTATGACCGCAGCGTCAAGGACAAGAACTGGGGAACAATGCAGGTCATCGAGAAAAACGGAACGGAAGGAATCTGGGACAAAGGATCAAAAAAATGGTATGTCAAACCTGGAAAATATCACAACATCCACATCTTCGACGGATATGGCGTGGTGCTCCAGGACAAGAACGGAAAATGGGGAATGATTGAGCCGACGGACAACGGAAGAATTCTGGTGCAGTTTGAATATGACGACTGCATGTTCATCTCAGAAGGAGGCACCGGCTCTCCTGTTGTATTCGGATACAAGGATGAGAAAGGTTATATGCACTATATGATAGGCCGCAACGTTCTAGACAAATCCAAGAACGCCTATCATTTTGATTTCTATGACGGGCATTACAGCCAGGTGGAAATTACCGGAAGGCAGCATCCTACCAGAGGAGAACTGATTGCCCTGATTGCAAAAGACTACGACACCGGAAAGAGCAAGATCATGTCATATAACTGCAACAATATCTTTGGCGCGAGACGGGATGAAAAATATGACGACGTCATCCTTACCGGAATGATGGAGGTGAGCGAGCAAAAATACAAAGACCTGAACGGAAGGGAGGTTACCATCTGGGACGACTACTACAAAGTGAAGAACAACGGCAAGATGGGATATGTCGTAACGCGCCACAATACATTTGCAGACCATTCCTACGGTTCTTCAGAACTCCTGAGCTGCGACTATGATAATGTCACTCCGCTTGAAACTCAGGCTTACGTTTATGAAAGCATGCACAACCAATACAGTTCAAGAAGCTCCAAAGAATTGGTGATTACAGAAAAAGACGGAAAATTCGGTGTGGGCTTCACATATTCGGAATCTGCCAAAAAACCTAAATATGATGACATTGGCATTGTGAACATCCGCGATGCAGATGGAGACCTTATGCCCGTTGCCATAACAAAAGAAGGCAATAAATATACGGCAAGGCGCCTGGACAGCATTCCAATTTATTGGGATGACGGCAGCCGTGTCGAGGCCAACGATTTCCTGAAAGTCATAGACCGCCTCAACAAGCACACGAAAGCCTGCCCTCATGCCTGGAGAAAAATGAAAATCAAAAAATAAATATATACAATGAAAAAAGTCCCATTCCTTACAGCCCTGATTTTATGCTCCTTGGGAGTAAGGGCGCAGAATGTCAATACAGAAATAGTTGATTCTGTTTTCATCGCGATCACAATGGATTCTCCTTTTTCCAAATGCTTTGGAAATGTTGACGTCAACAAAGACGGAGTGGTGACATTCGCTGAGGCAAATGCCGCAGACACTCTTTACCTGGGATACGGCGGAAGGAAGAACATCATCTCCAACCTGGATTTTCTAAAGTATTTCCCTAACCTGAAGTACCTGAATCCTGGAAACACCACGGTTGAAGAGATAGACCTGAGGCACATGAAAAAGCTTGAGGTGCTTGATCTTACCTTAGCGCCGTTTGTAAAGAAAATCACGATAACCACAGGATGTTATCCTAAGATTATCTATCCACACGGAGAAGGAGAGTTTGTTGTCAATAGAGTTTACGACCCTAACGACCAGTCGTCCTGGTGGCATTAGGCAACTCTTCTCGGAGCATCGGCTTCTTGAACTTGTAGCTGAAGATGATAAACAGCAGGCCCGCCACCACAAACGGTATGCTTAAAAGCTGTCCGTTGTTGAGCAATCTTCCGGCAGCTGCCTTGGTGGCATCCAGCCCATCCTGAGGCATCTTGCAGAACTCTATCAAGAATCTGGCCCCGAACAGCAGAGTCAGGAAAACACCGAACAAAAAGCCTCTGTAAGGGGCTTTTTTGTTGTCCTTGTGCCTGAAATAGATCCACAGCAAAAGCAGTCCAATAAACAGATATGACAGCGCCTCATAAATCTGGGTAGGATGATGCGGAGCCCCGTCTCCTTTTGGATCGTTGACGAAAATGAATCCCCAAGGAAGGCTTGTCTCAAAGCCGTAGATTTCAGAATTCATCAGGTTTCCAAGCCTGATTGCCATGCCGGCAAAAGGAACTGCAAGAGCCAGCCTGTCCAAAATCCAGACATAGTCTATGTTGTATTTCTTGCCGTACTTATGGGCATACCACCACACGCCCAGAAGAATGGCGATGGCTCCTCCGTGGCTGGCCAGTCCGCCGTGCCACACTTTGAGAATCTCACTTGGATTGGCCAGGTAATATTCCGGCTCATAGAAGAACACGTGGCCCAGCCTGGCTCCCACAAGAGCGCAGATCAGAAGCATGTACAGCATCGGGTCCAGAAGCTTGGACGGCAGGCCTTCTCTCTTGTAGAACTTTGCAAACAGCCAGTAGCCGAAAATGAATCCGGAAACGAAAAGCACTCCGTACCACCTGAGCTGAACACTCCCTATCGAGAATATATATGGACTAACGTCCCATTTTATTGCCAATAAACTATTTATCATATCCTACTTTGTAAACATTCTTGCAAAAACGCTGAGCGGAATAACCTTCTTGAACTTATCTTCAAGAGCCAGTTCTCCGCAAGTGTATTCTCTGCCGGTATATTCACCGAAGGCTTTCTTCAGCAACGTGTCTGCCAAAAGTGCGGAATAGCCGTTAGAGTAAAGGTTCAAAACTACAAACGAGTGTTCTTTTGAAACTATTTTGGAACATTCTTCCAGCATCTCGAAAAGCAGTTCATCCAGCTTCCATCTCTCTCCGTCAGGCCCGTGCCCGTAAGCCGGAGGATCAAGAATCAGGCCGTTGTAAACATTTCCACGGCGAATCTCTCTCTTCACGAATTTCAGGGCGTCGTCCACTATCCAGCGGATGTTGTCCAGGCCGGAGGAGGTCATGTTCTCCTTGGCCCAGTTCACCACCTGCTTTACGGAATCCACGTGGGTAACGTCCGCCCCCGCACTCTTTGCGGCAAGGGTGGCTCCACCGGTATAGGCGAAAAGGTTCAGGACCTTCGGCTTTTCATCGCGATGCAAAGGGTCCACCTGAAGGGTGTTGCACAGCATCTGGGTTCGGGAATAAATCCAGTCCCAGTTGGAGGCTTGCTCAGGAAAGACTCCAACGTGCTTGAAAGACGTAAGGCCCAGCCTCATCTTCATATACAGGCCCCTGACTTCGCTCACTCCGTGGCGGGCAGCACTCCACTCGGAAGCCTGGCGGTCTGTTCCCTTGTACTCGATAAACCACCTTTCCGGCATTTTCCTAAGCATCTCCCAAGTGCCCACGTCTTCCTTTCCGGCTTTGCCGAATCCGGCTCCGGGATAAAATACGGTATGGGCGAGCTTTTTCCATTCTCCTTCGCTCAGGCTCTTGGACCACAGAGCCTTAGGCTCAGGTCTGGACATTATGAAACCGCCGAACCGCTCCAGCTTGTAGCCGTCCCCGGAATCTATGATTTCATAGTCTTTCCAGCCGGAAGGGCTTTCAATCGATATAATGTGGTTTGTCTGTGCCATAGTCTTAACAAGTACAAAGATAAAATTATTAATTTTGCGACGGATTTCAATCGCAGAGAATAACAAAGATTTTAATATTTCCTTAATTATGCAGAAGTTTATCGACACTTACGATTTCAAAGGCAAGAGAGTTATTGCCAGGGTGGACTTCAATGTTCCATTGGACAAGGATTTCAAAGTTACTGACGACACCAGAATCCGCGCAGCTGTTCCAACAATCAAGAAAGTGCTGGAGGGGGGCGGATCCATCATACTTATGTCCCATCTGGGAAGGCCGAAGGGAGTGGACAAGAAATACTCTCTGGAGCATATCATTTACAAGGTTGAAGAGCTTCTGGGCCAGAAAATCCAGTTCTGCCCGGACTGCATGAAAGCAGACGAGACCTCCAAAAACCTGAAGCCGGGAGATGTACTTCTTCTTGAGAACCTCCGCTTCTACGCTGAGGAGGAAGGCAAGCCAAGAGGGCTCGCCGATGACGCTTCAGACGAAGAGAAGAAAGAGGCGAAGGCCAAGGTGAAGGAAAGCCAGAAGGAGTTTACCAAGCATCTTGCATCTTATGCAGACTGCTATATCAACGATGCTTTCGGAACAGCTCACAGGGCTCACGCATCTACAGCCCTTATCGCAAAGTATTTCCCTGAGGACAAGATGTTCGGCTACATCATGGAAGGCGAGATCAAGGCCATCAACAAGGTGGTCAACGAGCCTCAGCACCCTGTAACCGCAATCATCGGCGGAAGCAAGGTTTCTTCCAAGATCGGCATTCTCCAGAACCTGGTAGAGAAGGTTGACAATCTGGTGATTGGCGGCGGAATGGCCTACACTTTCGTAAAGGCAAGGGGTGGCAAGATCGGAGCTTCCATCTGCGAGGATGACCAGCTTCAGGTAGCTCTCGACATTCTGAAATCAGCCGAGGAAAAGGGCACCAAGGTTTACCTTCCTAAATACAGCGTTGTGGCCAACCGTTTTGAAAACGACGCCACCAAGATGATTGTCAAGATAGACGAGATTCCTGACGGATGGATGGGAATGGACGTGGGAACAGATTTCCTGGTAGAGGTTGAAGACGTTATCAACAGTTCGAAGACTGTCCTGTGGAACGGTCCTGTCGGAGTGTTCGAGATGCCTTGGTTCGCTCAGGGAACTCTCCACATAGCAAAGGCTCTTGCAAAGGCCACTCAGGAAAAGGGCGTGTTCACCCTTGTAGGAGGCGGAGACTCCGTAGCCGCAGTCAACCAGATGGGTTACGCAGACAAGGTAAGCTACGTTTCCACCGGCGGCGGCGCTATGCTGGAAAGCCTTGAGGGCAAAATCCTCCCAGGCATCCAGGCTGTTATGGAATAAGCGGGATGGTTCTCAGGCGGAGGCGGCAAGCCTCGGTCTCTTCCTGGTTTTCGGGAAGTTTCTGATGAATCTTGAAACCGTAATCGGTAGAATTGTCCTCCGGGTTTTCCTGGAGGACATTTTTGTATATCCTGATAGGGATTTCCGGCCTTCCCTCGGCTACATATGCTATATCCAGGCGCCTGATATTATTTTCGCGATGCCAGGAAAGAGGGAAGGTGTCAAGGATGTGGTCCACATACCTCATTGAGTTGATGTGACCGTTGAAATCCACATCGCTGAAGAAAGTGGGCACTTCTCTTGCCATAGAAATGTCTTCCATCTGGACCCTTACCGGCTTTGAAATCGGAACTTCAAGGAAATCGGGCGAATCGGGTTCTACGACAAATTCCATAATTGTCCCGTTTTTTACCTCCAGCAGGTTTTCCGGATGGCGGGTGGTTGTGTCTATCATAGCCCATACGCTTCTTCCCCAGCCGAGCACTTCTCCGGTAGAGTCTACCGTCATCCTGAAGTTTCGGTTGGTGAACAGCGGGTGGACTTTTTCCACCCAGGTTTCAACGGCTATGATTTCGTGGCGTGATGGAATCCTCATCATCTCGACGGCAAGACGGGAGAGAACCCAGGTCTTGCCGTGAGCGTTGAGGTAATCTGTTCCGAACCCTCTTTCGGAGGAATGATAGTCCGCAGAACTCAGCATCATATTCACAAGAAAGCTGAATCTCAGCATCTTGCGAACATTGCACTGGTACTGTTCTACTTTGAATGTGTATCTGCCTTTTTTCGGGAGAAGCATTATACGGTCATTATCTCCTTCTCCTTGGCTGCAACAACTTCGTCCACCTTCTTCACGAAATTGTCGGTGTGCTTCTGGATATCGACTTCTGCATCTTTGCAGATATCTTCTTCCAGGCCGTCTTTCTTGAACTTCTTGTGAGCCTCCACAACCTCGCGGCGAGCATTGCGGATACTCATCTTTGCATTCTCTCCGGCATTTCTTGCCTGCTTGCACAGATCCTTTCTTCTTTCCTCTGTCAAAGGCGGGATGTTGATTCTCACATTCTCTCCGTTATTGATAGGAGTGAAGCCCAGGTTGGCGTCCATAATCGCCTTTACGATAGGCCCTACCATCTTCTTCTCCCAAGGCTGGACTATCATGCTCTTGGTGTCTGGAGTGGTAATGGAAGCCACCTTTGGAACTGCCGTAGGAGTGCCGTAATAATCTACCATCACATTGTTCAAAACAGCCGGATTTGCCTTGCCGGCGCGGAAGGTCTTGAGCTCTTCTTCAAGATGCGCAATGGCATTTTCCATCTTGGCTACGCCCTGCGCGATGTTGTCTTTAGATACTTGGATTTCCATATCGTGTCTTTTTTATTGTTTTCTGAAACTTAAAATCTATTCGTTGCTGACCACTGTCCCTACATTCTCACCTGCAAGCAGCCTGTTCAGATTTACAGGGTCTGTCATGTCAAACACCTCTATCGGAATGTTGTTCTCCCTGCACATGGTGAAAGCGGTCTGGTCCATCACTTTCAAATTGTCTGCCAAAGCCTTGTCAAAGGTCAGCCTCTCGTATCTTGTGGCTGTCGGATCTTTCTTTGGATCAGCTGTATATACGCCGTCTACCTTTGTTCCTTTCAGCAGGGCGTCTGCCTCTATTTCGCAAGCCTTCAGCGATGCCGCAGAGTCAGTGGTGAAGAACGGATTGCCGGTTCCTCCAGTGAATATTGCCACTCCGCCGCCATTCAGGACTTCCATAACCCTGTCCTTGTTGAAATGCCTTGCAAACGGCTCCATCGGATGTGGCGTATACACTTCTGCCTTCACTCCTTCATCCTCTATGAATATACCCAGGGCCTTGCCGTTAATGACGGTTGCCAGCATTCCCATCTGGTCTCCCTTCACGCGGTCGAAACCTTCCTTCACTCCGTTCATTCCACGGAAGATGTTTCCTCCTCCCACAACTATTCCTATCTGCACTCCAGCCTTCACGGCCTTCGCTATTTCAACTGCGTATGACTTGATTACATCTGAATCCAGCCCCTGGCCATCCGCTCCGCCCATGGCCTCGCCGCTGAGCTTGAGCAATATTCTTTTGTATTTCATATTAGTTATTTGCTATTAACCTACGAATTTAGCCATTTCTTGCAATAAATGCAACTGTATGATAACTTTGCTTTTCACAAAAACCTTGTGTATATTGCATCGTTTTTCAGAAACGAATATTTAATATTACTGATATTTATATGGCTAACATATTTACAACATCTATCGGCAAGAAGGTGATAATGAGCTTGAGCGGATTATTCCTGATTCTGTTCCTCACCCTTCATGCATGTCTGAATGCGGCTTATCTGTGGTCTCCAGAGGCTTTCAACCATGTCTGCGAGTTCATGAGTCTGCCTGTTATCAAGATTATGGTACCGGTTCTGGCATTCGGCTTCATCATCCACATCATCTATGCGTTTGTGCTCAGTCTTCTTGAGTACAAGGCAAGAGGAAAGGAAAGATATGCCGTGGCCAACAAGACCAAGGCAGACGGATGGGCATCAAAGAACATGCTCGTGCTGGGTATAATTGTCCTGCTGGGTATCGCACTCCATCTAACCCATTTCTGGGCAAAGATGCAGCTGCAGGAATTCATCGGCAACGAGCCTATTTCAGGAGCTGATGCAATGGTAATGACTTTCAAGCCTCTGTGGGTTCTGATTGTTTACCTGGTATGGTTCTTCTTCATCTGGTTGCACCTTACCCACGGTTTCTGGAGCGCATTCCAGTCTATGGGCTGGAACAACAACAAGTGGATCAAGAGACTCCAGTGGATCGGATACATCTACTGCACTGCTGTCATCCTGATTTTCGTGGTTGTGGCAATCAAGGGCTACTGCGTGGCTAACGGAATCTGCGGCTAGTTCAGACGAACAATTCTCTTATGATACCGTCCGAGATGAAGAATTTCCCGGGCGGTATTTTTATTTTGCCATCTGGGGTAAGGATAAGGTTGCCTTTTCTTTCCTGGTCCTGGATGGCGGGAGCTATGGTTGAAATAAAGATGTCAGACTGGGGAGAAGATTCTCTTAGGGTCTTGAGGGCGGCCCCTTCTGCAGTCCTCAGGCCGAGCATCAGAATCTCGTTGAAAACATCCTCAGGAGAGAGGTTTTCGCCCTCCCTGAGCTCCGTTATCGTTGGGTTGCAGTAAGTGTCTACATCAGGGAAGTTCCACTCTCTTTTTCTGCCTATGAAAGAATGGGCGGAAGGGCCAAGGCCCAGATAAGGAACCCTGTTCCAGTATGAAGAGTTGTGGCGGCTGCAGAATCCTTCCTTGCAGAAGTTGGAAACCTCGTACTGGATGTATCTGCCCTGAGAGAGTTTCTGCTGGAGAGTCTTGTACATCGTTTCACAGGTCTCTTCGTCCGGAAGGGCGAGTTTTCCTTGACTGACCTGTTTTTCGATTGGAGTGTTGGGGTCAACGCCAAGCTGATAGGCGGAGATGTGCTCAGGGCTGAGGGCAAGGATTGTGTCAAGGTTTTCCTCCCATTGAGTCTGGGTGATGCCCGGAAAACCAAAGATAAGATCCAGGCTGATGTTGGTAAAACCGGCTTGCCTCAAGGTTTTATATGCGTCTATGGCCTGCCGGGCAGTGTGCCGGCGGCCCATCCAGACAAGGTGAGTGTCCTGGAAAGACTGCACACCCATGCTTATGCGGTTGACGCCAAGCTGCTTGAGCTGACTGGCATAATTGGAAGTGATGTCATCGGGATTAACCTCAATGGTGAACTCGAACTCGTCGGGATCATCGGTGAGAAAAGCGGTCTTTGGAAAAGAAAACGTGGCCATGAGTTCATCTATGGCCTGCTTTATTGTTGCTGGAGTGAGGACAGAGGGAGTGCCGCCACCGATGTAGAGAGTCTTTATTGTCTGGTCATCGGGATAAAGAGAGGAAAAGAAATTCCCGCGCTCCCGGATTTCTCTTTGGAGCGCAGGAATAAATCTGTCTCTCTGTGTCTTTGACACCACGGAATAGAAGCCGCAGTAAATGCACTTCTTGTCACAGAAAGGAATGTGCAGATATATGCCGGCCATCCGAAGGTGGTTGATTACTTCAGGTGAAGCTCTGCTGTGCCAAGCTTTCCCTTGGAGGTGTAGGCCTCGGCGGTGTAAGTTCCCTTGGCCAGTTCTGCACCAGGAGTGAAGAAGATGTTAAGGTCGAGTTCCTGTCCCTGGTAGTCAACCTCACGGGCGGCTGAGTAGATAAGCTGCTCGCCGTTGCAGGTGAACACCTGCTGTCCGCCGTCTGTCATAAGGATTCCGTCCGGATCCTTGATTCTTACATAAACGGTCATAAGGCCTGTCTCGGCGATGGAGTTTTCTACAAGAGAGAGGCTTACCCTGAACTGCTCGGCGCGGCTGGAACGGTCCATAACCTTGCCCCTGCGGTTGAGGGCCACAAGCGAAATACCCCTTCCCTTTATCGCTGAGCCTTCTGTTATCTTCTTGCTCTGCTCCTCGATCTTCTTGGCCTGGGCCTCGTTCTTGGCGGTGGTTTCCTCCACCTGCTTCTTGGCCTCGGTCACTTCCTCCTTCAGGGCGATATTCATCTGGTTGAGAGAGTCTATCTGCTTGATATAGCTCTTCATGATCGATCTCAAGGTGCCGAGCTCCTTCTCGTATTTCTTGAGCTGGGCGGCATTGGAGGCCTCGGTCTTCTTGACCTTTTCTATAAGCTCGGCGACCTTTGCCCTCTCGATTTCAAGCTGAGTGTTGATGGTGTCGTTGGTGGATGAAAGAGAAGAGTACTCCTGCTGCAGAAGCGACAGCGCGTTGGTAAGGCTGTCCTTGCTGCTGGTCACTTCCTGAACCACTTCCTTGATTTCAGTCTTCTTGCTCATCTGGTAGATGAGGACTCCGGCCAAGGCAATGATGATGGCCGCAAGCACTCCGATGATTATCTTAAGTTTCTTTTCCATAACATCTTGTTTTAACGCTTTTAGTGGCGCAGGACAAAAATAGCAATAAAAATGTTTAATTTTGTGCCCGCACTATAATAGTTTCATTTATGTTAAGATATATTATCCGCTCTTTCAAATGCCTGCTTATGGTGGCAGTGCTGTTTTCAATTATAGTTCTGGTGATGTTCTACACGTCTGAACATGATGCAAACCTCAGGCCATGGAATCTTTTCGACGGGCAGTGGGTTAAAATTATACTGTTCTTTGTGGCTTACGCCGCAGTATATCCGCTGATTGGCTACAGCAAGAAAGATGTTGCGTTCGGAGACGGTTTCTCTGAAAGAAGGCAGGAGATAATTGGACTGCTCAGGGAAATGAACCTTGTGCCGGAAGAAGCGTCCGAGCCAAATGTGCTCAAACTGCACAACAAAAGCGGAATCATCCGTGCCCTCAGGCTGTTTGAAGACACAGTCACCCTGTCAGACAACGCCGGAATGGTAACCGTGGAAGGCCAGAGAAAAGACGTGGTCAGAGTGGCAATGAAACTGGACCGGTATCTGCAGGAAAGAGCTGAAAACGAGAACCAGCAATAATATCGCGATATGAAAACTGTCAAGAAATATTTCAACAACCCGTTTTCTGCAAACCTGGACAAGGGATTGCTGGAGAATGAAGGAATCAGGGCAGAGGTCCTGCACCAGAACATGCCATATATGGGGATTTCCGAAAAACTGGCCGTGGAACTGATCGTGAACGACGAAGATTACGACAGGGCCAAGAAAATCCTCGAAGAGGCAGAAAAAAACCTGAAGACTCTGGACGAGTCTGATCCCGACATACTTGCCCAGGATAATCAGTGATTGTCTGAGGTTTTATCCAGAAGTTTTGCGGCTTCTTCCAGCTGACAGTAAAAATCTTTTCCGAATTTGTGTATTATGGGTTCCTTGAGGAACTCATATACTTTTATACCCTCTTTGCGTCCTTTCCTGAAAGCGTCTGAACAAAGGTGCTCACGGCTTAGCATAAGGCCCGTGCTGCCGGTGGAGAAAGTCTTCAGCCTTATCGGAAATATCCAGCAGGAAAGAGGCTTGCGAAGACCGCCCCCGCATTTTTCAAAGCCCTTTTCCACAGCGCAGAAAGTGTTGCCGTCCTTGTCTGTAACAGAATAGGCACAGCGCCCGTCACCCGGTATCAGGGGGGTCACAAGATCCCCGTCTTTGTCTATCACGGAATAACCCTGCCGCTTTACCGCGTCAATGCCGTCCGGGGCCATAAAAGGCTCATAGTCCCTGAACTGTTTTTCCAGTGCGGCTTTCTCGTCTTCCTCCAGAGGAGCTCCGCTGTCGCCGATGATGCAGCAGCAGCCCTGGCACTTTGGATAGTCGCAGCAAAAGCACTCCGTAAGTATTTCGGTGCTAACCAGACAGTTTCCGATTTCGATTACCATTGCCCAGGGTTCTAGTCCACGTCAAAGAAGTTCTTTATAAACTCGTTTTCCTGAAGCAGCTGCAGTGTAGGAATGTCTGCGGTTGTTCCGTCCATAATCACGGTTATCCTGTTGCCGGACATAACGTCTTTGACAAACGAGCAGAAATCTTTCTTTGTGATGTTGTCGAGAGCCTCTCCGACAGTGGAAAGGTCTTTTGAAGACATCTGCTTGATCTGAAGCAGCTCAAGCCAATATCCTGGAGTGCCGGAAGCGGTGCTGTAAAGGTCTTTCATCTGCTTTTTCAGCGATTCGAAATCCTTGTCCTGGATTTCTCCTCTTGCACAGGAAGCCAGGCGGCCGATGAAAGACTCTATGCAGGAATGGACACTGGCAGAATCGGTCTCGAACACCAGGTCCAGAGCATAGATCTGCTCCGGATAATAGTCCAGAGAGCTCTTTACATTATACAGCGGAACATTGGTGTACAGCTCGTTCCTGAAAATGGATGAAGAGTACTTTTCCAGCATCTCGGAAAGAACATAATTCTTTGAAGAGAGTCCCTTTGCGCAGGAGAGCGTGATTCCGGCATAACTCCTCGGAACATTCATCTTCACAAGGAACCTCTTTTCCCTGTGCCCCTTGGCCAGATAGTTAGGCACTACCAGCCAGTTTTCCCGCGTGCCGGAATTGCCTGGTATTCCGCCAATGTACTTGACTGCCAAATCCTTGTATGCTGTAGCGTTCTTGCCCGCAAAAATGAAGGTGAAATCCGCCGCGTTGGAGAATCGGCCGGAGAGAGTCCTGTGAATTGAAGCGTAGTCGCTTGAAGAAACCTCTTCCTCTGTAATCCTGCGCACGAACTGCTTGTTGGAATTGCGGTAGAAGTCAACCGAGTCGCGGAAAACGGTCTGAGGAGAAAGCGTGTTGTACTTCAAGTCGTACAGCACCTTCCTGGTATAGATGTCAAAGGCTGAAGGATCCTGCCTTCTGTCTGTCATGCTCAGATAAACGGCCTGCATAAGTTTCTCGGCGCTGGAAGGGATGGCAAAGCCGTTCATCTGCTCGGTGTTCTGGCCTATTCTCGAAGAAAGTCCCAGATGGTTGTAAGAATACAGGCGGCTCATGTTCGCGTACGAGACATCAGATATAGCGCTTACATCCAGAACTCCGTTGTAGAATTCCTGGTTTCCGATAGAAGCCCCTTTGATAAGGGAGTATCCGCCTTTGCTGACCGCCTTGAAGAACAGGGTGTCGGAAGCCTTAGGCAGGTCCTTGAACACCAGAGTGGCTCCGTTTGAAAGCACTATAGTCCGGGTGCCGTATTTCACGTCTTCGGTCTCTGACACGATATCGGAGACAAGAGAAGGCACGGCCTGCGGCCATACCGGAAGAGAACTCTCTCCGGAAAGCAGCGGCTTGTCAAGCGGCTTGGAGAAAGCCGACAGCAGACGGTCGGTAGATATCTGGCTAACGCCGGCGGCTTTTGGCATAAAGCAGGAGATGACTATGTTGCTGTCCTGGGCGAAAGTGGCGGACATATATTCGGAAAGTTTCCTGTTGCTCAGAGAAAAGAGCACTTCCTTCATTATCTCGAACTGCATTTCGGTGGAAGCCAGGCTGTAACCGTCGTAGAAAGACTTCAGGGCCCTGTCGAGATAAACCTCGTTGCCGGCTGTGGAGCGGTTGTCATAGAAAGCCTCCAGCACTTTCCAGTAAACGTCAGAAGCCTTGGAGTATTCTCTGGAGTCTACGCCATAGTCTGCTAGTTTCTTTATCTGGGCGCTTATGAAAGACGTGGCGGCGTAAACGGAAGAAGGCAGAGTCTCAAAGGTGATGCCTATGGAGCTGCTCTTCTCGATGCCCATAAACTTGTCTTTTGCAATGTTCAGGAAATAAATCGGGAGATTCTCCTTCAGAATGCCCTCGTTTATCCTGTCTTGCAGAAGCCCAAGAGTGGCCTTGTCCATAAAGTCCAGTATGTAAGGAAGATTGGTCTGCCTGTAGTTCTCCTTTAGAGGCTGCTTGAGAATGTTTATGGAAACTATGCACTTTTCAAACTCGTCATCCTGGAGAACGAAAGTCTTCACGCCCTCGAACGGCTTTGGCTCATACCATTTTCTCTTGGTGCTCTTGAGTGGCTTGGGGATCGTGGAGAACACAGACTTTATCTGGGTTTCCATCTTGGCTGGATCCACATCGCCAACAACTATCACGCACTGCAGTTCGGGACGGCACCAGTTGTAGTAGAAGCTTCTGAGGTCCTTGGAGTTTATGGTGCTCACGCTCCGGATTTCAGACGGACGGATTTCCCCGGTGTATGGACTGTCGGGATATAGCCTTGACAGAAGGTCCGTCTCCATCCGGTGAGCCGGAGTCCATCCGCCCAGTATCCGCTGGGCCAGTGTGGAGCGCTCGGGAGCAATGTCGCTCTCGTCAACATTTATGGAACTCATCCAGTTGTAAAGAATCAGCAGAGAGGAGTCTATCGTGTTGGCTCTGCCGATGGGAACATCTTTGATAGCATAGGTTATCCTGTCCGCTCCGGTGGAAAAGACTATGTTGTCCGGGCCAAGACCCAGTGATTTCAGATAGTCTGTTATGGCAGTGCCCTCAAAATTCCTTGTTCCCTTAGTGGCAAGTTGTTGCAGCAACATAAAAGACCCCCTGTCGGCATCTTTTTCCAGGGATGTGCCCACTTTTTGGGCCACGCAGAAGGTGGCTGTGTTCTTTTGGGCTTGGTTTTTGATAATGATATATGAAAGGCCGTTGGTCAGAGTGCCGCTTTTTGCCCTCGGATCATCCGGAAGTTTAGGCAGATCCTTGGTCTGAGACTGGGAATAAAGCAGCGTTGGCAGAACGGCAGAAAGCACGATAACTAATATGCAGGATATTTTCTTCATGATGTGTCGTATTTGGCGCTTGGTACAAAAATAACTATTTTTGTGCTCACCGAATTGAAATTAAGAACTAAAAACACAATACAGAGATGAAAAGAATCACCAAACTTTTTTTGACCGCGGCAGTGGTTCTGTTTGCGGGAAGCGTATTTGCACAGGATATGACTCAGGCCGGCGAACTCTACCAGAAGGCTACTGAGGCTTATCAGGCCGGCAATGAAATGGAAGCCGTAAAGAACTTCAAGGAGGCTTTGAAGATCGCTCAGGCTGCCGGTGACGATGGAATTGAGATGGCTCAGGGATGCAAGGACATGATTCCTCAGATTCTCATGTCTGCAGCCGGAAAGATGGTTGCAGACAAAGACTATGTAAAGGCAGAAGAAACCTACACCGAGGCTCTTAACGCAGCTACCGAATATGGAAACGACGCTGTTGTGGCAAACGCCAAGACAAAACTCGCCCAGATTCCTCTGCAGCAGGGCAACGACGCATACACGGCAGGCAATATGGATGAGGCTATCGCCCTTCTCCAGAAGGCTGTTGAAAGAGACGGAAACAACGCCAAGGCTCACCTTCTTCTCGGAATGGCTTACAACAAGGCCAACAAAGACGACGAGGCTGAAGCATCTCTTATGAAGGCCAAGGAGCTCGGCGACGCAAATGCAGAAAAAGTTCTCGGCGGAATGTTCCTTTCTGCCGCTAACGACGCCATGAAGGCAAAGAAGTTCAACGATGCTATCGCAAAGGCAGAGAAGGCTCTTGCCATCGGCCCTAACCCGACTGCAAGCCTTATCGCCGGAATGAGCGCATATCAGGCAAAGAACTTCAACAAGGCCATCACTCACCTTGTAAACGCTCCTGCTTCTGCACAGAACACCTACATCCTCGCTTCTTGCTACGAGAGCGCCGGAAAGAAGGCTCAGGCTTGCGCCACCTACAAGAAGGTGCTTAACGACGGCAAGTTCGGCCCTACTGCAAAGCAGAAGATTGCTAAGCTCGGTTGCTAAGGTTTTATGCAAGAGATAGAACTTCTTTCTCCTGCAAGGAATTCGGAAATCGGTATCGCGGCCATAGACTGCGGTGCCGATTCCGTTTACATTGCCGCTCCAAAATACGGGGCCAGGGCTCAGGCGGGCAATTCGTTTGAAGACATAGCCCGTTTGTGTTCCTACGCCCACAAGTTTGGGGCGAAGGTCTATCTCACGCTTAACACCATCCTCTACGACAGCGAACTTGAAGAGGCGAAGGACTATCTCTGGGAAGCATACCGAAACGGCATCGACGCCGTCATTGTCCAGGACTTCGCCCTCCTGAAGATGGAACGCCCGCCGATACCGCTGTTCGCCTCCACCCAGACAGACATCCGCACTCCTGAAAAAGCCGCTCTGCTTGAGAAACTGGGATTCGAGCGGCTGATACTGGCCAGAGAACTGTCTCTCAAACAGATAAAAGAGATACGCAAGGCCACTTCCGCTCCTCTGGAATCTTTTGTTCACGGAGCTTTGTGCGTAAGCTATAGCGGCCAGTGCTACCTGTCGCGATATATGACAGGAAGAAGCGCCAACCGCGGAGAATGCGCCCAGGTCTGCCGCTCAAACTACGACCTGGTAGACCAGGACGGTAACATCCTTGCAAAAGACAACCCGCTTCTCTCTCTCAAGGACATGAACCGCTCTCTCCGGATGGAAGACCTGATCGACGCCGGGGTGACCTCGTTCAAGATTGAAGGAAGGCTGAAGAACGTCTCTTATGTAAAGAATATCGTGAGCCTCTACGACAGTGTCCTTCAGAAAATCATCGCCGAGAAAAACAAGGACGGAGAGAAATTCCGCCGATCTTCCCTGGGAAGGAAAAGAGCTGATTTCACCCCAGATGCCGAAAAGACTTTCAGCCGGGGATATACAGACTATTTCCTCGACGGCAAAAGAGGAGACTGGAAAAGCCGGGACGCGGCCAAGGGAATGGGAGAATTCATCGGGACTGTAACCTCGGTAAAAGGCGGAGGGCAGTCTATGGTAAGATTCACCTACGACTCCAACAAGCCCATCCATAACTCGGACGGACTGTGCTTCGCCTCAAAAGGCAAGGTGACAGCCGGATACAGGGCCAACAGCTGCAGCGGCAACACGGTTGAAATCTTTTCAAAAGACGCCCAGATAAAAAAGGGAGACCTTATCTACCGCAACCTTGACTCCGCCTTTGAAAAGCAGCTGGAAAACACCCCACCGAGAATGATAGACACCACTCTGGATGTTTTCCTGAGCGACGGTCACATTGCCATTTCGGCCAACATCCAAGACAAATCCAAGACCTTCGTGTTCTTCCTCAGAGGCGACCGGGCCCAGAACCCAGAAACGGCAAAAGGCCTTATCCGCAAACAGCTCGGAAAAACCGCAAAACATTTCTCATTTACCGTAAACAGCATTGACGGAGACGACATCTACTTCTACAAGACTTCTTCCCTCAACGGCATAAGGGCGGAACTTGCAGAGAGTCTGGAAAAGTATCTGGAAGAAACTCGCCAGCGCACAAAACCACACCCAGTCGCAGAGAAAAAAGACTTTTCACCTCTTAAAGACCTTGCAAAAGAAGCCTTTAAGGAAGGTGGCTCTTCATATCTGAGAAACTCTTCCAACCGCCTTTCAAAGGAAGTCTATACCGAACTTGGCCTCAGCGACATCCAGCCTTCATACGAACAGGCCCCTCCAAAAGATGCCATTCTTATGAGGTGCAAATACTGCATCAGATATCAGTTGGGCATGTGCAAAAAGGAAAGCAAAGACACTCGCCGTCTCTATCTGAAAAACGGCAACAACACCCTCGCCCTGGATTTCGACTGCGCCAAATGTGAAATGCTGGTAACAGGCAGCCTATAACCTGGAGATTAAAAAGACTACCAGTCTTCTTCTATAAAACCCTCGTGGCTACCACTTGGCACAACGGTTATAACACAAGTAGCCTCCTTGCCTCCTGCCATAGCCGTAATTGTGGCGGCACCAATCTTCCTTGCTGTAACCACCCCATCAACAACAGTAGCAACCGTAGCATTTGATGTGCTCCAGGTTACTGTCTTGTCCGTAGCATCATCAGGATTTACTGTGGCGGTTAGAGTCACAGTCTCTCCTACTTTCAGGGTTGCACTGGTCTGATTCAGGGTTATAGAGTTTACTGGAATGACGACTGTAATGGAGCAGGTCGCCTCCTTGTCGCCCGCCATAGCCGTAATCGTGGCGGTACCGTTTTTCTTTGCTGTAACCACCCCATCAACAACAGTAGCAACCGTGGCATCGGAAGTGCTCCAGGTTACTGTCTTGTCTGTCGCATCAGCTGGATTTACTGTGGCGGTTAGGGTCATGGTATTTCCTACTTCCAGGGTTGCACTGGTCTGACTCAGGGTTACAGAGGTGACCGGTGTGGCTTCTACCGTGATGAAACAGGTCGCCTCCTTGTCGCCCGCCATAGCCGTAATCGTGGCGGTACCGATCTTCTTTGCTGTAACCTCCCCATTAACAACAGTAGCAACCGTGGCATCGGAGGTGCTCCAGGTTACTGTCTTGTCTGTCGCATCAGCAGGATTTACTGTGGCGGTTAGGGTCATGGTATTTCCTACTTCCAGGGTTGCGCTGGTCTGACTCAGGGTTACAGAGGTGACCGGTGTGGGTGTGGCTTCTACCGTGATGAAACAGGTTGCCTCCTTGTCGCCTGCCATAGCCGTAATTGTGGCGGAACCAATCTTCTTTGCTGTAACCACCCCATCAACAACAGTAGCAACCGTTGCATCGGAGGTGCTCCAGGTTACTGTCTTGTCTGTCGCATCAGCAGGACTTACTGTGGCGGTTAATGTCACCGTATCTCCTACTTTCAGGGTTGCACTGGTCTGATCCAATTCTACCCAGTTAACTGGGATGAATGGGATAAACCGTTCAAGCTTCATCACTCCCATACTTTCCATTCTGTTTCGGCTGATGGTAAGGCTCCTGGTAGAAGACTTCTCAAAGGACTCAAAGGATTCATTGTTGATGGTATAAACCCTCACCGTGAACCCTCCCGAGAATACGGTTGGAGGGATAACGAATATGAATTCTGTTGCATCTGCGCTGGTAGTTCCTAGTTCCACGCCTTCAGGACAGTATATAAAGACCCTGTCGGTGGCCTCGCTCTGCATAGAAACAGAAGGAGCCGCGCTTGTCGATAAGATGACTTTTGCGCGGCCGGCAATCTTCTCGCCGTTGTTTCCCTCAAGCATGATGTACTTTACCGTCATGTTGTCGCCATAGAAACGGAACCTGAGGTAGCCGCACACATTTTTGAAACCAAGGAAATTACCGTCTGCCACGGCAACCATGGTATTGGCTCCCACTCCAAAGGATTTCTCTCTATAATACTGGTCCCTCGGAAGGTCAACGGATAAGGTATCTATACTCTCTCCTTTTAAAAGAAATGTTTCATGCAAGTAAGGATAAACAGCATAGATATGGCGTAAGTCTAAATGAGTAGAAGGATTCGGACCTTCTATCTCAAAGGAGAAGCCACCGCTATTGTCTCCATCTTCACCATCAAACACATATCCGTCATTGACATTGGTGTAATTAAAGATTGAAATCATGTCGCGCTCGTTCCACAGGACCCTAAGATCTTCATCAGCATAAACCTTAGTGCCTGAATCCAGAACTTCCGATGATGCATAGAATTTTGCTGTTTTCCCGTCCTGCCTAGAAGCCTTGACCGCTGAAACCTGGTCTTCCTTGCTGCAAGCAAACAGTGTCAAAAACACAGTTGACAATATCAATAATTTTTTCATGATATATCTTTTTTTTCTTGGTTTTACAAACCCTATCAAAGAAAATAGTTATTTGACTTATTTAGTATGCTTTAATCTGTAAATCATTTAATTCATAAGAACCTTTATTATTTGCTTTCCGCCTGGGGCTGTAGCTCTTTCTATTTTAATAAAAGGTTTCTTTGACGATTGTGGAACTGAAGGTTGCAGAATCATCGGAGCAGATTGATTTGCTATTTCAGCAGCAATGTTTTTTTGGTCATATTCAACGAATGATTCATAATCAAACTGCCAATCCTTACCCAAAGCAAGTTTATGGATTCTTTTGTAGATAAGCTCACGAGAAGGGGCATTGAACTTATCATTTCCTGGATTACCGTTAACACTATTCATAATACTATTTGCTGATGGATGCCAAACGCCTAAAGAATATGTATAGCCTCCTTCATAAATGCCAATATCCGTTCCTGAGTATCGTTCATCTTCCAGAAACTTTTTCCATTTTACTGCTTGTGGATCACATGTGACGTCTATATTATTCCACCAGCCGTTATGAGTATAATAACGAACAATAAAGTCTTTCTCCCAATCTGATATTTGACCATATTTTAAAATATATTCATCGCCCAACTTAGCAAAGACATGACCAAATTCATGTGCAACAATTTGTGAAAAAGTCTCAGTTTGAGAACGGTCTCGCCGATTAATCATTCCTATTGATCTAGCGTGAGCAGCATAATCTAAATATTCATTGTTCTCATACCATGCCTCAGAACCAGCAACACCATCCGTCCACGAATTACCTTCACCTTCCGCTTGATTGATTATTATAATCATTGCGACATCCTCCAAATCTTTATCTGGAAAAGCAATAGAGGCATATCTATATACATCATAATTTTCAGAATAAGCAAGAACACCATTATCCGCGTCGTATTGACCAATCGATGCATCAAATGCGGTGTGAGTATAATAAGGAATCTCATTCTTGGAAACGGCATAGACTGTAAACACATTGATATAGTCTTTAAAAGAGGCATATGGCTCATCTTTAAGAATTGCATTCATTGCAAGTTCCATATCTCTGTCGTATGTGCCATCTGCTATCATCCTGTCAGAATAAGCGTCTCCTAACAGAACAATATCAACGCCATTCCCTTTGGTTGCTTTGTGAAGAATGCGAACTGTTTTGTCTTTGCTAAAATCTGTGCTGGTGTATAAAGTTGGGTCAACAATAGGCTCTAAATCAGGCAGCTCATCCTCAGGGAGAACCCACGTGATATAATCAGCATTAGATCCTAACCTTGAATCATAATCACTTAATTTTGCCCTTGTTGCAGAAGAACAACGAATTGCGCAATTCTTGCTAAACTTTGCAAAATCTAACATAGCATGACTTGTGCCGCAAACAGATAAATCAAACGATCCCAAATCTAATTTGACTAAATCATAGCACCTGCCAAAAATGCTAGCAGCATACGTCAACCTTAAAGAAGAAAAATTGCTAATATCCAACATTTTAAGACTCTTACAACCTTGAAACATCCCGATAAATGATTGTGCACTACTTGTGTTAAAACTAGATAAATCTACACTTTCCAAGCTAACACAACCATTAAACATTTCTTGGAAACTGCTGACCTGTTCTGTGCAAAACATCGAAAGATCAATAGAACGCAAACTCCTCCAGTTAGTAAAAGAGACACAATTGGGTCCATTCATCATATATCTGTCCGCCTGTGTGTAATAATGTGCCGTTGTGCCTTGTAGCTCAAAGTAAACTGGGATATAACCTAAATAGTTGTAACCATAGTTAGAAGGAACGGAACTTGGCACTACTGTTTCGGTAGTTACATCACTTGAGGTGTGAAACACGACTTCCTGGATTATAGTTTTATCAAATCCCTCTGGAAGTATATTCTCTCCTAATATTGAATAAGTATAGTTGTTGTTGTCTTCAAAAGTAAGGTCTTTGTCTTTTTCGCGTAGAACAGCTATCTTAGATCTTTCGGCATTCCAGCCACTAAGAGTTGTGGTAGCAACTTGCTCGTCTGTATAAAAAGACATAACGAAACTAACTCCATCTTGTGGGCGTATAGAAGCATAATAGAACTCTCCTGGAATAAAATATTTACCGTTTAATGGATATACTGTCAACAAATCTGATAGATTATGATTGCCAGAACGTGCCTGTATGAAAGGGTCCTCTGGGAAGATACTATAAAAACCGATTTCCATATCTCCTGTTATTGGCTTATTATTCAAAATGTTCTTGAAAACGATTTTTGAAATGCCTTCATGTGCCACTGAGAATTTAAAACCCGCACAAACATTGTAGAAAGTAAGACTATTGCTGTCAGATTTTGCAAAACTTACAAATTGACCCTCGGAGAAGCCACCAGCTGTTGCATATTGGACATCTGGAATTGTGAAACTGTAAAAATTATCTGCGGCATTTTTATATGGGTAAATTGCATAATATGGGCCTTCTTTATCCCCAATCCTTCCAACAAAATCTGTTATTGGAGAAGGTTCTGTGCTGTTAGATTTTAGACGGTATTTTGTTGTATCTCCAAAAACGTACAAAGCAATTTCATCTCCTGGAGACCACCAAACACTTCCATCTTCTTGGAGAACAGTCTTTGTTTCTGGTGCCCATCCCGCATGGAAAACAACTTCGTGTAAATTATCTTGGTCTATCGGCTGTTGATCTTCTTTTGTACACCCCAAAGTAACAGCAACCAATAAAACAACGAATAATGACCTTGATATCTTTTTCATAATGCTTCGATTATATTAATCCAGATTTTATTGTTAAAAAGAGAACCGACGCTTGAATTCAGTTGTACTGTCTTCAGTTACAATATGTCCATAGGGACAGATGCTCATTATATCAACTAGAACAATAGCAGAGGGATGTCCATATGTATTGTTTGTTCCGAACGATATGAATGGTATCTGACGTCTGTAATAGATGCCTGGTTTATGATTATTGATTGAGCCATGATGAGGAACCTGTATGTAGTGAGGTTTTATGTCCGTTATTTTCTTTTCAAGATTGCTATCAAGCTCAATATCTCCAGTATAAAGGCAATCCATTTCTTTAACGAGATTGACATCATCTGGATATGAATAAACAATCATCGAATAGGAGTTGTGATTTCTTTCTCCGAACACTTTTCCATAGACTGATTTTATAGAAGAAAGGTCACATGCTTCTATTTCTGGGAAAAGAATATTCTCATACCATTTTATATCTTTATATTTAGTGTTAGATATTAATGCCTTAAGCGATGGTATTATCTTCGAAAGACCTTTTATTAAATCTTTCTCCTTGCCGGAATCTATCTCCGTATAGTTTGCATCATAATGCCAGTTAAATGATGGTTTAATTTCCAGATATGCTGATGAAGGAGGAATAGCATAAATAGAGTGCTTTAAATGCCCGACAACTCTGCTTTTAGATCCAAGTTCTTGATCATGTGTAGGTATATTTGATAGTACCGGAGTTTTGTATGGAGAAGATAAAGCAGGTATGCACAATAGCATGAACTTTATTGACGCACTAGTCAAACTCAATGTTCGTAAATAGTTAGAAATTAAATCTATCACAAAGCGGCATTGGCTTACTCCAGGGATAATTATCGTGCAAGGACAATAATTATTAGCCAACAAATCTATAATGCCATTTATATGGTCCTCATGAAAATGGGAAACAAAAAGAAGATCTACATTAGACTTGATTTTTGCAATACAGTCATTCCTGGCAGATTTGTTCTTTTTGTCTGCACCGCAGTCATATACAACAGTACAAAGGGGACTTTTTCTTTTCTCATAAAAGAATTCCTCACTGTAGAACGCCCCTTGTCCAACAGGATGGATGGTTCTGGTCATTCTAAAATGCTTCAAAGGAGTTGTAGTAGATTTGCCCATTGCTATAAAAAACTAAAGCACGACACCTATAAGGGCATCGTGCTGGTTTGATGATGTTAAATATAAATTATTGAATACTAATGCGTTACCCCCCCCCGTAGACGGAGTTGAGGACTTCTGGGGTATGAATTAGATTCGTCATTATTTCTGTGTTATTGTAGTACAAACTTAGTGTTTATTCCGCTGAAAAACAACTGGAAATATAATATCTATGCTGTTTTATAAAAAACGAACAGCCAAAAAGAGATGCTTTTAGGCGCATAAACAATTCCCTGAACATAGCACTTTTGATAAAACCGAGACCAATAGAGGTGGGTAATATTCCTTTATAGTGTTTTCGTGCGTTTTGATTATCTTTGCGGGGTATGATATTTTCTGAGATTGCAGGACATAAAGATTTGGCGGAAATGCTCAAGAGTATGGTTCAGAAGGGCCGTATGCCTCACGCCATGCTGTTTGCCGAGCAGAGCGGGTGCGGTGCGCTGCCGCTGGTGCTGGCTACAGTCCAGTTCATGTTCTGCAGAGCCAGAAAGGCATTGGCCGGAGGAGACGAGAAATGGCTGCTGAAAGGGCTCTTCGGAGACAATCCGGAAACCGCCGCACCGACAACGGACAGCTGCGAAATCTGCTCTTCCTGCATCAAGATCCGCAATCTATCTCATCCAGATTTCCACTTTGTGTTCCCTATCAACACCACCCAGCTGGTGGAAAAGGGAAAGAAAGCCCCGATAGACGCCTATTACGAGATATTCCGCGAGCTTGTCAAGAAGAACCCGTATTTCAGCGAGCAGGACCTTTACAATGCAATGGAGCTGGAAAACAAGATGGGGCTCATCGGCGTGAACGAGGCCAACTGGCTGATAAACCGACTCAGTTTCAGCGCATACGAGGGCGGAGACAAGGTTGTGCTGATAATGTTCCCGGAAAGGATGAACCTCGAGGCGGCCAACAAGCTGCTCAAAAGCATCGAGGAGCCTACAGAAGACACTTACTTCTTCCTGATAACCAACGCTCCGGGAAAAATAATCCAGACCATACGCTCCAGGTGCCGGCTGATCGAGGTTCCGCCTATCGAGAACGAGGCTCTGGCTGCGGCCCTGGCGGAAAAGTACAAGATGGATCCGGAAAAGGCCGCCATGTGGGCATCCTGCGCCCAGGGCAGTTTCGGAAGAGCAATAGAGCTGATAGAAGAGAGCGAAGCCGACAGCGAGGACTTCAGCGACTTTTCTTCCCTGATGCGCCTTGCCCAGGAAAAGAACCTTCCGGGCCTGATAAATCTTGCCGCGGACCTTGCCAGGAGAGGGAAGGAAGCCCAGAAGAATTTCTGCCGCAGCGCCCTGAAAATTCTCAGGCAGATGTATGTCATCAAGCTCGGCAAAGAGGACATTGCCTATCTGAACCCCAACCAGAGGGAAGAAATCGAGGCTCTGGCCAAGAATCTCAAGGCAGAAGGCTTTGAACAATATTACGCGATATTCAACGATACTATAGAGTGCATAGAGAGAAATGTCAACGCCAAATTCGTCTTCAGTGACTTGTGCAACGCTCTCTACCAAAATATTTGACGATGGACAGGAAAGATATAGTGTATGACTGCCACAGAGGCTGTCAGAAAACAATAGAAAAAGACGGGCAGTTCTGCTGCACCTACGACCAGAGCTGCTGCAAAAGAGCCGTTTTTGACTGGCTGGCAGGAATGCCGGACGAAGAGATGGAGAATCTGTTTGAGGTCAGGTTCAAAAATACCAGAAAGGCCGTTTTCGTGAACACTTCGGGCCAGGTACTCAGGGCTGGAGACATTGTGGTTGTAGAGGCCCAGAACGGCTGCGACGTGGGCATTGTAACCCTCTGCGGCGCGATGGTGGCCCATCAGCTCAAAAGAAACAACATAGACCACAAGACATACGAGTTCCGCAGAATCTACCGAAAGGCCCGTCCTCAGGATATCCAGAAATGGCAGGAAGCCATCGCCAGGGAACACCAGACGATGATCCGTTCCAGAGTGCTGGCCGCCAACCTTGGCCTGGAGATGAAAATCGGTGACGTGGAGTTCCAGGGAGACGGCACAAAGGCCATATTCTACTACATCGCAGATGGAAGAGTGGACTTCCGCCAACTTATCAAGGACTTCGCTGAGGAATTCCATATCAGAGTGGAAATGAAGCAGATAGGCGCCCGTCAGGAAGCCGGTCTGATCGGTGGTATCGGAGTGTGCGGACAGGCTCTTTGCTGCTCAAGGTACATCAACGATTTCCAGTCCATCACCACCGCCGCCGCAAGATGCCAGGACCTTTCCCTCAACCCGCAGAAACTCGCCGGACAGTGCGGAAAGCTCAAGTGCTGCATCAACTACGAAGCCGCCGTCTATATCGACGCCAAGGAGAACATGCCACATCTTTCCGAGCCGCTGCATCTGGAAGACGGAGACGTGAAGCCGGTTAAGTCAGACGCCCTCAAGCAGATGATGTGGTTCTGCTATATCGACCGCGAGAGCGACGAGGCCTATCCTCTTAATGTGGAGAAGGTAAGGGAGATAATGAAACAGAACTCCGAGGGGCAGAAAGGGGCTTCCATAGCCGGCAACAAGAAGGAGAAAGTCATAGACTTCAAGAGCGCCGCCGGAGAAGACAGCATCACCAGATTCGACGAAGTCAAGAAAAAGAAGAACGGCAAACAGAGAGGCAAACAACGTTTCAGAAAGCATGTCTAGGACAATCTCAGCATATCTGTTATGCCTGACACTCTTTTTGCTGCCAGGGTGCACAGAGCCCCTGCGCCAGTCGTGCTTCAAATATGTGGACGGGATTGGCGGATGGACTGAAGACCAGACCATCAGCCTGTCTCTGGACCTTGCGGACAACACCCAGGACAACATACTGAACCTCAGCGCCTGTGCATCCGAAGACGCCCAGGGAGAAGAAATCACCGTCTATCTGACTTTCGTTTCTCCAGACGGAGAATCTTATCTCGACACAGCATCGCTGAGGATAGAAAAGACAGATGCCTCGGACTTTGTCAAAAACGGGACGGAAATCCAGATCCTCTGGCCTTATATGAAAATCGGCAAGCTGAACAAGGAGGGACGCTGGGAGATACTGCTTGACCGTGAGAAAAAAGACAAGCCGGTCTACAGGAAAATCCGTGGAATGGGAGTTTCTGTATCACGATGAACTATCCTAACTATGAGCACTATAGGAAAACTTGAAAAATTCAGGCAGAACAGCACCTTCAAATGCCTTCTGCAGCCCAGGATGGAAGAAGTCTTCAGGAAAGACTACAGCCTGAAGGGAAAATGGCATCAGGATGTATTCGGAAATTCCAACCCCATCACCCTGGAACTTGGCTGCGGCAAGGGAGAATACACTGTTGCCCTGGCACGGCTTTATCCCGACAGGAATTTCATCGGGATAGACATCAAGGGAGCCAGGCTGTGGAAGGGAGCAAAGGAAGTCGAGCAGAGCGGGATGAAAAACGTGAGGTTCCTCCGCACCAACATAGACTTCATAGAATGGATTTTCGGACCTGGAGAGATAGATTCCATCTGGGTAACCTTCGCCGACCCGCAGCTCAAGTCTCCCAGAAAAAGACTTACTTCACCGATGTTCCTTAACCGATACCGCAAATTCTTGAGAGAGGGAGGAACAGTCAACCTGAAGACAGACAGCCGTTTCCTCCACGAATACACTGCTGCCGTGGTAAAAGACAACAAACTGGAGGAAATCTGCCGCAGCACCGATATCTACAGCCAGGACAACCCCGCCTTTCCACACGAGCTTAAAACAGTCCAGACTTTCTACGAGCAGTATTTCCTGAAGATGGGAATGCCTATAACCTACCTGGCCTTCAGGCTGGACGGAGATCAAAAGAACACAGAACTAGCCGAACCTCAGTGGGACGAAAAGTTCTGGCTGGAAAAAGAAAAAGAAGGAAGAATACCCGGAAGAATAAGATAACGACTATGGACAGATACATTAAAGCAGACTCGGCCGAAAACGGCTATTTGACAGATCTCAGACATAACATTCACAGCCATCCTTGCCTTAGCGCAAACGAAAAGGAAGCGGCTCAAATAGTATGCGAAGTCCTCTCCTCCTGCAACCCGGACAATTTGTGGACAGGAATTGGCGGACACGGCATAATCGCGGAGTTCAAGGGAAACCCGTCTGCACCGTCTCTTCTTTTCAGATGCGAACTGGACGCCCTTCCAATCAAAGAGTCAGTACAGAGGCCTTATATGTCCGTTTACGACGGCATTGCGCACTGCTGCGGACACGACGGCCACATGGCGATTATGTGCGGACTGGCCAGATGGATTTCCAGAAACAGGGAAATGCTTTCCGAAGGCGGCAGCATCTACCTTCTTTTCCAGCCGGAAGAGGAGACTGGTGCCGGAGCCGAGAAAATGGCAAGGTGGATGAAAGAAAACGGCCTTTGTTTCGACTACGCCTTTGCCCTTCACAACTGGCCGGGATTTGACAGGGGAACGGTCATAATCTATCCCGGAACTTATGCCTGGGCCTCAACTGGCCTTAGAATGGACTTTACAGGTCACACTTCCCACGCCAGCGAGCCTTGGGAAGCAGCCAATCCTACAGAGGCCATCATCGAGACAATAAAGACTGTAAACAGTTTCAACGAGCAGACTTCCTTCTCGACTGTTGTGGGAACCGGCATCGGCGACACTGACTACGGCATCACTCCGGGCAAGGGATTCGTGGCTGTCACCACAAGAAGCCAGACGGATGATGGACTCGCCTGCCTGAAAGACAAGATCCTTTCTTCCGCCAGGGCCATTGCCAAGAATCACGGCCTGAGGCTGGATGTGTCAGAAACCGATTACTTTCCGGCCACAATCAACACCCCGAATCCAACAGAACTTATCAGAGAAATCGCCCGTGAGGCCGGATACACTCTGGAAGAAAACAATGTGGGAACCAAAGGCAGCGATGACTTTGTCCATATAGCAAAAATGGCCCGAAAGGGGGCCACTTTCTTCGATCTTGGATGCGGAAGGGAGCACGCTCCGCTTCACCGCCCTGATTTTGATTTTGACGACAGCCTGATACCTGTCGGACTGGACATCATCTGCCGCGTTTGCCTACATATTCTGCAAAGCCGATAAGCATCTGCCTTGCATCTGAGCTGCCAAGCGGTGACAAAGAGTCCACCGCCAGCCCTATCTGCTCCGAGAGTTTCTCGGAGGCATATTCTATTCCGTTGTACTTCAGGACAAAATCTGAAACACCGGCTATGATTTCCGCTTCGCGCGGAGTGGTTCGGGCGGCAAAAACGCTCTCTATTTTCCTTATTTCAGACAATATGGAATCCGCCTTTTCCGGAGCCGATTTCAAGGCCCCAAGAAGCGGCATGGTTATTTTTCTTTCCTTCAGGTCCGCGCCCGGAAGTTTTCCCGTATTCAGCGACGGGGTATAGTCCATAATGTCATCTCTTATCTGGAACGCCAGGCCTATATGCTCCGCATAGCTTTCTATGCAGTCGGTTGAAAGGCTGTCAGCCCCGACCGCCAGGGCCGCGGACTTGAGCGAAGCCACAAACAAAGCGGCAGTCTTGCCGTAGATAATCCTGAAATAGTCTTCCTCGGTTGTATCCAGCCGGTCCGCCTTGTCGAGCTGAAGAAGCTCTCCTTCACTCATCTTACGGATAGCCTGGCTGAAGTTCAGGGTTATCTGCCTGTCGCATTTGGAAACCAGAAGGTTAAGGCTTCTTGCAAGCCAGAAGTCTCCCGTCAGCACAGCGGCCGGAGCGGAAAACATCGCCGAGACAGAAAGTGCGCCGCGCCTCATGCTTGCCCCGTCTGCAACATCGTCGTGCATCAGGGTTGCCGTGTGCAGCATTTCGGTTGCCGCCGCAGTGCAGTAGCTCTGCTCGGAAAGGCTGCCGCACGCAAGACCTGCCAGAAGAGAAAGAATCGGCCTGATTTCCTTTCCCCTGCTGCCCAGGACATATTTGTTTATCGCATTCAGATACTGCTCGTCTGAATGCAAAGCAACATTTAGGGTCTGACGATATTTTTCAAAGTCAGACCCTAAAAACTGTCTTGCACTTTCTGTGTTAACCATCAGGTTCTAGAATGTGAATGCCACGGAGAATTCGATGCCCCTTGCCTTGGAAGCCTTCCACTCCTGGCCGGCAACCTTTATGCCTTTTTCTCCGTCACCGACTTTAGAGAAGTCCCAGTTGTACCTTGCGTTGAACTGGAACCTCCAGACATCAACACCGGCGCCAAGACCGATACCGTAAGCCAACCTGTTCAAATCATCCCAGTTACCCGCCAATCCTCCTTTTCCGATAGCATAGCTGAGATATGGAACCACCTGGACAAAAGGCCTGGCTACTATCAGATTAGGACCATACTGCAATCCGACCGGAAGCTGTATGAACTTCAATCCGTATTTTCCGTCCTGTACAGGATCTCCGGTCTCTTTTGCCTGGAGTTTACCCTCCTTGGCAACATACAGAAGCTCCGGCTGGATTACAAATCCTGGAGTCAGGTGAAATTTGTAGAGCACACCGGCCTGAAGCCCAACATTGTTCTTGAGCTTAAAGTCCTTTATATCAGAGAACTGAGATGTATAAAGACCGGCCTTGATACCGAACTGGGCGGAGGCTTTCTTCGGAGTAGCCACCATCAGCAGCGCAAGCACGAGACCTGCAACCGCAAATTTCATCGTCTTTTTCATATCTGTGTTTTTTGGTTAAAGCAGCGCCTTGAGCTTGGCCTCGATGGCTTCCTTGGTGTTGGAGCCCACCATCTTGTCCTTCAGCTCCCCGTCCTTGAAGAAAAGGAGGGTAGGAATGTTCCTGATTCCATAGTTGACCGGAGTCTCATCAGCCTCCTCCACATTGCACTTGGCAATCACGGCCTTCCCTTCATACTCCTTTGCAAGCTGCTCAACGATAGGAGCCACCATACGGCATGGACCGCACCAAGTTGCCCAGAAATCCACCATTACAGGAAGTTTGCTGTCGAGGACCACTTCCTTGAAATTTGAATCAACTACATTAATTTCCATCTCTCAATTGTTTAAAGTGATAAAATACTAGGTGCTAAATTAGCATTTATTTTTGAGAAATCGTACATTTGTTATAGCAAGCAACTTAAAAACGACAATCTATATGTACAAGGATTTTCAATCTCATCTGAAAAAGGAGCTGACTTCTATAAGGAAGGCAGGCCTTTACAAAGAAGAAAGAGTTATCACATCCCCTCAGAGGGCAGACATCACCGTTCAGGGCGGAAAGCAGGTGCTCAACTTCTGCGCCAACAACTATCTTGGCCTGAGCGATAACAAAAGACTTATCGACGCCGCCAAGAAAGCACTGGACACTCACGGCTATGGAATGAGCTCCGTGAGGTTCATCTGCGGAACCGGAGACCTGCAGAAGAAACTGGAGGAGAAGATTTCCGAATTCTTCGGAACCGAGGACACCATCCTCTACACATCCTGCTTCGACGCCAACGGCGGAGTGTTTGAGCCTCTGCTGGGCGAAGAAGACGCCATTATTTCAGACGCCCTTAACCACGCTTCTATTATCGATGGCGTAAGACTTTGCAAGGCAGTGCGTTACAGATATGCCAACGCAGACATGGCCGAACTTGAGGAGTGCCTGAAGAAAGCCCAGAAACAGCGTTTCAGAATTGTTGTCACCGACGGCGTTTTCTCTATGGACGGAAACGTGGCTCCTGTTGACAAGATTTATGCCCTGGCAAAGAAGTACAACGCGATGGTTATGGTGGACGAGAGCCACTCGGCCGGTGTTGTGGGAAAGACCGGAAGAGGCACTACCGAACTCTACAAGCTCAGAGGTAAGGTCGAGATACTGACCGGAACCCTCGGAAAGAGCTTTGGAGGAGCAGTTGGCGGATTCACCACAGGAAAGAAGGAAATCATCGCGATGCTCAGGCAGAGGTCAAGGCCTTATCTTTTCTCCAACTCCATCCCTCCGATGGTGGCCGCGGCAGGTATCGAGATGTTCAACATGATGAGCCGCACCAACAAGCTCCAGGACAAGCTCCACGAGAACACCGCCTACTTTGTGGACAAGATGAAGAAGGCCGGATTCGACATCAAGCCTACCCAGAGCGCTATCTGCGCCATTATGCTCTACGACGCAAAGCTTAGCCAGCAGATGGCAGCCAAGCTTCTGGACGAAGGCATTTATGTTGTGGGCTTCTACTATCCTGTAGTGCCTAAGGATCTTGCAAGAATCAGGGTTCAAGTTTCTGCGGGCCATTCAAAGAAACAGCTCGACAGAGCCGTTGCCGCCTTCACCAAGATCGGCAAGGAACTGAAGGTCCTCAAATAAAACGGTTATAGATACCGTTACTTTTATCTACAGTTGGAGTTGACATAACTCCAACTGTTTTTATTTGTAAATTACGGAATAACGTTTAGGTTTATCCTAATAATGCTTGACGCTGGTTTTGCGTTCGTCGCCAGGGTAATAACTATCGTATTCTGTCCTCTTTTTCCCTCGGTGTCAATAGTGATGTCTACCTGTCCGCTTGCTCCGGGTTCCAATATTTTATGCTGAACAACAGCTTTTGTACAATTGCACGTCTTGTTTACTTTTTTTATTACTAACGTTTGATTTCCTTCATTTTTATAACGAACAGAAATATTATACGTCTCTCCCGCTCTTATTGAAGGAACATTTATAACACGACTGTCTAAAAACTTAAATTTGGGTGCTTCTTGACAAAAAACAAACGTCCCCCAAAAAATCATTATCGCAAAAAGGAATATTAACCTTAATGCTATTTTTGAGCAGCTACTCATAATATTCTTTATTGTAAATCTCTTTATACAAGATCCTTGCTGGATTATTCTTATTTTTATTCCCTGAATACTCCAGCCTATTTATTTCGTTTGATCTTACCGCCTGCTGATAAAGCGACTCGAAATCCGGGGAACATGGATCTAATTTTATTAAACCTAACCGCAGATTATTTTTTAAAACATTAACCCAAAAGTCATGATTAACTGTTTCGACCGCATAATAGGTAGCACCCGCACCAAAAGAGGAACCCAAAAAGCCTCTAATTTTTTCTTTTTGCTTTATGTTCACAATTGGTACAATTTCAGAAAAAACAATATCCGTTTCGGTTTTTAATCTATTCTCAAATGGCCGCCTGTATGGATTCCATTCAATGTAATAATAATCTCCTCTTTTTAAAGGTGATTTCTGAGGTGTATTCCATGTTACAGCCATTTTAACAGAAGCAGTAAAAATGCCTTGTTCATTATGTACATAGCGTACTGACCACTTATATGGAGTCAATAAAACACCAGCTTTTGCTTCCTTATTTCTTATGAAGGACGTATATCTGTCCTCTGCATTTTCAAGCTCTACCTGTAAAACTTTACAATCTTCTGTCAAAACAATCTTTCCTGTTCCCAAAAGCTTTGTGTGTCCCGGGAATTTATTTGATTTGGTCTTAAAGACAATGGTATATATTTGCACCCCATTCTCATTCGATATAGATTCCAAACGATAAGAGTAATCTTTCACATATTTTTCATTTAAAGGCGAGTATATTTCTACCGTCCTCTTTATGTCAAGAGCTCGCAAACTAAATTCATTGACATAATTAACATTAAAAAAATCCGCATCTGATACTGATTGATTTACCACTTTATTGGGGCCTGCTGAAGATTTTTTTCCTGAAAGATGAAATTCAGATACAAATGAATCAAGAGCCCCGAAAACACCCATAAGATTTCTGTCGTCCCAATAATGGCGAATGTGGTTCTGGTTAAAATCCAAAGAACCCCAAAGTCCATAGACAAGATATTGCTGAACCAATTGTTCGCCAGAATAAATCTTTCGACGATAACCTAATGTCGCCACATAATCTTTAAGATATCTTTTTGAGAACAATCTGCTTGCATCACCCAATAATTTCATCAAAGAGTCCTCTGGCATTATATATATATCTCTTAAATGCTCTGTTTTATATCTGACTATTATCGCATTAAGACTTCTCAAAGACAATAATGAAGCCGGCTCTGAAGAATAAAAATCAGAATAAACCATAAAAGCCGTGGTGTCCGGAAGGCTCACATTAGAAATATCTATAAACCCATAACTATCTGAGCTTAAATAATATTTACCTCCCGAAGAAACAAAATACAGATATGGAACCGTATCCCCGTCCTGTGTAATTACTTTAACCTTTTGAGCGATACAATAGCATGAGTTAAACGCAAGAAGCAGAAATAGCAGAAAAAGACTCCTCGTATCAGTTTGTCGTGCCATCTTCCCCCCCCGCATTTGTACAATTGCTGTTGTAGTTAGAACATACTATAGGGTCTTTACTCTTAGCGCAGGCAGGCCGTAAACTGATTGCGTTTCCTGCGTAGCACCCCACGACATCTCCATTCTCCTTGCAACGACATCTGTTAATTTCGTCAAAATTACCATGAGGGTCTGGTATGTCTTGTGCCACGACTGTAATACAAACGCCAAGTACTGCACAGGCCATCAAAAAGAAAGCATATGCTTTCAAACAATACTGTTTTTTCATTTTTCAAATAATTTGAATTTAACCAATACAAAATGTTCGTTAATATAATCTGATCGCTTATAGGCATAATAAAAACCATCGCACCCGCGACCAAATAATTCGAAGTCAGAATCAACAAGAATATCTCCAATCAAATCATAATCTTTATATATCTGCAACTTTCTTTGCCCGTTATCCAACCGACATGTTCTGAATACTAATTCACCATCTGAAAACAACTTGTCATAATACCCATATTTATTTCTGTATGCCGCCCCATGTTCTTCAAATTCCTCAAATGTGACTGTTTCTGGATAAGCACCGGATATCAAACCATCAGCGACCCCAAACGAATAAAGAGGTTCTCCAGCTATATTCATAACATAGATTTTCGGATCTGCATTAAATGAAACCATTATCTCATTACCCTTAATCAAGAAGGAATATCTTCCAAAAACAGGAATATTTTTCTTAGAATAAACAGAAGGGTAGTGACCCACGAGTTTTAATGTCTCAGAGATATTTTCTGGCTCATATATAGCAAAGAGATAGGAATCTCTCCAGAATTCTTTTGATTTAGAATAGACTTCATAAGGATTATATGCAACATGTTCTGTTAAAATAGGAATATATAATTTACCATATTTATAATAGATTTGGCCAACGTAATTGTTAAACTCATACATTTGGGGCACCTTGGGATCTGGGTTTCTATAAAGATTCCTCCATTCTGCCTGGAGAAAACTTGTATCGACGGCTGTAAACCAAGAGGATGGCTCATAAAAGGTTTTTGTCGAGAAATCAGCACTAAAAATATTTACGCTTGAATTGTTGTCCAGACTCACAAAGCAATCATTTTGATCAAAAGATGAGCTCCAAGAAGGTAATAACATTTCATTAGGTCCTCGTCCTTGCGTTATATACGTAGTATCATAAGCTCCGTTTAGACGATAAGAGTTAATTCCAACTGCATAGCTATCTGCAAAATATATCCTGCTCCCCGACGGTGACATTAACCATTGGCCAGAAAAAGATGTCATTGAAGCATCAAGGATAATACTATCCATCGTCAAGGTCTCAATTTCTACCTTTGTTTTACCCAAATGTTCTATCCCGGAATAAAAATCCTTACTGCTATTACAACAAACCACTAACATTTGCAGTGTAAGTATTATAAATAAGATTGTTGTCTTTCTCATCACTATGGGATTTTACTTTGCACAAATGTAACTAAACTTGTTTGATGTATAACTAATAATTTTCGTTTTTTTTTATGGCAAACAACGGCAAATAAAAGACTACTGCTATTAAGGCAAACAGTTGTGTGCTAATAACCCCCAAGGCGAAATCAAACCAGAATGCCTCCTGGGGACCTTCCATAAGAAAAGGAAGAAGGCCTATTACCGTAGAGACAATCGTAAGCAAAACTGGTCTTATCTCATGCATGAAAGATTTTATGTAAATGCGGGTGACCTTTATGTTACTTGCGCGTTGTTCTCTTAAAGCTTCACCAAGATTCCTTCTATAAGTCCACAACAGATAAATTCCTGCATTTACAGTTATCCCGACTGATAATATTATCGCTGAGAAGCCGCCTTGGTCAAATATGTATGAAGACAAGCCAAAAATCAGGAAAAGCCCCATAAGGGATACCGGGACCAGGATGATTATGGACAGAGGATATCTCAGAGATTCAAAAAGAATTGAAAGAATTATAAACATTGCTATAAGTATCAGACCTATCAGGTAAACATATCTGAGACTTGTTTCTTTGATATCAAGGCGGTATGTTGTTGATTTTGCTCTGTAGCCAACCGGAAGAACTTCTGAATTCATATAGTTTATGGCTTCCTCCTCCACCCGTGCATTCATTTTCATTTCACCAAGGAAATCATAGCATACAAGTAGCTTGTAGGACTGGTTTTCCTTTATGATATTGATTTTTGATTCTGATTTTTTCAGATTCCCCACACCAGAAAGTGAAATTTTCCGCCCGGCAACAGAGATGGGAACATTATTAGCCTGCCACAGCTCATAGCTGTCTGAAAGCGAAGAACTCAGAACGGTCAGATTAGAAAGCTGCAGGCTTCTTCTGTAAAGAAGTTCCTGAAGCCTGCCATAATACATACGAGGATTTACTCCAGATACTGCCAGCCTTTCAAAATCATACTCCATATCTATTTGGGTAAGAGGGCGTTGCTCTCTTGAACTCCTTATCTGTATATTCTTTACTCTGGAGTTTCCGGCCAGATAATCGGATAGTTTCTGTGCATATGATTGCAAATCGTCATAATTATAACCGGTAAGTTCTATTGCATTGCCTCTGCCCTCTCCACCTATATAGTTGCTGAAATATCTGTCGTCTATCCCGCTGACGGTCCAGTTGGCTCCACCGAAGTCAGAGGCGGCGGATATTACATCCTGCTTCAGTTCCATAGGAAATGCCGTGTTTTCATATTCTGCTTTGAAGAACACTTCTATCAAAGCCTTGTCATATGATTGTATCCGAGATGTGAACAATTCTATCTGAGGATACTGCGCCAGATAGTTTTCCATCTGCCGGACAATCTGGTCAAGCTGCTTTACGGTATGGCCGTGGCTCAGACCTGCTGTAACAAGAAGACTCTTTTTTTGAGGGAGTCTGCCAAAATCCACCCTTGAAAGAGACTTGTAAAAAATACGGGAAGAGAAGAAAACGCCTGCTATCAGAAAAATCAACAATATCCACTTATACTTCACAGAAAAAATTATGTACTTTTCATAAATCCGAAACAGTCTCGCCTTTTTTCTCAGTGATGCCAATGAAACTTTTCTCCGCCCTACCCCTTGAGGCATATAGTGGATCAGGGCAGGAACAAAGAAATATGCTACCGCCAGAGAAACGGCAAGATTTATAGAGACGGCATAAATGAAATCAGGGAAATTAGCTGTCTGAAGCTCAGGAAAAACAAATGTCATAAAGAGAGCCAGCACGGTTGTTGCCACAGCACCAAAAACAGCCCAAAAAACAGCACGGTCTCCTTTTATACTGTAGTAGTCTGTCATTATGATAGTAGAGTCTATCATCATTCCCATTGAAACTGTTATTCCTGCCAGGGTATAAAGATGAAGATTCAGACCTGAGATATAATAGACCAACAACGCCACAGCTATATTGGCCGCAATCGTAATCAATATGGCGGCCATATACCTGACCGATCTGTATGACAGCAGCACAAAGACAAGAAGCGCCGCTATTGATATAAGGGTCCGGGCAACTATCTTGTCAAGCTCTGTGGAAATGAATTCTGAAGAGTCGTAGCCAACGGAACAGGTGATAGCCGGAGGAAACATCAACATAAGTTCGGCTACCTTGTCTTTGAGTTCTCTGATGGTTTTCAGGCTGTTTATCCCAGGGCTGGTGTATATGGAAAGCGTCAGAGTATTCAGCCCGTTTATCCTGTAGCTGGAAAGAACTTCAGCCTCTTCTTTACGGACAGCTGCTATATCTGACAGATGTACGACAGAGCCATTTCTGATGGCAACAGGTATGTTCTCAAGAGCCTCGTTGCTGTCCGTCTCAAACCTTACGGAAATCACATTTCCCGCCTCATCCCTCGATACTCCGAGGTTGTCGGACAGATATGCCTCTGACAGGGACGCATATATATCCTGAGGTATTATATTCAGAGCGGACGCCTTTTGTGGATCAAATTCAACCACACTGTTGTATGGAACATACCCATAAACATCTACCTGCTCAACTCCGCTAAAGGAAGAGAGAGGAACCAAAAGCAAGTCCTTGACTGCTTTGTAGATTTCGGAAGTTGGGAGATCTCCCTTCAGTACAAAAGCCACAGATTCCCTGTGAGCAGAACCTCGAGTGCTCAAAGATATATCGGGATACGAAACACCGGCGGGAAGAGAAGGGTACAGACCTCGTATCAGCGTTGCCACATCCAGACGGACGGCCTGCATATCAACCTTTTTCCCAAAGGTAAGATATACTCTCCCGTATCCTGAAGAAGAGATTGACGAGGTTGACTCACATCCTTTTATCGTGGACAAGGCCGCCTCCATGACAGAGGTGACATTTTTCTCGGTGACTATAGGGATTGCACCATCATAGGAGAAACTGACCACAATGGTATTGCGCTCTTCTTCAGGAATATAGCTCAGGCTAAGGGACCGGATGCTCAACAAGCCGGTAACCGTCAAGGCAACGGCTACCAGAATTGTTGAAAAAGGTGATATGTTTCCCTTTTTGTTCATCCGGAAGAAATCAAAGTTTACTATACAAAGCCCTATAGAGAGCCGGCACAATGAAAACGCTTACAAACGTTCCCACAACCATACCAACTATTATCACCACCGCCATAGGATACTGCAGATAATCCCCCAAACTGCTTCTGCCAAGGAACGGCAGAACGGCCAGTATTGTCGTAAGAGATGTCATAATGATTGATTTCAGTCTTCTTTGACCGGCTTCCCTTATTGCCACATCCAGTTCTTTACCTGAATTCACCAGTTTGTTTATCGTATCCACCTTAAGAATTGAGTCGTTGATAACTATACCGCTCGTTACAATCAAGCCTATCATGGTCATGACATTCAAGCTTATACCGGTTGTCCACAGGAAAACAAAAACGACAAGGAAATCTATCACCACTTCCGAAAGAATAATCAAAGGCTGTTTCAAAGATTCAAACTGAGATGCCAGGATAAGATAGAGTATCATCAACGCCATCGCCAATGCCACAACCAATTCTGAAGCCGTACGCTTTCCGGAGAGCCAGCTACCACTGAAAGAAACATCAAAAGCACCATTGTCTCTTACAGCCTCTCTTACAAACTCTACGGTCTCTGACTCTCTCCCTCTTTCTACCTTGATCTCAACCGGAACAGCTTCTCCGGCAATATTACCTGATATTGTCTGGAAGTCTTCTGTAAAAGTTTCACGTATAAGTTCTCTGACCGGAATTCTGCTGCTTCCCTTCAAAACGAACGCGTCATTGAGGTTATCCCATATACAGCCGTCTCCAGTTTTTACCACAACCGCCTTTATCTCATCTCCTTCAACCACATCAAAGATTTTGCTCCCGCCGAGTTGTCTTTTCAGTATGTCAACCAGCTCTGAACTCTTGACGCCATATAAAGCCATCTTTTCCATATTGGCCATAAGTACAATTGTGGGCTTTAGTCTGAGAGGGGATATGCTTATGGCCTGATTTTTCCCGATTTCAGACAACAGATTTTCAAGCTTGTTTATACCACCATCCGGGAAGTCTGATGTCAGAGGACGGAAAACTGCCTGAAGATATGGTTCCTTGTCTGAAAAAACAAAGTCAAGGACATTTGAAGACTCCCTGAATTCATAGAAAGCCTTTTGGTAGTTTTCAGCCAACTTTCCGGAAAGGGCATCAACAACCTCATCCAGTCTCTGAGGTGTCTTGCACCTGATATAGATTTCTGCCATATTATCGGCCATGTCTTCCGTATGGCCCAGTATATACTGTTGATGTCCAGCGTATGTGACAAACTCCTCCGTGGAAAGCCTGACGATGCCTTCAAGGTCCATAATGCGTTCTATGCTAGTGTCAAGACCAAGTGGCTCATTCCAGTCTATTTCAAGGATAGTTTCCGTGTTTTTCATTTCCGGAAGACGGCTCTTGGGCATAATCCCGAAAAGGACAATCAGACCCAGCAGACAAACCGGCAAAAGAACAAAAACTGATTTCCGGTTCCTTAAGAACCAAGATGAAATACCTTCACATTTTACAGCCAAACGGCTGTTTATATCGGGGATTTTTTGCAGCAATGCAAGTGAAGATTCCCTTCCTGTACGGAACCATGCATAATAGAACACCGGAACACAAACTATTGTCACAAGATAAGAAGCCAGGAGGGTGATCACAATAGCAACCGCCTGTTCTGAAAACAAAGAAGCCGCTATACCCTTGGTAAAAACGACCGGAATAAAAACGGCACAAGTGGTAAGTGTCGAACTCAGAATGGCTCCTGCAACGTCCTTTGTGCCGTATAGTACGGCCGTCTTTGTATTCTCCTGTTTGTAGTGCTCATTTATGTTGTCTATCAGAATTATGGAGTTGTCCACCATCAGACCGACACCCAAAAGAAGTCCTGAAAGGGACAGAATGTTTATGCTGATTCCAAATATCCAGAAACAAAGCAGAGAAAGCAGAAGAGAAACCGGAACCGTAAGGACTGACAGCATAGAAAGTTTTATGTCGCGGAAGAAAATGACTATGACAAATACGGTGGCCAGAAGAGCAAACAGGATGTTCATGAGAAGACTTCGTATAGAATAGTCCAGAAGTTCTGACTGGTTTCTTGTTATCCTGAAATCAACCTCCGGGTAGTCATCAGACATGGAAGACAGAAGCTCTTCTGTCTCTTTCCTGACTTCAGACATTCTGGAATCGGCTTGCTTTATTACAGCTATACTGATTATGCGCCGCGTCCCGTCATATATGCAACCGGACCTTTCTGCTTCTGTGGAAGACACTTTTGCCACATCCTTAAGCTGAATTACACGCCCTCCTTTTTTGAAGTAAATGTTTTGAAGATCTTCTTTACTGCCAACCAGAGACTTGAAATTAATATCATAGCGGTATTCCCTGTCTCTTATTGAAAGGTTTCCGAGACTGATGTCAGATGACTTCAGGTATTCTTCAAGCTCCGGCAATGAAATCCCCAACTCCTGCATTCTACTCATATCAGGGTCTATGACATATTGTGGAGTATCATATCCGCTTGCATCTGCTATGGAAACAGAAGGCAGCTGTTCAAGTCTTTTGACTATTACAGAACGAACAAAACGGCTCAATTCCCCGAAAGAACTTTTGGCTCCATCCTTCAAGGATATGTTCAAATAGAAAACAGGGATGTCAGATGCACTGTACTTGATGAGTCTTGGACGTTTTATCGGAGGCAATGAAGCCATTGCACGGTCAACCTTCTCGTTTGCTTCAATGAAGCAATAGTCAATGTCCGTTCCAAAATCAAAAGACAGCAAAACTGTTCCTCTGCCGTCATTTGCTGCCGTTGATATATCCTTAAGTCCATCTACCTGGGAAAGTTGCTGCCTGAGAGGCTCCAGAATTCTTTCCTCCATTTCCCTGGCAGAGTATTGATGATGTGAAACCTGTACCGCTATATAAGGAACGTCAACTTCTGGTATAAGCGAAACGGGTAGCCTTGAGGCAGATACAACACCCAGTACAACAGCAACAAGGACTGCCATTGAAACTGAAACCGGCCTATTCAGCAATTGGCTGAGCATACTACCTCCTTATCTCAACTTTGGACTTGTCCGCAAGATTAAGATTGCCAGAAACGATAACGGCATCCCCTTCAGAAAGAACCGCATGACGGCTCTTGTCTGCAACAACGCTGTAATGATCTTCGTTGGATGCCGTAATTTCAACATAGACCCAATG
>CACXPG010000007.1:57417-167909 GCA_902769525.1 uncultured Bacteroidia bacterium
GCACATCGTGGTTATCTCTTACTACAACTGCCCTTTTAGGTACTACAAGCTGGCTTTGAATAGATTTTTCAACGACAACCTTTACCTCCTGTCCGTCAAGCAGATCTCCTTTATTCAACAAAGTGGCCGCTACCATAATCTGACCGCTTTCATTTATCGTCGGGTTGATGGTTGTTATCTTGGCTGAGAATCTTCTTTTTTCTCCCGAATAAGGTATTATTGCCACCTCTGAACCAACTTTGCAGACGGAGGCCTCCTCTTCCATGACAGGAAACTCTATAAACAACTCACTGTCGTCTATTATACGGCAAAAAACACCCGATGACTGCTCAAACTCCCTCTTGGAAATATCTGCAATCTTGCCGCTGAAAGGTGCATGAAGATAACATGATTTCAAGTCATAAACACTTCTTTCATAACCGCTTTTTGCTGCAAAATATCCACTTTGCATCTTAACGCTTTCCAAGACTTCTGATGGAACAGAAACTGTATCTCTTGCCTTATATCCCAAACCGACAAGATAATCGTACATATCCAGTTCAGCCTTCTGAAGAGTAATATTTGCGGCATCCAGATTAAGTTTCTGACTTCTTGAATCAAGCTCAGCAACAACAGAACCTTTCTTTACAAAGCTACCGTTAGAAACTTTGATGGATGAGATATTTCCTGCTGCAGAAAAGGAAAGTTCCGCCTTCCTTTTTGCTGAAAGCCTACCGTTGGATATTACCTGAATTGCAAATGGAGTTCGGCGAAGAATGACAGTATCAACCATATTAACATTGCGGCGGTACTGCAACTTTGACCGCTCCTTTCTTTCTTTGTTGCCGGAATTACCGGTACAACCTGCAGACAAAACCACCAGCAATAAAAACATTGCTGGCAACAGATGTCTTAATAATATGCCATCCCATTTCATGATATTCTGTTTGTTGCCATTATCTGTCCTGAATCTGTTCAAAGTCCACGTTTATTTCGCCTTGATTTATAAAATCATATAAAGTGCTCTTCCTCAACCTGTAATAATATTTCCAGTAATTACAAATATCGGAAATGTATTTCTGTTCGGCGGCATCTTTCTCCGTCTGGGCGTCTATCAGGTCTGTCACCGTAGCCTTTCCTTGCCTGAATCTGTCAGATACGAGTACATATCTTTCTCTTGCAAGTTCCACTGTTTTTGCTGAAACAAGGCACTGACCGCGTTGATTGTTGAACTGAGAAACTGAAAGATATATGTTTCGCCGATGATTGTTTTCCTCCTGCTCTATCTTGGCAATCACGACATCTCTTTTTGCCTTTGCCTTTTGTACGCGCCCATATCCGACACCCCAGTCAAATACAGGTATGGAAAAACTCAACCCCACAACTTCCTGGTCAAGCGGAGATGCATATACCCGGCTCAGTGTCTTGTCCGTCTTGGAAAGACCCAGTCTTGCCATGAAAGATATGGATATTCCTCTGGAGGCTTTTGCTCTTGCCACCTCAGAATCTGCATTAAGGACTGCTATTTCGTTATTTAAGTCGAAGGAAGAATTGTTTGCGGTCAAAGCAAGGACTTCATCATAGTCAATGTCGAGTAGCGGGAGGTCTGCTGTTTCTTCAACCTTGACAGAAAAAGTTTCATCCTTTGCCAACATGGAATTGAAACGCATCTGGGCCTGGCGTATATCTGTCTGGGCTTCATTGATTCTGACACTGTCTTTAAGTATGTTCAAGTCCAGTTTCAACAACTCATCTCTTGTTATGCGTCCCAATTTCATTCTCTCAAACGCTATTGAGCGCAAAGTCTTCGTCATTTCATAATTGCTCCTGGCAACTTCAAGCTCCTTCTGGGCCGAAAGCAACCCAAAATAACAAGCAACAACCTCTAAGGCTATATCTTCCATAGCCTCAAGGTATTTCTTCTTGGCCAATTCATATTCTTTCGGGGATATTTTTCTGCTCCACTTGAACTGGTTGAAAGAAAACAACGGCTGCGTATAGGAAATGGTAAATGGCTGTGAATACCACGTTGCCCCCTTTACCGCTCCAAACTGGTCTATTCTTGAAAGGTCTGAATACACAGAAAACGTTCCTCCTGTTGCTGCCACATTCTGGGAAACGCTCAGACCTATGCTGTTTTGAAGATTATAAGTCCTGGCATAATGTATCTGTCCTGTATTGTAATCCTGAAGTAATGTAAGGGAACGGTCAAAAGACATTATGTTTCCGTAAATCCCGACAGAAGGCTTAAGGCTAGCCAGATATGACCTGTATTGCCAATATGAAGACAGGAACTCACTTCTTGCCTCAACCGCAGCCACAGATTTTGCCTTTGCTTCTGATATCGCCGCTTCCAAGGTCATCTCCTGCCCAAAAACCTTCATCGGTCTGACAGCAAGCAAGGACATTTCTAAGATCAACAAAAAGCAATAATAAAACTTATTCATATTTACAAAACCCTCTACTCATAATTTAGAATTTAATTGTTTGAGAATTCTGAAGAATACAAAATCATTCATTATTGGCAAGTAGTTCAAAGATTTTCTCCTGGTACTGCCTCATTTTCTCTATACTTTTGTTTGGCACACCCGTTACCGTTATCTCATTTTTGGAATTCAGTAAAAAACAGTCTCTTGAGTTGTCTTTCAAAACCAAATGGTTTAATTTTTTGAAGATACCTGCAGTATCTATCCATACCGGATAATCGAAGGCTTGAATTTTCAATATTTTTAGAAGTGTGTAAATATCAGACTTTCGAGGATTTAATATGAAATATACCGGAACGGGCCTAGGTAACGTTTCACAATATGTAATCATATCAGACCACTCAAACATCTGATTCAGCAGGCAAGAGGAGCACTCTATCGAGTCGTAATATACTATGATTTTAGGACCATCCTCTATTAAAAGAACCGTGTCTCTTCCGTTGTATTTCGGTATAAGATCTGGTGACATTATTATCGTTTTGCCCGAAATGTCTCTCTCATCCAACGCTTTCCTTTTTCCTCTATAATTACTACATGAAAACAACAATATGCAGCCTATCAGCATTAAACAACTAATCTTCATTCTTTTTTCAACGTTCATTTCAACTGATATTTGACTATGATGGGATTATTGTTGTCTTCCACCTTTTGCAAATAAGTTCTTTGCTCCGAACTTATATTAATAAAACCATTAGTAAACAGTTCTTCAATAATGTTCTTTGGAATTACAGCATATAGACAATTATCGCTCTCCAAAGAGAACGGAATGCCCTTTTCCAGTGTAAAAATATTGTTGTCGCTTTTTCTGACAACCACATTTAGAGATGAGTTACAACTAAACAAAATGATACTATCTGTTTCAACAAAGTTGTTTACTGAATACACTTTATCAGTTGTTCTCCACTCCTGAAGTTTGTTAATATAGTACCTGTCTTCTTCAAACTCCTTTATTTCAAAAGGATTTTCTTCTTTATCCCCAAAAGAAAAAGAATATTTTAAATCAAATCCTCTGTGAGTTATCCTATATATCTGCTTTCTAGCAGAAGCCAAAAACAAAAGTCCACCATTATATGATTTAAATGGAGAATTAGATGCTTTGAATGGTGTTTTATACTCTAGACACCTGTTAGAAACAGTCATATCAGATATAACTCTGCCATTCTTAGAATCAAATAAGCACGCCTTGCCTTCTGAACTGGAATAAAAAGCAGCAATTGAATCATTTACTGGTTGGAAATACGATGCGTTTTTAAATGGCAACTCTGTTTCTTTCAGAAAATAAAAATCTGCATCATATGTTATGATTGAAGAGGAGTAACTGTCTAAAACTTGAATATTCCCAGATAATGGATCTATATAAAAATCATTGATTATAACATATTCGCCCGGACCTCTTCCTCTCCTATTGAGTTTCCTTAAATAATCACCCTTCAAATCAAACTCAAAAATGATGTTTTGAATTTCATCTAGAATGTATATGCTGTTTTTGTTCACAAGAATCTTCGTCGCCCGTATAATGTCATTATCTTCTGACGTTTTAAGCGCCACAAAATCTTGGTTCACTACAATATCCTGCAAATAAAATACATCTGCATTTTGGACATTAAAGACGTCTCCGCGTTGCGTTCCGCCAATCATGCATGATACTGCCAACAGAGACAATAAGCAGTAATAGACCTTTTTCATTGTTATATTAGGGTTGCTGATCTCCCATTGAAGGAAGATTTAAAAGTGCTACCATTGACGCAGTACATCTATCTACAGGACGTCCTGTCCATTTGCAGTAAAAATAACTGCCGAACCCATAAAAACCATTGTTATATGCCAAATCCCAACAATAGCCCCAATCAGAATCGCAAGAAACCACTACTGGATCCAATTCCTGAGCCATAGCTACAGAACCACAATAATTCCTATTTGAATAATTGCTGCGCACGGAAAAAACCATACTTACGGCAATTATGAAATAAAGGAATAAAAACGCTGAAATTCTTTTCTTTTTCATAAGTCAGATTGTTTAAGATTTAATTTTTTAGTGAATAAGTTGAATAATTTTTTGTTAGCTAAAGGATTGCCAATAAAAACAGGTGTTCCATCATTGTTTATTAAGAACGTATGTAAAATAGTGCTTGTTGGTATACCGGGATTTAATTTTTGGAATTGATTGTTAATGTCTATATAAACAGGAAAGTTGTAGCTTAAACTGTTTTCGTTCAAAAGCTTAATTATATGTTCTGCCATATCAGCACGGGGAGAAAAGACAACCATCAACGAAAAAGCTCCCGTTGCTTTGGATATGGAGTCTAATCTATTAAATTGAGATATATTTGCTATTGCACATTCAGAACACTCGAAACTTGGTACAAAATGAATTAGCTTATAGTTATTTGCCTTACTATTTATATCTACTTTATTCTGGTTCAAAACAAGGAAGTTTTCGTGTAAAACTATTTTTGATGCCTTTAACTGCTGATATTCACTTTTAATCAAACTTTCTTTGCACGACACAACAACTAGCATCATCAACAACATCCAGGACAATTTCATAATAACCGAATATTTAGTAATGTTTGTCTTTTTCAAAATGTCTTATGTATATAGATTTTAAGCAAGAATGTCTTACTTGACTCTATATGTAATTCCTCTGCAAATGAAGAAATTGCCTTAAACATTGGCCCGTGGTTCTTTTCATTATCTACCATACAATTAAATATCATAAAGAAGGAAGAGTCGTCTGATGCAAGGAATCTTATATCACCATCGTTTGGAGAAGTTATCCATCTAAACCCTTTATGTGTATTTCTATCGAAGACAAATGAAACATCATCTCCTCCCCGACCGGCACAGCGGAAATAAACATGATTTTCGGTCTGATATAAATCTAAAGGTAATTTATAGTAATCTGAAGACATATAAACGCTAATATCTTCACTGGCCTTGTTATAAAAGAACCTAGCTGGTATGTTCTTTTGCCCAAAATCAATCTTAAGAGATGGATATATTCCGTCTTCTCCTAAACAATAAAATATGTTTTCATTGTTTTGAGGTCTCAAAAAATACTTGTTTCCAGAAGATTGTGTGATGTTAAACAGGGAAAAAGTACAGTCTTCCCTATCAATGAATTCCTCAACAATCCCGCCCGAACCGTCAATTGCAAACAACAAGGGATCTCCAGTTTTTCTGTTATCGTTGAATTTGGGAGCAAAAGAAGAAAACACATATACCCCACTTGTTCCAAAAGGAGCTATCGCATCGCCTGGTGATTTTATATCAAGTATAAAGCTTTTGTGTTTACCCCTATTGTAAACCGGGAAATAATGTATTGTCTGGTTGTCAAGTATTATCAGAGTATCACCCCTTATTGCTATGTCAGAAGCGGACACATATTCATTGGATGCGCGTCCTTTCATTACAGGCTGACGAACTTTTGAACAATTCTCCTCAAAAAGAAGAACTTGACCTGTTGCATCAAGCAACAATAAATCTCCTCTTTGAGTAAGCAGAGCTTTAGAAACAACTCCAAACGGCAAAGAGTCATTAATTGGAATAAATACTATTTCTTTTATATAATCTGATATGTCGGACGCTTCTTCTGCTTCAGATATGCTATAAACCGGTATCTTCGCCTGTTGTTTATTGACACAGCTCGTGATTGACAGTACTAATATGATAACGGCTACTCTGACCATATTATTCGCAGCCGATGATTAAGGACGAACTGCAATTCCCCGCATCGGGGCAATTATCATAATTCTGATTTGGGCAACAATAGTTTTTCCAATAATTGAAAGCCGTTCCTCCACATCCGACTGTTCGATATCGACCATGGGGTTTTTCATCTTGACCGGTCAGCGCACCAAGATTATCATCAGCATAAACTGAAACTCTAGCAAATATAACAATAGCCATAGCAAGCAAAGCTGCCAATAATAAAGAAGCCTTTTTCATAGTTGTAATAATTCAATAAATAATGGGTTACGTTTTTGTAAATCAAATTTAACTATTTTATTTTTATATGCAACTATATTTTTTAGTTTTTTTTATTACAAAGTGCTTTAACATCCTGGCGCCAATAATATCTCAGACTAAGGTCATTTCAGCAAAAAAATAGAGACAGAACATCAGAACTATCGGGATATAACAAACTTTCAGCTTGCTGGCTGATGATGAATCATTTCTGGACAACATAACTATCCTGTCCTTAAGGGAGTTGACAAAGCATAGAGCGCTGAAAGAAATGTTATTGTGATGCATGGCCGTTTTCAGCAGAACAGACAGGTAACCAATTCTGTCTGGTTCAGAATCCGCCACATAAGAATCAGCTTGGAACTCTTGGATATCTTTTAAATATTGTCTGAAAAGATAAGCAAAAGGATTGAACCACTGTAATGACACCAATATATCAATAAAAATGATGTCGTATGAATGTCTGGCCAGAACATGACCACATTCGTGTTTTAAAATGTAATGTTCGTTTATTTCATTGAGATTGCTTTCTTGCTCGGATATAACAATATTATTCATCCAGCTAAAAGAATAACCATGCTCTGTCAAATAAACTTTTATCAACCGCCCCCTAATTGTAAAAGTTTTTATCTCCCTGCTCCTTCTTAACTTCCTGTAAACAGATATTATAGGCAGCTCCTTTATTAAGAGGCTGATGAAAACACCAACAAAATAAATGGTCGTTATCCCTTGAAAAATGGCTGTTTCATGACTTGAAAACAAAAACCTGAAAGAAGTATAATGGAAACCAGTTATTTGAACAATTCCGGTTATTGGAGAATAGGTATATGTAAAGACAAACAATGGAACAATAAAAGCAGCAATACAAGATACGAATATAGCCCACCTGTTGAATTTATGAAAGGTTTCCTCTCTCAAAAACACATTGAAAAAAACACATAGGACAGCTAAAACAGCAGCAGTCCTGAACAAATATTTCAGAAAGAGCAGACTCTCCATTATTCAGAAGGCTTTAATGTTTCATCGCTATTTTAGCAAGCGTTGAAATGAGGTAAAGCACTAAACCGCAAAGGATTTGAAAAACCATAATCTTGAGGGCTGAATATATAAGATATGGTGCTACATCTCCATTCGATGCTTCAAGGGCCCCAAGAGCGGGAATAAATCCGTATAGCGAATAAGCTACACAAAAAGCCAGCCCGAAAGAACCAATCTCCTTAATCTTTTCCGGCTTGCGGAAAAAACAATAGAGCATAACAAAAAAGATTACCACAACGAGAACAAAAAAAAGCGTTGGAAAATCGTGATTTTGAAAAAAATCTGACATAATTTATTTCCGTTTGAGTGATTCAACTTTTGCTACAAGCTCTTTCAGTTCATCAACTGATATTTTATTCTCATCAACAAATGCCGAGACAACATTCATATAAGAATTGCCAAAATATTTGTCAATGATATTGGAAAGAGACTGCTTTTTATATTCATCTTCAGTCACTATAGCATAATACTGATATGTCGGACCATAATCGTTATGGTTCAGAAAGCCTTCAGCCTCCAGATTTCTTACAAACGTTGAAAGAGTGTTGAAGTGAGGTTTGGGATCTGGATACAGAGCCCTTAACTCCCTGACAAAAAGTGGCCCCTTTTGCCAGAAATATCTCATTATTTCCTCTTCTCGGCGTGTCAGTTTTTTCATTGATGCCATTTGATTGTCACTTGATCTTTTTTTCGTTGGTCTCGTCTTCCTCGTTCTTGATTTCCTTGATGTAGACATCGTGCTGAGGGAACGGGATGGTGATGTTATTGGCATTGAGGGTGTTGTAAATAACCTCGTTGGCGGCCGCTGTATACTTGTAGCGCTCGGTTACAAGCACCTGCTGGTAAACCTTTATAAGGATGCTGTTGTCTCCGAAGTCCATAAGGCGGACAACGATTCCGTATCTAGGGTCCAGGATCGGCCTGCCGTACTTGTCCTTGACGTTAAGCTTGATAAGCGCCTTTTTCAGCAGAGAGCGAACCTGGTCGACGTTGGTTCCGTATTTGACGCCCACAGGAAGAATCAGCAGTTCATAGGCGTTGTTTCTTGTAAGGTTCTTGAAGTTCTTCTGGAAGAGGTTGCTGTTAGGGAAGGCCATAATGCTTCCGTATTCAGTCTCTATAAGAGTGCTCTGGTAGTTGATGCTGTCCACCACTCCCCTGATTCCGTCACACTCCACATAGTCTCCCACTCTCAGTCTTCCGCTCATCAGCGATATTCCATAGAACAGGTTGTTGATAACGTCCTTCAAGGCGAAACCGACACCTGTAGCAAGACCTGCCGCAACAATGCTAATCGCCGTACTAGGAATATGCAGGAGCACAAAGCAGGTGATGATGTAAATGCCCCAGACTATTATGCTTATCACGGAATTGGCCAGGGTGAAGTTGATCATGTTTTCCGGAAGTTCGCTCTGTCCTGTGCGGGCAAGGGTAGAGCGGATCTTGTAAACCCTGTAGAAAGCCTTTATGGCGTAGCTTATGAAATTGAACACAAACCACAGGGATATTGCCGTAAGAATCTTGGTTACGGAAAGATGTATCACCTTGTAGTTGAGGAAGTCTCTCTGAAGGTAGTCAAAGCTTACCGATGAAAGGTCGAACACCTTGGATGCCATATACACGCACAAAGGTATGGACCACACGGACAGGGCCGGTATAATGGCCTTGCGGAACATGTCGTAAAACCAGGTAACCTCTATGTGAGAACCCTTTATCTTGTTGTTTATCAGGAACCCGTGAGTTCTGCGATAGGCCAGCTTGCGCTTGTACATATAGCGCTCGTAATAAAGCTTGAGCAGATCTGTAGCGGCCGTGATGCTCTGGATAATGGACAGCTGGAATATCCACCAGATTATCACAAGGATGCTCAGCAGAATGTATCCGCTGAAAGACATGATTGTTGCAACCACCAGCACAAAGAGGGTGATGAAGTTGTAGATCATGTCGTAGAACGGAAGCTTGTTCCTTAGCTTTCTGCACACCCTGCTCTGCCATATCGTGAACAGGAGCAGAAGCGGCGGAAGAATAATGTTTATGAAAGAGTTCGGGGCAAAAGATATTCTGATAAGGATGATGATAAGGCAAAGAACCATTATCGGAATGTAAGCTCTCAAGCCGTATTTCACCTGGTCGGCGTTAAGGCGGATGGCAAACGACAGGAAGATTGCGGCAAGCAGCCAGGCGAACTCTACCAGAAGCCTGGTTCCCATCTTCATGAAGTTCTGGTCCGAATATGTCATCGCGATGGTTATCGTGATTGCGAATATCACCACAATGCCGAACAGCGTCATGCACAAGCCGTGATTCTTGAACCTCTCGCTGCGCAGATACTTTATTTTCCGCTTGAGAAGCCTGATTATCAGGTGGCTCAAACCTATCGCAATACCCAGGTAGAACAGCACGAATATAACAAGCCCCACAAATGTCTGGAGTCTCCACTGGCTCCTTACTCCGGTTCTGGAATAAGATGACGCCAGCCATTTGTCAGACAGGTCGTTCTTGGCCCTTCTCCAGTAATTGCTGAACCGGCGGAGAATTGTCAGATAGCCGGCCTGGCCGTCGATGAAGATATTCTTCTGAACTTCCTTGTAGCGGCTCTGGGCGTAGTTGTATGCTTCCTGAAGCTGCTGCCAGGTGGCGTCATAGTTGACGCTGTCTATAATGATTCTCGACCTTGTCTGCTCATACATATCCAAAAGCTGTTCGGAATAGTAAAGGCAGCTGTCCCTGTTGGCCAGAGAATTGCCGGACAATATGAACACAAAAGTCTTGGTTCCGGTCTGGCCGGTGGAATCGTTGATGGTTACAATATCACCTTCTGCAGAGATGGAAACGGTGGATGAAGAATCCATAAGCTCGTTTCTTCCGCTATCGTCCTCGTCATTTCCGGCGCTTCCTGTAAACAAGGTGCTGGCCAAAGACTTGAGAACGCTCGGAGACTCTTCGTTTTTCGCGACAGTATCCGCCATAGCCACAAGCGAGTCTTTTGCCCAAGCGGCGGTATCTGGCTGCGGAGCAGCCGGCTGCTCTTCCTGAGGCTTGTCTTTCCCCTTCCCTTTCTTTTTCCCGATACCGGCGCGGGCGTCTCTTTCCTCGTTCTTCTTGTGAAGGCTTATGGTCTCTTCCTGCAGCCTGCTTGCCAGAATCATAGTTGAATCCGCGAGATTCATGCTGTCATCGTCAATTTTGACCGGTGGAAGACATTTTAGAGTGTAAATCAGTTTCTGGTACCTTTCTATCTCGATATCCATCTGGTTTATGATATCGGTGAAAGGCCTGCGGTTACGGCTGAAATCGCGATACCTTTTAGACACTTCCTCAAGAGCGTACGTAAGGTCGAAAGTGAAGTTCTGCTTCTGGGAATAAAGAATGATGGACAGCTCGTTGCAGTCTTCCATCAGTTCCACCATCTGCTTCTGCTGGTTTTCGCGGGTTGCGCCGAGCATGGCCCTCGCCCTGTTCATCCTGTCGTAAACGTGCTTGAGCTCAACCTTTAGAACCTTGAGCGTCTGAGTAAGGTCTCGTTCTTCAAACACGGCCGCAACCGGCTCTATAACCCCGAAGAGAAGAGCAACAAGAAGCAGTACCCTAAAAAATCTTTTCATCTGTCTTTTATTCTTTTCCCGGATGCTCCGGGATTATTGTTGCATTTAATCCTTGTCCTTTATGTAAATGATATTGCTCCGCTCAGAGTGGATGCCCTTCTTGCAGGCCAGCACCAGATAATTGCCTGGCTGCCTGCATTTGTAGATGAATCCGTGGAACTTCTCCTGAAGCACTGCTTTCCAGATGATTCCTCCCTCCGGGGTGGTGCCGTTTGCTTCCAGCAGGTAAACGGCAAAGCTGTCTGCTCCCGGAACCTCGCTCCATCTGAGATGACGCCCCATACGGAACACATCCGGACTGTTGAGCATTGTCTTAACTGCAGAGAACCCGGGAGGAAGCATGTCTTCCTTGTAGAAGGTGTTTATCATCTGGCCGGTAAACTCGTCGGTGATGATATTGTGAGTGGTAAACCAGCACTGCCCTATAACATTCTGGCGCTCAGGCCCGTCAAGGAAAGGAGCCTGACGGCACTCTTCAACCTGGAGCACATATTCGGAAAACTCCGGAAAAGCCTTGCTCTTGAAGCGGTAGGCGGCCATTCCGACTATGACAGGAACATCGTTGAGTATTCCGGACCAGCTGTCCAGAACTTTCTTGAAGTCTGCTATCGGATGCCCGTGCTGCCAGTAAATCTGAGGAATCAGATAATCTATTGTTCCCTGCTTTGCCCAGCCCTGAGGATCGGCATACAGAGCCTGGGTGTTTACCAGTCTTCCGGCAGGAGAGACTCCAAACACGGCGTCAGGGCGTGTCTGGTGAACCTTCTCGTGCATTATCCTCACGATTTCGTCTATATTGCCTTCTCTCCACTGGTCAAGAGTCTTGCCTGCACCGTACTTTTGGAAAAGAGCCTCGTCGTTCCACACTTTCTCGTTTTTCTTTGGCTTGGCCTGCTCGCCGGTGCCCTTGAGTCCATCGGGATAAAAATAATCGTCGATGTGAAGGCCGTCCAGATCATATTTGGACATTATCTCTTCGGCCAGGCTTCCAAGGTATTCCCTAACCTTCGGCTGGCCCGGATCCCAGTAGAGCTTGCCGCCGTGCTCCTGAACCAGTTCAGACTTTTTGTAGCAGATATTGTCCTGCCTTCTAGGCAGATCCAGTTTTCCTATGCGGAGAGGATTTATCCAGGCGTGGATTTCCATACCGAGAGAATGAGCGGTCTTGACGGCAAGAGCCAGAGGGTCATAGCCCGGACCTTCGCCAGGAATGTCCGTAAGGCTTGGAGCCCACTGCAGAATCTTGGACGGATAGAGAGCATCCGAATTGCTGACTATCTGAAACATTACGGCGTTGCAGCCGGAACGCTTTATCTTGGTTATAAGGCTAACAAGATCTTTTTTCTGCTGCTCTCTCTGGCTGGATATTCTGCCCTTGTCCTTGGTGGACAGCTCTATCTTGACTTTCGGCCAGTCTATACTTTCTACAGTCGAGAGCCATGCGCCTCTAAACTCGAAAGGAATATAAACGCTGTCTTTCTCGACATCAAACGGGCGGGAAGATGATTCGTCCTGCGCCAGAACAACTCCCGTTCCGGCAAAAAACATAAGAATGGCAAGGGATACAAACAGTCTTTTCATACTCGCGGTTTTAGTGCATATTATTTCAAGTTTTCAAATATACCGATTTTTTATTCAAAACAGATTCTTACTTTTGCCCAAAATAAGCAAACAGGCCAATGATAACACTTGTCATCATCGCGATTACAGCTCTTGTAAGCATCATTGCTTTTTCAAAAAGGGAGATTCTTTCTTCATTGATGTTCAACGCCTACTCCGTTTACAACGAGAAGAAATACTACCGGCTGTTTTCCTATGGCCTGGTGCACGGCGGCTTTTCTCACCTGTTCTTCAACATGCTCACCTTGTTCTTCTTCGGAAGATATGCAGAAGAATGGTTCAGGGCCGCCTGGGGGCAGACCGGTGGCAATGTCCTGTTTGCGGTGATGTATGTTTCGGCTATTGCGGTCAGTTCTGTCGCAGATCTTGTAAAGCACCGTAACAACCCGAATTACAATGCTGTCGGGGCGTCCGGAGCAGTGTCGGCCGTGCTGTTTGCCTCGGTTTTCTTCGACCCTAAGATGGGTATCTACATGTACTTCATCCCGGTTCCAATTCCGGCCTTCATCTTTGCCCCGCTGTATCTGGTTTACTGCCAGTGGATGGCCAGAAGGAATATGGACAACATCGGCCACACCGCCCATTTCTGGGGAGCTGTGTACGGGTTTGTATTCCCTCTGGTTTGCAGGCCGTCGCTGATTCAGCACTTTCTCCACAGCCTGGGCCTTTAGGCCCGTGCACACTTTTTGCAGTTGAAGTGAAAAAAAACGATATGCCATGAAAAGAACATTTCTGTACACGGTAATTATCCTGGCCGCCTTGGCGATGCCTCAAGTTGTTCAGGCCCAAGGACGTGTCTATATCTACGACAACGGCCGGCCTTCAAGGTCAGCCCGCTACGGCCAGAACTATTTTGGCGGAACTTACCTGGGATTCAGGTTTGGCATCAACGCCACCGAAGTCAGTTCGGAGGCGTCTTATCTGGAAAGCAGTTCGCCTAGAGGAGGACTTCTGGCGGGTGTTGTGCTTGGCCAGCAGCTGGGCCCGAGAATTCCTGTATTTCTCGAGACAGGACTACTGTATTCCGAAAAGGGAGGAAAAAGCGACTATGGCGGAGATTTCAGCTACAACCTGAATTATCTTGAAGTTCCTTTCAACTTCAAGTACATGATTACTTTTCCGAAGCCGGGAATAAGCGTCCAGCCGTTTATGGGTCCGTACATCGCATACGGTGTCGGCGGATATGTTAAGGATTTCAACGCCAGAGAGGCATACCACAGCTTCGGAAGCGCGGAAGACCAGTTCAAGAGATTCGATGCCGGACTTAAAATCGGATGCGGATTCAGCATCCAGGCATTTTATGCAGAACTGAATTTCAACGTCGGGCTTGCCAACATCGGCCACGACATGTTCGACGAGACACACAACCGCGGGGTAAGCCTCACGGTCGGAGTCAACTTCTAGAGAAGGCAGAAACCGTCCCCGTCTTCAAGCACCGGAAACTTTTGCCTGAAACGGTTCAGAGCCTCCATATCCAGTTCGGCTGATATGGAGGTTTCTTTTGCATCCGGGCAGCCTTCCACAACATTTCCCATCGCGTCTATGACCATTGTCCCACCAATGTATTCACAGGCTGGATCGTTGCCCACACGGTTGACAGCCAGCACATAGCACTGGTTCTCTATGGCTCTTGCCGGAAGCAGTTTCTTCCACGTCGGAACTCTCTTTGCCGGCCAGCTTGCAACATAGATTATGGCGTCATATTCCGGGCTCCCGTCTTCAGCGATGCCGTTGCGGACGAATACCGGAAATCTCACGTCATAGCAAACCTGAAGAAGTATCTTAAAGCCTCTCCAAACGACAATAACCTTTTCCTGCCCCGCAGAATAGCTCCTGTTCTCCCCGCCGTATGTAAAAAGATGGTGCTTGTCATAGGAAAAGCACATATCCGGAGTGACAAAATAAAGACGGTTGAAAAAACGCCCGTCTGTTTCCTTTACGGCAACGCTTCCGCAAATGGCGCAATCCAGCCTGGACGCTTCTTTTTTCATCCATCGCAGAGTAAAGCATTCTCCCTTGGCGTCAAGCTCTTCGGCGATGCCTTCAGGAGATGTTGCAAAGCCCGTTGAAAACATTTCGGGAAGAACAAAAAGGTCCGTTCCGCCACAAGATTCCATTATAGAAGAATTGGCCCTGGCGTTCCCTTCCGGGTCTGCCCAAAGCACGTCGCGCTGCAAAAGAGTTGCTTTCATAACCGTAAATTTCTTGCCGCAAATTTACATTTTTGCTAAATTGCACCAAAGTTTAACCAGACAACCAATTTAATTCTCACATAATATGAAAAAAATGATCATTTGTCTGATGGCTGCACTGATTATTGTTCCTGGGTGCGGCAACATGAATCAGACAACCAAAGGTGGACTTATGGGCGGTGGCGCTGGCGCTGCTGTAGGAGCAGGTATCGGAGCTTTGATAGGCCATGGTAAGGGTGCCGCTATCGGCGCCGCTATCGGAAGTGCCGTAGGTGCCGGAGCGGGCGTTCTCATCGGAAGAAAGATGGACAAGAAGGCCGAGCAGCTCGAGAAAGAACTCGAGAACGCAAAGGTTGAGACCGTAACGGATGTCAACGGACTTGAGGCTATCAAGATAACCTTCGAGAGCGGACTTCTTTTCAAGACCGGAAAGAGCGACCTTTCAGCCGCGTCAAAGAACGATTTGGCAAAGTTTGCCACATCCATGAAAGACATGGCAGACACGGACATCACCATCTACGGCCATACCGACAACACCGGAACAGCCGCAGTAAACGAAAGACTGTCTCTTGAAAGGGCCGGAGCCGTAAAGAACTACCTGAAGAGCCTTGGCATCGCAGACGCCAGAATGACCAGCGAAGGCAAGTCATTCACCGAGCCTGTCGCCGACAACTCCACTGAAGCCGGAAGGGCCCAGAACAGAAGAGTTGAGGTTTACATTACCGCCAACAAGGCCATGATCGAGCAGGCAGAGGCCGGAACTCTCAACTAGTCCCGTCTATTCCTGAAAGAAAAAGCGTCCCTTGCGGGGCGCTTTTTTGTTTAAACCAGTTTTCCGAGGTCTTCCACTGCGGAGCAGACAATAATCCTGTCGCGATAGTTGCCCCTAATCATATTTTCTTTTTCCAGATGGTCCAGAAGGCTTACAAGCTGATTCCAGAAACCGCCTATGTTCATCAGGACCATCTTCTTTGAATGATAGCCTATCGTCGCTGAGGAAACAACGGTGAATATCTCGTCCAGGGTTCCTATTCCGCCGGGAAGAGCAACCAGAACATCGCTGTTCTCGATGATAATGTCCTTTCTCTCGGACAGGTTGTTGCAGCTGATGGTTTTGTCCATCGCGGAAAAAGTCTTTCCCCTTTCTTCTATTATTGAGGGAACCACTCCTATCAGGGATCCTTTGGTTCTGGTTTCAAGAAAACTGCGTCCTACTGTATCCATAAGTCCCAGGGAGCAGCCGCCCCATACCAATGTGTGGCCGTTTGCCCCGATCCAGCGCCCGAGATCTTCAGCGGCCCTGTAACAGGAAACGGACACGGCAGAATTAGCCGAGCAGAAAACACCGATATTCATATTCCGAATTTTTTCCAAAGATAATAAAATGAAAAAGCCGGCGGCCATCCAAAGCCACCGGCTCTTCACACTCCGGGATATTACTGCACCGGAGCCTTTATAATCACAACACTACTGTCAGGGATGCAAAGTCTGGCGTCCACATAGGTTCCGTCGTACTTTTTCTTCTTGGTTATCACGATTGGATTTAGGGTGATCAGCGAATCCTTTATCTCGACAAGGGTCTGTGCCTGTTCCGATTTGTCCTCAAACTTTCTCCATCTGTCCAGGAACGGCACGCTTCCTACTGAAACCTCCAGGTCGGCGGTAATGGTAGTGTCTCTGATTACCTTCAGGGCGTCAAGGGAAGTTGTGTCATCGACAATGGTGGTGGAAGACTTGTGGTCTATGCTCAGCCTCGGATAAAGGGCATAGGCTTTCTTCGTCTTTTTTCCGGACGATACAAATATGTAGTAATCTCCATAGTAAGACCGCTCTGAATCCACGGTATAGCTTTCGCCCTCAGAATCATCATCCATCTGGCGGCCGTTCCAGGTAACATAGACTCCCGGGCGGTGGCGCCTTGTCCTGCGGAACCTGTCCTCCATCTTCTCCCACTTGAACCGCTCGCCGTCTTGGGTGTCAGGAAGCTGTGCATACTGCACATAGAGGGTGTCGTAATGTTTCGGGAACGCCTTTGTTTCGGATGCATAACTTCCGCCTCTTCCAGGCCACATGTCTGAAGAAGTCCCGCCGATGGCAGATGCGGTAATGACTGCCGCCAGCCACAAAAGGAACATAATCAGTCCCGGGTGGTACTTCGGCCGCTTAAGGTTGAACAGCCATCTGATTCCATAATACAGGAACGCGATGCAAGGAATCACAGTCACCAGAATCATTGTAATCTTCATCAGAATCCTCAGCCAAGGGCTCATTTCCAGGAAGCTGACAGCCTTGACCGGATTCACGCCGAACAGCATGTCCGAGCCGGCAATCACTCCCCCGACAGCCGCAATGCCCATCAGTCCGAATGCAATGAACATCAGTCCCAGTATCACCTTCAGGATTCTGCCCAGCAGCCAGCCGGCCGGCTTTTGCGGATTAATGTAGTTTTCCTCCGCTCCTCTGATTCCGGGATCAGAACCCATCATCTGGCATCTCTGGCTGTAGGTCTTGGCAGAAGGCACCACAATCCAAAGGATTAGATAAGCAAAAAAACAGAGCGAGAACAAAGAAGGCAGGCCGCGGATTCCATAGAATCCATACCAGCCCCAAATAGCCTTTCCGAAGAAATGCAGCACGATTATCACGCCGAGAATTATCCTCAGAACAGAAGGGTCAAACTTGAAATAGTGGGCAAGACCGCTGCACACGCCGCCAATCATCCTGTCTTCATTGTCTCTGAAAAGACGGCGTGGAGGATTAGGCTGGGATGGTGTAAAGCCCGTGGCCTGGCCGGATGGCTGTCCTTCTCCCTCCTGGCTGTCCTGCTGGTCATCGAACTGGCTCGGGGTTCCCATAACTGCTATAACGCTGTCAACTCTCTCGAGAGTCACCACATCGTCTTTGGTGTGCTTTTCCAGAAGCAGCTCGGCGATGCGGCTTTCAATGTCATCCACAATCTCCTTTCCGCCAGGGCGCTTTGCATAATGAGACTCAATGCCTCTGAGGTAACTGTCCATACGGGCATATCCGTCTTTGTTGATAGCGAAAGAAACGCCACCTATGCTTACTTTCAATACTTCTTCCATAATTAAGCCTCCTTGTCCTGTTCTATTCCTGTTTTCAGATAATCTACCGTCTTGACGACCTCTCCCCAGGCCTCGTCCATAAGCTCAAGAGCCTTGCGGCCTTTATCGGTGAGAGAATAATACTTTCTTGGCGGGCCGCTCGGGCTCTCTTCCCATCTGTAAGACAGAAGTCCCTGATTTTTCTGGCGGGCCAGAAGCGGGTACAGCGTGCCTTCCACCACAATCATCTTTGCCGCCTTGAGTTCGGAAATCATAGGAGAAACGTAGGAGTCTCCCTTTCTGAGAATGCTCAGAATACAGTATTCCAGCACTCCCTTTCTCATCTGAGCCTTAATGTTCTCGGCATTAAGCTCAAGATCCGCGTTGTTTATGTTGTCTCTTATTTCCATAGCCGTTTTTATCTTCTTGTGAATCTTGCCAGGTTTTCTGCCGTAATCGGCCAGCCCCTCATCTCGCATTTCTCAACCGGAGTCTTTGCCGCAGGAGCAACTATCCACAAAACAATGTAGAGCAGAAGTCCGCCGCCCACGAACAGGAAGAGGATAATGAATATAATCTTCAAAATCGTGGAGTCGAAATCCAGATAATGTCCCAGTCCGGCACAGACACCACCTATAAAAGCGTTGTCAACGTCGCGATAGAGCTTTTTCTTCGGTGAATAGGCATACCCGCCGGAGTAATAGGCCCTGTTCTGCGTGTAGGCATTGCCTGTCTGCTGATAAGACTGGTTCTGGATTCGGCTGTAAGGCGTTCCGTCCGGCATTCCGAGCTGGGCGGTAATCTCGTCAATCATCGCGATGTTGACCACATTCCTTTCCGGAGTGATTTTCATCGACAGTATTTCAGCGATCCTGTCCTCAAGCTCATACATTGTAGCGTCAGACTGGACCCCTGCAGAAGATTTTGTCCTGAAGGCGTCGAGATATTCTCTCAAGGCCTGGTAAGCATCTGTCTCCAGAGTGAAACCTTTGTTGCCCACGGCAACGTTTACAACTTCTTTCATATCCGTAATATTTATAATGTTATTTTCTTTTTTGTCCAGAAAGGTACTGTGCCTTCACTGGTATTTTGCAATGCAAACATACAACAATTTATAGGTACTTTGTATTGCAAGGTAGTAGATTTTTAAGAAAACCTGATACGTCGTTGAATTGATTCGCCTCAGTATCAGGTTATTGTAAAATTGTTACGTTTTTGTTACAAAACCGCCTGTCTGGCTGTTATTCAGCCGGAGTCTCGGTTGCAGGAGCCTCTGTTGATGGAGCCTGCTCGGTTGTAATAGGGAACGTAGGCGCTGCGTTAACCGGAGCGCTCTGCTGGATGTCCTTGGTGATATCCATCTGAGCCCTGCTTCTTGTAGAGATAGCTGCGGTTGCGGCAATGCTGAAAACTATAATAATGGCGGCGAACCACCAGGTTGCCTTTTCAAGTATGTCGGCGGCCTGTCTTACACCAAAAGTCTGGTTGCCGGCTGCAAAGTTGGAAGCAAGTCCGCCACCCTTTGAATTCTGAAGAAGGACGGCGATGGTAAGCAGAACACTTGCTATCACGATTATTGTTACAAAAACTCCGTACATATTAATCTGTCTATTTTATTCTTTTTCAGACCATTTCGCCCGCCTTGCAAGGTATCGCGCTATGCGGAAGGCGATTCGGAATGGTTTTTCAAATCATTTACAAGGGCTGCAAAGTAAGCACTTTTTTGCGGATATAGCAAAATTAGTTTAGAGAAAACTTCTATTGCCTTGTCGTAAAAGCCTTGCTGGGCGTATATGTGGCCGAGGGTTTCCGTGCAGAAAGCCAGGTCGTCAAAATTGACTTTTCCGTCTTCGGTGAGCATAGAAGATTTCTTTGCCTGAGGCTGGGCTGGAGTTTCCTCCTGCTTGTTTGGAGCCTCCTCCGCCTGGCGGTAAAACGGACTGTTCCTGAGCTTCAGCTCCATATCATCCTCTGGCGATATGCTTTTAAGGTCGTCTTTGGAGAAAAAGTCAGCCCCGGCCACGATGACTCTCGGCTTGTGGACGGGCTCTATTACTTCCGGTTCCGGAAGAACTGGCTCGGCGGCCACTTCCTCTTCTATCTCTTCTGCCGGAGAGCTTATCCTGTTGTAAAGAGTCTGCCTGGAAGACAGGAAAACGGCGGACTCCGACAGTTTTTGCCTGAAGGCTTCCTCGTCTATGCGGTAGAGTTTTTCCATCATTATCTCCCGCAAATAAGCAAACCACGGGCACTGCTTGAGCAGAGTGTCCATCTCCATCACGTCCAGGGACGGCACGTTGCCATATTTAATGCCGCTTATCTCCATTCAGCTACGGTAGCGTTGAATATATCCTCGACAAGTGTTTCTATAATCTGCTGGCAGAGAACATCCTGCACTGCATCCAGCGAGTTGGTTGAGTCATAGTCCTGATATGCCGCAAAGGACCTTCCCCCAGGAAATGCCTCGTCCGGATACTTGTTGTTCTTGTAGAAAATCCTGACAGTGATGGTCAGGCGGTTTCTTGCGGCTACCTCGTCTGCGGTAACGGCGGTCGGTGTCACTTCATAGCCTGTAATATATCCCGAAACCTCCAGGTCGGCATCCTCATACACCATCTCCAGCTTGGTCAGCCGGCGGTACTTGTCCTGCAGCTCCTGAGTCAGGTTGCCCGCCAGGGTAGGATTTATCTGCATTGCCTTGTTCTCAAGGTTGGCGACAAATATGGTCTTTATGTCAGGCTGAAGAGACGTTCCTGAAAAAGAATAGATTCCACATCCGCACAAGGCAAACGGAATCACAACAAACATCAGTATCCTAGTCAGTTTTTTCATTGCTTTTTCTTCCTTTCGTTTTGAATGCCGTATTCTTTTATCTTGCGGTACAGTGTCCTTTCTGAAATCTTCAGTTCCTTGGCGGCGGCTTTGCGGTTGCGGGGGTATTTGTTCAGAACCTCCCTTATCATTTTTTCCTCCATTGCCTGAAGCGAATGATTGTCGATGCTCTCGGCGACAGGTTCCGGCTCTACAGTTTCAGTAAAGACAGCGTCATCCGGCGTCTGGTCTACCGGCTGGGCGGCAACCTGAATGTTAGGCATCGGAGTCTGTGCAGACATCTTGTTTTTCAGTTCGTCGACCTCCTGCTTCAGGGTCAATATCATCTTGATTATCATTTTCTTGTCGCCACCAAAAAAGTCATCTTGAGCCAAGTCCACCGGATGAAGGTCTTCGCCATAGAATGGAAGATACTTCTTGATAGTGGCGGGATTTATCTGGCGTGAAGGCTCAAGGATGGTAATCTGGTCCACGATGTTTTTCAGCTGGCGGATGTTTCCCGGCCATCTGTATGAAATCAGAATAGACTGTGCATCCTTGTCAAGAGAAACCGGGGCAAGATTGTAGCGGTCTGCGCAGTCTGAGGCGAACTTCCTGAAAAGCATCAGTATATCGCTTTTTCTTTCCCTGAGAGGAGGAAGATAGATCGGCACCTGGTTAAGCCTGTAGTAAAGGTCCTCCCTGAACCGTCTCTGGCGGATGGCCTCCTGCAGATCCACGTTTGTGGCTGCAATCACCCTGACATCGGTTTTCTGGACCGTGGAGGAACCCACCTTATAGAACTCGCCGCTTTCCAGAACCCTGAGCAGCCTCTTCTGCGATTCTGCAGAAAGCTCGCCGACTTCATCCAGGAAAATTGTTCCTCCGTCGGCTTCCTCAAAATAGCCCTTGCGGTTGTCGTTGGCTCCCGTAAAAGAACCCTTTATATGGCCGAAAAGCTCCGATTCCATTGTTCCCTCCGGAATGGCGCCGCAGTTTACTGCAATATACTTTTTGTGCTTTCTCGGGCTGCTAAAATGAATAATCTTTGGTATAGATTCCTTTCCCACGCCGCTCTCCCCGCTTACCAGCACGGAAACATCCGTAGAAGCAACTCTCTCCGCCACCGTCAGGGCATAGTTGAACTGCGGATCATCTCCTATCAGGTCGAATCTGTTTTTCAAACTCTGCAATTCCATTCTTAATCTTTTTTATACCTGTTGGGCAAAGTTAATAAAAACTGACATTTTTTCAGTATTTTTGTCTGATGGCAAGACAGCGCTTGCCTGATTTTTGCATTTGACAACAAGCTTACTTGTCATACGATGAATAACATATTGGCAATTATACCTTCCAGATACGCTTCTACACGCTTTCCGGGAAAGCCGCTGGCCCTTGTCCACGGCGTTCCGATGGTGGTCAGGGTTTACGGGCAGGCAAAGAAAGTCTTCAGCCACGTATGCGTGGCCACTGATGACGAAAGGATTTTCGACACCGTGACAAGGCACGGAGGCTTTGCGGTTATGACCTCTACATCCCACAGAAGCGGTACTGACAGATGCCTGGAAGCTTTAAGAATATATACGGCAAAAACCGGAGAGTCTTTCAGCGGCGTGGTGAACGTCCAGGGAGACGAGCCTTTCATATCCCCGCTCCAGATAGAGACTCTTGCAAACACCCTGATGCAGGATGGAGTGGACATCGCAACCATCGTGAAAAAGGCTTCCGGCGTCAATGAGCTCAAAGACCCTAACCGTCCTAAGGTTGTTGTGGACAAAAACATGAACGCGCTGTACTTTTCCCGCAGCATGATTCCTTTTCATCGCGGAGGAGAACTCCAGGACCCGATTCCGGAAGACCTGCCATATTACCTTCACGTGGGTCTGTACGGATACCGGAGCCAGGCGCTGGAAAGTATTTGCGCAATGGAAGAAAGTTTCCTGGAAAAGACGGAGAAGCTCGAGCAGCTCAGGTGGCTGGAAAACGGACTTAAAATCAGGGTTGCCCTTTGCAACGAGCCGTCTTTCGGGATAGACACCCCGGAAGACCTAGAACGCATTAACAAAATGCGCTTTGAAGAATAATAGCAAAACAATGATTATATGAAGAGATTTTTCAAATTCACTCTCATTGCGGCAGTTGCCGCTCTGGCCGCATTCTGCGCCAATCCGCAGCAGATGGCAAAGCTGGCCTCTATGGTAAAGACAGAATGCAACCCGGCTGTTCTGGAATGTGTAGGCGGACAGATCAAGGCCACATACACTATCACTTTCCCGGCAAAGTATTTTCTCCAGAACGCATATATGAAGGTTACTCCGGAACTCGTTTACGGAGACAAGAAGGAAGTTGGCCCGGATTTCTGGATGCAGGGAGAAAAAATCCGCGACAACTATGCCGTCATTCCTTTCAAAACCTCAAGCCAGACAAGCAGAGACGTTGTCTTCCCGTATAAAAAAGGAATGGAAAAGGCTACTCTTCAGTTAAGGGTAACTATCTATAACGCGGCAAAGTCCAAGAGCTGGGAATATCCTGTGGCATTCAAGATCGCCGAAGGAACCAACTGCACATCCATGCTCGTCCAGTCTAACGGCATTCCTTACTTTGAAAAGGACAACTATGAACTGGAAACCGTAGAGCAGGTCGAGACCCAGATTCTCTACGACGTGAACAAGTCTGACGTAAAGGCTTCCCGCCTCAACTCAGAAGAAGTGAAAGCCTTCGAGAAATTCCTCAAGGATTCCAAGAACGACTCCAGAACCAGTGTAACCGGCGGAAAGATTATCGGATACGCTTCTCCTGAAGGCCCTGAGGACAAGAACAACAAACTCTCGATCCAGAGAGCCAAGAGCGCCAAGGCAGCATACGACAAGACCATCTCCAAGAATGCCGAAATGAATCTGGACATGACCGTTGAAGAGAAGGGAGAGGACTGGGAAGGATTCAAGAAACTTGTCGAGCAGTCTAACATAGAAGACAAAGACCTTATTATCAGAGTGCTCAGCATGTACTCGGATCCTGTGGTAAGAGAGCGTGAAATCAGGAATATGTCTCAGGTGTTCCAGACCCTGAACACAAAGGTTCTCCCTCAGCTTCGCCGCAGCCGCATCGTGGCACAGGTCAACAGAAAGAACTTCACCGATGAAGAGCTGATGACAATGATCGAGACCGACGACAACCGCCTGACCGAAGAAGCTCTGCTCTATTCAGCCAACCTTCTGTCCGACAACGCAAAGAAGGAGGCTGTTCTAAAGAAAGCCGCACAGAGATTCAAGAGCCAGAGGGCTTACAACAACCTGGCGGCTCTGGCTATCCAGAACAACAGGCCAGACGAGGCCAAGACATGGCTCGACAAGGTCGAGAAGAAAACAGCAGGCTACTACAACAACCTGGGCGCCATTGAGATGCAGAAGGGCAACATAGACCAGGCCGCTGAATACTTCTATATGGCCAAGGGAGAAAACGGAGAAATCATTGATGTTGCAAAGGATAATCTCGGAGGTCTTCTGATTATGGACGGAGACTATGACGGAGCTCTTGAAGTCCTGGACGGAGTTGACGGATTCAACCACGGCCTGGCTCTGATTCTCAAGGGCAGAAACGACGAGGCGCAGAAGGTTCTCAAGAAAGAACTCGACCCGGACGAATCTTATCTGAGAGCCATCATAGCAGCTCGCAAGGGACAGGTTTCCAACTGCGAGATGGAGCTTGTAAAAGCCTTTGCAAAACCTGTTTACGAAGAGAGAATAGACACCGATATCGAATTTGCCCCTCTCCAGTAACCTGCAAGATTTCTCAAAATGAATGATCCGTACAGAGTGAAGCTCGTCCTTTTCTCGAACACCTATCCGTTCGGAGGGGGCGAGACTTTTCTTGCGGACGAAGTGCCGTATCTGGCAAAAGCGTTCCACCGCATCACCATATTTCCCCTCTACCGGCCAGAGGGCAACCGGCGTGACATTCCTGAAAATGTGGACATAGCCACGCCTCTGCTTCCTTTCGACCATAAGGACAAAAAAGGGTTTCTAAAGCACGGCCTGTTCAACACCGCCCCGTTCTTTTTCGCGACAAAAGAGTTTTTCCGCGCCCTGGCGGGAACGGGAATCAAGCTTGAATCGGAGAAAGGGAAAAAATCCGTCCCTACACACAAAAAGGCAGGCCTGTTCACACGCCTTCGCATCTTTTTCAACTATTTCCTGATGCTGAGGACGATTCTCTCCAACAGGAAACTTATGGAAGAAATAACCCGTGAATGCTGCTTTGCGGACAAGATCTACTTCTACTGGGGAGACAAGAGCGCCATGCTTGTTCCGTTTTTGAAGAAGCTTGTTAAACCTAACGTGGAAATTATGCCTATGTTCTGCGTAAGATTTCATGGTTCAGACCTTTATGAGGGCGCTAAAGGCTATCTCCCATTCCGCGGCAAAATAATGGAAGCAACTGATTATGCCATTCCTGTCTCATACGACGGAATGAACTATATCAAGTCAAACTACAATCCTTGCCCAAAGATTATCGAGGTGTGGCATCTGGGCTCCACTCATCACGATGAAAACTTCAAAAACAACATCGCCGAGGAAAACAATGTGTTCAATATTGTTGGCTGTTCCAACCTGATTCCTCTAAAACGCGTCGACCTTGTAATCGGCGCGTTGCACCTGCTCGTCCAAGACCAGGCCGCACTGCAGCAGATCAAAAACCGCGGCTTTGACAAAATAACCTACACCCATTTCGGAGGCGGCAACATGCTTCAATCCCTGAGAAAAACCGCAGAAACAATAAACTCCGAAAAACTAAGCATTGATTTCAAAGGCACCCAGCCTCACGACGAGATACTTGAATACTACAAGGAAAACGGGGCGGACCTGTTCATCCTGGCAAGCCGCTCAGAGGGCATTCCGGTTTCAATCATGGAAGCCATGAGCTATGGAATCCCCGTTATCGCAACAAACGTCGGAGGCGTAAGCGAACTCTTCCGCAACTGCCCGCTGGGATACATCATCGATGCCGACATCACCGCAGAAGACCTCAAGGACCAAATCGTTGAATACATTCTTCTTCCAAAGGAAATCCACATGCAGATGAAGCAGAACTGCTACATCAACTGGAAGGAAGAATGGGATGCCAAGACCAACTACACCCGCTTTGCCGAAGAGCTCCTCGGCGTATAGTCAAAACACAGAAATCCCATGAAAAAGAGTTTTATCCTTGCCGCAATTATACTGCTCTGCGCCCCGGCATTTGCCCAAAACAAGATGTTCGACATCAAATATTACCGGCACGTGTATGTTCCGTCAAAAGTCAACGGCCAGGATGCCTTGCTGATATTCGATACCGGCGCTCCATATACCTGTCTTGACAGCATTTACCACGCTCAAAGCCCTTACAAATACAAAAATATGGGCAACGCTAAAATGGGCGGAACGGGAAACAATGAACAGAAGGTAAAAGTCATATTCGGCGAACTCACTTATACCGCCGGAGACAAGCAATACACGAGCAAAGTTTCTCCAATCTTCCAGCTCAAGCCAATTACTGGCGATGCCGCTGACGGCCTTATGGGAATATCTGATTTAGGAGGTGTTGTTATCGCGATAGACTACAAGAACAAAAAGATGGGGTTCTGGGACAAGGTTTCAGATGCGGACATAAAAGGCTACACACCTATTGCAATCAGATACGCCAACAACAGGATTTATGTTCCGCTAAGCGTGACAGTAGACAAAGACCGTACAATTCAGGGAGAATTCCTTATGGATCTGGGAAGCGGAGGAACCGTTTCTTTCACCAGCGCCGTTGCCGCAAAAAACAACCTTCAGGACATCAAGCCGCAATTGCTTTACAATATGGCTGTTGGAGGCATAGGCGGATCTTCTTCCGGCTGTGATTTCAGGGCACAAAGTGCATCTGTAGGAGGCTTCGGGCTGGAAAACATAACCGCAGATTACAGCCAGAACACCGGCGGTGCTCTCTCCGACAGAGAATATCTCGGGATTGTCGGCAACGAATTCTGGGAAAGGTTTGACCTTATAATAGATCTCCCTAACAAAAAGTTGTACCTAAGGCCTAACGCAGACTTCAACAAGCCGTTTGACGCCCCGACAAGAGGCTTCGCCTATACGGACAGGAGCAAGACTCTCGGCTACTGGGTTGTCAATTGTCTTTATCGCGATTCAAATGCTGAAAAAGCCGGCCTGAAAAACGGAGACCACATCCTCTCAGTCAATGGCAAAGACGTGAAAACCATCTCAATGGACGAGCAGCAGACTTTCTTCAAGAACCTGAAATCCCTTACTCTGGAAATAGAAAGAGACGGAGCTAAAAGCACCGTCTCCTTCAGCTTCGATGATCCTAAAATCTGATCAAAAATATGTTTGAACCGCAAAGGCGAATTGGTCTATAAATATCTTCTTAAAAGCCGATATGTTATTCTGTTCATAGAAAATAAGCATCGCCTTCTTATAGTCCACAGAATCTACTGTCCTGAAAGATATGGGGCAACAATTGTTTGCAATGAGAATGGCGTTGCTGGTGATTCTGGCTGTTCGCTTGTTTCCGTCGGCAAAGGCCTGAATATAAGATATCAGCACCAGGGATAACAATGCTTTCTCAAAGACGTTCTCTTTGCTGTTGATGAGACGGCAAGTATCCTCCAAGGCCTCGCGAATCTGGTGTTCGTTGTCCAGGGGGCGGTAGTTTGTACCAGTTACACCCACACGGCGCTTTCGAATTCCTTTATCCACATCCAGTTCTTTAACCAGCAGTGTGTGCAATTCTTCTATGCGGCGGACAGAAAGAGCTTGGAAGTATTCGGGTTCAGCCAGAACAAAGTCCAGTGCGTCCTTGTGGTTGAGCAGCATTACAGCTTCTTCTTTTGTTTTTCCGGATGCAGTCTGCTTTTCCCTCAGGAGTTTTTCAGTTTCCAATAGAGAATATGTATTGCCTTCTATTTGAGAAGACTTCCAGCTTAAGTCTATACCAAGGCGCTCCATTTCCTTGCGATACTCGGTAGGCGTTATTCCCTCCAGATTCTTGGTGAATTGAGCCTGCAGGCCGGCAAGCCGCTCCTTCTCCTCAGCAGTGAATATTTCCACCTGGGGAAGAATATCATTTATGAGTTCGAAATTAAAAGCAGTTTGTACTTCGCGCTCGTCTGTTTCTTTCTGGAAGTATGTGTCAATGTTCAATTCCATTGTTATATGCGCCTGCGGTGATACGCTATAGCGCGTAGCGCGTCCTTGGCCAGTCACAATGGCAGATTTGCTTTGAACCAGAGAAGCGAGAAGACGCTTTACGGTGGCGGGGCTTTCTTTCATGTGCATTCCGGCTTCAATCTCGCTCCTGGAAGAGCTTGGATGGTAGTGGAGGTACTGTAGTATTTCGCTTTCTTTGGTCATATCTTTTGAAGTTTACGGCTCAAATATAACAAAAATACGGCTCATTCTAGAGGTTTTTGAGCCGTAAAGTGGGTTATTTTGGCTTTTTTTGAGCCGTATTGATGATTTAAATATAGTCTAGTTGCAGACCGGGCGGACGGGTATACCGTATTCGCGATCTATATAGTTCCAGTCTATGTCATGGTCGCAGAAATACAGGTAATCTGCATTATTGCTGATACCCTCAGGTGTGAAAGACCAATAATAGCCGCCTTGTCCGCCAAGATTGGCGTCACCGTCAAAGAAGCCTGCTCCAGGAAGGAAGATGCTGTTGCCGTTGGTTTTGCTTGTAACCTTGTAGCCCGGTATGCCGTTCTTTTCTATCCATTCCCAGTTGCACTTTTCAATAAGCTCCTTGATTTCTTCAAGGATTGGGGTGCGCCAGCCGTTGCCGAGTTTTACAGAGGCCACGTCATCTTCCGGGCCGAATTTCTTTTTGGCCAGAAGAATGTCTCCGTTGACATTTTTGTACCACTTGTAGTTCTGGGCAGAATATTCCCGCTTGGTTTCGGTTTCGCCCCAGGCGTAATAGTCTCCGCTTTGCTGCGGGGCGGAGGCGCCTATGTTGCGGTCGGCCCACTTCACGGAAAGGCCAAGGTCAATGGCAGTGATTTCTGCTGGAACAGGCTCTTCGACAACGGTGTCTTTGGCTGGAGTTGGTTCTACCGTCTGATTCTGGGAAGAAGACTTGCAGCCGAAAAGAGCTGTTGCTACAATAATCGCTGAGAATAAAAAATATCGTTTCATACAAGTTTATGATTTCTGTTAAAGCTTGAGCACGGCCATGAAGGCACTCTGCGGTACCTGAACCTGGCCGACCTGGCGCATGCGCTTCTTTCCTTTCTTCTGTTTTTCAAGGAGTTTGCGCTTACGTGAAATATCTCCGCCATAGCATTTGGCGGTAACGTCTTTCCTTACCTGGCGTACGGTTTCACGGGCTATGATCTTGGCTCCGATAGCGGCCTGGATGGCAATGTCGAACTGCTGTCTCGGAATGAGGTCCTTGAGCTTTTCGCACATCCTTCTGCCGAAGTCATAGGCGTGGTCTCTGTGGATCAGCGATGAAAGGGCATCCACCTGTTCTCCGTTAAGCAAGATATCGAGCTTTACAAGCTGTGCCGGACGATAGTCGGTGATATGATAGTCGAATGAAGCATAACCCTTGGATATGCTCTTGAGCTTGTCGTAGAAGTCAAAGACTATCTCGCTGAGCGGAAGGTCGAAGTTGAGCTCAACCCTGTCCGTGGTTATATAGTGCTGGCTTACAAGGGTTCCCCTCTTATCCAGGCAAAGTTTCATTATAGGGCCGAAGAAGTCCGCCTTGCTGATGACCTGGGCGCGGATGTAAGGTTCCTCGATGTGGTCTATCATCGTGACCTCCGGAAGGCCGGAAGGGTTGTGGACATCCAGGCACTGGCCGTCTGTAGTATAGACTTTGAAAGAGACGTTCGGAACCGTGGTGATGCAGTCCATGTCGAACTCCCTGTAAAGCCTTTCCTGGACGATCTCAAGGTGCAGAAGACCCAGGAATCCGCAGCGGAAACCGAAGCCAAGGGCCATCGAGCTCTCAGGCTCGAAAACTAGTGAGGCATCGTTGAGCTGGAGTTTCTCAAGGGAAACCTTGAGCTGGTCGTATTCGTCTGTCTCTACGGGATATACGCCGGCAAAGACCATAGGCTTCACTTCCTCGAATCCGGCGATTGCCTCCTTGCAAGGATTTTGGACTGATGTGATGGTATCGCCGACCTTAACCTCAACGGCGCTTTTTATTCCGCTTATGATGTAGCCTACGTTTCCGCAGGTGATTTCCGGCTTCGGATTCAGTTTGAGTCCCATTGTCCCAACTTCGTCAGCCACATATTCCATCCCGGTGTTGAAAAATTTCACCTTTTCTCCCTTACGGATGCTTCCCGCCTCTACCTTGAAGTATGCGATGATACCGCGGAACGGGTTGAAAACGGAGTCGAATATCAGGGCCTGTAGAGGAGCGTCAGGATCGCCTACCGGAGCAGGTATCCTGTCAACGATGGCGTCCAGGATTTCAGGAACTCCCTGACCTGTCTTTGCGGAACACATGAGAACCTCGCTCTGGTCACAGCCCAGAAGGTCGCACACCTGGTCCCTTACAAGCTCAGGCTCGGCCGCCTCCATATCTATCTTGTTCAGAACCGGTATGATGGTAAGGTCGTGGTCAAGGGCAAGGTACAGGTTGGAAATGGTCTGGGCCTGAATGCCCTGGGTTGCATCCACAACCAGAAGGGCGCCCTCGGAAGAAGCTATGGAACGTGAAACCTCGTAGGAAAAATCCACGTGTCCGGGAGTATCCAGGAGGTTGAGGGTATATTCCTGGCCGTCCTTGGTATATTTCATCTGCACGGCGTGGCTCTTGATGGTGATGCCCTTCTCCTTCTCCAGATCCATCGAATCCAGCACCTGGGCCTCCATCTCGCGGCTGGTTACTGTATTTGTCACCTCCAGCATCCTGTCCGCAAGTGTGGATTTGCCGTGATCTATATGTGCAATTATGCAAAAGTTTCTGATATTTTTCATCTCGATGCAAAAATAACTAAATTTGAAATCAGTATAAAACCGATTAACTCTCTATTATGTCAGATATCCAAAGACTGAAAGATATTGCCTGTCAGATCCGCAGAGACATCCTCCGGATGGTGACAATGGCAAAGAGCGGGCATCCGGGAGGAAGCCTCAGCTCCACAGATGTTGTGACTGTGCTGTATTTCAATAAGATGCAGCATGATCCCAAGAACTGGAACCGTAGCGGAAAAGACGCCGACATGTTTTTCCTCAGCTGCGGGCACGAGTCTCCGCTGCTTTACAGCGCACTTGCAAGAAGCGGTTATTTTCCTGTGAGCGAACTTGCAACATTCCGCAAGATCGGCAGCCGCCTTCAGGGACACCCGGCAACAGACACTAACCTTCCCGGGGTTTTTGAAGCCAGCGGATCTCTGGGACAGGGCCTTAGCGTGGCTGTGGGAGCCGCACTTGGAAAGAAACTCAATGGAGATTTCCACAAGGTCTATTGCCTTGTAGGAGACGGAGAAAGCCAGGAAGGTCAGATCTGGGAAGCGGCGCAGTTTGCATCCCATCACAAGGTTGACAACCTGATAGCCTTCACCGACTGGAACGGCCAGCAGATTGACGGAACCACCGAGGAGGTCATCGGACCGGACCATCTGGACCAGAGGTGGAAAGCCTTCGGATGGAATGTGGTAATCGCAGAAGACGGCAACAATATGGAAGACATTCTCTCCGCGATTAAACTCGCAGAGGAACTCCAGGCTGTTGAGCCAAAGCCTGTTATGGTTATGCTCAAGACCGTTATGGGCAAAGGCGTGGACTTTATGGAAGGCACCTGCAAATGGCACGGCAAGGCCCCTAAGCCGGAAGAATGCGAGGCCGCCCTCAAGCAGATTCCTGAAACCCTCGGAGATTTTTAACCCCTAAAATTCCAGACAATGACTAAGTACACAAATACAGGAAACAAGGATACGCGCTCAGGATTCGGCGAAGGACTGCTCGCCATCGGGCGTGAATGCAAAGACGTGGTGGCCCTTGCCGCCGACCTCAAGGGTTCTGTCAAGATGGACGCTTTCGCCAAGGAATTTCCGGAGAGGTTTTTCCAGGCCGGAATCGCCGAGGCAAACATGATCAACGTGGCTGCAGGTCTCTCCCTTAACGGAAAGATTCCGTTTGTGGGAACATTTGCCGCATTTGCCGCGGGAAGGGTTTACGACCAGGTAAGGATGGCGGTTGCATATTCCGAAACAAATGTCAAGATAGCCGCCTCCCACGCTGGAATCACCCTGGGAGAAGACGGTGCCACACACCAGATTCTGGAAGACATCGGCCTTATGAGGATGCTTCCGGGAATGAGCGTAGTGGTTCCTTGCGACTTTAACCAGACAAAGAACGCCACCATAGCCGCCGCCAAATGGAACGGACCGGTTTACCTGAGATTCGGAAGGCCTTCAGTCCCTAACTTCACCGGAGAAAACGAGGTCTTTGAAATAGGAAAGGCCTACAGGCTCAACGATGGAAAAGACGTTACCATCCTGGCCTGCGGACATCTTGTATGGGAGGCCCTGCTGGCAGCAGAAGAGCTTGAAAAAGAAGGCATAACGGCAGATGTCATTAATGTTGCAACCATCAAGCCTCTCGACTACGACACCATTTTGAATTCTATCAAGAAGACCGGATGCGTGGTGACGGCCGAAGAGCATTTCATCTTCGGCGGAATGGGAGAGATGATTGCCGGGCTTCTGGCCTCACATTTTCCTGCTCCGCTGGAATTCGTTGCCATCGCAGACAAGTTCGGCCAGAGCGGAACTCCTTCCGAGCTGATGAAAGCTTACGGCCTGGATGCAGAACATATAGTAGCCGCGGCAAGAAGAGCCGTTTCAAGGAAATAAATGACCGACAGGGAGATTCAGGAAATATACAAGGGAGAAGGCGGCCAGAACCAGGCGTTCAACCTGATCGTGAGAGAGTATTCCAAGAGGCTTTACTGGCATCTTAGGGAACTTGTATTCTCTCACGAAGACGCTGACGACCTTCTTCAGAACACCTTCTTGAAAGCCTGGAAATCCCTGCCGTCTTTCCGCTGGGAAAGCGGCCTATACACCTGGCTGTACAGGATCGCCACAAACGAGGCTTTCACTTTTCTCAAAAAAGAACGGTTCAACAACAAATTCTCCCTCACTTCGTACGAGACCAAGCTCGCAAACCGCATAGCAGACGACCCGTACTTCAGGGGGGATGCCATTCAGATGCTTTTGCAGCAGGAGGTTGCAAAACTGCCCGACAGGCAGAGAGCTATTTTCTCGATGAGGTATTTCCATGAGATGGAATATGCCAGAATCGCTGAAATACTGGACAGTAACCCGGATGCGGTAAAAGCTTCTTACTCGCTGGCTTACAAAAAGATAGAGAAACACCTGAAGGATGTTGGAGAAGTTTGACTTTACTTTGACGGCTTAAGTATATCTAAATATCGGTGAAACAGAAAAGATTATGGAAAGGAACAACGAAAAAGATATCCTGCAGAAAGACGGAATGAAAACTCTTCCGTTCTCCACTCCTGATGGGTATTTTGACAGTGTAGAGGAAAGGCTGAGGGAAAGGACCTTCCAGACCAGGCCTTCCGCTAAATGGGAGACTTGGGGCAAGACCCTTAAAGCCGGACTTGGACTGGCTGCATCATTCCTGCTGATAGCCGGAATGGGATGGGGCATAATGAAACTGACCAACCTGAAGCAGAACCAGACAGCCGTCCTGGCAGAGCAGACCGAAGAAACCGACATGATGATGGACAGCCTTGTAAACAGGTTCGGTGCAATAGAAGTTGCCGGTATTTACCAGAATTCACTCTCTGAAGACTATCCGGAGGATGCCGAGGATAATCTGACTAATGAAGAATACGATGCCCTGGAAGAATACATCACAACGATGGCCCCTTCTTATCCGGGACTGATTGCAGAAGAAATTACATCTAACAGATAAATCTACTGAAAATGAAAAAGATATTCTTTTTGATATTGGCTATGGCTTTCTGCTCCCTGGGGTTTGCGCAGGACAACCAGAACGGCAGGAGTAACAAGCAAGACAGAAAAGAAAAATTTGAACAGATGATGGCCGAAATCCAGAGCCGCAAAATAGCCTTCTTCACCAAGCAGCTCAAGCTTACAAGCGAAGAGGCAAAGGTTTTCTGGCCTGTATATTACAAGTGTGATGAAGAAAGAAACGCAGCACGCAAAGAGATCCGCAAAAGCGCCTGGGCACTGCATAAGGCTGTAAAGGAAGGGAATGCCTCTGACGAGGAAATCAAGTCCCTGGCAGACACCTATTACGAGAATCTCGACAGAGAGTCATCACTCCAGAAACTTCATTACTACGAGTACCTGAAGGTTCTGCCTATAAAGAAAGCGGCTATGGTGAGAATGGTGGAAGAGAGGTTTATGAACGAGCTTCTCTCCCAGTGGAGAAGACAGCCTAGGCCTAACGGCAAAGAACAGAACAAATAATCAGAACTTCAGGTAAAAGTCCTTTGTAATGGACTTATATCCGGAAGTGTATTCAAGATTGGAATTCATTATGCAGAGGTCCTCCGCGGCCTCTGTTTTTTTATCGGCAGAGATGGAAAATTCCGCCATTATCCTTATAGGCTTAAGGTCTCCTTCCTTGGAAAAAACCCGGCATTGCCTTTGGGCGGCAAACCCATGTTCCTCAGCGATTGTTTTAAAGACCTGAAACTCCTCGGCCGGAAGAATGACAGAAAGACGGCCGTTTTGGGAAAGAAGTTTTTTTGAACCCTTGACAAGATCCTCATACGGAAGATTGTCCGTATGCCTTGCCTGGCGCTTTGTCACCGACGGATTTTTGAGAGAGTTGTTGAAATACGGAGGATTGGAAACTATCGCGTCATACTTATGATTGGCAAACCTGGCAAAAGACTGGAAATCCGTATTGTAAACTACAAGATTTTTCATCCACGAAGAAGAGAAGAAGTTATCCCTTGCCTGAACGCAAGACTGGGTGTCTATCTCAACCGCCTCGCAGCCAAAACAGGTGCAGGGCTTTTCAGAAAGTCTCTGGGCTGCCATAAGCGCAATTACTCCGGTTCCGCTTCCCACGTCCAGCACCTGCGGACAAGGGCCCTCTGGCAAAGAAAACCACGCCCCGAGCAGAACTCCATCGGTGTTGACTCTCATGGAGACATCGTTCTGCTGAACGGTGAACTTCTTGAAACGGAAGTAATTGTTGCTCATTTTAAACGAACACTCCGTCCTTGAGAGTGAGGCATCTGTCGCACCTTTTGGCCAAAGACTCGTCGTGAGTCACTATTACGATTGTCTGGCCGTGAGAATCCCTCATCTTGAAAAACAGGTCATGTAGTTCCTGCTTGGTGCGGGAGTCAAGGTTACCGCTCGGCTCGTCGGCGAAGATAATCTTTGGACTGTTGATCATGGCTCTGGCGATGGCCACTCTCTGCTGCTCGCCTCCACTGAGTTCTGAAGGACGGCTGTTCTCCTTTCCCTTAAGACCAAGCTCCGCCAAAAGATCTTCGGCTTTCTTGCGTATCTGCCTGTCTGTCAGCTTTTCGTCTGAAGCACCTTCATATCTGCCGATAAGGGCCGGAAGCATAACATTCTCCACGGCGGTGAACTCCGGAAGAAGATGGTGGAACTGGAAAACAAAACCGATCTTGCGGTTGCGGAAACTGGCCAGACTCTTTGGATCGAGAGAAAAGACATCAACGCCGTCTATCAGGACTTTTCCGCTGTCCGGCGTGAGAATCGTGCCCAGAATCTGCAACAGTGTGGTCTTGCCGGCACCGCTTGCTCCAACAATGCTCAGCACCTCACCCTCGTAGGCTTTAAAACTAAGGCCCTTGAGAACCTCTTGGGTCCCAAAGGCCTTGGTGATTTTATCGCAGAGGATTATCATTATTCTTCCTTTTCGCTCTCTTCGTAAGCCTTCAGCAGCTTCTCCTGAACGTCTGCAGGTACCTGCTGGTACTCAGCGAATTTCTGGGAGAAAGTAGCGCGGCCTGAAGTCAGGGAGCTGAGTGTGGTTGAATATCTGTAAAGCTCTGCAAGAGGGATTCTGGCCTTGAGGACCTCGAATCCGTTCTCGCTCTGCATTCCCTCGATAAGGGCGCGGCGGTTCTGCAGGTCGCTCATAACGTCGCCCATGCAGTCAGAAGGAACCATTACCTCGATGTTGTAGATAGGCTCCATGATCTTTGGACCAGCCTTCTTGAAGGCCTCCTTGAATGCGTTTCTTGCAGCAAGCTTGAAGGAAAGCTCGTTGGAATCAACCGGGTGCATCTTTCCGTCGTAAACATAAACGCGGATGTCACGGGCGTAAGATCCGGTAAGAGGACCTTCGGTCATCTTCTCCATGATACCCTTGAGGATTGCAGGCATGAAGCGTGCGTCGATTGCACCGCCGACAACGCAGTTGTAGTACTCGAGCTTTCCGCCCCACTCCAGAGGATACTCTTCCTTGCCCTTTACGTTGAGAACCATCTCCTGGTTGTTGACCTTGAACTTGTTGTTCTCAGGCTTGCCCTCGTAGTAAGGCTCGATAAGCAGGTGAACTTCACCGAACTGGCCGGCTCCACCGGACTGCTTCTTGTGACGGTAGTCTGCTGTAGCCACCTTGGTGATGGTTTCTCTGTAAGGAATCTTCGGAGCCATAAGCTCTATCTCCAGCTTGTCCACGTTGTTGATCTTCCACTTGAGGATGTTGATGTGGTGCTCGCCCTGTCCGGAAAGGATGGTCTGCTTGAGTTCCTTTGAGTATTCTACAATGATTGTAGGGTCCTCTGCAGATGCACGGTTAAGGATTTCTCCGAGTTTCTCCTCATCCTTCTCCTCCTTAGCCTTGATGGCTGTACGGAATTTAGGATCAGGGAATTTGGTAGGAGCGTAAACGATTTCTGCTCCGGCGCACAGAGTCTGTCCGGCCTTGACGCTCTTCAGCTTTACGGTGCATCCGATATCACCGGCCTTCATCTCTGAAACCTTCTCTCTCTTCTTTCCTGCTGCGGCGTAGATGATAGAAACTCTTTCCTTGTCGCCAGTCTCTGGGTTAACAAGGTCCATACCCTCTTTCAGGGTTCCGCTCATTACCTTGAAGTAAGCTACATCGCCAAGATGCTGCTCAAGGGCTGTCTTGTAGAAATACAGCGCGGTAGGGCCGTTTGCGTCAACCTTCATTGATCCGCCGTCCTTCAGTTCGGCCTCGTGCTCGCCAGGGTTAGGGAGAGTGTTGATAACGAACTCCATTACCCTCTTTACTCCGATGTCCTTCTTTGCTGAAAGGCAGAATACAGGGAATATCTCGTCTGCAAGCATTCCGGCTCTCAGACCTGAACGAACCTCGTCCTCGGTAAGGCTGCCCTTGTCGAAGAAGATCTCCATAAGCTGCTCGTCGTTCTCGGCGGCCTTTTCAATCAGCTGCTGCTGAAGCTCTTCAGCCTCTGCCTGAAGGTCTGCAGGAATATCGAGTTCCTCGCGGGTGCCGTTCTCGTCCTTGAAGCGGTACATCTTCATCTTGAGAACGTCGATGAAAGCGTTGAAGTCTGCGCCTACAGATACAGGGAACTGTACCTGGATGATCTTGCCGCCGTAAACGTTCTTCAGGCTCTCGATTGCCTGGTGCCAGTCTGCCTTGTCGCTGTCGAGCTGGTTAACTGCAATTACAACAGGTTTTCCGGCCTTCTGTGCCTGGCGGATGAAAAGCTCTGTTCCAACCTCCACGCCCTGAGTGGCGTTAACCAGAACGATACCGCTGTCGCAAACGGTGAATGCAGAATAAACACCGCCAACGAAGTCATCGGAACCCGGAGTGTCTATGATGTTGAACTTGGTGTCGTTGTACTCTGTATACAAGAGTGTTGAATAAATAGATCTCTGATAGATCTGCTCTATCTCGGTGTTGTCACTCATTGTGTTTTTGGCCTCGATAGAGCCACGGCGGTCTATGACCTTGCCTTCGAACATCATGCTTTCTGCAAAGGTAGTCTTGCCTGATTTAGGGCTACCCAGCAGAACGACATTCCTTACGTTTTTGGTTTCGTATGTCTTCATTGTTATTGATTATTTGTTTCTTGTTTCAAATTCAAGACGCCAAATATACGAAAAAAAACGCCCCTTTCCTATAGGAGCGCATCCATTTCCATAGCGGCACAATAGGCCAGCTGTTTCAAAAGAGGATATTCCCGTTTCATCCTGGCCTTTATATCCGGCTCAATGTCTGCAAGTTGATATATGCCAACAGCAGCACCGCCACTTGAAGAAGCCAGTTCTTCCGGACTCAGGGTTCCCTTTCCGCAGAAAAGCCAGAGGCGCTTGTCTTTAACACCGCGGCAGTTTCTTAGAGACGAGCAGCAGCCTCCGACAACCTTACCGTAAAGGCTCTGGGAATCTAGGCTTCCCTCTCCACTTATGACAAGGTCGGCCTCGGCGATTTTTCCTCCAAGATCCTGAAGGACCTCACCGAAAAAGCCGAATCCGCTTATCGCCTCCGCGCCCAGAAAGTGCAGAAGGGCGAAGCCCATTCCGCCGGCAGTTCCGGCTCCAGGGAGAAGGGCTGCCTCCATAGCATCCGTCCTGGAGAAAGAAGTCCTCCCGCATCTGGACAAAAACTCGAACGAATCGTGGTCCAGGTGCCTTACCATCTCCTCGTCCGCTCCTTTCTGGGGAGAATATGTGAAGGCTGCGCCCCTCGGGCCGCACAGCGGATTGTCCACATCGTTGATGATTATGAATCTTGTCGCCTTCAGCTTTTCGAGAAAAGACTTGTCAGACGGTTCTCTCACCTCTCCGGCCTGGCAGAGATTGCCGCCGCAGCCTTTCACTCCCTCCGGAAGACCTACCGAAAATCCCATACCCTGCAGCATTCCAATGCCGCAGTCGTTGGACGAAGACCCGCCGACTCCGACATAAACGGTAGAAGCCCCATTCTCAACCGCATCGCGTATAAGCTGCCCCACCCCAAAAGTGGTCGTATAGAGCGGATTGCGTTTTTCTTCAGGCACCATCGCCAGGCCACAGGCCTTGGCACATTCCACAAAAGCAGCCAGTTTTCCTTCAGAGTCTTTTCCCAGGACATAGCAGGATGGCACGTTGTTTCCCAGAGGTCCGCATACTTCGCATTCAACCATACGGCCACCGGTCAGTTTTGCAAACAGTCCGGCGCTGCCGTCTCCTCCGTCGGCCATCTCCGCGATATCAAAACAAATGTCCTGGCTTAAAAGAGATTCGTCACCCTTGCGGTCCAGGATATAATTTTCAAGCCCTTCTTTAATCGCCGAGGCAACTTCAGCCGATTTAAGCCCGCCTTTGAACTTGTCCGGACAAATGACTACGCTGCGTATCTTGTTTTTGTTTTGTAGTGCCATTTTGATTACTTTTACAACCGCAAGATATGAAATAAACACCAAATTATTTTAATATGAAAAGATTCAAACTCTTAGCCCTTGCACTGATGCTGATTCTTCCGGTTTCGGCATCTGCAGACGAAGGAATGTGGCTGCTGCCTCTTCTTGAGAAGATGAACATCAAGACAATGCAGAAGAACGGCTGCAAGCTCACAGCAAAACAGATCTACGACATCAACCACTCGTCCCTGAAGGACGCCATCATGATTTTCGGCGGCGGATGTACCGCTGAGGTCGTTTCCGGCCAGGGTCTGGTTTTCACCAACCACCACTGCGGATACAGCAGCATCCAGAAGCTCTCCAGCACCGAGCACGATTATCTCAGAGACGGTTTCTGGGCAATGAGCCGCGACCAGGAACTTCCGGCTCCGGGTCTTTCTGTAACTTTCATTGACCGCTTCATCGATGTTACAGACGCTATGCTGGACGCCGAGAAGAAGGCTGAGGAAATGGGCGGAAGAAAAGGCGAAGGCTTTCTGAAGAATTTCCGCGATTCTCTTACCAAGAGCGCTGTCGGAGACGACAAGTATCTCACCGCAAGAGTTGTTTCCTTCTATGAGGGCAACGCTTACTATATCGTGGTTTCCAAGACTTTCAAGGATATCCGCTTCGTAGGCGCACCGCCTTCCTCAATCGGAAAGTTCGGTGGAGAGACCGATAACTGGGAGTGGCCAAGACATACCGGAGACTTCTCCGTATTCAGAATCTATGCAGACAAGGACAACAACCCTGCAGAATACTCAGAGGACAATGTTCCTTACACTCCTAAGAAATTCCTGAGCATTTCCCTCAAGGGCTACAAGCCAGGTGATTTCTCTATGATCATCGGCTTCCCTGGCAGCACCGACCGCTATCTTACCAGTCAGGAGGTTATCGACCGCCGCGACGCCCAGAACGAGCCAAGAATCATCGCCAGAACCGCCAAGGAGGATGTCTGGAGAGCTGCAATGAGAGCGGACCAGAAGACCAACATCCAGTATGCCAGCAAGTTTGCGTCTTCTTCCAACTACCGCAAGAACTCTATCGGAATGAACGAGACCTTTGCAAAGCTCGGAACCGCAGACAGAAGGGCAGAAGAAGAGAAACTCTTCAATGAATGGGCATCACAGACCCCTGAAAGACAGGCTGAGTATGGAAACTGCATAGAGACCATCAACAAGGCCGTTGCCCAGAGAAGCAAGCCTTACGCAGCCCTGGTTTACCTGATGGAAACCCTCAACAACGTGGAGGTTCTCCAGCCTGCATCCAGAGCCTTGAGAGTAAGAAGCGAGGCAGACATCGAGACCTTCAAGAAATCAACCGAGAATTTCTACAAGGACTATTCTCCTGAGCTTGACAGAAAGACCAGCAAGGTGCTGCTGAAAACCTTCAGGGAGAATGTCACCGAGCCTTCATACATTCCTCAGTGCTACAAGACAATAGACGAGAAGTTCGGCGGGGACATCGACAAGTATGTAGACAACATCTTCGACAACACGGTATTCACATCTCAGGAAAAGGCCATTGCATCTTTCGCCGACACTACCTATGACCTGAGAAACGACCCTGCCGTCCAGTATCTTATGGAATTCTCCACTTCTTACCGTCCTATGATGGAAGAGGTCAACAAGGATTCCGAGGCTTTTGCAAAGGCAAAGAAAACCTATATGAAGGGCCTTATGGAAATGAACGGAGACAACCCTATCTATCCTGACGCAAACTTCACTATGAGACTCACCTACGGAAAGGTTGGCGGATATGCTCCAAAGGATGCCGTTACCTACAACTATTACACTACTCTCGAGGGTGTTATGCAGAAGGAGAATCCGGACGATCCTGAGTTTGTCGTTCCTGCCAAGCTGAAGGAACTCTACCTTGCAAAGGATTACGGACAGTATGCCATGCCTAACGGAGAAATGCCTTGCTGCTTCCTCACCAACAACGACATCACCGGCGGAAACTCCGGAAGTGACGTTCTCAACGCCAAAGGCGAACTGATCGGCCTTGCATTCGACGGCAACTGGGAGGCAATGAGCGGAGACATCATCTTCGAGCCGAATCTTCAGAGATGTATCAACGTTGATATCCGCTATGTGCTGTTCATCATCGACAAGTTCGGTGGCGCCGGTTACCTGCTCAACGAAATGGACATCAAGAAATAAAACCATAAATAATGATTCAGATATCTGAGATTGAAGAGGTTCTGAACTCGGTATTCCACCCGGAATATGAACGCAGCGTAATGGAGCTGAGTCTTGTGCAGAATCTCGAATACAAATCAGAGGGTAACGATGAAGACAATGCCGGAACCATCAAGTTCCGGCTTGTTTTCCATCGCAACGACCCTATGGCAAATTCCATAAAGGAAGCCTGCGAAAAGACTCTCAAAAGAGCTTTTCCAAACGCAAAGACAAACATTCTTGTCCTGATCGACACCAAGAAGGCTACCGGTCACAAGAGCGGAGAACTTGGCAGGGGACAGCTTGACAAACAAGAGCTTGAAAATGTAAAGAACATTATCGCGATAGCCTCCGGAAAAGGCGGCGTGGGCAAATCTTCGGTTGCCGTTAACCTTGCCATCGCGCTGAGCCAGAAAGGCTACAAGGTTGGTCTTCTCGACGCCGATGTCTACGGCCCTTCCGTCCCTAACATGACCGGCACGCAGGATGAGACTCCTCCTCTGACCCAGGAAGAAAGGAACGGCCAGATGAAAGACCTAATAGTTCCTATTGAGAAGTTCGGCGTAAAGTGGATGAGCATCGGCTACTTCGCCAAACCGGAACAGGCTCTGATATGGAGAGGCCCTATGGCCTGCGGTGCTCTCAAGCAGCTGGCCTATGAGGTTAAATGGGGAGAACTCGACTACCTCCTTATAGACCTTCCTCCGGGAACGGGAGACATCCATATCACTATGGTACAGGAGATTCCGCTGACGGGAGCCATAATCGTCACAACCCCTCAGAAGATTGCCCTGGCAGATGTTGAAAAGGGCATCAACATGTTCAACAACAAAGACGTCGCCACCCCGATCCTGGGCATCGTCGAGAATATGAGCTGGTTCACTCCGGAAGAGCTTCCCGACCACAAGTACTTCATCTTCGGAAGGGACGGCGGACAGGCAATGGCAGATAAATACGGCGTTCCGCTTCTCGGCCAGATTCCTGTGGTGATGGGAATTATGGAAGGCGGAGACTTCGGCCATCCTGCCGTTCTTGAAGACGGAATCGTAAAAGACTGTTTCCACAGTCTTGCCGAAGCACTGGTCTAGAACAGTTCGGGATCCGGAAGCAGGCGGAAACTCATGCGGTGGTAAGGAGTGGGGCCGTATTTGGCTATTGCATCGCGATGGTCTTTGGTTGGATAGGCCTTGTTCTTCTTCCAGCCGTATTGAGGATAGATTTCTGAGAGAGAGTCCATTATATGGTCTCTCTCTGTTTTTGCCAGGATAGACGCTGCTGCTATTGACATATAGGTTGCATCTCCCTTTACAATCGTGTGGAACGGAATGTCTTTCTCCTGTATGACAGAGTGATATTTATGGAACTTGTTGCCGTCAGAAATAATATGCTGAAGAAGGTGTTTACTGTTCTTTTCCTTCAGCTTTTTCTCCGCCTCGGCGATGGCTTTGTGCATTGCAAGGATAGAGGCGTTAAGGATGTTGATTTTGTCTATCTCTTCTGCTTCCACCCTTGCAATTCCGTATGCCAGGGAATGTTCCATTATCAAAGGACGGAGTTCCTCTCTCTGCTTTTCCGTAAGTTTCTTTGAATCTGTAAGATGCGGATGAGTAAAAAGCGGATTGTCTTTATCGTCTAGCGGAAGTATTACGGCAGCCGCAACGACAGGTCCGGCCAAAGGCCCTCTGCCGGCCTCGTCCGTGCCGGCTTCAAAGACTCCTTCTTGATAGAACGGAAGAAGCATCTTAAAGGGCGGAAAGAGCTGCTTTAACGGCGTCTGCAATTGCCTTGCCTTCAGCCTTTCCGGCAAGACGCTTGGAGGCGCATCCCATAACCTTGCCCATATCTTTCATGGAAGCTGCCCCAACCTCGGCGATGATGTTCTTTACCTCTGCCTGAATCTCTTCAGCGGACATCTGCTTTGGAAGAAACTCCTCCATTACTTTAGCCTCGGCAAGTTCTGCCTCTGCAAGCTCCGGACGGCCGTTCTGGTTATAGAGGTCGGCGCTTTCCTGATGCTGCTTTACAAGTTTCTGGATTGCCTTGAGAATCTGGTCATCGGAAAGGCTTCCGTCTTCCTCCAGTTTTGCCCCTTCGGCCGTCTTTGCCAGAAGTATCTGAGACTTGATGGCGCGAAGGCTTTCCAGGCGTGTCTTGTCCTTTGCAATCATCGCCTGCTTGATTCCTTCCTGAATCTGTTTTTCCAATGCCATATCGTTATGATTTACTTGGTTTCTTCTTTCTTGTAAGTGCTCTTGAGGAAGAGTTCATCCATCTGGGCATCGTCGATAACAGACGGAGCCTCAGCCATAACGTCTCTTCCCATATTGTTCTTAGGGAATGCGATGTAGTCGCGGATGGTCTCCTGGCCGCCGAACAGCGCGCAGAGCCTGTCGAATCCGAAAGCCAGTCCTCCGTGAGGCGGAGCTCCGAACTTGAAGGCGTTCATCAGGAATCCGAAACGGTATTCTGCCTGCTCGTGAGTGAAGCCCAGGATCTCGAACATCCTCTCCTGAACCTTGCGGTCGTGGATACGGATTGAACCGCCGCCTATCTCGTTACCGTTGAGGACTATGTCGTATGCGTTTGCCTTGACGTCTGCAAGAGCCTCTTTGTCGTTGGAGAAGAACTTGTCCAGATCCTCCGGTTTAGGAGATGTGAACGGATGGTGCATGGCGTAGAATCTCTGAGTTTCGTCGTCCCATTCCAGAAGCGGGAAGTCCGTAACCCACAGAGGCTTGAACACGTCTCCCTTTCTGAGTCCCAGACGGGCGCCCATCTCCAGACGCAGGGTTCCAAGCGCAACCTGGGTCTTGTGCTTAGGTCCGCAGAGTATCAGTATGAGGTCTCCCTTGTTTGCATCACACTTGTTGGCGATTTCCTGAATCTGCTCCGGGGTATAGAACTTGTCAATTGAAGATTTGACTTCATCGCCGAGCTTAATGAACACCAGGCCCTTGGCTCCTACCTGAGGACGCTTTACCCATTCGGTAAGCTCGTCTGTCTGCTTGCGTGAATATCCTGCGCATCCGGGAACGGCGATTGCTCCCACATACTCGGCACTGTCGAATACGGAGAATCCGTGGCCCTGTACGGTGGAGGTGATGTCGTGCATCTGCATTCCGAATCTCAGGTCAGGCTTGTCGCTTCCAAAATAATTCATCGCCTCGTCATAGGTGATTCTCTCAAACGGCTCGTTGAACTCAATACCCTTGACATTCTTGAAAAGATGCTTTACAAGACCCTCGAACATCTGCAGCACATCCTCCCTCTCCACAAAACTCATCTCACAGTCTATCTGGGTGAATTCCGGCTGGCGGTCCGCTCTCAGATCCTCGTCTCTGAAGCATCTTACTATCTGGCAGTAGCGGTCAAAACCGGCCACCATCAGAAGCTGCTTGAATGTCTGAGGGCTCTGAGGAAGAGCATAGAACTCTCCCGGATTCATTCTGGATGGAACCACAAAGTCTCTTGCTCCCTCCGGGGTACTCTTGATAAGGAACGGAGTCTCAATCTCCATAAAGTTCTGGCTGTCCAGATATTTACGGGTCTCGATGGCCATCTGGTGGCGGAGACGGAGCGCTCTCTGAAGCGGTCCCCTTCTAAGATCCAGATAGCGGTATTTAGCCCTGAGGTCTTCTCCTCCGTCACTCTGCTCCTCAATTGTGAATGGAGGAGTTGCGGCAACATTCAGAATATTGATTTTCTCAACCTCTATCTCAATGTCTCCGGTAGGCATCTTAGGGTTTTTGCTATGCCTTTCCCTGACTGTACCCACAGCCTGGATCACATATTCTCTTCCAAGTGAATTGATGACCTCAAGAACCTTAGGGTCTGCGCTGTCATCAGCCACCAGCTGTGTTATTCCGTAACGGTCTCTCAAATCCACAAAATTGAGGCTTCCCATTTTCCTTATTCTCTGAACCCATCCGGCCAGAGTTACCTTCTTTCCGGCATCGCTGAGCCTAAGCTCTCCGCAAGTATTTGTCCTGTACATATCTCGTCTAAAATTTAATCTTTTGTAAAGCAGCCTCAAAGTTACTTATTTTTCTATTTTTGTAGCACGATGGGAAGGAATATGTCACATAAGAAGAAGCCTTCGGGTCCGAGATATGAGGGAGTAAGAGCAAAAAAGGCCCTGGGGCAGCATTTCCTCAGCGATGAGGATATTGCAATAGAGATAGTGGATTCTCTGCTGATTCCAGAAACCGGACTGGACGAAAGCCCAACGGTTGAAGGCGGGGTGAATGTGCTGGAAATAGGCCCCGGAACGGGAGTTCTGACCAAGTTTCTCCTGATGGACAAGAGGATCAACCTGCAGCTGTGCGAGATTGACACGGAGTCCATTGACAAATTGCGTGACCGTTTCCCGCAGTTCCTGTATACCCTCCAGCCAAGAGATTTCCTCAAGACGGAACTTGAGGACGTGTTCCCGTCTGTATCTGACATAAAGAGCGGAACAAACGGCAATGAAGTTTATGTAATAGGTAATTTCCCGTACAACATCTCGTCACAGATTTTCTTCAAGATACTGGAGGACAAAGACAGGGTTACTCAGGTTGTGTGCATGCTCCAGAAAGAGGTTGCAGAAAGGCTGGCAAGCGGCCCGGGCGGAAGAGACTACGGCATACTTTCCGTCCTTCTCCAGACCTGGTATGATATAGAATATCTTTTTACCGTGGATGAGAACGCCTTTGTTCCGCCGCCAAAGGTAAAAAGCGGAGTTATAAGACTCTGGAGAAACACAAGGCAGACACTGGAATGTGACTGGGATATATACAAGAACATCATCAAGACCACTTTCGGAATGAGAAGGAAGACGCTCCGCAACTCTATCCGCCAGATTCTGTCTCCAGACATCATCGCACAATATGAAGAAGGCGCTCCGCTGCTGGACAAAAGGCCGGAACAGCTGGGTGTGGAGGACTTTATTAACCTGGCGCTAATCGCTGAGGAAAACAATAACAAATAGTTTCAATACATAGAGCTATGAAGGAAAAGAAGAGTCTGATAAAGAAGGGAAGGGTTGTCCTGATACAGCTCAAGGAGGGTATTACCTTTACCTGGAACGAACTCAAGAACAACAAGTTCAGAACGTTCCTGTCTTTGCTGGGAGTAAGCATCGGCATATTTACCATCGTGGCGATATTCACAGCCGTTGACGCCCTGAAGTCCAATGTCAGGAAAGGGTTCGAGTCTTTCTCCAACAATCTGGTCCAGATTTCAAAATGGCCTATGACTCCAGAAGATGAAGACGGCAATCCGCTTACCGACCAGGCGAGCATGAACATGGAATACCGCTGGTGGGACTATATGAAACGTCCCGACATCACATACAATCACTTCAAGTTTCTCAAGGCAAACTCAAAGCTGGCAGAAGACTTCCTTTTCGCCTATGGGGCAAGCACCCGTGTCAAATATGGAAGAAATACCTCCGGTGAGGTGAATGTGAGCTGCACTACCAGCGCCTTTGAAAAGATGCTCAAGATCAATATAGACCGGGGAAGGATGATAACAAAGGCAGAATTTGATGAAGGAAGTCTGGTTGCCATTATCGGAAACGCCGTTGCCTCTTCCCTGTTCCAGGAAGAAGACCCTATTGGAAAGATGATAAAGATAAAGGGCTACTCCGTTACTGTTGTGGGGGTTATAGAAAAGCAGGGAGAGAGCATCACCAATTTCACCGATACCGACAATGCCGTCTATATTCCTTACCTTGCCGGCAAGATGGTGTTCGGTCTGAGGGAGCCGGACGGAGAGCTTGACGCCATTCCGAAAGAAGGCGTAACCAGCCAGGAACTCTCGCAGGAACTGCGCCAGCTTATGCGGCAGGCAAGAAGGATACGTCCCGGTCAGAAAAACGATTTTTCCATCAACGAATTTGCCACCCTAACAGATATGCTGGACAAGATACTTGGGATTATAAAAACGGTGGGATGGATTATCGCGGCATTCTCGCTTCTTATCGGAGGCTTCGGCATCGCCAACATAATGTTCGTGTCTGTAAAGGAAAGAACCAAGATCATAGGCATCCAGAAAGCATTGGGGGCAAAGAGGTATTTTATTATGACTCAGTTCCTTGCTGAAGCGCTTATACTTGCCGTTGCGGGAGCTCTGGCGGGAATTCTTCTTATCGCGATAATACTGTGGATTGCTCCTATTCCGGCTGAATATGACGTTCATCTTACTTTCAGCAACATACTTTCCGGAGTTGCCATTGCTTCAACAATCGGAATACTCAGCGGCATTTTGCCAGCCTGGAGCGCCGCCCGCCTGAATCCGGTGGATGCAATCAACTCAAAATAACAGCTTTTAGAATTACAGACCGAGTTCTGATTTCAGGCTTCTTAGAAGATCGAAGGCCTGAAGTGGTGTCATGTTGTTGAGGTCAGACTCTTCGAGTTTTGTCTTGATTGCAGAAAGGGTTGGATCATCCAGCTGGAAGAAAGACAGTTGCATTGTGTCCTCCTTTTTCTTCTGCGATGATTTTTCTTTTTCCTGTTTTTCAAGCTGGGAAAGTTTGGTTTCGGCAGAATCCAAGAGCTTTTCAGGCATGCCGGCAAGTCTTGCCACGTGGATACCGAAACTATGTGCCACTCCGCCAGGTTTGAGATGGCGGAGGAAGATGATTTCCTTGCCGGATTCCTTGACTTCTATGTGGTAGTTCTTGACTCTCGGATAAAGGTTTTCCAGCTCGTTAAGCTCGTGATAATGAGTGGCGAATATGGTCTTTGGATGGCCGGATTTGTTCTGGTGCAGATACTCTACAATAGCCCAGGCAATGCTCATTCCGTCGAAAGTGGAAGTGCCCCTTCCGATCTCATCCAGAAGCACCAGGCTCCTGTCCGTTATGTTGTGGAGAATGGCGGAGGTTTCCAGCATCTCTACCATGAACGTGGATTCACCCTGGGAGATGTTGTCCGAAGCGCCCACTCTTGTGAATATCTTGTCAACAATTCCAATATTTGCGCTCTTTGCCGGAACAAAAGATCCGCACTGGGCAAGAAGAACGATGAGAGCCGTCTGCCTCAGCAGTGCACTCTTACCTGACATGTTCGGGCCGGTAAGGATTATAATCTGCTGATTTTCATTGTCAAGGAAGAGATCGTTGGCAACATATTCCTGGCCCGGTTCCATACGGGTTTCCAGAACCGGATGGCGGCCTTGCTTTATCTCGATAATGTTTGAGTTGTCAACACCCGGGCGGCAGTAATTGTTCATTTCCGCCAGTTTTGCAAAACCGCACAGACAGTCAACTTCTGAAACAAAACGGCAGCAACCCTGAATGGTCTTTATATTCTTCTGGATCTCGACTACGAGATTAAGGAATATCCGCTGTTCGATGGAAATGATCTTTTCTTCGGCACCGAGGATTTTCTCTTCATATTCCTTGAGTTCCGGAGTGATGTATCTTTCCGCGTTTACAAGAGTCTGCTTGCGTATCCACTCCTGCGGAACGCTGGACTTGTAGGTATTCCTGACTTCCAGATAGTAGCCGAAAACATTGTTGTAACTGATTTTCAGAGAAGGAATTCCGGTTCTTTCGCTTTCTCTCTGCTGCATCTGGAGGATATAGTCCTTGCTGTCTCTGGAAATCTTTCTCAGCTCGTCAAGTTCCTTGTCAACACCGTCCGCCACAATATCGCCCTTGCCGAACATGGAAGCGGCATCTTCCTTCAGGGTTTTTGATATGAGTCTGTCCAGGGCCTCGTACTTTTCCAGATCGCGATAAAAATCCTTGGCGGAAGGAATCTTGTTCTCAATTCCCTCCCTTTCCTCTGCAGCATCAAGAGCCTCTGCGATCGGTTTCATCTGCGACAGTGAGCGGTGGAGCATGACGGTTTCTCTCGGAGAGAGTTTTCCGGCCGACGCCCTGGAGAGAATCCTCTCCATATCTCCCACATCATCAAGGCTTTGACGGATAGAAGAAGCGGTATCGGGATGTGTCAGGAAAAACTCCACGGCATCGTATCTTTTCTCTATCTTTTCAGCATCGATGAGCGGCATCGCTATCCACGAGCGCAGCATTCTGGCGCCCATCGGAGACACGGTTTTGTCCACAACATCTATCAAAGACACTCCGTCCTGCGAGAAGGACGAGAATATTTCCAGGTTCTTGACGGTAAACCTGTCCAGCCAGACAAATTTGCCCCGGTCTATTCGCGATATTGAATTGATGTGGAAGGTTCCGCTCTGGCCCTTGATAGTGACAGCGTCAAAACTTGCCAAATCGGATATCCTGTTCTGTTCCAGATAGAAAAGAACAGCTCCCGCAGCGGTCTTTGCAAGATGCATCCGGTCTATGCCGAATCCCTTGAGGGCTTTGGCCCCGAACTGTTTTTCAAGCTTGTCTGCACAGGCTTCCTCGACAAAAGCCCACTCGTCCATAGGGGTTATGTACCAGCCTTCGCCGAACTGCTTCCGGAATCCACCTTCATAGCCTTTTTTCAGCAGCACTTCCTTTGGATTCATATCCGCCAGAAGGACATCCATGAAATCCAGCTTGCCCTCCGCCACCTTGAAGTCTCCTGTGGAAACATCCAGGAAGGCGGCTCCGCAGTCTTCCCCGTCAAAGGCAAAGGCTGAAAGATAGTTATTGCTGCCTCTTTCAAGGATATCGTCGTTGTAGGCTACACCAGGGGTAACCAGCTCTGTAACACCGCGCTTAACCAGCGTCTTGGTCATCTTCGGGTCTTCCAGCTGGTCGCATACGGCAACCTTGTAGCCGGCCCTGACAAGCTTCGGGAGATAGTTCTGAAGGGAGTGGTGCGGGAAACCGCAAAGCTCCATGGAATTAGGCACTCCGTTGGAACGCTTGGTAAGCACGATTCCCAGCACTTTGCTCACCGTAAGAGCATCGTCTCCGTACGCTTCATAGAAATCCCCGACCCTCATCAGCAAGACTGCCTGAGGGTACTGTGCCTTGAACTGCACATATTGCTTCATCAGCGGAGTATTCAGATTCCTTTCTCCCATACTGCAAATTTAACTATCTTTGGAGATAAAATAACATTGCATAAAATGAAAAAGTCTGTATTCAATTCCATCAGAAAGGCCGCAATGGTTTTTGCAGCTTTTGCAGTATGCTCAGTTTTCAGCACTGGCGCCTATGCCCAGTTCCAGCAGGACGACTATTCCGGCGGAATAGACAAGGGCATCGAGAAAATTATGAATGACCTTGACGTGATCGGTCTGGGAGTTGCCGTGGTGGCTAACGGAAAAATCATCTACAAGAACAGCTGGGGTTACAAGAATCTTGAGACAAAGACTCCGCTGGCAGAAGACGATATTTTCAGAATCGCTTCTATCTCAAAGTCTTTCACTGCCACATCCATCATGCAGCTGGCAGAAAGGGGAATGATAGACCTGGATGCCGATATTTCAGACCTGGTGGGCTTCAAGGTAAGGAACCCTCATTTTCCTGACGTGAAGATTACTCCTTACATGCTGCTATCCCACACATCTTCCATCGGCGACATGCAGGGTTATTTCAGGATGGACGTGCTGGATCCTTCAAAGAACCCTGACTGGGAGAAATGCTACTATAAATTCCGCCCGGGAACAAAATACATCTATTGCAATCTCAACTACAACACACTCGGAACTGTACTGGAAAGGATAAGCCACATCAGGTTCGACCAGTATGTTGTGGGCAACGTGCTCAAGCCGCTCGGGCTCGGATATGCCGGCTACTGGGTGGAGAGCCTGGACCAGAGCAAGTTCGTGACACTCTACGAGAAAGACAAGAACGGAAACTGGGAAGCCCAGCCAGAAGCATACGCTCCTAGGACAAAGGAGATTGCAAACTACCAGTTCGGATACTCGGCTCCAATTTTCTCTCCGACCGGCGGAATGAAGATAAATCCTGTGGGACTGGCAAAGGTGATGATGATGCACATGGGTCTGGGAACTTCTCCTGAGGGCGTGAAGATTATGTCTTCAGAGAGCGCCCTTCTGATGCAGAGCCGCTTCACCGAGACAGGAAGCGAAGAGGGATACAAGGGCGGAAGGCCTGTATATTACGGTTTCGCCCTGTGGAACAACAAGGACCTGATCGAAGGCAAGACAATGGTCGGCCATACCGGAGGAGCATACGGAGTGCTTACTCTGATGACCTGGAACAAGGAAAGGACATTCGGCATCGTGATAATGACAAACGGATGCTCTGAAAAGAGGGAGAACGGATTTGTGGCTATCCACAACAGGGTTGCCAACTGCCTGTACCAGAACCTGATCAAGGGCACTGACGCAGATAAATAAAAAGATTTGAAAAGGGTTCTCGTCATAACATATTACTGGCCACCTTCCGGTGGCAGCGGTGTTCAGCGATGGCTGAAGACTTCCAAATACCTTCCGCAGTCCGGATGGGAGCCGGTGATCTACACTCCGGAAAACCCGGACGTGAATTCCGTTGACGAGTCCTTGCTGAAGGATGTTTCTGCGGATCTCAAGGTCATCAAAAGAAAAATCAGGGAGCCGTATGCGGCATATAAATTCCTGACCGGAAAAAAGAAAGGCGAGCATCTTCAGGCAAACATTGTCTCGAGCGAAAAGAAAGGTTTTGTCCAGAAGCTCTCAGCCCATATAAGAGCCAACTGGTTTATTCCGGACCCGAGGTGCTGGTGGATTGGGCCGTCCGTGAAATATCTTTCAAAACTCATAGAAGGCGGAGAGAGGTTCGATGCCGTTATCAGCACCGGACCGCCTCATTCGATGCATCTGATTGCCAGAGAAATCCACAAAGTTTTCAACATACCGTGGATTGCTGATTTCAGAGACCCGTGGACAAGGATTTTCTATTTCAAGCATCTTGGCCTCAGCGCCAAGTCGCTGAGAAAACACAAAGAACTGGAGCGCTCCGTAATAGCAGAGGCTGACCGTGTCACGGTCGTTTCTTCGCAGATGAAAACAGAGTTCTCTCAAGGAGAATTCGAGACATTCAGGGACAAGGTTGAAATCATTCCCAACGGATATGATCCGGAAGACTTCGATTCTGTCGAGAAAGCCCCGGATGCGGAAGGAAAATTCGTGGTTGCACACACGGGCCTGATGCCGGAAAGCGCCAATCCCGACAAGCTGTGGAAAGTGCTCGGCGATATGGCAAAATCCGACAAGGATTTGAAGGAAAAGCTGATGGTTGTCACGATGGGCCAGACGGACGGCAGCGTAAAAAAAGACATCGCCGAGAACGGGCTTTCGGATAATTTCAAAGACCTTGGATACGTTCCTCACGCGCAGAGTGTGGCCTGGCAGAAAAGGGCTGATATCCTGCTTCTTCCGCTGAGAAAGGAAGAGGAATCCAAGGCAATCCTTACAGGAAAATTCTTTGAGTATCTGGCATCCGGAAACAATATCCTGGCATTCGGTCCGACCGACGGAGACCTTGCACACTCCCTGAAAGAAACCGGAAGTGGAATCATCTGTGAATTTGACGACGAAAACTCCATAAAAGAAGCCTTTGTCAAATTGCAGAAACCAAACAGCCCCACACAAGAACAAATTGAAAACAAGCAGAAGTATTCGCGCAAAGCCGGAGCCGAAAGCTTTGCAAAACTTCTGGACCAGATAACGAAATAAACAGAACAAGATATGGGAAAAAGGATACTTCCATACATACTGGCCATAGTGGCGTTTATAATTGTCGGTTATGCCTATGCTCCTTACACGCTGAGCGGAAAGGTTGTAAACCAAAGCGACATCTCTTCCTGGAAGGGAATGAGCCGTGAGATTGTAGAGTGGAACGAGGCACATCCGGATGACCCTACATACTGGACCAACTCAATGTTTTCCGGAATGCCGGCAACTACCATCTCCGTCATCTATCACGGAGACATCACAAAGTATCTTTACGATGTGCTGTTTGTGGGGCAGAGGCCTGCAAGTTATCTCATCATCTGCATGATTGGAGCGTTCCTGATGTTCCTGGCCTTCGGGGTCAATGTCTGGCTCGCGATATTGGGCGCCATCGCTGTCGCCTTCTGCTCGTACAATATGCAGATAATCCAGGTGGGCCATAACACCAAGATGGTGGCCATCGCCTTCATGCCTTGGGTTATCGCGTCTCTGGTATATGCCTACCGCAAGAACTGGCTTCTGGGAGCGGCCCTGTTCGGACTGGCCCTGAGCTTCCAGATAAAGGCCAACCATCCGCAGATCACCTACTATCTTGCCATCATAGTTCTGGGGTTTGCAATCTGGCAGTTTTGCAAGGCTGTCAAGGAAAAGGCACTTGGCCGGTTCTTCAAGGTTTCAGTGGCTGTTCTGGTAGCCGGTTTGCTCGGAATCGCGGCCAACACCAACCACCTCTGGCCTACCTACGAATACGGACAGCATACCATGAGAGGCGGCTCAGAGCTGTCTACAGGGGCGGACAACGGGGCGGACAAAGCCCAAAACGGCAAAAAGACGCGCAGCGGACTGGACCTTGAGTATGCCACACAGTGGTCCTATGGTATAGAAGAGACTCCAAACCTTTTCATCCCCGATTTTAATGGCGGCGCTTCCTCCGGAGCCCTTGGCTCTTCATCATCGGTTTACAAGACCCTCACTCAACAATACAACTACCCTCCGCTCCAGGCAGAGCAGGCCGTACAGAACCTGCCGCTATACTGGGGACCGCAGGCCTTCACCGCTGGTCCGATGTATATGGGAGCCATTTTTGTTTTCCTGTGCGTGCTCGGTCTGTTTGTAGTTAAGGGTGGAGTGAAATGGTGGCTAGCCGGAGTTAGCCTCCTGGCTGTGGTTCTCGCCTGGGGATATCATTTCATGGCCCCTACCGAGTTCTTCTTCAACTACGCTCCGATGTACAACAAGTTCAGGACGGTCTCAATGATTCTGGTCATACTCCAGGTTACCGTTCCTATACTCGGTATATTGGCGGTGAACAAGATTGTCAACACAGAAACAGACAAGAAGAAAACCACAAAACAGCTTATGTGGGCAACCGGAATCTGCGGTGGCTTTGCCTTGCTTTTCGGACTGATTCCTTCTCTTGCCGGAAACTTCTCTTCATCCATAGATTCCCAGCTTCCAAAGGAAATCGCCCAGGCTCTCCAGAGCGACCGCGCCGGCCTTCTCCGTGCAGACGCTTTCAGGAGCCTTGCCTTTGTTCTTGCCGCGGCGTTTCTGCTTTATCTGGCCTTTAACAAGAAGATGAAAAAAGGCTGGTTCTACGCTTCAATGATTCTTCTGGTTCTGATAGACATGTGGGTTGTTGACAAGCGCTATCTTTCCGCCAAGGACTTTGTCACCGAAAAGGATTTCACCGCTCCTCTGGCTAAAAGAGAGGTGGACAATTTCATCCTCGAAGACGACAAGGACCCGAACTACAGGGTGTTCGACCTTACAGTCGACCCGTTCAACAACGCATACATTAGCTACCACCACAAGACCATCGGCGGTTACTCTCCGGCCAAACTCCAGAGATACCAGGATCTTATAGACCGTTACATCAGGAAAGAATACACGGACATAATTAAGGAAATGCAGGGAGTGACTTCTCTTGACGAAGCCAACGCCGCTCTGACATATCATCCTGTGCTAAGTATGCTCAACACCCGCTACTTCATTCTCAGCCCGGACACATATCCGCTTGCAAACCCTTATGCACAAGGCAACTGCTGGTTTGTTGACAATATTGTTGAAGCAGAGAATGCAGATGGCGAAATAAGCACCCTCGGCACCATAGACCCAAGAAGGCAGGCGGTGGTAAGCAAAGACTTCATCGCTGAGAATCCCGGCCTTAAATACATAAACAGAGGCGGTGGCGCCCAGATGGATTCCACAACCGCCACAAGCGTCGCCAACGACTTTGCTTCAATTTCCCTGATGAACTACGCGCCTAACAAGCTTACCTACCATTACTCAAGCGCAACTCCACAGGCCGCCATCTTCTCCGAGGTCTATTACCCTGGCTGGAAGGCTGTTCTCAAGACTCCGGACGGAAAAGAAAACGAACTGAAAATCTTCCGCGCCAACTGGATTTTAAGGGGAGCGCTGCTTCCTGCCGGCGACGGTGACATAACCTTTACCTTCCAGCCGGAAAGCTTTGTCAAGGGAGAGAAATACTCATTGATTGCATCAAGCATTCTGATCCTTCTTCTCGTTGCGGCTATTGTACTGTCGCTGAGAAAGAAAAAGGAGCAGAACTAGAGTCCTATCAGGGAGTTCACGATAATAATCGCGACTATAACCGGAGCGATGTATCTTACAAATACCCGGAGTGTGCCAAGCAGCCACTTCGGGATTTTGTATTTGCCGCCGCTGGTGATTTCGTCGTAGAAGTGTTCCTTCTTGATCCTCCATCCCGCAAACAGGCACACTAGCAGGGCGCAGGTTGCAAGACAGATGTTTGAAGATACATAGTCAAAGAGATCGAAGAAGGTGAATCCCAGAATCTTGAAGCCGGACAGAACACCGAAACTGAGTGCGCAGAAAACCGCAAAGACCGTTGTAATCCCCAGCATGATCAGCATGGAACCGAAACGGCTTTTCTTGTATTCTTCCTTCAGGAAAGCCACAACGGTTTCCATCAGCGAAATGGAAGAAGAAAGCGCTGCGGCAAAAAGTATGAAGTAGAAGATTATTGACAATACTTTGCCGAAAGACATGTTGGCGAAAATGTAAGGAAGCGAGATGAACGCCAGCCCGGCACCTTCGCTCGGGTCCATACCGGCGGAGAATACCGCAGGAAGGATCGCCATACCGGCCAGCAGGGCGAACATAGTATCGGAAAGTGTTGTAATTGTAGTGGTTTTCAGAAGGTTATCCTTTCTGTTGGCATACGATGCATAGGTGATTATCGCGCCACATCCGATGCTGAGGCTGAGGAATCCCTGACCAAGGGCGCTTAGAACCGTCCTGAAGGTAACCTTTGAAAAGTCCGGATGGAAAAGGAAGTTCAGCCCCTGCTTTGCGCCCGGAAGTGTCATTGCGTAAATCACGATGAAAACAATCAGCGCGGCCAGGGCGCTCATCAGATATTTGTTGGTTCTCTCGATTCCGTTTTTCACTCCGGCGACTATGACTCCGGCGGTGCACACCAGAAACAGAAGCGTATAGAAAACATTCTCCGAAGTGGAGGAAACCATATTGTTGAACTCCGTGGCAAAATCTGTCTCGGGCGTGAAGACCATCCTCAGGGACTTTATGAAATAATCTATGGTCCATCCACCTACCACGACATAGAATGAAAGCAGTATGACACAGGTAATTACGGCCAGTGTTCCGGTATATTTCCACCCCGTTCCAGGAGCCAGTTTCTTAAATGCCCCGAAGGTGTTGGCCTGGCTTCTCCTTCCTATGACAAATTCGCAGACCATTATCGGCATGCAAAGGAAAAGTATGCACAGAAGATAAATGATGATAAATGCCGCTCCACCGTTGGTGCCCACCAGATACGGAAATCTCCAGAGGTTACCCAGTCCGATGGCCGAGCCTACCAGTGCCAGTATAACACCAAGGTTGCTCTTGAAACTATCTCTTCGCTTTTCTGCCATAAACGATGAACTGAAAATCTATATTGTTTTCTTCGTCGTGAAGAACAGGTGATTCTTCCAGCATCTCCCACAGTTTTTCGTCTATCTGCGGAAAGAAGGCATCCGCATCGTCCGCCTTGGCATAGATCTTTGTAACATACAGCCTGTGAGCGTACTGCATAGCCTTGGCATAGATGCTGGCACCTCCTATAACAAAGTATTCTTCCTTTCTTTTTCTCCTCAGCGACTTGAGAAGCTCTTCCAGATCCTCTGCCGTTTCAACTGAAGGGTTGCTTATATTTCCGGACTTTGAAACCACAATGTTCTTTCTTCCCGGCAGCGGACGGCCTATGCTCTCGAATGTTTTTCTTCCCATTATCACAGGATGGCCCAGAGTGACCTTCTTGAAATATTTCAGGTCCTCGCTGATATGCCAGAGAAGACTGTTCTTTCTTCCTATGGCATTGTCCCGGGCTATCGCTACAATAATGGAAATCATACGGCAACAGGAGCTTTAATTGCAGGATAAGGATCATATCCCGCAAGTTCAAAATCTTCGTATCTGAAAGAGAAAATATCTTTCTGGTCTCCGTGGATAATCATCTTCGGAAGTGGCCTTGGAGTACGGGAAAGCTGCTCTTTAACCTGCTCAAAATGATTGAGATAGATATGGGTATCTCCTGTGGTGTGCACAAAATCCCCGAGCTCGAAATGCATTACCTTTGCAATCATCATCGTAAGCAGGGCATAGGATGCGATGTTGAACGGAACGCCGAGGAAAGTGTCCGCGCTCCTCTGGTACAGCTGGCAGGAAAGCCTGTTGTCAGCAACATAGAACTGGAAAAGGGAGTGGCAAGGCGGAAGGGCCATCTTGTCTATCTGGGCTACATTCCAGGAAGAGATAATGATGCGTCTTGAATCCGGATTGTTCTTTAGCATATCCATCACGTTCTGCAACTGGTCTATCGTTGTTCCGTTCCCGCAGTCCCATCTTCTCCACTGGGCTCCGTAAACCGGGCCAAGCTCTCCGTTTTCATCCGCCCACTCGTCCCAGATGCTCACTCCGTGGTCTTTGAGATACTTGATGTTGGTATCTCCGTTGATAAACCACAAGAGCTCGTATATGATTGATTTCAAATGGACTTTCTTTGTGGTAAGAAGCGGGAAGCCATCGTTGAGGTTAAATCTCATCTGATGGCCGAAGATGCTTTTTGTCCCCACGCCGGTGCGGTCTTTCTTCACCACACCTTCATCCATAATCTTCTTGAGTAAATCCAAATATTGCTTCATAGCTACAAATTTAATCAAATATTTTCATAAGGACGGGGAGGTGGTCGCTGGCCCCGCCGTTGAAGCGTGGTCCGATGAAGGTTCTTCTGGTTTTGTATCCGAGATACTTTTTGTCTTGCTGCAGAAGATGGTCAAAGGAAAGGATTTGAATGTTCCCGTTGATGGATTTTGATGCAAGGAACTGGTCCAGCATCTCCCATCCGCCCTTGAACTTGTGGGTTCCCGAGATTGGAGCGCCCGCTTTTTTAAGGGAGTCTTTCAGCCTCAGCGACAAATTGTTGAGAGGTATTGTCTGCAGCGCTTCGGAAGAAGGGGCGTCGTTGAAATCCCCCATCGCGACTATTATGGCATCAGGAACCGCCGCCTGAATGGAATCTACGGCCAGACCGAGAACAGATGCAGCCTCCTGTCTTCTGTTTGCGGATTTCTTTTCTCCTCCCAGCTTGGATGGCCAGTGGTTGACAAAGACGTGAACCGTGTCTTCTATGGCTTGTGAATACAGCTTGGCGTAGAGGATGTCTCTTGTGCGGAAAGACCTTATCCTCAGAAAGGATGTGTCTATGACTGTTATTTCTTCTTCTCTGTACAGCAGGGCCACGTCTATTCCTCTCTGGTCTGGAGAATCTTTGTGCAGTATCCTGTAGCCGAGCCTGGAAAGCGGAGTGTCATAGACCAGGTTCTTCAGGGTCTTGATGTTTTCCACTTCGCAGAGTCCTATCAGTGAGGGATATGCGCCTTCCTTGTCTTTTATCGCGATAACTGTTTTTGAGATGAGGTCTCTTTTTGCCCTGAAGCGGTTCCAGGTCATTGTCCTGGAATTGTCTCCTGCATTTTCTTTTGACGGGTAGAAGAAATTCTCCAGGTTCCAGAACATTATAAGCAACGCCGCTATTTTAACTGCCGTTTCCATTGCGGTAAAAATAGGAGAGAAGTCTTTCTTGCGGATGCCAAAACGTACAATTTATCCTGTCCGCCCCTTCATTTTTCCGTTGACTGGCTTTTTGCTACATTTGCAAGGTTTTAAAACGAGATTATATGTCTGTAAAATGTGGCATAGTAGGTCTTCCGAATGTAGGGAAGAGCACGCTTTTCAACTGCATCAGCTCCGCAAAGGCTGAGGCGGCTAATTTTCCGTTCTGCACCATCAACCCGCAGATAGGCTCCACCGCGGTGCCCGACAAGAGGCTTCAGACTCTGGTCGATATGGTTCATCCGAGGAATGTGGTGCCGGCAACGGTGGAAATTGTGGACATAGCGGGGCTTGTAAAAGGAGCAAGCAAGGGAGAAGGTCTTGGAAACCAGTTTCTTGCAAATATCAGGGAAACGGACGCCATTCTTCACGTGCTAAGATGTTTTGACGATCCTAACATTGCTCACGTGGACGGAAGCGTAAACCCGGTAAGAGACAAGGAGGTGATAGACACCGAACTTCAGCTCAAAGACCTGGAGACTGTTGAAAACCGTCTGGCAAAAGTCGGTAAGCAGGCCAAGATGGGAGCCGACAAGGAGGCCCAGAAGATGTGCGCCGTGCTGGAAAGATACAAGGAGGTGCTGGAAAAAGGACAGAACGCCCGCAGCGTGACATTCGAAAAGCCGGATGACATAAAACTGGCAAAGAGCCTTTTCCTGCTTACTGCAAAGCCGGTGATGTATGTCTGCAATGTGGATGAGGCCAGCGCCGCCAAGGGAAACGCATATGTGGATGCCGTAAGGGAGGCTGTAAAGGATGAGGGAGCGGAGATTCTGGTACTGGCTGCCAAGATAGAGTCAGACATCGCGGAGATGGAGTCTTTTGAAGACAAGCAGATGTTCCTTCAGGACCTTGGGCTTGAAGAGTCGGGAATCGTGCGTCTGGTTCAGAGCGCATACAGGCTTCTTGGCCTTCAGACTTACTTTACCCAGGGAGAGCCGGAAGTGCGCGCCTGGACCTTCAAGAAAGGAGACAAGGCGCCTCAGGCGGCGGGAGTTATACACTCCGACTTTGAGAGAGGATTCATCAGGGCGGAAGTCATAAAGTTCGACGATTTTGTCAAATACGGAAGTGAAAGTGCCTGTCGTGCAGCCGGAAAACTGGCTACTGAAGGCAAGGAATATGTGGTCCAGGATGGAGATATAATGCACTTCCTGTTCAATGTTTAGGATTTTTTATTACTTTTGTGGCCCTTGTGCCCACGTGTGCGGGTACATTAGTTATTGAATAAACTTTAGAAAATTTAAAATTATATGGCAGTTCTTGAGAAAATGCGTAAAAGGATGGGGGTTTTCATCTCCATCGTAATCGCACTTGCCTTGCTGGCTTTTATTGTCAATCCAGAAGATTTGCAAAGAGTGGCTTCTATGTTTTCATCAAAGTATGATGTTGGAAAGATAGCAGGAAAGAGCATTTCCCACTCTGAGTTCAGCAAGCGACATGACAAGTACAACAGAATCCTCGGGTTGACAAACCAGGACTTGAACAAAGAAGAAGGATCTGAAATGGTAAACAACGTTACCTGGCAGAGTTTCATCGCAGACGAGGTTCTCATCCCTGCTTGCGAAAAAGCTGGCGTAAAGGTGGGATCCAAGGAAATGGTAGAGATGGCAAAGGCAGGAGCAGACCTCTCCCCGGTGCTGATGAACGAGATCTTCTTCATGGATGAAAACGGCATATTCAGCCAGGACCGTCTGCAGCAGTTCGTGCAGAATATTCCGTACGACCAGACTGGACAGTATGCAGAATACTGGGACAACCTGCAGAACAATATGCTTCAGGACAGGATGTTCACCAAGTATTCGGTGATGCTGGCAAAGAGCGCCGTTTCCAACAACCTTCAGGTTCGCAGAGAGATTGCAGACAACAACAATTCCTATGATGTTGACTTCATTCTCCAGCCTGCTTCATTCGAGAAAGACACTGCAATTACAGTGACAAACGAAGAGATCAAAAAGTACTACGAGAAGATCAAGCCGTCGCTGAAGAAGGTTGAAACCAGAGACGCCAAGATGGTTGTCTTTGAAATTCTGCCTTCAGAAAAAGACGTCAGGAACGCTAAGGAGGACATCGAGAAGCTTTACAAGGAATTCCAGGGCCTCTCTGATTCAGAGGTCAAGAGTTTCATCGAAAGATATTCCGACACTCCTTTCAACGATTTCTACGTAAAGAAGGGTGACCTCAAGGATTGGTCTTCCATCCTCGACGAGTTTGCTTCTTCAGCATCTGCGGGAACCTTTATGGAGCCTCAGCCTTATGACAACGTTTTCGTTGCGGCAAAGGTTCTGGACATCGCTTCAAGACCGGATTCAGTATATCTGAAATATATGCCGGTTCCTGACGAGAAGACCGCAGATAGCCTTATGGCAACCATCAAGTCCAGCGAACAGTTCACCGCTGAGGCAGCCAAGTATCTGGCTGGCCAGAGAGGTGCAGAGCCTGGAACTATCGGATGGGTTACCGAAGCTGTTGCATATTCGCAGCTTCCTCCTGAGTTCATGAAGGCCTTCACTTCCAAGAAGGGCGACATGTTCAAGCTGGAGAATAACGGTTTCTTTGTAATTGCAAGAGTTGACAACCTTACAAATCCTGTAAAGAAGTCCAAGATTGCGGTTCTTTCAAGACAGGCAAATGCAAGCCAGGAGACTTTCTCAAACGTTTATGCCGAGGCCGGAAAGCTGAAAGAGGCCGGCACAAACCTCGAGAAGTTCGAAAAATACGCTCTTGACAACAATCTTGAGCTTTACCCTGTCGAGAATCTGCTGGGCGGTGCCAAGAACATCGGTTCTTACGAAAAGATGAGCGAGGTTAGCCGCTGGATCTTCGATGCAAAGGAGGGTCAGGTTTCTGAAATCTTCACCACCGGAGACAACAAGTACTATGTTGTTGCCGCTCTGGAGAAGATCCATCCTGCCGGATATGCAGAAATCAGCGAATTCACTCCGCAGATCAGAGAGTTTCTGACTATGCAGAAGAAGGTTGAAAAGCTCGCCAAGGAACTTGACGCCAAGGTAAGCGGAGCCACTACTATCGAAGAGGCTTCAGAAAAGCTGGTTCTTCCTGTAAGCAGCCTTACCGGCGTAACATTCTCCTCTCTGACTGGCGGAGCCCAGAATGACCCTATCCTCATTGGCAACATCGCCAAAGCAGGAGCAGACGGCAACCATAGCCTCGTTGGTCCTGTAAAGGGTTCTCTCGGAGTTGCTTACTTCCAGATAAAGGGCCAGAACAACGGCGCTTTCTACACCGAGAGCGACGCACAGAGAAAGAATGACCAGAACATCTACAGCATCCTCAACGTATTGCCTCAGGTAATGTGTGATGATGCCAAAGTAGAAGACTTGCGTTACAAGTTCTATTAAAATCAGCCGTGGATTTTGAGGGAGACGGTTTCTATCCTCTTCTTCGAAGTCTTGAGGATTGTGAAGGAGATATTCCCTATCCGGAATGTCTCCTTTTCTTTTGGAATGAATCCGAGGTTGTAGAGTATAAGGCCGGCGAGAGTTTCATAGGCGTCGTCTTCCGGTATTGACAGTTCGTGGCGGCGGTTGATATCCTTCACGTCCAGCCTTGCGGAGAACACCCATTCCTTGTCGGAGATTTTCTTTTCCACAAATTCGTTGCGGTCCAGCTCGTCGTCTATTTCGCCGAAGATTTCTTCTATCAGGTCTTCCAGGGTTATGATTCCTTCTGTTCCGCCGTATTCATCCAGAACAGCAACTATATTCTCGCGGCGGGAGGTCATCTTTTCCAGAAGGGTGCGGGCGTCCATATCCATAGGAACGTGAGTGATAGGGCGCAGTATTTCCTGGATGGATTTTCTGCCTTCTGTCAGAAGGTCTTTGCTCAGCACATAGCCTATGATGTCGTCCAGGGTTTCCCTGTACACAATGATTCTGGAATAGCCCGTATCCACAAACAGAGAGAGCAGGTCTTCTATGCTGTCTTCTATGTCTATAGCCACTATCTCTGTCCTCGGAATCAGGCACTCCTTTATCTTGGTGGAGGAGAAGTCCATAGCGTTCTGGAAAATCTCTATGTCAGACGGAACGTCATCTCCCTGGGCGTCTTCCACCTCCTCGGAAAGGTTCATCAGGTCCGTCGTGTCGAACTTTGCGGAATCTTGCGAATCCGGCTGGGCGGCGACGGTTCTCTTCTTCCCTATTATCAGATATGCAAGATGGTTGGTAAGCCAGGTAAGCGGATAGAACAGGTGGTAGAAGAAAAGAATGACCCTGTACAGAGACGAGAACACCTTGTTGGCGTTCAGAAGGCACAGCGCCTTGGGCAGATACTCGGCCGTTATCATCACTATAAGGGTGGCCACTATTGTCTCGATGATTATTATCAGCGACGTGTGGGTGGTTATGTGCGCGGTAAGGAACGGATTAAGCAGACGGGCCGCGGCTATACTGTAGATGACCACAAAGATGTTGTTGCCCATAAGCAAGGAGGATATCAGATCTCCCTCGTTGTTTATGAACCTGTCCATAGCGATAGCATATTTCTTCCCTTCTTTCTTGTCCAGGGCCACCTTGAGACGGTTGCAATGCAGAAAAGCCATCTCATACCCGGAAAAAAGGGCGCAGAAGCACAGTGCCACTATCACTATGATGATGTTCCAAACCATATCACAAAGTCCTGAGCACAGGACCTACAAAATTGGCGGTGTCCACGTAAGTGGAATCTTCCTCGAGGCGGCTGAAAGAGTCAAACGGGCGCAGTATCTGGGCGTGGCGGGCCATTTCATCGCTTTCCATTCCATATCCCTGCATGAATCCTTGCGGGGAAGACATTTTGACAAAGCAGTGGGTGAAAATGCGGTGGCCGTATCTGTCCCAGTACAGCGTGTCGGTTTCCATTTTCTGCCCGTTGATATAGTTCATTATGACCACATCGCCGAACACCTCCCACTTTTCCTCTTTGTTTTTTATGTCTGTATGCTTGGCCGCTTTGGAATGTATATGTGTTTCAAGATCCGGGCCCTTGTAGGTATATACATCGAATCCCGCCGGAAAAAGCTCGTATGTGGAAGAGTCTGTCTCGTATTTCTCCATCCTCGGCGCCTCCACCCTGAAGGTTATCTCTCCGTTCACGCTCTGGGTAGCCTTTATGCTGTCTCCCGTCTGGCGCGGAACAGAACTCATGTCTATCTGGCTGGCAACCTCGGTCTTGGCGGTGCAGGCATACGATACGAAAGCAGCAGCAATCATGGCTATGACTGCTGCTGGTCTCGTTATTTTGCGGGGATTCCTAAACATAGGCCCTCGTTTATGCTATTTTATAGTCCTTACGGTAGTGGATGCTGACATGCCACCGCAAGAAATGCTGTAGCCGCGTCCGTCTGTAAGGTCATACATGAAGGCGTCCTGAGCTGTAGGGAAGTAGTTGCGGTATCTTGCAATGTTCTTGTCGCACTCGGCTGCAAGGGAAGGATCCTTTGCCTTTGCCCTCTGCATATAGTCTGTAGCTACCCAGAACTTTGCTCTCTTGGCTATTTCGTCTCCAGCGCAAGGGGTTGCTGCCCAAATGGTTCCTATCAGCATCTCGGCCTTGCCGGCATACTTAGGATTGAGGTCAGCTGCCTGGCGGGCGGTTGAAACGGCGGCGCCGTACTGGTGGTTGCTGTAATGGATAGTTGCAAGCTCGTACAGATAAGTACCCTTGTCAACACCCTCGGCAACATTGGTGGCCTCTTTCAGATACTTCAGAGCGGTTTCCTTGTCGCCCTTTGAGTTGAAGAATCTGTACAGATAGTAAGCGGTTCCTGCAGAAGGTTCCAGTTTGTACATCTGGGCCACAACATTTGAGAACAGGTCGCTGTCTGTGCACTCGTTGCTGTTCAGAAGGCTGGAGATGGTCTTAAGGACTGCCATATCTTCCTTGTTCTGCTCAAATCTTGGAGTGAACACCTTGATCAGGTTGTCGCAGGTAGCAACTCCTGAGTTGATGAAAGCGTTCTGAAGCATAGCCTCGGCTGCGTCGATGGTGGTGTCGTTCGGCATTGCAGCTCTCTTTGCCTCAAAGATATCGTTGTACTTTGAATAGAGGTTCATTATGTCCTCTTCCTTAAGCTGCTGTGCGGCATAAAGCTCGGTGGCCTTGATCATGGCGTTTACAACCAGCTCGTGGTCTGCCTCCGGGCCGAACTCGGTGGCATAGGCGTCGAGATTGTCAAATATGAATTTTGTCTTCTCCGGATTCTGGCCAAAGAACACCATAATGTCAGACAGCCTTCCTTCCTTTGCCTTCTTTGCGTTCTTAGGGAAGAGCTCTGCCCTGGTTGTTGCCAAAGCGAGCAGAGTGTCTATCATCTTCTCCCTGGCAGCGGCGTCAGGAGCGTTGTTTATGCGGTGAAGCATTATCTTTCTGCCGTTGATATACAGGTTCTGGGAAACTCTAGGAGGACAGAATTTCATGGCGTCCTTCCAGTTTCTGTAGGCATCGTTCATGCTTCCCTGACGCAGATAGTCCTGGTAGAAATTAAGGTTGTTTACACAATCGGCACTGTCTTTTCCAAACCTTCCCTGGGCGGAAGATTCAGCAGGAACGATAAACAGCGCCGCTGCTAAAAGATAGAGTGCAAGTCTAAATTTTTTCATAGTAGCAATATTTTTTACAAATTTAATCAATTTATTGGTACTTCGGCTTTATGAACCAGAGGTCGTGCAGGCTGAAACTTACAATCAGGTTAATGTAATTCTCTCTTACCAGGTTGCCTTTCTTTGATCCCCTCTGACCGAAATCTACAGCTATGTTGAACGAGTTGTTCAGGCGGTAAACCGGTATCGAGGTTCCCAATGTAAAACCTATCTGGTTTATGCTCTTCCCGTCCAGGCTGACATATGTCTTGTCATAATGGAAGCCAGCTCTGTAGGACATCCTTTTATAAACGTACCTGATGTCATAGCGGTTAGGTACAAATTCTATTCCAACCCTCACAGACTGGGCTGTCTGGGCCTTGAAAGCCACTCCCGGAGTATCCTTGAAACCGGCCTTGCTCCAGTCCTGCCTCTCATAGTCTACGCCCAGTGTCCACTTGTCGCTTTTGCTCAAGGCGACGCCTACGGCCAGCCTTGAAGGGATGGAGATGTCGCTCTTGGTCTTGACGAAAGACACGGTGTCAGAAACCTCGCTGTCATACACATAGGCATATCTTGTCACCGATCCTCTGAGCTTGTTTTTCATCCTGTAGGTGGCTCCTGCGGTCAGCTTGTACCCGTCGGCCGGCTTGAATGTGGCCTGGGCTGCTCCCTCAACAGAAAATCCGTGAGGAGAAAACTTCCAGCCCGTCTGCAGCGAGCGGATAAGGCCATAAGGAAACGCCACGTCGCTATGGTTGGTCTGAGACCCGAAATAGTAGATTCCCTGGACACCTACTGAAAGATTGTCGCTGATCTTGACGGCACCTCCGGCAAAAATCTGGTTGATGCTGCCGTTTCCGTATTTACGGTAGTTCACGTCTCCGTATGCGGCTATGATTGCCGGATCGGTCTCGTTTGTCTGGAACTTGTATCCCATATTGGAGTATGGCATAATTCCAAATATGATGGAATGCTTGTCCTTTATCGGCATCGAGATTACGAAATTGTTGACATTTACCGTGTTGTAGGCAGATTTCGTGTACTGGTCCTTGAGATACATGTTCTTGGAATAAACTCCGAAGTCAAGCATGAAAGACAAGGTGTCTCTTTCGGTTATAGAGGCAATGTTCCTTATGTTTATGTACCTTGGATCTCTGACGCCCTGCCCGATTCCTCCCATTCCGAGAGTGATTGCAGTGTTGGTGGAGTGAATGTCTCCCACTCCATAAAGAGAATACGGAGTGAATGTCCCCAGGGCGTCCACGTCCTGGGCGGAAACAGCCTGGCTGCCCAGAAGGGCAACTGCCAGAATCAGTATCGTGTGTTTAATTTTCATCCTTCTTCATATAATAATCTGCGATGAAAGACAGCCCCTGCAAAACAAGATCCTGGGTTGCAAAGACGGTGTTTTTCATCTTGTGCGCAAAATAGAAAGCGTCTCCGCCAGTGAAAATAACTGTGTGCTGCGGATATCTCTTTATGTATCCTTCCACTTCAAACATCAGACCGAAAACCACTCCGGCGCTCATCGCTCCGGTGGTTGTGACCCCGACCGGAGGAAACTCGGCATCAGGACTGATGAAAGGAAGCAGCCCCGTGAACTCGTTCAGGGCGCGGAAACGGGAACGCATTCCAAGAGAAATGTTTCCGCCCAGATAACGGCCCTTCTTGTCTATGAAATCTATGGTCATAGCGGTTCCGAAGTCAAACTTTATGCAGTCCCGGCCCTTAAACATGCAGGCTACAGCCACTGCGGCGGCTATTCTGTCCGCTCCAAGCTCGGTGGCGTCAAAGCCATAGTCAAGATTCACCGGAAGTTCTGTCTTGTAGTCCAGCATTATCAGCCGGCGGCACAGAGGCTTAAGCGCTGCTTCTACCGGAGCGTTGGCTGTGCGGACATTGCTGACTATCATAGTATCTACTTCAAACTCACCGGATTCTACGACACTCTTTATAAACCCTACCGCGTCTCTTTCAGACGAGCGGCGAAGTCTGCCCATAGTTCCGTTGTAGTAGAACACCACCTTGCAGTTGGTGTTTCCTATGTCTATCAGAAGATTTGTTTCCATATAAAGTCCAAATATAGTGATAAAAAGAATACGATAGAATGATTTCTCATTTCAAAGAACTCAACAAATCGTATGCCCCGCTTATGGTGTCTACCCTTGGAACTTTCACCCAAAGCCTGTTGTTCTCCTGCTGGTAGTTCAGTTTCCATCCTCTTTTGGCGGCTATCAGGTTCATTATCCTCTGGTATTTTGCCGTCCGGTAAAATGCAGAAGACGGGTCTGAAATAAAATACATCAGCATTATTCCCTGCTTGAGAACAATCTTCTCAAATCCTAGACTTACAGCCAGATGCCTGAGTCTCACAACATAAGAAAGCTGCTTAACCTGCTCAGGCGGCGGGCCGAACCTGTCTTCGAGGGAAGCCAGGAAAGCGTCAATGCCGCCAGCATCCGTCATTGCGTCCAGTTCCTTGTACAGCTTGATCTTTTCTGTGGTCTGGCTGATGTATTCATCCGGAATATACAGTTCCATATCCGTATCTACGGCGCAGTCCGAAACAAACTGGACATCTTCTTCCGGATGCTCCTCGATATCTGTTCTGCTGGAGTTTATCTCGATGAAGGCCTCTGCCAGAATTCTCTGATAGGTCTCGAATCCCATATCGGCGATGAATCCGCTCTGCTCTCCGCCCAGAAGATTGCCGGCTCCCCTTATATCCAGGTCCTGCATCGCGATGTTGAAGCCGCTGCCTAGTTCGCTGAAAGCCTCGATGGCCTTTATCCTGCGCTTGGCGTCTTCGCTGATGGACGTTACGGGCGGAACTATGAGATAGCAGTAAGCCTTGAGGCTGCTTCGGCCGACCCTTCCCCTGAGCTGATGGAGATCGCTCAGTCCGAACATCTGCGCCTGGCTGATAATCATAGTGTTGGCATTTGGAATATCTATTCCGTTCTCTATGATGGTTGTAGATATCAGCACGTCATAGTCTCCGTTGATAAAGTCCAGCATCCTTCTTTCCAGCTCGGAAGGTTCCATCTGCCCGTGACCGGTTATGGTTCTGGCCTTAGGACATATCCTGTTTATCATCTGCTCCACGGCAGGCAGGTCTTCAACCCTGTTATGGACAAAGAACACCTGTCCGCCTCTGTTGAGCTCGTTGTCTATGGCGTCTTTGATGTACTCTTTTTTGAAGTCTATGATTTCCGTGTGCACCGGAAGCCTGTTTGGCGGAGGAGTGTTTATTATAGAAAGGTCTCTGGCACCCAGCAGCGAAAACTGCAGGGTACGCGGAATAGGCGTGGCTGTAAGTGTCAATGTATCAACTTCCACCTTCAGCTGGCGGAGCCTTTCCTTGGCGGACACGCCGAATTTCTGCTCCTCGTCCACTATCAGCAGCCCCAGGTCCTTGAACTTTATGTTCTTGTTCAAAAGCCGGTGAGTGCCTATGATTATGTCTATCTTCCCGTCCTTTATGCCGGATGTTATTTCTCTTATGTCTTTTGCCGAACGAAGCCTGGACAGGTAATCAACTCTGCACGGATATTTTGCAAGCCTTTCCCTGAATGTCTTGTAATGCTGCAGCGCGAGAATCGTGGTAGGCACAAGGACGCATACCTGCTTGCTGTCGCACACGGCCTTGAAAGCGGCTCTTATGGCAACCTCTGTCTTGCCGAAACCCACATCGCCGCAAACCAGGCGGTCCATCGGGTTTGGACTTTCCATATCCCGCTTTATGGCTTTTGTGGCCGCGGTCTGGTCCGGAGTATCCTCAAACATGAACGAAGCCTCCAGCTCGTTCTGCATATAATTGTCTGCAGAAAAGGCAAAGCCACGGGTCTGCTTTCTTTCCGCATAAAGCGCTATAAGCTCTTTGGCAATATCCTTGATCTTTGCCTTTGTGGTGGTTTTCAGCTTGTTCCACGCCCCGCTTCCCAGCTTGTATATTTTCGGAGGCACTCCGTCTTTGCTCTTGTACTTGGAAATCTTGTGGAGACTGTGAACAGAGACGAAAATGACATCTCCATCGCGATACATTATCTTTATAGCCTCCTGCATCTTGCCACCTATATTGGTCTTTACCAGGCCGCCGAACACTCCTACTCCGTGGTCTATGTGAACTATGTAGTCCCCGACGTGGAAAGCGTTCAGGTCTTCTATCGCCAGTCTCTCGCTCCTCTCTACTTCTCTTCTTACCTTTACTCTGTGATATCTCTCGAAAATCTGGTGGTCTGTATAAATGCATATTCTGGCCCCAGGGCAGACAAATCCTTCGTGAACCGATGTCTGCAGATGCTCAAAATGCGGATATTCTCCAGCGGCTATATGGGAAGAATCCTTGAAAATACTGCGGATCCTCTCTGTCTGCTCAAGCGACGGGGAACTTATATATACGGTATATCCTTCTGAGTTTCTTTTTCTTATGTCATCCGCCAAAAGGGCGAAGTTCTTGTTGAAACTCGGCTGCGGAGAACAAGGGACTTCTACCTGCAAACCTGAAAATCCGGCTGCAGAATCTTCTGGCAGAACATCTGTCCTTCTTCCATTCAGCGATATTGTCCGGTAACCTTGATAAAGGCTTTCAAGATGCTCGAAAGTGTCGTGCCAGACAATGCAGTTTTCCTTTCCGATATACTCGAAGATGGTCTGTCCTCCCAAATCCATAACGGAAGTGTTCTTGTTAAGGTCCGGGAAAATCTCCACGTTCTTTACCTTTTCGGAAGATCTCTGGCTGTCTATGTTGAACTTGCTGATGGACTCGACCTCGTTGCCGAAAAAGTCCAGTCTGTACGGAACGTTGTCAGAGTAGGAAAAAATGTCCACTATTCCGCCTCTTACGGCAAACTGTCCAGGTTCAGAAACAAAATCCACCTTCTCGAACCCGGCGTCCGAAAGAACTTGCTTGAGGTTTTCGAAATCCAGGCTGTCGCCTTCTTTTACAGAAAGTATGCTTTCAGAAACAGCCTTTCTGCTGACAATCATCTGCTTTACCGGATCAGGATAGGTAACTATCACTATATCATCCGATTCTGGAGTAAAACCATTTATTGCGCTGAGGGTGATACTCCTTTGGACCTTGTTGGAAGAGTCCTTAATTGACACTATCTTTGTAGAGGAAGACAAGGAAGACGGAAAATAGAAGACACTGTCCCCGAACACAGGATAAAGGTCACTGCACATATATTCCGCAGCCTCTTTCGTGTCTTCCACTACAAGATGGATATGCCTTGTGGAGGAGTTTTTTACGGCAGAGTGCAATAAAAACCCTTTGGAAGAAGCGAAAAGCCCTTTTATCACGGCCGATGAACCCAAAGAAGGATCATCGATGAATGAAGAAATCTTTTTTGCCTCTTCCAAGCCTGAAAACTTGGATATTATTCCCTCCAGCTGTCCCATCTGCGGTGGCAAATATAGTGCAAGTTTAAAGAAAGTTAAAAAATATGTTATTAACTGTGTTGATAACTTTGTTGAAAAATACGGGAAAGAAAAAAGGGTGAAAAACCGGCGTCAAAACAACAATATACCACCTGTTTTCTCCACACTGACTAAAACTCAAAAATGGCGTTTAAAACTATTGTAAGCGGTAATTTCTGACTTTTCAACATTTTCAACAGCATATAATAACAACAACAGATTTTTATAAAAATTTATATTGTAATTTTATCAAGTGGACAGAAAATAGAGTATCTTTCGTTTCCAAAGATTTTTGATTATGACTTCAGGCGACAGCGACATACAGAATTTCAATCCCAGAGAGATAGACTCCACATCAGAACGCGATGTGGAAAGTCTGGTGCGTCCCAAGGAATTTCAGGACTTTTCCGGACAGGAAAAGGTGGTTGAGAACCTGAAAGTCTTTGTGAAGGCTGCCAAGATGAGGGGCGAGGCTCTGGACCATACCCTGCTTTTCGGGCCTCCCGGTCTTGGAAAGACAACCCTTGCAAACATAATCGCCAACGAGATGGGAGTGGACATGAAGGTAACTTCCGGCCCTATCCTGGACAAGCCTGGAGACCTTGCCGGCCTTCTGACCTCTCTTGAAAGCGGCGACGTGCTTTTCATTGACGAGATTCACCGCCTTCCTAAAATCGTTGAGGAATATCTTTACTCGGCGATGGAGGATTTCCGCATAGACATCATGATAGACAAAGGTCCGGGAGCAAGAAGCGTGCAGATCACCCTAAATCCTTTTACCCTGGTTGGAGCCACCACAAGAAGCGGCCTTCTGTCTTCACCTCTGAGGGCAAGATTTGGAATTAACTGTCATCTTGAATATTACAATACGGAAACTCTTCAGAAAATCATAAAGAGAAGTGCCAGGATCCTTGAAATAGACATAGATGACCAGGCTTCAAAGGAAATAGCATGCCGCAGCCGCGGAACCCCAAGAATCGCGAATTCTCTTTTAAGAAGGGTGAGAGACTTTGCCCAGGTTAAAGGCAACGGCGATGTGGATCTTGAAATCACCAGATATTCCCTGGATGCGCTCAACATAGACAAGCGTGGCCTTGACCAGATGGACAACAAGATACTTTCCACCATCATTTCCAAGTTCAAGGGAGGTCCAGTAGGACTTACCACCATTGCCACGGCAGTGGGTGAAGATGCGGGCACGATAGAAGAAGTATATGAACCGTTCCTTATCCAGGAAGGTTTCATCAGGAGAACTCCGAGAGGAAGAGAAGTGACAGACCTCAGCTACAGGCATCTTGGAATAGACAAGTATAGGAACGACCTTTCGCTGTTCTAGAAGTTTACCATATTTATAAACAAGAGTCTAAAAAAAACAGAATTCAAAGTCAGATACTTATGAAAAAGCTCCTTGCAATAATCCTGATATCTATGCTCAGCATAGATGTATTTGCCTGCACCTCAGCGATATTCACCGGCAAATGCACAAAAGACGGAAGACCTCTGATGTGGAAAAACCGCGATACCGGAGAACTCAACAACCGTCTTGAACATTTCAAGGGAAAGAAATACGATTTCGTAGGACTTGTCAATTCTCCAAGTAAAGGCGGAGAAGTCTGGGCAGGCAGTAACGAAGCCGGATTCTGCATAATGAATACAGCCAGCTACAATCTTGCCATTCCTGAGGAAAAGGATCTTCAGGATGGAGAAGGTTCTGTAATGTTCAAGGCTCTTGGCATCTGCCGCACACTCAAGGATTTTGAAAAATTCCTGGATACCATAAAGAAGCCTCTGGCAGTTGAGGCCAACTTCGGAGTTATAGACGCCGAGGGCGGTGCCGCATACTATGAAGTCAATACCAGGACCTGGAAAAAGTTTGACGCCAACGACTCAAAACTCGCTCCTGAAGGATATCTTATCTGGACCAACTATTCCAGAAGCGGAAAGGTTGACCAGGGTATGGGATATGTAAGATGGGGCAATGCAACCGACATCGTTGAGAAGGCTTACAAGGAAGGAGTCAAATTCACTCCAGAATGGATAATGGAAAACCTTTCAAGATCATTCTATCATTCTATCCTCAAGGCGGACCTGAGAAACTCTGACATCGCCGAGAAAACCAACGGATGGTTCATAGACCAGGACTTCATTCCGAGAAAATCCACCTCAGCGATCTCTATTTTCCAGGGTGTTGCAAAGGGAGAAAAAGCAAAGCACACAATCTTCTGGTGCGGAATGGGTTACGGCCCTCTGGCAGTTTTGGTTCCGGTATTTATGACTCACACCAAACTCATTCCTGCAACCCTTGCAAAAGGATCTTCAATAAGCAATGACAAGAAGAACAAAAACAGCAACAACTGTTTTGTCTGCGACCGGGTGCTTGAATTGAAGAAGGAAATCTTCCCTATAAAGAGAGGAAACGGAAACAAGTATTTTCATTTCTCAAAACTTTACAATCCTCAAGGTACTGGTTATAGCCAGCAGCTGCAAAAGACCGAACAGGCCATACTTGAAAAATCTGCAGCAGCCATTGAGACTCTTTGGAACGGAGACTTTGACGAAAAGAAGCACAAGCGTTTCAACAGCGAGATTGACGAGATCCTCACTGCTGCATACAACAACCTGAAGTAAAACTTCGATAAATTTCTAATAGATTTCAAGCGGCGGCAGGAAGAAATTCTGGCCGTCGCTTTCTCCTGTTACAGTGATTCTTACGCTCTTGACACAGGTGTCTGGAGTAAGAACTATGCGGCTGCAGTCAACCTCTGTCTTTCCCTTGTAGTTGACACCATCTTCAGAGTATTCAGCATAACCTTCCGTAAGTCCGTAGAAGTCTACATTTGCTCTTCCTGTCACAATGTCAATCACCGAGCATTTTACCGGTTCATCAAATATGAAAGTTATGTAGTCTCCTGCCTTTGCCCTGCCCTCAAATCTGCAGTATGCTTTCTCCTTATATTCCTTGAGGATGCTGAGGTTTTTCTCCGATGCTCTCATATTGGTCTCGATTTCAAAATGAGGCACCATGCGGACAGTTTGCAGCGGCATGTTTGAAACAGCGACTCCGACAGAATGGAGGGTGTCAGAAACAAATGTTGCAAACCTGTAATTTGCAATGTCTCTGGTAATTATAGGTTCGGTATAGACATACTTGTAGTTTGTGGTGTCTTTCTGGCCCCTTATGTTTCCGATCTCGGTCTGTGGAGAAACTATGGCATATTTTACCACGGCTCCATCATACGGAGGAGTAACCGTAATCTTGTAAGGCCGCATATAGGATTCGCTTCTGAGGACATCCAGCTTGGTGAATGCGACTGGCTCTGCCTTTACTTCAGGATATGGAACCCTGAACCTTATTCCCATATTCTCAAGCCTTGCAAAATGAGCCTGTGTCAGACGGTCATAGAAATACTTGTAGTTGGCAGCACTGTCTGCAATTGTGCGGCTTGTTCCCCATCCGGTTTCAGCCAGGGCGCAAAGTCTCGGGAACATCTGATATTCCACAAAATTCTCAGGTCTGTTTCCGAGTTCTTCCCAAAGTCCGGCTTGCACTCCAACCACGTGTTTACGTGCTAGTTCCAGATTTGAAGCGGCCTTGCCTGCATCTTTTCCGGCAGATGCAAGCTTAATTGGATCGTATGAATAGGTTATCTCCAGCGGAATAACTCTTGCCCAGTTATGTCCTCTTTCAATAGGAGACTGCTGCATATCCAGATAGACATATTCGGCAGCCTGCATCACACAGTCAAATCCGTTCTGCACGGCCATCGGCCCCCACTTCTTGCTGTGCCATACATATATCAGAGAATTATCCTTGATGTCATCGGCATACATTATCTCTTCCCATCCTGCAATCTTCTTCCCGTATTTTTTTGCAATGGCGTTCACCCTTGACACGAAATAGAAATGGAGCTGCTCGTCATCCTTCATTCCCATCTTTTTCATAAGAGCCTGACAGTCCGGGCATTTCTGCCAGTTGAAACGGTTGACTTCGTCTCCTCCCATATTGATGATGCCGGAAGGAAACATTTCTGCCATCTCCTTTATGATTTTCTCGATAATCTCATAGTTACTTTCCTTTGCCACGCACCAGATTTCACGGCTGAATCCGGTCTCGTTGATAGATGTGTCTTCAGGAAATTCGCATAGGATTTCAGGATAGCTGCCGGCTATCGCGGCGCTGTGCCCCGGAGTCTCAATCTCTGGAATAATCTCTATTCCCCTGTCAGCGGCATACTTTACTATATCCTTGATCTGCTGCTGGGTATAGTATCCTCCATATCTCTTGTTCCCCGATCCGAAACTTGACGGAATCACTTCATCCGGTCCTCTCCACGCTCCCTTTTCCGTAAGCAGAGGCAGAGACTTTATCTCCACTCTCCAGCCCTGGTCATCCGTAAGATGCCAATGAAACTTGTTGAGCTTGTGGTAGGCCATCCAGTCCAGCACCTTGTAGATATCCTCAGCCGGCCTCCAGGTCCTTGAAACATCCAGTTCAAAACCCCTGTATTCAAACTCCGGACGGTCTTTGATATTTCCTTGCGGAATCTCGATGTTTTTGACAAAATTTTTGTTGTTAAAGTTATAAACCTGAGGCGGCAGCATTTGAAGCAAAGAATGTATTCCGTTGATTATTCCGGGATAGTCATCGCCAATAATCATTATGAAGTTTTCTTCTACTATTATGAGATAGTAATCCTTGTCGGTCGATTCAGATTTAGGATTATGTATGGTGGCAAGATTGACGCTTTGTCTGGCGCTTTTCATATACTCTTCTTCCGTCATTATAAAAATCGCGGTAGCCTTGTGATTCTTTTTGATTTTCTTCAAGACGTTTAATCTGCTGCCAATGACATTGCCGATATGCTTCGACAAATAATATCCTGCAAATTGGTTTTCGCATACAATGACGGTGTTCTTGTCCAGGACAAAAGGTTTAGCGTTCAGGTCATAGGTTACACTCTTGGGCTGAGGTATCAGCTTGGTGTAAGGGTTGTTTTTGTCAAAGTGGTTTTCTGCTTCCTGGGCAAGAAGGAATTGCGGGGAAAATAATGCGGCCGCAAGGGCGATTGTTGTGAATAACCGTCTGATCTGCATAGAATTCTGTCGGGATAAAAATGAAAAACTATTTCTTTTCTTTCTTTACAGGCCTTTTTTCGAAGTGGCCGGTATAGTTGATGAAGTCTCTGTACTGAGAGTCTACCTTTATGTATGCAATGCCGTTGTAGTAAACCTCGACGGTGACATAGAAAATCTCATAATTGTAACGGTTTTCAAAGCTGAATTCCAGGAGGGCGTCGCATTTTCTTCTCGGTGGATTCAGCGTGGTCTTAACATTGACCGGAACATTGTCCGCGTCAACAGCAATGGCATCTTCGTTAGGGAAGGAAAAGTCCGCCCTTCCGATGTAAGGAAGATAACACTTGAGCAGTCCGTCCTTGATAGAAACAGTGTAGCCCTCCATACTTTCTTTCTGCGGGAAAGCCCTTGGCTGGATACGGTCTATCACGATGTAAACGTCTGTGTTCTGGATAGCGTCTTTAACAAGAGCCGCTGTCTCCTCTTTTTCCTGAGGAGTCTGGACGAATGCTCCGCAGCCTGCAATGATAAAGGCTACGGCCAAAACTGTCAATCGTTTGATAAGCATGTTATTCTTATTTAACTAATTATTGTTTTCTTTCTGTACTGGACGCTGCTCGAGATGTCCGTTATAGTTGATGAAATCTCTGTACTGGCTTTCAACCCTCACGTATGCCGTTCCGTTCTTGAAAATGTCTATCTGGAAATAGAAAACCTCAGAATTGTATCTGCTCTTGAAGGTGAATTCGACCAGAGCGTAGCATTTCTTGTAAGGAGGGTTGTAGGTTACCTTTGTCTTGACCGGAACCTTGTTTGCGTCAATGGCAATGGCATTCTCGTCGGAGAAGGAATATCTTACCTCGCCGATGTAAGGAAGGTAGCATTTGAGGATACCGTCCTTGATGGAGATGGTATAGCCGTCCAGAGTCTCCTTCTGAGGAAGTTTTCTTGGAACAATGCGATCTATTTCTATGTAGAGGTCCTGGTTTTCAACAGAATTCATTACCAGAGCCTCTGCAGCGGAAACTGCAGGCACAGGCATTGCGGCATCCTCCATAGGCGCCGGCATGGCACCCGCTTCATCCAGAGGTGCCGGAACGGCTCCTCCTATTACAGAGCTGGCTTTCCTGGATGTTCCGCAGCTTGCAAGAAGCAAGGCCGCAAAGGCAACAGAAAAGATTCTGAGAGTTTTCATAATTATTCCGTGAGAGAGTTTTCTTCCTTAGGGGCAGGTCTTTCAACAACCTCACCCTCGTATGACATGGACTCAAAGCCAGGAACTTCCACCATTGCGTAAACTTTTCCTGACTGATATACCTGGATGGTCATTGTAACCTGAATGGCCTGAGAGTCCTTGTCTGTGTCGTTGTTCCAGAAAATGCTTCTGAACAGGTAGCTTTTCTGCTTCTCGTTCCATCCTCCGAATATGGTGGTTATCTGATTGTTGGCTATGATGCTTATGTCTGTGTTAGCCAGACTGTAGGCCTGCCTCGACTTGGTTTCTGCAAGGCCTTCGAAAGGCAGATTGCAGGAGATGTGGTCTCCGGTAAGGTCTATGAAATTGATGGTTCCGGAACCGATAGTCTGATAGTTGAAGTTAAAATTGTTGTTCTTGTTGAAGCATCTGAAAACAGAAACATAGAGATTCTTTCTGGACGCTCCGTCGTTGACCATCTTGGCAATTCTTTCTTTCTTCTCCTTGTTGGTCTCTTTTTTCTTTTTCTGGGAGTAGGCAGGCATGCAGACCATAATAGCTGCAGCAAGGCACACTGCCATTGTCAAAACCTTTTTCATGACTTGTATTTTAATTTATTGCAATCGTTGAAGCAAATATTTCACCAAACCAAACAAATATAATGATTTAATCTTTTGAAATGGCGGAAAAAATGGTTAAAATTGTAGATGATTTCAAAAATCGCAAATAATTAATCTTATAAAAATGTCAGATACAAAACTTATATCCAATATTCCTGACGGTCCGCTGTCGGAAAAATGGAAAAAGCGTAAGGCAGAAATTAAGGTTGTGAGTCCTGCAAACAAGAGAAAACTGGAAGTTATCGTTGTGGGAACCGGCCTTGCAGGAGCGTCTGCCGCAGCCTCTCTCGGAGAGATGGGCTACAATGTAAAGATCTTCTGCATCAGCGATTCTCCAAGAAGAGCCCATTCTATTGCAGCTCAGGGAGGTATCAATGCAGCAAAGAACTATCAGAACGACAATGACTCCATCTATCGCCTGTTCGTTGATACTGTAAAGGGAGGAGACTTCCGCAGCCGAGAGGCTAATGTCTATCGTCTTGCCGAGGTGAGCAACCTGATTATCGACCACTGTGTTGCACAGGGAGTTCCTTTCGCAAGGGAATATGGCGGACTGCTGGCCAACCGTTCATTCGGAGGTGCTCAGGTTAGCCGTACATTCTATGCAAGAGGCCAGACCGGACAGCAGCTGCTTCTGGGTGCATACGCATCCCTGAACAAGGAAATCAAGAACGGTACAGTAAAGAGCTATCCAAGACACGAGATGCTGGACCTGGTTCTGATCAACGGCCAGGCAAAGGGTATCATCGCCCGTAACATTGCAACCGGAGAAATCGAGAGATTCGGAGCTCACGCAGTTGTTATCGCAACCGGCGGTTACGGAAACGTTTACTTCCTCTCTACCAACGCCATGAACTCCAACGGAAGTGCCGCATGGCAGTGCTACAAGAAGGGTGCTTTCTTCGGAAACCCTTGCTTTGCGCAGATCCACCCTACCTGTATTCCGGTTCACGGAACCCAGCAGTGCAAGCTTACCCTTATGAGCGAGTCGCTGAGAAACGACGGAAGAATTTGGGTTCCAAAGAAGATGGAAGACGTGCTCAAACTCCGCAAGGGAGAGATCAAAGCTTCCCAGATTCCTGAAGAAGACCGCGACTACTATCTTGAAAGAAGATATCCAGCATTCGGAAACCTTGTTCCTCGTGATATCGCGTCACGTGCGGCAAAGGAAAGATGCGATGCCGGATACGGCGTGAACGAGACCGGAAAAGCAGTGTTCCTGGACTTCAAGACCGCCATCGAAAGGCTCGGCGAAGACAAGATCCGCGAGCGTTACGGCAACCTCTTCCAGATGTATGAGGAAATCACGGACGTAGACGCCTACAAGGAGCCTATGATGATATACCCTGCTATCCACTACACGATGGGAGGTCTCTGGGTTGACTATGACCTTCAGACTACCATCCCTGGATTGTTTGCAATAGGCGAGGCCAACTTCTCAGACCACGGCGGAAACCGTCTTGGAGCATCCGCTCTGATGCAGGGTCTGGCAGACGGATATTTTATCCTGCCTTACACTATCGGCGGATATCTTGCCAAGAAGATTCAGGAGCCTAAGACAGATATCAACGCCCCTGAGTTCGACGAGGCAGAGAAAGCTGTCAAGGAACGTATTGCAAAACTGTTTGCAATCAAGGGAAAGAAATCCCCTGACGAAATCCACAAGGAACTTGGAAACATCATGTGGGAATATGTCGGAATGGGACGTACAGAGGAGGGCCTGAAGAAGGCTATCGTTGAAATCAAGCGCCTGAAGGAAGAGTTCTGGAAGAACGTTTATGTTTCCGGAGAAAACGGAGAGTTCAACCAGGAGCTCGAGAAGGCCATGAGGCTTGCAGACTTCTTCGAGATCGGCGACCTTATGGCTCGCGACGCTCTCAACAGAAGGGAAAGCTGCGGCGGACACTTCAGAGAGGAAATGCAGACCGAAGAGGGCGAGGCAAAGCGTGACGACGAAAACTTCATGTATGTTTCAGCCTGGGAATACAAGGGTGAGGACAAGGAGCCTGAACTCCATAAGGAACCTCTTGTATATGAAGGAATTAAAGTAGCAACCAGAAATTATAAAGACTAGTCTATGAAATTCACTATAAAAGTTTGGAGACAGAAAAATGCCAAGACAAAAGGGCATTTTGAGACTTATAAGGTTGACAACATAAGTCCTGATTCTTCCTTCCTTGAGATGCTTGACATTCTCAACGACCAGCTGGTTCACCAGAACTCCGATCCTGTTGCTTTCAGCAAAGGATGCGAAGGTGGCGAGGCTTGCTCAGGCGAGAAATACAAACAGGCCAAGGCAGCCGGCAAGGCTCTTCCTATCAGCTTTGACCACGACTGCCGTGAGGGTATCTGCGGAGCTTGCTCCCTGTACATCAACGGAAGGGCCCATGGTCCTGAGAACGAGGTAACAACCTGCCAGCTGTTCATGCGCAAGTTCAAGGACGGCAGCACCATCACCATCGAACCTTGGAGAAGTGCTGCTTTCCCAGTAATCAAGGACCTTGTAGTAGACCGTAGCGCCCTTGACAAGATCATGCAGGCCGGCGGTTTCGTAGATGTAAGGACCGGAAGCGCCCAGGATGCCAACAGCATCCTCATTCCTAAGGAAAAGGCAGACGAGAGTATGGACGCTGCAAGCTGCATCGGATGCGGTGCCTGCGTTGCAACCTGCAAGAACGGCTCTGCAATGCTGTTCATCGGCGCAAGAGTCAGCTCACTTGCCCTCCTTCCTCAGGGAAAGGTAGAGAGCACCAGAAGGGCCATCAACATGATTGCCAAGATGGACGAACTCGGATTCGGTAACTGCACCAACACCAGGGCTTGCGAAATGGAATGCCCTAAGCACGTGACTATCAGCCACATTGCAAGGCTCAACCGCGAGTTCCTGAAAGGTTACCTGAAAAAGTAAAGACCGCGTTGTCAAAATGAAATAGCCGCTGAATCCCAGCGGCTATTTTTTTATTCAAATTCAAGTTCATCGAAGTTTTGCCAGAGAAAGCCGGTGAAAAGATATCTGCCCCTGATGGTTTCACCTACCATTTTATAGAGGTCATTTCTCAGTTTGTCTATGCCAATCTTTTCCTTGGCGGAAATGAATATTGCCGGGGAGTTTTCCTTTGCCACCCAGGATTCTTCAAGCTGACGGAGCGAGATGTTGCCGGGGCGGTCCTCACTGAGGTCGAATTCGCTCTTAGGCTTGAACTTATATGCGTCTATCTTGTTGAAAACCATAAAGACAGGCTTGTTGGCGGCACCGATTTCCTCTAGGGTTTTCTTTACCACCTTTATCTGGTCTTCAAAGTTAGGATGGCTTACGTCCACCACGTGAAGGAGGAGGTCTGCTTCCCTGACTTCATCAAGCGTGCTCTTGAAAGATTCCACAAGTTGGTGAGGAAGTTTTCGGATGAAGCCTACGGTATCGCTGAGGAGGAAAGGAGTGTTGTCTATAACCACCTTTCTTACGGTTGTGTCCAGGGTGGCGAAGAGCTTGTTTTCCGCAAAGACCTGGCTCTTGGAGAGAAGGTTCATTATAGTGCTCTTTCCAACATTGGTATAGCCTACAAGCGAGACTCTTACCATGCTTCCGCGATGGCTTCTCTGGGTGGCCATCTGGCGGTCTATCTTCTTGAGCTGGTCTTTAAGCTGCGAGATCTTGTCCATTACTATACGGCGGTCTGTCTCCAGCTGCTTTTCACCGGCTCCGCCACGGGTTCCGCGACCTCCACGCTGTCTTTCCAGGTGGCTCCACATACCGGTAAGCCTCGGGAGGATGTACTGGTATCTTGCAAGCTGGACCTGGGTCTTGGCGTATGCCGTCTGGGCCCTCATCGCGAAAATATCCAGAATCAAAGACGTGCGGTCCAGAATAGAGCAGTTAAGCTCTTTTTCAAGGTTTCTCACCTGGGCGCCGGAAAGTTCATCGTCGAACACAGCCAGAGGTATCTCGTTCTGGGCGATGTATTCCTTTATCTCCTGAAGCTTGCCCTTGCCCACGTATGTGCTGGAATTCGGCTTGTCTATTCTCTGCAAAAACCTCTTGACACCTTCTATAGAAGCTGTCATGGCCAGAAACTCCAGCTCGTCCAGATATTCGTTTGCCTGAAACTCCGTGATATCCGGAGTCACCGCGCTTATCAAAATAGCTTTCTCCATAAACCGGGTGCAAGTTACTTATTTTTAAACTAAATTTGTGTTAACAATTCAAATGCTTGTTATGTTGAAAAAATCATTGTTTTTGTTTTTAGTTTTAGCTGTCGTTATGGGAAGCGTAACTGAATCATCTGCACAGAAAAAGAGAATGAGAGACTATGGTCTTTCATACGGAGTGTTCAAAACCGGACAATATAATGCTATCACCGATGTATCGGGAGTTACCGTAGGCCAGGTGACACTGAATCAGGGAGAAGATATGCGAACCGGCGTAACCGCGATACTTCCACATCAGGGAAATATCTTCCGCAAGAAGGTTCCTGCAGCCATTTATCTGGGCAACGGTTTCGGAAAACTTGCCGGCTACAGCCAGGTAAAAGAACTTGGAAACATAGAGACCCCTATCATATTGACAAATACGCTGAGCATTGCGGCGGGTCTTGACGGTATCATAACCCATACAATCAACCAGCCAGGCAACGAAAACGTCAGAAGCGTTAACGGAGTCGTGGGAGAAACCAACGACGGCGGCCTGAACAACATCAGGGCAAGATATGTGAAGCCTGAGCACGTGCTCCAGGCAATCGCCCAGGCAAAAGGCGGCCCTGTGGAAGAAGGATGCGTCGGAGCCGGAACGGGTACGGTCTGCTTCAGCTGGAAAGGCGGAATCGGCACCTCGTCAAGAGTGCTTCCGGATGACCTCGGCGGATATACGGTCGGTGTTCTGGTACAGACCAACTATGGCGGAATCCTGGAAATCTGCGGAGTGGAAGTAGGAAGAAAACTCAAGGACTATTCTTTCCGCAAGAGCGTGGAGGCTGAGGCTAAAAAGGAAGAGGCCAAGAAGGGCGACGGCTCCTGCATGATAGTGGTTGCCACGGATGCTCCCGTAGACGCCCGCCAGCTTGAAAGAATGGCAAAACGAGCCTTTATGGCACTGGCCAAGACAGGAAGCTTTGCCTCCAACGGAAGCGGAGACTATGTTATAGCTTTCTCTGTCTGCCCGGAGAACCTGATTGAAGGAGAAGAAACCCACACATTCAAGGTTCTGGACAATGACCAGATGTCCCCGATGTTCGAGGCAACAGTCGAAGCAACTGCAGAGGCTCTGTGGAACAGCCTGTTTGCCGCAGAAACCACCAAAGGATACAACGGAAAGGTTATAGAGGCCCTGCCTGTGGAAAAGGTCGTGAAGATGATAAAGAAGGAGAAGGGAATCAAATAACCCGTAATGAAAGAGCAATAAAAAACGCTGACCGTATGGCCAGCGTTTTTGTTTTGCCGCTGAGATGTGTTATCTCAACTGGAAGATGATAGGGAAGGTGTACTTAACCTTTGCAGGTTTACCTCTCTGCTTACCAGGGCTCCATTTTGGAGACTTCTGGATAACCCTTACAGCTTCCTTGTCCAAAGATGAGTCAACGCCTCTGAGAACCTTCACGTCCTTTACGCTACCGTCCTTGTCAATGGTGAACTGTACGGTAACACGGCCGGAGATTCCGTTCTCCTTTGCGATTTCAGGGTATTCGATATTGTCGTAAACCCATTTTGTAAACGCGTTAGCGTCTTTACCCTGGAATGTAGGCTTTTCCTCGATGATGGCGAAAGGAATTTCTTCCTCTACCTCTACTTCTTCCTCTACAGGTTTTGCCTCTACGTAAGGCTTGATCTCGATCTTCTGGTCGGAGTCATCTGTACTGATGAAGTCGGTCTCTACCTTAACGTCGTTTTCAACGATCTGGAGTTCCTCGGTCATAACCGGCTCTTTGATCTGCTCTGGAGGTGGTGGAGGAGTCTCCTGGGTGATAGGAGCCTGCTCGTCCTCGATTGCTACTGACGGACCGGTTACAAGGGTTGCGGTCTCTTTGTCGTGAGTGGTCCACTCGAAGAGGAACAGCACGAGTCCGAGGGCTGCAATCAGTCCGATCTCACGGAACAAGGTCTTCTTGTTCTCGAGGTTGGCTTTTGGGGATTTCTTGATTTCCATATTGCTTGTTTTATTAGATTATATTCTGCTCTTTGAGAACGTTTGCGGTGTTTCGGGTGGCGTCTGCACTGGCCTTGAAGAGAGCCTTTTCCTCATCGTTGAGTTCAAGTTCAACGATCTTTTCCCATCCGCCCTTTCCTACGATAGCAGGAACGCCGATGCAGAGGTCTTTCTCTCCGTATTCGCCTTCCAGATAGCAGCAGCAAGGGATCATCTTCCTCTCGTTCATCACGATGGACTTTGCCATTGTGGCTGCGCTCATTCCAGGAGCGTACCATGCGCTGGTTCCCAGAAGCTTGGTAAGGGTTGCTCCGCCTACCATAGTGTCTGCTACGACCTTGTCGCAAACTTCCTTGCTCAGAAGCTTGGTTACAGGAATTCCCTTGTAGGTTGCAAAACGGATAAGAGGAATCATGGTCTTGTCTCCGTGTCCGCCGATAACCATACAGTCGATATCGCTTACAGGAACGTTCAGAGCCTGTGCAAGATAGTAGGTGAAACGGCTTGAGTCCAGCTGTCCGCCCATTCCTACAACCTGATGCTTAGGAAGGTTGTTCTTCTTCAGAGTGAGGTAAGTCATAGGGTCCATAGGGTTTGCGATAACCATGATCACAGCCTTAGGGGAGAACTTGAGAACGTTTTCGGTAACGCTTGAAACGATCTTTGAATTGACTCCGATAAGCTCCTCTCTGGTCATGCCAGGCTTTCTAGGAATACCTGAAGTGATGATTACAACGTCTGAATCAGCGGTTTTTGAATAATCGTTGGTTACTCCTGTTATTTTAGTGTTTGTTCCGTACTGCTTTGCGGCCTGCATCATATCCATAGCCTTTCCCTCGGAGATTCCTTCTTTGATATCCAGGAGCACAATCTCTGAGCAGAAATTCAGGTGAAGCATTGCCTCTACGCATGAAGCGCCAACATTACCGGCGCCAATGACAGATACTTTAGCCATAAACTCTTTTTTTTTAGATAAATTTGTGGCACAAAGTTAAAAAATAAGTCAACCAGTCATTATCAATAAAATATCAATGTTGCGTTTTACAGACCAGGACGTCAAAAGCCGGCTCAAAGGCAAGGCCGTCATTCGCCAGTGGATATATAAAGTGTTGAAAGACAGGGGTTATGCGGCAGGAGAGATAAACATTGTCTTCTGCTCTGACGAGTATTTGCTAAACATCAACAAAACATCTCTGGGGCACGATTACTATACAGACATCATCACCTTCGACTATTGCGAGGGTAATCTGGTGAGCGGCGACCTGTTCATCAGCCTGGATACGGTTCTGGCAAATTCAACAACGTACAGGCAAATGTTCACCCCTGAGTTCAAGTGCGAGCTTCTGAGGGTAATCATCCACGGCATACTTCATCTTTCTGGCGAGGATGATATCACAGCCTATCAGCAAAAGAAAATGCGCCGTGCCGAGAACATTTGCCTGAAAACGCTTCTCAGCGATTTTGACCAGGAGAAAATATCTGTCAACTACAAGGCATGACAAGAAAGTACGATGTTATAGTGATTGGCGGCGGCCACGCCGGGTGTGAAGCGGCTCTTTCTTCAGCGAAGATGGGCTGCAGTACGCTGCTTGTCACTATGGATATGAACAAGATAGCCCAGATGTCCTGCAATCCTGCGGTGGGAGGAATTGCTAAAGGTCAGATTGTCAGAGAAATAGATGCTCTTGGCGGAGGAATGGGTCTCGTGACAGACGCTTCGACAGTACAGTTCAGGATGCTTAACGAGTCAAAAGGGCCTGCCGTATGGAGTCCACGTGCCCAGTGCGACCGTCAGTACTTTATACTTAACTGGCGCTACGTCCTTGAACACACACCAAACCTTCATATCTGGCAAGACACAGTTACCGATCTAGTGATTGACACCTACAAGAGAAGCATCAAAGGTTATAGCTATGTTGTCAAGGGCGTCAAGACTTCTATGGGTGCAGAGTTCTCTGCTTCCAAGGTAATCCTTACGGCCGGCACATTCCTTAACGGCCGTCTTTTCATCGGACAGAATTCGGCGGAAGGCGGAAGAATCGGCGAACCTCCGGCTTTGTCTCTTACAGAAAAGCTGGCTCAGTACGGCATTGTCAGCGGCCGGATGAAAACAGGTACGCCGCCGAGAATAGACATCAAGTCTATCGATACCAGTCGTCTGGAGGTACAGCCTGGCAGCGATAACCCCGCGAGATTCTCGTTTTTGAACGTTCCTTCGTCTGTACAGACAAATATTGAGCAGAAATGCTGTTATCTTGTGCACACCAACCCGAAGGTTCACGCGGAGCTAAAAAAGGGTTTCAAGGACTCTCCGCTTTTTTCCGGGAAAATTTCTGGAATAGGCCCTAGATATTGCCCTAGCATTGAAGACAAGCTTCGCACTTTTTCAGACAAGGACCAGCATCTGCTTTTCCTGGAGCCGGAGGGATGGAACACCAACGAGTATTATCTCCAGGGATTCTCCTCTTCTCTGCCGATGGATGTTCAGATAAAAGCCCTTCATAAAATAGAAGGTCTGGAAGACTGCGAGATTTTCCGCCCTGCATACGCGGTGGAATACGACTATTTCCCACCTACCCAGCTTTGGCACAGCTTGGAGTCCAGGCAGGTTTCAGGCCTTTATTTCGCAGGACAGGTAAATGGCACAACCGGTTACGAAGAAGCCGCGGCACAGGGCCTGATGGCCGGCATTAACGCCTCTCTGGCCATTCAGAAAAAAGAACCGCTAGTTCTCCGCCGCAACCAGTCCTATATAGGCGTTTTAATCGACGATCTGATTACAAAGGGTGTTGACGAGCCTTACAGGATGTTCACTTCCAGGGCAGAGTACAGAATCCTTCTTAGGCAGGACAATGCGGATTTCAGGCTTACCCCAATCGGATATGAGATCGGCTTGGCTTCTGAAGAAAGGATGGCCCTTGTCAGAGACAAATATTCAGCGATAAACAAAATCGTTTCTATACTTGACGAGGATACTGTTTCTGCACGTTCTTTTAATTCAGTCTCCAGATCAGAGCATATTTCCGAAGGAAAGAAAGCATCTTCTCTTCTAATGCGTCCAGATGTGTTTATGAACGATATTTTGGGCATTGTTCCTCGTGGAACACTCATTAAGGAAACACTGGACAATCTGGAATCAGCGCATCCGGAGACTGCTTCGGCAGATGGTCTGGAGCTTCCTTTCCGCCCTTCTGGCTTCTCTTTCCAGAAAAAAGAGACCTTCAGGAATTCTCTCTCAGACCAGGTTTTGACGGATGCGGAAACAGCCGTTAAATACCGCGGATATGTACAAAGAGAGCAGCTCGCTGCAGACAGAATGGCCCGTCTGGAGGAGTTGAAGATTCCTCAAGGCTTTGATTTTATGAAAGTTACCTCCATTTCAATGGAGGGTCGCCTCAAGCTGATGAAGTACAGGCCGCAGACAATAGCCCAGGCTTCAAGGATCTCTGGAGTTTCTCCCGCAGATATCTCCGTTCTTTTGGTCTATTTTGGCCGTTAAAAATGCTAAAGTTCTGCTTTTATCAACAAATATAAATTATTAAATTACACGTTATTGTTATTAATCATATAAAGTATTGCTTTATACATAAAACAGCATCAAAATCAGCTCTTTTTTGGGCACCTCAAAAATGCTTTTATTTTAAGTGATACTTTATGTAAAATAATATAACAATCTGTGATATTGTAAATTAAGTATAAATTGTTCCTCGTGGAACGGTGAAAAAAGCGGCTTTCAAAAACACCCCTATTTTAGGCGTTCTCCCTTAAAACCAGGAGTGAGCCCGTCTGAAACAAAAATAGCCCGATTTTCGGGCTATTTTTACGTTTTCGGCCTCTGTTTAGGCTAAAATCTCCTCCAGATCGGCGACAAAACTGTCTATATCCTGTTTTGTTGTCCTGAAAGAACACATCAGACGAACCTCCTTGATGTTTTCTCTCCAAACGTAGAAAATGTATTTTTCTTGCAGGGCCGCCATCTGCTCGTCTGTAAGTGGAGCAAGCGAGATATAGACTCCATTTGTGTCCACGTTTTGGGTAAAGTACACGCCTTTGGCCATCGCTGAGGATTCTCTGAGTTTTTTCTCCAGATATTTTGCCAGGGCGTTGGAATGAGATGCCATCTTCAGATACAGGTCGTCTTTCAGATAGGCCTCAAACTGTGCGGCGATAAAGCGGTTCTTGGAGTAAAGCTGGGTGGCCTGCTTGCGAATATAGGCGAGGTTTTCCGCCATTTCGCGGTTCTTTTCCAGGTTGAAAATCACCACAGCCTCCCCTATCAGAAGCCCGTTCTTGGTGCCGCCGAAACTTAGCACATCTACGCCGGTGTCTGCGATCATTTCCTTGATTGAAACGTTCATTGCCGCTGCTGCGTTGGATATTCTGGAGCCGTCCACGTGGATAAAGCCCCCTACCGAATGCATCAGGTCTGCAAGGGCTCTGATTTCATCTACCGTGTATAGGGTTTCAAATTCCGTCGGCTGGGAAATAGAAAGGATTGCCGGCTGGACCTTGTGCTGGTCTCCGAACTTAAGGCATTCCTTGACGGTTTCCGGCTTTACCTTTCCGCCTTCCTGGTAAAGCGGGGTTATCCTGCAGGACGAGAATCTTTCTACCGCGCCGCATTCGTCTTCGATTATGTGGGCGCAGGACGGGGCAAGTATGGTGCTGAAAGGCTTCAGGAAAGATGCCAGGGAAACTACATTTGCACCGGTTCCATTAAGCACAAAAAGGGCCTTGCAGTCATTACCCAGCAAGGCCTCGATTTGTCTTAGAACCCCTTCTGTGTATTCATCTTCTCCATAGCCGAAGCAATAGCCCTCGTTCACACGCTCTATTGCCTGAAGAATGGAAGGATGGATACCGGAGTGGTTGTCACTCCCGAAAGAGCATTTTTTCATCAAGCGAGATTATTTGCAGATGCCCTCGTAAGCGGCGGCGTCAAGCAGAGCGTCAACCTCTGAAGGGTTGGTCATCTCGACTTTAATCAGCCAGCCGGCTCCGTAAGGATCCTTGTTTACGCTTTCCGGAGCGCTTTCCAGGTCCGGGTTGATTTCAATAACCTTTCCGCTTACAGGCATCAGAGCGTCAGCCACGGTCTTTACGGCCTCGATGCTTCCGAACTGGTCTCCTGCTGCAAGAGTTTCACCCTCGCAGGTGATATCGAGGAAGACAATGTCTCCCAGCTCGCTCTGAGCGAAATCTGTAATGCCTACAGTTGCAATGTTGCCCTCTACGCTAACCCACTCGTGGTCGTTAGAGTACTTGAGATTTGAAGGAATATTCATATTCAAAGATTTTTATGTGATTATCAAATATTTGTTTGCAAAAGTCAAAAGTATGAAATCTCAGCGACTATACCAAACAGACGATGTGTACAATATAATTGAAACAACAAACAATATGCTGTATATCAAAATATTGCGAGCTGTTTCCCCTAAAACTTTATTGAGTTCTCTGCCGTGGTTGATTCTGACCATTTTTCTATGTGCGGAAAACAGAAATGGAAGAAACAGGAGCGGAATGACAAGACGGACAGGAGAAGACCCGTGAAACCAGAAATGTCCAGGCACCCATTTGCAAACTATCACTGTTCCGAATGTTGCAATACAGCCGTTGGCCAAATAAAGCCATTCCGCTGTTTTTGTTCCATATCTTACAACTATGGTTTGTTTATTATTCTTCGCATCCAGCCCCCTATCGCGATAATTGTTTATAATCAGCAGGTTGTTTACAACCAACCCCATTGCAAATCCGGCAAAGACCACGTTTGGCCAAATACTACGATATGGCTTGATTACAAATTTCAAATAAAAGGTTTCCCAGTCTCCGCCGGTTTCAGACAGATTTGCATGCTGTATGGGCAAGAAACCGTAAGTAGAAACAAACCAGGTAAAAAACACGGGAATAATTCCGAAGAACAGAACCACCATAACATCTCCCCATCCCCGATACGAAAACTTTGTTGTATAAAGGAACGCTCCGGCTATGCAAAAGATTCCCACGGCAATCATCCACCAGCCTCCAAAATAAATCAGAGGCAGCCCTATAAGCAATGATATTATGGTTGTTATGAAAATTCCGGTCTTCATGGCCCCCGGGGTTATCCAGCCCATGGAGCAGGCCCTTTCGGGGCCAAGTCTTTCTTCCGAGTCAGCGCCTTTCTTCCAGTCAAAATAATCGTTGATGAAATTAGCGTCTATCTGCATTGCAAGAGCAAATACCAGACAAATGGCAGATGGAATAATCCAATATTTAGGGAAGTGGTCTCCGCTGATTCCAGCCAATGTAACCCAGGCCAAGGCGGCACCGACAAGAACGGGGGCCGCGGCTCCGGCCAGTGTCTTTGGGCGGGCGGCTAATATCCAGGCTTTTAAAGAGTTGGTCTTTACCTGCATGGAGCTAGAGTCTCTTCAGGGCGAGTTTGATGATTTGCTCTACGGAAGCGGCCGGGTTCTGGCGGAGGATGTCCCCTATCACCTTTTCTGAATCCGGTTTCTTGAAGCCGAGCATTACGAGAGCTCCGAGGGCCTCCTCTCCAACAGGGCTCTTTGCTGCAGGGCCGAGAGGAAGGGTGGAGGTGTCTGAGCCCTTGGAGATCTTGTCTTTGAGTTCGATGATTACCTTCTGGGCGGTCTTCAGGCCTATTCCCTTGACGGCCTTTATCTTATTGACGTCATCTGTAGCAATGGCGGTCTTGAGCTCTTCTGTGCTCAGAGAAGAAAGAATCATCCTGGCCGTGTTCGGGCCAACCCCGTTGACGTTGATAAGAAGGGTAAACATATATCTTTCCTCCTTGCTTGCAAAGCCGTACCACATTGCAATGTCTTCTTTCACATAGTAGTAGATGTAGAGCTTGGCTTCCTTGAGGTTCTGGATATCAGTGAAGGTCTGGAGAGAAATCTCCAGTTTATAGCCAATTCCTCCGGCTTCCACGATTGCCTGAGTAGGGGTTGTTTCAACCAGCAGTCCTTTTATGTAATCGTACATATATCGGTTCTTGAAGTAAGTTTGGTTAATCTGCTAAATCTTCGCGGAATATGACGCTTCCGCTGGCCTGGTGGGTTGCAAGGATAAGCACCTCTGCTATCTGCACGTGCTCCGGTGCGCTGGCTGCATAGAACGCCACGTCTGCGATATCCGCTCCGCTGAGAGGCTTGATGCCTTTATAAACCTTGTCTGCACGGGCGCTGTCACCGTGGAAGCGGGTGGTGGAGAAGTTGGTCTCGACCAGGCCCGGCTTGAGGTTGGTAACCCGGATAGGGGTGTGGGCCAGGTCTATGCGAAGGCCGTCGCTGAGGGCCTTTACAGCAGCCTTGGTGGCGCAATAGACATTGCCGTTGGCGTAGGCGGCGTCTCCGGCCACACTTCCGATATTGATGACGTGGCCTTTGTTTCTTCTGACCATTCCTGGAACAATGAGCCTGGTCATGTACAGAAGGCCCTTGATGTTGGTGTCTATCATTGTTTCCCAGTCGTCTATGTCTCCGTCGTATTCCGGCTCCAGCCCAAGAGCCAGTCCGGCGTTGTTCACCAGCACGTCTATGTCCGCCCAGTCTTCTGGAAGAGAGAGGATTGCCTTTTGGGCGGCTTGCTTGTCCCTGACATCGAAAATCAGGGGGTAGGTCTCGATGTTCGGGCAGAGTGAGAGGATTTCCTTTTCGGCGGCCGATACTTTTTCCTTGGTCCTTCCGGTGAGGATAATGTCGTATCCTCCTTGCGCAAACCTTACGGCGCAGGCCTTTCCGATGCCGCTGGTTGCTCCGGTAATCAAAACTGTCTTGTTCATACAAAGCAAATTTAGAAAAATTCGTTGTATTTTTGCATTTTGCACAACAGAGCAGAATTTATGAAACGCGCAAGGCAAGACATAATATCGGAAGTGAGGGCAAAGGTGCCGGCATTGAATCTGAGGATGAACGGGGAGCCGCTCGTCTACCTGGACAATGCGGCAACTACCCAGAAGCCATCTCAAGTGCTTGATTTTCTCGGCGATGCGTTTGTGATAAGGAATGCCAACGTGCACCGCTCCATGTATGAGCTGTCAGACCTGTCCACAACGGCTTACGAAAGTGCCAGAGAAAAGACAAGGAGTTTCATAAACGCCCCTTCCCGGGAGAATGTTATATTCACATCGGGGACCACCGCTTCCATAAACCTTGTGGCCAGCTGTTTCTGCCAGAAGTTTGTCGGCAGGGGAGATGTTATTCTTATAGAGGGAGATTCTCACCACTCCAACATAGTGCCTTGGCAGATTGCGGCGCAAAAGGCCGGAGCCGAGGTTAAAGTAATCCCGACAGACGTGATGACCGGCGGGGGAAGAAGCGGAAGAGTGGCCGTCGATGAACTTGAAAGCTTGCTTTCTGACAAAGTCAAGATACTGGCAATCACTCAGATATCCAATATTACAGGTCTTCATAATCCAGTAGGGGAGATTATTTCTGCGGCACACTCAAAGGGAATACCGGTTCTGGTGGACGGAGCGCAGGGAATTGTGCATTCACCGGTTGACGTTCAGGCTATGGACTGCGACTTCTACGCCTTTTCCGCCCACAAGATTTACGGGGCGACCGGAGTGGGGGTTCTTTACGGAAAGAAAGATTTGCTGGAGGCTTTGCCTCCGTATATGGGCGGCGGCGATATGGTGGAGACGGTTACATACCAGAAGACTACATACGCTCCTCTGCCGCTGAAGTTTGAGGCCGGAACTCCGAATTTCATCGGCGCGTCATCGCTTTTGCCGGCCCTTGAATTCGCAGAGTATTTGAGAAACGGAGAAACGGGCGAAGCTGTAAAGGAAGAGGAAAAAGAGATAATTGCCTATATGCTCGACAAGCTTTCCGCTCCGGGAATTGAGCTGTACGGCAAACCTTCCGCAAAAGAAGAAAAGACACCTATTTTTACATTCAACATTGAAAGCATAAATGCAGGTGACTTGGCTCAACTGCTTGACAAAATGGGTGTTGCAGTACGTTCTGGAATGATGTGCGCGGAGCCGCTTCTGAACAGTTTCGGCGTAACGTCGGCGCTAAGGGCTTCCTTTGCCCCGTACAACACGCTTGAAGAAGCCCGCGTCTTTATCAAATGCCTCGAAAGGGCAAGGATGATGCTGTCGTGATAAAAAAAGAAATATGACGATAAAAGAAATAGAACAGCAGATAGTCGAAGAGTTTTCCCTCTTTGATAACTGGATGGACAAATACCAGTATATCATCGATTTAGGAAAATCAATGCCAGTGATAGATGAAGCCAGGAAAAAGGACGAGAACCTTATCAAGGGGTGTCAGAGCCGTGTGTGGCTGGACTGCAGGGAAGAAGACGGAAAACTGTATTTTTCGGCCGACAGCGACGCCATAATCACCAAGGGCATAATTTCTCTTCTGATCAGGGTTTATGACGGGCATACTCCGGACGAAATCCTGGAGTCGGAAATAGATTTCATAGACACGATAGGGCTGAGGAGCAACCTCTCTCCGACAAGAGCCAACGGCCTGGTTTCAATGATGAAGCAGATCAAGCTTTACGCTTTGGCTTTCAAGGAGAAGCAGGCATCGGGAGACAAATACAGCGTGGAAGATGTTCAGAAGAATGTCATCCGCGCCCTCAAGCAGGTTTTTGACCCTGAAATCCCTGTAAACGTGTATGACCTGGGCCTGATTTACGAGATCAAGGTAGGGGAGGACAAGAACGTTTTCATAAAGATGACCATGACATCTCCGACCTGCCCGATGGCCGAAGATGTGGTAAACGACGTTAACAATGCCGTTTCAGACGCCCCCGGAGTCAAGGGAGTGCAGATTGAACTGACGTTTGAACCGGAATGGGATGAAAGCAGAATGAGCGAGGAGGCTCGTCTGGAACTAGGACTTATGTAATGGGAAACGCTGAACTGTATAAAGTTGTACTGTTGCTGGGAAGCAATCTTCCGCTTGGAGAACTGTCGCCGGATCAGATAATTGAAGAGGCGGACAAGGAAATTGTGGATGCTCTTCTTCCCGATTACCTTGTCGTGGAATCGCTGGAAGACGCTGTATTTACGACCGAGATTATTTCAACCACGCCTTGCGGAGAGTTTGAACAGACAAAGGGGGCGGACGGCCAGGTTGTCCAGACCCCGGACTTCAGCAACCAGATACTTTGCTGCGTGACCGACAAGTCCATGACCGAGGTTCTGGACCAGACCCAGAGGATAGAGAAGCTGTTTGGACGGATGAGAACCTACAAGGAAAAAAACGGGATTTATCAGAGCCGGACACTGGATATAGACATATTGCAGGCATTCAGGAGAGAGGGGGCGGACAAAGTAGCGGACAACGGGGCGGACAAAACCACCGTATGGACTGAAATAACGATGAATACACCAAGGTTGACAATTCCGCATCCACAGATAGGCACAAGACCTTTTGTGAGTGTTTTGTTGAATAAAGTGAAAATATAAATAGCGTAAATATGACACAAGAAGAAGTTTTCAAAAATCTGATTTCCCATACCAAGGAGTATGGTTTCATATTTCCGTCCAGTGAGATTTATGACGGACTGAGCGCAGTGTATGACTACGGCCAGATGGGAAGCGAACTCAAGGCTAACATCAAGAAATACTGGTGGGATTCTATGGTCAAGCTCAACGAGAATATCGTCGGCATTGACTCCTGCATTTTCATGCACCCTAAAATCTGGAAGGCCTCCGGTCACGTGGACGCTTTCAACGATCCGCTGATTGACAACAAGGATTCCAAGAAGAGGTATCGCGCAGATGTTCTGATCGAGGATTACATTGCGAAAATAGAAGCCAAGATAGATAAGGAGGTTGCCAAGGGAAAGAAGAGGTTCGGTGACGCTTTTGACGAGGCTCAGTTCCGCGCCACAAACCCTAATGTCCTGCGCGAGCAGAAAAAGGCCGACGAGGTAAGGGAGAGGATGGCGAAGGCTCTCAACGAGAACGACCTTCCGGGCCTGAGGCAGATAATCATAGACTGCGAGATTGTAGACCCTATATCCGGAACCCGCAACTGGACAGAAGTAAGACAGTTCAACCTTATGTTCTCCACCCAGCTGGGAAACATTTCCGGAGAGGACGGCACGCTGTATCTCCGCCCGGAAACGGCACAGGGAATCTTTGTCAATTTCCTCAATGTTCAGAAGAGCGGCAGAATGAAGATCCCGTTTGGAATAGCCCAGATCGGAAAGGCTTTCAGAAATGAGATTGTAGCCCGCCAGTTCATTTTCAGGATGAGGGAGTTCGAGCAGATGGAGATGCAGTTCTTCGTTCGTCCGGGAGAAGAACTCGAATGGTTCCGCCACTGGAAGCAGAAGAGGCTCGCATGGCATCTTGCAATCGGAATGGGAGAGGAGAACTACCGCTTCCACGACCACGAGAAACTGGCTCACTACGCCAACGCCGCAACCGACATCGAGTTCAACTTCCCGTTCGGCTTCAAGGAGCTTGAGGGAGTTCATTCAAGAACCGACTTCGACCTTGGCCGTCACCAGGAATTCAGCGGCAGGAAGATTCAGTACTTTGATCCTGAGCAGAACACCAGCTATGTGCCTTACGTGATAGAGACTTCTATCGGTGTGGACAGGACGGTTCTTGCCGTGCTGAGCGCAGCTTACCGCCAGGAGAAACTGGAGAACGGAGAGGAAAGAGTTGTGATGAGATTCCATCCGGCCCTGGCTCCGGTGAAAGTTGCTGTATTGCCTCTTGTAAAGAAAGAAGAGCTTACAACTGTAGCCCAGAAGATTATGGACGAGCTAAAGTTCGACTTCAACTGCCAGTACGAGGAAAAAGACACCATCGGAAGACGCTACCGTCGCCAGGATGCGATCGGAACGCCTTATTGCGTTACAGTTGACTTTGATTCAGTCTCTGACGGAAAGGTGACTCTCAGGGACCGCGATACGATGAGCCAGGAGAGAGTTCCAATCGCCGAGCTTCATTCTATCGTTGAGAAGAAGGTGTCTATGAAGAGGTTACTGGAGAAAATCTAGTCTGCAGAAGTGGATATTTTTGAAAAAAATTTGTTAATTCAAAAAAACCTTATACTTTTGCAGTCCCAATTAGGGAATCGGGGTGTGGCGCAGTTGGCTTAGCGCACCTGCTTTGGGAGCAGGGGGTCCTCCGTTCGAGTCGGAGTACCCCGACCACAAGATCGTTTTCATACTATGTTTTTTTGACCAATTGCGGGTTCTCCGCAGTTGGTCTTTTTTTTGTCATAGCCTTGAAATTACATCCTGGAGATCTTCCTGGGTTTGGCAGCCTGTCAGGGTGCGGATTCTACGCTTGGTCCTTCCGACACTGTCTTTGTCTATGCCAAGTATCTTGCCGATCTGCTTGTTGTCCAGACCGAGGAAAATCAGGGCCGCAACCTTTTCGTAAGTAGGGGTCGCCTTCCTTCCCAGCGCCTTGTTTAAATTGGCGAAAAAGTCCGGATGAACCTCGGCGAATTTCTCGCGGAAAGCCAACCATCCGTCTTCTCCTGAAAGGTCTTTAGGGGTGCCGTCTTCTCCCAGCAGTCCCTTGGTCTTCAGGCTGTCAGCCATGTGGTCCAGCTGCTCTGAAGCTTTTTCTTTCTGCTTCTGCTCGTGCTGGCGGGCTATCCTGCGGTGAATTTTCATCCTGAAACGCTTTCTTCCGGCCACCATAACCGCGATAATTGCCAAAAGGACTGCTGCCACCACAATCAGCCAGGTCCAGCTTCTTTTTGTCGCCTTCTCGCTCTGGACGGTGTTTATGTCGTTCTGGATCTGGAGAAGCTCGTGCTCGGTCCTGGTCTTGAGAAGTTCCACGTCCTGCCTGGATGCCTGGATCTTTTCCTGGAGCATCTGGAGTTTTCTTTTGCAGATGGAGGCGCTGTCTTCCTGACCCGTGTCCTGAAAGGCTTTTGCAAGCTCGTCATAGACTTTTGTCTGCAGGAGCGGGAATCTTTTGGTTGTGGCGAAGCGCCTTGCCTGCTTGAGGTCAGATATGGCTTTTTTGCCGTCGCCCGTTCCCATCTGAAGCTGCCCCATGCCAAGGTATGCGTAGATAATGTCTGAGGTGTCTTTGGCTTTTATGGAACTGTTGAGATATGCCTCCAGGTTTTCTTTTGCCTGTGCAAACTGCTGCCATTTTGCCTGCACTATCCCCAATTTTCCGGAGGCCCTTTCCTTGAGCCTTGCAATCAGGGCGGCGTCTGATGGTTCGGCGAGGCTGTCTGAAGCAACAGAGAGCATGTTTTCAAACATCGCCGAGCAGCTGTCCCACTGGCTGATTTCCATATAAGAGGTACCAACCATATCCATTGTCGAGAGTCTTGTCGCCAGGAGATTTCCGGCAGAATCTTCCGGAATGTTTTCCAGATACAGGCTTCCGTACTTTATGGCGTCTCTCCAGTCTTCTGCCCTGAAGAAAACGTCGGCCAGTTCAAAGTAGTTCTTGGGCGTGTAATAATCTTTTTCTCGATCTTTTTTCTGAAGCAGACCTATGGCCTTAGTGTCATAGATTGCCGAGCGGAGCGGCTCGTCCGAAGTCAGTTCAGACATCACGATATACAGCTCCGCCAGCAGAGTCTGGTCATTAAGGCCGGCTGCTTTTCTCATGGCGCCTATACCTTCGGCTTCCAGATACTCTTTCTTGTCCGAGCCGTAGAGTATCTTGCCGTAAATCTCATATAGAGTGTTGCGGACCTCAACTCTTGTGGACGGGTTCTTCTTGGCATAATCCCTGAGGGCGTTCAGCGTTCCGAGGAAGTCCATATATGACTCCTGGAAATTCTCAGAAGTGTCTGCCTGTTTTCTTGCCGCCAGAGTATCCTGGTAATAAGCCCTGCAAGCGTTGGTCTGGTTCTGGTCGGCAGTTTTCCAGGCTTCTATGATGCTGGAAATATCCTTGTCCGCCCCTTTGTCCGTACAGGCGGACAATGCGGCGAAAAATATGGACAACGCTCCGCAAATAAAGGCTCTGGAAGCGTTGTCCACAATTATTTTCAAGAAATGTCTTTTCATATAACTCTGCGATTCAGGGATTTAATATTCCAGAAACTCTTGTCCGCCCCTAAACCGCGAGTTAAAGATAAGCAAATATTATTCCGCGAAGTACTTTATGGTTCTCTTTTCAACAGTACCGTTGCTTGTCTTCCTTTCTGTCCAGTTGCCCATCTCGTCAACGGCGGTATATTCATAGGAAATGGAGTAGTTCTGGGTAACTTCCTTGCCCTCGTTCTCATAGTCCGGGTGAACCTCCCTTACATCCACCTTTATAGGATTCCTGTCTTTTCCATAGGTAAATGTATAATGGTATTCGGACTCTATGCCCATCATTCCATAGGCAGAAAAACTTACGACCCTGTCCTGATCGTCATATTTAATGTCGCTGAAGCTGGACTCCCAGAATCCCGCAGAAACAAGTCTTCCCTTAGTGTCATACTTGCATTCAACATATTCTTCTCCACCTCCGTCTTCGTCATCCGTATCCAGCTTGAGAACCCGGAGGTCTCCCTCCTTCTCCTCTTTGTACTTGATACCGTTGACAAAAAACTGTCCCTCTTTGTTAAACTCAGGCTTCTGTCCGAGGAAAATAAATTCCTGATAGACATCTTCCAGATCTACGCACTCCACATTTCCGGCAACTTCATAGAATGCGCGGTCTCCTATCGGATAGGTCTGTTCCGCCTTTTTGTTTTCCGTGCAGGCTGCCGCCAGAACGATGGCAAGAGCAGCAACAATTATTCTTTTCATAATTCAAGGTATTTATTAGTGACAAATACAAAAATACAAAAAATGGACTAATACGTGACAGCGCGGATAGACATTCCCGAGTATTCTTGCCTATGTTTTAAAAAAGCCGTATCTTTCAATGTCAATTGATCACTGCTATGAAAAAACTCTTACTCACACTTACCGTACTGCTGACGGCAATCTTCACCTATGCGCAAACCAAAACACAGGCCGAAACGCAGGCCCCGGCGCAACAAGAGTCCACAAACCCCAGCCTCACGGACGCGGAGCTCTACAACGCCATCTGGGCAATGGGCCTGATGTATCCCGACGGCTTTACCATTGATATCAACACGATGCGTCAGCCGACGGAGGGCCTGGTGGTTTCCTATATCGCCACCCAGAACAGCTTCGACCGCAAAAGCATCCCTGCCGTTGTCAAGCATGCGCGTGAGCATCAAGGCTTTGTAGGCGGATGGTACAACCCTGAGAACAAAAAATACTACTTTGACTCCAACCGCATATTCCCTGAAGACAGCCTGGCTGCAGCCGTCCAGTTCGCAAGGGACAACGGCCAGCATACGGTGTACATTGCCTCCAAGGGCATCAACATCTGGACAAATTACGAGCAGAAGGATATCCGCATAATCCTCGACTGTGACATGGGCTCTTCCACAGATGACCTCTTCGCCCTTATGATGCTCTACCGCTATATGGATATGAAGCGCTGCAACCTTATCGGCGTGATCGTGGACCGAATGGGAAGGGCCAACGCAGACATCGTTGATGTAATGAACAACTTCTACGGCTATCCTGACATTCCGATCGGTCTTGAAACCAAAGGCATTGAGAACCCGCACGTTTTCATCACATACCATAATCTCCCTTACGCCCGCTCGCGTGACGGTGTCCCTATGTTCAAGCGCACGGTGGGAGATATCGGCACCTACCACGAGGCCTACAAGCTTTACCGCAAGCTCCTGGCAGAATCTCCTGACAAATCGGTGACCATCGCCTCCATCGGCTTCGTCACTTCCCTTTCAAGGCTTCTCCAATCCGGCCCGGATGAGTATTCCCCTCTTACCGGAGTTGAGCTTGTAAGACAGAAAGTCAAGGAGTTATACGCCATGGGCGGAGTCTTCGGCGATGCCGTTGAGCCGGACTACAACTTCAAGGCCGCCATCAATTTCTCCCTCAAGTTCTTCGAACTCTGGCCAAAGGATGTGGACATCGTCTTCTCCCCTGGCGAAGTCGGTGACCCGCTTGATTACCGTCCCGAGACTGTAATCAGCGATATGAGCTGGACAGACCTTCACCCGATCAAGTGGACTTACCAGTACCTTAACTGCGACACTGGCCAGAAGATGTGGGACCCTCAGGCCGTCATCAACGCCGTTGAAGGCGATGCCCTCTACAAACTGTCTCCACGCGGCTTTGTCACCCTCACCCCTAACGGAGAAACCCTTTTCAAAGCAGACCCTAACGGCAACTGCCGCTACCAATACCCTGGCGACAAAACCTGGTGCGACCTGGTTCTCAAGTATATCCGCACAATGGCCATCCAACACTAAAACTCAAAACCATGAAACGCATAATACTGTTATTCTCGGCGATAATCCTCACCTCATCCGTCTTCTGTCAAGCTCCAACCGAAACACTATCTGACAAAGACCTGGCAACATACATCTGGGCCCTGAGCAAAACCTATCCTGACGGTTTCACGTTCGACCTGAACACCTTCAGCCACCCGAAAGAAGGCCTATATGTTTCCTACAAGGAAACCCAGAACAGCTTCACCCGCAAGTCTATACGCAAGGTCATCAAACACGCCCACGCCCACGATAACATTGTTGGAGGATGGAGAGACCCTGATACCGGCCTGTTCTATTTCGACAGCAACCGCCGTTTTCCGGAAGACAGCCTGGCCGCTGCGGTCCAGTTCGCCCGTGACAACGGCCAGCATACCGTATATGACGCCAAAAAAGACATCAACGTCCTCTCCAACTACGAGCAACAGGACATCCGCATCATCTACGACTGCGATATGGGCTCCTCCACAGACGACCTTTTCGCCCTCATGATGCTCTACCGTTATATGGATATGAAGCGCTGCACCCTTCTGGGTGTAATCGTTGACCGTATGGACCGTGCCAACGCTGATGCCGTGGATGTCATGAACAACTACTATGGCTACCCAGACATTCCTATCGGCCTGGAAAAGAATGGAGTAAAAGATCCGCGCATTTTCATCCCTTATCACAACATGGCTTACGCCCGCTCCACAGATGGCGAGCCTCTGTTCAAGCGCTCCGTTGGTGATAATGGAGACTACCTTGACGGTTACAAGCTCTACCGCAAGATACTTGCCGCCCAGCCTGACAAGTCCGTGACCATTGCTTCAGTTGGTTTTGTCACCTGCCTTTCCCGCCTCCTGCAGTCCGGCCCGGATGAATACTCCCCTCTAAATGGAGTGGACCTCGTTGCCAAGAAGGTCAAAAACATCTATATGATGGGCGGAGTCTTCGGCGATTCCTTCGAGCACGACTACAACTTCACCGCCGCTATAGGTTATTCCCTCAAGTTCTTCGAGCTTCTCCCCAAGGATATAGACCTTGTCTTCTCTCCTGGTGAAGTTGGTGATCCTCTGTACTATAGCGCCGCTGAAGTGATCTCCGACCTCAACTGGACCGATTCCCATCCAATCAAATGGATCTACCAGTTCCTCAAGGAAGACAAGTTCCAGAAGATGTGGGATCCTCTTGCCGTCATCAACGCAGTTGAAGGCGACCAGGTCTTCTACAAGCTTTCTCCACGTGGTTTTGTCACACTCACTCCAACCGGCGAAACCATCTTCACTCCTGATCCTAACGGCAACGCCCGCTATCAGTATCCAGGCCCTAAAGGCTGGTCAGACTATGTCCTCAAATACATCCGCCTGATGGCGATCCAGCACTAGAAAAGCAGAAAACAAGAAAAATAAAAGGCCCCAAGCGTTTGAAGCACTTGGGGTCTTTTTAATGCGGTGAGGGCGAGATTCGAACTCGCGGAACCGTTAAACCGGTTCGGCAGTTTAGCAAACTGCTGGATTCAGCCACTCTCCCACCTCACCGTGGTCAGTTGTCTGAATACTGTTTATTCAAATGGACTGCAAATATAACATTTTTTCAATAAACCGCTTCAACTGAAATTTTTTTGTCGGTAATCTCCTTCAGTTTATCTGCCAGGGCGTTTGCCTCTTTCTGGGAGGAGAATGGTCCCGCGATGAACTTGAATCCCCCCTCGGCGGCAACTTTCGCGATGTCTTTTCCTCCGGACGATAGAGCCTGCATAATAGGCTGTTCAAGGCTTGAGCCGGTGGTGTAGACCGCAACGTTGAAGGCTGAGGCTTTTGCGTTCTTCTGCCCGGTTTTTGGCTGAGATTCACCAGCCTCTTTCTTTCTTGCCGTAACAAGAGGAATAGCCCTGCCGTTTTCATAGGCAACGATAGAGGCTGATGCAAAGCCCGCTTTCTTCACTCTCGAGAGCTGTTTGGTGGCGTCTGCGTATTTGTCGAAGGCTCCTACGCTATAGACAAACCTTCCGGCGTCTTTTCTTTCAAATACAGGCGAAAGGCCTTTGAAGGAAGTCTCCTGGAGCTGCTTGGTTGACGAGGTCAGCTTAATCTGGTATTTGAGCCCCTGAGGAAAGTCGTTGAGGTCGGCCATCACGCTTTTTTTCAGCACCCTGAAGGTCAGGTCTATTTTTGGTTTCGGGTTTTCTATCTTGAATCCGCTGTCCGTTACGACTTTGGCTCTGGAATCCAGCATGCTGGAGAAATCCACCTCGTCTATGCCGGAATCGTTGTCCTGTGCTTCGGCGGCAAGTTCGTCAGAAGTCTTGAAAAGGGTGTTTTCCGGAACGGACACTCCGGTAGCCAGGAACACTTCCTCGGTCTTGCGAATTTCGGCTTCGGCCTGCCTGATCTGGGAAGAAATGTCCAGGGCCTCGGCTTCGCTTTCGGAAATGGTTTGAGCCAGATCTCTGAGGGAATCTCTCCTGAAAGCCATCTCCAGGCTGTCTCCTCCCTGGGCTATTCTTTCTTCAAGCGCGGAATAGAGGCTGCGGTATTTGTCCTGGCTGGCAGAAAGAACCTGCTGGCGCTTTTTCATCTGACGGTATCTGAGAACGGCCTTGGTGTAGTTTTCGGTGATCATTCTGGTGTTCGGGTCCATTTCCGATATGCCGGTCTTGCGGTCCACTCCGGCCAGGGCCTTGTCCACGCTGGCCATTCCCATAGAGTCTCTCTGCTTTTGGGTAAGGTTGGTGGTGCTTCTCAGGCGGGCTATGTTATAGACTTCACCAGGAGATGCCGGATGCTTTACGGGGTCTCTGTCATATTCAACCACATAGCAGACAATCCTGGTTGTGCTGTAAAGACGCGAGTTCGGGTCGTCGAGTAGCCTTGTGGATGAGAATGCGGCGTATTTTTCGTCCGGGGTTATGTAGAAGAACAGGTCGTCTCCCGGAGAAGAGTAAGGGAATCCCATATTCTGGGCAACGCCCCAGTCTTTGAGGTCTTCGTCCCAGTAGCTGACATAAAGGTCATATCCGCCCGCCCCGTAATGGCCGTTGGATGAAAAATACAGTCTCTTTCCGTCCTGGGAGATGAACGGGAATATGTCATTGCCGTTGCTGGTGACGTTTTTGCCGAGAATCTCCGGAGCGCCCCACACGCCGTCATCCTGCTTTTTGGAGACGAAAATGCTCCACTTGCCCTTGTTGTCCCTGGCGCTGTAGTAAAGGATGTTCTTGTTTTCCGGAATGAAGAGAGTGTCGCTGAATCCGGCCCCGTCGTCTCTTGTGGCAAAGTGTCCGATGCCGCTGATGTTCGGGTAGTAGAGGAAGAAGTCTTTTTTGTCCAGAGTCTTTCTGGTCACGACAACGGGAGTGGAGACATAATGAAGCATAGCCTCTCCGTTCTGGCAGGCTATGGCTTTGGTTTCCAGGCGGTTTTTGTCTTCAGCAGAAGCTGTCTGGGCCATCTGGGAGTAGATTTTCGCGGCCCTTGAAAACTCGTATGCCCGGTACAGCGAATCGGCGCGCCTCTCGTTTTTGAGGGCGCCTTCTTCCACCGTCTGTCCCGCCGCTTTATTTGCCGGCAGCAGGCAGGCGCAGATTATAATTGTCAGCGATATAAACTTCTTCATCTTGACAAAGGTATGAAATACTTTATTTTTTACGAAAAAATTGTACATTTGCATCCTATTATCAAAAATGTATCAAAAAAATGCAAAACAAAGGGCTCTTTAGAGTATTGGCAATCCTGATTGCACTTGCCTGCCTGTACCAGATATCGTTTACCTGGGCAACAAGGAATCAGGAGAAGAAAGCAGCCGTATATGCAGAAAAAGCTGCTGAGGCAGAGAAGGTTAAACCGGAGTTCGCCAAGGTTTCAAACCTTGACCAGGCATATTATCTCGACTCTGTCATTAAAGTTAAAAACAGATATTACCTGGATTCTGTAGCCGACAAGAAGGTATTTTTCGGCAATACATACAAGCAGGTAAAAGAAAAGGAAATAAAGCTCGGCCTTGACCTTAAGGGCGGTATGAACGTGATGATGCAGGTGCAGGTAAAGGACCTTATCAAAGCCCTTTCCAACAACAACCAGTCTGAAGAGTTCGTAAAGGCCATGGAGCTTGCTTCACAGAGGGAAATAACAAGCCGTCAGGACTTTATCACCCTCTTCGAGCAGGCCTGGAACGAGGTTGCCCCTGGCAAGCCGCTGGCATCTGTGTTCTCCACCTACGAGATGAAGGACAAGATCAAGAGCGGAAGCTCCAATTCAGACGTAATCTCAGTGATCAAGTCTGAGGCAGAGAGCGCCATCGACAACTCTTTCAACGTTCTCCGCAGCCGTATCGACCGTTTCGGCGTTACCGCTCCTAACATCCAGAAGATTGGTTCAGCGGGAAGAATCCTCGTTGAGCTTCCTGGCGTAAAGGAGCCTGAGCGTGTGAGAAAGCTTCTCCAGGGAACCGCTTCTCTGGAATTCTGGCCGACTTACGAATTCAGCGAAATCAGCAGCTCAGTAGCAAAGGTAGACGCTCTGCTGAAGAACCTGAACGGTAGCCAGAGCATCGAGCAGAAAGCAGACTCTACAGTTGCCGCACCAGACTCCACAAGCCTCGCACAGGCCGTCAAGGAGCAGCTCGGATCTGCAGATTCACTTTCTACAGACCAGATTGCTCTGATGAAAGAGCATCCGCTTCTGGCCATCCTCAGCCCTAACCAGGGAGGCCGCGGAGCGCTGATCGGACACGCTCACTACAAGGATACCGCTATGATTAACAAGTATCTGGGCATGCCTGAGGTTAAGGCTGTTCTCCCGGGAGACCTTATCCCGATGTGGGGAGTAAAGCCTATAGACGCTTCCGGCACCATATTCGAGCTTGTTGCAATCAAGTCTACTAGAGACGGCAAGGCCCCTTTGGACGGAAGCTGCATCAACGATGCCAGCATCTCCTACAGGGAGCAGGGCGGAAACCCGACCGTAAGCATGTCCATGAATCCTGACGGAGCAAAGACCTGGGCAAGACTTACAGCCGACAACGTTAACCGCAGCATTGCCGTGGTTCTGGACGGAATGGTTTACTCTTATCCTAACGTGAACGAGCCTATCACCGGAGGCCGCAGCGAGATTTCAGGCCACTTCACCTTCGAAGAGGCAACCGACCTTGCAAACGTGCTCAAGTCCGGTAAGCTTCCGGCTCCTGCCACAATTCTCCAGGAGCAGGTTGTAGGTCCGTCTCTGGGACAGGAGTCAATCAACGCAGGTCTGATTTCATTCCTGATCGCGTTCGTGCTGGTTCTGCTTTACATGCTGTTCTTCTACCGCGGTGCCGGTGTTGCGGCCTGCATAGCCCTTATCTGCAACGTGGTATTCCTTCTTGGAGCGCTGATTTCAATCGGAGCCGTATTGACATTGCCTGGTATCGCCGGTCTGGTACTGACACTGGGTATGGCAGTGGACTCCAACGTTATCATCTATGAGAGAATCAAGGAAGAGCTTCGCAGCGGCAAGCAGCTCCGTCTGGCCATCAAGGACGGTTACAGCAACGCTTACTCTGCAATTCTCGACGGTAACATCACCACCATCATCGTAGGTATCGTTCTGGCAGTGTTCGGAACTGGTCCTATCCAGGGATTCGCCACCACTCTGATCCTCGGTATCATCACCTCCCTGATTACATCTATCTTCATCACAAGGCTTTACTTCGAGGGCCGTCTTGCAAGAAACAAGAACATCACCTTCGAGGGCAAGGCTACCCGCAATTTCTTGCAGAACACGAAGATAGACTTCATCGGAATGAGAAAGACCACTTACGCTATTGCTGTAGTGGTTGTGCTGACCTGCCTCGGATTCATCTTCGGAAAGGGATTCTCCTACGGTGTTGACTTCACCGGAGGCCGTACTTATGTTCTCCGTTTCGACAAGATGGTCAACGCAGACGATGTCCGCAAGGCCGCTGTCGCAGAGTTCGGCGGAGAGAGCGTCGAGGTTAAGCAGTTCGGTTCCGGCAGCCAGATGAAACTTACTACCAAGTACAAGATCAACGACAATTCACAGGAAGTTGACCAGGAGGTTGAGGGCAAGCTCTACAACGCTTTGAAGGGCTTCTTCGAGACACCTCTCACCCAGGAGCAGTTTACAACGACAGTAGACAACCCTAACGGTATCGTAAGTTCAGACAAGGTTGGTCCAACCATCGCAAACGACATGAAGAGAAAGGGTGTATATGCGGTTATCATAGCCCTTATCGCCATCTTCCTCTACATTGCCGCAAGATTCTCCAACTGGTCTTGGGGCGCCGGCGGTATCGCCGCTCTTGCTCACGACTCCATCATCGTGATCGGATTCTACTCAATATTTACAGGAGTGCTTCCGTTCACCCTGGATGTGGACCAGACATTTATCGCAGCCGTGCTGACAATCATCGGTTACTCAATCAACGATACCGTGGTTATCTTCGACCGTATCCGCGAGTACAAGAGAATCTATCCTAAGAGAACACTCAAGGAAAACATCAACGGCGCTGTCAACAGCACCCTCGCCAGAACATTCAACACTTCCGGCACAACACTGGTCGTATTGCTGGCGATTGCAATCTTCGGCGGAGACACTATCCGTGGATTTGCCGTAGCTCTTGCTCTTGGTGTTATCGTCGGTACGTTCTCATCAGTATTCATCGCTACTCCTATAATGTATGACATCAACAAGAAAAAAGTTGAAAAGCCAGTAAAGAAGTAAGCAGGATACTGCAGGACAGACAAGAGCCGGGGAGTTGATAACTTCTCGGCTTTTTCTTTTCAAATAGGGTTGCTTTTTTGTTAAATTTGTGGTTGCCCAAATTCGCGTCGCCGAGAAAGGGTTTAATAATGATTATTTGATATGAGCAGAAAATCCGCCAAACGAAACAAACCATCATTGAAGAGAAAATCAGCGGTTTACGGAATACAGAAATCTCGCCGCCGCCGCGGTATGACTATGGGTCGCGATGCCGAAAGGGGAATTCGCTCCTTTGCGGCGGGCCATTCGCTGGAAGAGGTTGAAGGAGTGCTTGAAATAGCCTCTGGAGGATACGGATTTGTCAGGGTGGCACCAAAGGAAGGCGAAAAGCCTACGGGTAAAAAAGACCAGAGAGAAGACGTGTTCATTCCGGAAGGAAAGATGAAGGGCGCGCTGAATAACGATATCGTGAGGGTGGCCGTCCTGAAGAAGAATCTTGAAAAGGGGAAGGAGGGTATGGTAATCCAGGTTGTTTCCCGATCCGACCGTCCTTATGTGGGGCTGATGCAGATTACCGGAAAGCACGCCTGGGTGATCATAGAGAGCAAGAGCATGCACTATGATGTAGAAGTCCCGTATGAGAGCGTCCAGAAAGAGTGGCAGGGAATGAAGGTGGCCGTTCTGGTCAAGGACTTCCCGAGGGGCAGCCAGACTCCTGTCGGAGAGATTGTGGATGTGCTTGGAAAGCCGGGCGAGAACGACACGGAAATGCACGCCATACTGTCAGAATACGGTCTTCCTTACAAGTTTCCTTCTGAGGTGGAGGCTGAGGCGGAAAAGATACCAAAGAAGATTACCGCAAAGGATCTGGAAGGCAGAAAGGACCTGCGCAAGGACTGTATCTTTACAATAGACCCGGCTGACGCCAAGGACTTCGACGATGCCGTTTCCTACAAGGTTCTGGACAACGGCCATATAGAAATAGGAGTGCACATTGCAGACGTGTCCTATTACGTCAGGCCACAGTCTGTCCTGGACAAGGAGGCTTACGCCAGGGCAACATCCGTCTATCTTGTGGACAGAACCATACCGATGCTTCCGGAGGCCCTTTCAAATAACCTCTGCTCCCTCAGGCCAGGTGAGGACAAGCTCTGTTTCTCCGCGATTTTCGAGATGGACACAGCCGGAAAGGTCTATAAGCAGTGGTTTGGCCGCACGGTGATTTGCTCGGCTTTCAGGTTTGCATACGAGGAGGCCCAGCAGATAATCGACCGCGAAGGAGACATGACAGACTACAAGCCTGTGATGGCGGAAGGTAAGATTCCTTCACAGGAAGTGATCACATCCGTTCTGGAACTTCACAAGCTTGCCACAATCCTCCGCAAGAAACGTTTCCAGGAAGGCTCTATCAGCTTTGAAAGGCCGGAGATGAAGGTTCTGGTGGACGAGAAGGGAAAGCCGGTAGACGTGGTGCCGAAAATCACCAAGTCCGCCAACTGGCTCATCGAGGAATTTATGCTGCTGGCTAACAAGGCGGTTGCAACTTATGTGGCCACCGCTATCCGCAAGCAGGCCCCTACATTCGTTTACCGTATCCACGACGAGCCTAATATGGAAAAGGTAGCCGAGCTCAAGACATTTGTCAAGTATTTTGGCTACAAGCTGGAGGCTGAGACGGCCGGTCAGCTGGCCAAGAGCCTGAACAAGCTCGTCGAGCAGATTCACGGCAAGCCGGAGTGCGACACGATAGAACTGCTGGCTCTAAGATGTATGGCAAGAGCCCAGTATTCTACAGACAACATCGGCCACTATGGCCTGGGTTTCAGGTACTACACCCACTTCACGTCCCCGATCAGAAGATATCCGGACATGATGGTTCACCGCCTTCTTTCCCGCTATCTTGCCGGGGAAAAGAGCGCGGACAAGCAGGCCTTCGAGGAGTATTGCCAGCACTCGTCGCAGAGAGAGCAGATCGCGACCGAGGCAGAGCGCTCCAGCGTCAAGTACAAGATGGCCGAGTATATGAAAGACAGAGTGGGGCAGGAGTTCGAGGGAACAATCAGCGGAGTTACCGAATGGGGCATCTATGTCCAGGTGGAGCCAACCCATATAGAAGGCATGGTGGCCCTGAGGGAGCTCACGGACGACTTTTACCAGTTTGACGAGAAGACCTTCAGCGTTTACGGAAAGTCTTCAGGCAGGCATTTCACCCTCGGCGACAAAGTCAAGGTCAGGGTGGAAAGAGCTTCTCTGGAACAGAAGACTATAGATTTCTCGCTGATAGTTCCACAAGGGGAAGAGACTGAAAATTACGGCGTTTTTGCAGAAGAAGAACCAAAGAAAAAGAAGAAAACATCTAAGAAGAAGAAATAAAAAATGGGAAAGAAAGTTTTGCTGATGATCCTCGACGGATGGGGATTGGGAAGAGAAGACAAATCAAATGCAATATACACTCAGGGCCAGCCTAACATAGATGCCCTGAGGGAAAAATACCCGCACTCTCAGCTTATGGCCTGCGGAGAGGACGTGGGTCTTCCGGACGGCCAGATGGGAAACTCCGAAGTAGGGCACCTGAATATCGGCGCAGGAAGGGTTGTATATCAGGACCTGGTGAAGATCAACAAGGTTTGCCGCGAGCACAAGATGCTGGAAAACAAAGAGATCAAAGCTGTGATGGAATACGCCAAAAAAGGCCACGCCCTGCATTTTCTGGGCCTGGTTTCAAGAGGCGGAGTCCACAGTTCGCTGGAGCATCTTTTCGGTTTTCTGGATACGGCAAAGGAGTGCGGTCTGGAGAAGGTTTATGTCCATTGCTTTATGGACGGAAGAGACACCGACCCTAGAAGCGGAAAGGGATTTGTCGCCGAGCTGGAAGAGCACATGAAACAAAGCTGCGGCAAGGTGGCTTCCGTGTGCGGAAGATTCTACGCGATGGACCGCGACAAGAGATGGAACAGGATCAAGGAAGCCTACGACCTTCTGACAGAAGGCAAGGGAGCGGCTTTCACCTCTGCGCAGGACGGTATCCAGGCATCTTATGACCAGGAAGTTACAGACGAGTTCATAAAGCCGATATGCATCGTGGAAAACGGCAAGCCTGTTGCCACCATCAAGGAAAATGACGCTGTCATCTTCTTCAACTTCCGTAACGACAGGGCTCGTGAAATGACCTCTGTTTTAACTCAGAAAGACATGCCGGAAGAGGGAATGCACACCATTCCGCTTTACTACTGCTGCCTGACTCCATACGATGACCAGTTCAAGGGCCTTCACATACTTTTTGACAAGGAAAATGTGCATAAGACTCTGGGAGAGGTTGTTGCGGCAGCCGGAAAGAGGCAGCTGAGAATCGCCGAGACGGAAAAATACGCACACGTCACGTTCTTCTTCAACGGCGGACGGGAAGAGCCTTTTGAAAACGAGGACAGGATTCTGGTTGCTTCCCCG
>CACXPG010000008.1 GCA_902769525.1 uncultured Bacteroidia bacterium
TATGATACTGCTATACCAAGTGGGAAAGTGGGTAGCCGCCAACTTCAAAAGGCCTCAGGACAAGTCCTGGGGCCTTTTTTCGTTGGCGGCCATGCCGCTTTTTTTACGCCGCTAAAGCGGCGGGAAGCTCCCTCCGGTCGCGGCGCTTTGCGCCTTGTTAACTCCGTGCCGGCCTTCGGCTTATTAACGGTCTCTGCGCGCCTTATTAACTACCAACCGAGATGTTTTATTAGTATATTTGTGTTATGGGAAACAGGGAAAGGGAAATATTCAGGGTTACTTTTGCTGGCAGCATTGGCAATGCGGCCTTGCTGGCTTTCAAGTTCGTTGCCGGAATCGTGGGGCATAGCTCCGCGATGATAGCCGATGCCGTGCACTCTCTTTCCGATTTTCTGACCGATATAGTGGTGCTGATATTCGTTGGCATAAGTTCAAAGCCTCAGGACGAGACACACGACTATGGGCACGGCAAGTTTGAGGTGGTGGCCTCGTTTCTTATCGGCCTGGCTCTTCTGGGCGCGGCTGCAGGAATCGTGATATCGGGAGCGGTGAAATTTACCCGCTGGCTTTCAGGTGAGGAACTATCTTCTCCAGGCTATCTGGCACTGTGGGCTGCACTGGTTTCGATTTTTGTAAAGGAGATTCTCTACCGCTATACTGCCCACGCTGGCAGAAAGCTCAATTCTCAGGCAATGGTGGCAAACGCCTGGCATCACCGCAGCGATGCCTTGTCTTCAATCGCCGCTGCCCTGGGCATCGGTGGAGCCATCATATTCGGCGGAAGGTGGACAGTTCTGGATCCAATAGCTTCTATAGTTGTAGGCATAATGCTGGCTGTCGTGTCGCTGAAGCTTCTGAAAGCAAGCATCGGTGAACTTACAGACAAGTCTCTTTCTAAGGAAGAAGAGGATGAGATTGTGAAAATCATCAATTCCGTTCCAGGCGTTTTTGAGCCGCATCATCTGAAAACCAGGCGACTGGGCAACAGAATATCAATTGAGGCCCATATAAGAATGGATGGCAAGACTGTTCTGGAAGAGGCTCACGACAGGGCTACAGACATTGAAAACCGCCTTAAGGAGAAGTTCGGGAAAGATGCCCACGTGACTTTGCACATGGAGCCTACGAAGGGCGAAAAGGCCTGAAAAAGCGGTCCCACGGTGTTATCATAGGGAAATAATGCTATCTTTGCGCGACCAAACAATCAGATAATTAGACGAATCGAATATGAAAAAGTTGTTTTTGACAATCAGCGTGCTGTTATTTGCCTTTGTGGCAGCATCAGCCCAGGGGAATATGAACCAGCCAGGCTTCCACGATATATCAATTTCCGGCGGTTATGGTTCAAATATGCAGTTCATCGACAGTTATACCAAGATAATCAGCGGATATCCTAGCTATGAGGCAAAGGATTTCAAGTTCCTGCCAATTGTAAATGCCGAGTATGGTTACAGGATTTCCGAGAAATTTGCCATTGGAGCCATTCTCTCTTTCCAGGTTGCCGATTCCCATGTTCTCAACGAGGGCAAGGACAACACCAAGGCAAGAGACACCTGGTATTCCCTGATGCCTCAGGCAAGATATTTCTGGTACACAACCCCACGCACCAACATTTATTCAAAAGTTGCGGCCGGTCTTACAGCCAGAAGGAACAAGTACACGAACAACAACGGCATTATCGAGAAGTTCAGGGATTTCGGTGTGGCCTGGCAGGTTTCTGCAATAGGCGTGGAGTTTGGAAACATTGTTTGCGGATTTGCTGAAGCAGGTTTTGGAACCCAGGGATTCATTCAGGCCGGAGTCAGGATCAAGTTCGCTTTCTAATTCCAGAAAGTACGGTAAAACAAAACAGCCCGCAGATTATGCGGGCTGTTTTTCTTTGCGGTGGCACTTGCCTTGGGCTCTTACTTCTTGAAGTCAGCCAGGGAGTGGATGGTGATTCCGCTTCTGAGCTTAGGCTCGAACCAAGTTGTCTTTGGAGGCATGATATTGCCTGTATCGGCGATGGTTATGAGCTGGCGCATAGAAACCGGGTAGAGGGCGAAAGCCGCTGCCATCTCTCCGGAGTCAACTCTCTTCTTGAGCTCTCCTAGGCCTCTGATTCCTCCAACGAAATCAATTCTCTTGGAGGTGCGGAGGTCTTTGATGTCGAGAAGCTTGTCGGCGATAAAGTCGGAGAACACAGAAACGTCCAGAACTTTGATAGGGTCGTTGTCGTCGTATGTTCCTGCTTTTGCGGTAAGAGAGTACCACTCTCCGCCGATGTACATCGAGAAGTTGTGAAGTCCTGAAGGGCGGTAGATTTCCTTTCCCTTCTTTTCGACGGTGAAGAATTCGCCGAGCTTTGTGATAAACTCTTCCTGGGTCATTCCGTTCAGATCCTTTACCACGCGGTTGTAGTCTATGATTTTGAGCTGGCTCTCAGGGAATACAACTGCCATGAAGAAATTGTATTCTTCCTTTCCGGTGTGGTTAGGGTTCTGGGCCTTTTTCTCAGCTCCAACTCTTGCTGCAGCAGCCGTGCGGTGGTGCCCGTCAGCTACATAGAAGGCTGGGATTGTAGAGAATATCTCGGTGATTCTGGCGATGGTTGCATCGTCATCAATGATCCACATCGTGTGTCCGAAACCGTCTTCTGCCACAAAGTCGTACTCAGGGGCTTTTTCCTTGACAATCTTTTCAACGATGGAGTTGATTTCGGAGTTGTCAGGATATGCGAAGAATACAGGCTCAAGATTGGCGTTCTGGATTCTTACGTGGATCATGCGGTCATCTTCCTTCTCCTTGCGGGTAAGTTCGTGCTTTTTGATGGCACCGTTCATGTAATCGTCTGTATTGGCGCAGACTACAAGGCCGTACTGGGTTCTTCCGTCCATTGTCTGGGCATAAACATAGTACTGTTCCTTCTTGTCCTGTACCAGCCAGCCTTTCTCCTGCCATTTCTTGAAGTTCTCTACTGCCTTGTCATAAGTCTTCTGCTCGTGCTCATCGGCGATAGGGTCAAAATCAATCTCAGGTTTGATGATGTGAAGCAGGGATTTCTCTCCGGCCTCAGCCTTGGCTTCCTGGGAGTTGAGAACGTCGTAAGGACGTGAAGCCACTTCCTTGACGATTTCTTTTGGCGGACGTATAGCCGCAAACGGTTTAACTTTTACCATGACTTAGAACTTGTTTACCTGGAAACGGGTGCAACCGTCCTTGAAGAATCCCACAATCTGGTTTGCAGCTGCAAGACCTGCGTTGAGGTTGGCCTCTGCGGTCTCTGCACCCTGCTTCTTAGGGGTGGCGAAAACTCTCTTTCCGAACTTCTCCTTCAGAACATCGATGTTTGCAGGAGCTATGTCGGTAATGTACTTGAGGTCTTCTCTTTCTTCAAGAATCTTCTCGAGTTCAGGCTCGTTGATAACTTCCTTGCGGGCAGTGTTTACAAGGCATCCTCCCTTAGGCATCTTGCTCAGAAGCGCATAGCCTATGGAACCCTTTGTCTGCTCGTTTGCAGGTATGTGCAGTGAAATGAAGTTGCTGTTGGAGTAGAGGTCGTCCAGATCTTTGGCGACGATAACGCCATCGGATTCCATTTTCTCTGCAGGGACGAACGGGTCGAAAGCCATGATTTTCATGCCGAAGCTCTTTGCGTGCTCTGCAACCAGCCTTCCTACGTTTCCGTATGCCTGGATGCCAAGAGTCTTGCCCTTGAGTTCGCTTCCTGTTCCAGGAGTGAACTGGTTGCGGGAGATGTAGATCATCATTCCGATGGCAAGTTCAGCTACTGCATTGGAGTTCTGGCCAGGAGTGTTCATTGCAACGATCTTTCTTTCAGAGAGTGCTGCGAGGTCCAGGTTGTCGAATCCGGCACCAGCCCTGACAACAATCTTGAGGTTCTTTGCAGCGTCAACGACAGCCTTGGTAACCTTGTCTGAACGGACGATGAGCGCGTCTGCGTCTGCAACTGCCTCAAGAAGCTTGTCCTCTGTCCCGTATTTTTCAAGAGCTGCAAAAGTGTGGCCTGCAGCCTCAACGATATTCTTGATGCCTTCTACAGCCTTGCTGGAGAAAGGTTTTTCTGTAGCGATAAGTACTTTCATGATATTCTCAAAGAATTTATCTTACGTTCTGTCTTTCGAAGTCCTGCATGCACTTGATGAGGGCCTGTACGCTCTCGATAGGGCAGGCATTGTAGATGGAAGCTCTGAAGCCGCCTACTGAACGGTGACCCTTGACGCCCATCATTCCGTTTGCCTTTGCATAATCCAGGAAGCTTGCCTCGAGATCCTTGTACTCAGGGTTCATCACAAAGCAAACGTTCATGATGGAACGGTCCTCAGGATTTGCAGTGCCTACGAACAGCTTGTTGCGCTCGATTTCTTCGTAAAGCATGGCAGCCTTCTGCTTGTTGATCTTGTTGATGGCCTCAACTCCGCCGATGCCTTTGAGCCACTTCAATGTCTGGGTCATGACATAGATGGCGAATACAGGAGGGGTGTTGAACATGCTCTCTTTCTCGATGTGGGTTCTGTAGTCGAGCATTGTAGGGATGTAGCTGGAAACCTTTCCCAGAACATCATCGCGGATGATGGCGAAGATAACACCTGCAGGACCTACGTTCTTCTGTGCGCCACCGTAGATAAGACCATACTTGGACACATCCACCGGACGGCTCATGATATCAGATGACATATCTGCAACCAGGGTAACAGGGCAGTCCATATCGTACTTGATTTCAGTTCCGTAGATGGTGTTGTTGGTTGTGATGTGGAAGTAGTCCAGGTCGGTTGGAATCTCATATCCCTTAGGGATGTAGCTGTAAGTCTTGTCTGCAGAAGAAGCAACTGCGAAGGCAGCACCTTCCTTGCCGCGGCTCTTTGCTATGCCCTGAGCTTCCTTGAGGGCCTTCTTTGCCCACACTCCGGTTTCAAGGTAACCGGCCTTGTTCTCAAAGAGATTCATTGCCACATACAGGAACTGGAGGCTTGCACCGCCGCCCAGGAATACGATGTGGTAGTTGTCAGGAATCTGCAGGAGCTCTTTCCAAAGTGCTCTGCACTCGTTCATTACGCCTTCCCACTCCTTGCTTCTGTGGGAGATTGAGATCAAAGGAATTCCAGTACCTGCGAAGTCCTTGAGGGCGTCGATTGTAGAATTGATTGCCTCCTCAGGAAGAACGCAAGGGCCGGCAAAGAAATTATAAGCTTTTTTCATGATGAATTTTAATGTTAATGTGTTTGCTGCAAATATAGGAATTGTTCCGGATTTTAAGCAGTTTTATCCGGTTTTTTGCATTTTTTCAACGAGATGGTCAAAACTTGCTAACAACCTCAAGTATTTTTTTCTTTGTTTCCTCTGTCTTCTGCTCGTCCAGCTTTGCAGTTACAACTCCGCAGTCTGCTACGCTCCAGTAGTTGCAGATGTCTTTGTATTCATCTCTGGCGGCATTGTAAACGCCTGGAGAATAGGACGATGTCAAAAGTGCCATCTTGGTGGCCTTTGCCGGCTTGTTGACGCAATACATCCTCTGGATAGGGGCCTGGATCTGGGCGCAGAGCGTAAAGTAGTAGATAGGGGCGGCCAGGACCAGACCTTCGGCCTCGGCCATCAATGGATAGAGTTCCTGCATGTCGTCCTTCTGGATGCAGGCTCCGTTGCCCTTTCCGTGACAGTATTCGCAGGCCAGGCAGCCGGCTATTTTCTTGCGTGAAACATTTACCAGGGTTACCTTATGTCCTGCAGCCTCGGCTGCTTTCCTGAATTCTTCCGCCATCCATGCGGTGTTGCCGTTCGCTCTCGGCGATGCCTGAAGTATAAGTATATTCATAATGCTGTTGATTTGTTTTGATTATTCTGTTTTGAGTTCTTCCACCCTTGTGTCCTCGATTTTCAGCAGCGCTTCTTTCAGTCCTTCCATAAGGCTAAGCGGAACGTGCGCGGTAAGGGAACATTCTTCCTCAAACTTCTTGTCGGAGTCTTCTATGTTCCTTTTCCTGAGTTCCTTGAGGACCTTGTCTGTCTGGGCGTAAGAGAAGGTGACTTTAAGTGGAGTGGTGGCGGTTTTTGTAATGATTGTCGCGCCATCCAGGGCTTGCTGGGTTGCGGCCTTGTAGGCGCGGATCAGACCCGGCACGCCGAGTTTCACTCCGCCGAACCAGCGGACAACCACCACGAGGATATCGCTGAGATTCCTGGACAGGATTTCTCCCAGGATCGGTCTTCCGGCGGTCCCGGAGGGTTCTCCGTCGTCGTTGGCTCTCCAGGGCTCGCCATTCAGGCCGATGCGGTAGGCATAGCAGTGATGGGTGGCGTCATAGTGCTCCTTGCGGAGTGTCTTGACTATATCCTCCGCCTGCTCGGCGCTTTTGCACGGATAGGCTAAAGACAGGAAACGGCTGCCGTTGTCTTTGTACAGCCCCTCTGAAGATGCTTTTATGCTCAGGTATTCGTCTGGGCTTAAAGCCTGTTTTGGATTGCCTTTTTCCATTGTTGTAAAGGTAGGCCCTTTTTGGTAAATTTGCAATATGTTCGACAGAAAGGAATTCATAAGAAGTTTCAGCCTTCTCGGCGAGAGGATGCTGGAAAGTCCGTTTTATATGCCTTTTCTCAAGGCTTCCCGCGACAATCCGTTCTTCACTTTGCACATGACAAAGACCGCTTTCAGGAACATCGCGGAGAAATACCTTTCTGAAGATGCTCTTGAAAGGCTTCTTTCATATTCGGACAGCCCGGGAGAAGACATTAACCTGTTCAGAAACAGGATGGAAGAAAAGATAGTGTTCATTATTATGGCAGGCAACATACCGGCGGTGGGATTTCACGACATGCTTTGCGTTCTTTCCACCGGAGCCAGGGCAAGGGTGAAACTCTCTTCCAAGGACCGGTTCCTGATACCTTCCATAGTGGATTGCCTTATGGAAATCTCCCCTGAGCTTGCTTCTCGAGTTAGTTTTGAAGAAGATTCTATTTTGAGCAGACTTGTGGGGAAAATCGACTTTCTGCTTTTCAGCGGCTCTGACTCGACAAAGTCGCTGCTCAAGGACGAGTTTCCGGGAGTCCCGATGCTGGCAAGAGGATCGAGGTTCAGCCTCGGGGTTCTGGACGGAAACGAGACTGACGAAGACCTTGCCCGCCTGGCGGAGGATATGTTCCTTTACGGCGGAATGGGGTGCAGGAGCATATCTTATCTGTTCCTTCCGCAAGGCTTTGATATCCAGAGAATAGTCAAGGCTTCTCAATGTATGGAAATGCATCTGGCTGGAATAGAGCCGTTCAGGTGGAGCTATCTCAAGCTAAAGGCTATATGTGTTATAGATGACCTGCCTTGGATAGACGGAAGCTTTTTCTTTCTCGAAGAATCGGATGTGCCGTTTCCTCCTCTGGGATGTGTCCGTTACGCCTTTTACCGGAGCAGTTCTGAAATTGACTCTTTCTGCAGTTTCCATCGCGATGAAATACAGAAAAAATATACTAACTTTGGTAATGCACAAAGGCCTGAAACCGACGACTGGATGGACGGGATCAATACCGTACAGTCTGTGCTCGAAGGCTGCAAGGCATATCATGTTTAACCGAAAACGTTTTTGCGATGGCTATTCTCAGATATAAGGTAACCTTTCCTTCAAACAAGGTCTTTTTCCGCGAGTATGAACTCAATGAAAACATCACTCTGTTCTCACTGAACAAGTTCCTTGTCAACGACCTGGACTTTGCTCCGGACCAGATGATCGCTTTCCGCGGCTACGGCAAAGACGGCAAGCTGAAGGCGATGTGGGGAATGTTTGACTTTGGAAGCGGCACCATAGACGGAGTGAGCATTGCCAAAACTATTGCTTCAGGAGCAGAGACTCTTCATTACGTGTTCGACATTAACTCTAACAAATATATGGTTCTCAGTCTGATAGGGGAAGTGGAACAGATTCCTCACGTCTCCTATCCGCGTCTTGTTGCCGAGAAGGGAAGGATTCCGGGGCAGTTCGACAGCAAGTTCGACACAATAGATAATCTGACTCCTGAACTCGGAGATGAGCTGGAACCGGATATAGACACGGAGGATGAAGACTCCGAATAGATAACTGTATGGAGACGATAACGTTCTTGGGTTTTAACCTCTATGCATGGATAACGATCGTTACCGTGCTTGCCATGTTTTCCGTGCTGATTTTTACAAAACTAAGGGCTGACGTGGTGTTTTTGGCTGCAATCGGTGTCCTTCTTGTGGCCGGAGTGGTTGACGAGAAGGAAGCCTTCAGCGGATTCAGCTCTTCTTCCACGGTAGTGGTGGGAGTGCTGTTCATAGTGCTTGCCGGACTGATGCACACGGGGGTTCTTAACTGGATTGCCAAACATCTGCTGGGACAGCCCAAAAAGTATTCTGGGGCTATCTCCAGGCTTATGTTTCCGGTTGCCGCCCTGAGTGCTTTTTTGAGCAATACCGCGGTTGTTGCTTTGTTTGTAGGAATTGTGAAAATGTGGAGCAAGAAATTAGGGATCGCTCCGTCCAAGCTTCTGATACCGCTGAGCTACGCTTCTGGAATGGGAGGCGTGTGCACCCTTATCGGAACACCTCCAAACCTCATTATATCAGGGCTGTATAAAGACAATACAGGTATATCGATGAATATTCTCTCCATTACCATACCTGGTCTTTTCTGCCTGGTGGTAGGGGTTCTGTCCGTTCTTGTCTTGAGGAAACTCCTGCCGGACCGCAAGGCTCCGGAAGCCGCTTTTGAAGACGCTTCTGAATACACGGTGGAGTTTCAGGTTCCTAAAGACAACAAATTCGTCGGAAAGAGAGTGTGTGAAGCGGGCCTGGACAATGTCAAAGGCGGGTCCCTGATAGAAATCATACGTTCAGACAATATGGTGGTTTCTCCCGTGACGGCAGATGATTCTCTTATGGAAGGAGACCGCCTGGTATTCTCCGGCCAGATTGACGAGCTTCTGGACCTCAAGGCCAGCCACGATCTGGCGATCGCTGAGAATAATGTGTTTTCCACGAAGAACGAAGGACGGCACCGCCAGCTCAAGACCGCTTACATCACATTTGGCAGCAGCCTTATTAACACCACCATATCGGAGAGCGGATTTGAAAGGCAGAACAACATGACGCTTGTCGCCGTGGCAAGGAAGGGGGAGAGGATAAACCAGTCTCCGAGGGAAGTTGTGCTTCAGGCTGGAGACACTCTTCTTCTGGAGTGTCCCCCGAAAATGAAAACGGAAAGAAGCAAGATTTTTAGCCAGGTTCATTTCTTTGATTCCGAGCAAGTTGCCAATGTGGGGACAAAGACGTTGCTTTCTTCTCTGATAATGATAGCCATGGTTGCGTTGAGTGCGGCCAATGTGATGTCCCTTATGAATTGCGCTGTCATTGCGGCCTTTGTGATGATTATCCTCCGCTGCTGCAATGTAGACCAGGCAATGAAAGCCATTAACTGGGATATACTGATGGTGTTTGCCGGCTCTGTGGTTCTGGGCCTGGCGCTCCAGAAAACCGGTATCGCCGAGAAGATGGCTTATGGAATTCTCAGCATCTGCGGCAGCAGCCCACTTCTGGTGATGACCGCCGTCTGTCTGGTGGCTACTTTCATTACAGAATTCATAAGCAATACTGCAGCCGGAGCCATTTTCTGTCCGATCATGTATTCTGCGGCAGTCAAGCTGGGATATGATCCTTTCCCGTTTATGATAGCGCTGATGATAAGCGTAAGTTCAAGTTTTGCGACTCCTATCGGCTCGCCGACACACATGCTGGTGTATGGCCCTGGAGGATACAGGTTCTCTGATTTCCTCAAGATAGGATTCTTCATGAACATCATAATACTGGCGGCCAATATATTTATCGTGAGTGTCGTTTATCCGTTTAGCCCCCTTAAGTAGTGGAAAAGGTTCTTACGATAATACTTGGCCCTACCGCGGTTGGCAAGACGGCTTACGCCATCAATCTTGCAAAACAGACAGGATCTCCTGTGATCAACTGCGACTCCCGGCAGATTTTCCGGGAGATGACAATCGGAACCGCAGTGCCTTCAAAGGAGCAGCTAGCCCAGGTCAAGCATTATTTCATACAGACAAAATCCATCACGGAGCATTATGCGGCAGGGCAGTACGAGATTGATGCCCTGAGTCTTCTCGAGGACCTTTTCAAGACTCACGACAGGCTGGTTATGTGTGGAGGAAGCGGTCTTTACATAGATGCCGTGTGCAACGGACTGGACGCTTTCCCGGAGCCGGATATGGACCTTCGCAACAGTCTGAACGGCAGGCTTCAGGAGGAAGGGATAGAATCTCTGCGATATCAGCTCAAGCAGCTGGATCCCGAGTCTTACGGGCAGATTGACATTGCCAATCCCCAGAGGATAATCCGTGCTCTGGAAGTTACGCTCCAGACGGGAAAGAAATTTTCAGAGTGGAAAACCGAGCCTTCCAAAAGGCGCCCGTTTGCCATCGAGAAAGTAGGGCTCACGATGGACCGCGGCAAACTCTATGAACGCATCAATGCACGAGTGGACATGATGATGGAAGAAGGGCTTCTGGAAGAAGTCAGGTCTCTGGACCGGTTCCGCTATAGAGACGGTGTCTTATGCCCTGATCTTCTGCACATTCCACCGCTGAGGACCGTAGGCTACAGGGAGATTTTCGATTATCTTGACGGAAAAATCTCCATAGCAGAGGCAGTAGAAAAGATAAAGACCAACACCCGCCACTATGCCAAGAGGCAGATGTCCTACTGGGGGCGGGACAAGAGCATAATCTGGAAAACTATGAGTTAGACATGAAAGTTAAGATACACACCACGCTCGGCGACATTACTGTACGCCTGTATGACCAGACACCGCTTCATCGCGATAATTTCATCAAGCTCGTAAAGGAAGGATATTACGACGGAACACTCTTTCACAGGGTGATAAAGGACTTTATGGTTCAGGGCGGAGACCCTGACTCAAAGGGAGCTCCAAAGGGAAAATCTTTGGGAACTGGAGGTCCCGGCTATACAGTCCCGGCTGAAATTAAGCCAGATCTTTTCCACAAGAGAGGAGCCCTGGCCGCGGCCCGTCAGGGGGACGAGGTCAATCCTCAAAGAAACAGCAGCGGAAGCCAGTTCTATATCGTATGGGGCCAGGTTTACAGTGAAGGCCAGCTCAAGCAGCTCTCCAGGCAGATGGAACTGATGCTAAAGCAGCAGATATTCAACACTCTTGCCGCCTCTCACCGCGCCGAAATCTTCCAGCTGAGGAAGGACCGCAACCATGCGGGGATTCAGGAACTTCAGGACAAGCTCGTTGATGAGACAGAGGCCAGGTTCAGGGCCATGAAGGAAAGCGGTGCCCAGACAGGCCTTAGCGATGAGCAGACAAGGCTCTACACCACGGTTGGAGGCACTCCGCATCTTGACGGCCAGTACACTGTCTTCGGTGAAGTGGAGGAAGGCCTGGAAGTTGTCGGGAAAATACAGGACTCAGCCACGGGTGCGTCAGACCGCCCGCTGGAGGATATCGTGATGGAGATGACAGTTGTCGAATAAACACAACCAGTTGATGCAGACCGGAATCTGGATATTGCTTCTGGCCTTGTGCGCAAGTTTTGTGCAGCGGACAATCGGCTTTGGCTTCGGCATTTTCATAATGACGATGCTGCCGCTTCTGCTGCCGTCCTATGCCGAGGCCACCACGGTTTCCGGATTGCTGGCAATGCTCACGGCTCTGGTTGTGACAATAAGGATGTGGCGTCACATAAACTGGAAGAGACTTGCAGTTCTGCTTGTTGCCTTTTACGCCGTTTCTTCTGTGTGCGTCTGGCTTTTGGCCGGTTTCCAGGACAGCAAAATCGAGACAGTCCTGGGCATAGTCCTGATTCTTACAAGCCTGTATTTCATTTTTCTGAGCGGCAGGATACACATTGGCAAATCCCTGGGATGGGAGATAGGTGCCGGAAGCGTAAGCGGGGTGATGGGTGGTTTCTTTGCCATGCAGGGGCCTCCGGCCGTACTCTATCTGATTTCTTCCGAGCCGTCCAAGGAGCAGTATATGGGGATGATATCCGCATATCTGCTGTTCGGTAACATCGGAATGACCATAGTGCGGGCAATGAACGGTTTTCTCACCCCGGCGGTGTGGGAAGCCAGTCTGTGGGGAGTGTTCGGAGTTGTGATAGGGGCATCTCTTGGAGCCTGGGCCTTCAGCAAAATTCCGCGGGAGATGTTCAAGTACTTTGTCTATGCCTATATCGGGATAAGCGGAATCATCATCCTTCTGCGCAGCCGAGGTATCTTTGTTCTGTTCTGATTTTACTGGAGATACTGGGCAAGTCTTCTCTTGATTCTCGGACTGGAGAGTGTGCGCAGGGCCCTGCTCCTGATCTGCCTTACCCTTTCTCTGGTCAGGTCCATGTTTTCCCCGATTTCCTCAAGAGTCATCGCAGGACATCCGATTCCGAAGCTTGACGAGATAATCTGTCTTTCCCTCTCTCCCAGAACCTGAAGCGCTTCCTCCAGGTCTTTCAGAAGAGATTCCTTGAGCAGCTTGCTGTCCACCTGGGGAGCCTGGGTGTCCGCCACTACATCTTCCAGTGTCTGGCTGTCGTCGTCTCCAAGCGGTTTGCTCAGCGACACGGTGGAGTTGCCGCTCAAGTTGATTTCGCTGATTCTGGAAATATCCGTTTCCATTATGGCTGCCAGTTCTTCGTCTGTGGGCTCTCTCTCGTGGTCCTGAACGAAGAGCTGCTTTTTCTTGCTGGCCTTTATCTGGAGGCCAATCTGGTTCATCGGCAGGCGAATGGTGTGGGAATCTTGGGAGATACCGCTCAGAATCTGCTGGCGGATCCACCATACGGCATAGGATATGAACTTGAAGCCTCTTGTAGGGTCGAATTTCTGCGCGGCCTTGATAAGGCCGATGTTGCCTTCACTTATCAGGTCTGTAAGATCCAGACCGCGGTTCTGGTATTGTTTGGCAACCGATACCACAAACCTCAGGTTTGCGTTGACAAGAGAGTTTAGGGCCTGGGTGTCTCCTTCTTTTATCCTCATCGCGAGTTCAGTCTCCTCGTCCGGGCTTATCATTTCAATTCTGCTGATGTCTCTCATGTACTGTTCAAGAGTCGGTGTCCTGAGTGTGATGGCAGGTGTAATTTTTAACTGTTCCATAAGTATTAATAAGTGTTGGTTCCGGTTTATGATTAAATGTCAGCATTGGGCCGACACATTCATATACTCTAGAAGCCGGTTTTTATTTCACATCGCGATGAAAAAATTTTTTTGGACTATCTGTGAAATATTTCGACAGGGCAGGAGTATATGATTGTGTAAACAGAAAAAAACTAGATAAAACATGAGTAGACGACCTTTTAACAGACACGGCAGAAACAGACACGGCAACATGTTCATGGATGATGAGATTCAGAGCGCAAAAGAGTATGCGCCAGGAAACACGGACACCACTACAGCGGCATACCACTTCACACGTATATATAATACGGTGGACGAGTCGGGATTCAGAGCGGACTTAAAACAGGAACTTAGAGAGGACCTGGATTTTCTTTCAGAGCGGTTTGCCGTGGACGACGAGTCGGTGATACTTCTTTCTGCCATTCTGGAAAGGAGCGGGAGCAACAGCAGCGTTTCATTCGAAGACCTTGCCGACTATCTCGGCTGTTCGAACATAGAGTTCATGACCTACCACGACAAGTTGAAGAACATGGAGAACGCGGGACTTGTTCGCAGCACCGGCAAAGGGCCGTACAGAAACTATTCGGTCACCAAGGAACTTGTAAAGTCAATGTCAAAGAACACCAAGTTCGAACCGGTAAAGATGACGGATCTTTCCGTCGAGGAGATGTTCAACCGTTTCGACCTTATGATTGCCGACACTTTCCACGGGATTCTGGACGAAGACGACCTTATTGACGGCATTGAGAAACTGATAGACTTCAACAGCCAGCTTGATTTCTGCAAACGGGTTAAGGAAAGCGCACTTTACAGCGCACTGTGTAGCCAGGATGAGCGAAAGGTCTTTTTCATACTTTGCACCAAATATGTCTGCCACGGGGATGATACCTTTGCTATAGACAGGCTGATGGACTATGTCAGCATTTTCAGGTATGATTTGAAGAGAGATTTTTTGACCGGGGCAAGTTTCCTGCAGAGAAACGGGCTGGTTGAATTCGGAAACAATGACGGTCAGGCGGACGAGAAGTCCCTTGCCCTTTCAGACAAGGTTAAAAACGGCTTTTTCAACAACGTGATTCTGGAAAGCAAGTTGCCTGTAGAGCACAGGGACCTGATAAAGGCGTCTTCCATTACCGCCAAGAACCTGTTTTACAACAAGGAAGAAGAAGAACAGGTGAACCGGCTTGAAAACCTGCTTGACGACGGCAACTTCTTCCTTGTCCAGGAGAGACTGAAGGAGTGCGGAATGCGCCAGGGCTTCAACGTGATATTCTACGGCGGCCCGGGGACCGGCAAGACGGCGACTGTATACGAGCTTGCCCGCCGCAGCGGAAGGGACATATTCAGCATAGACATGTCCCAGATAAGAAGCAAGTGGGTAGGGGACAGCGAGAAGAACATAAAGGCGGTGTTCCGTATTTACAAGGAGATGTGCAAGACTTCCAAGGTAAAACCTATTCTGCTTTTCAACGAGGCAGACGCGGTTTTCGGAAAGAGAATTCAGGTGGAGCGCAGCGTGGACCAAATGAACAACACCATTCAGAACATAATACTTCAGGAGATGGAAGACCTTGAAGGAGTCCTTATTGCGACCACTAACCTGGAAAACAACCTGGACGATGCGTTCGAGAGAAGATTCATTTACAAGATAGCCTTCAATATGCCGGACGCCGATTCCCGCGCCAAGATTTGGGAGACGATGGTTCCTTCGCTTACCGGACAGGAAGCCGGAGAGCTGGCAAACCTGTACCAGTTCAGCGGCGGAAATATAGAGAACATAGCGCGCAAGTTCCAGGTGGAATATGTGCTTACAGGAAACAGGCCTACAGTCGAGAGCCTGAAGGCTTTTTGCGAGCAGGAGATGCTTTCCAGAAAAAAGACTGCAAGAATTGGATACCAAAGGAGTATTATATAGTAGCGTATGGCAAATATTAATGTAAACACAACCGAGCTGATTCAGCTCCTGGATATAACCCCGGCCTCTCACAACATAATGCTTGTGGGGAGACACGGAATAGGCAAATCGGAAATACTGACCGAGTATTTCCGCGGCAAGGGTATGGACGTTGTGGCTCTTTTCCTGGGCCAGATGTCCGATCCCGGAGACCTTATAGGAATTCCGAACAAGAACGAAAAGACCGGCAAGACGGATTTTATGCCACCTTACTGGTTTCCTGTGGACGGAAAACCGATAGTGCTGTTTCTGGACGAACTTAACAGGGCTCGCCCCGAGATACTTCAGACCATTATGGATTTGGCCCTTAACCGTAAACTGGCCGGCCGCAAGCTTCCTGAGGGCAGCCGGATAATCAGTGCGGTGAATGCCGGCGACCAGTACCAGCTCACTGACCTGGACCCGGCGCTTGTCAGCCGTTTCAACATCGTGAACTTCACCCCAACGGTGCAGGAGTGGCTTCTTTGGGCAAGGAAAGCCGGTGTTGACAGCCGCGTGATTGAGTTTATCCAGGAAAATCCTGTCTGGCTGGACAAGGATCCTGATTCCAGGGAAGGGGCCGATACCGGTCTGGACAAGACTCCTGACAGAAGGGCGTGGAAGAGAGTGTCCGACATTATCGGGCGGGCGGACAATCTGCAGGACATGGCGAAAGCTGTTTCTTGTATAGTGGGTGCAAGGGCGGCAAGCACGTTCCTCAGCAGCGCATCTGCCAACAAGCTGCTTTCTGCAAGGCAGATACTGTTTGGATTTGACAAGGTCAAGGAAAAGCTGGACAAGTACGAACTGCATAACCTTTCCGTAATCAACGACAGCCTCTACCGCTATCTTGAAATAGAAAAGGTACAGGACAAGGACCGGAAGACCGTTTCCAAGAACCTGGAAGCTTACTTCGATTACCTTGCCGCTGAGAAAAAGGAAGCTGCCGCCCACTTTGCGAACATTTACCTGCAGAAAACCTATCCGGAAGCGGTAAGCTTTATCGCAAGGGAGTGCGGGATGCTGACTATGTCGATGATTATTTACGTTCAGGGAATCTCTGCGGCATGATAAGAGACAAGATTTCTGAAATACTGCAAAGGTGGTATCTGATGGAGCCTCCGATGTTCCGTGTGCTTTGCGCTCACGACATACAGGAGAACGATTCTATCAAGTGCCCGGTCAGGTGCGGCGGAGGCCGTCTGGAATACAATCCGGGCCTGGTGTGCCAGATGACTGACCAAGGTCTGGAACAGGCCCTGAGAGCCGAGGCGGTCAGGATTCTGCTCAAGCATCCTTACCAGCGAAAGCCTGAAGGCTGCTCCCAGCAGGCGGTTTCGGTTGGCTCGGACCTGGTGATTTCCGACAACTACAGCAACAGCAGTTTCAGGCTTGACTCTCCAAAGGACTATGACCTTCAGGGAGGAATGCCTTACGAGTGGTATTCCAGGCAGATAGAGTCCCGGCTGTCCGGAGAGTCCGCGGGAAGCGGAAAGGCGGACAAGGCTTCTGAAAGGCTTTCTGAACAGGCGGACAGGAACCGTGACCTTTCAGAACTTTGGGGGGAGGACGAGCTTTCAGTGGCGATGATTGACGGAATAATCAACAGCTGCGAAAAATGGGGCACCCTTCCGGGAAGATTTGTGGAGCAGCTCAAGGCTTCAGCCAAGGCGAGAATCAACTGGAGAAACATCTTGAGCGGTTTCAGGGCCAGCATACTTTCCTCCCAAAGAAAACTTACCAGGATGAGGCCGAACCGCCGTACCGGATTCCAGAACATGGGTTCGATCCGCCGCTTTACCACCAAGGTGCTTGTGGCTGTGGACGTGAGCGGATCTATCTCGTCGCAGAGCTTGAGCTATTTCTACGGAGTGGTCAACAGCGCGTTCCGCTACGGCTTCGAGGCCGTGGACGTGATTCAGTTCGACCACGGAATCCGTGTGGTCCAGAGCCTTAAAAAGGTTGTCAGGGAAACTGCGGTGCTGGGAAGGGGCGGAACCAGTTTCCAGGAACCGATAGACTATGCGCACCGGAACGGCTATGACGGACTCGTGATTCTGACAGATGGATTCGCGCCCCGTCCATCTATACCGGACGGAATGAAATGCAAGATAATCTGGGTTTGCCAGGACAAGCGATGCTACGATTATCACCACAGCTGGATGGAGCAGACAGGAAGGGTATGTACAATAGAACTCAAATAGACACTCATGAACAAAGGATATACAGACAACGAAATACTGGTCAAGACGGTTGCCACTCTGGACAGTTACGTGAAAAGTCTCTGGGGCGATCCGTTTAACGTGTCCAAGTGCATGAAAGCCACTTTAGGACAGGCTAAGCGCTATTGGCGGGAGGGCAAGGGATATACCCTGTCCACATCTCTCACTCCGGACGATGTTATGGAAATGGCTGAAATGCTGGAAAGGCTGGAGCCCCAGATCAAGGAAAGTGTGGTCAAGCTGTGGGAGAAAATCCAGGCTGCGGAAATCGAGAAGAAAAAGAGAGAAACAATCAAGGCGATGAAACAAATCACTTTCAGGGAACTTCTCAAGGTCGAGATGGAAAAGTGGGGAGCAAAGTACAGTCCAATCTGGCAGGGATACAGGGTGAAGGTCGGTCTGCGCCTGAACAACAATTACATAATGTCTTTTATCGTCAAGTACAGGGAGTTTGAAAACGGAGAATATATCCGTGTGATAGGAAAGATGCAGCTTCTTGCACAGGAACTGGAAAAGACCGGGGCTGAGGTGACGGTACTCTCCCCAAGAACAAAAACGGATTTTTTAATTTGACAGAAACTTGATATGGAACGAATAGACAGACTTTTGCAGATGGCAGAGGTTCCGAGGCTCATTTTACAAACTGCCGATGATGTCTGGAACAGTGTTGTACGGAATCACCAGAACGGTTATTTCTTCAGACACGCCGGGGAAATAGATTCTAGTATAGAGGGAATGATGTTCTTTTCCGCCTGGAAGAGTTTCTTTGAGAAATTCAACCCGGTGATGTTCGGCCCGGATTCTGCCACGGCAGAAAAAGTCAAGGACTACTTTGCCAAAAACGGGAAACAGAACGAGACTCTGGTCAAGAAAAAGAAGATATACTATCTCCAGATGCCCAATCTGGAATACCTGCTCTGCGAGTCGCCCAGAAAAAGACTGACAGTCAGGCCTAGAGCCTTTAACGTTGTGTATTCAGGCAGGCATATCCAGGAAATCAGGATGGCGGCAGACAAGCTGGCCGACGTTATCCGGGCCTTTGATTCCATAGTTCCGCAGATACTTCGGCAAAAAGAGGAACTGGTCAAAAAACTGGAGGCAAGGAAGGTCGAGCAGAGGAAAAAACAAATCGTGGAGCAGATGAGAAAGCAGATGATGGACACTCTGACATCAGAATATCTTGCTCCGGAAGACCTTGAGCTGAAAAATTACAGTTTCAGCGAAGACGGGAAAACGGTAAAAGTCATGATTCAGCAGATAAAGTTTCTGGAAATGGAAATACCGGTTGCCAGTCTCGCGGAAACCTTGAAAGACACTGAGCATTTGAAGGAATCAATGAGAATTGTCCGCATGGAAGACAGAAATACTGAAAGAATCCATCTCGGCCATGGCAATTTTCCTGAAATACTCGGTACACTGGAGATTTACTAGTAGCCGTTAGCAACCTCGGTCAGGAACTTGATGCGGATAAGGCGGATCTCCTCTTCCGTGTAGTCAGGGCCGAGGGCTTTCATTGCATCTGTAACCGAGTCTGTTTCTGCTTCTTCCTTGAAGTAGTTGTAGATGTCCTCGATATTGTCCTCGTCTACAACCTGGCGGATGTAGTAGTCTATGTTGATATAGTTTCCTATGGCCACGATAGCCTCAATCTTGGTCAGAAGCTCGTCCATATCCATATCCTTCATCTTCGCGATCTCGTCCAGAGGGACGTGCATGTCTGTGGCGTGGGCGATTACCTGGCTGATCTTGGCGTCGTTTTCCGTGCTCTTGATCTTGAAGTCCAGGTCGTCCGGACGAAGAATGTCATTTTCCTCCACATACTTCTGGATGAATTCGACGAACTCCTTTCCGTATTTTGCGGCCTTTCCCTGTCCCACGCCAGAGCAGTTTGTCAGCTCTTTAATGGTGATAGGGTAGAATATGGTCATATCCTCCAGAGAAGGGTCGGTGAAGATAACGTATGGTGGAAGGTTCAGCTTGCGGCCGATGTCTCTTCTGAGGTCCTTTAGCATAGCGAGCAGCACCTGGTCTCCTCCGCCTCCGCCCTTTCTGGCTCCTGCAGGCATATCGTCATCCACATCGTCTCCCTCTCCAGTGTCTTCAAAGCGGCGGTCTTCGGTCAGCATCACAGAATAAGGCTTTGCCAGGAATTCTTTTCCCTTGTCAGTGAGCGAAATCAGGCCGTATTGCTCGATGTCCTTCTTCAGGAACTGGCCTACACAGGCCTGGCGGATGACAGCCAGCCAGAACTTCTCGTCTTTTTCCTTGTCTATGCCGAAGAATCGGCTGGTGTTGTGCTTGTAGGAGGTTATCATTGCGTTTGTGACTCCTCCCAGGATATTTGCCAGATGGTCTGCCTTGAAGTTTTCCCTCATAGACCTGATAAGCTGGAACAGGGTTACCAGGTAGTCTTTGCCCTCGAATTCCGGCTGGCGGTGCAGACAGTTGTCGCAGCTTCCGCAGCTGTCTTCTTCATAAACTTCTCCAAAGTAGTTGAGCAGGGTTTTCCTGCGGCACTGGTTGCTCTCGGCGTAAGCCACGGTCTCTGTCAGCAGCTGCTTTCCGATTTCCTGCTCGGCGACAGGCTTGCTCTGCATGAATTTCTCCAGCTTGAGGATGTCGTTGAAGCTGTAGAAGGCAATGCACTGGCCCTCTCCGCCATCTCTTCCGGCCCTTCCCGTCTCCTGATAGTATCCCTCCAGAGACTTCGGCATGTTGTAGTGGATGACAAACCTAACGTCCGGCTTGTCAATGCCCATTCCGAAGGCGATAGTAGCCACAATGACGTCGACCTCTTCCATCAGGAACTTGTCCTGGTTTGAGGCCCTTGTTGCGGCATCCAGGCCGGCGTGGTAAGGCAGGGCCTTGATACCGTTCACGTTAAGAAGCTCGGCCATGTCCTCCACCTTCTTTCTGGACAGGCAGTAGATGATGCCGCTCTTGCCCTCGTTCTGCTTTATGAACTTTATGATTTCCTTTTCGGCGTTAACCTTAGGGCGGATTTCGTAGTAGAGGTTTGGACGGTTGAATGAAGTCTTGAAAACTTTGGCGTCCGGCATTCCCAGGTTCTTCAGGATATCCGACTGGACCTTTGGGGTTGCGGTTGCGGTAAGGGCGATTATAGGCGCCTTGCCGATTTCCTGGACAATCGGGAGTATCCTGCGGTACTCTGGACGGAAGTCGTGACCCCATTCAGAAATACAGTGAGCCTCGTCTATGGCATAGAATGATATCTTTATCTGCCTCAGCAGCTGGATGTTGTCTTCTTTGGTCAGCGATTCTGGAGCCACATACAGCAGTTTTGTCACGCCCTTTAGAAGGTCTGCCTTCACCTCCTGCACCTGTGCCTTGTTCAGAGACGAGTTCAAAAAGTGGGCTATACCTTCCTTTTCGGAAACGAAACCGCGGATGGCGTCCACCTGGTTCTTCATAAGGGCTATAAGGGGAGAAACCACTATAGCCGTTCCCTCCATAAGCAAAGCCGGAAGCTGGTAGCAAAGGCTCTTTCCACCGCCCGTAGGCATCAGCACAAACGCGTTGTTTCCTCTTACCAGATGCTTGATAATGTCTTCCTGCAACTCCTTGAAATTGGAGAATCCGAAGAATTCCTTTAGTTCCTGACGCAGTTTTTCGGTTGTTATGTTCATTAAAATAGGTATATTTGTGACTACAATGTACTCATAATTTTCAAGTTGTCAAAATTTTTTATGAAGAAATCCAATTCCAAGATAGCGGATCTGGCCAGGAAGGTTATCAGGCAGGAGGCTGAGAGCGTAGCCAATCTGACTTCGTACATAGATGAAACTTTTCTGGAGGTTCTTGACCTGATTTACAACTCCAAGGGAAGGCTGATAGTCACCGGTATAGGGAAAAGCGCGATTATCGGCACCAAGATTGTCGCCACGATGAATTCCACCGGCACTCCGGCCATTTTCATGCACGCGGCAGACGCCATCCACGGAGACCTGGGAATCGTGCAGCCGGATGACGTGGTGCTGTGCATCTCCAAGAGCGGCAACACTCCGGAGATAAAAGTTCTGGTTCCGCTCATCGCGAGAATGGGAAACAAAATAATCGCGATGGTTTCAAATGTGGACAGTTTCCTTGCCCAGCACGCTGACTATGTGATCAGGGCCACGGTTGACAAGGAAAGCGATCCTAACAATCTGGCTCCGACATCTTCCACCACCACCCAGCTGGTTATGGGAGACGCCCTGGCAGTATGCCTTTTGCAGATGAGGGGATTCTCTCAGGAGCAGTTTGCTCTCTACCATCCGGGCGGAAGCCTTGGCAAGCGGCTATATCTCAGGGTTTCAGATGTCATGGACCTTAATGTCCGTCCGGTTGTGGGCATGAACGAGAGCATACAGAATACCATAATCAACATTTCCCAGAACCGTCTGGGAGCGACTGTGGTGCTGGACGGAAAGGGAGAGCTGCAGGGCATAATCACAGACGGAGACGTGAGGCGAATGGTGGAAAAGGGAATCCACGCCGGAGACAAGATAGCGGCAAAGGACATAATGAGCCGCAACCCTAAGCAGATAGATATCAACGATATGGCGGTCAATGCCTTCAATATGATGCAGAAGAACAAGATCACTTCCGTGGTGGTTATGAAGGAAGGCCGCTATGTGGGTCTTGTCCATATCCACGACATTCTCCGCGAGGGAATTGTCTAGGGTTAATCAGACGGAACCTTTCAGAACAGACAGAGATGAACAGTTACAAAGAGGATATAGAATTTGACGCTTCAGGCGTGGGAGTTGCCAACGGCCGGTATTTCGGAATGCCGTTCTCCAACGACGAGTGCCCTGTAGTGCTGGTTTCCGTGCCGTGGGACGCTACCGTTTCATATTCAGCCGGGACAGCGGAAGGGCCGGAGGCGATAATAAACGCATCCGTACAGGTTGACCTCTACGACGAGAAGATACCTGACTCGGACTCTTTCAAGATAGGTACGGATGAAACCCTGATAGACATGGGAGAGGAGAGAGTCAAGGCGTCTGAATACATTCACGCCCTTAGTGCCGAGGCAAGGGAGAAGGCCTGCAAAATAATCAGCTGCCTGGCTGAGGGCAAGGAACTTGGCAAGAGTCTCCGCGATGCCCAGACGGAGGTAAACCAGTCTTCAGAGGCAGTGAACTACCTTGTGGAGCAGATTTGCTCCGGCTATCTGTCCCATGGCAAGATACCGGGAGTGGTGGGCGGCGAGCACAGCATCACTTTCGGGGCCGTGAAGGCTGCCGCGGCATCTCTTCCGGAAGGCCAGAAGCTGGGAGTTCTCCAGTTTGACGCCCACGCCGACCTTAGAAACGCATACGAGGGATTTGAGCATTCTCACGCATCCATCATGTTCAACATCCTTTCCAAAATTAAAGATATCGGTCATCTTACGCAGGTGGGAATCAGGGATTTCTGTGCTGACGAGCACGACACCGTCAACCGCGAGGGACGCGTTTCCGCCTTCACGGACTGCGCTATTGAAGAAGCCCTGGCCGAAGGGGAAACCTGGAAGAGCGTCTGCCAGAGGATTGTGGACACCCTGCCGGATTATGTCTACATAAGTTTTGACATAGACGGCCTGGACCCTTCTCTCTGCCCTAACACCGGCACTCCGGTTCCCGGCGGACTGAGTTTCCAGAAGGCTGTTTATCTGCTGAGGATGGTCTCGTCGCAGAGGAAGATCGTGGGGTTTGACCTGTGCGAGGTTGCCCCGGGAGAAAACGAGTGGGATGCCAATGTGGGGGCCAGGCTGATCCACAAACTGGCTCTGCTGGCCGCCCAAAGCCGCAAATAATGTTGTGTTTTTGTGAAGATAGGGGCAAGAGTTGGTGTTTTGACAAATAAAAATAATATATTTGCGTCCACCGTTAAAGAATACATAAACATTAAAAAATAAGATTATGAAGTTATTTAAGACTATTGTTGCCGGCGCAATGAGCGCATTGCTTCTTGCTTCCTGCACAACTACCACTGTAAAGACAGTTCCTGGCATTCCTCAGGGTGCCGTTGACTCTGCAAGTGTTGCCGTTGGCGTTGCTTTCGGAAACATGCTTAAGGGCTCTCAGATGGAAAACCTCAACCTGGAGAAGGTTAAGAACACCATCGTGGCCGTACTGAAGGGTGACACCACTATCATCTTCAACGAGCAGTCAGCTCCTATGTACATTCAGGGTTACATAATGAAGATGAACGAGGCCTTGAGAACCGTAAAGAAGGAGGAAGAGGACAAGTTCCTTGCCGAGAACAAGAATAAGGAAGGCGTTCAGGTTAGCGAAACTGGTCTTCAGTACATCATCGAGGTTCCTGGAAACGAGATCAAGCCTACTATCCAGGATACCGTTGAGGTTAACTACAAGGGATCTCTTCTTAACGGCAATGTTTTCGACTCTTCATACGATAGAGGCGAGACCGTAAAGTTCCCTGTAAACGGCGTCATTCCTGGTTGGCAGGAAGGCATCCAGCTCCTGGGAGAGGGCGGAAAGGCCAAGCTCTGGATTCCTTTCGACCTGGCTTACGGCGGACAGGATATGGGACCACAGCTTCCTGCATACTCAACTCTCGTGTTTGACGTTGAGCTTGTAAAGGTGATGAAGTTCCAGCCTAAGGAGGAGAAAGCTGCCAAGAAGTAGCGTTTCGCCAACTTAAACGCAAGGTTTTTAGAGGGTGACTGAAGTTTTTCAGCCGCCCTCTTTCCTTTTGCCGCGGGGCGCTTTTTCTCGCACTTTGAAGAATTTTTAGTAAATTCGCCCGTCTATGCACAAAAGGAAAAGAAACATATTTCTGCTTTTGGCCTTGCTGGCTGTAGCGCTGGCCGCCGCTTTGGTGTTTTTCCTCCGTTCGGGGAACTCTGACGGTGAACTGGAAGATGAAAAGCAGAGAAAGGAACTCTCCCCGCAGACTGAGGCGGCCTACAAGGCTGTCCCTACAGATGCAGTCCTGATTCTGGACTTCGAGGCTCTGGACCACTTTATGCCGGTTCTGGAAGACACGTCCACCTTCGGATACGGGCTTATAGACCCGTCTTCTCCTCTGGTCAAGATCCAGGGCGGACTGAAAAGGGCAGGGGCGGAAGACTGCCACAGCCTTTTCTCCGTTCACTACTCGGCGATCAACGAGATATCTCTTCTCCAGGTTCTGGATCTTGCCGGATGCAGCGACAAGGGTTCCGTCCAGCGGTTCATAGACTCCCTTTGTTCATCGTCAAGGAATTTCAACTCCTTCAAGATTCAGTCTCTTCCTTCCGGGCTGAACGTGGCCTTTGCAGACAATCTTCTTCTGGCCAGCTCATCGTCGATATGCCTGGAAAGCTCTTTAAGGCACATCGCCGGAGGAACCTCCATACTGGACAACCAGGACTTTTACCCGGTGCTCCAGAGTACGGGCGGCAGCGAGTGCATGTACATAAACCACAAGCAGATAGGCAAGCTGTTCTCGGGCAGTGTCACATACTCGTTCCTGAAGTATTCGGACTTTATTATGAGGATGGCTACCTGGAGTGCACTGGACATCAACCCAAGACAGCGCAACTACATATCGTTTGACGGGTACCTCACCCACAACTCGGACTTCATAAATTTCTCAGCCGTGCTTGGAGAGCTCAAGGCCTCTGTTTCCAAGGCCCAGGAGGTGCTTCCTGCAAGCACCATGTTTGCCGTGAGCCTTAACATCCCGTCTCTGAAGAGCTTTGAGAAAGACTACCAGAAGTATCTGGACGCCAACAAGAAGCTTTCTTCCAGGATGGCGGAGCTGGACAGGATTCAGCTTCCGGACGCTCCAGGTCCTGTGGAATGGGTCTCTGATGAGGGATTCACGGAGTTTGTCTGTGCCTTCTGCCTTGTGGGCAGCAAATATGAGTGGGTGTCTCTGCTCTACCATAACTCCACCTCCTTCTTCGGGAAACTGACCGGCATAAAGGGCAAGGGAGAAAGGACCGAGCCGGCTGAATTCCCTTTCAAGGGCTATCTGGCTAACCTGTTCGGAGAAGTTTTCTCCCATAATCCTGAAGACCAGTTCTGCAAGATAGGGGACTGGACTATAATCGGTTCTGCCAATGCCGTTGGAGAGTTCTTCAAGGGAAGGGCCAACGCCATGAACCTGGACAAGTACCTTAGCCATACCCCGGCCTCGTCTTTCTTCGCCGAGAAGGGAGCCGCCAAGGTGATAGTAAACATTAAAGAAGGCTCCGACACGCTTTTCACCGTACTTAACAAGTATTACCGCAACCGTTTCGAGTCTTCCATAAAAAAGAAGAATTTTGAATTCGCCACGGTTAACGTGCTCCCTCGCAAGGAAGGCACTTATATGGCGATGGACTTCTACGCGGCGTTGCTAAGCGCTCCGCCTCAGATGTTTGACGCCGATGATGAGGAAGTCGTGTTCATAGACAGCACATTCAAGACTTTCTGGGGGCCGTTCCCTCTGGTCGACGAGAATTCGGACACAACCTGGTTCGAGCAGAGCAAGAAATACCTGTCCATCTCGTATATGGACAAGAACAAGAAGGGAATATGGGGTATCCCGATGAAGGACACCATCAAGAGCTATGCAGGCCTTGTCACGTTGTCCGACAAGCCTCAGATAGTGTTCATACTGGGCAACAAGCTCTATATGATGAGCCGAAGGGGAGCCCACTACACCGGTTACCCTAAAGAACTGGATGTGGAAGTGGCGCTCGGTCCTAAGGTAATCAGGGAAAACGGAGAGGAACGTCTTCTGATAATCACCGGCGAGAACATCATTACAAAGAGAAAGCTGGACGGCTCCCTGTGCTCCGGCTGGACGGATATTCACGCTCCGGAATTCACCCGCGAATTGCCTGAAGAGGCAGTGATTTTCGGCAAGCGCTACTATATTTTGCGAACTGTCTCCAAACTCAGGATTTACACTCCTGAAGGCGAGGAGCTCACTGCAAAGAACGTTAAGCGGCCTATTTCCAGGGACAGCGCCGTTTCCGAAGAAAAGGACGGATACGTGAAGGTGATGGGAACTGACGGCAAGGAATTCCTGTTCAACCTGAAGACAGGCCGCGTAAAGAAACTTTAGAGATGAAGAGTTTTTTAAGACTGCTAAACTATGCAAGGCCATGGCGCAGATTCTGGCCGGGATATATAATACTCGCGATACTGTCCGTCATATTCGGCATAGTGAACTATTCCCTGATATCTCCGGTACTGAAGCTGCTGTTCGAGAGCCCTAGCAACGAGCAGGTTTCCGCCGAGATAGCCACCCTTGCAGACAAGACGCAGAATTTCTCCATGTCCATGGACTGGTTCGAGAACACTTTCCAGTACTATATGGACAAGATATTCCTGGCAAACGGCCCGCTCAAGGCGCTGCTTTTCGTCTGCGCCCTGCTGGTTGGAGCCAGTCTGCTTTCCAATATCACGAGATATCTCTCCCAGACAATTCTGGTCAGGATGAGAACCCACATCATGAAGAAACTGCGCACAGACCTGTTCCGCAAGGTCTCCACTATGGACGTGGGCTTCTATCACACCCAGCAGAAGGGAGATATAATATCCAGGATTTCCAACGACGTTACCGAGGTGCAGAACGGAGTGGCAGACAGTTTCCACATGATTTTCAGGGAGCCGCTGCTTATTATCGGTTTCATTTCGTATTGCTTCTACCTTTCTCCTAAACTTACTCTGGTCACCCTGATCACCATTCCGCTTTCCGGACTGGCAATCGGAGCCCTGGCCAAGAGACTCAGGAAGAAAGCCGTAGAGACCCAGAGCCTTATGGGAAGGATCGTGAGCCATTTCGACGAGGCTATTTCCGGCATCAGGATAATCAAGGGTTTCAACGCCCAGAAATATGTCCAGGAGAATTTTGAGGAAACCAACAACGCCCACAAGAAATCCAGCCGCAAGATGCTTTACCGCCAGCAGCTGGCCCATCCTACGAGCGAGTTTCTGGGAATAACCATAGCCGCTGCCGTGCTTCTTTACGGCGGATGGCTGCAGATTAACGGGAACCTGGGCCTTAGCATCGGCACGTTCACCGTTTACATTCTTTGCTACTGGAGAGTGCTCGAGCCAGCCAAGAACATAGCCAAGGCATACGCAAGCATCCAGAGGGGTCTGGTCAGCGGAGAGAGACTTTTCGTGATCCTGGATGCCGAGAACACCATCAAGGAGAAGAAAGATGCCGTCACTCTCAAGGAGTTCAGCAAGGGAATCGAGTATCGCGGAGTAGACTTCTCCTACACCGGCGGCATTCCGGTTCTCAAGAACGTGAACGCCTCTATCCCTAAAGGCAAGATGGTGGCTCTGGTAGGGCCAAGCGGAGCCGGAAAATCCACATTCGCAGACTTGCTGCCGAGGTTCTACGACGTGACCGGCGGCGGCATTTTCATAGACGGCAGAGATATCCGGGACTACACCCTGGACTCCCTGACCTCCCAGATGGGTATCGTGACCCAGGAGTCCATCCTGTTCAATGATACGGTTTACAACAACATAACCTTCGGTATGGAGAATGTCTCCAGGGAGCAGGTGGTGGAGGCCGCCCGCATAGCCAACGCCCTGGAGTTCATCGAGCAACTGCCAAAGAAGTTCGAGACCAACATCGGCGACAGGGGAGAAAACCTCTCCGGCGGACAGAGGCAGAGAATCGCCATTGCCAGGGCCGTGCTGAAGAACCCTCCGATTCTGATTCTGGACGAGGCCACCAGCGCCCTGGACACAGAAAGCGAGCGTCTGGTGCAGGATGCCCTCTACAAGCTGATGCAGAACCGGACCAGCATCGTCATAGCCCACCGTCTTTCAACCATCCGTTATGCGGATGACATCATCGTGATGAAGGACGGAAAGATTGTGGAAGAGGGCAACCACGACCAGCTTATTGAAAAGAACGGAATTTATGCCGGCCTTTGCGCCATGCAGGAATTCTCATAGACATAGAAACCTAAAAACCTAACCTATACACAAACATTATGTTGTACATTTCCGATTCGTTGAACAAAATACTGGAAGAGAGCTTCAGGCATAACTGGAACAGGCCGGCTCTTTCAGACTACAAGGGAATTACTCTGTATTATCGCGATGTGGCCAGGAGAATTGCCAAGATGCACATCATCTTCCGCAATGTGGGTGTCCAGAAAGGAGACAAGATAGCGATCTGCTCCAAGAACCAGTCCAACTGGGCCGTGACATTCCTCGCCTGCCTGACATACGGGGCCGTTCCCGTTCCGATCCTTCACGAGTTCAAGCCAAGCAACATCGAGCATATAGTAAACCACAGCGACAGCAAGATCCTTTTTGCCGGAAGCCTTATTCTGGAAAGCGTTGCCATAACCCACATGGAGAAACTCAACACGGTAATGTGCCTGGACGACTTCTCGCTGGTGTACACCAAGGACAAGAACGTGTACCTGACGATGGAACATCTGAACGAGCTTTTCGGCAAGGCCTATCCTAAGACCTTCGGACCGGAGAGCGTGAGCTACGAGGCTGAGGCAGACCCTGACGAAATGGCAATGATCAACTACACCAGCGGAACAAGCGGTTTCTCCAAAGGCGTGATGATTCCTTACAGGGCTCTCCGCTCCAACGTGCTGTTCGCGTACCAGGTGCTGCCTTCGATAGACGAGAACTCGAATGTGGTGTCTATTCTGCCGTCGGCTCACATGTACGGAATGATGTTCGAGTTCCTGTTCGAGATGACGGTAGGCGCTCACGTTCACTTCCTTACCAGAGTTCCTTCTCCAAGCGTGATAGTCAAGGCGTTCGAGGAAATCAAGCCAAAGATCATCATCTCCGTTCCGCTCGTGATCGAGAAGATTTACAAGAACCGTCTGCTGCCGTTCCTTTCCACTCCTGGCGTGAGGTTCCTGCTGAGGCTTCCTGTCACCGACAAGAGAATCAAGACCCAGATCAACGATACCCTCACCAATTCCTTCGGCGGACAGTTTGAGGAGGTTATTATCGGTGGAGCTGCCTTCAACAAGGAGGCGGACCAGTTCTTCAGTTCAATAGGTTTCAGATACACGGTGGGCTACGGAATGACAGAATGTGCGCCAATCATCACCTATGCTGACTGGAAGGAGAAGAAAGTAGGTTCCTGCGGCTATGCCGCTCCAAGGATGGAAATCAGAATTGATTCCGACGATCCGCAGAATATTCCTGGCGAAATCCAGGTCAGGGGAGACAATACGATGCTCGGCTACTACAAGAACGAGATAGCCACCAAAGACGCCTTTACCAAGGACGGATGGATGCGTACCGGAGACCTCGGAGTCCTGGACAAGGACGGTTTCCTCTACATAAAGGGAAGAAGCAAGAACATGATTCTCGGTCCGAGCGGCCAGAATATCTATCCAGAAGAGATAGAGAGCATTATAAACAATATGCCTTATGTGGTCGAGTCTCTGGTGATAGACGAGGGCGGCAAGATGGTGGCTCTAATCTATCCTGATCTGGAAGGAGCGGCCAAGGACGGCCTGACCACCTCCGAGTTGATCGAGGCAAAGATGAACGAGAACATCCGCATAGTTAACGAAGAGATGCCTAACTACTCCAAGATTTCTTCCGTGAAGATAATGCCGGAAGAGTTCGAGAAGACCCCTAAGAGAAGCATCAAGAGATACATTTACCAGAAATAAGATGGACAAGCAGCTGCAATTTGACCTTAGCTATCTTCAGATGGCGGGTATCTGGGCCAAGAATTCATACAGCAAGCGTCTCCAGGTAGGAGCGCTGCTGGTTAAAGACAGAATGATCATATCCGACGGATACAACGGCACTCCTTCCGGATTCGAGAACGTCTGCGAGGACGAAAATGGGGTTACCAAGCCGTATGTGCTTCACGCTGAGGCTAATGCCATTACCAAGGTGGCAAAGAGCAACAACTCTTCGGAGGGAGCCACTCTGTATATAACAGCCTCTCCGTGCATGGAGTGCGCAAAGCTCATTATCCAGAGCGGAATCAAAAGAGTTGTATATCGCGATGCCTACCGTCTGGATGACGGCATCAAGCTTCTCAAAAGGGCTGGCATACAGGTTGAGCAGCTCGATTCTGCCGCTATAGAAACCCTGGCCCGTGAACGGGACAAAGAAGAATAAGGAGGAAAGAGAATGCCAGAGAAACTGAAGGAACTGCTGGACAACAAATGGTTCTGGATATTTATCCTGCTTATGTTCGCTGCCGTGCTGGCAGGGAGAGTCACCCGCTGCGCTAGAAATGGGGGGAAGACAACCTACACCAATACAGCCCGCAATCACTGGTCCAAACTGCTTCTGGTAATGGATCATATAGAGGGGAACTATGTGGATTCCATCAGCTACGGAAAGCTTACGGATGACGCTATTTCTGCTGTCCTTCAGAGTCTTGACCCTCATTCTGTGTATCTTCCTCCGGTGGACCTGGAAAAGGCGGAGGAAAGCCTCGTGGGCAATTTCAGCGGCATCGGCATAGAATTCAATGTGCCTAACGACACGGCAGTGGTGGTGAACGTGATCCCCGGCGGCCCGAGCCAGAGGGCCGGGCTTATGAGCGGCGACAGGATTGTCAAGATCGACGGCAGGAATGTGGCTGGCGTACAGTTCCCTCAGGATTCCCTAATGAAACTTCTAAGAGGCCCTAAGGACAGCAAGGTTTGCGTGAGCATAAAGCGCAGCGGAGAAAAGGATCTGCTGCCATTCGACATAACCAGAGGAGTGATACCGGTTCACAGTCTGGATGCCGCGATAATGCTCACCCCGACTTTGGGATACATTAAACTGTCCACCTTCTCCATCACCACCTACAAGGAGTTTATGATGGCTGCCCTCAAGCTGAAGGAACGCGGAATGACTTCTCTTCTTCTCGATTTGAGGGAAAACCCTGGCGGATATCTCGACCAGGCCTACAGGCTGGCCAACGAGTTTCTGGAAAAGGGAGACATGGTGGTCTATATGCAGGGAAGGAAGAGGCCGAGAGAGGAATTCCGGGCAACAGGCAGGGGCATGCTCAAAGACATAAAGCTCTATGTGGCAATAGACGAGAACAGCGCTTCTTCAAGTGAAATCGTGGCCGGAGCCATACAGGACAACGACCGCGGAACAATCATAGGCCGCCGCTCGTTCGGAAAGGGACTGGTCCAGGAACCTGTCTATTTCTCCGACAGCAGCGGATTGAGGCTCACCGTGGCTAGATACTACACTCCAAGCGGCCGCTGTATCCAGAAACCTTATTCAGAAGACTATAACTACGACATCCTGGAACGTTACCAGAGAGGGGAGATGCACAGTGCAGACAGCATAAAGGTGAACGATTCCCTCAAATACACAACGGTTCACGGCAACACCGTCTATGGAGGCGGAGGCATAATTCCGGACGTGTTTATCCCTATAGACACCACCGGAGTGACCGATTTCCTTGTCAAGGTTAACCGCCGCAGTCTCCAGATGAAGTTCAGTTCCCTGTTTGCAGACATGCATCGTGCTGAACTTCAGGCTATAACCACCATCGATGAGCTGGAGGACCTTTACCGTGAACAGGACCTTGGACGGCAGTTCCTGATCTATGCCGCTTCCGAAGGAGTCAGGGCCCTTCCGGGAGAGTGGGAGCAGAGCGGAAACATCATCGTGCTTCAGATAGAAGGTTTGATAGGGCGCTATTCATCGATGAATGAAGACGCGTTCTACCCTTATATACTAAAGACAGACAGTCTTGCGGAAAAAGTCAAAAAGTTAGAAAGCGAGTTATGACAAAGAAAGTAGGAATGGCATCTGACCATGCAGGTTTCCAGATGAAGGAATACCTGAAAAGCCTTCTCCACGACAAAGGATACGAAGTTGTGGATTTTGGCGCATATTCTTCAGACAGCATGGATTATCCGGATACTGCCCATCCGCTGGCCAGGGCTGTGGAGAACAAGGAGGTTGACTTTGGCATTGCCATGTGCGGAAGCGGCAACGGAATCAGCATGACACTGAACAAGCATCAGGGCATCAGGGCCGCTTTATGCTGGACTCCTGAACTGGGGGCTTTGGCAAAACAGCACAACAACGCCAACATTATTTCGCTGCCTGCCCGGTTCATTACCGAGGAAATGGCCAGAGACATAGTCGAGGCCTACATTACGGCAGAGTTTGAAGGCGGCCGCCACCAGAGGAGAATAGACAAGATTCCTGTATGATCAACCCTCTTGTAATAGACCGGAGGAATCCGGTTCGCCTGGAAAAGTCTATGGAGGCATATCCGGAAGGAATCATCTTTCCGGTTGACAAGCCTTACAGGTGGACCAGTTCAGACGTGGTCCGCAAGATCAAGTTCATACTCAGAAACCATTTCGACACCAAGAACATAAAGATAGGCCATGCCGGAACCCTGGACCCTCTGGCCACAGGCCTTCTGATAGTGTGCCTGGGCAAGGCGTGCAAGCTTTCCGAAGCCCTCCAGGCCGAGAAAAAGGAATACATCGCAGAGTTCACTCTTGGAGCCACCACTCCCTCTTTTGACAGGGAGCATCCGGTGGACAGCCTCTATCCTTACTCCTCTATTACCCGAGACCAGATGAAACAGGCTGCGGAAGCCTTTGTCGGGCAGACAGAGCAGATGCCGCCCGCTTATTCGGCCAAGTACGTGAACGGCACCAGAAGCTACTATCTGGCAAGAAACGGCGAGCAGTCTGACCTGAAACCCTCAGCGATCAGGATTTATTCTTCCTGCCTGCTGGAGGACGGAGACCCTCAGGCAGATTCTCTGACCAGGCCTTCCTACGGCACAGACGCTCTCCACAACACTTTTACAGTCAAGAAAAGGATAGCCTCCGAAGAAGACGATCCGGTTGTCCGCTACACAGAAGACTCTCTCCTTGACCCAGACCAGCTGCGGAGCCTGCCCAGGGCCGTGCTCAAGATAGAGTGCAGCAAGGGAACCTATATACGTTCTATGGCCAGAGACTTTGGCGCCGCACTTTCTTCAGGAGCCTTTATGTCTGCCCTAAGACGCACGGCATCAGGTGGTTTCCGGGTAGAAAACGCTCTGGACGTGAAAGATTATTTCAGCAATTTGTAACCTTTTTCAATTACTTGCGTATAATATTTTGCCTATCGTGTATGGGCTAAATAGCATTTTTATGAAGTTATCACAATTCAAATTTCCGTTCAGAAGCGACTTGATCGCCAAAGAACCTACCCGTTTCAGGGACGATTGCAAGCTGATGGTTATGCGCCGCAGCTCCGGCAAAACAGAAAACAGAATTTTCAAGGATATCCTGGACTATGCCCGTGAGGGTGACATTTTTGTCCTCAACGACACCAAAGTTTTTCCTGCCCGCCTTCTTGGCAACAAGGAAAAGACCGGCGCCGAGATAGAAGTGTCTCTTCTGAGAGAGCTCAACCGCGAGCAGAGGCTCTGGGACGTGCTGGTTGACCCGGCCCGCAAGATCAGGATCGGCAACAAGCTCTATTTCGGCGAGAACGATTCTCTGGTGGCTGAGGTCATAGACAACACCACTTCCAGAGGCCGTACCCTCCGTTTCCTTTTCGACGGCAGCTATGAAGATTTCCGCCAGACACTTTTCAGCGTAGGCGAACTTCCTGTCCCGAAAGAAATCAGGGAGCATCCGAACGAGTCTGACACCGAAAATTTCAACACCATCTTTGCAAAGCACGAGGGAGCGATCGCAACCCCTGCCGCCGGCCTTCACTTTAGCCGCGAACTTTTCACCCGTATGGAAATCAAGGGAGTTGAGCATACCTTCATAACCTCCCACGTGGGACTTAGCAACTTCGGCGGAGTTGACGTCGAAGACCTTTCAAAGCACAAGATGGGAAGCGAGAGAGTGATTATCTCCGAGGAATCTGCAGAGAAAATCAACAAGGCCAAGGTAGACGGCCACAAGGTGTTTGCAATAGGCGTGACCGTAGCCAGGGCTCTGGAAACTCCGGTTACCACAACCTGCAGGGTGAAGCCGCTGGACGGCTGGACAAACAAGTTCATCTTCCCTCCGTACGACTTCAAGATCCTGGACGCTCTTGTAACCAATTTCCATTACCCGCTTTCAACGATGCTGATGTGCCAGTGCGCCTTCGGCGGCTACAACAAGGTTATGGCAGCCTACAAGCAGGCCATGCACGCCAAGGACGCTTCCGACCTTTACCGTTTCGGAATCTATGGCGACGCTATGCTGATTGTGTAGATTATCCGTGTAAATAATTGCGAACGGGTACATTTTACCGTTTTGCATCCGTTATCGGCGGCAGATACATATCTTGCCGCCGTTTTTTTATGGTTGTCGCGATGGAAGAGAATGAAAAAGAATTGAGGGAGGAGGCTCTGCTTTGCGCCATGAGCCGCGTGCTGATAAACCATCCTGCCAAAGGGTGTCTGCTTCTGAAGGAGGCCGGAAGTCCCGTCAGGCTTCTGGAAGAAGGCGCCGGCTTTGTGGACAGACTGCTGAAGGCTGAAGGCGCGGGAGAGTTGCTTTTCTCCCGGGAAATGATGGAGTGGGGGCGCCAGGAAGCCCTCTGGATGAGATCCAAGGGGGTAAGGCTGATATCGGTCCTCAGCGATGATTATCCCGCTCTGCTGAAAGAATGCCCGGACGCGCCGTTTCTGCTTTATTACAGGGGAAGCGCCTGCTTCGGGAACCGTATCCTGGGCATTGTGGGAACAAGGGTGGCTTCGGCCTACGGGAAGGAATGCGTGGAAAGGATTGTTTCAGACATTGCGGAATCCTGCCCGGGTACCCAGATTGTCAGCGGTCTGGCCCTGGGCATAGACGGCTCCGCCCACAAGGCCGCTCTGGAGGCGGGGCTGGAGACCGTAGCCATCCTGCCCTGCGGCATAGACATCATCTATCCTTCCGCTCACAGGGATATGGCGGTGCGTATCATCTCCCAGGGCGGAGTGCTTACAGAATACCCCAGGGGAACCAAGCCTCTCCGGCGGAACTTTCTCCAGCGCAACCGCATTATCGCCGGAATATGCAGCGCACTGCTGGTTGGAGAAAGCCGCATCAGCGGCGGAAGCATGAGCACCGTGGAATACGCGTCTTCCTACAACAAGGACATCTTTGCCGTTCCGGGGCGTATGTGGGATGCCAATTCCTACGGATGCAATTATCTGATAAGCAGAAATGTGGCTCAAATATGCCTGAACTCTTCCACCATAATCAAGTCTATGGGATGGACAGACAGCTACATCTCTGACATCAAGCGTCAGCCTTCACTGTTTTCTGTTCCGGAGGAGACCAAGCAGAAATTATTGCTATCTTTATCATCTGTAAAAGGCCGGACGCCGGACTATCTCTGCGCCAGGGCGGGGATGGACACCAGGGAAATGAGCCTGGCGCTGCTGGAGATGGAAATAGAGGGGCTGGTCCGAAAAGACATTTCCGGCTTGTGGTACAAGGCATAACATGAAGTTTGTAGACACACATACTCATCTGTACGACGAGGCTTTTGACCAGGACCGCCCCCAGGTTATGGAACGCGTTCTGGCAAGCGGAGTGGACCGGTGGATATTCCCGGCCATAGACTCTGCCAGTTTCAAGGCCCAGACGGAAGTGTATGAGCAATACCGGGAGCATACCTTTATGGGAATGGGCCTGCATCCGACTTCCGTGGCTGAAAACTGGAAAGACGAGCTGGACTTTGCCATCGGTGAGCTTAGGGAGCACAAAGAAAGATACATAGCGGTCGGGGAAATTGGGCTGGACGCATACTGGAGCAGGGATTTCTTCTCCCAGCAGAAGGAAGTGCTCTCCGCCCAGCTGGAATATGCCGCCAGGGAAGACCTGCCGGTAATTATCCACGAAAGAAGCGCCACGGAAGAGATGCTGGACATGATGCAGGGTTTCAAGGGAAGGCTCCGGGGCGTTTTCCACGCTTTTACCGGGAGCATTGAAACCTATCGCAGAATAGCCTCTCTGGGAGGATTCAAGGTGGGAATAGGGGGAGTGGTGACCTTCAAGAACGCCGGCATTGCCAGGACGGTTGCAGACATTCCGCTGGAAAACATTCTCCTGGAGACGGATTCTCCATATCTGACACCGGCTCCTTACCGCGGAAAGAGAAACGAAAGCTCCTACATCCCTTTCATAGCGGCTAAAATCGCTGAGATAAAAGGAATTGAGATTGAGGATGTAGCCCTCCAGACCACAAGGAACGTGGAGGAACTGTTCCGTCTTCCCTCCCGTAATTGTTAAAGAAATGTTAAAGACAGATATATGAAACGTTCTATTTTGATGATTTATACCGGCGGTACCATCGGGATGAAGCAGGACGAGAAGACAATGGCCCTTGTTCCCGTGGATATCAGCCAGATAGAGACCGAGGTGCCGGAACTCAAGAAGTTCGGCTACAAGATAGACACCTTCTCGTTCGACCCGGTGATAGACTCTTCGGACATCACTCCCGATTTCTGGGTTAAGCTTTGCCGCATAATTAAGGCCAACTATTCCAGATACGACGGGTTCGTGGTTCTGCACGGCACTGATACAATGTCATATACGGCATCTGCACTGAGCTTTATGCTGGAAGACCTGGCAAAGCCGGTAGTGCTGACCGGAAGCCAGCTCCCTGTGGGAATGCTCCGCACGGACGGCAAGGAAAACATCATTTCCTCCATTGAAATAGCCGCCGCCCAGGACCAGGAGGGGCACCCGATGGTCCCGGAAGTGTGCATATACTTTGAGAGCCAGCTCTATAGAGGCAACCGCACTACAAAATACAACGCGGAAAACTTCAGGGCTTTCCGCTCGGCCAACTATCCTGTGCTGGCAGATGTGGGCATTCATATCAAGTACAACCGCCATCTGGTCCGCTACCCTGAAAGATGGGACAAGCCTCTGAAAATCAGAGAGCATCTGGACACCAACGTGGCGATTCTCAAGATTTTTCCGGGCATCACCCGCCAGGCCATAGAGGCCGTTATGGAAACCAAGGGATGCAGGGCTGTGGTCCTGGAGACCTTCGGAAGCGGCAACGCTCCTACCTCAGACTGGTTCCTTTCAACGATGAAAAAATACGTTGACAAAGGCATCGTGATAGTCAATGTCACCCAGTGCCAGGCCGGCAAGGTGGATATGGGAGCCTATGCTACCGGTATGGGACTCAAGGGAATAGGAGTGGTCAGCGGCTACGATGCCACCACCGAGGCCACCCTTTGCAAGCTGTTTATGCTGCTTGGAAGGTACTCGTCTCCAGAGAAAGTGAAAAAGGAGATGCAGAAAGCCCTCAGGGGCGAAATCTCCTGCGGTTAGAAACATTTTGTTGGAGTTTGGCACCGTTTAATAAAAAAAATTGCTAACTTGCACAATGTTTCACGCGAAGCATGTTAAGTGAATACAAATAATAACTGATAAACATTGTTTAATACTTTAATCACAACAAAATTTATGAAAAAACTTTTCATGTTTTTGGCAGTTGCAGGTCTGATGGCTATAACTGCCCAGAACGCAGTAGCTCAGGATCAGAAAACTGAGGAGAACGCAACTGAGCAGGTAGCTCCAGCTCAGGAAGAGGCAGCTCCAGTTCCTGCAGACGAGAACATTTTCAACCAGAAGTCTGACAAGCCTCTTTATCAGCAGATCAAGACCAAGTTCATCGAAGGTGGTCCTGCATTCATGGTATGGGTTGTTCTCTGCCTTATCCTCGGTCTGGCTATCGCAATCGAGAGACTGATCTATCTGTTCAGCGCTACAACTAACACCAAGAAACTTCTTGGCAAGGTTGAGGACGCACTCAACGAAGGTGGAATCGAGAAGGCAAAGGAAGTTTGCCGTGACACTAAGGGTCCGGTTGCTTCTATCTTCTATCAGGGTCTCCTTCACGCAGACGAAGGTCTCGAGGCAGTAGAGAAGAACGTTACTGCTTACGGTGGAGTTCAGATGGGACAGCTTGAGAGCGGACTTTCATGGATTGCTCTGTTCATCGCCATCGCTCCTATGTTGGGATTCTTGGGAACAGTAGTTGGTATGGTTGGCGCATTCGACGCTATCGAGGCTGCTGGTGATATTTCTCCAACCGTTGTTGCAGGAGGTATCAAGGTCGCTTTGATTACAACCATCGCCGGTTTGATCGTTGCTATCATCCTTCAGATTTTCTACAACATCATCGTTGCAAAGATCGATTCACTTGTCAACTCTATGGAAGACGCTTCCATCAGCTTCGTTGACATTCTCACCAAATACAACAAGAAATAATTTATCAACGCGAAATGAAAAACAAAGCGAAAATAATTCTTTATGTACTCCTCGCGATATCAGTAGTTATCGGCCTGATATTCCTTTTCACCAATAAGGGAACAGGAGACGGCACAATGGTATCTCCACTGCTTAACTGGGCGTACATACTTTTGGGAATCGGCATACTGCTGGCTATTTTCCTGCCGTTGCTGTACCCAAGCGGAAAGGGAGGCAAGAAGACGCTGATCAACATCGGTGTTTTCGTTATCGTTCTTGTGATTTCTTATCTGCTCGCTTCTGGTAATGAAGTAGCTATTTCACAGAGCGTTGAGAAGCCAACCCACGGAGTGCTCAAGATGACGGACACTGTCCTCATCATGTCAATAATCCTGCTGGTTGTGGCTATTCTTGTTACAATCTTCGGAAGTTTTTTAAAGAAAAGATCTTAATTAGAAATTCATAATGAGAAAGACACCCGACATCAACGCTTCCAGTCAGGCCGATATAGCCTTCCTGCTCTTGGTGTTCTTCCTTATCACCACAACAATGGATGTGGACAAAGGTATTCCGAGGAAGCTTCCTCCTATGCCGGAAGAAAATCAGCAGCAAGAAGAATTAAAGATCAACCGTAGGAACATTGTCGTTGTGAAGATCAACTCACAGGACAGGATTATGGTTGGTTCTACACCGGTCGACGTAAGCCAGATAAAGGATATGATAGTTGAGTTCCTGACAAACCCTAACGATGATCCTACCAAGCCTGAGAAGGAGGTAAAGAACATCCAGGGATTAGGAAGTTATCCGGTATCCAAAGGTGTGGTTTCATTGCAGAACGACAAGGGAACTTTGTACAACACGTACATTCAGGTTCAGAACGAGATCGTGAGAGCAATCAACGAGATCAGAGACCAGTTCTCAAATCAGCATTACGGCAAGAAATACGCACAGTTGGACGACGCCCATCAAAAAATTGTCAAAGAGGCTATTCCTCAGAATATTTCCGAGGCAGAACCTAAGGACGTTAAAGGCAAAAAGTAAGGAGGTATCATAATGGGAAGATTTAGAAAAAACGGCAAGAAGTCCGCTCCAGCAATCAGCACGGCATCCCTTCCGGACATCGTGTTCATGCTCCTGTTCTTCTTTATGATATCCACCTCTTTCCGTCAGACAGACAAGCTGGTCCAGGTAAAGCTTCCTGGAGCAACCGAGAATGTCAAGCTTGAGAGAAAGGATTTGACATCCTACATCTATGTAGGTTCTCCTATTCCTTCAAAGCAGGCTCAGTACGGTACCGATTCACGTATCCAGTTGAATGACTCCTACAAGACCATCAACGAGATCCGTGACTTCGTGGCCGCAGAAAGAGAGAGTCTGCAGGAAGGCGACAAGGAGCAGATGACCATCGCTATCAAGGCTGACGAGAATGTCCGTATGGGTATCATCACCGATATCAAACAGGAACTTAGACGTTGTTCCGCCCTCAAGATTATGTATGTAGCCCGTCAAAGGGAAGCTGCAAACTAATCTTTAGGCAGTTAGCGTTGAAGCGGGGTGGCATCGGCCGCCCCGCTTTTTTTGTCTCTAAACTAACGGCTTTCAAGGTTTTTTTAGTAACTTTCGCAGTTAAATGTACGCTAATATGAAACATTCTTTCTCCTTTTTGAAAAAGGCTGTATGCTTGATAGTCGCAATTATTTTTGTATCAGCTTCTTTTGCTCAGCAAAAGGCTAACAGCAACGAGCCTAAGGCAAAATATGTATTTCTTTTCATCGGCGATGGAATGGGCTTGGCACACGTTTCATTGACAGAAGCCTGGCTTTCCCAGAAAGACGGAAAGCTTTCCTTCACCCATCTTGGATTCACGCAGTTCCCCGTTATGGGAGTGGCTACAACCTATTCCGCTTCCAATATAATAACCTGCTCAAGCGCGGCCGCCACGGCTCTGGCTTCGGGCTACAAGGCAAACAACGGAACGGTGGGCATCTATCCGGATTCCATTCCTTTGACTCAGATTACATATAAACTGAAAGAGCTGGGTTACAAGATCGGTATAATGACATCGGTGACCATAGACCACGCAACTCCTGCCTGCTTCTATGCCCACAACATAAGGAGAAAGAATTATTTCGAAATCGCGATGGAGCTTCCTGAAAGCGGCTTCGATTTCTTCGGGGGCGGCGGATTCGAAGGCTCCAGGAACAAAGAAATTAAGGATGCCGCTGACAAGATTTACGGCAAGGTAGCCGACAAGGGCTACACCGTTGCTCTTGGAGTTGCAGACTACAAGGCCAAGAAGAACGGCGCAGGGAAGATGCTTCTGCTTCAGGACGGAAAGAAAAGGAGAGACAGCGCCCTTCACCCTGTTATTGGCAGAAAAGATGGTGAGCTGACTCTTGCCCAGGTAGTTGAAAGCGCCATAGACTTTCTGTATGAACCAGACGGCAAGGGATTCTTCATCATGGCTGAGGGCGGTCAGATAGACTGGGAAGCCCACAGCAACAACGCCGCCGGAGTCATAACCGAGACCATAGACTTTGACAAGGCGATAGCCGTTGCATACGAATTCTACAAGCAGCATCCGGACGAGACTCTGATAGTTGTTACGGCAGACCACGAAACCGGCGGACTGGGTCTCGGAAGAGAAAGGGGGTACACTTATGACCTTACAGTCTTTACAGACGCCATAAAGGGCAATAAATCTGACGAGAAAAACGTGCAGAACTATATGTCCAAGGAAGTTGTGGACACTCTGAACAAGAAGGCCAGGATCGGGTGGACCACCAAGAGCCATACGGGAATTCCGGTTCCTGTATTCGCTGTGGGTGCCGGCAGCCGCATGTTTGCCGGAATGATAGACAACACAGACATTCCAAAGAACATTATGAAGGCTATGGACGCCACTCCAATCTACACAGACCACTACTACAAGAGAAAGGCGATATTCGACAAGGAAAGGCCAATAGGGCCAAACGACATAGTGTTCCTGGGCAACTCCCTGACCGAGGGCGGAAACTGGGCATCCTACTACCCTGAGGTTGAGGCCAAACTCGCGAAAAAAGGCGGCGCGATCCGCAATCGCGGCATCGTGGGCGACACCTTCGGCGGCATAGACGCCCGTCTGGACCAGATACTGCCTGGCCACCCGAAGACCATCTTCTTCCTCACCGGAGCAAATGACGTGAGCCACAACCTCACAGCCGACTCCATCGCCAACGGCATCATAAAAGTAGTGCGCAGAATCAAGAGAGAAAGCCCTGGCACAAAGATTTATCTGCAGAGCCTTCTTCCTATAAACGAGAGCTTCAAGCGCTACCGCCTGCTTAACGGCAAGACCGCAATGTTCTCCGAGATCAACGCCAAGCTGGAGAAGATGGCAAAAGAGGAGAAAGTAACCTTCATCAACATCTATCCTCTGTTTTTGACCAATGGTCCGGCAGACCTTTCTCTTCCGGCAGACCAGCAGGTTCTGAACCCGAATATCACCCGGGACGGCCTGCACGTTACTAAAGACGGATACAAGATATGGTCAGAGGCAATCAGAAAATACGTTAAATAATCGCGATATAAATTAAACAACATAGACTGAATATTAGGAGATTATACTATGGGTGAATTCACACGCAAGAACATCCTCCAGCTCTTTTCCCAGAAGCCTGGATGTGAAGTGACAGTTAAAGGATGGGTAAGGACAAAGAGAGGAAACAAGAATGTCAGTTTCATAGCTCTGAACGACGGTTCGACAATCCGCAATATGCAGATTGTGTGTCCGGGCGAGAAGTTTTCTGAAGACTCTCTCAAGGACATTACAACCGGAGCCTGCCTGTGCGTAAAGGGTAAGCTGGTCGAGAGTATGGGCAAGGGCCAGAGCGTAGAGGTTCAGGCAGACAGCATAGAGATTTACGGCAAGGCAGACCCTGCCGACTATCCATTGCAGAAGAAAGGCCATTCAATGGAATTCCTCCGCGATATTGCTCATATCAGAATGAGGACCAACACCTTTGGCTGCGTGATGAGAATCCGCAACGCAATGGCTTTCGCCATCCACAAGTATTTCAACGAGCACGGCTTCTTCTACCTTCATACTCCGCTGATTACCGAGAGCGACTGCGAGGGTGCAGGCGAGATGTTCCAGGTTACGACGATGGACCTGAAGAACATCCCGATCAACAAGGAGACCGGAGAAGTTGACTTCTCCACGGACTTCTTCGGCAAGCAGACCGCCCTTACCGTAAGCGGCCAGCTGGAAGGCGAGCTCGGAGCTACCGCCCTTGGCAAGATCTACACTTTCGGACCTACCTTCAGGGCTGAGAATTCCAACACTCCCCGCCACTTGGCAGAGTTCTGGATGATTGAGCCAGAGATGGCCTTCTACGACAACTTCGACAATATGGAACTGGCCGAGGACTTCATAAAGTATCTTGTCCAGTATGCTCTCGACAACTGCGCTGAAGACCTCCAGTTCCTCAACGACATGTTTGACAAAGGCCTTATCGAGCGCCTGAAGAGCGTAACCGGAATCACCTTCCAGAGAGTGACATACACCGAGGCCGTAGACATTCTCGAGAAGAGCGGCGAGAAGTTCGAGTTCCCTGTTCACTGGGGCACCGACCTTCAGAGCGAGCACGAGAGATACCTCGTTGAAAAGCATTTCGGAAAGCCTGTCATCCTCACCGATTTCCCTAAGGAGATCAAGGCCTTCTACATGAAGCAGAACGAAGACGGCAAGACCGTCCGCGGAATGGACGTCCTCTTCCCGAAGATCGGAGAAATCATCGGCGGAAGCGAAAGGGAGTCTTCATACGAGAAGATCATGGCCCGCATCAAGGAACTGAACATGGACACTACCAACCTCTGGTGGTATCTGGATACCAGAAGATGGGGAACCTGCCCTCACGCCGGCTTCGGCCTGGGCTTCGAGCGTCTGCTTCTGTTCGTTACCGGAATGCAGAACATCCGCGACGTGATCCCGTTCCCAAGAACCCCTAAGAACGCCGAGTTCTAAAAATGAATAAAGATACTCTCCTGCCTGGGCGGGAAAGTGTCTTTTTCTTTAACAATTGACGCAGAAACAGTTAACAAAACAATAACGATATGCTAATCATAGGAATAGCCGGCGGAACAGGTTCCGGCAAGACAACTGTCGTAAGGAAAATCAAGAACCTCCTCAAGGAAGAAGACGTGGCGGTCATCTCCCAGGACTCTTACTACAAGGACAGCAGCCACCTGACCCCCGAGCAGAAAGCCGCAAACAACTTTGACCACCCGAATTCCATAGACTGGGACCTTCTGGTGTCCGACCTTGCCAAGCTCCGCTCCGGCCAGGCCATCGAGTCTCCGGTTTATTCCTACATAACCTGCTCAAGGTCAAAGACAGAGACCGTACACGTGGAGCCAGCCACCATCATCATAGTGGAGGGAATCCTGGTGTTCACCAACGAAGAGCTGAGGAAGCTGTTCGACATCTCCATCTTCGTTGACGCCGATGCCGACGACCGCCTTGGAAGAGTGATCCAGAGAGACATCGAGGAGAGAGGAAAGACCATCCAGCAGGTACTCAAGCGCTACCAGGAGACCGTCAAGCCGATGCACCTGCAGTTCATCGAGCCAAGCAAGAGGTATGCAGACATCATCGTGCCTCAGGGCGGCCACAACCGTGTAGCAATCAGCATCATCATCGCGACAATAGAAAAGGCGCTGCTTACCCGGGGAGAATAGATGGATGACAGGAAGATGATATCGGACGAAGACCTGGAGCGGTTTGCAAAGTCAGACCGCCTGAGCCGCCGTGCCGGTATCTATCTTACCATCATCTTCCATCTGCTGGTAGTCATCGTTCTTCTGATCTTCTCCATCTCCGCAGTGAGCAAGGGAGAAGTTTCTTTTGTCACCGATTCCGAAGGCCAGACCCACAAGAAACTCCAGGAAGAAGAGGAAAAGCGTCAGGAAGAAATCAAGGCCCTGGCCAAGGCCCAGCTGGAAGACCAGCTGGCCGGGCGTCCTGTAACCACTTACAGGGCCGTTGCCGTAAACCGCAGCTCTTCCCAGCTCAAGGACGACCGCAACACAGACGCCGACAAACTCTACAAAGACGCTGCAGACCTTCAGGAACGCATAAAAGAAGCCGCCAAGATCTCAACCGACGCTCCGGATGACGTTCCTTCTGCAGAAACTAAAGTCGAGGAAAAAAAGGCCGATGTGCCCGCTTACAAGGGCCCTTCGGTGCTTTACTGGATACTGGACGGCAGAAGGGCCTTCTCGTTGCCAATTCCGGTCTATAAATGCCGTGGCGGCGGAGATGTAACAATCCAGATTTACGTGGGAAGAAACGGCTATGTCCAGAAGGCTCTTGTCCTGTCAGACGTTTCCGTTCCTGACGAGTGCATCAGAAACGCCGCCCTGAACGCCGCCCAGCGCTCCCGCTTCTCAAAGAGCGACACCGCCGACGATCCTCAAATAGGCCAGATAACTTACAGATTTATAGCGCAATAATTTAAAGGGTTTTCTGCCACTCCCAGGCGGAGCGGAGCACGTCTTCGATAGGGGTGTCCGCCTTCCAGCCAAGTTCTCTCTCGGCTTTCCTTGGGTCAGCCCAGACCTGCTCGATGTCTCCCTGTCGTCGCGGAGCAATCTGATAAGGAAGGTTCACTCCCGTGGCTTTCATGAAGCCGTTCACAAGTTCCAGCACGCTGAGGCCTTTGCCGGTTCCCAGGTTGTAAACGAACCAGCGGCCGGTCTTTGCCGCTTCAACATATGTCGGTTCATCGATTGTCTTGCAGCAGTTCTCGCCGGCATTATCACCGCAACCTTTATCCCCTGCTTCTTGTTTGCAGCAGTTCTCGCCGGTGCTCATATTCCCTGTAAGCTTGTCGATGGCCTTAACGTGGGCCTTTGCAAGATCCACTACATAGATATAGTCCCTTATGCAGCTTCCGTCAGGAGTGTTGTAGTCATCGCCGAATACATTCAGATGGTCTCTGATTCCGGCGGCGGTCTGGGTTACGAACGGCACCAGATTCTGCGGAACTCCGCGTGGAAGCTCGCCGATAAGTGCAGAAGGATGAGCTCCAATCGGGTTGAAGTACCTTAAAGCGCAAACCTTCAGCTCAGGGTAGGCAATCACGCTGTCCGACAGAATCTCCTCGGCCATCTGCTTGCTCTTTCCGTAAGGCGACAGGCTCCTTTTGAGCGGAGCGTCCTCAGCGATAGGCAGGTGATCCTTGTCCGGCTGGCCGTAAACTGTGCAGGAAGACGAGAACACGATGTTCGCCCGCTTTCCCTTTTCCCTGATCAGGGTAATCAGGTTAATAAGCGAGGTCAGGTTGTTCCTGTAGTAGTCCAGAGGCTTTTCGATACTTTCACCAACCGCCTTGTAGGCAGCAAAATGCACGGCACCTACAATGTCCGGATTCTTCTCGAAAACCTTCTTGAACGACTCAATGTCCGAGCAGTCAGCCTCTTCAAAATTCACCGGTTTTCCGATTATCTTCCCGATGCGGTCTATGACATCTCTTTCTGAATTGTAGAAGTTGTCCACTCCCACAACATCGTAGCCAGATTGTGAAAGTTCCACCCAGGTGTGCGATGCTATGTAACCCGCAGCGCCAGTCAGAAGTATCTTGCCCTTGCCCATAGTAATTGTTTTAGAAGAAACATTCAGGTTGCCAGACAAACGTCCCGCCTTGCAGCAAACTGAACAGTGTGTTTCAAAAAAATTAAGTTTCTACGCAAATTTAACCATTTCAGCCGATTTTCCCCAACCCCAAACGCAATCCTTTTCCAAAACCCGTACTTTTACATCAGAAGAAACCGTCCGCCCTGGATGAAACAAAGAAAGGCAGGAGGATGTCGGGGAGATATTCGGCGATGGTTTCTTGCAACATGCTGAGAATCAGATTATCCCCAAATAAGACATCGCTTAAAAGACTCTTATTTACGGGAGCTCTGATAGTCAATAACTTACAAAGCACCATCGCCTGATAGCATCAGACATTGACATGGAAAGATTGTAACTATTAATATTATCGAATCATGAAAAAGAACATTATCCTTTCAATGGTAGGAGTAGCCGCAGGTCTGCTGGTTGCTTCTTGCTCAGCAAAGCCTGAGTGTGTTACCGCAGTTGTTGCTGGTCCAGACGGACAGCCTGCAGCAGTTGTTGTAAAGTATGCAAAGGCAGTTTCAGCCGAGAGCGTAACAGCTGACGCTTTCCAGATCGAGGGTCAGGAAATCGAGGCCGTTTTTGTAACGGACAAGGATATCACAGTAAAACCTGAGTGCAAGGGCGAAAAGCCAGAGTGCGACAAGGCTAAGGCCGAGTGCGATTCCACCAAAGCTTGCCCAGAAGCAAAGGCCGAATGCGACAAGGCAAAGGCTGAATGTGACAAAGCCGGAAAGCCTGAATGTGACAAGGCTAAGGCCGAGTGCGATTCCACCAAAGCTTGCCCAGAAGCAAAGGCCGAATGCGACAAGGCAAAGGCCGAATGCGACAAGGCAAAAGCCGAATGCGATTCCACCAAGGCCGCTTGCCCAGAGGCAAAGGCCGAATGCGACAAGGCAAAAGCTGAGTGCAAAGGCCCTAAGAGCGTAGACGGACAGTTTGTAGTTATCGTTCTTAAGAAAGCTTGCCCTGAAAAGCCAGTTTGCGACAAGGCCAATGCAGAGTGCGATTCCACCAAGGCCGCTTGCCCAGAAGCAAAAGCAGAATGCGACAAGGCTGGAAAACCTGAGTGCGACGGTCAGCACAAGGACTGCGCTAAGGAAGGCAAAGCAGCTCACGACTGCGGAATGGATCCAAAAGAGTGCGAGGCCAACAACCACGAGTGCTGCCCAGAGGATTCTACAAAGGTTTGCCCTGAAGGAAAGACCGAGAAACCAGCATGCCCGGAAATCGCCGTTCCTGAGATTGCTGTAAAGCAGGTTAAGGAAATCAAGGCTGCTGACGGTTCAGCTCTGAAGGCTTGGAGCAAGGCATTCCCTGCAACCAAGGCCGTTCCTTGCTTCGGACCTAAAGGCCCTAAGCATCACCACGGCGAGGCTTGCCCAGAGGGAAAGGCTGAGTGTGACAAGGCAAAGGCTGAGTGCGATGGTCAGCACAAGGACTGCCCAAAAGCTGAACAGGCTAAATAATCTCAGCGATGTGGGGACCGGGCTATGGTCCCTCGTAAGTAACTGAGCATCAGCTAATCGCTAAAAGCACCCCACGAAAACGGCGGGGTGCTTTTTGTATGTCGTTGAGAGACAGTAACTTGCAAAGTACCATAGCTCCTTCTAACATCCGCCGGTGCGGTGATAGTGGCAGCTGAGAGGGTTGTCAAGGTCTGAGAGCGATATGCTGCCGTCTGGTCTGGAATGCCAGTTGTGCATTCCTCCGCCAAGGCAGTTCTTGAACTGTTTGCAGCCGGCACAAATGCCTTTTCGGGCCCAGTCTCGGTTACGGAATGCCTGGAACTTGTTCTCCCAGACTTCAAACAGGTTGTCTGTGTAGATATTGCCCTGGGAGAAGACGTCGCGGTCTATGTTAGGGCAGGCGCATATTCTTCCGTCTATCAGAACGGATGCTATGTTGATTCCTGCATGGCAGAAATGCCTTACGGGGCGGACTTTCTCTTCGTATTTTCCCAGATAACCCTCACAGCTGAAGGACACTTCCATCTCCTGCTCCGGGTGAGCGGCTATGTTGGCTGCGGCTGTGTTGGAAGTGGTTATGTCAGATGCGGCTGTGTTGGCTGCGGCTGTGTTGGAAGTGGTTATGTCCGAGGCGGCTGTGTTGGCTGCGGCTGTGTTGGATGTTGTTGTGGGGTGTGGCTTGGAGGACTGGCGTTTTTCGGCGATGAAATCCATAAGGCGGACCATCTCCTCGTTTGTCAGATGCATCTGGGGATCGTCTTTGGCCCTGCCTATCGGTATGATGGTGAAAAGTCTCCATTTCCTTACACCCAGAGACTTCAGCTTCTGGTAGATTTCTTCCATCTGGCTTATGCTGCGGCGGTTGATGCAGCTTACAACGTCAAGGTCCAGAGTTCTTTCCTTTGCGGCAATCTCTATGGCTTTGATCGTGTGCTCGTAACTGTTGGGATTGCCCCTCATCCAGTTATGGTTTTCTCCTATTCCGTCAAGGCTGAACGTTATGGCCTTGAGGCCGGCTGCCATGAGTTTGCGGTGCATTTGTTCCGTGTAGAAGAAACCGTTGGAGACCATGCTCCAGTAGTATCCTCTCTTGGCTATCTCTTTGCCGACCTGTTCTATGTCAGGCCTGAGAAGAGGCTCTCCGCCGGTCAGGACAACTATCAGGCGGTCTATATTGTCTTTGCGGGAGGGGCTGTTGGTGCGGGAATCAGACTCGTCGAGTTTAACTGAGGAAGCCCTGGATGCCGTACTTTTTGGAGAGGTGTTTTGCCAGAAAGGATTAGGTATGGTGTCCAGCGCCTTCAGGAAATCTTCCAGAGGCATGTCCTGGTCTTTGGCGGACGTAAAACAATCGCTCCCGCAATGTCTGCAGGAGAGATTACATCGCTGAGTACATTCCCAGAAAAGGTAATTCAGCTCGTGAACTTTGGTTTCGAGCCTACGGAATTGCCTGAAGAGAAAGGGGTTCATTCTCCTTTGTTCTCTTCTTCTTCGGTGACTGCAGTTTCAGTTTTCTGGGCATCATCCTGAACTACAGCGTTATCCTGCTCAGGTGCCTCTGAAACAATTTCTTCTCCTTCAACAGGCTGGTCCATCTTGTAGCCCTGAGGAGTGCCATAGCAAGCCGTGAAAACGAAAAGAGCGGTCGTAAGCGAGCATCCTTTTAGGAGATTTCTTAGCCATCTGTATTTCATAGCCGTTGTGTTTAAGGATTATTATCGTTATCAAAGATAATAAGATTTTTTGGGAAATGGAAGCAGCAAGAAGAATCTTGTTAACTTTGCAAGGTATAATTAACGTTACCGGAAATTGTTATGGGCATACAGAGCAGCTGGAACAAGACAATAACGTTTGACCGTTTCATAAAGGGGTGTATCATCGTCGTTTTGGTAGTCGGCATAATATTGCTGCTGAAGCGGCTTAGCAGTGTTCTTCTGCCGTTTTTCATCGGCTGGCTGCTTGCTTATCTGATGAATCCGCTGGTGAATTTCTTCCAGAAGAGATGCCGTTTCAAGTACAGGATACTGGGAATCCTGGCGGCTTTTGTCGTTGTGGGCGGTGTACTGTACGGTGCATTCCTGCTGATATTTCCTCCTATGTGGCAGGAGATTCTCAAGGTCAAGGATATGCTCGTTGCCTACCTGATGAACAACTACCAGTCGGGCGGGTTTGCGGCTATGGTGCACGACTTTCTGGCCGAGATACTGAGCGTGGACAAGCTCAAGAACGTGTTCACGATAGACGGTCTGGTGAATGTCCTCAAGGAGTCTATGCCGAGAATCTGGGAGTTCTTGACGGGGTCGTTCCGGGCCTTCTCGGGCATAGTGACCATTGCAATGGTTCTGCTGTACACACTGTTTATACTCATCGATTACGAGAGACTGTCATCCGGCTTCCGCAACCTTCTTCCTGAGAGAGTCAGAAGGCCGTTCACCCAGCTGATGAACGACCTGGAGTCCGGTATGAACAAGTACTTCAAGGGCCAGGCCCTGATAGCGCTTTCCGTAGGCATTTTATTCAGCATAGGATTTCTGATCATCGATTTTCCGATGGCCGTCGCCCTGGGTCTTTTCATAGGACTTCTGAATATGGTTCCTTACCTTCAGCTGGTAGGCTTCATTCCTACAATTGCCCTGGCAGCCGTAAAGGCCGCAAACACTGGCGAGAGCTTCTGGCTGATAATGCTCGGGGCGCTGGCTGTGTTCGCCGTGGTCCAGACTATTCAGGACGTGATACTCACTCCGAAGATTATGGGCAAGGTAAGTGGCTTGAACTCCGCCATCATACTTCTCTCGCTCTCCATCTGGGGCAGTCTTCTGGGCATTTTGGGAATGATAATAGCCATTCCGCTGACAACGCTTCTTATCACTTATTATCAGCGATATGTGGTAAAAATTCCGAACAATCCTACAGCCCAGGCAGGACCACCGTCCTACACTCCTGACAGGGAGGAACCTCTGGATTCGCAGAATCTGGATGATGATGACTCGTCACCGATGGACGCCCGTTAATCCAGGGCACTTTGTCAGAATTTTTTCTTATATTGCATACTGAAACGGACCAAGCCGGTCTTACTTCAATCTGAGAGCCCTCGGGTTCATTTACAGACCGGCAATTTCCGTTTCTATTTTGCTATGAACGACAATACAATCCGGCCGGATTCTCTGGCCTTTTCATCTGAGGAGAGGAAATCCCTCCTGACTGCTTCTCTGCGATATAAGGCTCTGTTTGTTGATGTTGACCGTAAAGATCTGCCATCGGCACCGGGAATAACCCCGGAAGTGTCGGCATTTCTGCTCTGTCTTTCCGGCAAAGGCTATGTAGTTGAAGAAGATCTTCTGAAGGCATTGTCTATGACTGGTTCCACTCCATTCATCCTGGAAGAAATCACTCAGGTGATAGACAAGGCTCTGGGCGTGGGACTGAACTGGGCCCCGCTGGTCAAGGGCTGGAACATCCCTACAGGAGAATCCTTCATAGACCATTACATAACTCTCTTCGCAAACTACTACCGCGAACTCTCTCACGGCAAAGTTCCCCAGGGACCGCTGGATGTTCCGCTGCAAGACCCGGCAGAAAAGAAGGAATCTCAGAAAGAAACTTTTATGGGGATGACTGGAACCATTCTTCCTTGCGGGCATTTCATCCCTGACGGAACCTTCCCGCTGGAAAGATACAACGGCTGTCCGTTTTGCGGCACCCCGTTTGAAACATCGGAGAACATTTTCAAGGGCCAGGGCCGTAAGAAGAAATCGCTGAGGCTGATGACAAAGAAAGATATGGAGGCCCTGAGGGATTCTCTCATGGCTTCTTCAGTACCTCTCGATGCCACCCAGATTGAGAGCCTGAAGACCCTGATAAACGTTTTGGGGACTGGCGACACTTCTGTTATCGCGATGAAGGAGACGGCAATGGTGGTTGTTGACGCGTTGCTTGAAAAGTCAAAGTCTCTCGATGGCAAGGAGGAAAAGGATACTTTTCTGACAAAGACCGGACGCCTGTTTTCTTCTCCGGCAGACATTCTCCGCTTCCTTTGGTTCAAGAAGACGGGCAGGCTTCAGGTAATTGAGCCTAAGACTCTTGTAATGCACGCCGGAAAGCTCTCTTCTCACATGGTTCCCGAGCAGGACAAAAGCTCAAGCGCCGCGATGCAGAAGAAGCAGGATCTCAAGCTCAAATACGACAGGCGGATGTGCCGGGCTATAGCTCTCTGGCTAAACGGCCTTGACATGGACGCTGAGGCGGCCTGCGAGATAATGCATCCAAAGCGGGGAATGTGGGTGAGGATGATCCGTGCCTTAAGGCTCGGCGAATACTCCCGCAAGCCGGGTTTTGAAAGGCTTGCAAAACTGCTGGACGTGTTCTACAAAAACGATTATTCCGTATGGAAGGGAGAGCTTGACAGATGCCTTGGCATAAACTGCGGATGCGTAGACTACGGCCGCGCCCTTGAGCTTCTGAAACAGAGGCCGGGTTCGTTTGCAAGGAGCCTGTTTGCCGTAATGCTGAGAATGGGGCCAAAACCTGCCCTGGACGCCTTCCGCCAGATTATGGACAAGGTTCCAAGGAGGCTGATCCTATCTCTGGGCAACGCCGCCGAGCTTTTCTTTGACTCCCGCGCCATCCGTATAGCCCGTCCGCTGACTGGAGTCACCAAGACGATCCCTTACAACAAGAAGCTGGACAATTATACTCCCGAGCAGAGAGAAAGCATGACAAAGGCCGTAAACGACCTCTATAAGGAGACCATGCTCAATCACTTCAGCAAGGACACTTCTGCAAAAGGGAAAAAGATGTTCATCGATCCGGCCCTGTTTGACATTCCTGTCAGCATCGGTGACCGTTCTTCCACCATTCAGGACACCTCCGCCGCCCTTCAGGGCACCCGCTTCAAGGTAGAGGGAGACTCTGTCCGCCTGTTCATGCAGTGGGGCAAAGGCCTTCCGGCCCAGCATCTGGACATGGACCTGAGCGCCGCCGTCTGCTACCAGGACGGACGCAAGGAATACTGCGCATACTTCAACCTCACCCTTCCAGGCGCCAGACACTCGGGCGACATCCGCAACATTCCGGACAAGAAGGGCACAGCCGAGTATGTGGAGCTAAACATCCCTGAGCTGCAGACCTCCGGAGCCAAGTACGTGCTCTTCTCCTGCAACGCATACTCTGAAGGCTCGATTTCCCCGAACCTTATGGTCGGCTGGATGGACTCCGCCAATCCAATGAAGATTTCAGACAAGACAGGCGTAGCCTACGACCCTTCAACAGTTCAGCACATCGTGAGGATATCGGAGAGCAACCTCTCCAAGGGCTTGATTTTCGGACTTCTGGATATAGAACAGAGAGAAATCACCTGGCTCGAGATGTCTTTCAACGCCCAGTTGGTGGCCCAGCTGAACGCAGAAGCCGTGGAGGCTCTTCTGAAGCGTCTGAAGAACAAACTTTCAGTAGGGGAACTGCTCCAGCTCAAGGCCCAGGCACAGCAATGCGTCCTGACCTCATCTCCAGACGAAGCAGATAAAGACCTGTGCTACACCTACCAGTGGGCTCTTGATGCCGCTGCCGTGAGCAAACTCCTTTTCCAGTAACCTCTCAAGGAACTGCCATCACAAACCGAACCCGACAACCGAAAACAAATAACATAAGACAACACTCAAAGACTTACAATTATGAAAAAACTTCTTCTTTTCTCGGCGACACTTATGCTTACAGTCCTTTTCATCGGCTGCAAGGGCAAGAAAACCGATCCAAGCATTAACGCAGACTACGTTGACGATATGAAAGAAGTCCTCTGCCTTGAAGAGACTCCTATGATTGAAGAACAGCCAGTAAATCCTATGGAGGATATCGACCGTTCTGTCTATATGGTTTACACCGGAACCATTGGAGACAAGGGGGCAACTCTCTGCTGGGCCCCTTGGAACAACCGCACGGAAGAAGACAAGGCAAACGGTATTTGTGGATACTTGGCCATGGACGAAAATCCTCGTCTGCGCTACACCCTCAGGGAAGTATCAGACGAGCCGCATATTGAAGGCTACAACACTGTTGTCATAGACATCCTTCAGGGTGAGGAGAAGAAAGCCGTTCTCGAGGGTACCATAGAAGGCCGCGGCGACGGTTTCTACGGCACCGTCACCTTTGAAGGCACTGGAGAGAAAAAGGAATTCTCGCTGATGCAGCAATACTAGCCGAGAACAGGGCTACTTCATCTGAATTTGATAGCTTGCATTTCGGATAAGCTGCGCATAACACCTTCCCGAATTTTCTTTTCCGTAGAAGCAGACGGCTTCTTGACTCCTTGTATATAATGTCCGAGTTGCGCGGCATTGATACCAGTAACTTTGGATATGCCTTCCAGCTTGAAGAGATCTTTGAGAGCGTGAAGGAAAGTAACAGTGTTGGCATAGTAGAATGTAATTGCCACCTCCTCAAAATCTTTTCCGGATTGCTGGTGGTATTCCTTCATGGCCTCATAACCCTTGTTGAAATCTTCTATGGTTTCCTTTACGGTTTTTCCAGTTCCCAAGCAACTGTAATTCAGAGGAGTGTTGTCCATATAAGCTGTAAACACGATTGCTAAGGAATGCGTAAAACACAATTTTTGCGGACAGCCACTTCTTTGACAAAACCTGTCAAAACGCACTAGTACCTTTGCATCGTGTTACTTAATGTTAGTGTTAGTGGTTAACGGGCAGGTGGGGCAGTGATGTTCTGCCTGCCTTTTATTAAACAAGTAAAAAACTGAACAGTTATGAAACGTACTATCAGAATGATCCTGGCCTTCTTTGGAATAGGGCTGATCGACTACATCGAGAACTATAGGTAAAAAAGATGGCTCTTTGCATTTCGCTGAGTGTAATAGCACCTCAAAACTTACCTTTTGATTAAAACATAGATACGGCCAGGAGTTTTTTACCCAGGCTGTGCAACGCAGTTTCTATTTTGGAAACCTGCTTGCTTGATATAGCAAAATCTCCTCTTTTATAGTGTCTGAGAAGCGATGAGTTAACTCCGGCCATTTTGGCAAACTTTGTGAGATTGATGCAATCAAGTTCGTCAAATACAGATGACACATCATATTTGTATTCAAATTCCGGATCTCTCAACTCCACCGGTACCTCCAGCCCTCTTTCCGGATATGTGCTTTTGACCTCTTCCAAAGTATTGAAGAAATCCTCCTTTGCCTCAGCGACATTCTGTCCGCTGCCTATAATGATTCCGCATTTCAGATCTTCGCTGTATACAGAGTATCCTGTTTCGTCCCTTTCAATGATAACATTCATTTTCATATTAAAATCCTATCTGTTTTTTCAGTTTACTTAACAGTCCTTTTCTAATTTCTTGATTCCAGTGCCTTTCTATAGGTAACTCCTTCCCATTGTCTTTATGGATGTAGAGATCGTGCTTCTTCCCGTGTCTAAAAAACTCATAACCGTGTTTTTTAGCAATATCCCTCAGCTCACTCCATTTCATCTTTCAATACGGCTGTTAAAAGTAACACAAAATTGTGATAATGCAAAATATAAGTTGATCTTTTAATGCATTCATCTCCGACAAACATATTCCTATTACCTTAATATTCAGATTCCAAGTAGTAACATTCTCCTCACTTTTTTACAATCGTGCGATTGCCGATGAATGCATAAAACACAATCATAACATACAGCTACTTACAAAGCACCATAGCCCCTTGTCTTTCACGGCTACGGTTGCAATCTTAGAGGCTCAAACACCCCCCCTCACCTTTTACAATCGTGGAATCGTATTTTTTGCTAAATTTGATAATTGGAGTAGAATCGTCATGAAAAAGCCGTTTGTCATAGCAACAGTTGCAGTAGCAGCCCTGCTTTTATGCATGGCAGCCCAGTCATGCCGCCAGGTAAGCAAGATTATCAGCGGCGTGCAGAAATTGAAGAAAGTGGCCGATGACAACACAAAATACCTTCACTTGGAGTTCCTGGACATTCCGATAGCCGGCGGCTGCAACAAGTTTGTAGACACCCTCAAAACCCTGGGCTTCCATGATGCAGAATCATACTCAGACGCTTATTGGCTCTATGGCAATTACAGCGGCCTGCCGGTTGAGGCCTGTGTTTATTTCACTCCTATAACCAAGCTTGCCAGCCGAGTGGCCGTCTATTATCCCGACCGTCCCTCCTGGGCCGACATTGAGTCTGAGTATTTCCGTCTCAAGGACAGCCTGACCGTCCTCTACGGCGAACCTGAGTCCAAAGAGACATTCGAGCCCCCTTTTAAGAAGGGCGACGGCTATGAGATGAAGGCCGTGGAGAAGAATATGTGCGAATACTGGTCTATCTTCAGCGTCTTCCACGGCGGCGCCCTCATTGGCACCATTTACCTGGACATTGGCAAGGGCGATGACCCCAACACTTGTGAAATCATGCTTTTGTTCACCGATACCCGCAACTTTCAGATGGAGCAAAAGGAAACCAACGCCGCTTCTAAAATGGTTGATAGTGTTCAAGACTCTCAAGACGACACAGACTCTACTGAAGCCTCCACCGCCAAAGACTCCACTTCAACTCAACCCACAGAATCAAACAATAAACCAATACAATGAAGAAACTGTTTTTTATCGCGATGGTCTTGATTGCTGCGATGATGAGTGCAAATGTTGAGTCGTTTGCGCAGACAAAGCATATTCAATTTAAAGGTATTCCTGTAGATGGAACACTTTCTTCCTTTGTGGAGAAGTTGATAACTCAGGGATTTGATTACATAGCAGAGCAAGATGGTTTAGCTCTTTTAACTGGAAAATTTGCTGGTTATTCTGGGTGTAACATAATAGTTGTATCTGCAAGGAATACTGTATGGAAAGTTGTGGTGGAGTTCCCAGAACAGTCAACTCTTTCTGATGTCAAGAAAAGGTATGAAGAGTTTAAACAATCCTTTAAACTTAAATACAATGTGGATCCAAAGGTAATTGAAGAATTGGACGATAGATATAAGAGTGAACAGATAGCTTATATTGGATTCAAGAATAAGGTTTCTCAATGGGCCAGTCTTTTTGAGATACCAGGAGGGTCTGTTGTGCTTGAAATCCAAGCCAGTTCTGATTCTTATGGAGATTTTCAGCTGCGATTGGATTATTATGACGAAATGAATTCTGTGATTAGAGATTCTGCTACGATGGATGATATTTAATAGTTGATAAATTAGTTGCCTACTCCTTTTCGTCCTTGAAACTTATTAACGACCACAATGAATAACACACTTATTGACAACTCCTCAGAACAACTTTCAATGCTTAGTTCATTAAAAGAATGTTTTGCTGATGAAGGAATACATACTGTCAAAATAGCTACTGGTTATTGGGACATTCCTGGCCTTGCTCTTTTGGCTGATAGTATTAGGCATTTTCTAGAAAGAGAAGGAACTAAAATGTTGTTATTAATAGGTAGAGATCCCTATATTTATTGGAATCAAGTCAGAAATCCAAAGTATAAGGACTTGTCATTTCCTAGTGACTATATTCGAACAGATATTAGTGAGCTGGAGCCTAAAGAAGAATTTGAGAATGCCGTAAATCTTCTTTTGGATTATTGCTCGGAAAAAGAGAGCTCTAAAATTCAGATACGCATTTTTCGTAAAAATGAAGAAGATGATACTCAATTTCTTCATTCCAAGTGTTATATTTTTGATGGCGCCAGTGTTGGCACTGGTTATGGCTTTATTGGAAGCTCTAATTTTACACAAAAAGGGCTCATAGGAAATGCCGAATTAAATTACTTAGAAACAGATGTTACTAAAGTTTTGTCAGATACTCCTATTCCAAATCACAAAACTCATTTGCAGTGGTTCAATGAGAAATGGGATATTTCTGAGGAATGGAATAGGGAGTTTTTAGAGCAAGTTCTCAAAAAGACCCCAATAGCAAAAAAGGTTGAAGAAACACGCAAAACAATAGAAACACTTACTCCTTACGAGGTATATATAAAGTATTTGCAACAACATTTCGGAGATCTGGCGAACCCTAAGACTATTGAAGTTCTTAAATCATATCTTCCCAAGAAATATTCTATTTTGAACTATCAGTTGGACGCAGTCCTTCAGTGTTTCTACATAATGAAGAATCATGGTGGATTCATTTTGGGAGATGTCGTTGGATTAGGAAAAACGGTTGTCGGTCTTTTAATCATTAAGAAGTTTCTGGATGAAGCTTCGACTCTTAATAGGGAGCGGAAAGTTCTTATTGTAACACCACCTGCAATTTTGCCTTCTTGGCAAAAAACATTGTTAGAATTTGATGAGGACTCAAAGGATAAGATAAGTGATTGTATCTCTTTTATTACAACAGGAAGCATCGGGAAACTGATAGATCTTGATAGCGAAGACCTTGAAGAAGATTATAATGAATCTCAAAATTATTCACAAGAGCCAGAAGAACAATCTGATGCTTTTGCAAATGAACTCGGTTATGATAATTATGGCCTGATTATTATAGATGAGAGTCATAATTTTAGAAGCAGTTCTACTCAGAAATACAATGATCTTGATTCACTTATAGGAGATATTCTTTTACGAACAGGTAATGCCCCTTTTGTAGGGTTGTTATCAGCAACTCCACAAAACAACTCCCCGGAAGACATTAGAAGTCAGATATACCTATTCCAAAGAGAGCCAAACAAGAGCACCTTGCCAAATATTGAAGGGGGAAAACTAGATTCATTCTTCAGTCGTGCCATCAGAGATTTCTATTTCGCTAGGAAGATAAGTACATCAGAAGAAGGAAAACGATTACTGATTAATTCATCTAATGAGGTAAGAAAACGCGTGCTAGATGACTTGTTGGTTAGACGTACAAGGCGCGATATAAAAACTCATTATCAAGAAGATAGTAAAAATATACACTTCCCAACTGTTTCAGGCCCTCATACATTAGAGTATAAATTCGATGAAGAACTATGTCAGCTTTTCTTTGATACGATAAATGCTATAGTGAGAGAAGATGAAAGTTCGCCACTAATACCTGGTGTAAACCTTGGATTCTACAGGTATATTTCTATTTCATTCTTAATTTCTAAACAGCATCAGAAACTGTACGAGGGAAGAAATATTGATGTTGGAAGAGTTTCCAGGCAGCTTTCCAATATTATGCGAATTAATCTAATCAAGAGGCTCGAAAGTAGTTTTGCTGCATTTAAATCATCCTTGCATAACCTTCAACAATATACTCAAAATATGATAGACATGCTGGATAATGATACGGTGTACATCTGTCCAGACATTAATGTTAATAAGGTTATAGAAAAAGAAGGGGGGCTGAAAAAGGCTATACCTGTTTTAGACAAGTTGATAGAAAAGAAAAAAAAGAATAACAAAAAATTTAGAAAAGCTGATTTCAAAGATGAATATAGGACCCATCTAAATGATGACTTGTTTTTGATAAACAGCTTATGTAAAAGATGGGATAAGAATGAATTGGATCCTAAAATGGATTCATTTAAAAAGCATTTTCTTATAGACTTATTTAATCCGACAATTAATAATCCAAAGCAAATAGATAAGCCTAGACTGGTTATTTTTACGGAAGCTATTGATACGCTCGATACTTTAGCACGTTTTATAAATACTACTGGACATAGAGCTTTAAAGATTTCCGCAAAAAACCGAAAAGACTTACAACAAGTTATAACTGAGAATTTTGACGCAAACGCTGATGTTAAGAAAGACGATTATGATGTAATTGTAACAACAGAAGTTTTAGCAGAGGGGGTTAATCTTCATCGTTCGAATGTGATTCTTAATTATGATACTCCGTGGAATTCTACTAGACTTATGCAGAGAATTGGCCGAGTAAATAGAATTGGTTCAAAAGAAGATACAGTTCACGTTTTTAATTTCTATCCGACAACAGAGAGTAATCAACAAATAAATCTCATAGAAATTTCCTACTCTAAACTTCAAGCTTTCCATACTATGTTTGGTGAAGACAATAAAGTCTTTTCTGAACGAGAAATTCTTTCCGAAGCAGATTTTAATAAACTTATAGATGACGAAGAATCACCATTCGCTAAATATATATCAGATTTGAAATTGTATCAGAGCAAATATCCGGATAGGTATAATCTATTAACAGAGAAACCTTTTATGGGATTAGGCGGAACTGTTGTAAACGATTCTCAAAAGCGCTTGGCTGTTGTTGTTGCTCAAAATAGGGGAATAACAAACATTATTTCTGATACTGAAGATACTAAAGTAGTGTCTCCGTTAATTTTTATGGAAGAATTAAGGTGTGATGAGGACGCACGCTTCTTACAGTCTTCCATTAACTTATCAGAGACATTCAGAGAAACCCTCTTGAGGTGCTATAATAGTCATGTAACCCAGATGATTAATTCAAGAGATGCAAGATATGTAATAATAGAGGCTAATACATTCCTTCATGATGTGATACTTCCTTATATCAAAACAGAAGAAGGGCAAAGGGCCTATGGGGCAGCAAATGTTGCTCTTCGCAGGAATAATATTTCCGTAGCTAGAAAACTTATAAAATATAAACAAGAATTGGAATATAAAGGCGTTTCCTTATTTGGGCTGGAGTCTGACATAGATATGTGGGTGTCATCTGCATTCTCCTCTATAGCAGAGAAAGCTCAACAAAAATATGGGAATCCAGAAATTGCCTTGTTTGAAGAAATATAATAAGATATGAGTCATACTATTCAAAATGTTGATTTATCCAAGGCTTTTAGCCAGGTCCTTGATCGAGACTATCCAGGGTACAAGTTGTTCTTGAAAGAAGTTCTTTATCCTATTTTTAAGGAAGACCTTATAATTCTTCCTGTCAAAGAAGACTTAGTAGCCAACTCTAATAGCACTATAAGTACTAGTGCCTTAAATAGTGCTAATATCAAGTCTCTTTGTCGTGTTGCTACAATTGATTCTTTCAAGACAAGAGACACAATAGAAATTTTTGACATCACTCTTTCGGATAATTCTAATGTGTCTCGTTCAAGGGTTGGAATTCAACGTATAATACGTAGTCAGTTGTATCATTATTCTCATGCTTTTATGCTTTTCCACTATGAGAAGTCTGATAATAAAGATTGGCGCTTTTCGTATGTTTATAAGAAAGACAAATTAGCTGAAACGACAGATGCTAAAAGATTTACTTATCTGTTTAACAGAAATTTACATGCGAGGACGGCTATAGATAGATTTGTTGGATTGACAGATGGAGAAATAGATAACAAATCCTTGATAGATGCTTTCTCTGTAGAAGCTTTGTCTGATGAGTTTTTTGACAAGTATCGCGAGCAATATGCCAAGTTTGTCAAATATATAACTGGAAAAGAATACATTAAGGAAAAAGGGAAATGGGTAGAAAAGATTACCGGAAAGCCTAAGTCCTCAATCTATAACGCATTTGGGAGAGATGATAAGAGAGTTAGGGATTACATAAAAAAGATGATGGGGCGTTTGACTTTCCTTCATTTTTTGCAGCGTAAGGGTTGGATGAACAATGACTATAATTACATGTTCAATCTTTTCCGTGACTCAGATAATCAACAGGATTTCTTGGATTCTGTTCTTGAACCGTTATTCTTTGGTATACTTAACACAAGAAAAGAAAATAGATCCAAATTATTCAAGAATAAAGGATGGGACAAGCAACTCCTTAAACAATGGAAAGATATACCATATTTGAATGGAGGACTCTTTGAAGAAGATGAAGACGATCAGCTATCTGTAAAATTTCCTAAAGAATACTTTGAAGACTTATTTGAATTTTATTCTGAGTATAATTTTACCGTAGATGAGAATGACCCAGATGATGCTGAAATCGGTGTGGATCCCGAAATGCTGGGCAAAATTTTTGAAAACTTGCTTGAAGACAATAAGGACAAGGGTGCTTTTTATACGCCGAAAGAAATTGTCCGCTATATGTGTTCAGAATCTCTTATTGCCTATCTCATTGAATCATCAAAGATCGAAGAGAACAAAGTACGCAACTTTGTAAACGATCCTTACGCTTATGAAGATTCTTTGACAAAAAGAGAGAAAGAGAAACTAACGAAGTACTTGGAAAGTGTTAAAATATGTGATCCGGCTATAGGTTCTGGTGCCTTCCCTATGGGGCTTTTAAATCAATTGTTGAGATGTCGCGAGGCTCTCTCTGACAATGAGAAACCAAGATCTGAGTTAAAAAAAGAAATATTAAAGAATAATATCTATGGTGTTGATATTGAGCGTGGTGCTATAGATATTGCAAGACTTCGTTTTTGGCTGTCAATAGTTGTTGACGAAGATACTCCATCTCCTCTTCCAAATCTTGATTTTAAGATTATGCAAGGCAATTCTTTGTTGGAAAGTTACAAAGGAGTTGACTTGAGCCATCTTATTGACTTGGACGAGAAAGAAGAAAAGGATACTCTTTTTGAGGATGAATACTCTCAAATTCCAAAAATCTTGAAAGAAAAGCTTGACACATTCTACGATAGCTCTGAACACAAAGAAAAAGTTAAGCTTCATCAAGAAATAAGGTCATTAATTGAAAAACAAATCAAGACACGCGTTCAAAGCTGGGATTCTAATATTGATGTGGCTGGTAATTCAGACTTTTTCTTATGGCATACCTGGTTCTATGATGTATTTTATCGACCGCAAGGATGCGACGGGTTTGATATCGTAATAGGGAATCCTCCCTATATATCTGCTCTGGAGGCAAAGAAGATTCTGTCGGATGAGATTAGAAATGATTATAAACGCTCATTCCAATCGGCCACCGGTGCTTATGATATGTACATAATCTTTATCGAACTAGGCCTTTCAATGTTAACTCAGAACGGCACCCTTGCCTTCATCACTCCTTCCAAATACTTGTCAGCCGAGTATGCAATTGGCCTGCGCAGCTTTATTCTTTCCGGTTTTTCCCTCGCCCATATCTCAGATTATTCCTCTGTGAAGGTGTTCGAATCCGCAGGCGTTTCAACGCTTGTATCGATTATTCGTAGGATGGAACAACAGCCAGAGGTGTCTTTCACCAGCTACCGTAGTCTAACAGATATTAATACCTATCACCGCTATCTGAGTTCTGTTTTAACGGCCTTGCCTAATAACATCTGGGGGCATCTCCTTAGCACCAATGCCGACTTATTTTTTAAGATATACTATCAGAGTTCTGTTTTGGAAGAGTACGCAGAGGTTAACGCTTGTTCAACGGCCGGAGAAGCTGAGGCTTACGAAGATAACCTCACCGAGTCACCAGGTTCGCATTCATTCAAGTATTTGAATAACGGCACTCTCAATCGGTACACATCATATTGGGGCACAAAAAAGATACATAAAGGGCTACTACGTCCATATCTTTCAACTAACTATATGACCGAGAGAAGGGCTATGCTTTTCAAGAAACCCAAACTCCTCTTTGCTAAGATAGCAAAATGCCCAGAGGTCTTTTTTGATTCTGAAGGAGAGTATTCATCAGCCAATACAAATATGGTATACGATGTTGAAGGTTATGATCTTCGTGCCCTCCTGGGCTATTTTAACTCTTCAACCTATAATTTCTTGTATAAGGTTATGTTCGGGGGACTTTCTATGCTTGGATCCTTACAATTCCAAGCCCCGCAAATCCGAAAGAGCCTGATACCCAATTCAATTAAAAACTCAACGGAAATATGTAATATCGTGGACAAGATTATGGAAGTAAAAAGGATTAATCCTTTTGAGAATACCGCAGAGTTGGAAAAACAGATTGACTTCCTATTCTATCGAGTTTATGGGCTGACCCAGGAGGAGCAAGGCATTATCGAATCAATGTTGTGCTAAAGACCGTCTGATTGCAACGGTAAATCTGGATTTGATATTGTCATAGGGAATCCGCCATATATTAGCGCTCCGGGCCAAATGAAGAATGCGCTACTTGCAGAGCAAAGAAAAACGCTATCCGCTTGTGGAAGGTACTCTTCCCTATATCAAAAATGGGACTTATATATTCCATTTATGGAACTCGGGATAAGGTATTTGAATGGAGAGAGGGGTATTTTCTCGATGATTGTACCATATCCATTGACAAACCAACTTTATGGTCAAGAACTAAGAAAACAGTTAGTAAATGAGTTTTCTTTATTCGAAATCGTTGATCTGAATGGGACAAAGATATTCGAAAATGCTACTGTGTCTAATTGCATCATCTTTGCAAAGCGAGATACGCCTAAAGGGTCAACATGGATTTCACATATATCAGAATCGTTCTGTATCAACAAAATATTTGAACAGCCCTACGAGGTTTTAGAACAGGATCAAGAAAAGCGGGTTTGGAACCTTAACCGAGAAAAGCATGAAACTATGAGGTATTCAGATATGAATGTTCTTGGCGACTATTGCTATATTAGCAAGGGAATGTGCCTATTCTCGGAGGAGGGCGACTTTAAAAAGTCTGATCTGCTAAGCGATGTAAAAGATGCGATTCATTGCAGAGAATATGTCGAGGGGAAAAACATCGAGAAATACCTTGTAAGAAAGATTCGATTTGTGGAGTACAACACCTATCGTTCACCCGCATTGTTAAGCAGGCCTACATTCCCTGAACTTTATAGTACCCCAAAGATTATTTTCAACATTCTTGGACAGATGACGGGCACTTACGATGATACGGGACTGATGCATAATAATTCTCTTAATGCGTGCGTCCTTTGGAAAGACTTGCACAACATTGACAATAAGAGCATCCAGAGCTCGATAAAGAGATACTCCAAGTATTCTAGAGAAGAACTTGAAAAGATATCAGAAATGGTTAATATCAAGTATCTTCTTGGTGTCATGAACTCAAAATATGCAGACACCCTTCTGATTAATATGCGGGGTGGGGATTATCATATTTATCCGGAACATGTTAGGAACATTCCAATACCAGTTGCAACAGAAGCTCAGCAGTTGGCAATAATTAAGCTCGTTGATGAGATTCTTTTCATAAAGAAAACAACCCCATCGGCCAATACACAGAAGAAGGAAGCTGAGATTGATGCTCTCGTTTACGAGCTTTATGGAGTCAAGGAGGAAGATCGCAAGTAAACGATTCAGCTAGCCTATATGCTGGGAGAGAGGCTACAGGAGGATTCAATGACCGTCTGCTCTTCGGGGGTTAAATTGTATGCATTGTAAATCAAGGCATCAATTTTCTTTTGATGAATTGAGATATCCTCCGTAAGGTTGCGTTTTCGTATGTTGATAATATCATCAACCAGCTTTGTGATTTCCCGCTGCTTCTCTTTATTGGAGAGTGCTATTGGGAGCAGCTTTGCTTGAGCAATCCGTATTTTTGGGAAAAGCTCAGAGTCTGCTTTGAAGCAAATCTGATAATAGTATTGTAGTGTTTTAGAATTAAGACAAGCAGTAACATACTTTGCGCTAAAACGAGAATCTTCGATGATCACTGAATATAGGCTACGATTGCAGTAAATGTGCTCATCCATATATACTGCCATTAACTGAGCCCCTGTCTCCCTTAATAGGACGCGCTCTCCGTTATAGAATCTTTCGTCTTTGGCGAATTCTTTTTTCACCGATTGGGTTATCTGGCGGGTTCGCTTATAGCAATACTTCTCCACATCTGTTCCAGTTATGAACGGGATCCCTCCCTTATCAGAGACCTTATCTCGTCCTACTTCCAAACCTCGTTGAATTATGGACATCTTTTCAAGAGAGATCCCTTTCCCAATTTTTTCAAGGATTGAGTCACCCTTCTTTATAAGTTCATCAAAACTCCATGAATTTCCTTTCCGTCTCCTCAAAAGTATTGTAGCTGTCGGCATATTGACATTTTTGAAGACAGCATCACCCTCATTGCGGAAAGAAATAAGGTCAGACTCTGTTTCAAGAAATTTTCTTAAAGAAGAGAACTTTAGTCCCTTTAGATACAAGGCCCCCGTAATAAAAGAGAGGGTTCCTTTTTGATGCAAAAGTTTAAAAGCCAACTCAAAAAAGAGAGCGTATAATTCCAAGCAACCTTTTGTTAGGTATTTTACATAAGGATTGTCTTTCGGAATCACCACATATGGCGGATTCCCTATGACAATATCGAATCCAGATTTACCGTTGCAATCAGACGGTCTTTATTTTGATTCTTGCCAAGTTGTTGTTAAGTATCTGAAAAGAGTACTTCTATGAACTTTGAACTTTTTGGCAATCTTGACTTTTGTCATCCCTATGGAAAGCATTTCCATTATCTTGTTTCTACAATTATCTAATTTGTGCTTATTGTTTTTGCTGCCCTTAATCCGACCTAGTTTTGCTCCTTCTGCTTTTTTCCTCGCTAAAGCTTCTTTTGTTCTTTGGCTGATTAAATTACGCTCGATTTCAGCAGAGAGACCAAAAGCGAATGCTAGAACTTTGCTTTGGATATCTTCTCCAAGGCGGTAATTGTCTTTGATTGTCCATACCTTACATTCTTTTGTCATGCAGATGTTAAGAATTTCCATAATCATAAACAAGTTTCTACCTAACCTAGAGAGTTCTGCGCAGATAATAAGGTCATCTTTTTGAACGCGTTTAAGGAGCTTGCCTAGTTGCCGCTTATTGTAATTCTTTGTGCCACTGATGGTTTCTTCAATCCAGCCATCAATTATCAACTTATTGTTTTTGCAGAAATTGTTGATTTCGAAGCGCTGATTTTCAACAGTTTGTTTGTCGCTGCTGACTCTAATATATCCGTAAATCATAGCTATATTTAAAAATGGTTATCTTTACAATATGATAGAATAGTATTTGATATGAAAACGATTGAAAGAATAGAGACAATTAATTTAAGAAACCACTATAGCTCCTTTTGTCGAGGCTAGAGAGTTTTGCGGAATACTATTATTCTCATTGATTCACATGAATTGATTTTATCGTTAATTGTTTAAACAATATACTTATGGTACCCAAATTTGAAACAATGTTGCTTCCTATACTTACTGTTTTAGGTGATAAGAAGGAGCACACCACAGCAGATCTTCGTGATTATGTTGCATCACGGCTGAATATTTCTGATGAAGACAGGAATGAACTTCTTCCAAGTAAGAAGCAAACCCGTTTTGCCAATCGTATTTACTGGGCCATTGTTTATTTATCCCAAGCTAAGTTGATGGCTAATGTATCAACAACAAAACACGCTAGCTATAAAGCGACAAAAGAAGGATTGAAGCTACTTGCCGAAAAGCCAGCCAAACTAACTTGGCAATCGCTTATGAAATATGATAGCTTCCGTGATTTTCATTTTAGGAAACAGAATACTCAGAAAGAACAAGGAACACAACCTTTCCTGGTTCAAGAAGAGGAACAAACACCTAATGAAATCCTCGAAAGCACATACAATCAAATCCAAGAAAGTCTTGCAGACGAACTCCTTGAACGTGTATTGAACCAATCGCCAGGGTTCTTTGAGCGTCTGGTTGTTGAGTTGATGGAGAAGATGGGGTATGGTGCAGGTAAAATCACAGGGCACTCTGGGGATGAGGGTATCGATGGTGTGATTGATGAGGATAAATTAGGACTCGATGTCATTCATATTCAGGCAAAACGATGGAAAGCAGATCACAAGGTGTCGCGGCCTGATTTACAGCAATTTGTTGGAGCGCTTGCAGGACAAAATGGGAATAAAGGTGTTTTCATAACCACGTCTTCTTTTAGTAAAGAAGCAATTAACTTCAACCCATCGGGTGTTAAGATTGTGAAGATTGATGGAGAACGCCTTGCGAAATTGATGATAACTCATAACATCGGTGTTTCTGTTCAGTCTATATACGAGATTAAGAAGATAGATTCAGATTATTTTGACGAATAAGTCTGTTATATAGTTTTCTTCTTACACTAATTCCTATGTAAAACTGAGCTATGAACGACAATCAGGATAGTTTGTTCTTTTCACGTCCAGACAGAGATACTTGGGCGATGGCTGATGGATTTGTTTCACGAACAATTTATCGCTGAGGAAAATGAATCAGAATAACAATAATAGCAACCGAGGATGTCTGTATGCCTTGCTGGTGATAGTGGGGGTGCTGCTGGTGTTTGTGGGGTATGTGGGGTATGTGGTTTACTATAACGTCCATTATGAGGATATTATGGACAAGCAAGGGCTTGAGTTGGTGGCTAAGATAGATGCGTTCAAGAAGGAGAACAATCGTTTGCCAGAGAATTTGGGAGAACTTGGACTGAAGCAGTGGAGTGACTGGGGTGCGTACAAGTACAGAGGCGGTGTTTTTTACTACGAGCAAAAGAGTGACAGTACATATAAATTGGAATATTTGTTGGACTTTGATACAAACAAGAGCTACAATCAAGAAACGGGAAAGTGGGAGTTCTGATTATGAATAACAACAGAAACAGGAACGGGAATGGACACAAGAAAGGCGTCGGTGGGCATGTCGGCGGGCAGACGTATATAGAGATAGAAGTGCCTGTCAGGACGTCGGCCGGGTGGCTGGGAGAGCTGATGCAGGCGATGGAGGAGGGCTTTGTGCCGGTCAGGTGGCAGAACGGGAACTATCACATCACGCTGGCGTTTTTGGAGAAAGTGTCTTCCAGAGAGGGGGTTATCGCGATAATGAACCGGCATCTTGCATCGTTTGAGGCGCCGGAGCTTACGTTTGACAAACTGGATGCCTTTGGGAAACGATCGGGCGGGGGTGTGGTGTTCCTGACGTGCTCGGATGTGCCGGAGAGTTTTCTGCGGATGGTGGATGCTCTGCGACAGGATCTGGAAGCGGCTGGCTGCGTGATTGAGGCGGACTTTAAGCTGCACATGACGCTGGGGCGGGTGGACAAGGATGCTAGGGTAGATGCCGGGCGGCTGCAGGAGTTGGCGGAGAGCGTGGATGTGCCGGCCTTCTCGCTGAGGCTGAATGTGTGCAACTACAAGGATAAGGAAGATCACAGGACACTCCATTGCATACGGCTGAAGACCAAGCAGAGCTAAGGCAACTACAACCAAAATAGTTCCTGGTTAGCGGAAGATAATACTCTATTGCTAACATTGGAATTGTTTTTACCTTTGCAACGGAATCGTCGCAGGGAATTCGGTGCGAAGGGATGACAACCCTCTCAAGGAAACTTGATTCGAGCCCTAAAGGTCGCGTCCCAGGCGGCCTTTTTTGCTTAAATTTGTGAAAGGAAGTTTGAAAACTATGATAGATCAGGTTCTTTTGTACAACAAGAAGTTTGTGGAGGAGCGGGGGTTTGAACTGTATGTCACGGACAAGTTCCCGACCAAGAAACTAGCGGTGCTGACTTGCATGGACACTCGGCTTACAGAGCTGCTGCCAAAGGCGCTCGGGCTGAGGAACGGAGACGCCAAGATCATCAAGAATGCCGGAGGACGTGACTGTCCGCGGTTTCATCATCGATTCTGTTACCGGCGCTCTCACCGAGGTGCAATAGCCGCCATCGTTGCCGCAGTTTTCCCGCAGGCATCCAATTGCGAACGCACTGCGTTCGCAATTTAATTGGGCATACACTGTGTGCCCAATTGAACGTGGTGCTTTTTCTTTGTCATTTTCGTACGATTCCACGATTGTCCAGGGTAAATTTTACCGGATGGTTTGGTTGAGGAGGTCGGGAAGGTGTAGATTTGCGGAAGCTATTTGAATGGGGATGATTTAATTATCAAATAAATAATTTTGTTATTAATTTAATAATTCATAGATTTGTTTCGTATGAGAGTGATTGCTGTATCCACATTGAAGAAGTATTGGGAAGTACATGCTGATGCTAAGTTGCCGTTGAGTGAATGGTATGTGAAAGTTTGCAATGCTCACTGGAAAAATTTAGCGGATATGAGAAATGACTTCAATTCTGTTGATTACGTGGGGAACCAACGTTATGTTTTCAACATAAAAGGGAATTCTTATAGGTTGGTTGTTGCAGTTAAATTCACCCCGGAGTTGATTTATATACGTTTCGTTGGAACTCATGATGAATATGAAAAAATAGATGTTTCAAGAATATAATTGGTTGAGTTATGGCACAGATAAAGAATGAACAGCAGTATGCTGCTATTATGAGAAGAATTGATTCACTTTTCTTTGAGACAGGGGAGAATACTCCTTCAGATGATCCTCGTCTTGTTGAACTTGACCTTCTATCTGAACTCGTTGAAGAATACGAAAAGGAGCATTATCCGATAGAGCCTCCAACGTTATCTGAAACTATTTCAGCACGATTATCAGAATATAATATCACCCAAAAGGAATTGGCCGCTATGCTTGGTATGACGGCTCCGCGATTAAGCGCAATTCTCTCTGGAAAAGTGAATCCTACTTTTGAGCAAGCTAGAGTTATTTCTTCAAAACTGAAGATATCTCCTGCTATTGTACTAGCTGGGTAGCTTGACTATAAGATAACTATCGCGATATGAAAAAGTTTTTATTTATGGCAGCGGCGGTGCTGATGCTCTCTTCCTGCGGTCCGAAACGCGTGGCAGATGAAGGTCAGGAGGCTGTTGCCCAGACTCAAAACACTGAAGTTATGCAGCAGATTGAACCTAATCCCGAGAATGCCCTCAAGGCCCAGCAGTTTCTGAAAGAGGCCGGGGTTTACTACCTGGCAACCGTTGAGGGAAACCAGCCGAGGGTAAGGCCGTTCGGAACGGCGGAAATCTTTGAAGGAAAACTCTACATCCAGACCGGAAAGAAGAAGAACGTCTACAAGCAGATTGTGGCAAATCCGCTGGTTGAAATCTGCGCTTTCAAAGACGGCAAGTGGATAAGAATCAGCGGAACCCTGGTGCCGGACGAGAGGGTTGAGGCAAAAAAAGACATGCTGGACAAGAACGAATCCTTGCGCAGCATGTATAACGAGAATGACGATAACACGATTGTGCTTTACTTCCGTAATGCAACGGCTACTGTAGCGTCATTCGGCGGAGAACCTGAAACCTTCTGCTTCTAGTCGTCTATATACATAAGGTTGCCATTGCGGTCGAACTTGAGTTCCAGATCGTTGGAAAGCTCAATGTCGAATCCGTGGCGCTCTTTGTCAATCTTGGTGATCAAATTTCCAGGGAAGTTTGTGGTAACATAGTTCTTGATCAACTCTGGAACGAGAACGTCAGGAACGGCTGAAAACTTGCAGTCTACTTTGTCCCATTCGCCGCGGCGGGTGAATTCTACCTCTGCGCCGTCGTTGAACTTTACCTCATACTTTGCTCCGTCCTGCTTTGCGTAGGCAACGGTCTTGTCTGCAAAGTAAGTCTTGATAAATGTCTGAGCCTGAGCTGGAAGCTGGGTTACAGGGATGATTCTGTCATGTGCGCAGCTAACTGCGGTAAAGAGCAGGCATACAGCTGCAACTGAAAGGAGTCTGAAAAGTTTCATTGTCTTGTTGTGTTAAAAAATTTTCCGAAATATAGCAAAAAGGTCATTAACTTTACGCCAAAAGAAACTAATCGCGATATGGATAGGTCTGACAGAGCTGTTGAAAGAAAGCATGCACTTGGCATTAACTGCTGCCAGGCGGTGCTGCTGGAGTTTGCTCCTGAGATACTGAAACACTGGGGCTTAAGGCCGGAAGCCACCGCTGCCGAAAACTCCGCAATGAATACTGTTACCTCTGCAAATCCCGCCATGGAAGCTCTGATGGCGCTGGGCTCCGGCTTTGGCGGCGGAATGGGGTGCGGCGATGCCACCTGCGGCGCTCTTGTCGGAGCGGGGATGGTGGCCGGCCTGCTGAATAGCCGCGGCAACAGCACTTCTGCTGCCGCTTCCGCTGATAATGCTTCTGCTTCCTATGACAATCAAATCCGCAGAATGCCTACATCGATGATTACAAAAGATATGTGCAAGGATTTCAAGGACCGGGTAGGGGCACTGCGATGCTCAGACATCAAAGGTATCCAGGTAGATCCTTCAACGGGGAAGATTGTACGCGGAAAAGTTCTTTGCAGTTGCGACGACTGTGTCCGCCACGCCGTCAATCTCTGCGCCCGCTACGTTTTTAATAACTGAGTCTCCGCTCATTTTACCTTCAGCAGCCCTTTCTCTGCCATCAGCCATAATACCCCTTCGGGGTGCGTGCCCGGTAATTGCTTGATAGCTAGCGGAATGCTTGAATGTCTGTATGCGTTTTTACATACAGACAAATGCGTAAGTAACTGATAGTTAAATATATGCTGGGCACGGGCGGTTGCCGGGTTTTAGGGTGTACTGATAAGTGTTTGCTGGGCACGGCACTTACCGTCCCATGTGAGGGATGATGGCCGGTGAGCTAAGATAGTAGGGGGCAGTGATGGGGAATAGGAAGATGCCCCTGGGGTAAATCAGGGGGATGGGTGGAGTTGGGACAGAGAGGTTACTCGGTCTTGTCTTTTCCCTTGACGGCTTCTTTGATGCTCTGCCAGGCGTCTTTGGCTCCCTCGGCTGCGGCTCCGGCGATTCTCTTGGCTTTCTTTGAGACTTTGTTGGCAATCTTCTCGGCTTTTACTTCGGCTTTCTGGCCGGTCTTGGAGATTTTGTCGCCTACGTGTTCAACTGCGTCGCCTATGTTGTTGACGGTTGCATCCAGTGCAGTCTCTTTGTTGTCCAGAGTGGCAACCACGTAAGACAGATCTGCGGTAATCAGGCTGACGTGGTTCTTCTGAAGGTCTCTTTCGCCTTTGTTGAAATCGCCCCAGTAGCAGGACAGATTGCTGTCGTCCATCTCAAGGTCTTCAACGATTGGCTGGCCGTATTCTTCTACCAGCCAGCTTTTTATCACATCGTAGCGAGTCTTGCACAGAGCCTGGTCTTCGTCTGTAAACATTACGATCTGGCTGACCTTCTCAAGGTCTTCAGTCGGGATGACGGTGGCACAGACTTCTATTCCGTTAACTTTTCCTTCTAAGGTAGTTTTGGTGTACAGGCGCCCTTGCGAGTCGGTTGCATTGACTATCGAGATGGTCTTCCAGCCTTTTTTCTCCAGCTTGGAGATCAGGGCTTCCGGATTGGTGTTAAGCGAATGGCCGTCGAATCTGACGCTCTTGACAGACCTCTGTGCCCAGGATACGGCAGAGGAAAGTATCAGACTCAGTGTCAGGATGATGGTTGCGATCTTTTTCATATCTGATGTTTTTTTTCTTTTGCCCTTAATTCAGTCTTTGGGCTGTTTTCTTCTTGTGAACCAAGTTGACCAGCACGCTACCGAGGACTGCTGCCACTACGGAGCCCATCAGCACAGCTACTTTTCCCATGTTTCTCAGCTCGTGGGTGTATTCAGGAGCATCGGCGAAGGAAAGCGTGTCCACGAAGATGGACATCGTGAAGCCGATTCCTCCGAGGCAGGCTACTGCAAGCAGCATCGGCCAGGTGGATCTGGCTGGCATTGTGCCTATTTTTGTCTTGACCGCAATCCAGCTGGCGAGGGTGATGCCGATTGGCTTTCCAAGAACCAGACCCAGGACGATACCCATTCCTACGCTTCCCATTTCAGGTGTGAAGTGGAAGATGTTGAAGTATTCTGGTCCAGGGATTGTTACTCCTGCGTTTGCAAGGGCGAAGATCGGCATGATGAGGAAGTTTACCCAAGGGGACAGGGCGTGTTCAAGGCGGTAGCTCATAGCCACGGAGTCTGTGGTTGTGTTGCTGATGTCTCTGAGCACCTTTCTTTGAATGTCGTTAGGGAAGTCTTCTTCGTCGATGTCGTCGTGCTTGATGAGTCTTCTGGTGTATATCTTGCACTTCTGGAACAGGTAGTTCTTGCTGTATCTAGGCTTGGCCGGTATCAGGAAGGCCATAACCACACCGCTCATAGTGGCGTGGATGCCGGAGTAGTAGAACAGTGTCCACACGGCAATGGCAGGAATGAAATAGAACCAAGGGCGCTTTTCTCCCATCTTTTTCATGACTATGATGCCCAGAACCAGAACCAGGGCCAAGCCCAGCAGGAGAAGGTTGACGCTGCTGCCGTAGAATATGGCGATTACCAGTATGGCTATAAGGTCATCGGCGATGGCAAGGGCTGTAAGGAAGACCTTCAGCGAGACTGGAACCTTGTCGCCGAGAATGGCGAGTATGCCTATTGCAAAGGCGATATCTGTGGCTGTCGGGATGCCCCATCCGCTGCCTGCCGCCGTTCCGTGGTTGATTGCCATATAGATCATAGCCGGAGCCACTACGCCACCGAATGCGGCGATAATCGGCATTATGGCCTTTTTGGTGGTGGAGAGCTCTCCTGAGACTACCTCACGCTTGATTTCCAGGCCAACCGTAAAGAAGAAGACCACCATCAGGATATCGTTGATGAACTTCTCCACGGTCATTTCCTTAGGGAAGGTGAAAGTGCCTCCGCCAGGGCTGGTCACGTTGATGGAAAGGCTGGTTTCCAGTATGTTGTGATATGTCTCTCTGGTGAAGGGCAGATTGGCCAGTATCATCGCGATAACCACAAACAAAATGAGCACAACTCCTTGCGCCCAAGGCTGCTGGGTGAATTTCTTGCTGCTGGCGCTCATTCTCACCAATTTCTTGTTTAGCCAGTATGTAGGTATGAATTTCATAACGTGTGCAAATTTAGCATTATTTTGCTAAATTGCATCTGTATCATCACTTGCATTTTCAATGAAAAAAAGCATTTATGTCAGGCGTGCCAAGGCGGAAGACCTGCCTGCAGTGAACAAGCTTCTTTATCAGGTGGAAGACCTTCACCGGGTAGGGCGGCCGGATCTTTTCAAGCCGGGCGAGAAAAAATACACGGATTCTCAGCTGCTGGAGATTTTCAGCGATGACAGCCGTCCGGTGTTCGTGGCGGCACAGCGGTGTGTGACTGAAGGCGCTTGCAGTGAATCTTTGCCTGGCCAGAAGAGTGTGGAGGGAGCTGAGGAAAGGGTGCTGGGCTATGTGTTCTGCATTGTCCAGGAGACTGCCGGAGCCAAGTGCATCTTTGACCACAAGACTCTTTACATAGATGACCTGTGCGTAGACGAGTCCGCCAGGGGAAAGGGTGTGGGGAAGATATTATACGACTGTGCCCTTGGTTTTGCCAAGAGCACAGGATGTCATAACGTAACGCTTCACGTGTGGGACAAAAACCCCGGAGCCCGCGCCTTCTACCAGAAGATGGGGATGGGGGTCCAGCAGACCACTATGGAGGTTATTCTGTAGCTTTCAGGCCGTTTGCGATTCTGCTAAGAGCCTCGTCTTTTCCGATGAAATAGATTATGTCAGAGATGCCCAGTCCGCGGGTGTTTCCGGTAAAGAACAGCCTGAGGGTGTTCATAACCTGGCCCATCTTCCATTCCTTGGCCTTGATGTAGCCTGTGAGGAGTTCCTCGATTTTCTCGCAGCAGTTTTGCTTGTAGTCTTCTGGTGTCTGGCTGTCTGTGAATGAAGGTATTTCATTCTCGGCGATCAGGCTGTGGAGTTCTTTTGCATGGCTGAGGTTATCCGGGGTGCAGAACTTCTTGACGTCGTTCTCGTCGTATGCCGAAGGGGCGGCGAAGAGAGCTTTGCTGATATCCTGGAACTCGTTGACGAAATGGGCTCTTTCCTTGATCAGGGCGCAGACTTGAGCCAGATACTTGTCTGAGAACCTGGCCGAAATCTCATCGCTGAGCAAAGGCCGGAACTCGGCGGCGAGCTGCTCAGGGGTGCGGCGTCTCAGATACTGCTCGTTGAACCACTTTGCCTTGTCCACGTTGAACTTGGCTCCGGACTTGATGACTCTCTCAAGGCTGAATACCGGAATGAGCTCTTCCAGGGTGAACAGTTCCTGCTCCGTGCCAGGATTCCAGCCCAGCAGGGCCAGCAGGTTGACGAAGGCTTCCGGATAGTATCCGTCTTCGCGATAGCCTCTTGAAACTTCTCCGGTTTCCGGGTTCACCCACTTCAGAGGGAATACAGGGAAGCCGAGGCGGTCTCCGTCTCGTTTGCTGAGCTTTCCCTTGCCGTCCGGCTTGAGCAGAAGGCTCAGGTGGGCGAATCTAGGCATAGTGTCTTCCCATCCGAATGCCTTGTAGAGAAGGTAGTGCAGAGGAAGGCTCGGAAGCCATTCGGCTCCGCGGATAACCTCGGTGATTTCCATCAGATGGTCGTCAACTATGTTGGCAAGGTGATATGTAGGGAGCTGGTCGGCGGCTTTCCACAGGACTTTGTCGTCCAGGGTGTTGGTCTCGACTTCCATCTCGCCGCGGATAAGGTCGTTCATCTTGACGGTCTGGCCTTCCGGAATCTTGAATCGGATGGTCCAGGTGTCGGTGGTCTCGATGAGTCTCTTGACTTCGTCTGGCGGGAGGGTGAGGGAGTTTTTCAGGCTCTTTCTGCTCTCGTAGTTGTAGATGAAGGTCTGCTTTGCGGCCTCTGCCTCTGCCCTTAACTTTGAAAGCTCTTCTGCCGAGTCGAACGCATAGTAGGCGTAGCCGTTGGCTATGAGCTGCTCTGCATACTGGCGGTAGAGAGGCTTTCTCTCGCTCTGGCGGTAGGGGGCGTGAGGGTTCTTCTCGCTCTTCTCGGACGCGATCTTGTAGACGGTCTTCCCGTTTTCCTCGACGGCCTCGATTCCTTCGTCCGGAACTATGCCGCACCAGGCCAGGGATTCCAGAATATATTCCTCGGCTCCCGGAACGAATCGCTGAGAATCAGTGTCTTCTATTCTCAGGATAAATTTTCCGCCTTTCTGTTTTGCAAAGAGGTAATTATATAGCGCAGTCCTTACGCCGCCCATGTGAAGGGGGCCGGTCGGACTTGGTGCAAACCTTACTCTTGTCTCCATTGTTCTTGTTGTTTAGTCTTGTGTCTGGTGAAGGTATCTGTTGCTTGGTATCACAGCATGTCCTTCAGTGTTTGAAATAATCGAGAAGCCGCCTGTGTTGGTGGTGTTTATGCCGGGGTTGCGCTTTTTGTTCCTTCTCATGTAGGCAGGCTCTTTCTCTCTCTGCTCTATGAGGCTGTCGTCGTCTGTGCAAAGTACTGGCTTCTCTGCTCCCGTTCTGACTTTTGTCGGCTGGTAATCTCCGTAGAGAGCGCCGTTTTCAGGTTCCGGCTTGACGTTTTCCGTCTTCTGAATGCGGAAATGGCCGGTGCTGATGTCTCCGTTTTTGCCAGGGAGAATGATTGTGTTGTCTTTAGGATTAGGCAGGTTGAGCGGGTCGAATCCGGTGGCAAGGATGGTTACGCGGACCTTGTTTCCCATTTCCGGGTCCCATACGACTCCTCTCTTGAACTTTCCGGGGTCTCCGGTGTAGCTCTTGACATTCTCCAGCGCCTGCATCTCCTCGTCCATCCTGTAGTTCTCGGGGTTGCAGATTATGTTGACAAGCACGCCCTTGCTGGTTTTCAGGTCGCAGTCGCCCAGAAGAGGGGAGTTGAACGCCTCTTCCACAGCTTTTTCTGCCCTTCCTTCTCCCTCGGCGATACCGATGCCCATAGTGGTTGTCCCGCTTTCTCCCATAACCCACTTGACATCGTTCATATCGACGTTGATATAGCCCTGCTTGGTGACTATTTCGGCGATGGTCTTTACGGCGGTGACAAGCACGTCGTTGACCTTCTGGTATGCCTGCATCATGGACAGGTTGCCGTACTGGTCGTAGATCTTCTGGTTGTCTATGATAAGCAGGCTGTCCACGTGCTTGCGCAGTTCTTCAAGGCCCTTTACGGCCCTGTCCATGAAGTCTGCGCCCTCATACCTGAACGGCAGGGTTACCACTCCAACCACAAGCTTGCCCTTGCTCTTTGCCATCTCGGCGATGACAGGGGACGCGCCGGTTCCCGTGCCTCCTCCCAGGCAGGCGGCTATGAACACCATCTCTATGTGTTCTCCTAGCGAACGTTCGAGTTCGGCCTTGCTCCTGAGGGCGGCCTGCTTTCCCTTCTCAGGGTTGCAGCCGGCACCGAGGGTTCCCATCTTTATCTTCTCGTTGACAGGGTTGTTGTCCAGGGCCTGCTTGTCTGTGTTGCAGATCATCAGTTCTATGTCCTGGACTCCGGTCCTGTAGATTTCTGTGACTACATTGCATCCTCCGCCTCCTACTCCAATGACTTTGATGATGGAGTGGTTGTCCGGAAAATCTACCGGATAGTCTGTGAAGTTTTCATCAAAAAGTTCCATAGTTGTGGTGTCTGTAGGTTAGACCTCATTTGAATCGCTGCTGAAGAGACTTTCTCCGTCCAGTACTTCTTTTGTGACTTTCTTCAGGCCTTTGCCAATGCCAGAGAGCCATCCGCGGCCTTTCTTGCCTTCCTTTTTGCTCTCGGAGCCGCCATTTGAACTGTTGTTGCCTGTTTTGATAACAACCGTTTCCTCAATCTCTTCTGTCTTTTCAGGCTCCCTTATGTCTTTAACGCAGTCTGTGATAACCAGATTCTCGTATTCCATTTTCTTGAATGCATAGATAAGCATACCAACGGCCGTGGCAGCGGTGGTATCCATAATGCCATCGCAGCTGCCCGGATCTAACTCCATTGTGTTAGGCTCTCCGATCCTTGTCTCAAAACCAGTAACGAAATCGGCAAGGTTGGAAAGGTTGTTCAGTTTTGCTCCGCCGCCTGTCAGTACCATTCCGCTGCGGATAGTGTCCTTGAAGCCGGACTGCTCCACGTGCCAGCAGACGGCCTCCAGTATCTCCTCCATTCTGGCCTGAATGATTCTGGAGAGTGTCTTGGCCTGGATTTCCTTGTTGCTGCCGGCGCCAATTCCAGGAATGACAATCTTCAGAGACGGGTCTGCGTAGTCGCTGAAAGAGCAGCCGTAGCTCTTCTTTATAATCTCCGCGTTCTTGGCAGAGATGCCGCATCCGGTGCAGATGTCTTCAGTTACAGAGTTTCCTCCGAACGGAATAATGCCCGCATAGCGTATGATGTTGTGATGATATACGATCACGTCTGTAGTGCCGCCTCCGATGTCGACCAGAACAGAGCCTACCTCCATCTCGTCGTCGGTGAGGACTGCCATGGCAGAGGAAACAGGCTCAAGCACAATCTCAATCGGCTCTATGTTGGACATGGCAAGGGTGGATTTTATCATCCTGAGCGAGTTCTCCTTGCTGGCAAACAGCTTGAAACGAGCGACTATGTTGCGTCCTAGCATTCCTACCGGCTCGCTTACGCTCATGTAGTTGTCCACGTTATAAGACTGCGGCACCGAGTAGAATACCTTGTACCCGTCCTCGGGAATCATATTGTATGTGCCTTTGGTGATATCCGTTATCTCCTCTTCTTTGATCAGAGATTCGAAGTCTTTCCTCTGGATCTGGAAAGGCTCCGGGGAAATGCACTTGATGTCTTGGCCTGCAATTCCCACAAAGGCTTTGGTAATCTTCATGTTCAGCTGGTTCTCCACTTTCTTCAGGGCTTCCTGAAGAGCCTGGTGTGCAAATCTCACGTTTTCGATCCTTCCTCTCTTGATTCCTTTGGAAGGGGTCTCCCCGTAGGCCACTACCTTCACTCCGAGTTCGGTTTTCTCTCCGACGGCGACGACGACTTTAGTGGTTCCGAGATCGATGGCAGCAATCAAATCTTTCATATCTTCTGTTGTGTGTTACTGGTTGGTTTGTGTATCTGTTGTTGTTTGTTTCTTGGCTTTTTCGGCCTCGGCTTTGGCTTTCTTTTCAGCTTCTGCCTTGGCTTTCTCTTCGGCCTGTCTGGCTTTTTCAGCTTCCTTCAAGGCCTTTTCTTCCGCCTCTTTCCTGGCCTTTATCTCGGCCTCGATTGCGGCTTTTTCTTCGGCTTCTCTCTTGGCCCGCTCCTCTCTCTTTTTCTGCATGTACCTGGCGTCTGCCTTGGTGCAGACAATCTGTCCCCGATACTTGAGGTTTACGCAGGCGTACTTGTCCCATCCTTCTTTAGGAACGATGTACTGGTAGAAGGAGCTGAGCTTGTTGAACTTTTCTGGTATGTTGTCAAAGTCGCCGAAGATAATTCTCTGCTCTCCTGCCCGGGTTACGAGTTCCGCGTCTCCTTCGTCGTTGATGAAAACTTCTTCGATCTGGTTGTTCCAGAACGGGTTCCGCTCAAGGAACAGTCCCATTTCCAGCATCTTGGATATGAGGGCCGTGCTGTCTGTGAAGTTTTCGTCCTCCAGGAAGTTCTCCGGTATGTTTCCCGTTATCACGGGTACATAGGAAGGATGGTCCGGTATGAGCGGGAAGATGTACGCTGTCTCGTCTATGTAGAAACCGCCGTTAGGGGCTTCTATCCTCACTACCGGCTTTCTCTGCCGGATTTCTATGTTCATCTGCCCGTCTCTTGTGATGAAGGCCTGGCTCTCCTTTACAACGCTTCGGTGGTTGAGCAGGGCTTCTATCTGCTGCAGCTTGATGCTGTCTATGTTCTTGCCCACTGAAGGGCCGAGGAACCTGTCGATGATGCCTATGACTTCCTCCTTGCTTATGAACTTGTTCAGCGAACTGTCCAGCAAGGTGACTTTCACGCTCTTGCAAACCTGGGACGGCTGAGCCTTGCCGTACAGTCCGTCAGCAAACCAGAAATAAGCTCCGGCTGCCACTGCCAGTACGGTGTAGAGGAGTCCTCCCAAAATATGTTTCCAAGTCTTGCTCATCTGTTCCTATATCCTTTCTTTGATCATCTGGGCTATCGGCTGTACATAGCGGTCTATGTTGCCGGCGCCGAATGTGGCTACCAGGTCGAGAGTGCCTTCATCCATTCTCTTTGTCAGTAGGTCTACAAGCTCTTCCTTGGTTATCAGTGTCTTGTCCTCAACTGTAATCTTGTCGAAGATTATCGCTGAGCTCACTCCTTCTATCGGGAGTTCTCTTGCAGGGTAGATGTCCAGCAGGATTACGCTGTCGGCTGCGCTGAGGGCCTTGGCGAAATCCTCTGCCAGGTCTCTGGTCCTGGTGTAGAGGTGCGGCTGGAACACTGCTGTCAGCTTTCTTCCCGGGAAGGCTTCCCTGAGGGAACTGATTGTGGTGGCAATCTCCTGCGGATGATGGGCGTAATCGTCTATGTAGACGGTCTTCGGGGTGTTAACCCAGATGTCCATCCTGCGCTGTACTCCGCGGAATGTGGCCATGGCTTCCTTTATCTTTTGCTCGCCGATGCCGTAGAGCAGTGCCACCGATGCCGCCGCAACGGCGTTTTCTATGTTCACCCATCCCGGAATGCCTACGGTGCAGTCCTCGATTTTTCCGTTTCCGCCAATGATGTGGGCCGGATAGCGGAGGGTGAACGAGAACATTCCGGTTTCCTTGCCGTCTTTCTTGAGAGGTACTATGCCTGTGGCGTAGAAGTCCGACTTTTCATCGTTGAAAGAGTAGGTGAGCACCTCCGCCTTTACTCCTGCGGTGTTCAGTATGGCGCCCTTCTTTACCACCAGATATCCGTCTCCGTCAACCTGAGAAGCGAATTTGGCATAGGCCTGCCTCATGTTCTCCACTGTTCCGTAGATGTCCAGATGGTCCGCGTCTGTGGCGGTAACCACCGCTATGTGCGGGAACAGCTGGTGGAACGAGCGGTCAAACTCGTCGGCTTCTGCCACTACGACGTTGTTCTTTGCGAGCAGCAGGTTGCTGTCGTAGTTCTTGGATATTCCGCCAAGGAAGGCGTTGCATCCTGTGCCGCTGCTTTGGAATATGTGGGCCAGAAGGGTGCTGGTGGTGGTTTTGCCGTGGCTTCCGCTGATTGCCAGGCAAGTCTTGCCTTCCGCTATGTGTCCCAGGGCGCGGCTTCTCTTTATCACCTTGTAGCCCAGTCTGTTGACTTCCACGAGTTCATTCATTTCCGCTGGCACGGCCGGGGTGTAGATTACAAGAGTGTTGTCCTTGTCCTGAGGAATGCGTGAAGGATCGTCTTCGTAGTGGACGTCTATGCCTTCGCTTTCCAGGGCGCGGGTGAGGGCGCTCGGAGTGCGGTCATATCCGCTGACGGTGCATCCTCTGCTCTTGTAATATCTTGCAAGGGCGCTCATGCCGATTCCGCCGATGCCTATAAAGTACACATTCTCAGGTTCTTTACTCATAGGTGCGGTTGAAGCTGCCTTAGCGTCGGTCTCTTTCTTGAAGCCTTTGCAGAGCTTGAGGCATTCATCGGCAATCTGCTTTCCTGCGTTCGGCTTTGCCAGCTTGAGAATGTTCTCTTCCAGGGAGCGGATCTTTTCCTGGTCGCCGATAAGGCTCTTTATAACGCCCATCAGCTTTTGCTCTGCCTCGATGTCTTTGACCATCATCGCGGCGTCCTTGCTGACCAGGGCCATGGCGTTGTGTGTCTGGTGGTCTTCGCTCACGTTAGGGCTTGGCACAAATACGGTGCACTTTCCGGCTACGCAGAGTTCGGAAATCGTTCCGGCTCCGGCGCGGCTGACCACTACATCGGCAGCGGCGTAGGCAAGGTCCATCCTGCTTATGAAATCCGTACAACAGACACACTCATGAGGGGTGGATTCCAAAAACTCGTCTATCTCTTTCTTATAGACCTTGCCGCACTGCCAGATTACCTGGAAGCCATCAATCTGATGTTCCAGGATAGCTTTCTTCATGCAGTTGTTAAGGGTTCTGCAGCCCAGGCTTCCTCCAACCACGAAGACAGTCTTCTTCTGCGGGTCGAGATTATAGAATCTGATGCCTTCCTGCCTCATCTGAGGGGTGCAGCGGACAATCTCCTTGCGGATAGGGTTGCCGGTGATCAGAATCTTCTCTTTCGGGAAGAAGCGTTCCATATTGTCGTAAGCCACGCAGATCTTGCTGGCCTTTGAGGCGTTTTTCCTGTTCACGATTCCAGCGAAGGAGTTCTGCTCCTGAAGCAGCACCGGAACTTTCAGAGCCGCTGCAGCCGAAACCAGGGCGGCTGAGGCATATCCGCCGACTCCCACCACGAAGTCAGGCTTGAAATCCTTGACTATCTTCTTTGCCAGGCGGCGGCATTTGAGGTAGTCCAGGGCGACTGATATGTTTGAAAGCGAGTACAGAGGCCTGTGAAGTCCCCTTGCCGGAATGCCCTTGATAGGGTAGCCGGCTGCCGGAACCTTTTCCATCTCCATCTTTCCGGTTGCTCCCACGAAAAGTATGTCTGCATCAGGAACCTGCTCCTTGATGGCGTTTGCTATGGATATTGCCGGGAAAATATGTCCCCCGGTTCCGCCTCCGCTGACTATTACTTTCATTTTATTCATCTCATTCAAAAATTCAATTCGTTATGCCCGCCCAGCACGTTTATTCATCACTGCCAAGCTGGTCGGCATACCTCTGCCTGAGGTAGGCGTCTCTTTCCTCCTGGCTCATAGCGTCCTGCTTGGCCTGCTCGTGTTTTGCTTCCCTGTCCTGCATTTCCTGCTGACGCTGTCTTTCAAGTCTTTTCTGCTCTTTCTCAAGTCTTTCCCTCTCTTCGATTTCCGCCTGGGCGTCTTCCTTGGTTCTGGAAATCGAGAGTATGATTCCGAAGGCTCCGCTGATAATGATGAACGATGTGCCTCCCAGACTGATCAGCGGCAGGGTGTGGCCTGTAACCGGGAAAATTCCCACGTTCACCAGAATATGCAGCATTGCCTGCACCATAATCACGGCCCCGAGTCCTCCCACGGTTATGGCGGCAAACACCGTCCGGCATTCCTTGACTATCAGTACGCACCGGTAGAAGAACCATACATAGAGCATCAGCACCAGCATTCCTCCCCAGATGCCGTATTCCTCGATGATGATGGAGTAGATGTAGTCTGAGTAAGGATGCGGCAGCACATATCGCTGAGTGCTCTTGCCCGGACCTTTGCCCAGAAGGCTTCCTTCCTTTACGGCTATCTGTGCCATATCGGCCTGGAGAGTCTCGTCGGCGAGCCTCTGGAGGGCTCTCTTGTCCATTTTTTCCTTGTCTACAGATTCTTCGTTCTGGGTGAACCTCTTTATTCTCTCGATGGCGGTATCCATTCTCGGGAACAGGCCGAAAGTCACGTGCAGCAGAATCAGCAGAGCCACCGCTGCCGCTCCCAGACCTATGGTCTTCATTATGTAGGACATCTTCACTCCGGCGATGAACAGTATGATGAAGCATATCAGAGCCATATAGATGGCGGCTGAAACGCTTCCAACCAAAATCAGCACGATGCACAGGCCTACCGGCGCAATTATCTTCAGAAGGAAACTCTTGTAGGTATCTATGTTCATGATCTCCAGGGCTCTTGCCAGATAGAGCACTATGGCTACCTTGGCAAATTCGGCCGGCTGGAACTGGATGCCACCGATGGACAGCCATCTTTGGGCGTCGTTGGTGGTTTTTCCGATAGCCAGAGTGAGAACCAGGAGCCCTATGGCCAGCAGCATAGACCAAATGGACAGTGTCCTCCACCATCTCGGAGGAACCTTGTAGCAGATATACAGGGCGGCCAGTCCGAGCACCACAAACCTGATCTGCTTCATCAGTATGGCAAAGTTGGTGCTGCCCTTCATATAGGCCAGGCTGCTGCTTGACGAATATATGAGGGCGATGGAAATCAGGCTGAGCAGGAAGAATATCACCCAGATCACCTTGTCTCCGTGAAGGCGGCTGACGACATCTGCCTGTGCATTTTCCTCTCTGATTATGTTTTCCTTCTCTGCCATTTTCCTTTTAAAGTTCTCTTACAGCTTTCTTGAACTGGTCTCCTCTGTCCTCGTAGCTCTTGAACAGGTCGAAGCTGGCGCAGCAAGGGCTCAGCAGCACGGTGTCTCCAGGAACGGAGTTCTCGTAAGCGGCCTTTACGGCGTCTTTGGCGCTTGTCACGTCTATGATCTTGTCAACCTTGTCTGCAAAGCACTCGTGGAGTTTCTCGTTGTGGAGTCCCATGCAGATGAGCACCTTCACCTTGTCTTTTACAAACTTGTAAAGCGGCTCGTAGTCGTTGCCCTTGTCCTTTCCGCCGGCAATCCAGACTACAGGTGTTGTCATGCTCTCCAGAGCGTACCAGGCGGAATCCACGTTGGTGGCCTTGGAGTCGTTGATGTACATTACGCCCTTGATGCTCATCACTTTTTCCAGCCTGTGCTCCACTCCCTGGAAGTTCATCAGCGATTCTCTGATGACCTTGTTGTCTATGTTAACGGCCTTTGCCGCTATGGCTGCGGCCATCGAGTTGTAGACATTGTGCTTTCCCTGCAGGGCAAGTTCTTTCAGGTACATCGAGTACTCGTCGTCTTCGTAGCGGACAAACAGGCGGTCTTCGTCGATGAAGGCTCCCTGGTCCACCTTCTTCTTCTGGGTGAACGGGAGTTTCTTGGCCGTGAGGACAATCCTGTCCAGTTCCTTGGTGCTGATAGGGTCGTCCGCGCAGAACACGAAGCATTCTTTCTCGGTCAAGTTCTGGACAATGCGGAACTTGGCGTCCACATAGTTCTGCATCTTGAACTGGTAGCGGTCCAGATGGTCCGGAGTGATGTTGGTCAGTATGGCTATGTCTGCCTTGAAGGCGTACATTCCGTCCAGCTGGAAGCTGCTGAGCTCGATCACGTAGTAGTCAAAGTTCTCGGTAGCCACCTGGTAGGCGTAGCTCTTGCCGATATTGCCGGCCAGGCCCACGTTCAGCCCCGCGTTCTTGAGCATATAGTATATCAGCGATGTGGTGGTGGTCTTGCCGTTGCTTCCGGTTATACAGATTTTCTTTGCGTGGTCGTATCTTCCGGCAAACTCTATCTCTGAGATGATAGGAATCCTGTACTCCCTGATACTCTGCACCATAGGGTTTTCCTCTGGAATGCCCGGGCTCTTTATGACCTCGTCCGCGCAAAGGATCTTCTCCTTTGTGTGGCCTCCCTCTTCGTAGTCTATGGAGAATTTGCTGAGCGTTTCCTTGTACTGGGGCTTGATGGTCCCGCTGTCTGACAGGAACACGTCAAATCCCTTGACCTTCGCCAGCACGGCACTTCCCACGCCGCTTTCTCCGCCTCCGAGTATCACAATTCTTTTCTTTCCCATAATTGTATCGCGATTCTATATCTGTTAATCTTCTTTATTTTCAGCTATCTTATCTTCAAGGTTATCACCGACAGTATTCCCAGAATTATCGTGATAATCCAGAACCTTACCGTGATCTTTGCTTCAGGTATGACGTGGTGCGGCCACTGGATGAGGGCATCCGGGTTCTCCTTCTGGAAATGGTGGTGCAAAGGACTCATCCTGAACACTCTCACTCCTTCTCCCTTCTTGACTCTGGTGTACTTGAAATAGTATCTCTGAATCAGCACGCTCAGGCTCTCGACGAAGAATATTCCGCAGAAAATCGGGATGAGGAACTCTTTCCTTATCATCACAGCCGCCACGGCTATGATACCTCCAAGAGCCAGAGATCCGGTGTCGCCCATAAATACCTGGGCAGGGTAGGTGTTGTACCACAGGAAACCTATGAGGGCTCCCACGAAGGCGGCCATGAATATCACTATCTCCGATGTGTTCGGGATATACATTATGTTCAGGTAGTCCGCAAATATGGCATTGCCGCTCAGGTAGGCCAATATGGCCACCGTCACTCCCACTATGGCGGACGTTCCCGCCGCAAGCCCGTCCATTCCGTCGGTCAGGTTGGTTCCGTTGGATACGGCTATAATGATGAAGGTTACGATAATCACGTAGATGATGTTTGTCGCCCAGTCTTTGAACTTGCCTTCGCCCGGAGCCAGCCAGGAGTACTTGAACTCGTTGTGCTTGAGGAACGGGATGGTGGTGGTACGGCTCTTAACGTCTCTTACGTAAATGACTTTTTCGTCGCCGACTCCCTTTACCACTTCTTTCATGTCACCCGGATGAGGGGTGTCGCTGTACAGGCGTATTACATTCTGCTGTGAAATCAGCAGGGTTATTCCCACTACAAGTCCCACTGCCAGCTGGCCGAAGATCTTGTTCTTCTCCTTCATTCCGTCCTTGTTCTTCTTGAAGACTTTAATAGAGTCGTCCTTGAAACCGATGGCGCCCAGGCAGATGGTGGTGAAGATCAGAAGCAGCACATAGACGCTGTCCAGCTTGCAGAACAGAAGCACCGGAATCAGTATGGCGGCCAGGATGATTATTCCTCCCATAGTAGGAGTGCCCTTCTTGGCGAGCTGGCCTTCCAGGCCGAGGTCTCTGATGGTCTCTCCAATCTGCTTTTTCTGCAGGCGGTGGATTATCTTCGGCCCGATCCAGAAAGCGATCACCAGCGCCAGTATGATGCACACGGCGCCTCTGAAGGAAATATAGTTCATAAGGTTGGCTCCCGGGATATCCCAACCCATCTTCTCAAACCATTGGAACAAGTGATATATCATAGTTTCGTGTCGTTATCTCAAATTGTTGTCGTTTCTTAGCCTGAGGGCTTCCTTGACGGTTTCCCTGTCGTCCATGTGGTGCTTTTCGGTTCCGATTATCTGGTAGTCTTCGTGTCCCTTTCCCGCTACAAGTATTATGGAACCCGGCCTGGCAGAGGTCACGGCGTTCTGGATAGCCTGGATGCGGTCCGGTATGAACTTGGTCCTGAGGACCGTGTCGGCGTCCATTCCGGCCTTGATGTTCTCTATGATGGCCATAGGGTCTTCTGTGCGCGGATTGTCGCTGGTAACAAAGATCCTGTCTGCATAGTTGCCGGCGATAGCTCCCATCTCCGGACGCTTGGTCTTGTCGCGGTCTCCACCGCATCCGAAAACGCATATCAGGTCTCCCTTAGGCTTGAGGGCCTTGAGAGTCTTGAGCACGTTTTCCAGCGCATCCGGGGTGTGGGCATAGTCCACGGCGGCGATGATGTCGTCGTCTCCCCTGAGGTATTCCAGCCTTCCGGAAACACTCTTGAGCGAGCTCATTATCTGCACCAACTGGTCGTGAGGGGCGCCCAGAAGCATTGCCGCTCCGTATATCGCGGTCAGGTTCTCGGCATTGTATTCGCCGATGAGGTTGCTCCACAGTTCGGTTCCGTTGATATTCAGCTGCATTCCGTCTATGCTCTGCTCGATGATCCTGGTCTTGTAGTCGGCTACGTTGCGGGTGGAGTAGGTGTGTACCTGTGCCTGGGTGTTCTGCACCATAAACTCTCCGTTGCGGTCATCTATATTGATAAGTGCAAAAGCGTCCGGGTCGAGCATGTCGAAGAAACGCTTCTTGCAGTTGCGGTAGTTCTCGAATGTCTTGTGGTAGTCCAGATGGTCGTGGGTGAGATTGGTGAAAATTCCTCCCGCGAATTTCAGCCCGGCGATTCTCTCCTGGTCCACAGCGTGGGAGCTGACTTCCATAAAGCAGTATGAGCATCCCTCGGTAACCATCTTGTCCAGCAGGCTGTTAAGCTCCAGCGGTCCAGGGGTTGTGTTTATCGTAGGTATCTTCTGGTCTCCCACATAGTTGGCTATGGTGGAAATGAGTCCGCACTTGTGCCCCAGGGCTGTGAAAGTGTTGTAGAGAAGGGTGGCGATGGAAGTCTTTCCGTTGGTTCCGGTAACTCCTATGAGCTTAAGCTTTCTGGAAGGGTTGCAGAAATTGTTTATCGCGATTTTGCTCTCGGCCTCCCTGCTGCTTTTGACCACCACATATACCACGAGGTCTCTGTCTCCTCTCATCATAGGGCCTTCCTCTTCCTCGGGGATGTTCTCGCACACGATGTACTGGGCGCCTCTTTCAATGGCGTCTCTTATGTACTTGCTGCCGTCTGCCACGGCTCCGTTTACGGCAATGAACAAAGACCCGCGGGTGCATTTGCGAGAATCGGCGGTTATGCTCCTCACGTCGTTGTTGTTGGCCAGGGTGAACATTGCGGTGTCGGGGGAGAGGAGTTCTCTTCCCTGGAATTCTCTGATAATCCTGATGCCTTTCAAAAGTTGACCTAATCTCATTGCCTTGTCTTTTAGCGTTTTCTCTAGTTTTTTACGAGTCCAGGCTCAATGTCACGGTTTCTCCCTTAGGGAGGTCTGCTCCGGCCCTAGGAGTCTGGGAAACTACCTTGCCGTGTCCTTTGAACTTTACTTTGTATCCCTGGTTTTCAAGCAGGTATATGGCGTCTTTCAGTCCCATTCCCTTGACGTTTGCAAGGGAGTCTTTTGCCAGGTAAAGGTTTTCGGCCTTTATGGCGTTGGTGTCTGAAGAGAATTTCATCCATCTGTTGTTGCCGATCTTAGATATCACTTCCTTGCTGTTGGTGGAAGGCAAGGCGGCCAGAACACTGCGGCTGGCTTCTCCCATTCCGGCAGCCACTTCAGGATTGCTCCTGTGGTTTGACTTCTGGCTTCCGTCCAGCCTCTCGTTCCATCTTGGAGTGTTGGCGTAGATGAACCTTGCTATCTTGAGGAAAGGCGGTCCTGCCTGGGTTGCACCGTAGAAGTTTCCGGCTGTCTTTCCGGAGTACAGCACCACAATCACCGAGTATTCAGGATTTTCTGAAGGGAAAAATCCGCAGAAGGTTGCCTGGTACTGTCTCATTCCGCCTCTTTCATATCCGCCGCCTTCAAAAGCCATTCTGGCGGTTCCTGTCTTTCCGCTGATATGGAACACCTCCTTGTTCATCATCTTGCCCGTTCCGTCGGTGACAACGGCCCTGAGGCACTCCCTTGCTTTCTCGGCAGTTTTCTTTGAGCAGATGGAGCCGCTGATTTCCTGCGGCTTGAATTTCTTGATAACCTTTCCGTCCTTCTCGTAGCCCTCTATGAAATAAGGCTTCATCATTTTGCCGTCATTGGCTATGGCGTTGTAGAAGGTGAGGGTATGCAGAGGGGTTATCAGAAGTCCGTAGCCGAATCCCATGGATGCCAGCGTGCCCGGAGTCCAGCCTTCCCAGTCCGGAGAGTGGATTACGGCGGTTCCTTCTCCCTGGATGTCCAGGTGGAACCTTTCGCCGAGTTTCATGTTCTGGATACGGTTGACAAACTCCTTAGGGTTGCTGGCATAGTTCCTGGTGGCAATCTTGGCGAAGCAGACATTGGAAGAGTGGGCGAAGGCCCCCTTGACCGTCTGCATTCCCACGGCGTGGCTGTCGGATACCTTCTGTCCCATATAGGTCCAGGTTCCGCCTCCGCCGTCAACCATAGACTCAAGAGTTTCCTTCCCGTCTTCAAGCACTGCCACCAGCGTGACCAGTTTCAGCACTGAGCCTGGCTCGGTAGCCTGGCTTACGGCAAAGTTCAGGCTCTCGTCAAATCCGCCTTTGCCGTCGTTCTTGAGGTTGGCTATCGCCCTGATGGCTCCGGTCCTTCTCTCCATAACCACGGCCGTCGCTCCTTCCACGTTGTAACCCTTGGTGAGCTGTTCCTTCAGAGCGTCTTCAACAGCTTCCTGAAGGTCTATGTCTAATGTTGTGCGGATATCGTATCCGTCTTTAGGCGGAAGGTTGTTCTCGGAATTGACCGGCACCCATTCGCCGCCGGTCAGCCTTTGGTAAATCTGCTTTCCCGGTGTGCCTTTCAGGTAATAGTCCCAGCTACTCTCGATTCCTGTTCCTCTTCCCTCGCTGTTTATGAAGCCGATGGTCCTGAAGGCGGTTCTGCCGTAAGGATATTTCCTCTTGTATTCTTCTTCAACGATGATTCCGCCGTTGTTGGCTCCCTTGTTGAACAGAGGGAACTCCTTCACCTGTTTCAGCTCGGAATAGTCCAGCAGCCTGCGGCTGATGTTGAGGTATCTTTTCTTGTTCTGCCTTCCGTCCACGATCAGCTTCTTGTACTGGGCGGCTGTCTTTTCCTTGTAGAAATCGGCCAGAGCCTTGCAAAGTCCGTCTATGTACTTGTTGAAGGTGTCCTGCTCGCTCACGGTGCAGTCTATCCTCACCCTGTAGTAAGGTATGCTGCTGGCCAGAAGCCTTCCGTCCTTGTCCAGGATATCCCCCCTGACAGGTTCGGTAGGCTTGTCCCTGAACGCGATTTCAGCTCCGGACTTGATGTCCTTCTTGAAAAACTGCACATAGATGATCCTGACCAGCACAATCAGGATTATAAGTATCAGGAACTGGTAAATTCTGGAAGATCTCCTGAATATGATTCTGTATTTGTCATTAGTCTCCATACGCAGAATCATATTTTTTCACCCTCTTGGCCGGTTCGGAAGGGTCTTTGAGAGACGATCCGCTCTGCTGAAGGCGGAGGATAATCTCGCTACGGCTGCTCTGGGCCTGGAGCTTTGCCTCCTTGCTGGTGTAGTCCGCCTTGAGGTTCTTGAGTTCCCTCTGGTTGCGGCTGCTCGCCTTCTGGGTGTTGATCACGGCAAGGTTAAGGGTGATGTATAAGAATATCAGGCCGAAAATGTAGAGTATAAAGACCCACTGGCCGGCCATCTGGCTCCTTGTGAGGAACGCGCCGCCCAGCAAGTTGTTCTTTATGTCAAACTTTTTCTTGGCCATATTGTGTTGTCTGTCAGTTTCTTGTTCTTTCTCCATAGCGGAGCTTGGCGCTCCGGCTTCTTCCGTTTGAGGCAATTTCCTCTTCAGATGGCAGCACCGGCTTTCTGGAAAGGATCTCGAACTTTCCCTCGGCCTTGCCGTCGCGGAAGAAATTCTTCACTATCCTGTCTTCCAGAGAGTGGTAGGTTATCACGCTCAGCCTTCCCCCGTCTGAAAGAACCTCTGAACTTCCCGTCAGCAGGTCTTCCAGGGCTCTCATCTCCTGGTTGACCTCAATCCTTAGGGCCTGGAAGACTTTTCCCAGAAACTTCCTCTCCGTCTGGGCACTGTAAAACTTTTCCAGTGCCTTGGACAGCTGGGTGGTGGTTTCTATCCTCTTGCCAGGGGCTCCGTCTCTGAAGTTCAGGATCGCGGAGGCAACTTTTGCGGAATTGTCCACCTCCCCGAAGTCCCGGAGTATCCTTGAAAGCTGGTCCTTGTCATAGGTGCTGACCACATCGGCCGCAGTGAGAGAGGAACTCTGGTTCATTCTCATGTCCAGCGCAGAAGCGAATCTGTATGAAAAGCCTCTTTCCGCGGTGTCGAACTGGTGTGATGAAACGCCTAAATCTGCAATAATCCCGTCTACACTTCCTACCCCCAGATATCTGATATGGTTTTCCAGAAACCTGAAATTGCTTCTAACCGGAGTTATCCTTCCGTCGTCAGGAATGTTTTCAAGAGCGTCTTTGTCCTGGTCGAATACTATCAGCCTGCCCTTTGGCCCCATCCTCTTTAGGATTTCCCTGCTGTGCCCGCCGCCGCCGAATGTGGCGTCTACAAACACTCCGTCCCTTCTCTGCCCGATATTCAGAGCATCTACGCTTTCTTCCAGCAGCACGCTCTTGTGATACATAGCCTAGCCTAAGAGTTTTTCGGTAAGATTGGTGAATTCGTCTTCGTTCATCCTGTCCTTTCCGAACTTCTCCTTAGCCCAGATCTCAATCTTGAAATCGTTGCCTGAGAACACGATTTCCTTGTCTGCACCAATCTTGGCGAGGAGATTCTTCGGAATGATAATCCTTCCCACCTTGCCGTCCAAAGTGACAAGCGCACGGTCCATCATATATTCCCTGTACCAGGCCGCATCTTCTCTGCGGAAGAGGTTCAGGCGGGAGCGGACCTGCTCAGACTCCTGGTCCCACTGCTCGTAAGTGAACATATTCAGGCAGTTGGCAAAGAGATCCTTCTTTATCACGAAAGATATCTCTCCCTCGCCGATGTGCTTGGCCACCAGGTTCTTGAAGGCGGCAGGTACAACGACACGGCCCTTTTCGTCCAGCTTGGAAGCGTATTCTCCTATGAATTTTACCATTTCAGTCTTTCTTTCGGGTACTTTTCCCGTTGGCAAAATTAGAAAAATCTTCCCACTTTTTCCCACTATCTCCCACTTTTGTTCCAAAAAGTTATCAACAACTAAAACCCCGCCTTTGTTCAAAAAGCGGGGTAGGGTTATAAATCGCTAAACTCGTGTGGAGTTAGATGCGCAAAGAAGACTGCGTCAGAGCCTTGTCTAATCGTCGTCTCTTACGCTCAGCTTGGCTTTTCTGAGGTCGAAGTTGCTTCCCAGGTACTTCTTTCTTGCATCCGGGTTGGAGGCCAGTTCTTCCGGGGTTCCGCTGTAGAGGATCCTGCCCTCGAACTGGAGATAGGCCCTGTCTGTAATGGCCAGAGTCTCGTGCACATTATGGTCGGTGATGATAATGCCGATGTTTTTCTTCTTGAGTTTGGCTATGATGTGCTGGATGTCCTCCACTGCAATAGGGTCGACTCCTGCAAACGGTTCGTCCAGCAGGATGAACTTCGGATTGATGGCCAGCGCCCTGGCAATCTCGCATCTTCTTCTCTCTCCTCCGGACAGCTGGATTCCGTAGCTCTTTCTCACTTTCTGCAGAGAAAACTCTTCGATCAGCTGCTCCAGGCGGTCTTTCCTCTCGGAAACCGGAACGTCCGACAGTTCCATAACGGCGTTGATGTTGTCTTCCACGCTCAGCTTGCGGAACACAGAGGCCTCCTGCGCCAGATATCCCAGGCCTTTCTGGGCTCTGCGATACATCGGGAGGTTGGTTATTTCCTCATCCTCGAGGAAAATCTTTCCGCCGTTTGGCTTCACCAGCCCTGTCACCATATAGAAACTGGTGGTCTTGCCGGCTCCGTTAGGCCCCAGCAGTCCTACAATCTCTCCCTGTTCCACATCGTATGAAACATCGTTCACCACGGTTCTCGGACCGTATTTCTTTACAAGATGCTCGCAACGTAAACGCATATACCGTAATCTGTAACTTCTTGGTTCTATTTCAGTTCAGCGCCCAGATCCTTTTTCAGCTGGGCAAACTCAGGATTGCTTTCCGTAAGGTAGCGGTCTTTGTCCTGAGGCATGTACATCTTCTTCTCGATGTCTTCTCTGCTCTTTTTCCTCACTTCCAGCCTCACCGAGTCGTTCTCCAGTGTCTTTCTCAAAAATGCTGCCATTTGCGGGGCGGTCTGCTGCTCAATCCAGTTCTTCTGGTTCTGGTTGCTCACGAAGAACACTATGGTGTTTGTGCCTTCTTTCTCGTCTGTCTCAAGCAGTGGCTGCGCCTCTTTAAGTGCAGCTATGAATCTTCCCAGGCGTGGGTTTTTGATCTCGTAGTACTTGACCATCTTGCCCCAGGCGTCATTGACGTCTTGCTTGGTTACCGGTTTTCTTGTTGACGGGCCCATAAAGTCAAGTGGCCTCTTCGGCTGAATATTCTCTTCTTTCTGCTCGTTTATAAGGCCATTGATAGACAGTCCGGAGGCGAATGCCGATTTCGGCTGCTCTGCTGGTTTCTCCGGTTCTGGTGCTGGTTCGGCAGGTCTCTCCGGCTCCTGCTTTGGAGCTTCTTCCGCATCGTCCTCAAACAGTTTAGGCGTATGCGGCTCTGGCTGTTCTGCTGGTTCGGCAGCAGTCGCTGTTGTTTGCGCTACGCTCGGGCCTTGCGGCTTTTCCTCGCTCATGCGCTGCTCTGCAAACCCGTCTGCCTTCTCAGTTTCAGCCGGTTTCTCAGGCTCTTGCTTTGGAGTTTCTTCAGCATCGTCCTCAAACAGTTTAGGCGTATGCGGCTCCGGCTCTGGTGCTGGTTCGGCAGCAGTCGCTGTTGTTTGCGCTACGCTCGGGCCTGTCGGCTTTTCCTCGCTCATGCGCTGCACAACAGGACTTGCTGCCTCAATCGGTTCTGCCGGTTTTACAGGTTCGGCGGGCTTCTCAGGTTCGGCAGGTTTTACAGGCTCGGCAGGCTTCACAGGCTCTGCTGGTTTCACGGGCTCGGCAGGTTTTGGCATTACCGGCTCTGGTTTTGGAAATACCGGCTGTGGTGCTGCTGGCTGCGGTTTTGGCGCTGGAGCCTGTACTGGCTGAGGAGCCTGGGCTCTTGGCTGGGCCGGCTGATCCATAAGCTGACTCAGCCTGACCAGCATGAACTCTACAAGAAGCCTCTGGTTATTGCTCCTGGCATAGTCTGTCTCGCATTTTTCTGTGGCGGCCAAAGCCCTGAAAAGAAATCTCAGAGGACATCTCTGGCTTTGTTCCCTGTACTTGACTTCAAGTTCCGGAGAGACTTCAAGAAGCTTTGCGGAAGCAGTCTCCTTGCAAATCAGGAGATTTCTCAGATGGTTCCCAAGTCCCCCAACAAAATAGAGGGCGTTGAAGCCTTTGTTAAGCACCTGGTCAAAGAGCACCAGGGAGTCGGCGAACCTGCCTTCCAGTGAATCGTCGATGAGCTTGAAATAGTATTCGTAGTCCAGAACGTTGAGGTTCTTGATTACTGAAGGATAATCTACTGTGTTTCCACAGAATGCCACTACCTGGTCGAACAGGGTAAGGGCGTCTCTCATCGCTCCGTCTGCCTTCTCTGCGATAACGTGAAGCGAACTGTCGTCTATCTGAACCTGTTCCTTACCGGCTATCATTCTCAGGTTCTTGACAATGTCAGGAATACTGATCCGGTTGAAGTCATATACCTGGCATCGGCTGAGGATGGTAGGGATTATCTTGTGCTTCTCAGTGGTGGCGAGAATGAAGATGGCGTGTGCAGGCGGTTCTTCCAGAGTTTTCAGGAAAGCGTTGAACGCGCTGGTGGACAGCATGTGGACCTCATCTATGATGTAGACGCTGTACTTTCCGATCTGAGGCGGAATCATCACCTTCTCCGTCAGGGCGCGGATATCGTCCACGGAGTTGTTGGATGCGGCGTCCAGCTCGTGGATGCAGTAGGAGCGTCCCTCGTCAAAAGACTTGCAGCTCTCGCACTCTCCGCATGGCTCCATATCCTCGCCCGGATGCATGCAGTTGATGATCTTGGCAAAGATCCTGGCGGTGGTGGTTTTACCCACACCTCTTGGTCCGCAGAAAAGATATGCGTGTGCCAGCTGCCCTCTCTTTATGGAGTTCTTGAGTGTCTGGGCTATGCTGTCCTGGCCTATAAGTGTCCCGAATGTAGCCGGGCGGTATTTTCTTGCAGAAACAATGAATTTTTCCATAGCCACAAATTTAACAAAAAAACGGAGAATTATTTCTAATTTTGCCATCCTTAAAAGAAGTATCACTATTTATCCTTCAAATGAAGAAAGATTCGTTGCTGTTTGCTTTTACAAAGACAAATTCTCCAGTTGCATACTGTATTCTCAGCATAGGAATGGGAACCAGGGACGAGGATCCCAAATACAACGGCCTGGCCCATCTTACGGAGCATATGCTCTTCAAGGGCACTCCAAACCGCTCGTCGGTGAACATCTCCAGCACCCTTGAAAAAGTGGGCGGAGACCTGAACGCCTTTACGACCAAGGAACGCATAGTGCTGTATTCCACGACTTTGAAAGAAGATGTGAAGAAGGCTGTCGGGCTTATCTTCGAGCTTGCGTTCAAGTCTACCTTCCCTGAAGATGAACTGAAAAAGGAGAAGGAAGTAATCTACGACGAGATAATAACTTATCAGGATTCCCCGTCCGAGCTGCTGTTCGACACCTTTGAGGCGGACCTTTTCGAGGGAACTCCGCTTGGTTATACTATTCTCGGCGACAAGAAGACGCTGGATCCGGTTACTCCGGCCGTGCTGGCAAAGAACCGCGACAAGTATTTCGTGCCGGGCAACATGACATTCACCGTGGCGGGAGATTTCCGTCAGGACGAGATAGAGGCCATCGTGCAGAAGGAACTTGAGGCCTGGTGCCCTGGGGCAAGGCTCAGCCAGAATTACGGCAAGGTGCCTATGACCAGCCGCGGCTTTGCCGGAAAATTGCTTGGCGGGGAAGGGGAAAACCATCTTGATTTCCTTGAGGGCAGGAAGTTTGACCGGTGCGTGGACAAGAAGCTCCGTCAGGCCCACTGCGTTGTGGGATGTACCGCTTACTCTTACTATGAACGCCGTAAGAGGGCCGCTCTTTCCCTGATTTCCAATATGCTTGGAGGTCCGGCGTCAAATTCCAGGCTTAGCCTTAGCCTGAGGGAAAAGCATGCCTTGGTCTATCATATAGATGCAAGCTGCGTTTCATACAAAGACACGGGGCTGTTTTGCATCTACTTCGGGTGCGACAAGAAGTATCTGGACAAGTGCATGAAGCTGATGTGGAAGGAGCTGGACAAGTTTGTGGCTGAGCCTCTCACTCCAAGGGTGCTTGCCGCCGCCAAGAAGCAGATGGTTGGCCAGCTGGCAATCTCGGGAGACAACGCCGAGGCCAAGAGCCTGACCGTGGGAAAGAGCCTGCTGCTTACCGGAAACATTACTTCCCTTGAGAAAATCCGCAGTGAGATAGAGGCCGTAACGGCGGAAGAAATACAGGAAGTGGCTAAGGAAATCCTCAGCCGCAACCGCATGAGCCGTCTTGTATTCTATTAGAACAATCATTTTTGGAATCCGTAAAAGCGTTCATGGCACTGGAAGACAATCATAACTGGACTGATGGACTTGGGCTGAAGGAACTCGCTGATGATGTTCTTTATGAGGTGGATGTGACTCTCAAAAACCTGCCTTATGACCGGAAGTACAAGCCATCAAAGCTTCTTCCTGCCCTGAACTGGATTGAAAGGCAGACTCATACCAGAACCAACCATGCACAGATGCTGGTGGGGCTCAGGGAAGGTCTTTTCCTGAGGGAGTTCGTCCGCAGGACATTCTCCGGCAGGGTTTTGGAGATAGGTACATTCACCGGCTATTCGCTTGCCTGTTTGGCGGATGGTTCAAGATCCTGTACTGCCGGAGGAGTGGCATCGCAGCCATTTTGGGATCAGCAGTTCAGGGCGGAGCGTTCTGTAGATGTCTATGTGGATGCCATCGAGATAAACAAGGAACTGGACTATATCATCGAGGAGGGTCTTCAGAGGGCCGGGGTGGCGGAACTGGTGAAGGTCCATTACGGAGATGCTCTTGAAATTCTTCCTTCAATCGCTGAGGAATATGACCTTGTGTTCATTGATGCTGACAAAAGGCAGTATCCTAAGTATTACGAACTTGTCAAGCCGATTGTGAGGTCTGGAGGGTATATTCTGGCAGACAATGTCACCTGGTACGGGAGGACCTCATCTCACACTGATGCCAAGAGCAGCGGGATTTCATCCTTCAATTCTCTGGTAGAATCTGACAGCGGCGTGGAGAGCCATCTTGTGGATATTCGCGACGGTCTTCTTGTAATCCGCTGCAAGTAGGGCATTTTTTTGCTATATTTGTAGAACAAGAAACATCAACTAAAACAAACACAGATCTGTTATGAAAAAATTGTTCATTATGGCAATTGCTGCAATGGCTTTCGCAGCTTGCGGCGGTGGCGGTTCTTCATCAAATGTTGAACCTCTCAAGGAAGGAGTTAAATTCGAGATGGATAACTTCTCCATTATGCTTCCTACCGGAATGGAAGAGTCTTACAAGTCAGGCGATGTCCTGAATGCAAGATGTGACGACGGTGCCAAGTTCGTGATCAACCACTTTACCGGCGGCCCTACCAAGAGCCAGCTCAAGACAACCGGAGAAGGCCTCAAGGGAATGGTACACGCATGGGACCAGAGCGCAGTTAGCGAAGAGCCTGTTGTTGACGGCAATATGGTTACTCTCAAGTCCAAGATCGGTGACAACGTAAGATATGACTTTACCTATCTGAAGGAAGACAAGGTTGGCGTAACAGGAAACTTTGAATTCCCTGCAGACAAGGCAGCTCAGTTCGAGGACAAGTTCCTCCCTATCCTGAAGAGCGTTGTTTTCAAGTAGAATTTTTCTGCTGAATCGCTAAAGGCGGGGATGTATTTCTCCGCCTTTTTATTTGTATCTTTGGGCAAACAAAAATCTTTTTATGAAACGGTTGTTTTTCTCAGCGATTGCTGTTTTTGCCTTTGTGTTCTGCGTTTTGTCCTGCAAGTATTTCAAGGCAGGCGAAAGCAAAACTGTGGAGATTATGGATACCACGGCCACTCTGCTCAAAGCCTGGGACAAGGCTTATCCTATGGGATGGATGGCTGAAGAGGACACTCCAACAATTAAGTACCTGTTCTACGACATAGACAAGGATGGAGTGAACGAGCTGTTCATTAGCCGCGGCCCTTGGTCAATGGCCGTTCTGGCTTTTGACGGAGACAGCCTCAACTGCCTGAGCGCCAAATGGCACGACAGGATGGACTATTCGGTTGCGGAAGGTGGCTATCTGGTTGAATTCTTCGAAATCTACGAGAGCCAGTTCAACAGGGAGCAGAACTGGATTTTCTACCGTCTGGAAGGCAGCAAGGTTGTGGATTCCGGATGGTTTACTGAAACATTCTCCGGCAAGGAAGCGGGAGATGATCTCTTTGATTCGGAGGTTGAACTGAGGATCGCTGATTCCGCCGCTATAGCCGCCCGTCCTTTCGACCTGAAGGAATCAGATTACCGCAAGGTCGAAATGGAAGAATACACAAAACACACTCCTGGAGAGGAAGAGGCCGCGAAAAAGGTTCTGGTTTCGGAGCTTCCTGGATGGAAGGAAATTAAAGTAGCGGAATGAGAATAGAAGTAGATCCTAAGACTACAAAAAGGGCCAGGGCGTTCCAGATGTGGATGACTTCTCCGATGCCTATGGTAACGCTTTTCAAGACATTCGACGTGAGCCGTCTGCTGCGTTATTGCAAGCGTAACGGATACAAGTTCAACATGGCCCTTTGCTGGTGTCTTTGCAAGGCCGCAAGCGGGGTGGAGGAGTTCTATCTCCTCCCTGAAAAGGGGAAGATGTTCAAGTATGACCGCCTGGCAGTGAACGTGGTGGTGGATACTGTTGACGGCGGGATCTTCCTCTGCGATGTGCCTTACAGCGAGGATATTGCAAAGTTCAACGAGGATTATCTGGAACTGACCGGGAAGGTTCGCCGGGAATGTGCCGACTCCCTTTTGGGAGAGGATTATGCCATAGTCGGAACCTCCACGTTGCTGGACACGGAGCTGGACGGGATAATCAACCAGTATTCCGGCCGCTGGAACAACCCGTTCATAGCCTGGGGCCGTTACAGAAAGAAAGGATGGTTCAAGACAGAGCTTAAGATATCGATGCAGTTCCACCATAGCCAGATGGACGGAGCGGATGCCGCAAAATATCTGGAGCTGTTGCAAAAGACAATATCAATGTAGATGCATTTTCCTATTGGATTTTTGCGGAAATTGGTTTAACTTTGTAAGGATTGAAAACATACTTGACAGAAAACTAATTCATTTATTTTTATACTAACCTAAAAATCAACTATTATGGCAAACGCACTTCCTCAATTGGATTTTATGCAGGCAGTAAAGCTTGCATGGAGCCGTGTTAAAGAGACTACAGGACGTTCCCGCAGATCAGAGTTCTGGTGGGCAATGCTAGTACTATGTGTTGGCGGCGGCATCGTCGGCGCTATTCTCAGGCAGATCCCTTATCTCGGATACTGGCTCTATCTCATTGTTTACATTGGCATCCTGTTGATTTCTATTCCTCTCTTTATGCGCCGTATGCACGATATTGGCAAGGGAGATGGCCTTGTAAAGGCTTATGCTGTTATTTATGCCTGCTTCCTTTTTGTAGGGTTCCTTACCTGGCTGTTCTGGCACATTGGTTGGGCAGCAACATTGGTTACAGGATTGTTAACCTGGCTGGTTTCAATCGCATTGCTTGTAATCGGTATTATCCTGATTGTAAACTGTGTACAGGACGGAAAACCTGAGGCTAACGAGTGGGGTCCATCTCCTAAGTATGTAGACGGACCAGCTCCTGAGAATCCTGCTCAGTAATCCAAATTGTTATAATAGCTAAAGAAAAGGCGGAAGTTTTTCCGCCTTTCTTTTTTTGTATCCCGAATGAAGCTTTTTGTCAAATCTTGTCCATCCCCTTTGTGAACTTGATCCAGTAGTACTTGATAGGGTTCTTGTACTTGAGCAGTTTCCACGGGCGGCTCTGGTGAGGACGGTGGATAACAGGGAGTGTGGTGAACAGATAGTTCTTCAGTCCCTTGTCCAGTGCCTCGTGGGAGATTGTCACGTCGTACCAGTTCTTTGTAGGGTCCAGGGTGTTGAAGTCAAATGCCTTCAGCAGAGCCGGGGTCAGAAGGGAGCAGCAGAAACTGCAGTGCTTCTTGGTGTCGATGATCTGGTTTTCCTTTCCAAGAGCGTGTTTGTAAGGGTAGTTAATAACACCCTGGTCGTCAACCGTAACTGATGCGGCAATGGCGCAGTCCGGCCTCTGGAGGGCGCCGTCGACAAGGCCCTGGAGAGTGTCTTTTTTTACAGTGACATCGCTTTCAACGATGAGAATGCCCGCATCGTTCTCAAGGGCTTCTTTCTGGGCCGTCTGGAGAACGAGAAGGTAGTTCGGCGACGGATGGTCTGTTATGTCCTTAAGGTTTACAAGCCGGAAACCGTACTGCTTCGAGGCTTCCTCCAGTTTCTTGGTGTTCTCGTCAGTGGAGAAATCGTTATAAATAGTGTAGGTGTGAGGGAACTCTATCGCTGAGGAATGGATAGCCTTGATGGTTTCCATTGTGGAGTCGATGGAGTCCTTTACCGGAGTTATAATGTGTATCTTTTTCATTTCTCTTGGTTGGTGTCCAGGTCGGAGGCTTTGCCCTTGTACTCGGGCTTTCTCTTTTCCAGGAACGAGTTGATGCCTTCAAGATAGTCGGCTCCCTTGTAGACCTTGGTGCGGTACGCGTTGATTTTCTCGAAGTTTTCGGAAGAGAGGACGGTGGCCGCCTTGCTCAGTATGCGGAACTGGCGCTTTATGGCGCTGATGCTCATCACGCTGTTGTTCCTGAGCGGGGTGAGGAACTGCTTTTCCAGCATCTGGTCCAGTTCTTCCGGTTTGGCTATCCTGTTGATAAGGCCGACGTTAAGGGCGTCCTGCGCGGTAATTGGAGTGGCCAGGAAGAACATCTCCCTTGCCTTGTTCATTCCGAGCTGGTTGATGAAGTGCATGATGCCCGAAGCGTTGTAAGGTATGCCTATCTTGGCGGGAGTGATGGCGAAGGTTGCAGTGTCTGCGCTGACAATCATGTCGCAGGACAGGCAGAGGTCGCAGGCTCCGCCCCAGACGGTTCCGCCAACGCAGGCGATAACCGGAATCGGGATTTCCTGGACTTTCCTCAGCAGCATTTCCATCGGCACATCGTATGCCAGAGGGTCTTCCCCGTTTCTAGGAAGCTCGTTGATGTCGTGTCCGGCACTCCAGACTCCCTTGTTGCACTTGGCTTTTATCACGATGCCCACGCATTCCTTGTCATAGCCTTTCTGGATGGCTTTTACCAGCTCTGTGCACATCTGGTGGCTCAGACAGTTGAAATGCTCCGCATTCTGCATTTCGACAAAGCAGATGCGGTCCTTTATTGTAGTTTTTACCAGCATTGTTCCTTATAGGTTATTCTAAATCCATTAAGTCATTCAGCGACCCTGCCTTGGAAGCAAGTGAAGCGACTGAGCCGTAAAGGAAAAGGATGACAAATAAAGCCAGCAGACACAGTATAAGACCGGCTATGGCCAGGCCCCTAGGTCTGCGGAATATTCCAATGAAAGAGAATATAAGGCCCAGCAGCCAAACAATCCAGCCGAGGACAGGAATCCAGCCCAAAAGCAGGGATACCAGGGCGAGGATGAAACCTGTAATGCCCAGGCCGTTTGTCCTGGAAGGCTGCGGCTCGTTATAGTATGGCTGGGTGTATGGCGGCGGAACCTGCTGTCCATATTGAGGCTGTCCGTACTGAGGTGGCGGCGGTGGCGTCTGCTGCTGACCGTAAGGCGGAGGAGGTGCCTGCTGCTGACCGTAAGGCGGAGGAGGCGTCTGCTGCTGAGAGTAAGACTGCTGCGGCTTAGGTTCAGACTGAGGGTTTCTGGCGTACTGCGGGCCTTCGTGCCTTTCGTCCAGCCACTTTCCGCAGAAGCGGCATTTGATTGCCATTGCGTTGATTTCCTGTCCGCAATACGGACATTTCTTGGTCTGTTCTTCCATATCTATAGCTTATCTACATAATTAACGAATTTGAGAGCGGCTTTCCAGGCTTCTTCCGCCGTAGGGCAGTCGCCGGAAAGGCTGGCTTCATCCGGTACGCTCTTGGGGACCATGCTGCGGACCAATTTTCCGTTTTCCCAGTAATAGCGGAATTCATAATTGTTTCCGTCATAACCAGGTGCCTTGAAAAAGTAGAATTCCGGCTGGCCTTTTTCATCATAGAGAATTTCCAGAAAGAATTCCCGTGGAGCTACATTCCATTTGCTGCGGACAAAAAACACAGTGCGGTCAAAAGACCATTCCTCGTCATTGCCCATAATGTAGAAAATCTCGGTTTTCTCAGCGTGAGGTCCGCTACCGCCCCACATCTCCTGGATGCTTACAGTGGCGCAGTTTATGAACAGACCATCATAATAATCTCCGGCAGTCTTGACTTTTTCCTGTGCCACAGCGTAATCTTTCCGGATTTTGGCTATGGCCTTTTCTGTGTTCTGGGCCTTAAGCCCGGCCGGGAACAGAATAAGAGAGGCAAGTATGGCCAGTAATATCTTTTTCATAATCAATAGTTCCAGAGGTCGTTCATCGTGGCAATCAGGAATATCATCTTGGCTGTCTTCATGGCATCTTCGGCAGACGGTACCATTTCAGGGTCATCAGCAGGTATTTCTTTGATCAGCTTTTCGTTCCACCAGTAGTAGCGGCACTCGTGAATCTTGCCGTTATAGTCCTTGGTCTTGGCATAGAAGAATATCGGCTTGTTGGTTTCAGGCTTGCCGTTATCCTCGTCGATATAGAGGACTTCATAATAGTAATTTTGGCTGCCTATGTTGTAGGTGTAGCGGGCAAATCTCGGGAATCTCTGGATCTCGTCGTTCTCCTGGTTCAGGTCCAGGCCGAAGAAAATCTCCATTTTTCCGTTGTGCTGTCCGCTGCCAGGCCACATTTCATCCGAAGTGATAACGATTTTGTCCTTTGCCGGATATTCCGGGTCTGACTTCATCTGCAGCATACTCATCGCTGATGTATAATGCTGGCGTATGGTTGCCAGATTCTTCTCGTTGCTGTTCTGTGCCTTTGAAATTGAAGGCATAAGCAGAACGGCAAGCAGGGCAATAGTCAGGATTCTTGTTTTCATTGTAGTTGTTTTTTGGGAATTGGGGTATAGTCGGTGAGATTATTCGTAGTCAACATCCATCCAGCACTTCCATCCGCCGTTGAGGACGTTTCCGCCTCTCCATTCAACCTCGCCCATCTGGAAGTCAACCTCGTCGTTGTGAGGATAAATCTTGGCCGGATAAAGAGGAGCCCACTTGCCGTACTCGTCGTTGACGATGAGCCTGTAGGCGTCAAGACCCTTGGAGAAGAAGAACTTGAGCATCTGCTGGTCGTCGTTCAGAACAGCTGTTGTGTCTGGCTTTTCTACATCTCCGCCACTGTAGCCGAAGCTCTGGTCAACCGGAACCCAGCCAACGCCCTCATAGTAGACTTCTGCCCAGTCGTGAAGGTTCACGTGCCCCGGATGAAGCATCCAGCCGCTCTGCCATCTTGCAGGAACGCCCTTGTAGCGGGCCATTGTCATAAAGAGCAGCGATACCTGTCCGCAGTCTCCGTGCATGTTGTCCAGAACATACATAGGGATGTTAGGAATGGTGGAGTAGTCTCTTGCTCCGGCCCAAGGAATGTTCTCGGTAACCCAGCACCAGATTCTCTTTACCTTGTCGTAAGGCTCGGTTGCTCCTGCCGTCAGGCTGTCTGCCAGAGCCTTGATCTTGTCCGTAAAGACGATATGCCTCTCTCTTTCTGCTGTATAAGTCTTGTATATCAGCGATGTGGTGTCGTAAGGCTTGATCTGCTCTTCCAGATTTGAGAAGTACTGGTTATAGGATGTGAAGCTGAGGTCGTAGCCGGCCTTCAGGGTGTCTTTGCCGTTGGAAACCATCTCTATGTAAAGGCTTCTTCTTGCGGCGTCAGGGCTTGAGATGATGTAGCCGTCTGCCATATAGGCGCCCTCATTGCCCTTGATCTGGCTTCCGTCCTCAAAGAACTTGGATGCAAGAGTGCCGTCGGTAGCGGCTGAGGCGTATCCAAGGGTTTCTTTCTTGGTGACTTTAGTGTTCAGGCCCCTGAACTTAACCTGTGGAGTAATCTGAGGAAGGTCGAGGTCCTTGTATTCTGAGTTGTATCCGATGAAAACTCTTTTGAGCTCAATGTCTTTTTGCCTTTCTTTCTCTTTCGGGAACGGCAGCCACATTCTTACAACCTCTCCTTCAGGAACGGCGTTCGGCATCACTCTCATAAGCACGTGGATGGTCATCTTGACAGGGTCCACATAGGAACTTACGCGTATATCCTTTCCCCATACCTGCTGGAAGCAGGCGTCAGAGATGACCTTTGGAAGATATCCTTTCAGGAAGTCTCCGGTGGTTCCGGTCTCAGGACCGTCTACGGCTTCGCGGGCGGCCACGCATACAGGGTCAACCAGGAAGAGGTTGCCAGGTCCCTTGCGGAAGAAATGCTGTACTCCGTCAATGGTCTTGGCTTCCAGCACTTTTGCCGCAACCCAGGCCTTAATCATTGCAGGGTCTGCGTTAGGAATGTATTTCTTGACATATTCCAGAACCTCAGGTTCAGTAAGGGAGAAATCGCCGAGGATTCTGTTCATCTTGTCTTTCTCAAAGCTGATCAGGTATTTGTCGGCCTCGGAAAGGTTGCCGACTTTTTCTGCTGCAGCGAGAATCTGGTTGGCTTTTTTGAAATCGCCGTTTTCAATCAGCTGGTCCAGAGTGGCTTCGTCCAGTTTAGGCTCGGCATTTGGGGCTTGTGAGGAGCAACTGGTCAGCAGGACTGATGAAATGGCGATTATCGCCGTTGAGAGAAATGAAAAGATAGTTTTCATATAGTTGAATGTTTTAGATTTTGCAAACAATACAAATATAATCAATATCTGCCTAAAATGGCACAACAACGGGCAATTGAATGTGCGTGCCCGCCAAGTAGCTGAGATTCAGTTAAAAACAAAAACATCTGTATGCAAATTCGCATACAGATGTTTGCTTAGTTTGTTGGCTTGCAGTGCTTTAGCGGGCACGCCCCAAAAGCGGCTCTTAGCCCTTCACTCTTTCTCCGTAGGAGCGGTCTTCAACCTTTACGCTGATCTTCTCGCCGTTCTGGATGAACAGAGGAACCATAATCTTGGCGCCGGTCTCCAGGGTGGCTTCCTTCATCGCGTTGGTGGAAGCGGTGTTGCCCTTTACTGCTGGCTCTGTGTAGGTTACTTCAAGCTCAACGAAAGAAGGGAGCTCGCAGGTGAGGATTTCCTCGTGGTCTGCCCAAACCATCATCTCCACGTTCTGGCCTTCTTTCATCAGGTCTGCGTTCTCTACAAAATCCTTGTCGAGATGAACCTGCTCGAAGGTCTCGCGATGCATAAAGTTGTAACCAGACTCGTCCGGATAGAGGTACTGGTAAGGTCTTCTCTCCACGGATACGAGGTCTATTCTTTCACCGGCTCCGTATGTGTGCTCCAGAAGCTTTCCGGTCTGGAGGTCCTTGAATTTCGTTCTTACGATGGTGTTTCCTTTGCCTGGTTTAACATGCTGGAAATAAACAAGCTGGCAAGGATGGTCGTTGAACAGGAAAAAAATGCCGTTCTTAAAATCTGCTGTAGTTGCCATATAAAATACTGTAAAATTTGCTGCAAATATAACTTTTTAGCCTGATTTTTAAAAATCTGGCGCACGATGTGAGCTGCCACTTTGGGGTGGATGTGGCTCCGCATACTCCCACGCTGTCTCCGTTTTTGAACCAGCTGCGTTCTATCTGGCTGAGAGACTGTATGCTGTAAGACCGATCGTTGTTCTGCCTGCAAAGCTCGTAGAGGACTTTGCCGTTGGACGACTCTTTTCCGCTGACAAAGATTATCACGTTGTGGTTCTTGGCGAAAGCGCTGAGCCTGGAATGTCTCTGGGCCACCTGGCGGCAGATGGTGTTGTGGACCACAAGGGTTGACGGGTCCGCCATTCTTTCCCTGATCTTGCTGCAGACAAGCTCGAACTCGTCCGGGTCTTTAGTGGTCTGGGAGAAGATGTTCACCGGACGGGTGAAGTCCACTTTCTCTATCTGGTCTATGTTTTCCACGACAACGGCTCTTCCCTCCGCTCTTCCTACAAGGCCGTTGACTTCCGCGTGGCCGATCTTTCCGAAAATTACAATCTGTCCGCTGGTGTCCGCAATCTTTTTCTGGAGCTGGAGCACTACCGGGCAGGTGCAGTCTATCAGGTTGATGTTCCGCTCTCTGGCCAGTTCGTACGTGGAAGGCGGCTCGCCGTGGGCCCGTATCAGGACGGTGGTGCCTGAGAGTCTGCCCATCTGCTCCTTGTCTATCACCTTGAGACCCTTCTTGACCAGCCTGTCAAGTTCCGAGTTATTGTGCACGATGGCTCCCAGCGTGTACAGTTCCTTGTGGCTGGCAAGGTTCTGTTCGGCGGTCCTTACAGCCCTTACCACTCCGTTGCAGAATCCGGAATCCTTGTCTATTTCTATGTTCACTCTCATATTTGATTCAAAAGTAGGAAAACTATTTGTAAATTTGCATAACCCGTTCCGGTTTGGGCGGAGAATCATTAACTATTGTTTTATGGCAAGCGGAAAAATCATCATCGCGATAGACGGCTATTCGTCTACAGGCAAAAGCTCCTTCGCCAAGATAGTTGCAAAGGGCCTGGGATACATCTATGCAGACAGCGGAGCTCTTTACAGGGCAGTCACTTATTTTGCCTACACCAACGGCTTTATCGACGACAAGGGCGAAATAGACAAGGACAATCTGGCAAAAGTGCTTCCGAAGGTGGAGATAACTTTCCGCACAAACAAGAAGGGCGACAGCGTAACCTGCCTGAACGGAAGCAACATAGAAAAGTACATAAGGACTTCCATCGTGTCTTCCAGAGTCAGCCAGATCGCCGAGATTCCTTTCGTCAGGGACTTTGTGAACGTGATGCTCAGGAAGATGGGACAGGACAAGGGGCTTGTAATGGACGGTCGTGATATCGGAACCGCCGTTTTCCCTAACGCCGAGCTGAAGATATTCATGACGGCTTCCGAACAGGTCCGTGCCCAGCGACGCTTCAAGGAGCTTCAGGAGAAGGGCGAGAAGGACACTTTCGAGAGTGTTCTGGAAAACCTGAAAAAGAGGGACTATATAGATTCCCATCGCGAAAAAGACCCTCTTACAAGGGCAAAGGACGCCATAGAACTGGACAACAGCAGCATGACTTTCGAGGACGAGGTGGAGTGGCTGAACAACATTCTCCTGCCAAACTTCAACCTGAAGGTAGAATACCCAATCGACTAGAAAAATGAAGATACTTATAATTGACGACGAAAAGAGCATACGCCTGGCACTGAAGGACATTCTGGATGACGAGGGGTATGAGGTGGATCTTGCTGAAGACGGGAAGAGCGGCCTGGAGAAGGCCGTTGCCGGGAAGTACGACATAATCTTCTGCGATATAAAGATGCCGGGAATGGACGGCATGGAGACTCTGGAGAAAATGGTGGCCGAGGGTGTGGAGTCTGCAATAGTCATGATTTCCGGACACGGAGACATAGACACTGCCGTCAAGTGCATCAAGGCCGGGGCATACGATTTTGTCTCAAAGCCTCTGGACCTTAACAGGATACTCATTACCGTAAAGAACGCCACCGACCATACCGATGTAGTGAAGGAGAACAAGGCTCTCAAGAAGAAAATCGCTTCTTCTTCCGTTCAGGAAATTGTTGGCAATTCCAAGGCCATTCAGCTTATCAAAGACATGATAGACAGGGTGGCCCCTACAGACGCCAGGGTTCTGGTAACCGGAGCCAACGGTACCGGCAAGGAACTGGTGGCCAGATGGCTGCACGAGAAGAGCAACCGCTGCAAGATGCCTTTCATAGAAGTTAACTGCGCCGCCATTCCAAGCGAGCTTATAGAAAGCGAGCTGTTCGGTCACGAAAAGGGCTCCTTCACTTCTGCCATCAAGCAGCACAAGGGAAAGTTCGAGCAGGCGGACGGCGGTACCCTGTTCCTGGACGAGGTGGGAGACATGAGCCTTTCCGCCCAGGCAAAGGTTCTGAGGGTGCTTCAGGAAAACAAGCTTACCAGGGTTGGCAGCGACAAGGATATCAACGTGAACGTTAGGGTGATAGCCGCCACCAACAAGAACATTCCTGAAGAAATAGAGAAGGGCAATTTCCGTGAAGACCTCTACCACCGCCTTAGCGTTATCGTGATAAGAGTTCCTGCACTTTCAGAAAGAAAAGAAGACATCCCTCTTCTCACCGAATATTTCATAGACCAGATTTCCAAGGAGAGTGGTATGGGTCCTAGAGCCATCAACAAAGATGCTCTGGAAGAGCTCAAGAAGCACTCCTGGACCGGCAACATAAGAGAGCTGAGGAATGTTGTTGAACGCCTGATGATCCTGGGCGGAAACCCGATCACCAAGGCAGATGTTGTTGCCTTTGCCTCACCGATGTTCAGATAGAAGATCTCTCTATCCTGATTCTCAGGATCTGGGGAGTTCCCGGATTAGTTCTCACAAGCAGTACCACACGCAGGGTTTCAGAGCCGGTGTTCAGGTTTCCTATGGCGTATTTCATAGGAGGGTTGCCGCTTTTGTGGATGATGGAGAAAGACTTTGGAGTATGCTGAGAGAAGAAACTCTTGATTATCTGGGTTGCCTGTGTGCGTGAACATTCGCTCTTGCTGCCGAAAATCTCGATTTCCAGATTGTCTGCAAACCAGGCGGAAAGGCGGTCTGCATCGCCTTTCTGGATGTATTTGGCAATAGGAATGAAGGCATCCCCGCCGCTTCTCTGGGTGGAGAGATTTTGGCGAGGAGTAAACGAGCAAAGCAGCGCCATTGCCGCAGTGCAAAGCGCTATTGCTACAATATTTGGTGAAAATCTTTTCATTTCCAAAGGTTGCAACCGGTGCAAAAACCCGCAAAAATCAAGCCATTTTGGTCAAATTATGCTAAATTTGCATAAACCTTGCAATTTGATGAAGATAACTCTGGTGTGCATAGGAAAGACAGATTTTCCCTTCGTGGAGGAAGGGATGGGGGTGTATGAATCCAGACTGAAGCATTACTGCAAGTTTTCCGCGGTTTATATTCCTGCGCTCAAGGGAGTTTCATCGCTGAGCAAGGAACAGATAAAGGAAAAGGAAGGAGAGCTGATTCTCAAGGAACTGGGAATCCAGAAGGGGAAGCCTGCCGGAAAGAAGCATCTGGTGCTGCTGGACGAGAGGGGGAAAAGTTTTTCTTCTGTGGAGTTTGCCTCTTCTTTGGAGAAGCTGGGGGGAATGGACAAGGATGTCTGTTTCGTGATAGGGGGAGCGTATGGTTTCAGCGATGCTGTCTATCAGGCGGCGGACCAGATGGTTTCTCTGTCAAAGATGACCTTTTCCCACCAGATTGTGAGGCTTATCTTCATAGAGCAGCTTTACAGGGCGTTCACGATAATCAAGGGAGAACCTTACCACCACGCTTGACAGTCAGATGAAGAAGATACTGAGATTCATAAGAAGGAACATTTTATGGCTGACGTTTTTGATGTCGGCTCTGTGCCTTCTGCTGTCTTTTTTCGGGCAGAACCGTTTCTCGGATTTCTCTTCGGCGGCATCTTCGCTTCAGGGGGCTCTCCAGCAGAGGGAAAGCCTGCTGGACGACTACGCTTTCAAGGCCCTGGACATTCCTGAAGACGAGTGGATTGAACTGAAGGATCTTCCTGAGGATATGGTGATCTACCGTTACCGCTCCGAGACTCTCCAGAGCTGGGCTCACCAGTTCCCGTTTGCCAACGACGAGCTGGGCGGGAGCGCTATCTACCAGCTTTTCAGGACGGAGCATTATCTGGACGGTCAGGGAAGGTACATCTATCCGTTCTCCTATCTTTCCGGCAAGCAGGAGTATGTGAATATCGGAAGCTGCTGGTATCTGATCAAGTCTTATTTGAAAGACAACCTGAGAGTGATTGCCGGACTTCTGGTAAAGACAGACAGCCAGGTGGCGCAGTCAATAGGCACAGACATAATCAATCCTCAGCTGGGCGTGCCGGACGGCTATGATATCCAGCCCCTTGCTCTGGAAAGCAGTGGAGAGGTGATTATGACAAAAGACAACGAGCCACTGTTCACTCTTGTCTCAGACGCCTCCGCCGCCAAGGCTTATGCCGTGAATCCTCTTGTGTGGCTCTCGATGGCATTCGCTCTGCTGTTCTTTGTTTTCCTTCTGCTGAAAAAGAGGTCTAATCCGGCTCTTCTGGTTTACATTCTGGGAATTACAGCCTTGAGGTTTCTGGCTTTCCGTCTGGGGGCAGCCAGCTCATTTTCATCGAGCTTCTTCTCTCCGGCCGTTTATGCTGATGCCGGACTGTTCTCGTCGATAGGGGACTTGCTGCTTAACAACCTGTATGTGAGCCTTCTGGTTCTGGGCATCTATATGATGCGCAACCGTTACATAGAGAAACTGAAAAACAGCAAGAACTGGGGCGGAAGGATAGGTACCGTTGCCCTGTGCCTGATTCCCATAGCCCTCTGCATTTACATAAACTACACCCTCAGGAGCCTCATTGCCAATTCATCGGTGAATATGGAGCTGCACAGGGTTACCTCCATATCGTTCTACACGGTTCTTTGCTACCTGTCGTATGCAATACTCTTTTTGATGCTGATGTTCAGCCTTCAGATGATTATATCGCTGATGAACATGAAGCGGAAAAGAGGGCTGCTTTCCATCCGCAACACCATTCTGTTTGCTCTGGGAGTTTCTGTGTACATGCTGCTTACGGTTTCTTCTTTGAGCGCCAAGAAAGAGGCGCAGTGGAGCCGGCTTCTAGCCAACCGGCTTTCCGTGGAGAGAGACCTGGGGCTTGAGCTGGAACTCAGGGACATTGAGGACAGGCTTCTGGCGGACCCTATATCCGGGGCTTTGATGACTATGCCTCAGGAGAATATGCAGATGCTCCAGATGAGGTTCTCTGAACTCTATTTCCAGTCCATCAGGCAGAAATATGTAATAAACATGTCTGTCTGCAGGCCTAACGAGTCTATACAGGTTGCGCAGATGATGGTTAACTGCATGGAATACTACAGGGCCAAGATGACTCAGTACGACGCGGTTCCGATTTCAGAGGGGAGCGCCTTCTATTACTTGAGCAACTTCAACGGCCAGGTGGGATATCTGGGGCTTTTCACATACCTGACTCCAGACGGGGCCGTGAATCTTTTTATCGAGATTTCATCGCGATATGACGAGGAGCAGGCAGGCTATCCGGCGAGGTTTTCTGACTACCAGCCGGATGACCTGAACATACCTCCATTCATTTCATACGCCAAATACTACGACGGAAGGCTGGTGATGAACAAGGGACGCTACGACTACCCGATGTATGACAGCGACTTTGAGTCCGACGTGGTAAAAAAAGACGGTTACATCCACAGGGTCAATAGAGTGACAGACCAGAACACCGTAGTTATCAGCCGCCCTGAAAGAACCTTCTTCCCGTACATTGTGTCTCTGTCCTATCTGGTGCTCTTCTTCTCGTTCTTCTTCCTTGCGGTAATCAGGGTGAAGAGGGCAAGAATCCGCGCCAGGGCAGCATTGAAGAGGACCAGAAAGTCCTGGGGCAGAAGGCTAAACTTCCTGATCACGCTAATTGTGGCCGGCGCCCTTATAGCCGCTTCGGCCGGCAGTCTCTGGTACAGCGTCAACTACTACAAGCTCCAGAACAGGCTCCAGATGGAGGAGAAGATCAAGACGGTGAGCAAGTCTCTGTCTTCATACTTCACTTACGTCCAGGACTTTTCAGAGGTCAATTCTTCAGAGCTGTTTGCCGTGATGGACCGCCTTGCCAACGACACTCACGCGGACATAAACCTCTACGACCCTTCAGGAAAGATAATCCATTCCACCAAGATGGATCTTTTCCGCAAGTTCATTCTTTCTTCGAGGATGAATCCGGACGCGTACGAGGACATCGTGATACGCCACCGCAGCCAGGCTTTCAACAGAGAAAAGGTAGGGGCTTACAAGTATTATTCTCTTTACAGCCCGATTTCGAACTATAACGGAAAACTGCTGGCCATTGCAGACATTCCGTATTTCACAAGAGGCGGAGACCTGAACGGAGACCTCTCATACGCCGTAGCCACTATCATAAACGTGAGCATACTTCTGCTTGTTGTGGCTCTGTTCTTCTCCCGTCTGCTGTTCTCCAGAGTTACCCGTCCTCTGACCGATCTTAGCAACAAGATGAGGTCTATGGACGTGTCCTCTGCTCCTGAGCATATCTCTTACACCAGCAACGACGAGCTGGGCCTTCTGGTTGACGCCTACAACAAGATGGTGGACGACGTGGCAGAAAGCACGAGGAAGATGGCTATTGCCGAAAGGGAGAAGGCCTGGAGCGACATGGCACGCCAGATTGCCCACGAGATAAAGAATCCGCTCACTCCTATGAAGCTCAGCATCCAGCGCATAATGTACCTCAAGCAGAGGAACTCTCCTGGATGGGAAGACAAGCTGGATGCAATTTCAAGGTCTTTGCTGGAACAGATAGACATCTTGTCCAACACTGCCTCCGAGTTCAGCAGCTACGCCAAGTTCTATATGGAGGACAGCATAGCCTTCAACCTCTACGATGTGGTAAAGGAGCAGAAGGACTTCTTCGACAACAAGGAAAACATAAGGATATCGTTCAGCTACACCTCAGACACCTGTATGGTATATGCCCGAAGGGGCCAGATCGTGAGAGTTCTTGTCAACCTGATTTCCAACTCTATACAGGAACTTGAGAACTCCGAGGGCAAGGGATTTGTGTCTTTGGGCCTTTCAAGGGAAGGAGATTTCTGGAAGGTGAGCGTGGACGACAACGGCAGGGGTGTCAGCCCGGAGAATCTGGAAAAGCTCTTCCAGCCGAACTTCACCACCAAGACCAGCGGAAACGGACTGGGCCTTGCCATATCGCGGAGCATAATCGAGCAGAGCGGAGGAAAGATTTCCTACTCTCAGTCTGAGCTGGGCGGAGCCTGCTTCTGCTTCACTCTGCCGGTTTACCAGATTAAGGAAGAACATATACAACAATAGACATTATGGCAAAATATAATTTTGACAAAGAGCTGAACCGTATGGGTACAAGCTGTATCAAATGGGACATGACTCAGAAAATATGGGGCAAGAAGAACTTGCTCCCGATGTGGATTGCAGACATGGACTTTGCCACTCCAAAATTTTTCACCGATGCTCTGGTAAAGAGAGTTGACGGGGGAGTGCTGGGTTACGGATGCCGTCCGCAGAAATGGTATGATGCAATTAAAGCCTGGTTCAAGCATCGCTACAACTGGGAAATCACGGATGATCAGATTGGCTTCGTTCCGGGAATCGTCGTGGGAATCGCCCATGCCCTCAGGTGCTTTACCAAGCCGGGAGACAAGGTTTTGATTTTCCCTCCGGTCTATTTCCCGTTCGCCAACCAGATCGCCTATGCAGGATGCAAGGAAGTTGACTGCCCGCTGGTCCTTAAGGAAGGCAAAAACGGAGAGGACTTCGAGATAGACTTCTCTTTGCTGGAAAAGAGAATCAAAGGCTGCAAGGCAATGATCCTGTGCAACCCTCACAACCCTGGCGGAAGAGTTTGGACCAAGGCCGAGCTCCAGAAAATTGCTCGCATCTGCCTCGATAACAAAGTGTTTGTCATCAGCGATGAAATACATTGCGACCTTTCCTTCAAGGGACACATACCTTTTGCCACAGTCAATGCAAAGCAGGCTCAGAATACAATCACCTTCCACGCTCCAAGCAAAACCTTCAACTGCGCCGGAGTGGGTGCCAGCGAATGGGTGGCTGTAAACCGGGAAATGCACGACAAGTTTGCCGCATATCTTAGAGGCGGAGAGTTTGACGGCGGCCACTATGACTCCTTCATGCCGTCATCCATTTTCTACTCCCCAAAAGGCGAGGAATGGCTCTCACAGGCACTGGATTACATCAAGGGCAACATAGACTATGTGGAGCAGTTCCTCAAGGACAATTTCACAGTGGACACGATAGAATTCAGCGGAAAGAAACTCAGGATGTCATCTGAAGACAAGGAAGGCAACGCCGAAGAATATGCAGAGGCGAAGATTTCCCGCTCTCAGCTTATCCGTATGATAAGGCCTCAGGCTTCTTTCCTGATTTTCCTCGATTTCAGAAGACTTGGACTGAGCCAGAAGGAACTTGTGGACTTTGTTGTGGACAAGGCACATCTCGCACTGAACGACGGAGCGATGTTCGGAGTTGGCGGAGAAGGCTTTATGAGACTCAATGTAGGCTGCCCTAGAAAGACTATGGAAAGGGCGATGACTCAGCTCAAGGCCGCTTTTGACAAGAAGTACAAGTTGTAGGAAATTTGCTATATTTGCAACCCCGCTCTGACTCGGGGCGGGAATCGGGATGTGGCGCAGTTGGCTAGCGCACTACGTTCGGGACGTAGGGGTCGTCCGTTCGAGCCGGATCATCCCGACAAAAGGGGGCAGACATTTTTGTCTGCCCCCTTTTTATGTCGGGATGATCTTCCCACCCCCTGCACCCCCTCAAGGGGGATTACGGCACTCCGTGCCGGCTGCTTCGCAGCTTATTAGTCAGTGATCACTTTGTAACACTGTCTGTCAAATAGTTTATCTTTGTGGCGATAGTTTCCACCACGGGAAAGGCTTTTCTCTCCTGGAGTTACCCTTCCATAGGTTTGAGACAGATACAAAAAAAGACCGGCTCGTATGAACCGGTCTTTCTTTTTTTGCTGAATCTGATTACTGCTTGTAGCCAGGATTCTGCTCGAGTTCAGGATAGATGATTCTCTCATCAGCAGAGATAGGGAGCATTACCCTGTCGTCTGACCATTTGAGAACGGTAGAGAACGGGTTGTGAGGATCGTTCTTTACATATGTGCCGTTACGCCTCATAAGGTCAAAGAAACGGTCGCCCTCACCGATGAGCTCTTTCTGCCTCTGGATATCGATGTTATCCATAGTGGCTGCGATAGAAGTTACATCAGGATCTGCTCTCTGTGCAACCTGGAGCAGCAGGCTAGCTGCATCGCTCTTACCGCTGTTCATACCAGCTTCGGCTGCGATCAGGTAAGCCTCTGCAAGACGCATGTACCTAGGGTTGTTCAGGAATGCGGTGAAACCGGTGTTACCGATGAATTTCTTCAGCCAGTACTCTCCGGTGTGCTTTCCTTCTCCTGAGATAGGATCGTCATAAGCAATCCACTGACCACGGATATCATTAGGAGTCAGTGCGAACAGATCTCTCCAATGCTTGGTAGGAACGATGGATGCACCGCAGTTGGTGTAGCCGAACCACATGCTGTAGTAGAAGCTGCCGCCGAATCCGTTATCACCGTCGATAGCGGACTGGAGGTTTACAAGACCCTCGAAAATGGACTCGTCGTTGCCGACCTTAGCCCAGGATGCGAGATAGTCGCTTCTTGGAATCAGAGAGTAAGGGCCATTGTTGATGACATCCTTTGAAGCAGTGTATGCAGTCTCGTTGTCACCCTTGTAGAGAGCAACCTTAGCCTGCAGGAATCTTGCAGCCCAGTAGTTGAAGTGACCGGTGTTCTTGCTCTTGGAAAGAAGAGGAAGAGCGGTTGCAATGTCTTCTTCAATCTGCTTGTAGGTGTCAGCTACAGAGCTTCTTGGAATTCTTGCCTCGGAAGGGGAAACTGGTTCGGTAATCAGAACTGCTCCAAGAGAAGCGCCGCTGTCCACCTTGTAAGGTCTTCCGTACAGTTTTGCAATGTTGAAGTAGCAGAATGCCCTTACAGCATATGCCTGTCCGAGATAGTCGTTCTTGATGGACTGCTTTTCAGCAGGAACTTCGAGAACGTCGATGTTCTTGATGATGGCATTTGCTCTTGTAATGGTGGTGTAGAAGTTTCTCCACAGAGAAAAATATGAATTCTGTGAAGGATCGTAGTCGTATGAGTAAACAATGTAGTTGCCTTCACTTGGTACAAGCAGGTCTGCTCTCAAGTCACCCATCTGAATCATGTAGTTGCCAAAAACAGTGTAGTATTTCAAAAGCGTATACATACCGTTAACGGCAACACCGGCATCCTCCAGAGTTGCAAGAGCGTTCTCGGCAACTACAGAGTCTGTAGGTTCCTTGTCAAGGAATCCCTTGCAGTTAGAAAGGGAAATGGCAAGGACTGCAACAAGTATAATGCTTAATATCTTTTTCATATCTGTATATTCTTAATGGTTAGAAACTTAACTCGAGACCTAAAGACCAAGTTCTCAGAGCTGGCATACCGTAGTTATAGTATCCGTCGGACTGGATTTCAGGATCGACTTCGCACTTGGAAATGGTGAGAAGGTTTGCGCCTGACAGATATACACGAGCGTTGCGGATAGAGAATTTCTGTACAAACTCACGAGGGAGGGTGTAAGAAATAGAGAGGTTCTTAAGTCTTGCAAAGTCACCCTTGACAAGCATACGGGATGAGTTGTAGTAACCACCCTGGTTGTTGTCGTAGATACGCATTGGAACATCTGAGTTAGAATTTGAAGGAGTCCAAGGATTGAGCTGCTTAACAGAGATAGGCTGTCCGAAGGTTCTGTAACCGTCGTTGGCAACCTCATCCTGAGTAGAGTTGCAGATATAGTGGCCGTACTTGTAGGTCCAAGACATGTTGAATGTAAGGCTCTTCCACCTGAAGTCTACGTTGAAACCGCCGAATCCCCTAGGCATAGCCCTCTTGCCGTGGATAGGCATTGAGCTTGCGTTCTGCCTTCTTGCAGGAGCATAGTTGTATCCATCCTCAGGCATTGCGCTTCCGTCAGGAACAACTGTACCGTCTCTGAGGACAACGTCCTGGTCAACGATCTCGCCTTTCTCGTAGAAGGAACCTTCTGCATACATAGGGTAACCAGGCTTAACACCATTGATAGTCTCGTTGCTCTTGTTTACTCCCAGATAATTTCTGGTGTAGAACTGGTAGAAGTTGTATCCCTTTGCCCACCAGAACCAGTCGGCGTTGATTGCCTCATCATCGGTGGAGAGCTTCAGAACCTCGTTGTGAACGCGGCTCCAGTTAGCGCCTACTGTCAAGTTCATGTCCTGCTGCTTGATAATGTCAACGCTGGCTGAGATTTCCCAACCGCGGTTAACCATACTACCCTTGTTCATCAGTGTTGAGCTGAATCCGGTGGTAGAGGCTACAGAAGCGTCGAGGAGCAGGTCTGTGGTCTTTCTGTTGAAGTACTCAACTGAGAAGGTGTATCTGTCGAAGATTGTTGCATCGAGACCTACGTTCCAGTTCTTGTTCTTCTCCCAGGTAAGGTCTGTGTTGGCGATGTTGCCAGGGTAGCTGGCTCCTTCGTCTCCGTACTGAGAGTAGTCATAAACTGACATATAGCCGAACAGGTCAGAAGGAAGGGTACCGGAAGTACCGTAAGATCCTCTGATCTTGCCGTCGTTCAGCCAAGGGAAGTCCAGGAATTTCTCCTTTGAGAATCTCCAGGTTCCGGATACTGACCAGAAGTTACCCCATCTTGTATCAGGAGCAAGTCTTGAAGAACCGTCACGACGGAAAGTTCCGGTGATATAATACTTGGAGTCAAAGTCATAGCTTGCACTTCCGAGCATAGAGAGCAGGCCCTCTTCGTGGCTCCAAGCATAGCCTTCGTCAAAGGTAGTTCCCATAACACTCTCGGTAGCTCCGAGGTAGCTGAAGTCGGTCTTTCCGAGACGGAGTCCGTTGAACTTCTCTCTTTCAGCCTCCCAGCCAACCATTGCGGAAACGTGGTGCAGGTCGAGGAACATCTTGTCGAAATTCAGGGTTGTAGAGCTTACAACCTTGTTGATGTTACGATGCTTGTCAGAAGCGTAACCGGTTCCGTAAGCGGTGAAGTTAGGGTGTCCGTAGAGCCATCCGAACTTGTCGTGTACATACAGCCAGTCGCTTGAGAGAGTGGTCTTGAGTTTCAGATAGTCGGTGAAAGCAACTTCAGCCCATCCCTTGAGGATTGTTCTGTTCTGCTTTGCATCGTTGATCTGGTGCTTGTACTGGGCAACAGGGTTGATAGTGTTGAATCTGGTTGAGAATGTCTCCTCATAAAGATCTCCGGTAGCCCTGTATGCGTAAGGCCATCTGTCGATGAATACAGCCTTCCACATGAACATAGGGTTATCCTTTGATGACCATCCGTCCTGGTGACCATCCTGATACTGCCATGAGTACTGCATGATACCGCCGAGCTTGAACCACTTGTTGAGCTTAACCTCTCCGTTTACGGTTGCGGTGAAACGCTGCAGGTAGTCAATCTTTACAACACCGTGCTGGTCTGTGTAGGCAACAGATGCGTAGATCTTGCCCTTGTCATTACCGCCGGTGATGCTGTACTCGTAGTTCTGGCTGATACCTCTCTGGAACAGAGCTTTCTCCCAGTCCTTGTAGATGTATTTGTCGTAGTCGAATGCAGGATAGTATTTTGCCATCCTGTTGTCTACATAAGCGTCGATGCTTCCGTAGCTGCTCCATGCACTTGGGTTAGCCTCAGCATAGTTGCGGAAAGACATTCTCTGCAGAGCCTCGTTCTGGGCGTCATTAACCATTTCCATGTGCTTCTTGTAAGAGAAGTAGGAAACGCCTACGCTAGCCTTGAAAGTAGAAACGAGGTCACCCTCCTTACCCTTCTTGGTGGTGATCAGAACAACACCGTTGGATGCTCTTGATCCGTAAAGGGAAGCGGCTGCAGCGTCCTTCAAGATTGTGATGGACTCGATGTCGCTAGGGTTGAGGAAGTTCATTGCACTGGTGGAGATGTTTCCGGTAGACCAGTCACCGCTAGTTGCAGGCACACCGTCGATAACGTACAGTGGCTTGTTGCTGGCGTTGAATGAGCCGTAACCGCGGACACTGATTTCAACTTCTGAACCAGGCTGTCCTGAATAAGACATTGCCTGAACACCGGCAGCCTTTCCTGCCAGAGCCTGCTCGAAGCTGACAACCGGAGCATCCTTGATAGCATCTTGCTTTACGACTGCTGCGGAACCTGAGTAAGATCCCTTCTTTGCGGTACCGTAAGCAACGACGATGGTCTCGTCCAGTCCGATGGCGTCAGATGCCATGACTGCGTTAACCACGCTCTTTCCTCCAACAGGAACTTCAACTGTGGTGTATCCTACTGAAGAGAAGACGAGCGTTGCGTTTGCCGGAGCATTGATGGAATACTTACCGTTCTCGTCCGTAAAGGAACCTGTACGGGTACCCTTAACCATAACGTTTACGCCAGGGATAGGGCCTCCGTCTTCTTTAGAAGTTACCGTTCCGGTAACCCTGTTCTGTGCGAGCGCCATTGTTGAGATGAGCGCTGCCAGAGCCAATAGTAAGACCTTTTTCATTGGATAATATTTAGTTAGTAAATAGGTTTGCTGAACAAATATACCAAAATAGAAACAAAAATGTAACAACTTGAGTACATTTTTTTGCACTTTTTTTGTTATTTCCGTGCAACGTTTTGCCAAATACCCGCATCACGGCAAAGAAAAAACAGGTTTCGGAATACCGGAACCTGTTATATTTTGTAACTGTGATATTTCAAATCACTTCTGCTTGAAGTATATGTTCACAGGACATCCCCTGAAGTTGAACTTCTCGCGTAACCTGTTCTCCAGAAAGCGTTTATAAGGATCGCGAATATATTGCGGAAGATTGCAGAAGAATGCGAAAGAAGGCACTTTTGTCGGCAGCTGGGTTATGTATTTTATCTTCACCTCCTTGCCTTTGTACATAGGAGGCTGATGCTCTTCTATTTCCGGCATAAGGGCATCGTTGAGTTTTTTCCAGTCGAGTTTTCGGGAATAATTTGAATACACTTCCATGGCCTGCTGAAGAACCTCGTGAATTCTCTGCTTGTTGATCACCGATGTGAACACCACCGGGACATCGGTGAACGGGGCGGTCTTTGAAAGGATTTCCTGGGTGAAGTTCTTCATCGTCATCGTGTCCTTTTCTATGAGGTCCCACTTGTTGACCACAATCACGCATCCCTTTCCGTTTTTCTGTATGAGGTAGAAGATGTTCAGGTCCTGGGCCTGGATGCCTTCGGTGGCATCAATCATAAGTATGCACACATCTGAGTTCTCGATGCTCCTTATGGCTCTCATCACCGAGTAGAACTCCAGGTCCTGGCTGACCTTGTTCTTCTTTCTCATTCCGGCTGTGTCGACCAGCATAAAGTCGTATCCGAATTTGTTGTAACGGGTTGTGATGGAATCTCTTGTGGTGCCCGCAACCGGTGTCACGATGTTTCTTTCCTCTCCGAGCAGGGCGTTGGTCATCGATGACTTGCCCACGTTCGGTCTTCCCACTATGGTGATTCTCGGAAGGTTGAGAGTGTCTTCTGCCTGGCCAAGGGCGCCGGCCTTCTCGAGTTCGGCCACCAGGCGGTCCAGAAGGTCTCCCGTTCCGCCGCCGCTTGCCGAGGCAATGACAACCGGCTCTCCAAGACCGAAGGCGTTGAACTCGTAAGTTCCGTAGATCTTGGCTCCGGAGTCTACCTTGTTGACTGCCAGCACGACAGGCTTGTCTCCACGCCTGAGGATCCGTGCGATTGACTCGTCGTAGTCTGTGATTCCGGTATCCACGTCGCACAGGAAAAGAATAACATCCGCCTCTTCGATGGCGGCCATTACCTGCTTGCGGATTTCGGTCTCGAACACGTCGTCAGAATTGGTGGTGTAGCCGCCGGTGTCTATAACGGAAAATGTCTTGCCGCACCACTCGCACTTGCCATAGTGGCGGTCTCTGGTAACTCCGGCCGTTTCATCCACTATTGCTCTTCTCTGTCCGACCAGCCTGTTGAAAAGGGTGGACTTGCCCACATTCGGTCTTCCCACTATAGCTACTATTCCCATATAGTTGTAATCTAAATTGTTAGTAATCTTTATATACCTATCTTGCAATCAGGTCTTTCAGCTTGCAGGCCACATCGCAGCTTTCACATTCTGAATCGGGATGCGTCTTTCTGAGCGACTTGTTCCCGGTAACCTTGATGTGCGAGGACTTTCCCCATATCCTTTCATCTTCTTCCCTCATGCAGATGACGCCTCTTTTCCTGAGCTCCTTGCTATGGCCTATCTCGGAATCGGGAAACTTCCCGTTTTTCCTGAAGATTATGTTGAAGCACAGGCCGAACACGCACAGTCCCAGTACAAGGACAGACAGCAGTATCACATATAACGTGTTCATAAAGGGCTATTTGAGGAGGCATTTCTCCTTGTAGACCACCGGAGCGCTGCTGATGTTCAGTATCGGCGGAATCTGGTGAATCTTGAACGCGGACTTGCCAATCAGGGAGCTGATCTTGTCTAGAAGCTCCTTGTCATAGCCTTCTTTCCGAAGCTGGGCGAAGGTTTTGCCACCTTCGTTCACCTCGTACAGGATTGGGTCCATTATGTCGTAGTCCGGAAGCGAGTCGGAGTCTTTCTGTCCAGGACGGAGCTCGGCGCTCGGGGCCTTGGTCAGGGTGGAAACCGGAATTATCTCCTTCTCTGAATTGATGTCGTAAGCCAGTTCGTAGACATCTCCCTTGTAGAGATCTGCAATTACCATCATCGCACCGGCCAGGTCACCGTAAAGGGTGCCATATCCGGTACACAGTTCGCTCTTGTTGGAGGTGTTCAGAAGCAGGGCGTTGAACTTGTTCGAGTAGGCCATCAGTATGGTGCCCCTGATTCTTGCCTGAAGGTTCTCTTCCGTGACGCTCCACTCTTTCCTGTCTTTGAAAACAGGCTCGAGAGACTTCATGAACTTGTGGTAAATCTCGGAAATAGGAACTACATCATAGCCAATTCCCAGATTTTCTGCCAGATCCACAGCATCCTGCACAGAAGACAGGGTGGAAAAGTCGCTCGGCAGCATGATGCCGTGGACATTCTCGCTTCCCAGCGCCTCTACGGCCAAAGCCGCTACAACGGCAGAGTCTATGCCGCCGGAAAGGCCGAGGACCGCATTCTGCATGTTGCATCCGGCAAAATAATCCCTTATGCCTTCAACGAGTTTGGACCGTATCTGTTCTATGGTAAATTCAGTGTGGATCAGCATGGCTGTGACAGTTTATTTAAGTGCTAGTACATCAGGGTGTTGCCAAAGGACTTGTCGCGATAGACCTTGTCTATCACGTCTCCGAACAGCTCTGCCACGGAGATTACCTTGATCTTGCTCGTGTCGGCTCCTTCCGGTGCCCTGAGAGGGATGGTGTCTGTGACAACCAGCTCCTCGAGAGGGGAGGAGGCGATGTGCTCGTATGCAGCTCCGGAGAGAACAGGGTGGGTGGCAAGGGCTCTTACGCTCTTTGCTCCTTTGTCTATCAGCATCTTGGCGGCCTTGCAGAGGGTTCCTGCAGTGTCCACCATATCATCGACAATTACAATGTTTCTTCCTTCCACGTCTCCGATGGCTGTCATCGAGCCGACCACGTTTGCCCTCTCCCTGCTCTTGTGGCAGATGATCATAGGGCATCCGATGATTCTGGAGTAGGCGTTCACTCTCTTGGCGCTTCCCATGTCAGGAGCGGCGATTGAAAGGTCTTCCAGCTTTAGGCTTCTCAGATACGGCAGGAATATGGAACTTGCGTAGATATGGTCAACCGGGAAGTCGAAAAAGCCCTGGATCTGGTCTGCGTGAAGGTCTGCGGTCATTATCCTGTCGCATCCGGAGGCTGCCAGCAGGTTTGCCACCAGTTTTGCTCCGATGGACACTCTCGGACGGTCCTTGCGGTCTTGTCTTGCCCATCCGAAGTACGGCATCACGGCCACCACCTTGTAGGCTGAGGCTCTCTTTGCCGCGTCAATCATAAGCAGCAGTTCCATAAGGTTTTCCATCGGCGGGAAAGTGGAGCAGACGATGAACACGGCCACGCCTCTGACGCTTTCCAGGTATATAGGCTGGAATTCTCCGTCGCTGAAGACAGTTACATCAGATTTGCCAAGTTCCAGATTAAGCGATTTTGAAATTCGCTCAGCCAGGTATCTGGAGTTTCTGGTTGAGAAAATCTTGATTGGATGTTCCATATTCTTGTTTTATATAATTCAAATAGTTCTCAGCGATTCATTTGTCTGCCTTCTCCTGTGCCTTCTTGGCCTCCTTGAACAGGTTCAGCACCTGTTCCATGTGGGAGATTATCTCCTCTTTTCCGGTTCCTTTCTCAGACGAACTGACAAATATCGGGGGGAGTTCCTCCCAATACTCTGACAGTGTTTTCTTTACACTCGCGATATTCTTCTCCAGCTCGCTTTTTCGTGGCTTGTCTGATTTTGTAAAGATAATGGAAAAAGGAATACCTTCTTCACCCAGAGCCGTAATAAAGTCAAGATCTATCTGCTGGAGGGTGTGGCGTGAGTCCAGCAGCACAAACAGCGTGGCCAGTTCCTGGGATCCCCCGATGTACTCGTTGTTCATCCTGGCAAGCTCGTCCCTCTGCTTTCCGGAAAGCTTGGCATAGCCGTATCCAGGCAGGTCCACAAGGTACCAGCTGTCGTTGACAAGGAAATGGTTTATGGAGATTGTCTTTCCGGGAGAAGAGCTGGTGCGGGCCAGTTCCTTGCCCTTGGTGATCTTTTCGGCGCCAGAGCACAGCATATTTATCAGGGAAGACTTTCCCACGTTCGAGCGCCCTATGAAGGCAATTTCCGGATATCTTCTGCCCGGCCTGCCTTTCAAGGTGGTGCTGCTTCCTGCGAATGCCGCCTTCTTGATTTTCATACCTGGAATGTTTGGACGCAAATTTAGGAAATTTATTTGCTATTTTTGCATAGTCAAACATATTGGGGCAACAATATTAATCAATATCAGCAATGAAAAAAGTAATGACAAAAACCGTTTTGGTTTCAATGATGGTTTTAGGCCTGGCTCTTGTGTCATGCAACAGCAAACCTAAAGAGCAGCCTGCAGCTACAGATCCGGACGCGGCTCTGGTGAGTGCTGCCGAAAACAAGCTCAAGGCCCACGATGAGGATATCCAGACTTTGTGGGTTTTAAGCTATGGAGAGGACAAGAAAATCGCCAACTACTGTCTTGCAGGTGACTATGTATTGATAGGTACGGAAGACGGCAAGGAGGAATACCTTCTCTATTTCTTCAAGGATATGAAAGATATCGAGAATTTTGACGGAATCCCTGTCTGCGAAGGCCAGGATGTTTCATTCCAGGGCAATGCTGTGATAGTTAAGGGTCTCGGCCAGACCACCTATTTCGAAAAGACCGAATACGAGGGCTTCAAGCAACTTTTCACCGAGTCAGAGAAAGACGGAAAGAAGGTCTATACCAATGATCTGGGCGATCCTTACGACGAGCCTCAGGCACAGGCTTTCATCGAGAGTATCTCAAAGGAAGAGGTGACAAAGCTCTCCGACATCCTAAAGAAGTGGAAGTGAGAATAATCATCCCTAACCAGGAAAAGAAAAGACCGATGCCATTGGCGCCGGTCTTTTTCTTTTTGTCCACTGTCACAGTGGCTGACTGTTAATACACATTGATATTGACGGTCTTGTCGCTGCTACGGCTGTTGCTTCTGGACTCTTCCGCAGGCGCAGGTAATTGAAGCACTACTCTCCAGGCTTCATAGGCTCCCGGGTCATTCTTATATCTGACACTCCTGAATCTGACGACGGAAACGTTTCTTGGCAGAGGCGGGAACTGAACCTTAAAAGTATAGTTTCCCACATCGTAATACTTGTCGTTAGTGAAATTCAACGGCTTCTTTGCCTTGTATACATCTTCCGTATCATCATCAACCAGAGACATTCTGGAAGCGCTTAGAGGTCTTCCTTCAAAGGCATACTGGGTAATGTTATAAGTAAAGTGTACGATAGTATACTCTTTGGTCCTTATGACTTTTGTAACCTTTATATTCTTGTTGTTGGTTGTTTGTCTAGGGTTGTTGTAGGTCTTTGACCCGCTTGAAGATGTCTGCTTTTTAGCGTTAGACGTGGTGCTTTTCTTCTGCTGGCCTTGGGACTTCAAGGCAATGTTGCTGATGACAAAAGGATTCTGAACTCCAGCCGCTTCCCTGAATGTCACAGAGGTGGTCTTTTTCGGCAGCGGAGGGAACTCGATCTTAAATGTGGTGTTTCCGCCTTTATACTTTGTGCCCCATTTGAAATTCAAGGCATCTGTCGCCTGATACTTCTTGCCTGTGGCATCGTCTTTCAGATAAGGATAGGCATCGATGCAGCTCCATGCGTCTGCGCTGTTTGAAGTATATTTCAGATAGACTATCGTGGCATTTGAGGTTCTTTCTACCTTGGTTATCCTGATCCTTTTGTCATTTGGTTTCTGACTCGGATTGTTATAGGTCTGGGCACTCACGGCCAAAGCCATGATAAGCCCCGCTGTCAACAAAAAAAACTTTTTCATTTTTCTGGAGGATGTTACTTGTCATAAGTGTATTCTACAAAGTACCACTCGCCTTCGTCATATCCGCGGTCTTCGCTTCCTACATTCTTGCCAATGCCTACGAACTCCATTTCCACCTCCTGTCCGGCTTTCTCCTTGCTTTCCTTGATAGCCTGGGCTTTCTTCAGGAATTCGTTATAGTCGGCCTCGCTGCGGAAAGCGATGGTTCCGTAAGCTACAGACTCGGCTGTGAGATAGATTACAACTGCATCGTCATCCTTGTCGGTGATCTTTACAGCATGGCCTTCGTTGTCGAGTTCAACCTCGGCACCCTTTCCGAAATAGTATTGCAAGTTGTCTACCTGGGCATCCTTCACCTCTTGCTTGAACGAGTTGAGAGGTTTCATTCCCATAGCGTCTAGCAGTTCCTGTGGAACAGCGTCCCAGTCAGCATTTACCAGAGTCTCCATGCACTCTGGAACGAAGCCCTTGACGATTTCGGTATTGTCCTTAGGCTGGTCAGCGTTCTCAGCGGTTTTAGACTTGCAGGAAATTAAGGCAACTGCCAGAGCGATGATTGAAAGTAAAGCAATCTTTTTCATATTCTTTATGTTTTTGATTAATAATTATTTGTCAATAGTCATAACAACGCGGAAACCGAGGCTTCCGAATACATATCCAGCGGAATAGCCTCGCCTGGAAACCCTGCAGTCAGGGGCAGAGTCGTCGCAGAAGTTGCCGCCACGGGTCACCTGGCCCGGGGATTCTTCTGCCTCCGCCTTAGGGCTGGTCTGGCTCTCTTCTGAGTAAGGAGCATATTCATCAGAGCAGTATTCATCTACATTGCCGCTCATGTCATAGATACCCAGTTCATTTGGAGCCTTTCCTTTCACTGGATGAGTTCCGCTTTCGGTGTCGCCGCACCAGGCAACATCTTCCACGTTGTCGCTTCCGGCATATTTGAAGCCCTTGCTCCTGTTTCCTCCACGGGCGGCATATTCCCACTCGGCCTCTGTAGGCAGACGGAAATTGCGGCCGGTAAGTTCGCTGAGCCTCTTGGCAAAGAGTTCACAGTCTCCTTCATCTATCATTTCGACAGGCAGGTCAGCTCCGACATTGTCAGAAGGGTTTGATTCCATAACTGCCTCATACAGAGCCTGAGTCACCTCAGTCTCGCCGATAAAGTAGTCGGAAAGGGTAACTTCGTGAGCCGGCTTCTCGTCGTCCTGAGCGTCCTCGCCCTGCTCTGAAGTGGCTCCCATCGTGAATGTGCCTCCCTTGACAAAGACCATGTTGAAAGAAACACCGTTTGCCGTTAAGGTGACGACGCTGTCTTTTGCGCTCTGGTCAGCAGCTTCGGTCGAAGCGCCGTTTGACTTGCAGGACAGGATAGCCAAAGGACAAGCCAGCAGAACCAAAAGGGAAAAGAGATTCAGATTCTTCATATAAATGATATTTATTGTACGCAAAGATAATAATATGGTTTGTTTTCCTTGCAAAAAAATGAGGGAGGAGACTATCTCATCCAGCCTTCCACTCTGTATACCTTCTCCATCAATTTCCGTTCCTGTTTTGTGGCGGCATCCCGAAACCACACTTCTATCCGGGCGGCGTAGTAGTCGTCCCAGTCGCCTTCGTAGATGGTGAACTGCTGGTGGTTAACCAGCCGGCTGAACGCTGAGGTGGAATCTGTAGGGACTTTGCTGCGCTCCTCAATCCTGTCCGTTGAAAGCGGAATGTTTCCGGTGACCTCATAGCAGCGGAGGAAGATTTCTCCGGCGGGCAGGGCCCCGTAACAGAAGTCATACTTGTAAATGCCGCCTTGAATACCATTCCAAACAGAGAGCCAGGTGCTGGAGTCAAGACTGTCAACAGCTGCAGTTGAATTCTCCGCGAGCGGGATGCTGCATTCCAGTCCGTCAGGAACGGGATGGTCTTTCCCGAAACTGTCGGAGCCGGTACCTCCCCACAGCAATATCAGCAATATAACCAGAAGGACCAGCAATGCGGGCAGGATGTACCAGTAGATGCTTTTGCTTTTCATGACAGATGTTTTTTACCTTGAATTTTAACAGACCACAAGATAAGAAAAATAAGTTTTGTACCTTGCACTCTGTTATGCCGAATGTGAATTTAGACACGGATGCCTACAGGGAAGAGTATATGACGCTTTCCGGTTATCTGTCCCAGGTGAAGGACCTGATCGAGGAAGCCGGCGGGTTTCCCCAGTGGATTGTGTGCGAGCTGGCCAAGGTTACCTGGAGCAAGGGGCACTGCTATCTGGAACTGGTGGAAAACGGCATTGGCGGAAGCGTGGTGGCCAAGGCCAGGGGCACTATATGGTCCTACAAGGCAAAGCTGCTGAACGACATATTCCGTGTGCAGACGGGAGATGACCTGAGGGAAGGCATTAAGGTGATGCTGAAGGTTCAGGTGAATTTCTCTCCGGTGTTCGGCTTTAGCCTTAATGTGCTGGAACTGAATCCTTCATACACTCTAGGAGATATGGAGGCCCAGAGGCGGGCCACTGTTCAAAGGCTTCAGAGAGAGGGCCTGATGGAGAAGAACAAGGAGCTTGAAGTGCCGGCTCTGCCTTACAGAATTGCAGTCGTGAGCGCTGAAGGAGCGGCTGGCTACGGAGACTTCATGAAGCACCTGAAAGATTCCAGGATAAAGTTTGAGGTGGAACTGTTTGAAGCGGCGATGCAGGGAACTGACGCTCCTTCTTCCATCAGCGATGCTTTTGACCGGATAAACGGAAGGTTCCTGGAGTTTGACGTGGCGGTTCTTATAAGAGGCGGCGGTAGCAACCTCGACCTGGCGTGCTTTGACGACTATCTTGCGGCTAGAGCCATTGCGATGTGCTATCTTCCGGTAATCAGCGGAATAGGCCACGAGCGGGACAACCATATCTGCGACGATGTTGCCAGCGTTAGAGTCAAGACACCCACCGGAGCGGCGGATTTCCTGATTCAGAAGTTTGCCGACGCGTCAGAAGCCATAGAGTCTCTGGAACAGAGGGCCGTGGATGCCTATTCGGAGATTCTGGAGGAAAGCTCGGCTGTTCTGGAGAGGTTTTCGATGAGGATATCGAATGCCCTGGGACGCTTTGCCGAATACCGTACCGAGGCCTTGAAAGACCTCAGCCACAGGATAGACTCAGCGGTGAATGTCAGAGTTATCGGCGAAGAGCACGCTCTGGCAATACTCCAGCGCAGAGTAGGGGAGGCCGTCACTTTGAAGACCCTTCGGCAGGAGAATCATCTTGACGCTTTAGCCATAAAGATGGAGAACAATGTGTCGAAAAGGGTGGTTCAGGAAGAAAACCGTCTGGACTGGTTTAAGGTGCTTATAGAGGGAGCGGACCCGACAAGAATCCTGGACAAGGGGTACGGAATCATACTCAAAGACGGAAAGAAAGTTACAGACATACTTCAGGTAGAAGAAGGAAACCGGATCACGATAATGATGAAAGACGGAAAGGTTACCTTCACGGCCGGAGATGTCCTGCGCGAAAAAAAGGAAGACAATAAATGATAGATAATATGGAAGAACAGAAAGAAGTACTGACCTACGAGAAAGCAATCGCTGAACTTGAGGATCTGGTTGAAAGAGTGGAGGAGAAAGACGCCCCGCTGGACAGGGTGGAAAAGGACATCAAGCGGGCGATGGAGCTGATAGCTTTCTGCAAGACTCAGCTCAGAGGGTACAAGGAAAGGTTTGCAGCCCTTATGGACGACCAGAACGGTGTTGATACAGAAGAAGAATGAGTGTAGCTGCAACAGGTTTTTTTGACGGAGTGCACCTTGGTCACCAGAAGGTGCTTTCTGCAGTTCGCGACAAAGCCAGGGAACTGGGCAAGGAGAGCCAGATAGTCACTTTCTGGCCGCATCCCAGAAGCGTGCTGCAGCAGCAGGCTTATGACCTTAGGCTGCTGACATCCCTCCAGGAAAAGGAAATGCTTTTCAGCAGCCTTGGCATAGACAAGATTACTGTGCTGGATTTCACAAGGGAGTTCAGCCGGCTTTCCACGGAGCAGTTTCTCAGGCAGTATCTGGTCGAAAAGTGTGGGGTCTCACATCTTGTGATAGGCTATGACCACAGAATAGGCCACGACCAGGGAGAGACTCAGAGCCAGATGATTGAAACCTGCAGAAGGTGCGGGATCGAGACAATCCGGGTGGAGGAGCTTGTGATGGACGGCCAGACTATCAGTTCTACCAAGATCCGCCGTCTTCTGGAGGAAGGGAATGTTGTCAGGGCGGCAGAGTTTCTGGGAAGAAAGTATGCCCTCAAGGGAGTGGTGATTTCTGGTAACCATCTTGGCCGGACCATCGGTTTCCCGACAGCCAACCTGGGGCTGTACAATCCTCTGAAGCTGGTTCCGATGAACGGTGTCTATGCGGTGGACGTGCTCTTGAGAAAGGAAAAGTACAGAGGCATCTGCAACATAGGGGTCAGGCCGACTGTAAATGCCGGAAACAATATCTCCATAGAAACTCATATTCTTGATTTTGACGAGGATATTTATGGTCTCGATCTGGTTGTGGAGTTTGTGGGGAGAATCAGGGAGGAGGTGAAGTTTCCTTCTTTGCAGGCCCTGAAGGTGCAATTGGAAAAAGACAAGACGGATTGTCTGAAATATTTTTTGTAGATTTGCATTGTTAACGAGAACTCAGGGGAGTCCCTAACGGGATTCTTCTTAATTTTTATACTATGGCAACAGGACAATATGTAACAGCAGAAGGGTTGGAGAAGCTTCGTGAAGAACTGAACGATATGATTACCGTCCAGAGGCCGGCCATTTCAAGGGCTATCGCCGAGGCAAGAGACAAGGGAGACCTTTCTGAAAACGCAGAGTATGATGCGGCCAGAGAGGCGCAGGGGCTGCTGGAACTCAAGATTTCCAAGCTCCAGGACCTTATCGCCAACGCCAAGATCATAGACGAATCCAAAATTAACACCGAGCAGGTGGGAATGCTCAACAAGGTGACTGTCAAGAACCTGAAGACAGGAGCCAAGATGGTGTTCACCCTGGTGGGGGAGAGCGAGGCCAACCTGGCTCAGGGAAAGCTTGCCGCTTCCACTCCTATCGGAAAGGCTCTGCTCGGAAGGCGCAAGGGAGAGACCGTGGACGTTAACGCCCCGGCCGGAATAATCAAGTTCGAGATTTTGGACATTTCTTTGTAAACCCTTTAAACAAAATACTATGGCATCTATTTTCTCCAGGATCATAGCAGGCGAGATACCTTGCTACAAGATCGCCGAGACAGAAAACTATTTCGCTTTTCTGGATATTTCTCCGGTACAGATGGGTCATACCCTGGTGGTTCCCAAAGACGAGAAGGACTATATCTTCGATTATGACGAGGAGTATTACGCCGGGCTGTGGAAATTCGCGAAGAAAATCGCCGAGGCCCAGAAGAGGGCAATCCCTTGCCGCAAGATAGGGGTTGCCGTGATAGGGCTGGAAGTGCCTCACGCCCACATTCACCTTGTTCCGATGAACAATGAAGGTGACCTGGACTTTGCGGCAGAGAAGAAACTGCATCCTTCTGCAGAGCAGATGGAGGCCATCGCGGAGAAAATAAGGAAGGAACTTTAGGAGACTTGAATATGAAAAAAGTGTTGATATGCCTTGCAGCGGCTTTGGCGCTTTGCTCTTGCAGCGGCAAGAAGGCAGGCATAAATATCAAGGTGACTGGAGCTTCGGAGAGTGACCTCATTCTTAGCGTGCTGAACATCAACAAGGTGGATGTGGTAGACACTCTCAAGACTGATGCCGCCGGAAAAGCTTCCATAAAGATAGACCTTCCATACCAGAGCCCGAATTTCTACTACATTTCCTACAACGGAGTTCAGCTGGCATCTTTGCTCCTGAGTCCTGGAGACAGGGCGAAGGTGGAGGTTGACAGCAACGGAAAGAACCTCAAGGTAAAAGGCTCCAAAGAGTCCGAACTCCTGCAGACGGTCAATGCTCAGATAGACAAGAGCCAGAAGTCATTCGACTCTCTTTCTGTCCAGATGATAGCCTGCTCTGAGATCGGCGATGTGGAGTCAGTCCAGAGGATCAGGTACGAGCTTGGCCGCCTTTATGTCAGCCAGAAGCAGGCTGCCATTAAGCATCTTGTGACTAACCCTCACTCTTTCACCAATATCCGCAACCTCTACAGGCAGTTCAACGAGAACTTCCCTATGTTTGCGGACATTACGGATGGCGTGTATTTCAAGCAGCTGGCAGATTCTCTTAAGTCGGACTATCCGCTGTCTCCATACGTGAAGGCCCTGGAAAAGGAGGCTGCTGCCGCATTCAATGAAATGGAGCTTTCCAACAGAATAAAAGATGCGGACCAGATTCTCTATCCGGAGATTGCCGCCCCAGACACCAAGTCCCAGATACGGAGGCTTTCCTCTTTGGCAGGCAAACCTTTCATTCTTCTGTTCTGGGATCCTTCCAAGAACGAGCAGAAGATGTTCAACGCGGAACTGGAGCAGATCTACAACCAGTTCAAGGGCAGGGGACTGGAAATCTATTCTGTATGCATAACCAGCGACAAGGCATACTGGAATTCAATCGTCAGCAGATTCCCTTGGATTAACGTTTGCGACGGAATGGGAGTGAATTCTCCTGCTCTGGTGGCATACAATATAAGCACGCTGCCTACGCTTTTCATCTTCAACAAGAAAGGCGAGATAGCAGCCAGGGACATCTTCGACAAGAACGGACTGACTAAAGCAGTTTCTTCTGTTTGCCTGGAATAAACTCTTTGAGATAGAACGGCTGGAAATAGGCAAGATCTGCCAGATTTCCTTTTTCCAGAGCGTTGCAAGCTGCAATCCTGAGACCTGAGGCCAATGGTGCCTGGTCCAGGATTGTCGCGTTTTCAGGAAGAGAGCCAAAAGAATCCTCCAGCAGTTTTCCGAATTTCGGGGCGCCGTTTCCGGCAAAAAGCACCTTGCCTTCTTCTGTCAGGCTCCGGAAACTTTCTGGGTCGAGAATCTTGGCTTCGGTTTCCGATATCTGACTCAGATCCTGGCTGAACACAGCCGTGTAGACTTCCATTCTTCCGGCGTCAATCATAGGGACGATGTATTTGAACCCGCCGCCTGAGGTCTCTGTTGCGCACTGGGCTATTGACGCCAGAGTGTTGATGCCAATCAGGGCGGTTTTTCCTGCATAGGCTATGCCCTTGGCCAGGGAAACTCCTATTCTAAGTCCCATATAGCTGCCGGGGCCCTGGCTTACAGCGACGGCAGAAAGGTCCTTGGCTTTCAGCGAGTTTTCGCTGAGGATACTTTCGGTTAGCGGAGCAAGGATGGTGTCGTGGCATTTTCCAATGCTGCACACTTTCTGGGCTATGAGCGCCGGCCCGTCGGAAAGAGCGGCGGAGCAGGTGTCGGTAGCAGATTCTATGAGCAGAATGTATTTTGGCATCGCGATGCTATTTTGCTGGATTTGCCTTTACTTTGGAACCGTTGTGGAGGGTGCGGCTTATTGCCGTGAACGGACCGCAGACAACAATAGTAGAGTCTGACACTCCTTCCTTGATTTCTATATTGGTCATATCCTGGATGCCGGTCTTAACTGGCACGGCAGTTACGGTCTGGTCTTTAGGATTGTAGGTAAAGACAAAACTTTTGCCGCCTTCCAGGGAGAGGTCGCTGCGGCTTGTGATAGCGGCAACAGGCAGTGTCAGAACGTCTTCTGCCTTGCTGGTCTGGATCTGTACGGAAGCGCTCATTCCTGGACGGAAAGGAGCCGTCAGGTCCGAATAGGACTCAGGGGATATTCTTACTTTCACTTCGAATGAAGTCGCCTGGTCCAGGGAAGCCGTCGCGGAACTCTTGGATGAGTTTGCAACTTCTGTCACCACCCCGTAGAAATCCCTGTCCATATAGGCATCCACGGTAATCTTTGCGCTGTCTCCCGTGTTGAGGCGGATGATATCGTTTTCGTTAACGTCAACAAGCACTTCCATCTGGTCGAAGTTGGCTACCCTGAACATCTCTGTTCCAGCCATCTGGGTTGTTCCCACAACTCTTTCGCCGAGTTCTACCGAGAGTTTGGAGATAATACCGTCCATCGGGGAATAGATGGTGGTCTTGAGAAGGTTCTCCCTGGCTTCCTTGAGTCTTGCCTCGGCGCTGCTGATGTTGAACCTGGCGCCGTCCAGCTGCTGCTGGGCCACATCCCATTCTGCGCAGGCGTTTTCGTATTCGGCCTTGGAAACGGTCTTCAGCTCGTAGAGCTTGGAATACCTTTCATAGTTCTGCTTTGCCCTCAGAGTCTGGGCCTGCTGCTGCTTGTAGGATGCTCTCACGGCATTCAGAGAGGCCATAGCCTGGTCAACGGCAGAAAGGTAGATGTCCTGCTTGATCTTGATTATGAGATCTCCCTTCTTTACAGCGTCTCCTTCTTTCACGTGGAGCTCAACGATTTCTCCCGACACGTCCGGAGAGATCTTGACTTCTGTAACCGGCTGTATCTTGCCGTTTGCCGGAATGTTCTCCACGATTGTAGTTCTGACAGGCTTCTGAGTATCGACTGCCGGGAACTGGTTCTTCTTGCAGGTTTTGGAAGCTACCATCAGCACCACAATCAGCACTGCCGCGGCTATCCACCAGATGTTTTTCTTTTTCTTCCCCATTTGTTTACAATTTGATGGCTTTTCCCTTGTAGAAATCCAGAATCTTCAGCTGGAACAAATACTGGTACTTGGCCTGGTAATAGGCACTTACCGCCTTGAACAGGTTTGTCTTGGCGATATTGTAGTCTGTGGCGTTCATCATTCCCACATTGAACTTGTTCTCTGTATATGTGAAAGATTCCTGTATGCTTCGCATATTCTCCAGGGCCGCACGCTCTCTCTCCAGGGCATTCACCGCTTCGTTGTGCGCAGACTGTATTTCCTTGAACAGAGACTCCTTCTGCATTTCGAGCATAAGGGCGTTGTTCTGCCTTGCAAGACTGGCGTTTCTTGCCGCCATCCTGGCTGAAAGGCCGTTGAATACAGGTATGTTCAAGGAGAAGCCGATAGACGGATTCTTGTTGTGCTCAAACTGAGTGAAGAACGCACCGCTCTGTCCGTCAGTATAATAGGATCCGTATCCGGCCTGAACGGAAAGAGAAGGCATCATCCTTCCCAGTATTGCCTTATAGTCGTACTTGCTCTTTTCAAGATTGTACTCCGCGATTTTCACCTGAGGAAGATCCAGAGCCTGGCGGTAAATGCTCTCGATATCGTCTATCAGGTAGAGCTGTTCCTGGCTCTCGTCCGGAGCCACAACGTCAAACGTATTTTCTTCTTCCTCCGGGAGTTCCAGAAGCTGCATCAGAGTGAGCTTGTTGGTGCGGACATCACCCCGTGCCGCCACCAGCTGAGACTTCTCGTTGGCCAGCTGTGCCTTCACTTCCAGCAAAGTGCTGTAAGCCTGGCTTCCGGCATCCACCAGCTTGGCAGTCCTCTCCACCTGCTCCTCGGTGCTCTTGCAGCTCTCCTGAGCCGAGCGCTCGATTTCCCTGGAAAGTAAAAGCTGAAGATAAGCCCTTGTAATCTGGATGGTTATGTCGTTCTTTATCTTTTCCAGCTGCTTTTCCGCTATTTTGAGAGAAGTCATGCTGCTCTTGATGTTGTTAGTCTTGGAAAAGCCTCCGAAAATGACGGCGGAGGCACTGAGGTTTCCGCTGGTGGACATGTTCCTCTTGTTCTTGATGATTTCAAGAGTCTGGAGGTTGACGCTCCTTCCCCAGCTCATGCTGTGGCTAAGCCCGGCGTTGACGCTTGGCGCCAGGTCCCACTTGGACTGGACGGCGCTGTTGTGGGCCTGCTCCACGGCAATTTCTTCCATCTTTACCTGAAGATTGTTCTGTCTTGCGTATTCAATGCATCTCTGAAGGCTCCAGGCATTTGTCTGGGCCATCAGGCTGCCGGAAAGGCAGAAAGTCAGCAGGAGGATTGTCAGTGCAAATTTTTTCATCGTGCAAATATAATTAAAAAGGGATGACCATAAGCTTTTCGGTCACCCCTTCCTGAAAGCCTCACATCATACAAGGCGAATAAAGGCCTTTTTCCACCGTAGGCTTCTTTCCTTTTCTGATGTCCTTGATCATTTTTACAATCATTCCTATTCCATAGCCAAGCAGTTCCATAAATCTGGCGACATCCGAGTCCTTTCCTCCGATGACCCTCATCTGCTCTTGTTCTGTCAATTCTGCAAAACCTTTCATGACTGCCTCCTATCTGATGATATTAAACAAAGGTTTTCCTTCAAGGGCTTTCTTGTAGCCTTTGTAGAAGTCTTCTCCATAACTGGAAATCAGGTCGATCAGTATTCCGAGAACCTTGGCGATCTTCCTGATGGTATCGGGGTTAATGCCTCCCCGTACCTGGCCCTCGCTTTCTTGAATACCGACAAATCCTCTCAGCATCAATCTCTTGTCTTCCATTGTCTTGTCAGTTGTAAAATAACTCCGGCAAGTCTGGCGCGCCGGATTCCGCCTTATAATCAACCGGTTAATTTTATCACGTTGTCGCTCAGCGATGCAATCTGGCTGTCGTGGGTAATTGCCACCACGCACTTCCCTTCCTGCCGGAGCCGCTCAAGAAGGCGGCAGAAGGAGTCTCTCCCGCCACTGTCCATATTGGAGGCTGCCTCGTCAAATATCATCACCGGGCAGTCTGCATACAGGGCCCTGGCTACCAGTATCATCTGCTTTTCTCCAGCCGAGAGGGCGACTCCCCCGGGACCTGCGTCTGAAAGCAGGCCCTTGTCCAGCCTTTCCAGCATCGGTCCCATCCCGGCCATTGCAGCGGCCCTGACGGCTTTCCTGAGGTCATTTTCTTCTATCTTGTCCTCCCGTCTTCCGGGAGTCATCGCGATATTGTCAAAGATGGTGGCATTGAACAGGTGAGAGTTTTGAGGAACTGCAGATACTATGTTCCTCCAGCAAGTAGAATCGATTTGAGTGATATCAATGCCACCGTATGTTATCTTGCCGCCCACAGGCGTGCAGTCCTTGAGAATCAGCGATGCAACCGTGCTTTTCCCGCTTCCGTTCGGGCCTTCTATGCAGGTGATGCTGGAGGCTTTAAGCTGCAGGGAAAGCCCCTGCAGCAGCCTCCGCCCTCCGGGATAGCGGAATTCCACGTCCCGGAATTCCAGAACGGCATCTTTGTCCGGGGAAACTGTTACCGGATTGCCTTTCCCGCCGCCTTGGAGTGAAATGAAAGAAGATGTTATGTCGTAGATTCGGTCAGATGCCACCAGTGCCTCGTTCATCAGCGAGTCAAAGCCCACAAGAGAACTCATCGGCGAAATGAAAAACACGCTCAGAGTGTAGAAAGAAACCAGCTCTCCCAGGCTGAGGTTTCCGGAAATCACTCCGGCACCTCCCAAGATCAGGATGAAACTCATTATCACCTGCGACAGGCCGTTGCCCAGCCCGTTTATCGCGGCTGTTGTCTTCCCTGCCCTGAAACTTCTGAAAACCAGTTCTGAAAAGCTGCTGTTGAACTTCAAGTCTGAAGGGTTCACGCCAAAATGGCGGATGGCTGCCTGCCCTTCGATGCTGTCTATCACGTCGCTTTCGAAGGCCGAGGAAGCGGCCATCACCTTGCGGCTGAGCCTGCGGTTTATCCTGTCAGCCGCTCCAAGCAGAACCAGGTAAACAGGTATGCAGCAGGCAAGAACCGCCGCCAGATGGCTGTAAAAAGTGAACATCAGTGCAGACACGGCTCCAAGTGTTACAATGCATACGCCAAGAGAGACCACGCCTTCGCAGACAAAGGCCCTTATTTTTCCGGTGTCCGAGAGTCTGGATTCCAGCTCTCCTTTTGGATAGTCTCTGAAAAACCTTTCGTCCATCCTGAGAATTCTTCTCATAAATCCTATTATCAGCGACGAGTCTATGGCGATGCTTCCTTGCAGCAGGTAAAGGTCTCTCATATAGCCGATAAGAAGCGAGACAGGAATCAGCGCCGCCAGAATGCAGGCCACCGTGGCAAGCGCCGCAAGGCTTCCACCGGGCAGGATCTTGTCAATCAGCATCTGCAGCAGGAGCGAGTTGCAGATGCCTATTCCGGTCAGGGAAATGGATCCCGCAAAAGCCAGAGCTATCTCTCTCTTGTGAAAGGCCAGAAGCCTGAGCAGCCTTGCCCTTCTGCTTTCTGCCTTGCCGTTGGAAGAGGCTCCCTCGCCGGCACACACCATTACTATGTAGCCGCTCCAGCTTTTGGCAAAGTCATCAATATTCACCAGTCTGATTCTGTCTTTTGCAGGGTCCATAACCTGCAGCCGTTTCTTCCCCGTGCGGAATATCACCACATAATGCAGCAGTCCTTCTCTGGACACCGTGTGGGCTATTACCGGAGCCTGGACAGACGAGAGCATCCTTAGTCTAGTTGCCTTGGCTGCAGTGTCTTTGAGGTCTATCCCTTCCGCCTTCAGGGCATTGGCGCAAAGACCCGTGGCGGCCGCCCCGTCTGTCAGCCCCCTGAGACTGATGCCGTCTCTGCTGCACCCGCACTCCCTTCTGAAGCGGCTCAGCGGAAGCCTTATGCCCCACCAGGCCGCCACGCTGGCCAGGCAAGCCGCGCCGCAGTCGTAAGAATCTGTCTGCCTTATATGTATCTTTTTCCTCATCAGTTTCAAAAGAAGGGTGCCGGAAAAAGCCCGTTTGTCCGAATGTGAAGAAAGTCCGGCACCCGGAGATAATTATGATAACAACACACTCAAAGTGCCAATGCAAAGTCCTGTGCCAACTATTATCGCGATTATATAAAGAGCCGATCCGCCTCTGCTGATTCTCAGCGATGCCCACTCGGGGCTTCGGGACAGGTTTTCCCAACAGTTTTCTTTCCCTTCCATCTGCTTCTGTTTTTAGACACTGCAAAGATGGGGGTGCCCGGGAGGGTTCTCCAAACCATCCGGTAAAATTGACGCGTTACAATCGTGGAATCGTACGAAAATGGGGACTTTTTTTCGAAAAGCCCCCATTTTGAAGAGAAATCAGTCTGATGTCAGACCATCTTTGCAAACATCTGCTTGATGAATGGCAGGATATGTTCTGCCGCGGAGTTCAGATAAGCGTATGCCTTGCTGGAGCCAAGAACCTCCGGAGACTCTACGTTTGCGGCTTCCAGCCCGTTCTTTACCAGGGCGGCAACGGCTACAAGTATAAGCGCTACTTTCAGGACGCAGAACACTGCTCCGAGGAACTTGTTCAGTCCGCCCAGAATAGTCAGGTTCATCACTTTTTCCATCAGTTTGCCTAAAAGATGGCAGATGATGATAATCAGAACCACCAGCAAGATAAAGCAGCCCATCTTTATCGCTGAGGCGGAATCCTCCGCCCCGAAAAGACTAATAGCCCAGGCGGAAACGGAAGGGGTGAGCTTGGACGCTCCCCAAATGCCTATGACCACTCCAATTATGGAGATAAGCTGTGCCAGGAATCCTTTGAAAATGCCCCAGATGGCAGCCGCTATCAGAAGCGCAATCACAACTACATCAATCCAATTCATCGCATTAAAGTTTAAACATTACAAAGATATGCGAAAAAAAACTAAATTTGTCACTTCAAAATAAAGAGAAGCATATTTGAATATGGGTTTTGCAGAGTACAAGAAATTCGATCCGGTAGAACTTGGCAAACAGGTTCTTGAAAAGTGGAAGCAGGATAAATGCTTTGAGAATGTAATGAAGGCAAGGCAGGGGGCTCCAGAGTTTGTTTTCTTCGAGGGTCCGCCTTCCGCCAACGGAAAGCCTGGCATTCATCACGTTATGGCACGAAGCATCAAGGACGCTTACTGCCGCTACAAGACTCAGAGAGGTTTTCTGGTAAACCGCAAGGCCGGCTGGGACACCCACGGCCTGCCTGTCGAGCTGGGAGTGGAGAAGATGCTCGGCATTACCAAGGAGGACATCGGCAAGAAGATATCTGTAGACGAGTACAATATGGCTTGCCGCAAGGAGGTCATGAAATACACCGCGGAGTGGGTGGCCCTGACCGAGCAGATCGGTTACTGGGTGGATATGGACAACCCTTACATCACCTACGACAACCGCTACATAGAAACTCTGTGGTATCTGCTCAAAGACCTGTACAACAAGGGTCTGCTCTATAAGGGCTATACTATCCAGCCTTATTCTCCGGCTGCCGGAACCGGCCTCAGCTCACACGAGCTGAACCAGCCTGGCTGTTATCGCGACGTGAAAGACACCACCGCTACCGTGCAGTTCAAGGTGAGGAAAGACGAAAAGAGCGCTTTCCTTTTCAAGGGAGTGAACATCAGCGGAGAAGAGTCAGCAGAAAGCGAACTCTCTGAAGGAGAACTCTTCTTCATCGCCTGGACAACCACCCCTTGGACACTGCCTTCAAACGTGGCGCTTTGCGTAGGGCCTAACATCGAGTACGTGAGAGTTGCTTCTTCCAACCCATATTCCGGAAAACCTGCAATCTACATAGTTGCAAAAGACCTTGTGGAGGTCAACTTCAAGAAGGTTGAGCACAAGATCCTCAACAGCTTCAAGGGCAAGGATCTGGAAGGCGTAAGGTATGAGCAGCTTCTTCCTTGGATTCTTCCGGAAGAGAACACGATGAGAGTTATCTGCGGAGATTTCGTCTCCACAGAAGAAGGTACCGGAATCGTTCACATCGCTCCAACCTTCGGCGCGGATGACGACCGTGTCGGAAAGCAGAACAACATCGCTCCTTTCACCCTCAAGGACAAGGAAGGCGTATGGCGCCCTATGGTTGACCGTACCGGAAAGTTCTTCAAGACAGAAGACCTGGACGAGGAATTCGTCAAGACACGTGTAAAGGACGGGTACCTGAAATATGCCGGAAGATATGTCAAGAACGCCTACGATTCTTCTCTTGCTCCTGACGCAGAGACTCTTGACGTTGATATCTGCGTCCAGATGAAGATGGAGGGCAAGGCTTTCAAGATAGAAAAGCACGTTCACTCCTATCCTCATTGCTGGAGAACCGACAAGCCTGTCCTTTACTATCCACTGGACAGCTGGTTCATCAAGGCCACTGCAGTAAGGGACGAGATGATAGAGCTTAACAAGAAGATTAACTGGAAGCCGGAAAGCACAGGAACAGGACGCTTCGGAAAATGGCTGGAGAACCTTCAGGACTGGAACCTTTCCAGAAGCCGCTACTGGGGCACTCCGCTTCCAATCTGGAGAACCGAAGACAAGAAGGAGGAAAAGTGCATCGGTTCTGTTTCTGAGCTTTATTCGGAGATCGACAAGTCTGTGACCGCCGGCGTTATGAAGACCAACCCTCTGAAAGACAAGGGATTTGTTCCTGGAGACTTCAGCGATGCCAACTATAACAAGATAGACGTCCACAAGCCATACATAGACGAAGTGGTTCTTGTCAGCGACAGCGGAAAGCCTATGTACCGCGAATCAGACCTTATCGACGTGTGGTTTGATTCCGGAGCCATGCCTTACGCCCAGGAGACTCTGGCGGCTCTCGGCACACCGAGGTTCGGCCAGACAGCTGACTTCATCGCCGAGGGAGTTGACCAGACAAGAGGATGGTTCTACACCCTGCACGCTATCCATACTATTGTTTCCCATACGCCTGCCTTCAAGACCGTGGTTTCCAACGGTCTGGTGCTGGACAAGAAGGGAGAGAAGATGAGCAAGAGGCTCGGCAACGCCGTTGACCCGTTCGACCAGCTGGAAAAGTACGGCGCAGACGCTCTCAGATGGTATATGCTGACCAACGCCCAGCCTTGGGACAACCTCAAGTTCGACGAGGCCGGAGTGGATGAGGTAAGGCGCAAGTTCTTCGGGACTCTGTACAACACATATTCTTTCTTCGCCCTCTACGGAAACGTTGACGGTTTCACCGGAAAGGAGGCAGAAGTTCCTGTATCGCAGAGGCCTGAGATAGACCGCTGGATCATTTCCTACCTGAACTCCCTGATAAAGGACGTAAAGGCCTGCTATGAAGACTACGACGTTACCACGGCCGGAAGAAAAATCCAGGAGTTTGTCTGCGACCACCTGAGCAACTGGTATGTAAGGCTCAACCGAAAGAGATTCTGGGGCGGAACGATGAACCAGGACAAGCTGGCCGCTTACCAGACACTCTACAGCTGCCTTGAGACAGTTGCTGTGCTGGCGGCTCCAATCGCTCCGTTCTATATGGAACGCATGTTCCTTGACCTGAATGCCGTATCCGGCCGACACAGCGAGGCTTCTGTTCACGTGACTCTGATGCCTGAGGAAGACGAGAGCCTGATAGACAAGGATCTGGAAGAGAGAATGGCTCTTGCCCAGAAGAGCACGTCTATGGTTCTGGCTCTTAGGCGCAAGGTGAACATCAAGGTTCGCCAGCCGCTTGCAAAGCTGATGATTCCTGTAATCGACTCCAGGGTCCAGGAACAGCTCCAGAAGGTCCAGAACATCATTCTCAGCGAAGTAAACGTAAAGGAGATAGAATATATCACCGATACTGAGGGCCTGATTACAAAGAAGATAAAGCCTATGTTCAAAACATTGGGCAAAAAATATGGCAAGCAGATGAAGGAGATTTCATCCGCATTTGCTAACTTTACACAGAAAGATATCTCGGCTATCGAGAGAAGTGAAGAATATACCCTTAATCTCCCTGGCGGAGACGTGGTTCTTCAGAAGGGAGACTACGAGATATCTTCAGAAGACATGCCGGGATGGCTCGTGGCTTCGGAAGGTGCTCTTACCCTGGCTCTTGACATCCAGATTTCCGATGACCTGAGAAGGGAAGGAACTGCCAGGGAACTGGTCAACCGTATCCAGAACATCAGGAAGGATTCCGGATTCGAGGTTACAGACAGAGTGTCGGTGACAATAGAGGCCAAGGAGGATGTCACCCGCGCCCTTGAAGGCGAAAACAGCTTCTCGGGCTATGTATGCGCCCAGACTCTGGCCAACAGGCTGACCCTGGCCGCTGCAGATTCTCCAGAGCTTTCTGGTGCCCAGGAAGTTGAGTGGGAAGACGGCAAAACGCTGAAAATAAAAGTTGAGAGATAATAACAAGTTAAAAGTTCCTAGTTATGGCAACAAAAGAGAAAAAGACAGCCAAGGCAGCCGTGAAAAAGGCTGTGGCTCCAGTAAAGAAAAGTGTTGCAAAGAAGGCAGAACCAAAAAAGGCAGCTCCTAAGAAGCCTGCTGTAAAAGCTGCTCCTGCAAAGAAAGCCGCTCCAGCCAAGAAGGTTGTTGCAAAGGCCCCTGCAAAGAAGGCCGCTCCAGCCAAGAAGGCAGTTGCAAAGGCTCCTGTAAAGAAGGCCGCTCCAGCCAAGAAGGCCGTTGTAAAGGCTCCTGCAAAGAAAGCCGCTCCAGCCAAGAAGGTTGTTGCAAAGGCTCCTGCAAAGAAAGCCGCTCCGGCCAAGAAGCCAGTTGTAAAGGCTCCTGTAAAGAAAGCCGCTCCAGCCAAGAAGCCAGTTGTAAAGGCTCCTGTAAAGAAAGCCGAGCCTGTAAAGAAGGCTGTTCCGGTAAAGAAAGAAGCTCCTAAGGCAGCTCCTGCAAAGCCGGTTGTTCCAAAAGCCGAGCCTGTAAAGAAGGAAGAGCCTAAAGTTCCTGCCGTACGCTACAGCGACGAGGATCTTCAGATGTTCAAGAAAGTTATTCTCGAAAAGCTCCAGAAGGCAAAGGACGAATATGAAATGCTCCGTTCTGCCATCACTCACCGCTCAAGCAACGGAATAGAGGACACATCCCCTTCTTTCCAGGTGATTGAGGAAGGCGCATTCTCTCTTTCAAAGGAAGAGAGCAGCCAGCTTGCCAACCGCCAGTACAAGTTCATCCAGAACCTTGAGGCAGCTCTGGTGAGAATCGAGAACAAGACCTACGGAATCAGCCGCGTAACCGGAAAACTCATTCCTAAGGCAAGGCTCCTGCTTGTTCCTCACGCAACTACCAATGTCGAGGACAAACAGAACAGGTAGCACATCATGAGCATCAGAGGGAAGAAGTGGACCATCCTTCTTGTGGCCATAGTCTTGCTTGTCATAGACCAGGCAATCAAGTTCTATGTCAAGCTTAGTTTTGCCTACGGCCAGGGGTTTGAGATGTTCGGCCACAGCAAATGGGCCCAGATTCTGTTTATCGAGAACAACGGCATGGCCTTCGGCATGCAGCTTGGCGGAGTGTGGGGCAAGATTCTTCTCAGCTCCTTCCGACTGGTTCTGATAGGCATTCTGGTCTGGTACATCAACCGCCTGATCAACAAGGGCAAGGCTCCCTGGGGTGTGGTCATAGGATTCACGATGATTCTTGTGGGCGCTGTGGGCAATATGATAGACAGTGCCTTCTATGGCCTGATTTTCAGCGAGTCCACTTACGGTACGGTTGCCACTATGGTTCCTTTTGGAGAAGGGTACGCTCCGTTTATGCAGGGCAAGGTTGTAGATATGTTCTACTTCCCGATGATACACGGCACCTGGCCGAACTGGGTTCCAAGAGTAGGGGGGCAGGAATTCGAGTTCTTCCGTCCTATTTTCAACTTCGCCGATTCCTGCATAACCTGTGGTGTGATATATATGATTCTTTTCCAGCGCAAATTTTTCGCGAAAAAAGAAGAGAATAAAGAAGAAGAAAAAAAGCAGGGCTGAAAATCTTTTTTGCGGTTTTGATTAAATCGCTTATATTTGCAGCCCAATTGGAGAGATGGCAGAGTGGTCGATTGCGGCAGTCTTGAAAACTGTTGAGGTGAAAGCCTCCCGGGGTTCGAATCCCTGTCTCTCCGCCAAAATGCAGGCAGACTGGTATTACCGGCTGCCTTTTTTCTTTAATTTGTTTTCCAGGATATTTATTAAATTTGCATATCAATTGACATTTTAAGTTATGGAAGACAATTACCAGGGCTACGACCCGTCTCAGAACCAGACTCAGGGACAGAACAGTGACTATCAGCAGAATTACGGCTACCAGAACCAGCAGAATTATGGCTATCAGGGCCAGCCGGGCAACCAGAACCAGTATGGGTATCAGCAAGGTTATCAGTATGGAAACCAGCCACCTGTAAAACCTTCGAACAATCTTGTCTGGGCTATCTTGACCACGATTTGCTGCTGCCTTCCTTTCGGAATAGTGTCAATCGTATATGCGGCCAAAGTGGACTCTTTGTATTATTCAGGTCATTATGAAGAGGCCAACGCTGCCGCAAGAAAGGCAGGAACCTGGGCTGTCGTTGCCGCAATTGTCGGTTTTCTGACCTCCGCCGCCTGGGGTGCTATACAGTTGATCGCGCTCAAGCAAGGCTATAACATGTATGGCAGTGACCTGTTCAACGGCACTGGACTGTATTAGCAAATATCCATGTCTTTGTTTTCAGGAAAGATATGGAACTGGATAATTCCTGTCGCCATTGTGGCGGCAGGAATCTTTTATTATTTCTTCGACCCTTCAGCATCTGTCTATGCGCCAAAGTGCGTGTTGAGGGAAATCACGGGGTATCAGTGCCCGGGCTGCGGCTTTCAGAGGGCTGCTCACGCTTTTTTGCACGGCAGAGTGCTTGAGGCGGTGTCCTATAACCTTTTCTTTATTGTCGCGATACCTTATCTGATAGTCTTGCTGTATTCCACTGTGATGATTCACCGCAAGAACCCTTCTTCTCTGACAGTCAAACTGTATAACTTTGCCACCAGCCGGTACACACTGTACACTTACATCGCTCTGTATATGTTTTGGTGGATATTGAGGAATATATTGAACATTTGACGAATAAATTCCGTACCTTTATAATCTTATTACAGGTTAGAATTCTGCAATGCACGGTCTTGTAGAAAATAACAGAAGCGCCGTAACCCTTCTTTACGAGCAGCGGAAGGCTTTCCTTTGCTTTTATGCAATGGGAATGGTGGGGTCTTATCAGGAGGCGGAGGACATTGTTCATTCGGTCTTCGAGAAGATGCTTTCCAAGGAGAGCCTGCCGGAAGGTGCTGCTTTTGACTCCTATGTGGTTTCAGCGGTCAGGAATTCTTGCCTGAACCATATTTCAAGGCAGAAGACTCACGGGAAATACACTTCTTACGTCCTCAAAGAATCAGAAAGTTCAGAAGACCGGGACTATGTCAACAGCAGAATGGAGGCCGAGATTCTCTGGGAGGTTTTCTCCAAGATAGAAGAGCTGCCTGAGGGGTGCCGCCAGGTTTTCAAGATGAGTTATCTGGAGAATCTTTCGAACCAGGAGATAGCCGATGCCCTGGGAATATCGGTGAACACCGTAAAGAGCCAGAAGGCCCGTTCAAAGGAGCTTCTGAGGGCATCTCTGGCAGATCTGTTCACTTTTGCCGCTCTTATTTTCGGCCTGTAGTTTTTTTGAAGGCCGTTCCATCCTTTTGGCGTTTGAGATTGTCTTATATATAGCAAGGCACTTGAGCCTTGATGGTTTTTTATGGACAATTCAAATGTTGGCAGGATTAAGCATCTCCTTGTAAAGCACCTGATGGGAGATTTGCAAGATGCTGAGCAGAAAGAACTTGACCAATGGAGAGCTCTCTCGGAGTCTAACGAGGAGCTGTATCGAAGGATGTCTGATTCCAGATATCTTGAAAAGCGTTATGCAGATTTTACGAAGGCCGTTCACCGGAGCTGGGAAAACAAAGGCAGAAAGTCAGGCCTGTGGCGCTGGGCGATAGTATCCCTTGCGGCCGCGGCGGCTGTATTGCTGGTTCTGTTCCTCCCTTATTTCAGCAAGCCTGAAATGAAGACATTTTCCGCTCCTCAGAAAGGAGTGGCCTCTCTTGTTCTTCCGGACGGTTCCAAGGTATGGCTGAAGTCCGCTTCTTCAATTACCTATCCGGTCAAGTTCAGCAAGAAAGCCAGGGAAGTCTCTTTCACAGGCGAAGGGTATTTCGAGGTGGTTCCGAAAGAGTCCGAGTTCACTGTAAGTGCAGACGGCTTCAAGGTAAAAGTCACGGGAACCAAGTTTGACATCAAGTCTTATCGCGATGACAAGCGTGCCCTTACAGCTCTTATAGAGGGAGAGGTTTCCATCATCTATTCGGACAGCCTGGGTGTGGAAAGGCAGGACAGGATGGTAGGGGGAGACTTGGCGGTCTTCGACAAGAAATCCAGGAAGAACTCGATAGTCAAGTCTAACACTTCTATCTACTCGGCCTGGATTGGCGGAGTCTATTGCTTTGATACCGAGACTCTTGAGAATATTCTTAGGGAGGTGTGCCGATACTATGGCTACAACCTGATCATTTCCGACAGTACGGTAACCCAGAAAGTTCTTTCCGGCAGGCTGAAGATGGAGGACGACGCTTCAGAGATTCTGGACGCCCTTAGAGATTTTCTGCCGGGTCACATAAAACTTGAATCTGACACCATTATTATTCAATAAATATTTTTGGCCTATGAAAAAAAGAGATTCCAAATCCCTTTTTATGCTTCTTGCAGTGGCGATCGGCCTGTTGCTCACTACAATGGGCTATGCGCAGAAGAAAGGTCTTTACGACATTAAGTTCGATAACCTTTCTTTGAAAGAGGCATTGATCAAAATCTCCACTCAATGTGGGTACTATTTTGTGTATGAGGATGCAGATCTTGCAGGGGCTCCGAGAGTGAACAAGGAGTTCAGGCAAAGCACCATCGAGCAGATCCTTTCAGGCTGTCTGGAAGGAAGCCAGCTGACTTACTCGGTAAACAGGAAAAACGTTTACATCAAGAAGGCTGCCTCTGCTTCATCAAACGCTTCTCAGAACAAGGCTTCCGCTTCAAATTCCCAGCAGAACAAGCCGGGGTTTGTGACCGGAAGAATTACTGACATCAACGGCGAGCCGCTTCCTGGAGCCTATGTAAAGGTCAAGGAAGAGCCATCTGCCGGAACATCAACAGACGCTGACGGAAACTACAGGGTGAGAATCAGCGATTTTTCCAACCCTAGAACTCTTGTCATCTCTTATGTGGGAATGCAGGAGCAGGAAATCAACGTGAATGGCCGCCAGGTTATCGACATCACCCTCAGGGAAGAGTACAACAAGCTCGACCAGATTGTGGTTGTAGGTTACGGCGCTGTAAGGAAAAAGGATATCGCAGGTTCTGTACAGAACGTGACATCCGACCAGATTTCCGAGACCAACAACCCGACCTTCGAGAAGGCTCTCCAGGGAAGGGTTTCCGGTGTCCAGATCATTTCCAACTCAGGTATTCCTGGAGGTTCGGTATCTATCAGCATCCGTGGTAGGGGATCCATCAACGCCGGCACCCAGCCTCTGTACATCGTTGACGGTGTGCAGATGACAAACGGCGGACAGTCTACCAGCGTGGTTGAGAGCGCCAACGTGATGGGTGGTATCAACCCTAACGACATCGAGTCCATCACCATCCTCAAGGACGGTGCATCCGCTTCCATCTACGGTGCCCAGGCAGCTAACGGAGTCGTTATCATCACGACCAAGAGAGGTTCTGAAGGCAAGACCCGCGTTTCTTTCAGCGCAAGCGTAGGAGCCCAGAAACTTGCCCGCAAGGTAAAGGTGATGACCGGTCCGCAGTGGGCCGAGTTCGCTCTTGAAGAGTACAAGAACTACGACGCTGTGTGGGGAACCAACTACTACCAGCAGCACAGGGATCTGTTCAAGACCTTCGGCTGGGGAGAGGACGGATATTCCGAGGCCCAGACAACTGACTGGTACAAGGAGATTTTCCGCACCGCCATCTCTCATAACTACGAACTCGGAGTTTCTGGCGGAAACGAGAAAACCCGTTTCTACATTTCAGGAAACTACAACAAGACAGACGGTGTTATCCGCCATACTGGATATACCAGGGCAACCGGCAGGGTCAATCTTTCTCACGACCTGACAAAGTGGCTTACCATCAGCACTAAAAACACTTTCAGCCGCAATAACTACAACCAGGCGTCTACCGTGGCTGCAGCCAATCCTTCAAGAGCTGCAATGTTCCTCAATCCTGGAGTTTCTCCAAGAGACGAGGACGGAAACTGGATTATGGACCTGCCTTACGGATATCCTCTGTACAACATCCCTCAGATGCTGGAACTCAACGAGTATAACGCAAAGGTCAATAATCTGATTTCTTCAAACGACCTCACTTTCAAATTTATGGAAGGGCTGGAGTTCAAGAGCAGTTTCAATGTGGATTACACCTGGATCAACGAGCATCAGTACAGCGACCCTCGCACCAGGCTCGGTAACCGCCAGAATGGAGTTGTTTCAGCCCATACTACTGACGAGAGCATTTTCCAGACAGACCAGGTTCTGACTTACAACAAGGAGCTTGGAAAGGACCGTCTGACTGCAACCGCCGGTTTCTCATACAGAGATTCAAGATTCCACAGCATAACCGCGTCTGCAATCGGAGCCGCAACTCCTGGTCTCCATCTGCTGGACAGCGCTCCAACTCCTCAGGAGACTGGCGAGAGCTTCTCGGAGAGCAAGCTGGCCGGTTTCTTTGCAAGGGTAAACTACTCCCTCAGAGATAAGTATATCTTTACCGGAACTCTCCGTTACGACGGATCTTCAAGATTCGGAAAAGACAACCGCTGGGGCTGGTTCCCTTCATTCTCATTTGCGTGGAGAGCCAAGGAAGAAGACTTCCTGAAGGATGTTGACTGGCTGAGCGATCTCAAGCTCAGGGCCAGCTACGGTGTAACCGGAAACTCCAGTATCTCCAACTACGGAGCAAGAAGACTGTATTCCGGCGGATATGCGTACGACGGCATGACCGGCCTGATCGCTTCATCTATCGGAAACCCTAAACTCTCCTGGGAGAAGAAACACTCCAAGAACGTGGGTATTACCGCAGGTTTCTTCAAGGGCAGAATTACCTTTGACTTCGACGTTTATCGCGATGACACTAAGAATCTGCTCTATTCCAGAAGCATTCCTGAAACTACTGGATTCAGTTCCATTTCATCCAATATGGGTGGCGTGAAGAACGAGGGATTCGACTTCCAGTTGAATACCATCAATATAGACAGGGAGAGTTTCAGGTGGGAGACAAACTTCAACATCTCCTATACCAGAAACGCCATCACCAAGCTTCAGGACGGTCTGGACCAGATCGGAAGCCTGAAGGTCGGAAAGCCGATCATGGCGGAATTCGTTTACAAGTGGGCCGGCGTCAACGCATCTGACGGACGTCCGATGTACTATGACAAAGACGGTTACATTACATATAACCCTAGTCTTGCAGACAGATACTGGATAAGGGGACGAGACCCTAAATGGTACGGCGGTATGCTCAATACCCTCACCTGGAAGGGATTCACGCTGTCGTTCTTCTTGCAGTTCCAGGCAGGTGCTGTCAAGTACTGGAGCGACAAGACCGTGCTCATCGGACAGGCAGCCGACAACAACCTCTTCCGCGAGATGTACTACGAGTACTGGAGAAATCCGGGTGACATTACCTGGGTTCCAAGACCATTCTACAACGGAAGCTATCCTGGCAGTCCTAGGGCATACGACTCCAACACTGATCCGGGTATGAGCCTGATTTACGAAAAGACAGACTTCATCAAGCTGAAGAACATCAATTTCAGCTATGACTTCCCTAAGGCAACCATCCGCAAGATCGGTCTGGAGGGACTCCAGCTCTTCGTAAATGCTTACAACATCTGGACTACTACACCTTACCAGGGCTATGATCCTGAGTCTGTCGGTAATGACCGCGGTCTTTACCCTCAGTCCAAGAGTATCAGTTTCGGTTTGAAGTTGAACTTCTAAAAACGAGAGTGAAATGAAAACATTAAAGAACATATCAATTATACTGCTTCTGGCTTTCGGCTTTTGCGCCTGTGACTCTCTGCTTGATGTAGAGACCAAACACGCTCTTCCTCAGGAAGACATGGAGAACGAAGACGGTGCAAGAAGCCTTATCATAGGCGTTTATGACCGTATGCAGGAACCGACTTACGCGGGCAGGGATTTTCTGACCCTTCCTGACGTGCTCGGCGATAACGTCAAACTCAATCCGGGTGCAACCAGATACGCTCGCCAGTATCAGTTCACTCCGTACTACAACATAGATATCTGGAGTGATGCATATCACCAGATAGTATCTCTGAACGAAGCCCTGTATTATCTAAGCAAACTTGAAGAGACTTCTTCCGTGAAGGCTCTCAAGGGCGAGGCTCTCTTCCTCAGGGCTTACGACTACTTCTATCTTGCCAGCATCTACGGCCGTATGCCGGGTCATCTGGTTGACGGATTCGACCTCTGCGTTCCGCTAGTCAAGGAGCCTTTCTTCAACAATGGCGGAAACATTTCCGAGGCGGCTTCCGTAGCAAGGGACAAGGTGGATGTAGTATGGGCACAGATCGTTGAAGACCTTAACAATGCCTTCGAGCTGATGAACGGCAACGACAAGGGCAACTTCCCTAACAGGGGCTCTGCAATCGCGGCTAAGGCTCTGCTCTCAAGAGTATATCTGTATATGGGCAAATGGAGCGAATCTGCAGCGGCTGCAACCTACGTTCTGGACAACGCCAGCGTAAAGATCTATTCCGGCAAACAGTACACCAGCGTGTTCTCTACCGGAAGCGAAAGCATCTGGCAGCTCCATTACACCGAGGCCGAGAATCTGCTTTCTTCATCACTCCACTCCGCATACGGAACCAAGGACGATGGCTATAGGGATGCAGAAGGATACGGCAACGGAAAGGGAACAGGAGATGCAGTTCTGTCTGTAACCGACGAGTTTGTGGCTCTTCTCGACCAGGAGAAGGACATCCGCTTCGGAGCACTCAGAAAGGTCAAGTATTCAGGACTGAAACTCTGGTGGACAATCAAGTTCAACTCCTGGAAGAAGGCCGACCTGTTCGGTCTGGACGATGTTCCGCTGATCAGAATCTCCGAGATGATTCTCAACAGGGCCGAGGCTTACGCTCACCAGAACGATATGGCTAAAGCCAGAAAGGACATCAACGAGTTCAGGGGAAAGAGGGGCATCGGCGACACTGATGTTCCGGATTCCGGACTGCTTGACGAGATCCTGCTCCAGAGAAGGCTCGAGCTTGCTTTCGAGGGTCACAGGTATTTCGACCGCAAGAGACTCGGACTGGATATCCTCCGTCCTGAGGGACTTCCTACAGTTCCTTACTCAGACTACAGATTAGTGGCAGCTATTGGTACAACCGAACTGGACGTAAACAAGCTGCTTGTTCAAAATCCGGGTTATTAACAGACAACACCAGATCGAGATGAAAACAACAATATTTAAATCAACGATAGTTATTGCGGCCGTACTGGCCCTGTTCTCCTGCCAGAAGCAGGACTGGACATACAAAGGCCCGCAGTATTTCGAGTTCAGCGCCTTCGAGAACGGACAGACCGCCAACAACGGTATCTACACCAAGGAGAATGGCGATATCGGCATCGACAAGGTTTGCGTTCAGCTTGTAAAGCATTCTGACGCTCCTGTTACCGTTGCCTTCAAGATCGTGCCTGAGGTTTATTATCTGAAGGACGAGAGCGTTCTCGTTTCAGAAGTTCCTGCAGGAAAGCCTGCAGACCAGGTGGAAGTTCTGCCTTCTACAGCCGAATACGGGACAGACTATGAAATCGTCAATGGCAGCGGATGCACTTTTAACGTGTCGTCGATGAGCGGAACCTTGACGATTCCTGCCGGCGAGTATTTCGGCTACATCAATGTTGACATGAAGGTAAAGTCCGGAAACAATTTCTACATCGTGCTTGTAGATTCTCCGGACACCAAGGCCAACAAGCCTAGTTCCATACTCAACTACGTGATGATGCCTGAGAAGATCGTTTACTTCGAGGAGTCATTCCTGGAAGAGCTTCCTGACAGCTTCACCCTCATAGATAAGGACGGTGACGGTTACTGCTGGGAGTACTATGACGGCGAGGTTACCTCAGACTCCTGGAAGAGTGGCGGAATAGGCGCTCTGACACCTGAGAACTACCTCGTAACTCCTGCTATCGAGATCGGAACCAAGATGAAGACCGCTTTCGTAAGCTTTGACGTCCGCGCAAGGTATGACGAAGGTTACAGAGTATTGATTTCAACTTCACCGATTACAGAGGCCAATTGCCGTGAAGCAGATGTTGCCCTTGACTGGCAGGAAACTGTCAACGAGTGGATTACCGTAAACGTTGACATCAGCGCTTACAGAGGTAAAACAGTCTATGTAGCTCTCTTGCACGGAAACTGCACGGACGGTTACTACATCAGAGTCAAGAACCTCTCTGTTTACGGATTGTAAAACATTGCAATACAAGGAAAGATGATAGATGAAAGACTTAGGCGGATTTTCGAAGACCTTACTTCGATAGACGCCACTTCAGGAAACGAAGCGCCTGTAGCCGCTTACATAAAGGAATTCGTGGAAAGGCTCGGCCTGGAATTCGATATGGACGGAGCCGCTTCCCTCTCCAAGGGAAACAGCGGAAATGTCATAATCCGGATCAAGGGCGGGGGAGACCATTTCCTGGCCTCCCACATGGATACTCCAAGGTCCACAAAAGGCCTTGTGAGAATCTTCCACGAGGACAGGATTACATCCGACGGCACCACTCCGCTCGGAGTGGACGACAGGGGAGGACTTTCATCTATCCTCTATGCCTTGGAAAAGGCTGTCGCTGAAGACACCATAAAACCTTGCACCCTGCTTTTCACGGTGTGCGAGGAGACAACCCTTGCCGGTTCCACTTTCTTCACTCCTGATCCGAGAATTAGATACGGCTTCATCTTCGATTCCTATATGAGCCCGCCTGCAATCGTCAGCGAGACCTGCGGGCTTCTGGAATTCGACTTTACCTTCCACGGGCGGTCCTCTCACGCGGGCATCGCCCCTGAGAAGGGCATAAGCGCCATCCAGGTTGCCTGTGAGGCCGTGACAAAGTTCCCTTATGGAAAACTCGGGGAAAAAGACACCGGCAACATAGGCAGGATATCGGGTGGCACTGCCACCAACGTTGTATGTGATTCGGTGAAGATTTCAGGAGAAATCCGCAGCGGAAACCTTGAGGACGGAGAAAAGCGCTTCAGGAAGATCGTCGAGGATTTTGAGGAAGTCTGCAAAAAGCACGGCGCAACAATGGAATACCGCAGCGCCTGGGATTTCACGCCGTACCATATACATCCCGAGGACGAGCCTTACCGCCTCTTCGAGAAGGTGGCGGGGGCTATGGGCCTGAAACCGGTTCCTATGAAGTCAATGGGCGGCAGCGACGCCAATGCAATGAACAAAAAAGGAATTAAGACCATAAACCTGGGAGTCGGCGCCCAGAATCCTCACGGGAACGACGAGTTCATTCTCTACGAGGACTTCACAAGGGCCGCCGCCATTGCCTACGGTTTAATGACAACAACATTGGACTAGTTTATGAAAAAGATATTTCTGACCCTTGGTGCCATTTCACTGTTTTTCCTTTCTTCCTGCAAATGCGACAAGGGAGAGCAGCTGGAATTCCTTCCTGAAAACATAACGGCTAAAGGCACTTTGGTTATAGAGGGCGGCGGAGACCGCATCGCTCCTATCCTGAACAAGATAATCGAGAAGGGAGGAGGCCCTGAAAAATGCAAGCTCCTGGTAATTCCGTTTGCAAGCCAGGTTCTTGAAACCGGAGAAAGGCAGGCTGCCGAATTCCGTGCCCTGGGATGCAAGAACGCAGACTTCATTCTCTGTCCCAAGGATTCTATAGACACTCCTGAAATGCTGGCCAAGCTGGACGGCGTGACTGCCATCTTCCTCTCCGGAGGAGACCAGAGCCGCCTGAAGGATTTCCTCAACGGGACCAAGTTCTTTGACAAGATGCTCCAGATCTACAAGGACGGCGGAGTTATCGGCGGAACAAGCGCCGGCGCTGCCATCCAGAGCCGCATTATGCTCACCGGAAGACAGGTAAACCCTGGTCCGGACGATTCCGATTCTCCATACTTCAACGAAATCAAGAGCAACTATGTAGAGACCAAGGAAGGCTTCGGCTTCCTGGACAACATAATCATCGACCAGCACTTCATCGCCCGCCGCCGTCAGGTCAGGCTGATCAACGTGCTGCTTGACAACCCTGGCTATCGTGGTCTGGGTATCGATGAGGAAAGTGCAGTTGTGGTTAATCCGGACAATACGATCGAGATTGTGGGAACCGGGTGCGCCATGCTTTTCGAGCCTTACAAGAAGGGTGAAGACGGAAGCAACGCTCACAGTTTCAAGCTTACCGTTCTCTATCCTGGAGACAAGTATAACATCTAAATCAAATAACAAGCGAGAATCTTGGGCTTCCGAGCCCAAGATTCTTTATCTTTGACCCATCATGGCAAAAGCGAAGAAAATACCCCATACGTTTGTAATCATCGGTTCCGTGCTGCTTCTTTGCGGAATCCTGACCTGGATTATCCCTTCTGGAGAGTTTGACCACCAGACTATAACAGTCAACGGGGCGGAGAGAGACGTTATCGTGAACGGCTCCTACCACCAGGTCGAGGGCAATCCCCAGAGCTGGCAGATTCTGGGCGCCATTGTAGACGGATTCAAGAGGCAGGCTGCCATTATCGCCTTCGTGCTTATAATCGGCGGAGCCTTCCAGATCCTGAACTCCAGCCGCGCCATAGACTTCGGCATCCAGTCGTTCCTCAAGAAAGCCCGCAAACACTGGGTTATCATAGTGGCGACAATGCTTATCTTCAGCGTATTCGGGGCGGTGTTCGGGATGAGCGAGGAGACAATAGCCTTCATAATAATCTTTGTCCCGATGGCCATATCGATGGGTTATGACTCCATTACAGGCCTGCTTATGGTTTACGTTGCTGCTCACGTCGGATTGAGCGGGGCTGTCTTCAATCCTTTTACCATAGGAATTGCCCAGGGTCTTAGCGGACTGCCTCTGTTCTCCGGTTTCGAGTACAGGATGGTGGTATGGGTGATTCTCACTCTTCTGATAATCGCTTTCACGCTCTGGTATGCAAACCGCGTGAAGAAGAACCCTCAGCTGAGCCCGACATACAAGCTGGATGACTACTGGAGAAAGCGCCAGGAAGAAAGCCAGGCGATGGGCTTCGAGGAGAAAACTCCTGTCAGCGCCTGGGTTATATTCATCCTTTCTTCAATCGTGATGGTCATAGCTTCCGTACTGTACCCTAAGACCACGGTAAGTTTCGGAGGCAATGAGGTCACATTTGTCTGTATCCCGATAGTCAGCGCATTGTATGTGATTTTCGGAATCCTGACTCTCAGGAAATCCTATCTTTACTTCATTCTGAGCGTTCTGGCATTCACCATCATATTCCTGATTGTGGGAGTGCTGGGCTACGGATGGTATGTCAAGGAGATATGCGCCTTGTTCCTGGGAATGGGAATCATAAGCGGCGTGGCTATGGGAAGCAGTGCCAACAAGATCGCCATCGAGTTCATAAATGGCGCCAAGGACATTCTCTCTGCAGCCTTGATCGTGGGCCTTGCCGGCGGCATCATAGAAGTGCTTACGGCAGGAAAGGTTATGGACACCATTCTCTACGCCCTTGCCAACACTATGCAGGGGACCAGCCAGGGAGGAACCGTTTCCATAATGTACGGCATCCAGACGGCCCTGAACCTTTTCATTCCGTCGGGAACAGCCAAGGCTGCCCTGACAATGCCTATTATGGCTCCGTTCAGCGATGTAATCGGTCTTTCAAGGCAGGCAACCGTCATGGCATACCAGTTCGGCGACGGATTCACCAATATGATAACTCCTACTTCAGCTGTGCTGATGGGTGTGCTTGGCGTGGCCAAGATACCTTATGACATCTGGCTGAAGTGGTTCTGGAAGATACTTCTGGTGTTTATGCTGATAGGCCTTCTTCTGCTGATGCCTACAGTCTACATGAATCTCAACGGTTTTTAGAACTTACTTGTTGTAGCCGATAAGCTCCACGCCTTCATCGGCCATCGCCAGACTGATTTTCGGGTTGTTGGTCAAGTCGACTTTTGTAAGCTGGTTTCTGTCGCACATCAGCCATTCCAGCTTAGGGTTCTTGCTGACATCCAGAGAAGTAAGCTGGTTGCCTTCGCAGTTCAGGGTGACGAGTTCAGGAAGGCTGCTCACATCCAGAGAGGTGAGCTGGTTATTGACGCAGTGCAGATTGTTCAGGCCGGTGCACTTGCTTACGTCTATGCTGGCAATCTGGTTTGTGGAGAAGGCAAGGTCGGTCAGGCGAGTGCATTTGGTCACATCCAGGCTCGGGATCTGATTGTCGCTACACTGAAGATTAAACAGTTCTGTGTTCTTGGTCACATCCAGGGCGGTAAGCCCGCAGGAAGAGCATATCAGTTCCCTAAGATGAGTATTCTTGCTTACATCCAGGGTGCCGATTTTGTTGCTGGAGCAGTATAATTGCTTGAGCATAGGGTTATGGCTGATATCCAGACTGGTGACCTGGTGATACTCGATAACCAGAATCTCCAGGTTCGGGAAGTATTCGATGCCTTTCAATGACTTCAGAGGCTCGTCATATTCCCATCTTGATTCGGATTCTTCGCTCGGATAAGGACTGTCAAACACAAGCTCGGTTACAGCGCTGGCTTCTTCCATTGAAACCTTGCCGTCTGAGTTGGTGTCGAAATTCTTCCTGCAGATAGCGATGAAAGAAGGGTCATCCATCTGGGAACAAACATCGTCCACCTGAGGGAGGACAAACGCTTCTTCTTCTGGCTGTACATTCTCGGAGTTCTGGCTATTCTCCCCGCCATTTTTGCAGGAGAAGACAATCAGGCAGGCAGAAGCGATGATCAGGGAAGCAAAAACAAGCTTTTTCATATTCAAGTTATTTAAGAGTGATTATTTCCGTAATAATTTCTGGTAGGCGAGCCTTTCGTCTCCGTTTTCAAGATAAATGATACCGCAGTAGGCGAATCCTTCCTTGAGGATGTTATGCTGCATTATCCTGTTGTCACGATGGGTGTCTATCCTGATATTCGAATCCTTCTCAAAGCACCATTCCATAATGGATTTGAACACTCCGTGAACGTCCGGGTAGCTTCCTATCCTGTGAACCACGTGGTAGGGAAGATTGTCGTCCAGCCACTGCCCTTCATAGATTTTTGCATAGGTAGGTTCCGGAGACGGAACACACGCGAAATAGCCGGTCACCTTCCCCGAGTCTTCCACCACGAATCCGTGTCCCAGAGAAATATCGCACAGGACAGTCTCTTCAGACGGATAGCCGCCAATCCACTGGTTGACGTTGCCACTGGAGCGCATAATCTTCTTGGCGGCGGAGAGAACTTCCATAATCTGGGAAATCTCTTGTTTTGACGCTGGTCTGACAGTCCTCTGCTCTTCCATTGTGTTACTGGTTTTCTGGAGATTTTTCCGGAGAGACCGGCACTGGCTCCGCGAGCATCGGAATCTTGCGGTAAATGTTTTCCTTGTCTTTGACACAGACGTGGCCTAAAATGCCGAAAGAAACTCTTTCCCTGTTTTCCCCGTCCGTAATATAGCCTATGCTGAACAGTCCGTATCCCTTGACCTGGAGGCAGGGGTTCACGGCGCTGTTGTAGAAGTCGTGGTTGACCTGCTTGATGGATTTTGCGGCATCGCCCAAAGCGTTGAGTCCGGCCTTGTCTACAAGCGCGTCTCCAACGGCATCTATAAGTGTTTCCCTGTGGGCTTTTCTTCCTGGGCAGGTGATTATCAGAACCGCAACTGCAATGACCAGGATAGCCGCCAATATGATTTTGGTTTTCTTTGCTTTCATGTTTTTTCTGTCGTAATGCAAATTTAAGAATCTTTTTTTACCCGATTTAACCTTTTGGACATAGAACCATCTTATTATTGAAGAAAGACGAAATGGCCGCCAATTTACAGGACACGGAGATTATCGCGATGCTTGCCTCGGACAGGGAGAGAGGCTTCAGGCTTCTTATGCGCAGCTATGGCAAGGCGCTGTACTGGCATATAAGGAGAATTGTAGTGGACCACGATGATGCCGAGGATGCCCTTCAGGAAGCCAGCATCAATATATTCAGAAGTATAGACTCGTTTCGCGGAGAAGGCAAACTCTCTTCCTGGATATACAGGATAGCCACGAACGAGGCCATCGGGATTCTGAGAAAGAGAAAGGGATTCTTCCAGAGCCTGGACTCTCTGGGGCCGAAACTCGAGAGTACCCTTGAGCATCAGGCGAATCTTCCGCCAGACCAGATGGAGGTGCTGTTCCAGAAGGCTCTTCTGAAGCTTCCGACCCAGCAGAGGATAGTCTTCAACATGAGATACTATGATGAACTCAGCTATGAAGAGATAGCAGAAGCGACCGGAAAGAATGTGGGAGCCCTCAAGGCAAACTACCACTACGCATACGAAAAAGTCAAGAATTATTTGAAGGAGAACATATAATGGAAAAGTTTGACGACATAGGAAAAAAGATGCCTTACCAGGAAAGCGAGGAGTATCTTGACAACCTGATTGCGAACGTTACAGAAACTGCCGTTGAAAAGGGTAACTCTGGCAGAATGCAGAGAATCTTGTGGCCGGCTGTTTCCATTGCAGCCGCTGCGGCAGTGCTGCTTTTTGTCTTCATAGGAAGAAACTCTGAAACCCCTCGGCCGTCAGTCCACATAGCCCAGAACACGGAAAGTCCGGTGGATGATTTCCTGGACGGTCTTTCTGATGATGACCTGATGCAGCTTTCAGACTATGAGGTTGAGGAAATCTCACTGAGTGACTACGAAGAATATTTTGAATAAGACAACAATAGAACATAGTTAAATTTTTAGGTTATGAAAAGAAGTTTGATTTTTATCGCGATGATGCTTGTGGCTTTTACAGCATACGCGCAGGACAAGAAGGACCAGGATCCTAAGGAAAAGTTCTTCCAGGCAAGAGTTAAGGAGATGGTTTACCGTCTGAACATCACAGACGAGCAGAAACCGGAATTCGTCAATGTTTACAGGGCTTATTCAGAGGCTATGCGCGAGGCTATGGGCCCGATGCCGAAGAGAGACGGAGTGAAAAAGGGCGAGAAGCCGCAGGCTAAAGCCGACAAGGCAAAGCCTGAGCGCAAGAAGATTACAAAGGAAGAAGCCGTGAAGATGGAGAAGACAAAAGTTGAAAGGCAGATGAAGGCCCAGGAAGTGAAACTCCAGTACATCGACGAGTTTGCAAAGGTTCTGGATCCGGAGCAGCTGGTACGCTTTTTCAATGTGGAGCAGCAGATTCAGCAGAAACTCCACTCCAGGCAGCAGGGCAGACCGGGAATGAAAGGCGGCCGTCCTAATGGCCAGAGGCCGGGCAAGGGACAGCGTCCCGCCCCAAGAGGACCACGTCCTGCAGACGAACCTCAGCAGACCGCCGAGTAAAGGTCGCGCAGCGCATATCGCTGGTATATAGAAGTTTATAATATTGTCTTGTGCCAAAAATGGTGCAAGACAATTGTTTAATATGCTCATTGACAAACATTAACATAGCAGGCTCTTTTTTGCCTGGATTTGAGTATCTTTGATTTCAAATTCAACGATGTATGAAAAGGATTTGCTTGTTGCTTGCGTTTCTTGCAGTTTCTTCAGTAGGCTTTTCCCAGTCTGAACCGATATCTGATACCATTGCATATCCTCAGTATCCGGTGAATGTGAAGTCTATATGGCCTGTCAAGTTGCCGCTGGAGGCTGAACTGGTTGTGGATTTTGCGGACTGGACTCCGGAGGATGTGGAGATAAAGGGTTCCACTCAGGGGTTAGCGATGTATAAGAACTACACCGTAGTCCTTCACGACAAGGGTATGTGCTGCATCTACGATATGAAGAAAAAGGCCCTGGTTGCGGCATATATGATGGAAGGGAACACTTCACATTGCAACAATGCGTTTTTCGGGAAGGAAAAGTTTTCCCGCAAGTCAAAGTTTCCGCTGCTATACGTATCCGAATGCAGGGGGAAGCACGCCTGCCTTGTCACCGACATCACCCTGGAAGGCAGCAGGATAGTGCAGAAGATCTACTATGAAGGAACAGATTATCCGGGCTCGATTGACTGGTGCGCGGATGTCAAGAATGGCTTCATCTACACCTTTGGCGGAAGGAATGGGGATTTCAAACTGCTCAAGAAGTTCCGTTTGCCGAAACTCTCCGATTCAGATGAAAACGGCGAGGTTCATCTGAAGGATTCTGATGTGCTGGATGTCACCAGAATTGATACGGGAATAAACATCTGGCAGGGAAGTTTCGTGATGGGGGACTATGCTTTCCTTCCGGACGGTTATCCACCTCACGACCGTCTGCTTCATATCGTGAATCTGAAAACCAAGCAGATAGAACGCACAGAAAACATCAACGCCCTCGTGGACGAGCCAGAGGGCATTGACATTCACGGAAATTGGGTGTATGTGGTTTTCCATACTTCGGGGAAGCCCCGACATTCCAAGCTCTGGAGATTCTCCCTTAAATAATTACCTCATCTGGAAGATAATAGGGAAGGTGTATTTTACTTTAACCGCCTTGCCCCTCTGCTTACCCGGAGTCCATTTCGGTGAACTGGAAATTACTCTGACGGCCTCCTTGTCCAGAGTGGAGTCTACGCCCCTGAGAACCCTGACGTCCTTTACACTGCCGTCCTTGTCTATGGTGAACTGAACGGTTACCCTTCCCTGGATTCCGTTTTCGATAGCCAGTTCAGGATATACTATGTTGCCGTAAACCCACTTGGTGAAGGTGTTTGCGTCTCCACCCTGGAAGGTTGGCTTGTCCTCGACGATGGAGAATGGAATGAATTCTTCAACCTCCTCTTCTTCCTCCTTGTTGGAAGGCTCCACATAAGGAACAATCTTGATAGGGTCGGTGTTGTCGTCTGGGCTGAGGAATTCGGTGTCTATCTTGACATCGTTTTCCACGATCTTAAGCTCTTCGCTGATCACCGGCTCCTTGATTGTCTGGGGCGGTGGAGGTGGCTCCTGCTGGGTGACAGGAATGGTTTCGTCATCGGCGAGGAAAGAGTTTCCGGCCATTATTGTGGCTACGTCTTTGGTGGAGGAGTTCCACTCGAAGGATGTGAGTACGATCGCAAGAGCTGCGACAAGCCCGATCTCAAGGAACATCGCCCTTTTGTTTTCCAGGCTGGCTCTGTTGGTTTTCTTTGTTTCCATAGTTTTATTATTTAATGGTTGGAAATGGTATCTGCTTTATGGTTCAATGCAAATATCATCTCTTTGCACTATGGATGCAAAGAATTGTACATCAATAAATTATCAAAGTGAATAATCCTCAATTATTCATCAACGGAACGTCAAATTCATATCAAAATTCCGTCAATATAATATCAATTTTGGATTATTTGTAAAGAGACTGGATGTGCTCGACTGCTTTCTGCATTATTGCCTTTGTCTCAGGGTTCTGTTCGATGGCGCAGGCTGATTCGAGTTCTTTCTTTCCCGTCAGAAGTTCGGTTGACATTATCCAGGCGGCTGCGGCTTCTCTTACTTCAAAATCCTTGTCGTAGAGAAGGCCGGTAGCCCAGGTCTTCATGCTCCAGGAAGGATGTGTCATCATCCAGTTGATGCCTTCCAGTTTCTCTTCCTTTGAGCCGTAGACGAATGTCCTGTATAGCGAGCCTTCCTTTCGGAGATCTTCTTCGCTCATTATCACTTCCTTGTCCAGGGACGGGGCCTTGTACTCGACCGGCAGGGCCTGGTCCTCTTTCTGGGCGCACCACCACAGGATCCTAGGAATCATCCAGCCAAAGGATGCACTTCCTTCAGGATGGCCGATGGAAGTGAATACACGGCCTTTTCCGTAGTTGTTACCCAGCATGAACGGCTTTCCGGGGCTGATCCCGGCCTGGAATTCGGCTCCCACGTGAACATCGCTGAGCATTGTGGTGAATACCGTATAGTCTGTTGCCGGGCTTTGGGCCAGAGTGGCGGAATCTGCAGGGGCCAGCATAGGGCCGTTTTCAAACATCACGTGGATGGTGTCCAGCCCGGCAAGTTCCGGGAAGAGTTTCTTTCCCTCTTCTGTGATGCCTAAAGCGCAGAGTCCCTGGCCTCTGGAAGAATGGTCGAGGTCCACCACCTGGGCTCCGTTCATACCGAAGCAGGCATAGTCAGGAGTGTGGCTCAGGGCGTATGCTCCGGCGCAGATGCAGAGTATGCCGCCTCCGTTTTCTGTCCATTTCTTGATTATGCCGATATTGGTGTCACCGAGGCTGAAAGTGTGCATGCTTCCGCCTCCGCCAGGAATAATCAGAACATCCAGGCTGTCCAGAACACCCCAGGCGATGTCGCCGCTGGTTATGTATTTTATACTGATGCGGGAATCCAGCTGGGCCGCTGCAAAGGCTTCGGTCATGTTGGTGTGGCCGCTTCCCAGGCCGTCCAGCATTCCAACCCTCAAGGTCGGGGCAGGGGAGTTTTTGGTTGTGCAGGAAAATGCGCACAGGACGGCGGCAAACAGAATAATGAATCTCTTGGTCATATCGTAGAAGTTTATACTTCAAAAATACATCTTTATTTGTAATTTTACACTCCGTAAATTTGATTCTTATGAAAAGGCACTTGATTCTTTTTTCGTTAGCTATAGCTATTTGCCTGGCTGGCTGTTCAGGCAAGAAACCTCAGACAGACGTCAAAACCGTTCCGGACACTCTGGCGGTTGTGGATGAATCTGCAGACACTGGATACGGTGACCCATCAGTTGAGGATGTTGTCAAGAAGATTCCTGCAAACCAGATCAGAGAAGGCTTTGTGGTTATTTCAGAGGCTGTTCCTGATGTGATTCAGGAGATAAGATATTATTCCACCTACAATTTCGTGGGTTCCAGGATAGACGGCTATGAGGAGCCTGTTGCCCTTATGACCAAGGAGGCCGCCAAGGCCCTGAAGGCTGTCAGCGATGACGTGAAGTCTATGGGCTACCGCCTGAAAATCTATGACGCATACCGTCCGGCAAGGGCCGTGGCTCATTTCTGCCGCTGGGCAAAGGATGCAGACACCACAATGAAGAGAGCCTTCTACCCGAACCTGGACAAGGCCAACCTCTTCAAGCAGGATTACATAGCCACCAAGTCCGGCCACAGCAGGGGCAGCACCGTAGACCTCACTCTGTTTGACATGAGAACCGGAAAGGAGGTGGATATGGGCGGCACATTCGATATGCTTGACCCGAGTGCCCATCCAGACTACAAGGGCGTAACTCCTCAGCAGTATGAAAACCGCCAGATACTCAGACAGGCTATGATGAGGCACGGCTTCAAGCCCCTGTATTCAGAGTGGTGGCATTTCACCCTGAGAGATGAACCGTATCCGAACACTTACTTCGACTTCCCGGTGAGGTTTGAGTAGGGGCCCTACAAGTACCTCGTCCACCGGTAATGCTTCCGCTGGATCAGGTAGCCGGGGTTGTTTTCGTTCTCGTAGGCTTCCCTTTCAAAGCTTATCCTCGAGTATGCCTTCCAGGCTGAAAGGTGGCGGAGGATTCTCACCAGCCATTCAATCACGTACCAGATGTAGAAGAAGATGTAAAGCATCTCCCTCATCTGGGCGGTATGGATTCTTTCGTGGAATACCGTAGTAGGGGACAAAGTCCTCCCTTTCCGGGCCAGTATCATCCCGAAAAGATTCATCGCGATGACATTCTTGCCCAAAAAGGGGGGCCTTTTCATATAGACAATTCTCTGCTTTCGCATTTTACTCGGTGACAGTTATTCTGCAGGAGCTGGTGTGAGCAGTGTACTCAGGAGCGTAGGCGCACTGGAGATTTGCAAGGCCTGCCTCGTATTCTCCGGCTCTGGAGGCTCTGTAGTTCACTTCAAGAACGTAAGTGCCCTTGCCCAGAGAGTAGAAGAAGAAGTTGGTGGAAGCGTCCTTGATCTCCTCGTAGTAGCCGGTGCCGCCTCCGTAGTGGTAGCCTGAAAGCTGGGTCATAGGCTCGAAGCAGGCTGCTCTCTGTTCCTTGAGCTGGACAAAATCCATCCTTCTGTCTATCTTTATCACCATCCTGGCGGTGACGATGTCTCCAACCTTTATCTGGGCTCCGTTCTTCAGCGGCTCAAGAGTGTAGGCCAGGGCTCCGTTTTCAGTATTTCCGGTTTCGGAAACCTTGTTCACCCTCTTGACAAAGAGTTCCTTGGTGATGCTCATCTCCTTTCCGCCGTTATCCTTGACGTTGGACATCTTCTCGAAGAAGGTCGCATAGGCGGCGCCCCAGGCGATTCCCTTGTCTTTCTTCTCGACGGTGATGGTCCTGGCATCAGTGGCCTCACTGTCGGTGTAGGCTCTCTTTATGTAGTTCAGTCCAGGGATAGGGGCGTTGCCTTCCTCGTCCGGCTTGTTGGTGGAGACGGTCCTGTCTGCAAAGGTAAGGTCTGCGATGCCTTCGCTTGCAAGCCAGTTGTCTCCGCGGGCAAGCAGGGCGAAAATCGCGTCTGCGGTCAGGGTTGAAGTTCCCCACATCTGAGTCTGCTTCTGCTTGAGGAGCCAGATCTTCATCTCTTCCACGGTCTGCATGTCACCTGCAACCTGGTCGAAGGCCTCGATTGCGGCAACCTGGGCGTTGAGGTTCAGGCTTCCCCAGCGGTAAGGGTTCTCGTTGAAGGCGAAGTACATTCCCATTTCTTCAGAGCTTGTGAGATGTTCCCTGATGGACTGGATGTACTCGTCGGCGAGCTTCTGCTTTCCGTTGGCCTTCAGGACAACCGCAGCCATACTCTTTTCCTGCATGTCCTGGCTCTTAGGAACCTCGGCCACCTTGTTCAGGAACCAATTGTACATTGTCTTCCTGTTCTTCGGAACGATGTCCGCAGGAGTCTTGCCATCTGCCTGGGCTTCAAGGGCTACCAGATAGAGGTACTTGAGAATGAAGTAGGAGACACCCTTGGCCTTGACCTTTTCCTTCATTATCCAGTCGTATTCTTTCTGGGCCTCGTTGTGCATATATGCAAGTCCCTTGCTGTGCATCTGCTTACGGGCTCCGTCAAGATTTTCTCCGGTCAGTATCCTGAGCCTTATGTCCTGGGTGAGCACGTATTCCGTAATCCAAGGGCTGGATTCCATTCCCTTGAACCAGGTCCATCCGCCGTCTCCCATCTGGAGTTCGCCGAGTTTCTTTATTGCCTTGTCGCCGATGTTGCGTATATTCATCACGTCGAACAGGGTGGAGATCATCATCTTCTGGTCTTCCTCGCTCTTGGCTTCAAGCACCCAAGGAGATTCGCTCAGGAGTATGGTCTTCAATTCCTGGTTCTTCTGCAGGTTGCTCAGCAGGGTTTCCTTATTCTGGCCGCTCTTCTTCCAGGCCTCGTAAACGCTCTTGATCTTTGGCTGGGAGTTGGCAATCTTGCTTGCCAGGACGTTTGCGTACAAGGCATTGGTCCAGCAGATTGCGCAGTCGTCGTCCGGCTCGGCCAGAGAAGGCAGCGCCTGGATTGCGTACCAGGCAGGATTGCCGGTAAACTCGATAGTCAGGGTCTTCTTTGTCGCCGACGGGCTATGGTGGTTGAACAGGCTTTCCAGGGAGAACTCCTTCTTCTGCTCGCCTCTTATCGGAAGGGCTACGCTTTCAACAATCCTTACCTTGTCGGAAAGAACTGCCAGGGAGTGCTGCTCGCCGTCTGAGAATTCTCCACCCTCTGCGATTATCCTTACTCCAATCACATCGTAAGTGTCCTCTACCGGGAAGCTGAAGCTAACCTTGGATGTCTTGCCGGCGGCTGCGCTTACCTTCTTGCTTTCTGAATGGAATACCTTCTCGGTGGCAATGTCGAAGAGCTCGAACTTCACGTTGGCATCAATGTCCTTTTCGGACAGGTTGGTCAGCGATGATGATATGGTGGTGATGTCTCCGTTGCGCAGGAAGCGAGGCATGTTAGGGGCAATCATGAAGTCTTTCTTGGCCTCGATCTCATCCTGCAGATATCCGGTCTTCAGGTCCTTGGTGTGAGCCATGGACATGAATCTCCAGCGGGTGAGGCTTTCAGGAAGGGTGAAGCTGATGGCCACGTTTCCGTCATTGTCGGTGACAAGCTGAGGCAGGAAGAATGCGGTCTCGTTGAAATTGGTCCTGAGCTGAGGCTCCTGCTCCTCTTCCTTGGCTTGAGGCTGGCCCTCTTCATCCTGTCCCTTTGCCGCAGCTTCAGCTTCCTGTTTAAGTAATGACAATTCGTCATGAGACTCTTCATTCTTTGCGTAAGGCATTGGAATGGCTGAATCTTCAACAACCATAGCGTCATACAGTACTGCTCCCGATTTTGCGCCCAATGCCCTGTACAGGACGTGCCTGCGTCTGCCGCCAAGGATGTAAGGAAGATTGATGAACTTGTCAAAATCCAGATCCTGAACATAAACGCCGTGGCTCGGAGAGTAGTTCATTCCAAAGAAGCTGAGTTTGGTTGACTGCCAGTTGGCGTATGTCAGATGGCGAGGGTAGTAGCGTGAGATGGCGCTCAGGTAGTGGCTTCTTATCTTGTCCAGAGAAGCGTCGTACATAAGAGCAAGCACTTCAGCGTCCGCCGGCTTTCCGTCAGGGCCCACAACGTTCAGGGTCCACTGCTCTGCCTGGCCAGGAATCAGGGTGTTGCGGAATACGCTCCACTTGAGCCTCAGGTGATTGTCTGGATAAGGCTTAGAAACAACGTATGAGGTCTGGAAGAACTGGTCGTCTCTTACCATCCTGAAGTAAATGCTGGCGCCGTCCTTGTATTCAGGAATGTAGGCAAAGTTCTTCTCCAGAAGTTTGTCGCTCAGGCGGAATACCTTGCTCTCCACGTTCTTGCCGTCTGAATACACGTCCATATAGATAACGGCATCCTTCTGGGAAGTTCCGAACCAGATCTTGTCCCCGTCGCGATAAGTCCACAGATAGCTTCCTTCCAGAGGCTTTCCGTCCTTTACGGAGAACATTGCAAAGGATGTTTCTCCTTCGCAAACCTCACCCTTGTCGTCCTTTACGGAGTAGGTGATTATGTATCTTCCGGATGGCAGGGCCTTCCAGTCGTCCATATTCACCGATGTGTTGGACTGGACCTTTCCTTCCTTGACCTTGTCGCCCTTCTCTCCGTTGTTGTCTTTCCAGAGAGTGTAAGACACTTCCTTTGCAAGCTCGGTTCCGTCGAGGTTGGTAACGCTCATCCTGATCAGGATGTCTTTCTCCTTGTCTATCTCCTTGCCCACGGCGCAGCGTACAACAAGGCTCTTCTTTCCAACGTAAACGCTGGTAGAAGTGCTCTGGGTTTCTCCGGCGGCATTGGTTACGTCTATCTTAACCTGATAAGAGCAGTAGCTGCTGGAGTACCTGTCATCGTCTTCTTCGTCCATAGGCACAAGGGTTACAGGAACCTTTACATTTCCCAGTTCGTCGGTCTTGGCCTCACCCTCTTGCAGAATGGTTTCGTTAGACATTCTCCACCAGCTCCACTTGCGGCGGGTGACGGTGTACTTGACGTCTGCCTCGTCCAGAGGAACGCCGGAGAAAGTCTTGGCATTGGCCTTCACCTCAATCTGGTCGCCGAACTTGTAGCTTCCCTCAATCCTGTCTGCCCTCACTTCAAACGTAGGCCTCTTGTATTCCTCCACGCTGATGGTTGTGGCGTCATAAGTGAAATCACTGTCCTGAACCTCAATTCTGTAAGTGCCCATAAGGCCGGATGTCGGAACCTGGAGAGAGGTTTCAAACGATCCGTAGACATTTGTCTTGACTTCTTTCTTGTCAACAGTCTCGCGATTATGGTTTTTCAGGATGACCGTGTAGGCCTTGCCTTCAATTATGCCTGCATCTTCTCCTTTACACCAGTAGGATATGCCTTTTACGTACACTGTCTGGCCAGGGCGGTAGATAGACCTGTCTGTGAGCAGATGGAGCTTGTCGCTTTTCTCATCTTTTGATCCACGGTACTGCTCGTGAAGGTAAACAGAAGTTTTAGGCATGTAGATGTCGCTGCCCAGTTCGGCTTTCAGGCTGACATTAGGGTTGAAGCCCTTGAAGTCTTCGTCTTTTTGGACAAAGATGGTCTTTCCGTCCTTGTCGCTGATTTTCTCCAATATCTGGCTGTCATCCCTGCTGTTTGACTTGTACTTGGTCATTATGACCTTCGCTCCCTGGATTGGCTGTCCACTTAGGCGGTCTACAACAATCACTTCCAGATTCCTGTCTTTCCAGTTGTTGTACATCAGCTTCATCCGTCCCACTCTCATAATGTCCCAGTTGAAGATTTCATGCTTTGCAGCCACGGCCTTGAAGGTATATATTCCAGGTTCGGACGGAATCTGGAACTGTACGCTCTTGTATGTAGTCTTGTAGTCGGCCGGCCTTTCCAGAGGGTAGGTGACGGTAGAAACCACGGCGCACTTTTTCAAGTCTTCATCCTTGAGCTTGTGAGTTTGGCCTTTGTTGATAATATCGTGAAGACTCTCAGGAATCTTGTAGATGATGATATCCACTTTGTCAAGGTTATTGTGGCCGATATTAACCTCTCTCTCCTGTCCCGGATATGCAAAGCTCGGAAGCGAGAAATTGACGTATGGCTTGAGAATGTTCTCCTTGATTTCCTTCAGATACTCCGTCCTCTTGTAGCCGGAATAATTCTTCAAGCCCATTTCGCAGTACTCCATAGCCTTGGCCGGATTCTCTCCTTTAAGATTTTGCGCCAGTTCTATGAGGATTTCGGCGCAGGTCTGTCTGGCCTTGACTTTTTCATCGCTGAGAAGCTCTTCCAGAGACTTCACGTACTCTTCCGTTTTTTCTCTGTATGAGAGCCTTCTCTGCAGCATGTCCATAGAAGACAAAATGTAGGCGTCGGTGTTGCCGGCATTAAGGTAGGAAATAATGGTACGGCTCTCAATCTCGTTTATCCTGTCACTGATGGCCTTCTTGTCCTTTGCCACATTTTTAATATCGCCGAGGGATGAAATTGCCCTTTGCGTGATGATGTGGAGCAGATCGTGATTAAAATACTCTCCTTGCTTATGCTGTTCAACGAAAGGAATGAACTTGGAGTTGTCTGCCTTCCTGAGGGCTTCGATGTCGAATAGGGAGGCATTGACGTTGTCCAGCACGGTCTTGACGAACTTCATGCTGCCCCACTGCTCCACATCTGGGGTGTCTTCTCCGCCGTCTATGTTGGTTCTCTCGTTGATTTCCCAGGAGTTGCCTTCTACATAATTGGAATAGATGGTTGCTATGCAGCTGTGCAGCACCATCTTGGTTACGGGATCTTTTTCATCCTTTGCCCAGGTTTCCAGTTCCCTGAGGCTGGAATAGAGCGTGTCTGGAGTAATGTCCGTTTTCTTGTCCACTCTGTAGAACCAGGCCTTCAGAAGCTGGCCCTGGTCTCCTTCCTTTCTTGCTTTTTCGATAATCTTGTCGCAGATTTCCACCACCGTCTTAGGGTGGTCTTTCTTGTCAGCTTCCTTTACCTGGTCCCACAGCTGCTTGTATGAAGCATCTTGCCCGGAAGCGTTCCCAAATCCGAATATTGCCATTACAGTAATGATTAGGGTGATTAGTTTTGTTTTCATAACCCGAGGTTTTATGTTTTCAAATTTACAAATCTCTTCTGAAATATCACTGCATAAAAAGAGGCAGCCGAAGAAACAATCTCAATAATTGTGCACTAAAAGGAATTTTTTGCTTGGCGACGGGATTATTGATAGAAAAATGATAATTCCTATCTTTGCACCGGCAAGGTTCCATATTCTTTTCAGGATGAGGATCAAATGGGAATCGGGTGTAAGTCCCGTACAGTTCCCGCTGCTGTAAGCCCGGTATGTTTCCGGAACTCCAAGCCACTGGCATTCAGGCCGGGAAGGCTTCCGGATAGGGCGAAGTCAGAAGACCTGCCTTGCGTTTAGGTGTTTTCTCCTGCGGGATATGGGAGATTTGATATCGGCGATGTTTATGAAGGCTTTGATGTATTTGTTCAAGATAACAGTTTTGTCCGCTCTGTCAGCAATGCTTTGGTGCTGCGGCGGAAAGCCGCTGGACGTCAACCCCAAGCCGGCTCCTTCAATTTCCGTGGAAAGCCAGGCGGTAACGGTTAAGGTGGGCAGGAGCATAACCATAACTCCAACCTACACCAATGCCGACGGGGCCTCTTTTCAGTGGACTATGGACGGCAAGGTTATCTCCACGGCAAAGAGCCTTACATTCTCTTCCAAGGAAACGGGAATCTTCTATGCCAAGATAACCGTTACCAACTCTAATGGCTCGGCCAGTATGGAAATCAAGATTACCGTAGCTGAAATGCTTCCTCCGAGGGTGGCTATGGCGGTTCCGCAGGGTGGATTCTCCATCCAGAAAGACACGGAACACGAGTTCATCCCTTCCGTGGAGAACGAGGACGGCTGCTCCTACAGCTGGACTCTGGACAACGCTGAGGTTGCAACCACCAAGTCTTACAAGTACAAGCCAACTGCCACCGGCACCCATACATTCAAGTTCACAGCCAAGAATGAAGACGGTCAGGCATCGCTGAGCTTTACGGTAAAAGTTCTGGAAGAAAAGGATATGCCGTTCAAATGGAGCTTTGAAAGAGAAGCCTTCAACTATTCCACCGGAAGAAGCATAAGGATTCTCATCCGCGACCTGGAAAACGCATTTGACGCCAGGTTCGTCTGGAAACTGGACGGGGCCGAAGTCCAGAATTCCGCCCAGCCTTATTATGTCTGCTCGGAATCAGGTGTAGGAAAGCATACGCTCACAGTCACTATGACAAATTCCTACCGCTCCCAGTCCAAGACTTTGACCGTAAATGTCTGCCAACCAGAAGGCTCATACAAGAGAACCGGGGGCACGGCTCCTTGGAACAAGATTTACGAGTATATGCCGGCTCCGGGCCAGTTTATCAACGAAAACTTTAAGGCAACCACTATGGAAGAAGCCTGTGCCTGGGCCCAGAAGAGAATGGAGGCCAAGAGCTTCGTTTCCCTGGGAGCCTGGGGCGGATACATCATCGCCGGATTCGACCACAGCGTGGAAAATGACGGCGGCTACAACCTGGCCATAGCCGGCAACGCCTTCCACAATTCTTCCGAGCCCGGCATCGTATGGGTGATGCAGGACGAGAACGGCAACGGCCTTCCGGACGACACCTGGTACGAGCTTAAAGGCAGCGACTACAGCACCCAGACAAAAGATTACGCAATAACCTACTACAAGCCTTCTTCCAAGTCTTCCGTCCAGTGGGTTTCCTCAGACGGCAAGAGCGGCAGCATAGACTACCTTCCTGCGTACCACACACAGGACAGCTACTATCCTGACTGGGTAAAGACAACCACATACACCCTATACGGCTCAAAACTTATCTCAAAGACCAGGGAAGTCAGCAAGGACAACTGGATCAACCAGGATTTCGGCTGGGGCTATGCAGACAATTTCAGCGAAATCGACCGCCTCTCGGGAGGGGACAACTCTTCTGCCGGCGCCTCTGACAACCATTTCAAGATCAGCGATGCCGTTACCTGGGACGGACAGCCCGCCAACCTCAAGTACATAGATTTCGTAAAAGTCCAGACTGCAGTTTGCGACAAGGCAGGATGGATAGGGGAAGTCTCCACTGAAATCTTCTCCATCGCCGACTACAACATGAGCAAATAACCTAGGATTTGCGGTTGGGATTTTTCGGGAACCAGCCCTTGCGGACCCTTTCCCTCTGGTGGAATACTTCCAAAATGCCCCAGAAACTGGAGAAGGATGCAACTCCCAGGATTGCGCTCCAGAAGATGCTAGGAGTAAGGCAGGCCCAGACTCCTAAGCCGATTCCGGCAATAAGGAAAGCCCACCATATCTTGACACCAAAGTAATATTCACCCTTTATCACCAGAGGATGAAAGATTCCGATTATCAGGAAAGATATGGCTCCTATGAGTATTCCGTTCCAGTTCATATTTGATTAGGGTTATTAACTTCAACTGGTTAGTGGCACTAACCACTTCGCTCAGTACAAATATAAGCAGAAAATCCAAGTATTTTGATAAATTTGCAGGCCTTAATCAATGTGATTTTTAATGTTCACCGATATATTTGAAATGAAAAGAAGAACCATCGGGATAAAGGCAGTTTTGCTGTCCATCTCCCTGTTAATAAGCAGCCTGTCTTACGGGCAGGACAACGGTTCCGTCTTGGACCAGGAAGATACCATTAAGAAGTATTCGATTGAAGAGCTGTGGGTTGTGGATTCTCCTAAGGAGAGCCGAGTGCTCAGAGACCAGCCGCTTTCTTCTACAATCCTCCAGAGAGAGGCGATGGAAGACAACAGGGTGTTCTCGATGAAGAACCTGAGCGGAATAGTTCCTAACCTGTACATTCCTGATTACGGCACAAAATACACTTCATCTATTTATGTTCGTGGAATAGGGTCCAGAATCAATTCTCCGGCAGTGGGCATTTATGTGGACGGCCTGCCGTACTTCGACAAGAGCGGATTTGATTTCGATTATGCAGATATTGAGAGAGTGGAGGTGCTCAGAGGCCCGCAGGGAACGCTTTACGGAAGGAATACAATGGGTGGCCTGATCAACCTCAGGACCAAGAACCCGTTTGACTATAGCGGCACGGACCTGATGCTGAGCGCCGCCACCAAGAACAACTACAGGGCGTCGGTTACTCATTACCACAGGATAAGCCAGAAGTTCGCTTTCTCCGCAGGAGGTTTCTACGACTATTCGGGAGGATTCTACAGGAATCTGTTTGACGGAAAAAAGATAGACAAAGGCTCCAGTGCTGGCGGAAGGATGCACGGAATACTGAAGCCGAGTTCAGGCCTGTCGTTTGACCTGAATGTCAGCTATGAATATGATGATGACGGAGGCTATCCTTACGGGGCTTATGACAAGGCCACTGGAGAGTATTCCGGTCCGGACTACAATTTCAAGAGCTCATACAGAAGGAATATGGTCAATGCCGGCCTGATAACCACATATTCTCCAAAGAGTCTTGGAATAACAATCACTTCCACCTCCGGGTGGCAGTACCTGAAAGACAGGATGACGATGGATACCGACTATTCTCCTGCAGACCGTTTCACGATGAACCAGAACCAGCTTCAGAACACCGTCAGCCAGGAAGTTATACTAAAAGGCAAGTGGAACGAGTTCTGGGGAGGGATGGATTTCTCGACAGGAATATCCGGATTCTATCAGTGGAACCGCAACCGCACTCCGCTTACCTTCGGCTCGGCCTTTATATCTGATTTGCAGGCTACAATGGATGCTGCAATGGCTCATTCCCCGGTAAAGGTGAAGCTTACCGACGAGAGGATGGATGTGCCGGGGCTGTTCTATCTCCCCGCCAGCGGCGCCGCCCTTTTCCACCAGAGCGTGTTCAACGATTTTTTCGGCGCCAAAGGCCTGTCCTTGACACTGGCAGTCAGGTTTGACTATGAGAAGGTGAAGATAGACTACGCCACTTCCTCGGCGATGAACTACCTTATGACAATGCCCGGCGGAAGGAAAAGTGAGGGCACATACAAGGTTGAATATCTTGGAAAGCAGTACCAGGAATCAATGCCTGTTCTGCCGCGCCTTGCACTCAAGTACGATTTCAACTCCAGGAACAATATCTATATCATGACCGCAAAGGGCTATCGCGGAGGAGGATTCAACATCCAGATGCTCTCGGATTACATGCAGGGCGACCTTCAGAAGAATGTCGGCACGCTGGACAACGATTCAACCATAAACGCGGCCTTGCGGTACAGGCCGGAGTATTCCTGGAACCAGGAGTTTGGCGGACACTTCACCTCAAGGGATTCAAGGTTCTCGATGGATTTCAGCCTGTTCTACATGATGGTCAAGGACCAGCAGGTATCCCGTTTTGTCGAGAGCGGACTGGGAAGATATACATCCAATGCCGGCAAGAGCCTGAGCTATGGAGGGGAGATGTCGCTGATTTATAATCCGGTATATGGACTTAACCTTATTGCCGACTATGGCTATACCAATGCAAAGTTCACAAAGAACCTCACTCAGGTTGTGGTGACAAAAGACGGGAAGAGAGTGCTGGAAGAAAGAGACTACAAGGACAAATATGTTCCGTTTGCGCCAAAGCATACTCTAAGGCTTGCAGCCAGTTATTCAATAGACCTGGGGCAGAGCAGCAAGCTCACATTCGGAGCTGATTACACGGGGCTGGGGAAAATCTATTTCACCGAGGCAAATGATGTCAGCCAAAAGTTCTACGGCCTTGTGAACGGGAGAGTTTCATTCTCCTATGGCAAGAACGAGATTTCTCTTTGGTGCAACAACATATTCAACAAGGATTACTCGCTGTTCTACTTTGACAGCGGTAGTGCAGGGTTCATGCAGAAAGGAAAAGGCACCTGGGCAGGCATAGACCTCAGGCTCAGGTTCTAGAGCTCTATGTCCTCTTCTCCGTTATAGCTGTGGTGGTGCATAATTCCCATGGAATCTGCCGGGGTAGAAGCTTCTGCCAGAGACCGGACATAGGATTCGATGGCAGCCATGCCTTGGGAGAGTTCACCTCCTGCATAGGCGTTCGTGCCGCCTGAATAGATGCTTCCTTTCTCATATTCAAGACAGAAAGACCATCCGTAGCCGTCATACACCTGCATCTTAGGGCGGTAGGAGTTCTTAAGATTCCATAGCTTGTGCTGTTTTGCAATGGAGTCAATTATCTGGAGGCTTTCCTCGGGTATCCTGACAAGATGGATGTCATTGTCATCTTTTGACCAGCCCAGACGAAGCACTCCGTCCTTGTTCCTGTCGATGCGGAAATAGTCGATAGGGTAGGCCATTGTGCCGCTGTACGAATACTGGTAGGAGACGAGCTTGCCTTCGGGTTTGGTGTTGTCTCCCTCGGCGATTATGCCGAATTTTGAGCGCGAGCAGGATCCGAGAACTGCCAGAAGTGCGCACACAGAAAGGATCAGTTTCATAATTGTATGTTTTTTGTTTTGTTGTCGCGATTTTTGTTTTAGCGTCCGCCACCGCCGTGCCCTCCGCCGGAATGGCCTCCTCCGCCTCCGAACGAAGAGTGGCCTCCGCCTCCGCCTCTTGAGCCTCCTCCTCCGCTCCACACGGAGCTTGCGGAAGCGTTTCTTGCGGCAGCTATGCTGGAATTCTGGGCGGCGTGGTAAGTAGTGTAGGCCAGGTTGTTGACCGTGTTGTGGAAAGTGAATGCGTGGGCATCTACAGTCTGGGCTAACTTGCTCATCTGGAAGTATTCAGGACAAACCTGCCTGAACTGTTTCCTCACCTGGTCCGCGATGCCGAACAGGGCGGCAAAGACCAGATACTCGTCCCATAGCTGAACTTCCACCACTCCTCTTTCCTGGATGAGGGTGAATTCCTTAAGGAATTTTTTCAGGCCGAGCAGCCTGGAGATTTCAGTGTTGTCTTTGTACTTGCCTTTTTCCCTTAGTTTCAGAAGCTTGTTGGCATAAGAGCTGTGAGCCCTGAGCCAGACCTTCAGTTCTCTTGGCTGGAGAATCAGGTCCTTGCCGGAAGCGCTGAGGAAAACAAAATGCAGCAGGTCTTCCATCTCCTGGTCTCTCTGGCTGGTTTGGGCAGGGGCATCCATTTGAGTGTTTTCCCGCTTGCTGACCTTGAAGGCTTCTCTCCCGTTGTCTATTGTCAATGAAAGAGCGCCTTTCTGGAACAGGCGCAGTATGTAGGCGCCTATAGCATTGCTTATGTCTGTGGCATAGGAATTTGTGAGGGAATTCAGGGCCTTCTGCGATGCGAAGATGCTGTGGTTGAAAGGTATGTTTCTCCACCACGGACTGCCTGTTGTCTTCTCCAGATGGTGCTTGAGTTTCCATCTCCTGATCAGAATCCTGAGGTGTTTGAAAGTCAGCACATCAACGATGAAAGACAAGATATGGATAATCTTGTAGAGGCAGAAGAAGAAAAGGCCAATGAAAAGAAACATTATGCCGTTGCTGATCCTGCCGATGGTCTTCTCGTTTTTTATCCCGAAAAGGCTGCTGATGCCCTTTGCCGCATTGTCCATCCACTCAAAGCCAGCGGTTTCTTCTGTGTCTGTGAAGTCGCTGCCTTCCAGGGCCCTGTCCACCACGTCCTGGAAAGGGGTTTCCAGGCTGTCCTTAGGATGGATGATGCCTTTTTTCAGGGCCAGCATTATTATCAGGCTGTTTCTGAAGCCGTAGTTTTCGGTATGGGTGCGGAAAGCCCCGCCGGAGAATTCGGTCGGGCCGTCGTAGCCGAAGCCCCAGCCTCTGGCATTGGTGGTGTCAATCTGGACCGAGTCTACCGTCACGGAAAAGCTCACGCTGTCCGGCAGCGGATCCATCTCGTCGGTGAGGAAAAGATGGTTGAACCCGTCCGCCTCCTGGTAGCCCTTTACCAGGGAGCCGAGAGTGTAGGAAATGGTGTAGACTTTTCTCTTTTCGCCGTCAACTTTTCCGCCCAGGCCCCAGCAAAGCTCACAGCTGCCGTAGCCCTTGTTCACTATTCCGCATTTGCCGGCCTTTTCAAGCCTGGAAGAGTTGATGTTCCAGCTGTCGAGCTTCTTGTACTGCAGGCCGGTTTCATCGCTGACGGAAAAATCTGAAATCTCAATGCCTCCCATATTGTCCATCACGATGTAGCCTTCGGTCAGGCTGTTGGTTATGAGCATAGTGCGTTTTTCCGTGACGGCCACGTCTCCGTTGTCTTTGACAACAGCGGAGATGTCTATGCTCTTAATCTTCAGCTGACCTGCCGCCACCAGCGGAAGCAGCAGCGCAAGGCAGACCGTGACGAACCTTTTCATCAGCGACCGTCGGTGCTACTGTTTGCCTCCCCCGATGTCAGGGAAGTCTTTCTTGCTCTCGTCGGCCTGGAGATACTCTCTCTTTCCGAAGTGGAGCAAACTTGCAACGAACGAGCTAGGCCACTGCCTTACCATCCGGTTCATCTTGGTGGCGCAGTCGTTGTAGACCATACGGCTGAGCCTCACGTTCTCCTCGTAGCCGCGGAGCGATGCCATCGTGTCTTTGTACACGTCGGCTGCCTGAAGCTGAGGATAGGCCTCGCTTACTGCGATCAGCCTTCCCAGCAACTGGCCGATAGCGGTCTGCTGGCTGTTGATGTCTTCTGCCGAGTTTATGTTTTGCATCCTCCTCTGGGCGATGGTCTCGATCATCGTGTCGTGCTCGTGCTTGGCATACTGCTCGGTGAGCTTGACCAGGGCCGTCACGGCATCCCATCTTGTGTTCAGCTGCACAGCAATCTGGCTAATTGCATTGTTGGCCTTCTCGTCCAGATCGACGAGGCTTCTCTGGGTGGAGTAGATATACAGCCCCACGATTACTAACATGGCCAGAATGATGATTCCGATAATCATTTTCTTGCGGTTTAAGGGTTTTTAAAAGTTTTCCTTGAGGCATTTGCGGCCCTGGTAAGAGACTTTCTGCATCTTCTGAAGATACTTCATCAGCACGTCTGCCGTTGTGATGTTAAGGTCTTCTCCCTGGTTGTCTCCAGGAAGGTCGCTGGTTATCATCGCGTATGAATTGGCAATCACCTTGTAGGTCTTCTTGAGGTTGAGCGGCTTGCCGTCAGGCCCGAACAGTTTCAGCTCCTTGATTCCGGAGCGGTTCTTGTCCGTGTAGGTGACTTCGCAGGACATTCCTGATGTGAACGGGAATCCGTGGTCATCCACACTCTTGCAGGCGATGAGCATATCGTGGAGCTGGGCTCCGGTAACGTTCACTACTACGGCTGTGTTTCCGAACGGGTCGAGTCGCAGCACGTCGTTTACAGTGAAGTCTCCTGCAGGATGGTCCTCAAATCTCACTCCCCCGGCGTTGCAGTATGCTATGTCAGCCCCGCTGAAGTCTTTAAGAGCGTCGCACATCATGATTCCCAGTTCCTCGTAGCTGGAGAAAGGAGTTTCCGCCTGGGCAAGGACTCTCTTGAATTCAGGGTTGTCGCTGAAGAAATCCACAAGAGCCTTTGCGGCCACGCTGGTCTTTGGATAGTTTGCAACGTCTATGTTGGTTGCGCTCTTGCCTGTAACCTTTCCGTTTTCCACTACAAGGACAGTGTGGGTGAGCCTCTTGAGCTTGTTCACGTTCTGGGTGATGAGAACTCCGTTGTGAATCTCTCCGCCGTCGATCTGGGTATGGGAGTGTCCGCCGATGATAAGGTCGAATTCAGGGAATTTCTTTGCAACTTCCACGTCCTCGTCATAACCGATGTGGGAGAGCAGTATGAACACGTCGCACTCGTTCCTGAGCCACAGATATCTTCTGATGGCTTCCTCGGCCTGGGAGAACTTCATTCCCTTGGCGTTGTTAGGATGGGTGGAAGGTATGCCGCCGAATTCGGCTTCCACAACTCCCAGTATGCAGATTTTCACTCCCTTGACATAGAAGAACTTGTAAGGCTCACACTGGATTCCCAGTTCCTGGTCAGGGAAAATGTTGGCGCACAGGTAAGGGAAGTTGGACTCGTTGATGTTCCTTGCCAGCCCTTCCTGCCCTGAGTCAAACTCGTGGTTTCCGAAAGTGGAGCAGGTGAAACCGATCTGGTTCATAAGGGCGATCATAGGATAGGACCCGTCTGAATACATGTCGTTTACAGGATTTCCGGTGCGGTTGTCTCCTGCGCTGATAACCATCAGGGCCTTGTCCATCGCCCTGAGGCTGTCCACGATTGCCGCCATCTTTGGCATGTTCTCGATGGCTGCATGCACGTCATTTACAGACACTATGTTGATGTCCGTCTTGTATGAGGCTCTTACTCCGTTCTGGGCAAAGGCGATGTTTGCCCAGCCCATAATCGCGATAATCAGTATGGATAGGATTCTTTTCATCTTCTTCTAGATTTTGAAAGTTATGCTCTGTCCTTCTTTAAGAGGGGAATCGTCACCGATCTCGTGCCCTTTGCTGTCAAATACCTTGATGTTGTCAAGAGCAGACACGTCCATCTTGTTCTTGAGGATATACTTAAGTATGGCGTGCTTTGCGTTGGCGCCCTTGAATATCCTTACTTCTTCCTTGTTGACTTTTACTATCATAGCGTTAAGTTTTACTGGTTATTCTGCTGGTTGTTCATCTGGTCCTGCATCTTCTTGAATTCCTGGAACTGCTTCCACTGCTCGAATTCCTTCTGCTGCTCAGGTGTCATCTGCGGCTGCTCAGGCTGTGGATTCTGCTGAGGCTGAGATGGCTGCTGGTACTGTGGTATCTGGATTTCAGGAGCCTGCGGTGCCTGAGGTTCAGGAATGTCGGCCTTCGCTGCCTTCTTTTTCCTTGACCTCTTTACAAGCCAGAAAACGATCAGTCCGGCAACAACCAGAAGGGCTATTCCGAGCACAGGACGGTAGAATATCCAGGCCAGGGCAATAACTATCAGAGACCATACAATTCCAACCAATGCGCATACCAGGCCCAGACCGGTCTCCACGATGCCTCCGAGGAACGGCAGCACCTTCAGGAGCGTAGGAACTATGCTTACGATGCTTCTCAGTCCGGCTATGATCAATATAACTCCCAGGATTCTCAGCAGCCAGGTTATCATTGTGTTAGTGGCGTGCTCGCTGGAGAACATCTCTTCTGCGCTCTGCTCTCCCATATACAGGGCCTGGAACATTTTTCCGTTCTTGGCTTTCCACGATGCGAATGTGTCTCCCATCACCTTTGCCAGGATAGAAACCTTAGCTGGAAGTTCCTTGGTGAAGGTGATTTTCACGTCTCCAACCTCAGGCATCTGCGGGCTGCGTCCGATGTAAACCACGTTGCCGTCCACGTGCACATATTTGAGCTGGGGCTCTCCCGGCAGTGCCTTTACCGTATCGTTCAGATTAACGGTGGTCTTTTCCGCCAGACCGAGCCTGTTCCTTACATCTATGCAGGCATTCTCGATCTGCTGCATCAGGTCGCTGCCCAGGGCAACTTCCATCGGTTCAGGCTTGTGGAATGAAGATATCTGGGTTTCGTTGAGCCTGTACGCTCCGAATGTCACGTTCTCAGCCTTGGTTTCAAGGTTTTCAAACTGTGAATACACGAAGTTTGTTCCCTGGTAGGCCGGATCCTTGAAGTTCGAGGAGTTGACAGGGGCAGATGTCCATTTTTTAGAATAAGTATAGGTGTGGATAGTTTCCTGAGCGCCTCCAATCTTGTCTTTCTTTTCTGTCTTCTCG
>CACXPG010000009.1 GCA_902769525.1 uncultured Bacteroidia bacterium
CACTAGCGCCCATTATAGCTGATTCTGTTTCAAGAACTTCACGTTCAACTTGAGGAGCCACATAAATTGATTTCTTCATAGCTTTAAATCTTTATCCCTTGCCTCCGAAAGGATGTCTATAAAAAGAAAGTGTGGGGCTCATTCGCTTATCTGAACGGAAGCTCTCGCAAAGCTCTAGCACAAATAAACAATACCCCACACCCGTATGATAAACCAGCCGAAGCTAGAATACCAGACAAGGTGATTTTGGTTTGCCTATCCTTGTGCTAATTGAAATTTGCGAGATTTCCGTTCAAGGATACAGCGAAAACACTTTCATCTGTATGTTTGTTCCGAAGAACATAACAAAGTTAGAAAAGTTTTCGATATACAGGCTAAGATTGGGGTATTGTAAGCCATCCCTTCTATATTTTTCCAAAATCGTACATAATTCTTGTACGATTATGGAAATATCAAAAACTATTAGGGCGGACAACTCTTCAAATACCATTGAAGTAGTATTTCCTCACTTTGAAAAGCACTGGAACACACTTTTTCCTCTTTCAAATACCCTACTTACCCCTCTTTTTAGTATTTTAACAGTCTAAAACACTGTTTCCATGGAAAAGAATGACTTTGGAAAGGAGTATTACAGCAATCCAAAATATGAATATGTAAGAACACTAGCAGATTATCTATTCCCACCTGATGAAGATAATTGGGAACCAATAGAAGGATTAGATATTATGTGGAGTGTTGAATCTGGATATTCTGGACTTCCTTTTAAGAGGCAAGACTATGATATAAATGAGAATATTCAAGATTCTTTAGCTCTTATGGGGCTGGATCCTGATAAGTTCTGGGAATTAATGAGGTTCATTCATACATATTCTAACTCAAAATTTACTAATGGAATCCAGCTAGAAGAGCCTCTATTTGATACAATGATACGTTTTGGAGAATCACTGAATAACGATTCTGCTGAAATAACAGTCAAGATTAAGGACAAGAAATTATTCCAACTATCTCAAAGTGAGTTTAACGATTGTCTTTACGAAGCAATCTATGATTACTGCAAGAAGAGAAAAGATGATCCTGGATTTAGAGGAAGTGCTATTAATCTCGATGAAAATGAACGAGTTGAACGAGATCCATCTATCCAAATCTACGATGAATACCCCTATTTTGAGTATATCATTGACAAATTCCGCCAAGATAAAGAGCTTCCTACCCGTGTAAAAGGGCAGAAAGGATCTAGAAATAAGCGACTTCTGATATCTCGTATAATGTTTTTTACAGGTTTAACCAGAAACAAGGGTTTTAACGAAGATGTTAATGCCTTAAAGGGTATTATAAACAAGTACAAGGACAAACCGATTGATATTATTTCTGGAAGATTCCTCGTTTGAGAGCATTCTAATTAGGGTTGACTTTTTTGGCAAAACCCTTCCACCCCAATAAAGTCTTGATACTCTGCACGTTATCTAGATAAGGTGCTGTCTTTGCAGTGTCATTCCACGAAGGAGTGATACGCGCTCGGCGGGTACCGAGCAAATTTAAAATCATCAAAAAATGTTAAAAACTTTAAAAAATGAAATCGCCTCAAATGAGGCAACAGTAAACTCAATTTCTAACACCTCAAACGAGGCTATGGCTTCAAAGGAGGTTAAATCCACCAAGAGGGCTCACAAGGTAGAGCCTATCTACAGGGTAATGGCTAAGGCCAGAACCCAGTTCATGAAACAGGTACATCAGGACACAGAAACTAAGATCCTGTGTATCAAAAACAACATCCGTTACTTCTATCCGGACGGTGCCCGTTTCTGGGCTGACCTGAACAAGGAGGTCGAGGATCTTATGGATTCAAAGCGCTTCAACGCATACTGCGAGAAGTGCGGAAGGAACGCACATGACGTTGCTGAACACCTCGTTTTCGAGGGTAAGGCAGCTAAGAACAGGGTTCTCAAGGGTGAGTTCACCAAGGATCTTAAGAACATCCATCTGTTCGATTCCCCACTCTACGAGGCTCCTGATAAGGCAGAGAAGATTGCATAGCCAATATTGAATAAGTTGGTTATTAAAGAATTCGGCTCTCTAAAACACTAGAGAGCCGTTTTCTTTGTCTATAGATTCTCCATCGCCTTGTCAATCTGGCTGTTTTCAAAGGAATCCAAGTATATCTGAGTAGTGCTTATACTTGAATGGCCCATAAGGTCAGATATAAGGGCAATGTTTACATTGGAACGCTTCATAACGGTTGCAAATGTGTGTCTGGCAACATACATAGAAAGATTACTCTGTAATCCAGCTCTCTCTGCTATGATTTTAAGAAAATGATTAACCTTACCCTGTACCTTGTGCATTCTGTTACGCTTTTGCAACTCAGTTACGTGAATCTTTCTATCCAAAATCGGGAAAACATAATCATCATCTGTAGCGAATGGAGGGCAATATGCCTGAATTATCTCCTTGCATCTGCTGTTGAGGGCAAAGGAAATCTCCTTTCGCATCTTGGATCTGGAAAATGTCTTATGCCGATAATAGGAAAGCCTGTCATTCTTTATCTGGCTGAAAGTCAGCAAAGCAATATCACAGTAATTTATACCTGCACAATAGTAACTGAATATGAAAAGGTCACGGGAGAAACGCATATACCACTCTTCTGATGACAAATCCAGCATTTCTATCTTCCTGATATCGTCTTTGGAGATGGCTCTTTTCTTGGTGGAAGTATTAAACTTGCTCACCTTGAATTTGTCGAATGGATAAAGGTCTTTCTTGACAACTTCCATCTCAATAGCCTTGTTGAACACACTTCTCAGCGTCCTAAAACGCAAACTGACAGTGGTTTCCTTGTAAGATTCTTTCATCCATTCTTCATAACGAAGAAGCCATTTGGGATCAATTACATCAAATGTAAACGATAGATTACTATGTGTGAATCGCTGAATACACCTTTTTGAAGTAGCATACACGAGTGCATTTCCATATTTTCCCTTATTCAAATAGTCAGAAATCAATTTATCATAGAATTCTCCAACTGTTTGAATGTTTAATTTGGTCTCAACCTTGTCTGCAAGGGTATTTGGAGTGTATGATTTACTGTTTGCGGACATTTCAATAGCCAGATTCTTATATTCTCTGGTTTTCAAATCTATCAAACGCTCGATATTATCCTTATTAGGACAGCTAGATTTAGGTTTTTGTCTTTTGAAATCCCAGAATTTAGCGAATACAGATATTCCAATAGATCTGTATTTTCTTATTCCTGCTTTGTAAATCATCAACATTATTGGATTAGTTCCGTCTTTTAAGGTCTTAGACCTATAACATACGGCTGTAACATGAAGTGATGACATGATTTTTTTTCGCAGATGATTATCCACGAAATTTGGTTTACACTATGGTTTACATAAATGCCCTAAAAAACTCAGAAAATGAAAAATCAGCCATTTGCCTTAAAATGTGCAAATGACTGATTTTCCGTTTCTACAAAGCAATCATTGCCTGTCTACAACGGTGCTTCCCAAGCTGAGGGCCGAGGGTTCGAATCCCGTTTTCCGCTCCACTTTATTTAGAAACCGGACGTATTGGCATACCCACCTCACGGAAAGTATACCCCACCCACTTCTCTTCTGAACTAAAATGCAGAACATTGGCATAACAAGGTGCATCATCAGCCTTCTTAGCCAATAGCGAAGATGTCCAGTAATAACCTTGGTCCAAATCAAAGTAAAATTCTTCTTCTTTTAAACCAGTAACAGGTAAAAAAATGCTGTTACCGTTGATTTTGCTTGTAACTCTGTAGGCTCCCCTTGATCCATTTAGAGTTGCCCAGGTCCAATCACACTTTTCCAGAAGTTCTTTAAACTCATCGCCAGTCGGCATACGCCACTTGTTTCCGTATATAACACTGGCAATATCATCAGCAGGTTCAAGAACAGTCTTGTTGTCAATCTGCCCCCACTCGGGATATCTGTTGTACTTGGTGAGACTTCTGTAGTCTCCTCCAGTACACCACTTGTAATTATCCCAATTGAAAACAGATTTCACAGATGTCTCTCCCCAGGCATAGAAAGCACCAATGCTTTCAGGCTTATCGGCACCTACGTTACGGTCTGCCCACTTGACAGACAACCCCAAATCAACCATCGCCAATTGAGATACTGAAACACTGCAACTGGCACTCTTTCCTTTGTACTTTGCATAGATAATGGCAGAACCTGCAGCTTTCCCTGTTACAAACCCTGCCTGATCAACAGTGGCCACAGATGAATTGGAAGAAGACCAGTCTATTTTTGGGCCAAAAGCCTGCAATCCTGAATTGTACACTTTTGCATCTAACTTCTGGGATTCATTGATAGCTAAATTGACCTTTGCAACCCCGATCTCAACTGAAATTGTGCTAGTATCAATGCTATCATCGTTCTTGGAACAGCAGCAAAATATCAGCAGCAAAAAAAGGAAAGTGAACAGGATGGAATACTTGGAGTAAGCTTTCATTATAACTTTAAGGGACTAAATTATTAATCTTATTTACTCTCTTTACGGCGCTTTTTCTCGGCACGGAGGAGGTTGAGCTCCCTTCCAGTCTGGCCGGCAACGGAGGTGTTTTCCTCAGCACGCCTTACAAGATAAGGAACAACATCCTTTACCTTGGCGTAAGGAACATACTTGGTAACGTTATAGCCTTCGTGGGCAAGGTTGAAGGAGATGTTGTCGCTCATTCCAAGAAGCTGGGCGAAATGGATCCTCGGATCGTTGTGGGCAAGACCCTTCTCATCGATCAGCTGGGCAAGAAGGCGGTTGCTCTCCTCGTTGTGGGTTCCCATGAAGAGCTCAAAGTGGTCAAGGCGATCCATGACATACCTTACACCGGCATTGTAGTTGGCGTCGGTAGTGGCCTTGTCCTTGCAGATAGGATCAGGATAGCCCATAGCGGCAGCCCTGGCCCTTTCCTCTTCCATATAGGCGCCACGCACGAACTTGATGCCGGCAATGTAGTTGTTCTTTACGGCATCCTCGTAGATCTTCTCAAGATAAGGCATACGGTCGTGGCGGTACATCTGGAGAGTGGCGAAGATGATAGCCCTCTTTTTGTTGTAGAGCCTCATCATCTCGTCTGTCTGGGCGTCAATGGCATCCTGGAAGCAATAGTCCTCAGCATCGATGATGAGCCTTACATCGTTGTCGTATGCTCTCTTGCAGAATGCAGCAAATCTCTCCTGGTAAGCCTTGAATTCCTTCTCCTCCTCTGCGGTCAGAGGCTCTCTCTTCTCGGAAGCCTTGGCAAGAAGTTCATCGGTGATGATGGTGCTTGGCTTGAAAACGGCGTATGCAAGAGAAGGGTTGCCCTTTGCAAAGTCTATGGAGCGCATCGTCTCCTCGAAGGTGTACTGGATGCCCTCAGGAGTCTGCTTGCCTTCGGCAGAAAAGTCGAGGGTGGACTTTACGTTGAAACTCTGAAGATGATCGATGGTCTTCTTGCAGTCTTCCAGAGTCTCGCCGCCTACAAACTGCTTGTAAAGAGTTGGTTTTACGGCCCAGCCGATAGGGAAACCTATCTTGAGCGCAAGGTTGGAGGCGCCTTTGAGGAACTTTACCATTCCAGGCCTCTTGATTGTATTGAAAAGTAACAGCGCATTCTTCAGTTCAGACTTGCTCTTGGATGAGAATGCAACCTCAAGATTGTTAAAATCTACCATAATGGTTATGTCTTAGTGTGATTCGTTGTCTTATTTGAGTTTCACAAGAGTGTCGAGAACCATCTTTATCAGTTTCTCGATGTAAGGATGGTAGTCTGTGATGGCCTCCTTTGCATATCTGTTGGCAATGATGCAGCAAACGGTGATGGCCTCGTGGCCCATCTCCTTGGCAAGGCCGGCGATGGCACTGCCTTCCATCTCGTAATTGGTTACTTTATAGCCCTTTGAGGCAAAGCTCTCGAACTTGGCGTTCATGTCAGGCATTGCAAGACCAAGGCGAAGGACTCTGCCTTGAGGCCCGAAGAATCCAGGAGCGGAAATGGTCATACCCTTGACCGTCTTCCTCTGGAAAGCCTTGATCAGGCGGTCTGAGTTCCTTACGATGTAAGGTCTTGGAAGATTAGGGTCCCAGCCCATGTGCTCGACAAGGGCGTTCTCAATCTCCTTGTCGGTGACGCTGTCGCGGTTGGCATACCAGTTCACCAGGCCGTCGCAACCGATTGAATAATGGCTCAGCACGAATGACCCGAGCGTAATCTCCGGCTGAAGGGCACCGCTGGTGCCGATCCTGACCAGAGTGAGGCTCCTTTTCTCCTTCTTTATCTTTCTGGTATTGAAATCGATATTGGCAACCGCATCCAGTTCGTTCATCACGATGTCTATGTTGTCTGTTCCGATTCCGGTGGACAGGACAGTTATCCTCTTGCCCTTGTACATTCCTGTTGTAGAGACAAATTCGCGGCTCTGCTTGGTAAACTCTATGGCAGTCATGTGCTTGGCGATCATAGCCACTCTTCCGGGGTCTCCCACAAGTATCACCGTGTCTGCAAGTTCCTCAGGACGGAGGTTAAGATGATAGATGGAACCGTCTGCATTCAAAAGCAGTTCTGAAGCTGCAATCTTTGTGGATTTTGAAGTTTTCATTTTATCTGGATTTAATTATTCTCAAATTTAATAAAAAAAGATAAAGATGTTATATTTGTCAGGTCCAAAAAGAACAATCGCGATGAAAAAGATAAATTATCTGACACTCATTCTGGCAACTGTGGTTCTGCTTGCAATTATGCTCTTCGGCGAGATTTACAGGTCTTATCCGCCGTTCCTGGTTCTGACAATAGTTGCATTGGGAATTGCAGTGATCAATCTGTTTCTGATTCATCACAAGAGGCTCCAGTTAAGGCTCTGCATTTACTCTTCGATCGTGCTTCTTGCCTTTCAGGTGTGGATTGTCTATCTGCTGTGGTTCTCGGGGCTGCATGTGGTGAGGTTCCCGGTTTCCACCATATTCCCGGTTATATGCGTGATTCTCAACATAATCGTGATAGGCATATTAAGGAAAACCATAGCCGCCGAAGAGTTTATGGAGCTTATGAAAAGGCGCCAGGAAAACAGCAAGAAGAAATAATGAAAATATTTCATAGAGTCATACTGTTGGCTACCGCTTTCCTGTTTGCGGCTTCGGCCTATGCGCAGGAAGCAGAGCCTTACGAATATACCCGCAAATGGGACATAGAGGCAGGCTTCGGGCCATCTGTAATCTTCAATAAATGCGGCTATTACAAGAAAAACAACCCGGGCATTTCAGCATACGCGGAGCTTAGGCACAATCCGTCCACCCATCCTGTAAAGCTCGGTGGCCAGCTGTCCATAACCGGCAACTGGAGAAAAACCGGCGGAACAGACTGGAAGGGAGCGGAAGAAAAGCAGCCGTTCTCCTCATGGAACGCCCTGGCCCTGGCGGAACTGCCTTTCTTCATTTCGAACAGGGCAGAAATGTTCGTCAGCGCGGGAGCGGGAATTGGCGGCTATATGGAAGGAAACAGAAGCGGCAGCGATTTCTCCCTTTGCTTTATGCCAAGAATTGGAATGGACTTCAATCACCGCTTCAGGCTGGGAGTCTACTATATGGCTGAGAAGAAGGAGTTCAGCCACCTTGGCTTTTCAATCGGGTTCATTATAGGCGGCGGACTTTACGCCAGGCCGGACAGGCCAGACAGAAGCACATTCATAGGCGCCGGAGCCGGCATCAGCTTCTAGTAGCGGAGGTTGCTGAACTCCATATCTTTTTCCTCTACACTGCCTTCGTGCCAGGACTTGCCGTAAGCCTCGCTTTTTATCCTGTAACGGAACTTGTAGAAGTTTGTCCCCGACGGCGTTATGGAGTCTTGCCCTGTTATCTCCACCTTGTCTACATAGAAAGGAGAATTGATGTTGACTGAATCTGAAAACATCTCGCTGCTAATGAGCCGCTTGATATCGTTGGCCTTGACGGTTAGTTTAGGGTCGCCGATGCCGTAATCGATGAACAGCTTAAGGCCTATGCAGCCTAAAATGAAGAGTATCAGCAGAGTCAGGCCCCATTTTTCCCACCTTCTGAGTTTCAGCTTCTTGATAAGCCCCATATCGCTAGTCTTCTATAAATCCTCCTACATAAATAACCAGAAAACCGACAAAAGCCAGAACCAGGCCCCAGATAACAGCGCGGCGGGCGGCGCTTGCCTTGCGGTCTGCCCTTTCGTAGTCCATTACCTTGAATGAAGTCTCAGCCTGGGAAGAAAGCACTATGCCGACAATTCCCATCGGGAGACAGCAGCATAGGGTCATCAGGATAGACTCCACAAGATAGCTGCGGAACCAGCTTCTGTCAGTGGAATAGTCATTGGTGTCTGCCACAGCCTTGTCCCACGAGTATTTAGGCATAGACGCACGGTAGCTCAGGTCTGCATTGCAGACGCTGCAGCGCTTTGCGCCTTCGGGGTTTTCAGTTCCGCATTCCGGGCAATAGACAGACATTTCTACAGGTTCTTTTCAGGATATATGCTCTCCCACCAGGAAGGATCGTCTTTCAGATACTTCTGGAACCAGGCCATAATGGTGTTGCTCCACTTGATTCTCTTGCCGTATTCCAGAATCCAGTGGTTTTCTCCCTTCACTTCCACGAAAGCGACTTCCCTGCCCAGAATCTTCAGGGCGGTGAACATCTGGATACTCTCGATGTGAGGCACGTTGGTGTCTGCAGAACCGTGAAGCAGAAGCAGCGGAGTATGGATCTTGTCCGCGTTGAAAAGCGGAGAATGCTTGGTGTACATGTCCGGATTGTTCCAAGGATAGCTCTCGGCGCTGGCAACGTGGCCGTAGGAATAACCCCAATAGCCTTCTCCCCAGTAACTTGCAATGTTGCTTATTCCGGCATGGGAAACGGCGCAGGCGAAGATGTCTGTCTTGGTCTGAAGATACTGCGTCATGAATCCGCCGTAGCTGGCTCCGATGCAGCCGATCTTGTCACGGTTTACAAACGGATGGGCATCGCAGAACTTCTTCACGCCTTCAATGATATCGTCAGCCACGTAATCGCCCCAGGTCTCCACGTGGCGGGCGGAGAACTTCTGCCCGAATCCGATGGCCCCGCTTGGCTGGATCACATAAACGACATAGCCCAGAGAAGCATAGTACTGCTGAGGGTAACGGCTTTCAAGAGAGCGGGTTGTAGGAGTGCAACCACCATAGTAGTTGACAATCATCGGATACTTCTTCTCCGGATCGAATCCGGGAGGAAGATAGAACCTTCCCTGAATCTCGTCGCCGAGGCGGTTGGTGAAGCTCCAGGCCTTGCACTCGCCCATTATCACGTCTTCATATTTGTCTGCGGAAACATCTTCCAGCAGATAGTCCTTGTCTTTCTTTACGTCCTTGATGTAAAGCTTTGATGGAGATGACGCTCCGCCACCCACATAGCACATCGTCTCACCCTTTTCCGGCAGGTTCCAGGAAGTCACTACTTCAGGCATCTGGCTCAGTTTGCGGCTTTTACCCGTCTTCGGGTCAAAAGTGTACAGAGTCTTGAATTCGCCTTCTGTAACTCCGGCATAGATCTTTCCGTCCTTGCGGTTCCACACCACCCCGTCTATTGAAGGGTCAAAGTTCCTGGTAAGGCATCTTGCGCTGCGGCTGGCTATGTCAAATATGTACATCTGTATATCGTACATATTCGGAGTCTGGCCAGGGGTCATGTTGCCGATGCCGCCGAAGGTCTCCGGAGAGCCCAGAACCAGAAGGCTCTTGGCATCAGGAGAGAACATCGCCCTGGAAAGGAAACCGTCGCCTTTGATTATGGTGTCTACTGCCCAGGTCTCAAGGTCAACGATGCAGACATCGGTGCTGTGGGACGGCCTTTTCTGAACCTGAAGGTTCCTTATTCCCACAAGCATATATCTGGAATCATCTGAAATATCCATAGGATAGACTTCCTTGCTGCCGAAAGAGAGTCTTCTGAGGCTGCCTGTCTCAAGGTCGTAATAGCTCATGTAGGTGCGGTCTCTCCATCCCGGCTGCCTGTCGTCCGGATCCAGAATCTGGTAAACGTTCTCGTCTTCCTTAGGGCCTTCTGATTCCTCGGCGACAATCATGAACTTCATGTTAGGAACGAGGAATATGTTTCCCTTTGGCAGGTTCTCGGCGACCAGTTCGTCAGCTCCGCCCGGCGTGGCTTTCCAGAGCTTGCGGTTACCGTCCTCAGTCTCATACCAGGCGTACTCGTTTCCGCCGTTGAGCCAGAAGATGCCGCCCTTTTCCCTGAGGACTTTCCCGGTGGCGACTTCCTTAAGCTGAGTCTTGCGGGTGCTCTTGGCCTTGCGGTCTGTATCTGAAGTGTTTACGATAATATACTGACCATTTTCGGAAATGCTTGCATTCCCCATCTTCTCGCCGTAAAGGACCTCGTCCATCCCGAAGAAATGCTTCGGAGAAAGACTCCAGGCAATCTCGCTGTCTGATTTGAGAGTTACGAAAAGGGAATCCTTGCCCTCTCCGTCGCCGAGCACCTTGATGTCTATGCGGTGCTGCCTCGGGTCCAGCTTGAGCCCCTTGAGCGGACTTTCCTTGCCGTCCAGGTATGCCTTGTGGTTTCCGGCTCCCTTTATCTCCACATCCACCTTTTTGAAATTCAGGTCGTTGATAAAGAAGGAGAACACTCCTTCGCTCTTGCCTTCACAGGCCGGGACTGCACCCGCCGGGACTTCTGATGTCTGCCTGCCTTTAAGCGGAGCGGCGTCCATAAGGCTCTTGGCATCGAAAGCCTTTCCTTGGGCATCCTTGGTCTCGAACAGTGGAGAAGACACCTTGTAAGGTCCGGCGTAATTGAACCTGTCCACCACCGTGCTTGTCTTCTGAGAATATGAAACCGGGGCAACCAGCAGCAGTACTGCAGCAAACAAAGTTTTATTAATGGTCATATCGCGATAATGATTACTGTATTTCTATTCCGTGTTCTGAAGCCTCTTTCCTGACTCTTTCCATATAAGATGAGAACCACTCGTCATAAGAAGCCTTGTATTTCGGGTTCTTCTTGAGCATCTTCTGAAGATTAGAGATGTTGTTGAGATAGATGCCGACTTCTTCCGGGTTTTCCTTGAATATGGTGCCTTCGTCATAAGTAGGGACAAAGACCTCCACTTCATCGAGCAATTTGTCCATGCCGTTGGCGTCAAGTTCCTGGAAGTGCTTGATCTGGCCGGCTATGTATTTACGGGCCTCTTCTGTCTCCCTGGTCGGAGTGGCGCTCTTCCAGATGACATCGGCAATGTACCACTCGCCGTCCTTGAACTCAAGAAGCAGGGTATACCTGAATTCGTAGCAAGGAGGATCCTCATAGAAAAGGTCTGCCTCGGCCTTTGTGCCATCTATCATCCTGATCTTTTCTATTGTAAGCGTCCTCTCTACCGGATTGCACACGTCAAAGACCTTTCCGCTCCACTGGAAGTCCATATACACGTCATTGGCGATGTATTTCAGACAATCTATCTCCCTGTACAGGCCGAGCAAAGTGTCAGTGTAGAAAAGCGGCCTTTGTTTCAGGCCTATATGTTCGGTCTTCATCATTTGCTCCACCCTCTGCTTCACATACTTGGCTGTAAGTTTATCAGGTCCTTGGGCGGTCTTTCCGTTGTTTTTGCAGGAAAGTGCGCAGACGGCAAGACAAAGGGCTGCGCATGCAATGATTTTTGTTGCTTTCATATTGATTCCAAATAATTTTTGCAATTTAGCAAAACTATTTGAATTATCTTTGACAAGGCAAAATCACCAGACAAATGAAAAGACACTTCATACTTGCGATACTCTCGTTAACCGCCATCCTTCTGGCAGGAAACGTATCATATTCCCAGTACAGGGAAAACAATGAAACATTCAACATTCCTGTCGATACTTCAGGGCGCTATATCTTCAGCGTAAACACCTGCCCTGGAGAAGACTGCTCCACCCAGATGAACGTGAGCTTTGCCGCAGACAGGAACATCTCCGAATGTTATGTCTATCTGGTTTCCAGCCGCAAGAAGCGCTCGGCCGGAGGCTACAGGCTTCTTCCGTCAGAACTGACGCTCTGCACGGTTTACGACAGCATCTATTCCAAGAAGGCCAATGGGGAGAATTTCTACGAAGATGCCGTCTTCCACAAGTTCAGCTGCTCTTTCAAGAACCTAAAGCCCGATACCCGGTACGACTACTGGATTGTGGCCACATACAAAGACCAGTACGAGATTCAGCGATACACTGCTTCAAAGACCTACACTTTCACCACAGCCGGAAAAAAGGAATGGAGCGCCTGCATAATCTCCGACTACCATTGCTATCCTCCTCTGCCTAAAAGGCTGACCTCGGCGATGAATATGGTGCAGACTGTAAACTCCTATGCCGAAAGCAAAAACAAGAGTGGATTCGACTGGGTGCTTCATCTTGGAGACGTGTGCGCCTGGGGCGGAAGCTGGTCTTTCTGGAAATATATGTACAGCCAGGACGCTTTCAAAAGCTATATGTGGGCGGGCCTTAACGGCAACCACGACAACATGTCCAGGAAATACCAGTTGACCAACCAGTACTTCAAGAACGCTACGGCCAACCCTCTCAACGGATACGATGGAGAAGAAGGAGTCTGCTACCACTTCACTTACGGCAACACCCTGTTCGTGATGCTCAACAGCGAGAGCATGAGAGACAGCACCGGTCTTGCCAAAGCCCAGGAGTGGACCCGCAAAGTCCTCAAAGAGAGCAATGCCAAGTTCAAGGTTGTATGCGAACATTATCAGTGGTTCTTCGGGGAAAGCGGCAAGACCAGCCAGTACAGGCGATGGAAAGACCTGTTTGACGAATGCGGAGTTGACCTGGCCCTGGGAGCCAACAACCATATCTATGTCCGTTCTCGGAAACTGTTTAAAGACCAGATCGCGGAGAACGGTCCCGGAACTGTTTATCTTCAAACTCCTTCTTCAGACAATGAAAGAGGAATGGAGATGGGAGAACTCACCCACAACCAGGATATAATAGCAAAGCGCTGGACGGAAGGCGGCAGGACAGTCGGAGCCATGCTTATGGAGGTTGACAAGCATTCCATCACCCTAACCCTGCTGGACAGAGAGGGAAATGTGGTGGATTCTGCCGTGATACAGAAATAGACTACTGCTTCTTGATGCAGTATTTGCTGATAACGCTGTAGGCCTCCGGCACTCCCAGCTCTCCGGCCTTGCTCATATCCAGACATCCTTTCTCGCTGTCCTTGAGGTAAATCAGGACAAGCCCCCTGTTGTAATAGGCTTCCGGAAGTGACGGATAGAGCTGTATGGCCTTGGTGTATTGAAGTATGGCTTCAGGAAGGTCTGAAGACAAGGTGTAGAGGTTTCCAAGATTATAATAGGAGTACGGAAACTCCGGCATAAGAGCCGCGGCTTTTTTCATATCGTGGATTGCTGCCGTATAGTCGTAGGTGGAGCGGCTTTCGTTAACTCTGGCTCGAGCCGTACGGGAGTTGTCCAGAGACAGAACCTGGACATTCTGCTCCATGGACGAAATGAAGTCTATCATTTCTGCCTGCAGCGCACCCCTGTTTATGTAGAAGAACGGATTGTCTGTCTGAAGGCTGACAGCCCTGTCATAATCGCCCAAAGCCTCGTTGTAGCGGTTCTGGGAATCGTTCACAAGGGCCCTGGAGAAGTACAGCAGAGCGTCTATGGCATCCTCCCTGCCCTGAAGGTCTGCAATGGCCTTGTTCAGGGAATCCCTCTGCCGCTTTTCGGACTTGTTCATCTGAGGAGTGTCGTACGAGTGCCTTACAGCAGCCAGACGCGATGCAACAGGAAGGTCGTCTATAAAGTTCTCCATAGGTATAGACTCATATCTTCCGTCCATAGCCATCCTCTCCTGCTTGTTCTCGGCCAGATTGAACTTGAACAGCGGCTTGAGCTGAATGTCCACATCCCTGTACTGGAGAAGCTCGTTGTTTGCAAAATCTTTCTTGGCGAAGTCACTCTCCAGGGAAATCATCTTGTCAAACCTCTTGGTTGTGTCCGCAAACATCTGAAGTGAAGCGGAGTCCTTGGTCTTCACCCTGTATTCTCTAACCTTTTCCTTCGCGATTTCCTCATCCCTGCGGGCTGAGTTGTACTGCCCCAGCTGTGCCTTGGCGTATGCCCTGTTCATATAGGCCTTTGCGAAGTCCGGATACAGGTTGATGCACTGGGAATAGTCGTCCATCGCGTCGCGGTACTTCTTCATCTGGAGAAACACCCCAGCCCTGTTGAAATAAGCCAGCACGTTCTGCGGATTTACTGCTATTACTCTGTCATAATCTTCCAGAGCGTTGTCGTAATCCCCTATCTGTGAGCGTATCAAAGCCCTGTTGTAAAGCGTGAGGGCATTGCCCGGCTCGTATTCCAGCACCTTGTTCAGATCCTCCATCGCCCCGTCTATGTTGTTGCGCTCGTAGCGGATGAGAGCCCTGTTGAAAAATGCGAACGTATTGGCGGTATCCAGCTTGATTGCCTTGTCCAGATCTGCTGTTGCCAGTGAATCCAGGTTCTGCATAAAATAAATCCTGGAACGGCGGATATATCCTTCCGGGTCGCTGATATTCAGGCTTATTGCCTTGTTATAGTCCTCCAGGGCCTTGAGAGTGTCGCCGAGGAAAGTATAAGCCGCACCTCTATTCAGATAGGCGTCCGGCTCGTTCTTTTCCTGACGTATGAACTTGTTGAAGTCCTCCACGGCCTTCTCGAACTGCTGGGAAAGGAAATATGTCACTCCCCTGCTGAAATAAAGTCCCGTGTAGCTTGGCCTCAGGTCCACCGCCTCTTCCAGGTCTTTGAGCGCCGCCTCGTACTTTCCAGTCCTGCTCAGCGTAATAGCCCTGTAATGATATGCCGGAGTATACAGTGGATTAAGGCTCAGCGATTTGTCAAAATCCCGCTCCGCCCCTATGAAATCTCCAAGGTTATACTTTGCGATACCCCTGAAAAAGTAAGCGTCATAAAGCGTGGAGTCTATCCTGACCAGCGTGTTGAAATTGTCTATGGCTGAAGAATACTTTCCGTCAATCAGCATCTGCCTACCCCTCAAGAAGAACTGGTCTATGTCATACTGCGCAAAAGCCCTCACAGGAGCAAGGCAAGCCAGCACCCAAAGAACAAGACCTATCGCAAAACTTCTTTTCATCATAATGACATCCATACAAAGATAATGCTAATCGCGGAAAAAAGTCATAACTTTGTCAAATATGCAATCTGTGTCAAGAAATATGTTATTCAGGCTTATGCTTATTGCGGGATTCTTTCTCCTGCTGCCGGGCAGTCTGTCCGCCCAGCAGAACAGTTCCGTATCAGAAGCCCAGAAACTGATTTCAAAGCAGAGTCTTAAGAATACTATGGTTTCTTTGACAGACCCTCTGCTCAAGGGAAGAGAGAGCGGAACGGAAGAGATAAAAAGAGGACTGGAAGTAATAGCAGATGCTTTCTACGACGCAGGAGTGAGGATGAGGGGAGAGTCCTACCTGTATGGTTTCTGGTACTGGAAAGGAAATGAAAGAGCATTGGGAATCAACGCAATAGGAATTATTCCGGCGGATTCTTCCATTGTTTCCCCAAAGACACTGGTCCTTGGCGCGCATTACGACGGGCTGGGAGTTCTGGGCGGAAGAGTGTATCCTGGAGCTGACAACAACGCCTCGGGAGTTGCGGCCCTGATTGAGGTGGGAAAAGCGCTGGCTGCTATGGCGGCGGAAGGAAAACATCCAAAGTGCAACATCTGCCTTGTGGCTTTTGACGCAAAGCAGCTGGAGTGTCTGGGAAGTTCAAGATTCCTCTCGGAACAGACAGCAGACATATCCTCGATATCGCTGATGATAAACCTGGACCAGATAGGAACCACACTAGCACCGCCGAAAGAAGCAGAGACAGGAGAGCTGCTGCCGAAGAACTACCTGCTGTTTCTTGGCATAGACAACGCAGATGATTCTGTGAAGAAATGCTTTGTGGAAAGCAATAGTGCAGATGAGCCTATTGTGCTGGATTTCACCTGTTACGGGAACAAGAAAGTTCACGATATGCTGTACGAGATGGGAGACCAGGTTTCCTTCCGGGATGCAGGTATACCGGCCATCGTGATAACCAGCGGAGTGCACAAGTATACCAATAAGGCGTCAGACGATATCAAGACAATAAACTTCAATGCCCTGACGGAAAGATGCAAGTTCATTTTCAGGGCGGTGTGCAAGATTTCAGGAATGGCGGAGTAGACAAGACAGATTATGGATTTTAAGTTAGATTCGAGATACAAGCCTACAGGAGACCAGCCGGAAGCCATAGACGCTCTGGTTAGGGCCATACAGGACAAGGAGAAGGCCGTGACGCTGCTCGGAGTTACAGGCAGCGGCAAGACATTCACCATGGCCAACGTCATAGCAAGGCTTAACCGTCCTGCCCTGATACTGAGCCATAACAAGACTCTGGCGGCGCAGCTGTACGGAGAGTTCAAGTCGTTTTTCCCGGAGAACGCGGTGGAGTATTTCGTGTCTTACTATGACTACTACCAGCCGGAGGCATATATCCCCACTACGGATACATACATCGAGAAAGATCTTTCTATCAACGACGAGATAGACAAGCTCAGGATTGCGGCATCGGCGGCGCTGCTTTCGGGAAGAAGGGATGTGATTGTAATATCCTCCGTATCTTGCCTTTACGGCATAGGCAACCCGGCGGATTTCCACGCCAACACTATAACCGTGAAAGTGGGAGACGCCATCGCGAGGAACTCATTCCTGTACAAGCTGGTGGACAGCATGTACTCCAGAAGCGACGTGGAGTTCAAGAGAGGAACGTTCAGGGTGAACGGAGACAGCGTGGACATATATCTTGCATACGGAGAGGAAGGGGCAAGAGTGGTGTTCTTCGGAAACCAGGTGGAAGAGATCGAGATCTTTGACCCTGTGAGCGGAACCACCATCGAGTATCGCGATGAAATATCCATCTACCCGGCAAACATATTTTCCACTACAAAGGAGCGTACTGTATTGGCAATAAAGCAGATACAGGATGATCTTGTGAAGCAGTACGACTACTTTATGGAGATCGGGAAGAACCACGAGGCCAACCGCCTCAAGCAGAGAGTGGAATACGACCTGGAGATGATAAAGGAACTTGGATACTGCCCGGGAATAGAGAACTACTCCCGCTACTTTGACGGAAGGGCGGCAGGAACCAGGCCTTTCTGCCTGCTGGACTATTTCCCGAAAGACTACATCACTTTCATAGACGAAAGCCACGTTACCATACCTCAGATCAGGGCGATGAGCGGAGGAGACAGGTCCAGGAAGCAGACTCTGATTGAGTATGGCTTCAGGCTTCCGGCAGCGGCCGACAACCGGCCTCTCAGGTTTGAGGAATTCCAGGCCCTGACAAACCAGACGGTTTACGTGAGCGCCACTCCGTCAGACTTTGAACTGGAAGAGAGCCAGGGACTTATCGCCGAGCAACTGGTAAGGCCTACAGGACTTCTTGATCCGCCTATAATCGTAAGGCCTACCAAGAACCAGATAGACGACCTGATGGAAGAGATTGCAGTAAGGGCGGAAAGAGACGAGAGAATACTGGTTACCACCCTGACCAAGAGAATGGCCGAAGATCTGGACAAGTACCTGTCCGGCAACGGAGTAAGATGCAGCTACATCCACTCAGACGTAGACACTATGGAAAGGATCCAGATCATAGAAGATTTCCAGAAAGGCCTGTTTGACGTGCTGATTGGAGTGAACCTCCTCAGGGAAGGCCTTGACCTGCCTCAGGTGTCGCTTGTAGCCATACTGGATGCCGACAAGGAAGGCTTCCTAAGAAGCACCACAGCCCTGACCCAGACAGCAGGCCGAGCCGCCAGAAACCTCAACGGCTGCGTGATAATGTATGCCGACACCATTACCCGCAGCATGCGGGAAACCATCGACGAGACCAACCGCAGAAGAAAGAAGCAGCAGGACTACAACAAGGCCCACAACATCACCCCTACCCAGATTACCAAGGTTGAGAGGAACGTGCTGGGCAGAGACAGGACTCTGGCCGAGATTGCATCCAGATTCGATGTACCTGATGCAGAATCGGTTGCAAACGATCCGGTAATAGCATCCATGAGCACTGCCGAGCTTCAGAAGAGTATAGAGAGCTCGAGGATAAAGATGGAAAACGCCGCCAAGGAACTGGACTTCATTTCCGCCGCAAGATTCCGCGACGAGATGAACGCCCTGAAAGATTTACTCAAGCACCACAGATCATGAGCGAGAAAGGCATAGCAGAACTGCTTTCCGATTATAAAGGGAAGGAAAAAGAAATCGTTGAAAGAAGCTACAGGATTGCTGAGGCTTCACTGGAGGGTTTGGAAAGAGAGAACCACAGGCCTTTTCTGGAGCATCCTGTGAATGTGGCCCTTATCGTGAAAAATGAAATAGGGCTCAGGTCAACTTCAGTTGCCGCGGTACTTCTCCACGAGGCATCGAGGGGAAAAGAAGAGCTTTTGCCTTTGATTGAAAAAGAGTTCTCTTCAGAGATTGTAAACATAGTGAAGGGCCTGAACGGCATCTCCAGGATAACGCCTAAGGAAACACGGCTGCAGGCGGAAAACTACCGCAAGCTGATCGTATCCTATTCCAAGGACCCGAGGGTTACCCTGATCAAGATAGCAGACCGTCTGGAGATTATGCGCAATCTGGGCATATTCCCCAAGTCCAGCATAATGCGCAAGCTGACAGAAACCCAGATGCTGTACATCCCGCTGGCTCACCAGCTCGGTCTGTACAAGATAAAGGGAGAGATGGAGAATCTCTTTTTCAGATATTCGGACCCCGAACATTACCGCAGCATATCCAACAAGCTTCTGGCAACCGAAAAGGACAGGGAAAAGCTGGCCGCCGAGTTTATCCGCCCGCTGGAAAAGAAGCTGAAGGATTCAGGCATCAAATACACGCTGAAGGTCAGGACAAAGACAGCGTGGTCCATCTGGCAGAAGATGCAAAAGCAGGACGTACCGTTCGAGGGCGTGTACGACGTGTTTGCCATAAGGTTCATACTGGATGTTCCTCTGGAAAAGGAGAAGGAAGCCTGCTGGCAGGTCTACTCTCTCGTGACTCAAGAATACAAGCCAGATTTGTCGCGTCTTAGGGACTGGATTTCAAAGCCTAAGGAAAACGGCTACGAGTCTTTGCACACTACAGTGGAGAACAGGGACGGGGCAAAGCTGGAAGTCCAGATAAGGACGGTGAGAATGGACCTGATGGCCGAAAGCGGGCACGCTTCCCACTGGAGCTACAAAGGAATCAAGGCCGTCAAGGGGCTGGACGAGTGGCTTCTGGACGTAAAGAAGATGCTGGAGACTCCGGGACTTCTCTCCCAGGACACCCCGCACAAGGACCTGGAAGAAATCTTCGTCTTCACCCCTAACGGAGACCTCAAGCAGCTGCCTAAGGGAGCCTGCGTGCTGGATTTCGCTTTCTCCATCCACTCCAACCTGGGAATGACCTGCACCGGCGCAAAAGTCAACGGCAAGGTTAAGTCCATCAGGGAAGAGCTCCACACGGGAGACGTGGTGGAAATAATGAGCCGCAAAGACCAGAAACCGTCCAGAGACTGGCTGAACATCGTGATATCCTCCAAGGCCAGAAGCCACATCAAGAGCCGTCTTAAAGAAGAAGAGGGCAAGATGAGCCGTCTGGGAAGGGAGATGCTCGAGCGCAGGATGAAAAACTGGAAGATCGAGCTCACGGAAGAAACCCTGTCCGTACTGGCCAAGCAGTTCAAGTTCAAGTCTATAGGAGATTTCCTAATCGCGATAAACGACTACAAGATGGACCTTCAGGCAGTGAAGGATTTCCTTGCTGACTCTACCAAGGCAGACTCCAGGGAAAAGGACGAGAAGGATTCTTCCGCCTCCAGACTTGCCGAAAAGGCCACCAAAGACCGCGGGGACTATCTTGTCATCAGCGACAAGCTGGATAACATCTCCTACAAGATGGCCAAGTGCTGCAACCCTATCTTCGGCGACGATGTTTTCGGATTCGTGACTGCAACCGGAGGTATCAGCATCCACAGAATGTCCTGCCCTAACGCCTCAAGGCTTATAAGCCAGTATCCGTACCGCATCCAGAAAGTCAGATGGCGCCAGACATCAACATCTTCACAGTTCCGCACGGGCCTGAAAGTCATAGGAAACGGAGACGCTTCAGTCTCTAACGCCATAATGGAATGCGTGGCCAATACCGGAGCAAGCATCAGAGCTTTCAGGATCAGCGAAAGGCAGAAGAACAAACTGGAATTCGTGGCCGAAATGGAACTGTCCGTAGGCAACAAGGCCCATCTGGACAAAGTTGTCTCCGCCCTGAAAAAGCTCCGCGAAGTGACAAATGTCCTCCGCACCTCGGAACGCAAAAGGTAGTTATTCTACACGGACAGTATTGAAGTCCTCTCCCTTGAACAGGACGGTAAAAATAGGCCTGTGGTCGGAAGCCACGCTCTCGGGCTGCACCCAGGAAGCTACACCTGTCTTCCCCTTCTCCAGCCTCTTGAGAAGCTTGCCTCCTTCGCCTCCCTTATAGACCATAATGTAGTCCAGCGTACGGTCCGGCCTGTCAGAAGGAAAAGTATGGAACTGATATGAAGACAGGATGCCGAAATTGTCAGCGAGTATTCTCATTTCCAAAGATTTGGGAGTCAAGTTGAAATCCCCTGCAATATAGAAAGGCTTGTCGTTCAGGCGGACGAATGTCCTTGCCGTTTCCGCAATGATGCGGCAGGCCTCTACCCTTGAAGCCGAGTCAAGAGAAAGGTGAAGTGAACAGAAATAAAAATCATCAAACTCAGCGATGATCATAACCCGTGGCTCTTCTGTTCCGGGCAGCGGAAGTGATGACACATCTAGAGGTTTTTTCTTTGACAGGATGGCGTTGCCGTACTGTCCTCCGCCAAAATTCATCGCCGAGGCGAAAAAGGCATGGTAGCCTCCTGCAAGTTTTGCTATCTCTTCTGGAGAATCCACTCCGCCAATCCTTTCTGTCCCCTTGTCAACTTCCTGAAGGGCAACTACATCTGGCTCTACTATCGATATCTCATGGGCAATTCTGGAAAAATCCACCTTGCGGTCCATACCCGCCCCGTGACGGATATTGTAACTCATTATAGACAGAATATGGTTTTCGCTATTCTGGCTGACTATCTTGATTTTCTGGGAAAAGCCCATACTGCAGAAAAGCAAGGCACAGGCTATGAACAATAACTTTTTCATAACAACCGGTTTTCTACAAATATAATGAATCTTTCGGAACCCGACTACAGATAAGGAACCCAGCGAGGATCCTGTGAGAGAAGGTCAGGAGTGCCGGTAAAGACTACCTCTCCGCCCTTGTCGCCGCTGTCGGGACCAAGGTCTATCACCCAGTCAGCCGCCTTTATTACATCCGTGTTGTGCTCGACCACAATAATCGTGTTGCCTGCATCCACAAGGGCGTTGAAGGCATCCAGAAGTTTCTTCACATCGTTGAAATGCAGGCCGGTTGTCGGCTCGTCGAAGATGAACACCTTGCCCTGGTTTCCCGAGTTCAGGTCTTTGGAGAGGAACTGGGCAAGCATCACTCTCTGGCTCTCGCCGCCGCTGAGAGTGCTGCAGCTCTGGCCGAGCTTGACATACCCCAGGCCAACCCGCTGAAGTATTCCAAGGCCTTCCGCCACTTTCTTTGCCGCAGCCTCCTTCTGGCTGGAGAAGAATTCTATGGCGGCGTCCACACTCATGTCCAGCACCTGGTCTATGTTCTTGCCGTGGTATCTGACTTCCAGAATATCCTGCTTGAAACGGTGGCCGTGGCATTCCTCGCAGACCATCTTGACGTCTGCCATAAACTGCATAGGCACAGTGATGTAGCCTTCTCCAAGGCAAATTGGGCATCTACCGCCGTCTATGTTGAAGGAGAAGAACGAGTTTGTATAGCCGTTCATCTTGGCATACGGCTGGTCAGAAAAGAGTTTTCTTATGTCGTCGTAGATCTTCAGGTACGTAACCGGGTTGGAGCGGGCCGTCTTGCCCATAGGATTCTGGTCTACATACTCCACGCCCGAGATTTTGGAAAGGTCGCCTGAGAGTTTCCTGAACGCGCCCGGAGCCTGGGCGCTTACTATCTGGAAATGACGGCACAGGGCCGGATAGAGAATGTCTCCCACAAGAGATGACTTGCCGGAACCTGAAACGCCTGAAACCACGGTGAAAGCGTTGAGAGGAAAATCTACGGTTATGTCTTTCAGATTGTGCTCCATAGCACCCTCCACGGTTATCTTCCGCGACCAGCGGCGAGGCTTGTGGCCCGTATCCACCTTTCGCCTTCCGTTTATGTAGTCCAGCGTGAGAGAGCCCCTGAAATTCTTGCCCTGAGCGGCGTTTCCCTCAAACACCACCTCTCCGCCGAACGCCCCGGCCAAAGGCCCTATATCTATCAGGTGGTCAGCCGCCTGGATTATGTCTCTGTCGTGCTCTACTACAACAATTGTATTGCCCAGATCGCGGAGTTTGCGCATCACGTTTATCAGCCTCTGGGTGTCTCTCGGATGAAGGCCTATGCTCGGCTCGTCGAGAATATACAGAGAACCGGCAAGACTGCTGCCAAGAGAGCTGACCAGGTTGATTCTCTGGCTCTCTCCACCGCTCAAGGTGTTGGAATGGCGGCTTAGAGTCAGATAACCAAGGCCAACATCTTCTATATACTCCAGCCTCTGGGTAATCTCCTTGAGGGCACGTTCCCCTATCTGTTTCTGGTACTTGCTGAGTTTCAGCGTCCTGAAAAACTTCAAAAGAGAACTCACGTCCATATCCAGAAGCTCACCGATGCTCTTTCCGCCTATCTTCACATAGCCGGTCTCCTTCTTGAGCCTCGTGCCGCCGCAGGCGCGGCATACAGATCTTCCGCTGTAACGCGAAAGCATATATCTGAACTGTATCTTGTACTTTTTTGTCTCCACCCAGGCGAAGAAATCGTTGATGCCTGTAAAGTAGCTGTTCCCGTTCCACAGCAGGTCTTTCTGGGCCTGGGTAAGCTGAGCGTAAGGGCGATGGACCGGAAAGTCAAACTTGTAGGCGTTGTCTATGAGCTGTTCCTTGTACCAGCTCATCAGCTTGCCCCTCCACGGAGCGATGGCATCCTCGTACACGCTTAGGGAAGCGTTAGGTATTACCAGTTTCTCGTCTATTCCTATCATGCTGCCGAAGCCGCCGCACACAGGGCAGGCGCCCAGTGGATTGTTGAACGAGAACATAGCTTCGCTCGGCTCCTCGAAAACCATTCCGTCCGCCTCGAAAATGTTCGAGAAAGGCCTAAACAGAATCTGGTCTGACTGGCTGTAGCCCAATACCATACGGCCTTCTCCCAGAGAAAACGCGGTCTCGGCCGAACTGCGGACTTCGGACATGTCTTCAGAGCCGTCGTGAATAAGCCTGGAAACTACAACAAACAGTTCATCCGTCTTTCTGCCCTCTGTAAGGAACTGGTCTATCTTCTTGACCTTTCCTTCTTCCAGGAGTCTTGTGAAGCCCTGCTGCTTGAGGTCAATCAGCCTCTCAACGAGATGCTTTTCGTCCTCAACGATTTTCACGAGTACATAAACCGCGGTGCCTTCTTTCAGGGAACTGATAAAACCGGAGACATCTTCCACTGTCTCTTTCTTGACCTCGCACCCGCTTAACGGAGAATACGTCACCCCTATTTTGGTATAGAGAATCCTCAGATAGTCATAGATTTCTGTGCTCGTTCCCACTGTCGAGCGAGGGTTGCGGCTGCTGGTCCTCTGCTGGATGGCAATTGCCGGCGGTATGCCTTCTATCTTGTCCACATCCGGCTTAGACATTCTGCCAAGAAACTGGCGGGCGAAAGACGAAAGGCTCTCCGCAAACCTCCTCTGCCCCTCGGCATAGAGAGTGTCAAAGGCCAGGGAGCTCTTGCCGCTGCCGCTGACTCCGGTAACCACGCACAGTTTGCCGCGCGGTATCTTCAACGAGATGTTTTTCAAGTTGTTGACCCGTGCGCCAGTAATCGTGATATATTCCTGGTCAGCCATTATGTGAGAGTGTTATTCTGCTTCCTTGAGCCTTTCTGCGTTCTCGGCGATCTGAAGCTGGTCTATAACCTCCTGGATTTCTCCGTCCATAAAGACAGGAAGATTGTGGGTGGACCAGTTGATGCGATGGTCGGTCACGCGGCTCTGTGGATAATTGTAGGTACGGATCTTGGCACTTCTGTCTCCGGTTGAAACCATAGTCTTTCTCTTGGAAGACAGGTTGTCCAGATACTTCTGGTACTCCATGTTGTAGAGCCTGGTACGAAGCTCGTTCATGGCCTTTTCCAGGTTCTTCAGCTGGTTTCTCTCGTCCTGGCACTGAACTACGATTCCGGTCGGGATATGTGTCAGTCGTATAGCGGAATAAGTGGTGTTAACACCCTGTCCGCCAGGACCGGATGCGCAGAATATGTCTTTGCGGATGTCTTTTTCGTTGATCTCAACGTCAAACTCGCCTGCTTCCGGAAGCACCACTACAGATGCGGCGGAAGTATGCAGACGGCCCTGCGTCTCGGTCTGCGGAACTCTCTGTACACGGTGAACGCCACTCTCGTATTTGAGAAGGCCGTAAACCCCTTCGCCAGAGACGGTGCAGATGATTTCCTTGTAGCCGCCGGCTGTTCCCGGAGTCTGGGAAGTCACCTCCAGCTTCCAGCCTTTGCGCTCTATGTACTTGGAATACATGCGGAAGAGGTCTCCGGCAAAAATAGCCGCCTCGTCTCCGCCAGTGCCGCCGCGGATTTCCATAATGGCGTTCTTGCCGTCTTCCGGGTCGGCCGGAATCAGCAGAAGCTTGATTTCCTCCTCCATCTTAGGAAGAGCCTCTTCCAGAGAAGCCATCTCCTCTCTGGCCATCTCCCTGAGTTCTTCGTCCTTTTCGTTTACTATCAGGTCTTTGGCAGCGTCATAGTCCTCAATCATCTTCCTGTACTTGGCACCAGCCTTTACAATAGGCTCGAGTTCCTTGTAGTCCTTGTTCAGCTGCACATACTTTTTCATGTCAGCCATAGACTCAGGATCAGAAAGCTGTGCCTGAATCTGGTCGAGCTTGATTTTAAGACCGTCTATCTTTTCCAGCAGGGTATTGTTGTTGTCACTCATAATCTTTTCTTTTAACGGATTTTGCGGATCCAGCACCGCCTTCTCATATAAAACTCCTTCTTGTAGCTGTCCCAAACCTTGATAGCCGCTATATTAGTGTCTATCTGAGGATTGGATATGGCAGTCTTGATCTTCATCTTGTAGTAGCTGGTCTCCAGCTTGGTGTGGAAAATGGCCGAAAGACCCTTGGAATGCCACTCTGGAGCAGAGCCCAGGAGCATCAGGTCCACTTTCTTGTATCTCCAGAAAGCCAGCAGTATAAACAGCCATCCTATCGGGAAAAGCTTGCCCCTGGCCCTCTTGAAAGCTCTCGAGAGAGAAGGCATACTCACACCGAAGGCTGCCAGATTGCCGTCCTTGTCCAGAACCATGCAGGTCAGCCCTTCTTTCAGATACTTGAAATAGTGGTTGCCCATTTCCTTCTGCTCGTCTTCAGTGAGCGGAATGAAATTGTGCACGGCCTTGAAAGACTCGTTGTATATCTCGAAGAACTGGCTCAGCAGTTTCTCTTTCAGGACAGGGTCTCTCTTCACATCGCGGATCTTCAGAACCTGGAGGCCGTATTTTTCCACCAGCAGCTTCGCTATTCGCCCGAGCTTTTCCGGAACACCCAGAGTGGCGTCCATCTCGTACTGAATCCAGTCGCACTCCTTCTCGAACCCCATCTGCTGCATATAATCCACATAGTAAGGATAATTGTACAGGCAGTTAACCTGAGGCTCCTTGTCAAAACCTTCTACCAGCATTCCCTGCCTTCCAAGAGTGTTGTAAGCCAGCGGGCCGTGGATTTCAGTCATGCCCTCTGCCTTGCCCCACTTTTCTACAGCGTCTATAAGCGCCTGGGCAATCGCCGGGTCTTCCTTGAAATCGAACCACCCGAACCTAACTCGGCTAAGGTTGTAGTACTCGTTGTAGCGGGGGTTTATTATGCCCTGCACCCTTCCGACTACCTTTCCCCTGTCGTCATAAGCCAGAAACAGCTTCCGCTTGCAATACTTGAGCGCAGGATCGTCTGTCAGAGAATGCCTTTGGTCTGAGTTCAAAGTAGGAACATAGTACCTGCACTTTCTGTAAAGACGGTTCTGGAACTTGTAGAACTGCCGCAGCTGCCTGTCTGTAGTGACTTCCTTAACTGTAATTGCCATAAACTGTAAAATTGCAGAGCCTGCAAATTTAACAATTATCCCTCAAGGTTCAAAATATGAGTGACTGCGGCCTGAGCGCATACGCAGCCGAACACTGCCGGAAGATAAGATATTGTGCCGGCTCTGGACTTGTGGTTGCGCTCCTCGAAAGGAACTATGGCGTCTCTTTCCGGGAGCTCTTCTGAAAAGACCGCCTTGAAGCCTTTGCTCACGCCCACCTTGCGTAGACGCTTGCGGAGCATATATGCCAGAGGGCAGTTGAAAGACTTGCTTATGTCGGTGATCCTGACTTTTGTCGCGTCCCACTTGGCACCCGCTCCCATAGAACTCACAAGAGGAATCTTGTGGTCCAGACAGAATTTTATCAGGGCTATTTTCGGAGACATTGTGTCTATGGCATCCACGACATAGTCAACAAGCGGATTGCCTTCGCTGTCGGCCAGAGGAAGCACGGTGGAGATATTTTCCTCTGTCAGATACCCGTCGAAGCTCTCGACACTAAGCTCGGGATTGATGTCCAGCAGCCTCTGGCGCATCACATCGGTCTTCTTCTTTCCCAGTGTGGAATCAAACGCGGCGATCTGGCGGTTTTTGTTGGTGACGGAATACACATCTGCATCGGCGACAAGAATCTTTCCCACTCCGGCCCTGACGATCATTTCAGCGGCCATAGCGCCCACTCCGCCAAGACCGATAACGGCCACCCTGGAGCGTGAAAGGCGCTCCATGCCTTCCGGCCCTGCCTGAAGCAATGTTCTCTCTTTCCAGTCTTCCATACTTCAAATATCAAAAAAAGGGAATCAGAGTTCCCCTTTCTTTTCCAGTTGTTTTGCCTGGTCCCAGATTTTGTCCATCTCGGCCAGTGTCATATCTTTCAGCGATTTTCCCTGCTTAATCGTATGCTCTTCCAGATAGCCGAAACGGCGGCGGAATTTGGCGCAGGTGTTCTCCAGCGCCGTGTCCGGGTCGTAGCCGTAAAGCCTGGCGGCGTTGATTACCGAGAAAAGGAAATCGCCGAGTTCCTCCTCAGCATGCTTTCCTCCTTCGGGAAGAGCGTCGCGCAGTTCTCCCAGTTCTTCGGAAACCTTGTCCCACACGTCCTCTTTTTTCTCCCAGTCAAAACCTACGGCACGGGCCTTTTCCTGAATCCTGAACGCCTTGATCACGCTCGGGAGAGACTCCGGCACACCGCTCAAAACGGTCTTGTTGCCGTCCTTTTCCTTTGTCTTGAGCTGTTCCCAGTTGCCGATGACCTCCTCTGCGGATTTTACGGCAACCTCTCCATAGACATGGGGATGGCGGTATATCAGTTTATCGCACAAGCGGTTGCACACGTCAGCAATATCGAACTGGTTCTGTTCCTTGCCAATCTTTGCATAGAACACAATGTGCAGCAGCAGATCTCCAAGCTCCTTGGAGATGTTGAACATATCTTTCTTGAGGATGGCGTCAGACAGTTCGTAAGTTTCCTCGATAGTCTGCGGACGGAGGCTTTCCAGCGTCTGCTTATGGTCCCACGGACACTTCTGTCTAAGCGTGTCCATAACGTCCAGCAGCCTTTCAAAGGCCGCCAGCTCTCTTTCTCTTTTTGTCTCCATCTTATTGAAAAAACAGCTATTTCTTCTTGGTCGGAGGGAACTTGGTGTCAGCAGGATGAGCTACCCACAGATCAAATCTGAGCATAGCGTATTCCGGAACTCCGGAACCTGATGACATGTTTCCGGCCGAACCATATCCAAGACCTGACATGAAGAAAGCGGTCGCCTTGTCTGCATAGGTCATGTCCTTGACCGCGTGGGCGAAACCGATAATAATTGAAGAACTGCCGCCTGGACCAATCGTAGGGTCGGTGCTGGCTGTCCCGGAACCATAGTTGGCCATAGCTTGATAGGTCTCGCCGATAGTCACGCTCAAAGGAGTGTAATCCTTGCTGGAATCGTAGATCTTGTACTTGCGGGCTGTATCCGGGATGTTGGTGTCAAAGACATAGCCGTCCAGAAGACGCCCTACATACCATACGCCTACAGAAGTCTCCGCCTTGACTGTATCGGCGGCAGGAATTCCTGACGGATGAGTATAGTTACGGAAGTAGTAGCCGTATGAGGTAGAATCCACCTTAGGGCTGAATCTAAGCCTGGAATAGCTCTCCAGAGAATCTATCTGGAATTTTTCCACATCGTCTATCACGATACCTGCCTTGATCTCGTAAAGCATGTTGACAGTGGACTGCTGCCCTGAGGATGAGTAGGTAGTATTCTTTGCTCCTGATGTCGTCAGCCAAGGCGGTATGATTGCCAACGCGCTGCCGCCTTTGCCCAGCTTGGAAAGAAGCTCTTTCATTCCTAAAGTGGAAGTGCTATTGAGAATGAAAAGAGACGGGCCATAATAAATAGACGGGCTATAAGTTCCCAGCATTCTTGCTTTTACGGAATCTGTTGTGCTCTGGCAAGTGCCCGACAGGTCGTAAGTGCTATAATGGATATAGATGCCGTCATTGGTGCCAGGCTTCTTGTCAGCTCCCGGATTCAGGCTTATGATAGTCAGGCCTGACTGGAGTTTCTGGGCTTCCGGATGATTGGCCTCTATGTAGGCGTCGAGAATTTTTTCCTGAAGCTCTTTTGCTGTGGGTTCCTTTTCCTCGGCACAGCTGGACAATGCCGCAATAGCCAGAGAAAACAGCGCTAATTTGAATTTTATGCTCATAAAAAAACTTTATTCTTCTTACTTCAATATCTTGTCAATGGTCAACTCGAAAAACAGAGGGGTCAACTTCGGAAGATTGGCTATAATCTGGTTTCCGTAACCGTATCTTGCAGAGAACACAATGTAGCAGCGTTCTCCTTCCTTCACGCCTTCAAGCCCAAGGGACAGTCCCTTAAGCAGTGCAGACGATCCGTATTTGATCCCTATAGGCTTCCCGTCAGTCACAAAACCTGCCTCCTCTGCCACTTCCTTGTCATTGGTGTAGAACAGCCCGCCCTTGCCGTTGCTGAACACGTAGCCGCTGTAGTGGAAGTAGAGAGAGTCTCCCTTCTGGAGCTCGCTGCCGCTTCCTTCATCTACGACCACCCTGACAACGCCCGAGTTGAGTACAACCCTGTACTCTGAACCAACGGAATTAGCCCAGGCGTCTATCCTTGACTCCTGGTCAGCGTATGTGTTCTTGCGGTCTTCCTTGTCACAACCGATGGCAAAAACCACTGCAAGACATATTATAAACAGGTTTCTGACCATATCAAACCATTATCAAAAGCTGTGCCGCGCTCTTTGGCGTCAGGCCTGAAGAAACTCCCTCAGGCACTTTTCAAAGTAATCCGCCACCTCATCCACAGGCATGTACAAACGTCCGCCGGATGCCCTTTCGTGACCTCCGCCGTTGAAATACTGCCTGCAAAGCCGGTTGACAGAAACGGCCCCTTTGCTCCGCAAAGATACTTTAATAAATCCATCTACCTCCGTAAAAAGGGCAGAAATTTCAACTTCCTTTATTTTCAGGGGCAGATTGACGAATCCTTCAGAGTCCCCGTCGCGATAATTGAACCGGTCTTTTGTCTTCTTGTCCAGGATCAGCACGGCGGCCTTGAGTTCCGGATACATTTTCATGTTGCACAGCAGCATCTGACCCATCAGCCTCATCCTGTCCTCGGAGAAACTGTTCATTATCTCCATCTGGATGCGTTCCCTGTCAACACCGGCCTCAGCGATCTGGGACGCCATAAGGAAAGTGGAAGGATAGACGGTATTGCAGAAATTGTTGGTATCCGTCATCATTCCGGTATACAGCGATGTCTTCGTCTGGAAAGGAACCGAAACATCCGGCATCGCCATAAGAATCCACCAGGTAAGCTCGGAAGCGGAAGAGACCTCGGTTTCAGAGAAAACCAGGTCTGCAAACGGCTCCGGAGACGGATGGTGGTCTATCAGTACCTTTGGAGCCTTGGAGGCTGCTATTAGATCCCCCATCCCTTCAGTCCTGGACAGGTTGTTGAAATCCATGCATATAATAAGGTCTGCCCCCAAGATGGCTTCGCAAACCTTGTCCTTCTGGCGGGAATAGACCAGAATGTCACCTGTATTGTGCATAAACTTCAGATAGTCCGGAAAGCTGTCCGGAACTATCATTATTCCAGTTTTGCCAAAAGCGGATTCAATCCAGGCTTCCATGCCGGTCAGGCACCCGATGCAGTCTCCGTCGGGGTTATGATGCCCGACTATTACTGTCTTTCTGTCTCCCGAACGGGACACCAGGCTGTAAAAACGCCCGACATTGTCAATATCAGCTATGTTTGGTGCTCCCATAATTCAATCGATGTGCAAAATTAAAAATATATTGCTTGATAGGAAGATTTTTTTTATTTTTGCCTTGTTAATTGAACCGAAGATAATAAGAAACACAAATATGAGAAAGTTATTTACATTAGTTATTCTCCCTATCATCATTATCCTCTTGGGATATCTGATCGTAAAGGGCGTGATGAAGCCTATCAAGTTCAACGAAGAAAGAGCAGCCAGAGAGGCTGTCGCCATCCAGAAGCTGAAGGATATCAGAGACCTCCAGGTGGCTTACAAGAACAAGTACGGCAAATTTGCATCTACACTGGATTCTCTTGCTGACTTCTACAAGAACGACAAGATGGTCATTAACATGCAGATCGGATCTGTAAACGACTCCGCTATGGTTGCCCACACAGATGCCGTAAGAAACGCCAACAAGAAGAACAAGCTGACTGACAAGGATCTTTACGAACTTTACAAGAAAGGAGACCATAACCTTGTATTCTCCATCAAGAGCGAGATTCCTGTAAAGGACACCCTGCTCAAGAGAGAGGATTTCAACATCGACAAGCTTGCTGACATTCCATTCTCAAACGGCAAGAAGATTGAGATGAAGAGCATCGTTAAGCAGGTTTCAGGAGTTGATGTTCCTCTGTTTGAGGCCAATATTCCTTTCAACGATCTTCTCGCAGGCATGGATCACCAGCTTCTTGTCAACCTCAACAGCGAGAAAGACAAGCTGAACAAGTTCCCTGGCCTGAAGGTTGGAAGCATCGAGAACCCTAACAACAATGCAGGAAACTGGGAATAGTCCCCAAACAAATCTTAGAAGGTGGTCTTCGGGCCACCTTTTTTTGTAAATTGCACTGCATATTTGAACACCAATGGCAGATTACTCTTCAACATCCCTTTTCACACTGGTTCCGGAGGGCTTCGCTGATGACCGTTCCGGGGAGAAGATTCTCAGAGACCTTTTCGGCCTGGACTCTTCCTACACTGTCCGGTCTGCAGAAGTTCCTCAGTACGGAGCCGTCTTGCTGTATGCCTGGGAGAAGGCAACCGGCTCAGGCATAGTTCCTTCAGAGAGCATAAAGCCCCTTGTGCTCAAGCAGCTCAAAGACCTTTCCGCCCTCAGCGAGCACAACAAGCTGATTATGGATTTTGACATCTCGAAGAAAAGGACAACTCTTCTGCTGGCCGAAGGCGAACGCCTGATAACGGCCAACAGCTTCCATACGGTTGACATTCCTTCTGCCATCTACTATATGCTTGAAATACTTCACAAGAGCCAGATAAATCCTCAGCAGACCACTCTGCATTTCAGCGGAAAGGCAGACGATGGAGAGCTCAATACTCTCAAGTCATACGTCAAGGATGTAAGATTGAGAATGCAGCAATGAGAATAATCGGAGGAAGACTTAAAGGAAAGACCATCAACCCGCCTGCAGGCTATCCTGCCAGGCCTACCACCGATTTTGCCAAGGAAGGGCTGTTCAACATTCTGGAAAGCGAATACGAGCTGGAAGGATTCAGCCTCCTGGACCTTTTCGGAGGAACGGGAAGCATTAGCGCCGAATTCATCTCCAGAGGCGGGAAAGAAGCCATTTGCGTGGAAATGAACCGCAAGAACGCCTCTTTCATCAGCAAGATGCACAAAGGCCTCGGGCTGAAGGAAATCCGTACCGTCCACAGCAATGTTTTCGATTTCCTGGATATCTGCAACCGCACTTTCGACTTCATTTTCGCCGATCCGCCATACAAACTTGAAGGAATAGATACCCTTCCGGACAAGGTTTTCAGCCGCGAAAACCCTATCCTGAGCGGCCAGGGATACTTTATCCTGGAGCACGGGGGAGACTATGACTTTTCGTCTCATCCCCACTTTGTGAAAGAGAGGCATTATGGAAACGTGCATTTTTCATTTTTTTCCTGAAAACAGTTTGCACTTTTCAAAAAGATATCTATATTTGCACTCCCAAAACGGAACTGGTGCGTTAGTTCAGCTTGGTTAGAATGCCTGCCTGTCACGCAGGAGGTCACGAGTTCGAGTCTCGTACGCACCGCAAAATAAAGCCCTTGCAGATATGCAGGGGCTTTTCTTTTTTGCTTTCCCATCGCTGAGCAAAGGAGCCTATTCTATCTTCACTCCCCTCTCGGCCAGGATCTTAAGGCCGATGTCCTTGAGCTTGAATTTCTGGATCTTGCCGCTTCCGGTAAGAGGATACTCTTCCACGATAAACACGTATTTAGGTATCTTGAACCTGGAAATCTTTCCCATGCAGAAATCCTTCACCAGCTCTTCAGTCAGCTTCGCCCCTTCCTTAGGAATGATGTAGGCTGCCACAACCTCGCCGTATTTCTTGGAAGGAAGTCCTGCAACCTGGACATCCTGGACACCCGGAAGATGATACAGGAACTCTTCTATCTCCCTCGGGTAAATATTCTCTCCGCCTCTGATTATCATATCCTTGATCCTGCCGGTTACCCTGAAGTTTCCGTTCTCGTCCAGATAGCCGAGGTCTCCGGAATGAAGCCATCCGTCCTTGTCGATGGTCTCAGCCGTAGCTTCCGGATTATTGTAGTATCCGGCCATGTTGTTGTAGCCACGGTTGCAGAATTCCCCTATCTCCCCCACATCGCAGAAACGCCCGGTTCCCGGCTCGATTATCTTGACTTCCGTATGCTCGAACTCGTAGCCTACCGTTGTGCATCTCTCCTCGAAAGACTGCTCGTATCTGGTGTGAGTCATTCCAGGGGAAGCCTCCGTCAGGCCGTAAACGCTGGTAACCCTCATAAACATCTTGTCCTCCACCTCGCGCATAAGCTCTATCGGGCAGAGGGCCCCGGCCATGATTCCTACCCTCAGGCTCCTCATGTTGAACATCTTGAACATAGGGTGAGTGAGCATCGCGATATACATCGTGGGCACTCCATATACAGACGTGCACCTTTCGCGGTGAATGGAAGCCAGCACCACCAGAGGGTCGAACCTCTCCACCATTATCTGGGTGCAGCCGTGGGTGATGACGTTCATCGTGGCCAGCACAATTCCAAAGCAGTGGAAAAGCGGAACGCAGCAGCAAAGTTTGTCTGAAGAGGAGAAAAGCATGTGCTCGCCGGTCAGAAAACCGTTGTTGGTAATGTTGCGGTGAGTGAGCATCACTCCTTTAGGGAAACCTGTCGTCCCCGATGTGTACTGCATATTGACAACATCGTTGCACTTAACCTCGGATTTCAGCCTGTCAAGTTCAGTGTCATCTGTGTTTTCGCCGAGGATGAGAAGTTCCTGGGTGTTGTACATTCCGCGGTACTTTTCCTGGCCTATGAATACCACGTTCTTCATACAAGGGAAACGGCTGCTCTCCAGTTTGCCTCTCTCGCATTCCCTGAGTTCGGGCAGCATCTTGTAGGTCATTCCGAGAAAATCCGTATCCCTGTCGCGGTCTATGATGCACAGAGTGTGAAGGTCAGCGTCCTTGCACAGATACTCCAGCTCGTTCTGCTGATAATTCGTGTTAACGGTAACGCACACCGCTCCAATCTTGGCGCAGGCATACATAACCGTCAGCCAGTCAGGTACATTTGTCGCCCAGATGCCCACGTGAGTTCCACGGGTCACGCCTATCCCTATGAATCCTTTCGCCAAAGTGTCCACGCGATGGTTCAGCTGGGCGTAAGTGAACCTCAGGTCACGGTCAGAATAGACCAGCGCCTCTTTGTCCGGACATTCGCCCGCCCATTTTTCCAGCCACTGGCCGATAGTCCTGTCAGAAAGCGGAAGTTCGCGGTTCTTCCTTTTGAGACGGCTTTGTATATCCGCCAGAATATCGGAGACCCTGCGGGAAGCGTTGTCTCGTATCTCCTTGATTCTTTTTACCATAGCAGAAAAGTGATTTTGGCTATGCAGGGAAATATGTCACTGCGAGAATCTTGCAAGGCTTCTTCTTGAGAGCCGAAGCAAGGTGATGGGGAACTATTGAATCATAATATATGCTTTGCCCTGGCTTGAGAGTGTAGACCTGCTTCCCGTATCCTACTTCAAGCTTGCCGTCGAGAACAAGAAGGAACTCTTCCCCCTCGTGAGATTTATAGAATTTCCTGCCACCAGCCGGGTCCAGGATAATCACGGTAGCGTCCATCTGTCTGTTTTTCTTCTGCGATGAGAGAGAAAAGAAATGCATGTGGTCTCTTCCGGCGCTTCGGCCGCGGATGCCGTTCACCCTTCTCCTTGACTTGAGAGAAGAAACAACCGGGGAAAGGTCTTCCTCCCCGTCCAGAAAAGTTCCTGTTCTGATTCCTAATACTTTTGAAATCTTAGACACATTCCCAAGATTTGGTGTATCATCATCATTTTCAATCTCTTTCAGATAAGATTTGCTTAGTCCGGTTTCTTTCTTGATATCTTCAACCGTCATTTTCTTGGCTTCACGGACCGATTTAATCCGGTTCCCAATTTTAGTGTCAACCCTGTTCATTGTACTTTCCTTATAAAACGAAGCAATTTTAATAAAAAATTCTCTAACAGTAGACAAATTGCATACCAAAAAGCTGTATAAACAAGTTTTTAACATTTATTTTCAGGTTAACAATTTGCAAGCATTGCAACCAATTCAAAAAAATTCTATCTTAGATGTGGATTTAAAACGCATACCAAATCACCGAAAAGGCCAATATGGATTTCAGACTGAAAGTTTTTGCCACGGCAGCCCATACCCTCAACTACAGCCGGACAGCCCAGCAGCTCGGCATTTCACAGCCGTCAGTAAGCACACACATAAAACTGCTGGAGAAAGAACTTGGGGTACAGCTTTTCTCCAGACAGGGAAAGGGCTTTGTCCTCACCTACAGCGGAGAGCTTCTTCTCCAAAAGGCGGAAAAGATACTTTCGCTTTACGACGAGCTGCATCAGGAGGCCGCCTTGATGTCCAATGTCACAGAAAGGTCTCTTGCCATTGAGATACCAAAGGCCATATACTTTGGAATATTCCCCGACTTTGCCGCAGACTGGTGCCGGCTGTCCCCAAAAAGCACCATCCATCACATCGCCCAGGACACTTCAGCCTCCAGGAAAACTCCCCAAAAACAGGCTGACGCCGTCATTAGCGCTTCTATAAACATCGGCGGGGAAAACCATTTCTTCACAGATACACTTCTGGCTGTAACTCCTTCAAGGATAAAGGAAGACCAGTATTATGACATCGCCGAGACAAAACTCCTGCTGTATGAAGGAGACCCTGAGACCTCCGCAGACATAACCGCCCTGATTTCGGCAGCCGGCCTGAATCCCCAGACACTCACAGTCTCTGCCACAATGAAAGACCCTGTCTCTGCGATCAAGTTTCTTGTGGAGTACGGGAAAGGTTCGGCGATAGCTTCCACGCCGCTGGTCTGCTTCCTGTGGAAAAGCCAGGCCGGTGAACTTCTTAGAAAAGGGACACTGAAGACAATATCGCTGACAGAGATGTCAGAAACTCCCGCTGTAAGAAGGAACTACAATCTTTATCCAGGAAACGCGCCGGGCGGAAAGGACGCCTTCGCCGGGCTTATGGAATTTGCCAGGGGGTGGGCAAAAAAGAAGCTACTCGTCTAGCCTGTAGACCGTATTATTGTAAAGCTTGTACTTCTGTCCGCTTTCCGGGCACTGTGCAATCTGCTCTCCGTCTTTGTTCTTCTTGAAAATAAGGCGGCAGCCCCTCTCGCTCATCCAGCCTATCTGACGGGCCGGATTGCCGACAACAAGCGCGTATGGAAGCACATCTTTTGTAATCACCGCGCCGGCCCCGATAAAAGCGTATTCTCCGATGTTGTGACCGCACACGATCGTAGCGTTTGCCCCTATTGTCGCACCCTTGCCCACCACAGTCCTGCGGTAGCAGTCCCTGCGGCTGACAGCGCTTCTGGGATTTGTCACATTGGTGAAAACGCAGCTCGGCCCCAGAAAGACATCATCCCCGCAAACAACTCCTGTATAGACAGATACGTTGTTCTGCACCTTGCAGTTTCTCCCGAGGGTGACACCCGGGGAAATAACCACGTTCTGCCCGATGTTGCACATCTCCCCGACAACCGCCCCCTCCATAATGTGGGAGAAGTGCCAGATCTTTGTTCCGTCACCGATGGAACATCCCTCATCAATCACCGCCGTAGGGTGAGCAAAATACTTTTCTTCCATACAACAAATATAATCTTTTATTGCTATTTTTGGAATATCTAAGGAACATCACAAAATGAAGAAGGTATCATACTATCTGGCAAAAGTGTCCTGCGCAGTATGCTCTCTGATACTGATCGCGGCTATATCCGGCTGCTCCGGCAAAAAGTCCGGCAAGGCCACCAATAAGGCAGATGCCCAGACAGAAGTCAGCACCCAGGACAGCAAGTCCGAATCCCAAAAGGCAAAGGAAGAGGACCAGATGGAGAAGGACCGCCAGAAACTCTACGATATGCGTAGAAAATACCGCGAAATGGCCAGAGAGCTTGATTACATCGCCGATCCGAGAGAAAGGGGCAGACATTCCGACAAGATGCAGAGCCTCAACCAGCAGATTGGAGATTTGGAGATCTATATGCTCCAGAAATACGGGAAACCATTTTGACAATAAATAATTCTCAGCGATATGGCACTCATTAAATGCAAAGAATGCGGAAAGGAAATTTCCGACCTGGCAGCAAGCTGCCCCCATTGCGGAGCTCCCCTGAAGGCTGCAGCCACCTCCCCTCAGCCTAATTACCAGCAGCAAGTTATTGACCAGCAGAAGGCTCAGCAGAAGAGTATGATGAAGACGATGCTGTTCAGCACTCTTATCAGTTCCGCCATTTCATTTATCACCAGTCTTTTCTACCGCCGCAGATTCTAGGTTTCTGAAGTCTGTAAAAAACAGGTGAAAGATTATCGCCAAACTAAAGTATATATTAGTAAAAGCGATAACGATATGATTGGTTTTATCACCTGTTTGCTTGTATATTCACTTGGCATCAAGCTTTCCCTGGATTTTGGAATGACAACTGTTCCTGCCATATTCTGGCCGGTTGTAGCTGCCGGAATAGTGGTTGCCGCGTTTCTAGATCTGGTGGATTATGTTGTCAAGTATCTTAAAAACAACCCTTAACATTCATTAAACACCTTGAACAGTCAGCAATGATTTTCGACCGCTCCCTTCAAGCACTTGCAACTGTTTAATAGCAATCTGATTAAGCTTAACTATCCTTTCGCACTGAGGAATCCCGTCGCTAATAAGGACGGAATTTATGTTTTCCATATTCGATAGACATATTAATTCATTGATTGTGGCATAGTCACGAATATTACCCTTCAACGTCGGATTTGAATCGCGCCATTGCTGAGCAGTCATTCCGAACATAGCTACATTCAAAACATCTGCTTCTTCTGCATATATTGCACTAGCTTGCGATGATGTGATTTTTCCCGGTATCAAGTGAGATTTTATAGCATTTGTATGAATATGATAGTTAATTTTAGACAACTCTCTTTTTGCGGACCAGCCTAACTGATTTTGTTCACCTTCTTTCAGTCTTTGAAACTCGCTTATCAAATAAAGTTTGAAAGATACGCTTATTGCTGTACCAAACTCAAACGCAATATCCTTAAATGCATATGTACCTCCATAGCGCCCTTTTTTGACTATAATTCCTTTTGCATGTGTTCTATCTATCCAATCACTTATACTCATAACGAAATTCGGCAAGCCTGCCTGCATTTTAAAGTGGTCAAATTCGACTACTTTAAAATCAGGATTATGAATAATTTCCCAAGTGCCTAAAAACTCAATAGTGTATCTTGTCCTAATCCAATTCTTGATAATGTCTGCGGCCCGGCTTTTACTATGCTTGGAATTAGCCATGTCGGTTAACGAAATGTAGTCTAAACTATTTTGAGATAAAACAGTAATTTCTTGATTCTGAACATTAATCTTTGCCATAAACGCGTTTCGAGATTATTTCTTTTCTATTTAAGAAGCTGGTAGGAAGTGACATTCTTCAAGCCTGGGTAACCGAAATAGTTGTCGCTGACCACACCGTGAATCACGATTGGCTTCTTGAGGTTTTCCGGATGGTCCACAAGATTGAGTTTCTTGCGGATGTCTCCGTTAGGCAGTTCCACTCCTATCGTCTTCTCCCTGAGTGCCTGCCACTCCTGGGCCCCGATGACGATATTTGTCTTGGAGGTGAACGGCTTTTCTTTCTTGAAGGTTGTGCTTGAGACGTCTCCCCCGACAATGTACCCGAAAAGATTTATCGTGTCACCGACGTGGGTCTGGGCATACCAGACAGAATTGCAGCCGTAGGGTGCGATCCCGCCAAGGTTGAAATACTCGTCTTTCCGAATCCTGAACGTATCCGAACTGAAGGTGAAGCCATCTCTGGACACCTTTGTAAGGTCATAGTCCAATGCTATGGTAACCAGCTCGTTGGCCTTTAGCTTGCGCTTGAACAGCACAGTGTCTGCATAGCCAGGCTTGTCCGGCGGGGTATAGGACGGGTAGCCGTCCTTGTTCTTGTAGATAACCGTGATCTCTCCCGGGTAGAAATACAGATAATGCCTGGTCCCGTAGCCATATTTCACCGATACAGTGTCTCTCTTGAGATAGATTCCCGTGCCCTTGAACCAGCTGGTGAATCCGTGGGTGAAGCTGAAGCGGATGCCGCCCGTGAGCTGGCGCGATACTATTTCCACACACAATGTGCTGTCTTTCTTTGCCTTGACGCTTTGCTCCTGGCCGAAGAGAGGATAAATGTCCGGCTCTTTGAAATCTCTGGACGTTACCCTTATCTTATAGGTTCCAGCCTTGACATAGAACACATCCGGACGCCCCGCATAGGTGCTGTCATAGACCGTCACGCCGCCTGCGGTGGAAATCGTTAGACGGTAGAGGTTTGAATCCAGCGGATTTGCATAGGCGTTCAGGGCCAGTGCCCCTGCTGATGATGTGTCGACAGACTCGCTTATGACCAGGCAGCTGTCATAGGAAGCCTTGTCAAGAAAGAAGCTCAGAGCAGCCATTCCTTTTGTGGAGTCATCCTCAGGCACCGGTTTTTCCTCTTCCTTGTTTTCCAGCGGCTTTATGCAAGACACGATGTTAGATACAAGACAGACGATAATCGCCAGGATGATGCAGGCTGTCGAGAATTCCGGCAGACAGCCCCTGACCTCATTTTTTTTGTTTCCCTTCATATCCTTACGCTTTAAATACAGGCGCAAGGTAAGGCCTCAACATACTGTCCGCCAAGCATAAACGTACAATTGACGCTGTCCGCCCCAAAAGTTTTTACGTTTACGCAAAAAAAGAAGAGTCCGCCAGATCTGGCGGACTCCCTTGCAAGGCCGAAGCCTTGGCTTAACCTAAACTTAAACTATGAAAAACAGTGCAAGTATAGCAATTTTCGTTCCAACAGTAAACTCCTGGAGAAAAAACTCGAAAAAAATCCCGGTCAGCCTACAATTCTCATCTTGGCAAATTTCAGAAGGAGTGTCTTTCTGCCGAAATCCTTGAAGTCCACAACTGCCTTGAGGTCTCCGGCGTTGCCGCTCATAGTAATGATCTTTCCCATTCCGAACCTCTCGTGCTCCACAGTCATTCCTTCTTTCATCCTGGTCGGGGCGTCGGCCACAAAGTTCTCGTTCTTAGGCCTGAGCGAGGAGGCTGGGGTGAACTGAGGACGCTGCGGTGCCGGCTGCGCTGCCGAAGGACGGGACTGCGTCTCAGACCGTGGGCGGAACTGCCGCTCAGAGGGCGAATATGACGAGCCTGGATGGAAAGAGCCTCTGCCGAAGCCCAGTCCTCCAAAACTGGATGTCGTGTGGACAGGAGTATCCTCATCCAGCGGATTCTGGATATACTGGCGGTCTATTTCCTTTATGAAGCGGCTTGGCGGATTGTTCTCGTAGGTGCCCCAGCGGAACCTTGAACGGGCAAAAGAAAGCCTTACCGCGTTCTCTGCCCTTGTCACGGCCACATAGAACAGCCTTCGCTCTTCTTCAATCTCTTTTTCCGGATTGCCTGCCAGTCCACCGCTCGGGAAGAGGTTCTCCTCCATACCCACGATATAGACATACGGAAACTCGAGTCCTTTTGAAGAATGGACTGTCATCAGCGACACCCTGTCGTCCTCCTTCGGTTCTTCAGCGTTAACAGGATGGCTGGTCTCTGAACTGTCCTGGGCTGAGTCAGAATCAGCCACAAGAGCGATGTTCTGCAGGAAAAGGTCCAGTGTCACCACATCAGGGCCGTACTCGCCCTCGTCCCCGTATTGCCTGAATTCTTCAACGCCCTCGTCCACAAACTCTTTTATGCTGTCAAAAAACTCGAGGACATTCTCCAGCACTGTCTGCCCGTCCAGAGAAGTGTCGGTCTTCAGGGCAGCCGTGATAGAGAAAAGGCTGTCCATCTGCGATGCAATCTGATAGGCGTCTTCCGTCTGAACCTTTGCGCGGAGGACTTCCATCTTGGAGGCAAAGTCGCGGAGCTTGTCCAGAACAGCCTGGCGAATCTGGAACTGTTCCGCGGTGAAAGTCATAACTGCCTCGCCCAGAGGTTTCTTGTTCTCCGAGGCAACGGCTATCACCCTTTCCATTGTCGTGGCCCCTATTCCGCGGGATGGATAGTTGACCGTGCGCTTGAAAGACTCGTCGTCCAGGGGATTGGTTATAAGACGCAGATAGGCAATCATCCGCTTGATTTCGGCCCTGTCGTAGAAAGAGTGTCCGGCATAGATCTTATACGGAATGTTCTTCTTCCTCAGTGCCTCCTCTATTGCCCGGCTCTGGGCGTTGGTCCTGTAAAGGACTGCAAAATCGCGATAATGCCCCTTTGCCTGAAACTTCTGGCTCATAATGGAAGAAGCCACCAGCAGTGCCTCCTCCTGCTCTGTATAGGCTTGCAGAAGCTCTATCTTCTGGCCAATGTCCCGCTTGGAGTAGCATTCCTTGGTGATGCGCCCCTTGTTTTTGCTTATGACCGAATTAGCGGCGTTTACAATAGTCTGGGTAGAGCGGTAGTTGCGCTCCAGACGGAATACTTTCGCCTCGGGATAGTCCTTCTGGAAGTTCAGTATGTTTTCAATCCTTGCACCCCTGAAGGCATAGATGCTCTGGGCGTCATCGCCGACCACGGAAATGTTCTGGTGGTCCTGGGCCAGTGCCCTGAGTATCACATACTGGAGGTAATTGGTATCCTGGTACTCGTCAACCAGAATAAACTGGAACCTGGCGCGTATCTGGGCAAAAGCGTCCGGGAACTGCGCCAGCAGACGGTAAGTATTGAGCAGGATGTCGTCAAAGTCCATCACTCCCTGCTGCTTGCACTGCGTCTGGTAAGTCCTGTATATCTGCCGGATCAGAGGGCGGCGGGTACGCTTGTCGGATTCCACCAGCTCAGGATGGCTGTCATAGTCTTCCGGAGTTATGAAATTGTTCTTGCACTCTGAAATGCGTGAGGAAATCTCGTTGGGCTTGTAGATTTTGTCGTCCAGCTGCATTTCCTTTATTATCCTCTTTACCATCGACTTGCTGTCGTCCTTGTCGTAGATGGTAAAGCCCGGAGGGAAACCCAGCAGCTCTGAATACTGCCTCAAGAAACGGAGAAAGATAGAATGGAATGTTCCCATATAGATCATCCTCGCGGCACGGTCTCCTACCATGCCGGCGATTCTCTCCTTCATCTCCCTGGCCGCCTTGTTGGTGAAAGTCAGCGCAAGAACGCTGTAAGGTTTATATCCGTGAGAAAGTATGTTCGCGATTTTGCAGGTCAGCACCTTTGTTTTTCCGCTCCCGGCTCCCGCCACTATCAGTGAAGGCCCCGTAAGGCACATTACAGCGGCCTTCTGGGCATCATTCAACCCTTCCAGAATTTTGTTCCCTTCATTTTCCATAACAAAGGCAAATATAAAGAAAATTCATAATGATTTTTTATTAGAGATTTTCTGCGATTTTTGAGTATATTTGCTTGTTATTGTATTTTTTGGCATCAATAATTAAAAATAATAATCAACTAACAGATATGGAGACTATAAGACTTCACAAAGGTTTGGACCTCCACCTGAAGGGCGAGGCCCAGAAGAAAGTCTTGCAGACTCTCGTGCCGGAAGTCGTATCTGTAAAGCCTTCTGACTTCAGGAACATGGTTCCGAAGCTTCTTGTTGCGGAGGGCGACGCCGTAAAGGCGGGCCAGCTCCTGTTCCAGGACAAGAAAAGGCCGCAGATAGGATTCTCATCTCCGGTTAGCGGCAAGGTAAAAGCCATTGTCAGAGGCGAAAAGAGAAAGCTTCTGGCTGTGGAGATTGCTGCGGACAAGGAAACCCAGTATGTTCAGTTTGAACCTCTGGCTATTTCCAAGGCCAGCCGCCAGGAGATTCAGAAAGTTCTGCTCGAGAGCGGGTTATGGGCCGGTATCATCCAGCGCCCATACGGGATTATAGCAAATCCCGAAGACACACCTAAGGCAATCGTGATCTCTGCATTCAACTCAGCCCCACTGGCTGCCGACGTCAACTTCACAATGAAGAACGAGGCCGACGCCATCCAGATTGCAGTAGACGCGCTTGCAAAATTCACCAGCGGAAAGGTTTACGTCAACCTCAACGCCGAGAACGGAAGCGGTTCGCCGCTCAACCTCCTCAGAAATGTGGAGAAGACAATGTTCAAGGGGCCTCATCCTGCTGGCAATGTGGGAGTCCAGATCAATCACCTCTGCCCTATCGGCAAGGGAGAAATTGTATGGACAGTTCAGCCGCATATTCTTGCCGCAATGGGCAAGCTTCTCTCAAAAGGCATCTGCGATGTTACCAGACTGGTAGCAGTTACAGGCCCAAGAGCCGTCAACCCAGGATATGTAAAATGCGTTCCGGGAGTGGCTGTCAAAGACCTTAAGGCAATAGCCGGAGCTGTTGACACGGAAGATATCTACGGACAGCCAACCGGAGTAAGATATGTGAGCGGCAATCCTCTCAACGGCGAGAATGTTGGAGAAGACGGAAGCCTCGGCTTCTATGACGACAGCGTGACCTTCCTCGCAGAAGGAAACTACAGGGAAATCTTCGGATGGGCCAAGATCTTCAGGCCTAAGAAGTTCTCTATGTCAAAGTCCTATTTCTCCTGGCTCTGCCCTAAGAAGCAGTACAAGGCAGACACCAACGTAAACGGCGGAGAAAGAGCTTTCATCGTCTCCGACGTATACGGCAAGGTGCTTCCTATGGACATCTATCCTGTCTATCTTCTGAAGGCCATCCTGGCCGAGGATATCGAGAAGATGGAGCAGTTCGGAATTTATGAAGTAATCGGCGAAGACTTTGCCCTGTGCGAGTATGTAGATCCTTCAAAGATCGAGATACAGAAGATTATCGACAAGGGCATTGATCTGATGCTCAAAGAAATGGCATAAGGTTATGAATTGGATATTAAAGACGATAGACAAGATGAAGCCGACATTCTCCAAGGGAGGAAAGCTCGGCTGGCTCCACTCTACCTTTGACGCGTTCGAGACCTTTGCCGCCGTTCCTGCAACCACAACTTCAGGAAGGGTTCACATCAAGGACGCTGTGGACATCAAGAGAGTGATGATTGTAGTGGTGATGGCCCTGATGCCTGCATTCTGCTTCGGAATGTGGAACACGGGAGACCAGCACTCTTTGGCATTCGGACTGCAGTGGGGATTCTGGATGAAAGTATGGTACGGCTTCTACCGTATCCTTCCTCTGATTCTGGTTTCCTACATCGTGGGACTCGGAATAGAGTTCGCAGTTGCACAGGTCAGAGGCCACGAGGTCAATGAAGGCTATCTGGTAACGGGATTTATCATTCCGCTCATTATGCCTATTGACGTTCCTCTGTGGGTTCTGGGCCTTGCAGTGGCATTTGCCGTTATTTTCGGAAAAGAAATCTTCGGCGGAACCGGAATGAACATCTGGAACCCTGCCCTTCTGGCAAGAGCCTTCGTGTTCTTCGCCTATCCTTCAACCATCACGGGCGATTCCGTATGGGTAGGAGGACTTGGAAAGCACGCAGACCAGGTAATTGACGGATTCTCAGGCGCCACCCCTCTGGCACAGGTTGCTGACGGCGTTGCAGGCGCTCCTGACTTTTTGCAGATGTTCATAGGAAACATCCCTGGTTCCGTAGGTGAAACCTCCACCATCGCCATCCTGCTCGGCGCCATCGTCCTGATATGGACCGGCGTGGCAAGCTGGAAGATAATGGTTTCCTGCGTGGCCGGCGCCCTGGCAGTCGGATTCCTTGCCAACGGACTGGCCGAGCCTGGCACCTTCGCCGCTTACCCTGCAGTCAAACATCTTGTTATGGGCGGCTTTGCATTCGGTGCGGTATTCATGGCAACAGACCCTGTATCCTCAGCCCAGACAGAAACCGGCAAGTGGATATACGGATTTTTGATCGGAGCCATGTGCGTGATATTAAGATTGTTCAACCCTGGATACAGAGAAGGAATGATGCTCGCTATCCTGCTGATGAACACAATGGCGCCTCTGATTGACTGGTGCGTTGTCAGAAAGAACATCCGCAGGAGAGAAAAGAGAGCTGTAGCCAAATAAACAATTGCGATATGGATACTAACAAGAATACATATACAGTTATTTACACGATAGTCCTCGTGGCTGTTGTGGCTACTATCCTGGCAGTTGTTTCCATGGGCCTGAAGAACCGTCAGCAGACCAACATCAAGGTCGAGAAGCAGATGAACATACTCAACTGCGCCGGCCTGGCTTCTGACGCCAAGACGGTTGCCGACAGGAACAAATATGTACAGGAAGAATTTGACAAGTACATCGCCGAGGCACAGATAGTAAACAATGAAGGAGAAATCGTGGAAAGCTTCACCGAGAAAATCGGCGACTGCGACGCCTTCAAGGTTGCTGCCGCGGACCAGTATGACATAATGAGAAAGATAGACGGCACTATGGACCAGGCAGCCAAAGACGCTCTTGCAAAAGACCTGAAGCTCCCTGTGTTTATATGCAAGAATCCGGACGGAAGCAAGAACTACATTCTTTCCGGCTACGGTTCAGGCCTCTGGGGCCCTATCTGGACATACATTGCAGTCAAGGAAGACGGCAAGATTGCCGGAGCCTTGTTCGACCACGCCAGCGAGACTCCTGGCCTGGGAGGAGAAATCGTAACCGACAAGTTCCGCTCCCAGTTTACCGACAAGGCAATCCTTGAAAACGGAGAGATTATTCCAATTACCGTTGTCAAGGGCGGAAACGCCAATGCCAAGGCAAACGAGATCAACGCCATCAGCGGAGCCACCATCACTTCCAAGGCAGTGCAGACAATGATTGCAAACTGGATGAATTACTACAAGCCTTACCTCCAGAAGATCATTTCAGGAACTGCTTCTGAACCGGTCGCTGAGGAAACTCCTAAAACAGAATAGTTATGGCAATGGACAAGAAAATATTCACGACACCTATTATCAAGGCCAACCCGATCACGGTGCTGGTGCTTGGTATCTGTTCTGCCCTTGCGGTAACTGTAAAGCTTGAACCGGCTATCGTGATGGGTATTTCAGTTACCCTTGTGACAGGACTTTCAAGTTTCCTTATCTCACTGATAAGAAAGACTATACCTAACCGAATCAGAATCATCGTGCAGCTGGTTGTGGTTGCAATGTTCGTGATTCTGATTTCAGAGTTTTTGAAGGCATACGTTTATGACGTGAGCAAGCAGCTCTCCGTATATGTAGGCCTTATCATCACCAACTGTATCATCATGGGCAGAATCGAGGCCTTCGGTCTCACCGAGAAGCCTCTGCCTTCCCTGGTTGACGGTCTGGCAAACGGACTTGGCTACGGACTGATACTGGTGATAGTAGCGTTCTTCAGGGAACTTATCGGAAGCGGCACCATCTTCGGAGCCCAGATAATCCCTCAGAGCTGGTACGAGGCCGGCTACATGAACAACGGACTGTTCATCATGCCGCCTATGGCTTTGATACTTATCGGATGCCTTATCTGGATTCAGAGAAGCTTCCAGAAAGATGACGACAAGAAATAAACACATACCATTATGGAAGCACTGAACATTTTCGTAAAGAGCATTTTCGTAGACAACATGATCTTTGCATACTTCCTTGGAATGTGTTCATTCCTTGCAGTATCAAAGAACGTGAAGACAGCGATCGGACTGGGCGTTGCAGTTATATTCGTGCTGGGCATCACCCTTCCGATCAACTATCTGCTGAACAAATACTTGCTGAGTCCGGGAGCCCTCAACTGGATTTCTCCTGACCTGGCAAACGTAGACCTGAGCTTCTTGAGCTTCATTATCTTCATCGCCGTTATCGCTTCGTTCGTCCAGCTGGTGGAGATGGTAGTCGAGAAGTATTCTCCTTCTCTGTATTCCTCCCTGGGAATCTTCCTTCCGCTGATTGCAGTGAACTGCGCCATCCTGGGCGCATCCCTGTTCATGCAGCAGAGGGCTTTCCCTAGCCTGGGAATCGCAACCTGCTACGGACTGGGAAGCGGCGTGGGCTGGTTCCTTGCCATCGTGTCGATTGCGGCAATCAGAGAGAAGATAGCATATTCAAAGGTGCCGAAACCTCTTCAGGGCCTTGGCATCACATTCATAATCGCCGGCCTTATGGCTATCGCCTTCATGGGCTTTATGGGCATTAACATCTAGGAGGATTGGATATGAGTACAGTAATTTTAGTTTCCATTATCGTATTCCTGATCATCACCCTTCTGCTTGTTGCCCTTCTGCTTTTTGCAAAGGCCAAGCTCCTGCCATCAGGAAATGTCACCATAGACATCAACAACGGCGAGAAGCAGCTTGAAGTCGCTACCGGCGGAACCCTGCTTTCAACCCTTGCAGACAACAAGATTTTCCTTCCTTCCGCTTGCGGTGGAAAGGGAAACTGCGGAATGTGCAAGTGCCAGGTTGTAAGCGGCGGCGGAACCATCCTGCCTACCGAGGTCGGATTCTTCTCACGCAAGGAGCAGCTCTCCAACTGGAGACTCGGCTGCCAGGTCAAGGTTAAGGAAAACCTGGGCATCCTCCTTCCTCCGGAAGTTCTCGGAGTCAAGAAGTGGGAGTGCACCGTGGTAAGCAACCACAACGTGGCTACCTTCATCAAGGAATTCGTGGTGAAGCTGCCTGAGGGCGAGAACGTAAACTTCCGCAGCGGCGGATACATCCAGATAGACGTTCCTGCCTGCGAGGTGGACTACAAGAACATTGAGGTAGAGCCTGAATATCGCGGAGACTGGGAGAAGATGGGAATCTTCGGCCTGAAGATGGTCAACCCTACTCCAACCTTCAGAGCCTACTCAATGGCCAACCACCCAGCAGAGGGCAACATCATCATGCTGAACGTGCGTATCGCAACTCCTCCGTTCGACAGGGCAAAGAAGCAGTGGGTTCCGGTAAATCCTGGTATCTGCTCTTCTTACATCTACTCTCTCAAACCTGGAGACAAGATCACCATCAGCGGCCCTTACGGCGAGTTCTTCATCAAGGATACCGACAACGAGATCGTATTCATCGGCGGAGGTGCCGGAATGGCTCCTATGAGAAGCCACATCTTCCACCTGTTCAAGACATTGCACACAAAGAGGAAGGTCAGCTTCTGGTACGGCGCGCGTTCACGCAGAGAAATGTTCTACGACGAGGACTTTGCGGAAATCGCCAGGGAGAACCCGAACTTCTCCTACAATGTAGCACTGTCTGACGCCCTCCCTGAGGACAACTGGACTGGCCCTACCGGCTTCATCCACCAGGTTCTGTTCGACAACTACCTGAAGAACCATCCGGCTCCTGAGGATATCGAATACTACCTCTGCGGTCCTCCTATGATGACCAACGCGGCAGTCAACATGCTGGATAATCTCGGCGTACAGCCGGACAACATCATGTACGACAACTTCGGCGCTTAGCCAAAGCGTTGCAAGATTAAGAAAGCCTCCCAGCGGAGGCTTTTTTATTTGGGAAATCGGGAATAAAAACTTATCTTTGAAAACTTTATACGCAAATTTAATTTGATTTTTAAATTTCAACGATAGTTTTATGAATAACGTAATAAGCATGAACCCGAACGCCATCGTGGCGTTCCTGCAAAAGAAGCCTTCCGAATTCACCAAGGAAGACATCATCTCATACATCAAGGCCAACGGCATCCAGATGGTGAACTTTATGTACCCTGCTGGTGACGGAAGACTCAAGACCCTGAATTTTGTAATCAGCGACGAGGATTATCTCAACACCATACTCTCCTGCGGAGAAAGAGTTGACGGAAGTTCTCTTTTCAAGTTCATCGAGGCTTCCAGCTCGGACCTTTATGTACTGCCAAGGTTCCGCACCGCTTTCCTGGACCCGTTTGCCGAGATACCTACCGTAACTATGCTCTGCTCCTTCTTCAACAAGGACGGCCAGCCTCTGGAAAGCGCCCCTGAGCACACACTCAGAAAGGCCTGCAAGATCTTCAAGGAGAAGACCGGATGCGAGTTCCAGGCAATGGGAGAGCTTGAATACTATGTGATCGCCGAGGATGACGACCTCTTCCCTGCAACAGACCAGAGAGGCTATCACGAGAGCGGCCCGTTTGCAAAGTTCAACCAGTTCCGCACCCAGTGCATGCACTACATTGCGCAGGCCGGCGGACAGATAAAATACGGCCACTCCGAGGTCGGAAACTTCACCCTGGGCGGAAAAATATACGAGCAGAACGAGATAGAGTTCCTGCCTACAGACGCGGAAGACGCTGCAGACCAGCTGACTCTGGCAAAGTGGATCATCCGTAACCTTGGATACCAGCAGGGATTTGACGTTACCTTCGCCCCTAAGATCACTTCAGGCAAGGCCGGAAGCGGACTGCATATCCACATGAAGATCACAAAGGACGGCAAGAGCCAGATGATAGAAAACGGATCTCTCTCCGAGACCGCCCGCAAGGCCATCGCCGGAATGATGGTGCTGGCTCCTTCCATCACCGCCTTCGGAAACAAGGTTCCTACATCTTATTTCCGTCTGGTTCCTCACCAGGAAGCTCCTACAAACGTATGCTGGGGAGACCGCAACCGCAGCGTGCTGGTAAGGGTTCCACTGGGATGGACCGCCGGCGGAGACATGTGCAGCGTTGCCAACCCTCTTGAGAAGCCTTCCGGAATAGACACCACCCAGAAGCAGACCGTGGAGATGCGTTCTCCGGACGGAAGCGCAGACGTTTACCAGCTCATAGCAGCTCTCTGCGTAGCCTGCCGTATCGGCATCGAGATGCCTGACGCCCTGCAGGTTGCAGAAGACAAGTACGTAAACGTCAACATCCACGACGCCAAGAATGCAGACAAGCTGGCAAAGCTCGAGCAGCTTCCGGACAGCTGCCAGGCCAGCGCCCAGTGCCTCAAGAACCAGAGAGAATACTACGAAAGAGAAGGTGTGTTCTCCGCCAATATGATTGACGGAATCATCTCTCAGCTTTCATCCTACAGAGACGGATCGCTGAGGAAGGAAATCGAGAACAAGCCTCAGGAAATGCTCCACATGGTAAAGAAATATTTCCACTGCGGATAATCAGAACAAACAAATATGAAAAAGACCCTGTTTTTAATCATCGCGATGGTAGCCGGCGGCAGCCTTATGGCCCAGACCCTCGGACAGAACGAACTCGCAGAACTCAAGGCAAGCTTCAACAACGATGCCTTTGCCAAGAGCATCCACAACATCCTCTCCACCAACAAGGGTATCAAGGCTTTGTCCTACAACCCTTCTTCAGTGGTTGGTACAGACGATTTCTTCAAGTACAATGTAGAAGTGAGCGGCATCACGGACCAGAAGAGCAGCGGCAGATGCTGGATGTTCACCTCAATGAACCAGCTCAGGCCTATCGTGATGAAGAAATACAACATCAAGAACTTTGATTTCTCCCATAACTACAGCTATTTCTGGGATATACTAGAAAAGGCCAACCTCTTCCTCGAGAACGTGATCGCCACATCCGACAAGCCTTTCGGCGACAGGGCTGTGGACAACCTCTTCCAGTCCCCTGTAGGTGACGGCGGCGTCTGGAACCTGTTCTTCAACATCGGCGAAAAATACGGTGTTGTGCCTGCAGACATCATGCCTGAGACCGAGCAGAGCAACTCCACCGGCCAGTTCCTGGGAATCGTGAACGAGAGGCTCCGCAAGGGAGGATACGATATCCGCCAGGTTTACGAAAAGGCCAAGACCACAATGATGAGCGGCCTTGAGGGCAATCCTCACACCAAAGCCGAGAAGGTGAAGATGGAAACCCTCAAGGACGTATACCGCGTACTGGCAATCTGCCTGGGAGAACCTCCTACCGAGTTCACCTGGAAATTCCGCGACAACAGCGGCAAGATCCAGACCGTAAAGACCACTCCTCAGGAGTTCTACAAGAGCATAGTTCCTGCAGACTACAACGCGAAGGACTATGTGATGATAATGAACGACCCTACCAGAGAGTATTACAAGATCTACGAGATTGACAACTACCGCAACACCATCGAGGGAATCAACTGGACCTACCTCAACCTCCCTAACGAGGACATCAAGAAAGCTGCTGTAGCATCCATCAAGGCAGGCGAGCCTATGTACGCATCCTGCGATGTTGGAAAGCAGAGCAACACCAGCGGCGGCGTCGGCTATATGGATCCTGGTATGTATGACTACGGCCAGCTTCTGGGCATCGACCTCAATATGGACAAGAAGGCCAGAATCCTCACCCGCCAGAGCGGATCTTCACACGCGATGCTGATCGTGGCAGTGGATACCGACGACAACGACAAGCCTCTGAAGTGGAAGTTCGAGAACAGCTGGGGACCTCAGGCCGGAAAGGGCGGATACCTCATCTTCACCGACAAGTGGTTCGACGAGTACATGTTCCGTATCGTGATTAACCGCAAGTATCTGGACAAGAAGGCCATCAAGTCTCTCGACCAGAAGCCTGAGATGCTCCCTGCCTGGGACTATATGTTCTGAGTTCCTCAGAACATCAGTCTTTTCACCCCGCTCACTCAGTGAGCACCCCTCAAGGGGTATGCGGCCAATAGGCCGGCCGCTATCGCGGCTTGGTAAGGATACGGCGCATAAGGGGATGAAGGCTGTTGCACCGGTTACCCAGGTTGTTTACAAAGCCTAGTCCCAAAGAGCGGTACTTTAAAAGAATGTAGCCCCTCGGCCAAGACGGCTGGGGGGTTATGTTTTCCCTGGAAAGGAACTTCAGAGCCGTTTCCAGGTCTATTTCAGCGCTTGAAAACTCTAAGGCAGCCTCTTTTCCGCACACGCCGGAATCGACGCAAAAATGGCCGTTTTCAGCCCCGGCAAGGGCATTAGAGAGCGCAAGGTCTGCATCGGGGACAATCTTTCCCGCCTTGATTTCCCCCACCCTGCATCCAAGGGTCCTGATGCAGGAAGGATTGATTTCAGACATCTGGTTTGCAAACTCAACGGCAAGCCCGAAGTCAAAAGAACTGTCATCCGGCAACATATAGACCTGGCCGCTCACCCTGTCAAGCACAAGGCCGCTTTCTCCGGCTGCCACGAACCTTGCCTTGCGTCCCTTTGCCTGACGCATAGCCTTTCTGCCGCTGCCGGAATTCTTCCTGAGGACGGCAAAGAACTGGCCTTCTCCGGGAACGAGTCCAGGCACAAACTGATATCCCCAAGGAAGCTTCACCAGACCTTTCACAGAAGAAAGCGCCATCTCGTCCACCGGGACGAAATCCGCTCCAAGATGCTCGGCGATATACTTCACATTGTCCTGGTTTTCAAAGTGATTATATGTGCAGGTCGAATAAATCAGCAATCCGCCTTCTCTTAGCGACGGCCAGATGTCACCGATTATAGAACGCTGAAGGGCGGCGCAGTCTTTCACTGCTCCGATGCTCCAGAGCGACAGCGCATCTTCGCTTTTGCGGAACATGCCCTCTCCCGAGCACGGCACATCCGCCAGTATAACGCTGAAAAAGCCGTCCATCCTGCCAAGAGCTGACGCAGAGGTGTTTGTGACAATGACATTTAAAGCCCCCCATTTTGCTATGTTGTCGCACAGGGGCGGAACCCTCTTCCCTACGGTCTCGTTGACAACCGTCAATGGAGTCAGGTCTTTTAGCAGGGAGATCAGATGCGTGGATTTTCCACCGGGAGAAGCGCACAGGTCCAGGACAGCCCCGTCTTTGGCAGCTTCTGAAATCAGGTCCTTCAGCAGATAAGGAAACATACTGGATGAATCCTGGACATAATAGGCTCCGGCGTGGAATGCCGGGTCGAGGGTGAACTGCTTTCTTTCGCCCAGGAAAAAAGCGCCGGTGCACCACGGCACGGGATCTTTCTCCCCTTCCAGCACCTGAAGACCGGATACAGGTTTCAGCGGATTAAGCCTTACGGAAACAGCCGCAGAAGAACCGAACGAGCCAAAAAGAGCATCTGCTGCATAATCCGGCAAGGAATCATGCAGCAGCAGCTCAAAATCTTTCGGAACGCGGCATTCCATAGACTAAATACCCCCTCTTGAGGCAATCTGGTCAGTAATCTGGTCCAGCACACTCTGGATCTTGCGTCCGAGCATCGCTTTCATCAGAAAGTTCATCTGAGCCTCTATGCTGACTTTCAGCTTGCTTGTGGTGGCAGATGTGTTCTCTATGTCAAACAGAAGGGTGAAATCCATCGGGAATCCCTCCATAGGCTTCATCACGATACGGGATGTAGGTATCCTCTCGGCCACCTTCATTCCAAGATGCATGCCCTGGTAATCTCCTTCAACCGTGTCTGGGGTGAGTGTCACTTTGTCGCGATACTCTTCAGGAAGCCTGTCTTTCATCAGGGTCAGGTCTGAAAAAGAAGCGAATACAGCCCAGGAAGGAGAGTTCAGCTCCACATCCTTGCTATGGAAAGTCTCTAACATAAGTGTATGACTGGAAAATGTGGTTTCTAATGGTTCTCTTCAGGCTTTGACACTCCTGTCCAGATGGAAGGGTTGATTCTCCACTCCCTGAGCACCTCAATATGCTGCTCGTCGATATAGTTCTCCTTCACAGCCTCTTCCAGAAGGGAATCATACTGGCAGAGCGTATGAAGCTCTATATCCTTGTACTCGAACTCCCTCCTTGAAAGCGGGAAGTTGTAAGAGAAGATGGCAACCATACCCAGGACAATGCCGCCGGCCTTGCGAAGCGCGTCGCAGGAAGAAAGGCTACTGGCTCCTGTAGAAACCAGATCCTCCACAACCACTATACGCTGGTTAGGCTCTATCGCGCCCTCTACCTGAGACTGGGTGCCGTGGTCTTTCGGTTTTGGCCTTACATACACGAAAGGCTTGCCTAAAGCCTCAGCCACCATTACGCCCCAGGCGATTGCGCCTGTAGCGACTCCGGCAATCATGTCAACGTCTTTGAAAGACTCGCTGATCACCTGGACCAGAGCATCGGTGATAAATTTTCTTTCCTGAGGATATGTAAGCAGTTTGCGGTTGTCGCAATAAATCGGGGATTTCCAGCCAGAGGCCCAGGTAAAAGGATTCTCAGCCGACAATGTCACAGCCTTGGCGTTAAGCAAATGCTGCGCTACAGTTTTTTCAATGTTTTCCATAAACTCCACTGTTCTTAAACTCTCAAAATAATCAAGCCGCCTCAACACAAACTCCGGTAAATACGTAACAACAATGTTTCAGCAACTTATCAAAACTTTCAAATATACAAAAAATTTGAAGATCAGTTATATCTTCTTAATTTTACAGCCAAATTTAGGATATTTCCAGGCTATTGGCTATGCTTGACATATACTTCAAACACAGAAAACTATCAATATGCAGGGCGGACGAGCTTCCTGTCATCGCCGATGACAGGCTTCTGATGCATCCTGCCACTGACTGCAACTTCGCCCAGATTCCCTATATGATGGAATCTTCCATCTATTTCCGCCACCTGATGCTCGTGGCTCCTGACGGAATGAGCCAGGAGGAACTTGTCAGTAAAGTTCTCTCCGGCGTCAAGGTCATAAGGGCTGCCGGAGGCCTTGTTCAGGACGAGGCCGGAAACCAGCTGATGATTTACCGTAACGGCGTGTGGGACCTCCCAAAAGGCAAGCAGGAAGAAGGAGAAGACATTACCGTAACCGCGCTAAGGGAAGTCCAGGAAGAGAGCGGTGTCCAGGCCAGTCTGGGAGAACTTCTCACCGTTACCTGGCATTCCTACCGTCTCGATGGCAACCTGATTGTCAAAAGCACCCACTGGTACCGGATGTTTGCCCCGAAGAACGCCCCTGTCAAGCCTCAGACGGAAGAGGGAATAGAAAAATGCGAATGGGTAACCCCGGAAGACCTGGACTACCGTCTGGCAAATACATATCCTTCAGTGATAGACGTTTTCGAATCCTCCAAGACACGCTAGTCGCGGAGATCTATCGTCTGGGCTCCCGGATGGTCCGAAACCAGAAGCCGGTACTCGCCCACTTTGTCAGGCTCGCTCGGCCCCGCCTTGACAATATCCACCACAAAAGCCTGGTTCTTTTTAATCACGACAGTTATCCTGAGCACTTTCAGGCTTTCAGCCTTTGTGTCAACATAAATGTCAGCCCTGGCGTAATAGGCTTTCCCCTTTGGCGTTACAGAGATTTTTGTACAGGACTGGCCCCTTACATCTCCGGCTTTAGGTTCAGAGACAGCTATGCCCTTGTCGCTCTTGGACAGTATCGAGAAAGGATTGTCCGAAATGGATTCAGAAGATGACTTTCTCTTCTGGATCACATACTCGTTGGTCTCGTAGCTGTAAGATGAAACCACCGTTGGCGAGAACTGGAACTGGCTCACTCCGTCAATCTCCATATATCCCCTGTCGGGAACAGCCACAAAGAAACCTGTGTTGTAGTACGGGTTCCCCTTTTTGTCTATGTTGGTCAGAACCACAGACAGCCTCCTGCCGGAAAAGACATAATCCGACGCTGCACGGAAGATTTCCATCCCTGCAAGAGAGTCCTTGGAAGTTTGTGCAGAAACAGCAGCAGTCTGCAACAGGACTGCCGCCATCAGAATTAGTGTAAGATATCTTTTCATCACCGTCCGAATTGATTCCTGATTTCTTCCAGCTTTTCGTCCAGGCTAAGAAGGTCAGGAATCAGGCTCTGGCGTGGCTTGGCTCCGTCTGCAGGGCCCACAATTCCGGCCTTTTCCAGCTGGTCGATCAGCTTGGAGGCTCTGTTGTAGCCCACATCCATCTTCCTCTGGAGGAACGATGCGGAGCCGCTTCCGGCAGATACTATCAGACGAGCCGCGTCGTCAAAGTAATCGTCTCTGCGGCTAAGATCGGTCTCTCCTATCGGAACAGACTTGTAGCCCACGTCGGCAGAGCTCTCCTCTTCATCAGGAGGTTCAGGCAAATACAGTGCCGTAGAATAACCGGCCTGCTTGGAAATGAACTCTACAACCCTGTCTATCTCCTTTGTTTCTATCAGGGCGCACTGGACTCTGGTGATGTCGCTGCCGGTGGCGTAGAGCATATCTCCCCTGCCTATGAGCTGGTTAGCGCCGCTCTCGTCCAGAATCGTACGGGAATCTATGCTTGACCTGACATAGAATGCAATTCTTGCAGGGAAGTTTGCCTTGATGTTACCGGTAATCACAGAAGCGGTAGGCCTCTGGGTTGCTATCACCAGATGGATTCCGATAGCTCGGGCCAGCTGGGCCAGACGGGTAATCGGTATCTCCACATCCTTTCCTGCCGTGATTATAAGGTCTGCATACTCATCGATGACCAGAACAATGTAAGGAAGGAACCTGTGCCCCTTGCCCGGGTTGAGCTTCCTCTCGAGGAACTTCTCGTTGTATTCCTTGATGTTGCGTACTCTGGCCGCTTCCAGAAGCTTGTACCTCTCGTCCATCTCGACGCACAGCGACTTGAGCGTGGCGACAACCTTCTGCGTATCGGTGATAACTGGTGTTTCCTTGTCCTCGGTATCAGGCAGACAAGCCAGAAAATGCTTGTCCAGACGGGAGTACAGAGAAAGCTCGACTCTCTTAGGGTCTACCAGCACGAACTTCACTTCAGACGGATGCTTGGTATACAGCAGAGACGACATCAAAGCGTTCAGGCCCACGGACTTGCCCTGTCCGGTAGCTCCGGCCACCAGAAGGTGCGGCGTCTTTGCCAGGTCGAACGTGAACACTTCTCCGGAGATGGTCTTTCCGATTGCAACCGGAAGGGCGTAGCCGCTTTCCTTGCTGCCCTCTTCCTTCATCTTTGTCTGGAGATATTCCAGGCAGGAGAGCATTGAAACCACGCTCGGCTTTTCGTTGGCAACCTCAATTCCCACGGCATTTGTTCCAGGAAGCGTAACCACTCTCACGCCCTTTGCGGCAAGTGACAGCTGAATGTCTTCCTCCAGACGCTTGATCTGGGAAACCCTGATTCCTGGAGCCGGAACCACTTCGTATAGAGTTACCGTAGGGCCCTTGACCGCAGAAACTTTTGAAACCCCTATCTTGTAGTTTGCCAGGGTGGCTACAATCTTGTTCTTGTTGCGCTCCATCTCGTCTCTTGACACCTCATACCACTTGTCTCTGTAGGAATCCAGAAGATCGAGCGTAGGAGCTTCATAGTACGGAAGCTCGAGACGAGGGTCAAATGTCTTTTGCAGCTCTTCCTCTGTGTACTGTCCAAGAAGAGCGTTGCCTTCGGCCCCTTCATTCTCCTTGACGACCAGTTCAACATCGCTTTCCGGAATGTTCTCTTCCGGTTGTGACGGCCGCTCCGGCTGTGATGGCTGCTGCGGCTGATTATCGGTCACAACCTTGATTTCCATATCCTTCCGCCTCTGTTCCAGAATCCTCTGGGTCTCGGCGTCATAAGACTGCCGGTCATCTTCTCCTTCCCCAGAAGGGAAGTCCTCGCCACCTTCTTCCTCTCCGTTTTCAGGTGCGGTATCATCATCACCGGTGTCCTCGCCCTGACCGTCTTCACCTTCGAGGTCTCCGCCTTCTTCCGGTTCACCCTCTCCGCTTATCTTGCCGCCCAGCGTCTCGAAACCGCTGCTCAGTTTATGGATAAGGCTCTTGTTTATAACTATGAGCCAGCCGATTGTCGCGATAATCAAAATAGCGGCTGTTCCCGGAGAACCTATCATTGTCTTCAGGTAGTTGTTCACGTAATAGCCGTAAGATCCGCCTGCGCTGGTGCCGAACAGCCTGTCCACCTTCGTGAAAGAGAAGATGAAAGAGAAAAGCACAGAAAGCAGGATGCAACCGAACACGGTGATGAAGAAAAGCCTCAGAAGCCTCACTTTCTTTATCTTCAGGCAGAACAGGGCCACTCCGCCAAAAAAGAACGGAATGATGAAGGCTCCTAGTCCGAACCATTTGGATATAAGCAGGTTGGCCCATTTAGCGCCAATCTTTCCGCCTCCGTTCTCAACTGTAGACAGAGAACTGAATATGTCCGTTCCCATTATTGAGCTCTGGTCCTGAGCCCAGGTGAACAGATACGATATGAGAGCTATGAACGTGTAGATTGATATCGCAAGCGCTACCAGTCCGCAAATCAGATATATGCCGTCCTTTCTCTGCGGGGCGGCCATCTCGCGTTCAGCTATGATCTTGTCGTCTTCCTTTTGTTTTTTCTTGCTCTTTGCCATCTTAGTTCTTCTTCCACTTCTTTTTCTGTTGCTTCTTGTTGTTATTATGCTGTGGACGAGGCTGCTGCGGATTGCCCGGGATATGAGGCTTGCGGGTGGAGGCATCGGCCATTCCGGAACCGATATGCACATCTGCAGGAACAGTCAGTCTTCCGCCGGAAAGTGCCTTTATGTCCTCGAAAATAGTCTCCTCAGAAACGGAATCCTTGTTCCAGATAAGATACTGCTGCTTCATGTAGATGGCAATCACCCTGATCATGTGCTTTTTCACGTCGTCATCTTCACGGTCTGCGATCAGGTCTATCATGTTCTGGATGTTCCTGCCATAGCAAGATGCACGTATCTTGTCTTTTTTCAGAGGTATAGGATCCGGCTTCGTCTGCACGCTCTCTCTAGAAGGCAGCGGATAAGGCGAGTCTATGTCTATCTTGAAATCAGAGATTATCTGCACATGGTCCCACAGCTTGTGGCGGAAATCCACCACGTCTCTGAGCTGGGGATTCAGGGTTCCCATAACGGAAACCACGGCCTGAATCTGCTCGTTGCGCTTCTGGCGGTCAGGAATGTTCACCACATACTCTATCATATCTTGCACATGCCTGCCATATTCGGGCATCAGAAGCTTTGCCCTTGTAGTATTGTAATTGTTGTCCATAACAAGGCGAATTTACGAAAAGAAAACGGAAGTATCTGCCAGATAGTCCATGAAAAATTTTCTGCGCTCCCCTTCTTCAAGAGATTTCAGTTTTTCCAGGCTGTGCCAGGTAACCGCAAAGCCCGTGAAAGCCCCTTTCGGCCATTTTCCCCTAAGCCGGCACTGCACGCTTTCCACACCGGCATCCAGAGCGCAGGCTATATCGTTCAGAAAACCTTTGCTAACCGTACACCCGGCCTTGAGCATCACCACAGCGTCCGCGTCAGAGGCTGAAAACTCCAGATTTGACAAAATCCTGGAAGATGTCGTGCGGAACGGCCTTACTACATAGTCCAGAAGCGCCGTGGAGACCTCCATCAGGCTTTCAGCCTGCTGGACATCCTCTCCGGTAGATGAATAATACAGATTCTTGCAGGTCTTCTCCACAAGATTATCGGTATAACTGTCAGACAAAAGCACTATGAACCTGAAATGCCGTCCGGCAGGAAGATACACCCCTGCTCTCTGGGCTTTCAGGCTCTGCTTTCTTTTTTCCTCATCCACGATACCCACGCTGCCGCATGGCATTCCCAGAAACACTACCCTGCAGTTAGGTATATCTGCAGCAAGAGCATTGCTGGATTCTGGCCACTTTTCCAGACAATCGCTGAGAAGTATATTCAGCGATGCGTTCTCCAGATACGGACGGGGAACCTTGCTTTCGGAAAGAGGAGGGTGTACCATCAAAAGCATATTCCCCGAATTGTCCTCTTTCAGGCGGGAAATATCCGGATAAAGATATGCAGTGGAAGAAACCTCCATATCCTGGCCGCATTCCACAAGATTAACCCTCCGCGACTTCACAATAGCAGAAAGCAAGCCGCACCGCCTGAAGAAATAAATGTCGGACTCCCTGATTCCCAAGATGTTTACCATTGCGCTGGAATCCTTCCCCACCTCTTCTATGATCTTCTTGGCTATATCGTCGGCCTGGGACATCCACCTGAGAGAATTGCCGTATTTCTCGCGGAACGGAGACACTTGCTCAACTCCTCCCAAAAGGAGACTTTCCCCTATGGCCTTCTTTGCCTGCTTCATGCTCCTGAAGCCTGGCCTGGAGTAATCCTTCCTGCACCTTAGCCATGCAAAAAGACAACTCACAAGCCATATCACAAAAAAGACGGCCGCCGCAAGAAGACCTGTCCTCCATGGAAGCGGATGAAGAAAAGTCCGTGATTTCCCGTCACTGAGGGAAAATCCGCCAGGCACCATCTCCAGGCACCGGTCTCTGTAAAAGCTGAAGGTTTTTTGCGTGGATAAAGAATCGTATGAAAAATAGCCCAGTCTAATTTCATTCCCGCTGGCTCTGACGCATAACTTTTTCATCGCCAGCAGGCTGGAGTCTGGGCTGAAAGAATTCAGGACTTTGTTTACCCTGCCTTCCGGCTCGGCGATGCTTTTGGCCAGAAGTGAAGAAAAACTGCCTCTCATCGCACTTAGGGCACCACCTTTTGCAAGGTATCCTGACTTGAGCCTGTGAGAAATGACACGGGCCACAGAATCGGCCGCAGGCCCATCGGGAGACACTGCGAACCGTGCACTAAGGCCATATTCCTTGACACTCAAATACAACGCTCCCGCCAGCACAGCCAGCAAGACTGCGCAAATCCAGGCTCTACGCCCCGCCATTCTCCAGAATGCCCTTCCCCGGTTGCTCATAATTCAAGTGCCAATTTAAGAAAAACTGCGGACATAAACATACCCCCGCTACAGGCACGGGGGTATGATTAATCTTTTGGCTGACTGACAGCTATTTAATGGGCAGGACTAGTACCTTGCCTTCGCGAGCTGCTCAAGAGCCGCTTTAGCCTGAGGAACCTTATCCTTGATGGAAGTGAACATCTGAGCCGCCTTTGCAAAGTTTCCGCTCATAGCCTCATATAGAGCCTTGGCGTAAGTGAACAAAGGAGCCTGGTTGCTTGAACCGCCGTCTGATACAGTTGACAGGAGCTCTTCAGCTCTTGCAAGGTTGCCTGCGCTCATTGCAGCGTTTGCTGCGTTAACCTTTGCAATCTCGTTGGAAGGATACTGCTGCAGGGCCTTCTCCATAATCTGGATGAACTCTGGACTTCCGGTCTGGCAAGAGTTTGCAGCCATAAAGAATTCGTTCAGGCTGAGATCCTTAGGATTAGTCTCAATCTTGTTCTTTATCTGGTCTACATCCACGTAAGGAACAACCTCATAGCCTACATTGTAGGTAGCCCTTCTCAAAGCCGGGAAGCACTCGTCCTTGAGAGTCTTCCACTGGGCAGGATAAGAAGCCTTCAGTTTCCTCTCCTTCTGGTCTGGAGCAAGGGTTCCGCGAACTATATCCAGAATCTCGTCTTTCTTGGCCAAAGAAGATTTCTCCACGAATGCGGCAACGCCGGCCCAGTCTTCAGCCTCGAAGTCTGTCTTGACAGAGATCTTGTCATCATTCAGAGCCTCCTGCACAAGAGTCTTCAGCGAATTTGTACGCGCCTTAGCCAGTTTCTCGTTGGTAGCAAAGCCGCCGTCCGGAGAAGCATATCCCTTCAGGGTAATTTCATTGACTCTATATTCTGCAACATTATCGCTGAGCTGGTTTACAAGATCTGTAATCTTCTTGATTTCAGCTGAGTTGTTCTTGAAGTTAGGGTCAACATTTCCGTTGCCCACTGCATACTCGAGATGAGCCTCGCCTTTCTCGCTCCTGGCCTTGACAGCCTCGGCTACAGGCTGTACAAACAAAAACTCAGGAGAGAACCTGAACTCGTACTTGAGTGCTGCAAGAGTCTCGATTCCCTGACCGAGAGTGGAGTTGCAGCATCCGCGGCTGGTCTGCTTGAGAAGCAGCTGGCAGTTGTCCATCCAGCTCTCGTAAGGCACCTTTGCAGTGTAATGCTCTGTAGCAGGAGCATTCTTGGTCTTGTAGAGCTTGGCTTCCTTGGCAACCTTTCCTCCTTCTCTGAGGAACTTGTAATAGCGATTACCGCCGTAGAGGCCAATTGCAGGAAGTTCAACAGTATGAGTTCCGTCTGTAATCACAGGAACTATGTCCAGAGATTCCTTCCTGGAAACGGAAGCGGCGGAATAGTCCAGATCCATAGCCACGTTCATGGCTCCGTTCTGCTCGTAAAGCTGTACATTGCTAGTCCTTACGCCCTTGGTGAAAACGTCACCGGTACGGTTTACAGGATTCTGGGCGTATGCTGCAACACAGAACATTGCAGCAGCAGCCAACAATATAAATTTTCTCATGATCTTCATTTTTATCGCGATAAGACTAGAATACATAAACTAAACTCAGAGCCAGCTTGGTAGGTCCGGCAAAATGACGCTGTTTGCCCTTGAGCATAGGAGTGTGGCTAGAAACTGAAGGGAACTTGTCATACTTGGTATAGATGTATCCCACAGCTCCTTCAAACTCGAGATTCAGATGACGGGAAAGAATCCAGTCATAGCCCCAGCCTATACCTGCACCAGCCACAAAGCCCTCATAGCGCCTGTCTTTCATCTTGTTGAAATCGGCGTTAGGAAGCTTGAATTTCAAAAAATCAATGTTTCCGAGATCATACATGCCTGTGAAAGCGTGGAAAGCAAAGAATCCGCCTGCAAAGCGGTCGCAGTTCCATCTCCTGATTTCTGGCTGAATAAGGAAATGCTTCCATCTTCTTCCTTCAGGAAGACGCCATGGGTTGAAGTTACCGGACAGGTCCATAGTCCATTTGTCGCCCAGCGCAAACTCCACGCCCAGATTGAAAGTTGTGGTGGCATCATAGAGCAGGTTCGTCTTGATAGCCGCCCTCTGTCCCTTCGCGTCATTGGCGAAGCAGACAAGCAGCAACAGGGCTGCCGCGAAAATAGTCTTGATCTTCATACTGACTATAGTGTTTTAATCAAAATATTGTCTCAATTATCAAATATAGCAATAATTCTTCTTAGAACTGCAGTCTAAGCAGGAAATCTATCGCTGAAGAAACTGAAGCGTCCTTTATCAGCACTTCTCCTCCCCTCTCCAGTATATACACGGACGGAGTGTTTCTCACACTGTAAAGAGAGTTCTGCACCACAGTCCCAGCGTCAGAAGCCACCATCCACCCTTTCCTGGTCAGCGACGAGGCAGCGGAAGCCCTGCCCTCTATACATACGGCAAGTACCGCCAGCTCCCCTTCTGACATCATCTTCCTCACGACCGTAGAATGCTCCAGGCGAGTCATCCCGGCGTGGCAGTCCCGGCACCCTGAAGAAAAGAACACCACCATAAGCATCTGCCTCTCGGAGCATCCGCCAAGCACCCTGTACAAAGAAGTGTTTTTCTTCCCGGATTCCCCTGGCGCAGCAAAACCGTACAGTTCAACATCCAGCGCCATTGTTCCCTCCATGTTCCTGCGGATAATTGACGCCAGATACTTCTCCCTGCTCTTTTCTGCCTCAGCGACATCCGCTCTTCCTATCTTGTGCTCAAGAAACGGAATCAGCCTCTTTTCACTGTAATACGGAGACTGCAAACTGTAAAAGTACTTTTCCGCAGCAGCGAGAAGCTTGTCATACCCCGTAGGATACTCCCCCTTGCCGCAAACCTCAGCCACACTGTCCATCAGGTTCTTCACCGACACCTCCGCCACACTGTCCGAGGCAAGCCTCAACACCCAGAAATACGCCGCCAGGTGATTCTCCAGCCTGAAACCATTTCCTCTGACCTCCGGTTCTGAATCAATATCCAACGCCTTGAATCCAGCAAGATCCACTCCTTCCCAATGATGTGTAACATAATGGTCCGCCCTGGACTGCACTAAAGCAGCAGAATCCGCACTCATCTCAGGCATCACAGCCTTCACCTGCCCGTACAAAACGCCACAAGCACAAAAAGCAAAGCCCACAGCCAACACTACTATACGTTTTACAGTCCTCTCCATTTCATTCAAGAAACTCTTCTAACAACAAAACTAATCATCATTTTCCCAATCGCCAAGCACAAACGTACAATTGACTCTGTCCGCCATAAAGTTTTTACGTAACGCACAAAAGAACAAAAAGAAAGAGCCCTGGAAAACTCCAGGGCCCCTTCAAATATTGCTTGTCTTTTGACTTCTTAGATATAACTACTGTTGTCTCCAACCTGTAATTGTAAGTCTAGAAGAAGAAGTTGCATTTGTCAACTGTGTTAATGTATAGGTATTTGACCTATATGTCCTATTAGGTCTTGTTGTTTGATACTGGAAATATACGGTTTCATTATCACTAAATCTTGACAAATCAATATTAAACTGAGGATTAATATATTCATAATCTGGGAAGAACCAGCTTCCTGTGTTATTTCTATTGACAGTGAAAGTACCTACACTCTGTCCTGTGCTGTTATAGACTGTAATTGATATGTTATATCGGTCTTCATCAAACTCAAGAACACTTGCAGGAACATTCAATGAAGTCACTGGTGACAAATTAAATGGACCAGCTGGCATATATTGGTTGCCTTCCATAGATGTTACAGCAACACTTGACAGGAACTTGGTAGTAACGAAGTTGATGGTCTGGGCCTGTGCTGTGTTATTTGGTGTAAACAGCCACTTGTCGCCTCCAAGAGAAGTGAAGCGTGTGTCACCAGATGTCGGGGTCAAATTAGACAATGTGAACGTTACAGGTTCAACTGCACCATAAACATAGCTGAATGCAAATGGAACGGTCCTTCCGACTCCGAATGGAACTGTAGTTATAGTAAATCTTGGGTTGATGTATTCAAGCAAGTTGTCCAGATATGCATCGTTATAGTGAGCAGCACTGATATCGACTCTATAGTATCCATCATCTGTTGATGTAAGCAGAGGAATAGATGCGGTAGAACCGGATGTAGAGTACTCATAAGTATTGGTAGCAATCTGAACGAGGCCGCTTCCTTCTCCAGGTTTCAGGCCAACGAGCTTGAGGACAACCTTCTCAGGAATATCTGTTGCAACCATATTGAAGGAGAATCTTACAGGCATATCTGCTGCAGACTGTGAGTAGTTGTCAAACTGCAGGTTGCTGAAGTCCTTAATTGTGTATGTGATGAAGCTGTCGTGAGCAGTATGGAAATACTCATTGGCAACATATACACTGCAGTCACTGGACTCCTTGGTAGTCTTGAAGTGAGTTGTAACAGTAACCCAGTCATCAGTTGAAGCTTCCTGAAGAGCCAGATAATCGTCATAGTCCAGAGTCTTGACAAACTGATAAGTTGCTGTTGTTCCATTTATGATGGATCTGCCAGGGGTAACAGGAAGATTATCATTGTCTGGAGTAATACTATTTGCGCTTGACTCAATCTGAAGCTGGAGAGGGAAAATAGAACGAGGAAGGTCCTTTGGAATCTTGATAAGGACATCCACCTTCTCTCCCTTGCCCTTGAGAAGATCGTGAGGGTCGCAGACTACAATCATATCCTGGATGCTCATCAGCTTGTAGGTAACATTTCTGAAGAGCTTTGCCTGAGGATTACCATAAGTACCGGTAACCCTGATGGTCTGAGTCTTGAGAACATCACCAGGAGCTGTTGAAGTGAAGGAGAGCTGTCTCCATCCCTGACCGTCATCAGAAGTTGCAACTGTTATGGAACCGTCAATTACAGCGCCTGAAGCACCTGGATCTCCTACTGTCACAGTTACCTGATCATTGGCAGAACGGTCAGAAGAAGCATCAGGAAGGAACTTGAACTTGAGGGTAACAGTTCCCGCACCCACAAGGGTCTTCTCTGTATATTCAACATAGATACGGGCTACACCATCAGAAACGTCAGTCAGGTTTTCTGCCTTCTGGTCGGTTGAAACGTCACCGGAACCGGCAGAGTTGGCGGCATCTGTAGGAGTAGCGGAACCAGCCCTGAGAATGCCCTTGATCTTAACGGTATAAACCCAGTTTCTGTAGATTGCATAATAACCGTCCGCATCCTGAAGTTCAATCCTGTAGTAGTAGTTGAGGCCATCCTTGTATTTACCGTATACAATCAGGAAAGTTGCATCCTCGGTAGGGATAGGCCTTTCATACATATAGACAGGATTTGCGGAGAAAGCAGAAGCAGCCGGTATGGTCTTGTCAATCGTTGCAGCGGCAGGAATGTTGCCAGGATACCAGCTCTTCAGCTGAGTCATGGTAGAATCCTGGTAATTCATTACAAATGCATTGGTCTTCTTGTTGTATGCGGCAATACTGCCCATACTTGGCTTGTTGACCAAAGCGTAAGAAAGCAGCTGGAAATCGTCTGTCTCGCTCTGAACGACAATCTTGGCAAAGTTTCTTACCAGTGGAATATCCTGGAACTTGGCTTTGGTCTCGTCAGAAACCACATATTCGCCATTAACCTTGATATAAACACCTTCGTCATCCTGCTTGGCTGTAATACCTTTAGGAAGCTCGATTTTCTGCCAGTAAGCATCCTGGTTGCCTGAAACGGTCTGGACTGACATCACCTCATCCTCATATTTGAATGGCAAGGTCTGAGGGCCGTTGGCAATGAAATGCACCTTCAGGTAACTGTCGCTCAGAGAAAGTCTGACCTTATAGTAATACCTGGTAGAATTCTCGGTAGCCAAATCTATAGGAGTAGCCTGTACATACTCTTTCAAGTAGCCGGATCCTCCGAATACAGCTACTCTCAGATTCTGGACCTGAGGATCGTCTGCCATAGCCTTGGTATGAGTCTCAGGAAGGTCTACGCCAAAAATAATGTCTACCTTGTCTGTTGCGTCAGGCTCCTTGGTTACCCTGTCGTTTTTCATACAGGATGTGAAGCCGAGCAAAATCAGGAATATATATATAAGCTTTTTCATAATCCAAGAATTAATCGGTCATATAACCACTCCAAGTTGTTGGCGTTACAGTGCCATCACCCCAATACCAAACATCATATACGCAACGAGCATAAACGCTATAGGTTGTACCGTCTATTCTATACTGATAATTAGCATTAGGAGTAACCCCATTAGCATCTTTAAAATCAAGACCACCTGTTGACTTCATCAGGAATGATTTTCCACCAGCCCAGTAGCCTGAAGTGCCGGAAGGAGAGAACAGTTCCGGAATCTTTCCCTTGTCAGACAGTGTCATCATATACTGAATCTCTGCCTGGGTAGGAAGTCTCCACCTTCCTGCAGGATATCCGCTCTCCTGATAAGCAGCGCATCTTTTCGCTGCACCTTCATAAGTCAGAGGAAGAGTCTGTCCGTAAGAAGAAGCCACCTTGAACACAGGAGCGATAATGTCTTGAGTATTATCAGCGGCAGGCTTGTAATTCGTCAAGTTGTTAAGCCTATAAACCAACGAACCACTAGTTGTACCTGAAATGCCAGTAGTAACTCTTGGGTCGCCAATTGAATTAGGATAATTATCAGGAAGAACCGTCACGTGAATAGTATAAATATTCGGGTTGGCATTCGTTCCTGCCGACATTGCCTCAGCTTTGCTCAACAAAACTCCCATATAATCATAAGGTTCGGTTCCTCCATCATCATAAACAGTCCTTCGACTTGAATTGCTCTGACTCTTGAGGAACGCATCACCGGTTGACTTCAAGGCCTCGATATACATACCAGGATACTGAATAACAGTCAAATCTCTATAATAAGTAGCTCCCTCTGCATCTTCGTGCCTTATACGGAAAGTGAACTCGTATGGAGAATAATCAAAATCATCAGTCGTGATATCATTATTAAGAGCATGGTTAATAACGATGTTATTGTTATCGTCAAGAGTTACCCAACCGGTGGTCTGTGAAGCAGGGAATGTATAGTAATAAGGATCTGTTGATGAACCCGATGTAGCTTTAAACCTCTGCTGCCTTACAACAAGGTTGGTGATTGTGCACTTGTTGCTGGTAACGTATGGGATTTCAAGATTGGTAACATTGTACATCGTGTGGTTGAGCTGAGATACTGAAAGGTATCTTGAACCCTTGATGTCAGCCTCGACCGGATCTGCAGAGCCCCAAGGAACTACCCAGTATGTGCCTTCAATGTCAACAGAAGCATCGTCGATGTCACTACCGAGGATAGCAACGTCCAGGTTGATGTGATACCAGTTGTTGCTTACGAAACCGGTTGCATCGTGAGGAAGGAGTATCCTGTAGTAGAACTGCTTCTGGATGCTTCCCCAGGAGTGAGGCTTGGTTTCCCAGTCAGGATTGTACTCGTGGTCGTCACCTGCAACTCTTGTCCAAGGGAGGATAAGCTTGAGGAACGGTTCCTTAGGATCGGCTGTAGCCCAATTCTGAGGATAAGTGTAGAACGGGAAGGACTTGTGGAACTCTTGATCAACACCGTTGATCTTGTGAGTAGCCATCTCGCCGGTAAACGGCCTCTGTGAATACTTGAAATAGTTGTAAGGCTTGGTTACCTCCTGGTCTCCGTTTACAACACCATTGCTGACGCCATTCTCAAGATAGATGTACATCTGGTCAAGAATTGGCTGCCATTCCTGGTTGAGAGTATAGGTAGTGCCACCATCAATCAGCTGAACCGGAGCAATTGTGCTAGGAACTACATAAGCGTCCAGGGTGATCTTGCAGGCAACTCTGTGTACATCCACAACAGGATTAGCAATCAGAGTGGCCTTGCGGCTGATAAGCTCAACCTCCTGAACTCCGAACATCACGAACTCTGACTGGTCCTTGCCCTTTCCGTCATCGGTAAGCTGGAGCACCAGCGAAAGAGCCTCAAGGCCTGCCACAGTGGTAGCTGCAGGGTGCTCGCCAGGATAGTTTACCAAAACAGCAACCTGGCAAGTGTTAACTGGCCTCGGGAAGAGTATGGTGTTAAGCATACCCTCGTCGATGCTCACGTTAACTGTATACTGGTTGAGCGCGTTTGGAGAAACTCTGGCGTGGAGAACGGCAGGTTCGTCTGTCTTGCCCTCAGGATAGAAATAGTAGTCTATCGTCTTGATGATATTCTCATCGTAAGCGTCTTCACCCGGTTTTACTCCGGATATTCCAGCCTTTGTGACAGGATTCATAGTAGCGCACACGACATCCATCGATATGCCGCTCCTTTCCTTCGGGCCTGCAGTATTGTCATCTTTGCTGCAAGATGCCAGTGCAAAGACTGATATAGCCAACAGAAATATATACTTTTTCATATCTTACTAGTTCTTAGGGAGTAATACAATCCAGTCGTCACGGTTGATTTCACTCTGTGCATCAATCTCTCGTCCGCTTGCGGTAACCGTGAACTTCAGCCTGATCTGCTTGTCTGCAGGTCTTGCAAGACTGAGGTTAGGAGTAACGGTGAGGGTAACCCTTCCGGATTCAGAACCGTTAGGGTCGATAGTTCCGGAGGTAGGAGATATCGTGAAGTACTCGGTGTCACCGGTCATACCTACCATCCAGGTGCCTCCTACAGGAGCCATGATCGTGAAGGTTCCAACAGGATTCTTACCGGAAACCACAGTAGCGACATTACCCGTAACACTGCAGGTGGAAGCGTCGAATCTCAGTCCGGTAGGAACCACAACAGTTCCCTCAGAGTAGTCAACGTCATACTCGTTGTAGTCCCAAGGGAGAACCTTGGTGGTGAGCTGGATGAGCTTGTCTGAGAACTGGATCGTGAAGTGATACTTCTTTCCGGCCTCCCAAGGCATCTTAGGGAGCTTCATCCTTGTAGCGTGAGACTCCCAGGTTCCTCCAACCAGAAGGTCGTAGGTTACAACTATCAGGGAGTCAGATGAAAGATGAGTATATCCAGCGTCAATCCTGGACTGGTTAGTCTCGAGGTTTGTAGGAGCTACATCATCTATGCTCTGAGGCCAAAGCAGGAAATAAGACCTCTCAGTAGGATTCTCCTGCTGGGTAAGAGGGTCATAAAGCTCGTCCTCGTCCAGTTCTATAGAAGAACTCATTGTCGGGAAGAAACTTCCGTCAACTGAAGAAGTGCCGAGGGTAACCTCTGAAGGAGAAGCGAACGCGATGGTAGCGTTGTTCTTGTTCTTGAGGCCCTCAAATGTTATGCTCTTAAGCCTTACCTTGGTGTCTGTCTTGCTCTCCACCTCTACGCTCAGTGCGGTGAAAAGATGCTTGAAAGTCAGAGGAACTACGCTGTAGTCCTTTGTGGCGGCATCTCTTGTAACCATATCCGAATAGAGGAAGTCGAACTGGGCGGATGCAGGAGTGAATGTAATGCTTGGAACAGTCATCGTTGTTCCGCTCAGTGTCGGAGTTACAGGATTCGTAAGGTCAGACTTCTTGTCATAAGTCAAATAACCGAAGAACTTGTGGGTTCCGGTAGCGGTCCAAGGATAAACACCCTCAGAAGCATACTTCCAAACCACGTTTCCGTCATAGATGATCTCTTCGTCTATATAAGGAGTGTTAGGGTTCCATCCCTCGAAAGTCACTCCTGTATAGCCTGAAAGAAGGTCATACACATGTATTTTGCTTCCGTTGGTCTTAAGATCCGCATCATTCAGCATAGCCTTTGTTCCAGGCTTTCCGAATGTAATGTTAGGGAGTTTTGCCGTTGGAGTTTCCGGTTCCTGCGGAACTACAGGCTCTTCGATTCCTGAACTCTTAGAGCAGGAAGCCAGCAGACCGGCGCTCAGAAGCAAAACTGCAAAAAAGTTATATATACGCATATCCTTCATTTTTTACTCAACGATAACTATATATTCATCCTCGCCCCAGTCTTCTGCGCTTGCGCTGATCTCGATTGGGTGAAGACCTATATTCAGAGTGTATACAATCTGGTTGTTTCTATCCCACTTTGCCAGAAGGGACTTCAGAGGGACTGAAACAGTCTCGGTGATGGTCCTGGCAGGAGTTGTGGTGACAATGCTGTAGGTAATGCTCAGTGCAGCGGCGTCAGAAAGAGTCTGAGGCATCAGAAGCAGTGTCTGGTTTGCCTCGGTGAGAGCTGCAGCCTCAGCAGAAGGGTCAACTGTAGTGCTTGGAAGAGCGATATCCTTCAGAGTGAGCTCATAATCTGCTGTAGATGTCTCGTCAACAGTCCATGTGGAAGAAGCGGCAGCAACATCAGGAGCAAGAGTTCCCTTGTTGAACACTCCCTCGATGGTAAGGCCTGTAACCTTTACCGTTGCACCGGAAGGAGCGTCGGTCTTGCCCTTGAAGCGAACCTGGGTAAGCATGTGGTAGAAATGCAGGTCCACAACATCAGTGCTGGTGTGGGCAGTTCCGGCAGCGCCGTACATCTGGTTGTCAACAACGTCAGCCAGCATGAAGTCTACCTGGCTGGCAGGGGTGTCCTGAACAGTAACAGTAAAGTCTGCAAAACCGGTCTTGGTGAGTCCTGCTCCGTTGTGAGGATAATAGGCAAAGAATGCCAGGCGGTTGCTCTCTTTGGAGTTAGGCCAGTAGCGCATCGGAGAGTAAGGATACTTCTGAGGATTTGAAGCTCCGCCGCCGCTGTAAGTAACGGCAACGTCTGTCATGAACTTGCCGTAAGTAGAGATGCTCTCCGGATCAAATGTTTCACTTGTTCCAGTGTTGTAAGCATACACGCCGAAAGCCTGTCCGCTAGGAAGCTCGGTGCCCTGTACAAAGGAAGCGTTTGCCTTTGAGGCAGGACGTGCCGTGTACCCGCTGAATCCTAATGGCTTCTGATATTCAGGCTGGTTGTCCCCCTTGCTGCAGGAAAGAACAGCCAGGCCCATGAAGCCTACTGTCATCAGCTTGATCATCTGTCTGATTCTTAATCTCATATCTTTTAAATCTTATATTTTTCTGGAACCCGGAAAGGCGGTCAGGCCCGTCCGGGTTAAATTTTGCCTGGTAATAAAAATTACTCAGCAGGGATAGTGATACCTGAAACGGTCTCAGCGTCCCAGTCAACAACCTCAGCAATGAACTGAATAGGCTTCAGACCAACTGTGAAAGTGTAAACAGTGTTCTGGTTCATGTTCCAAGCAGTGATAGGGTTCTTGCTAGAGTCAAGAGCAGTGTTGAGAACGATCTCAGCAGTGTTCTCGATCTCAGCGTCAGAACCAGTCTTAACAGTGTAAACAACGGTAACCTTTACATTGTCAGACAGAGTCTGAGGAACCATCAGGAATGCGTCATTAGCCTCAGTTCCGGTAGGAACGAAAACTGCGGTGGTGGTCAGAGCCTTAGTTCCATTGAATACAGTGAACTCAGCTGGAGTTCCCTGAGCAGACCATGCTCCAAATGGAGTAGCAACTGCAGGCTTGAAAGTACCAACTGTGTTAACAGCAGCAACCTTAATGCTCTTCAGAGTGATAACAGTACCATCAGCTGCATAGTCAGCGTCGGTGTTAACCTTGAACTTAACCATTGAAAGAGCGTGGTGGAACTTCATGTTAACAACACCCTTCTTTCCGCTGTTGGTAGCGCTGTAAGTCTGGTCCTTTGCAACCTCTGAGAAGAGGAAGTCAACCATGTTTGCAGGGTTAGTCTGAGCGGTGAAAGTGTAATCACCCCAACCGTTAGCAGGAGCGGTAAGGCCAGTTGCTCCGAAAGGATAAACTGCAAAGAATGAGAGCTTGTTGTTTGCCTCATCGTTTGGCCAGTACCTCAGTGGGCTGTAGGTGTACTTGGTCTCGTCGTCTTTACCACCACCAGCATAGGTAACCTCAACGTTGTTCATGAACACGTTGTCAACGTTAGTTCCGTCAAATGGGTTAGCGCCAGTTGCATAAGCCCAAACACCAAACTTAGTTCCAGCGATCAGCTCGGTAGTACCCTTGCCGATGAAAGAACCAGCGTCAGCCTTGGAAATAGCACGTCCTGTGTAGCTAGAGAAAGCGATAGCTGCCTCTCTCTGCTCAGGCTGGTCGTTCTTGGAGCAGCTTGCAAAAACCATTACAGCTGCTGCAGCCAGTAAGAAAAATTTTTTCATGAAAAATTTTGTTTTAAAAGTGAATAATAAAATGAATTGTTATTTGTTTTCTGTTTAATGAGTTTCCTCTAAATATTAAATAGGAATCGGAACATCAATTACATCGTCCCAGTCTTCCACGTAGGAAATGAATCCGCCGGCATCTCCACCAGGAGAGTAAGGAAGGTTGATAGGTCCTACCTCCAGGTCCATCTGCATCCTGATCTTGCCAGGGAAGCTGATCTTGAACTTGTCACCCACGGTGTAAACTTCTTCGGTGATGGTCTTCAGGTCTTTATGGAGAGCCTGTACGGTAAACACGTTCTTCTGAGGATCTCTTCCAGTAACACTCTTCTCTCCGTTAGGAAGGGCGAATGTGTGGATAGTAGTCTCGACATATCCGTCAACTCCGTCCGGGCTGGTTACGTGGATGTCCCACTTCTCCATCAGCTGTGCAACCTCCTTCTGAGAAGTTGTGTTCTTGGTAAGCAGATATGAGTCTGCCAGGCCTTCCATTGAAGTTCTTACTGAATAAAGAGTAGGAATGTTGTGGAAGTAAATCTTAACGTGAAGTCTTGAAACCACGTTGTGTGCAACTGCGGAAATGGTCCTGAGTGCAGGAGCGTCCTTGTCAACAGGAGCGTCATCTGCGGCCTCGCCGTCACCGTCCTTCTTGCCGTGGCCCTTTCTCCACTTTGCATACTCGTACTCGAAGTTCTTTACCTCATCCTCAGTGATGGTGAATTCATCAGCGATGGCGATACCCAGGTCTTCAGGCTGTGCGCCCACACCATGAAGTTCATCACCTTCACCTTCCTGGGAAGCAATCACTCCCTTCATGATAGCGTACCACTTGGAAGTAACCTTGGAGATAATGGCCTCTGCATCATCGTATGAAGACATATCCTTGAAGGTGATACCTCCGAACTCAGTCATTGACTGGTTCATTACGAACAGCTTGTAACGTCCGGCAGAGATGTTCAGTTCGGTCTGGTCCACATCTGAGGTAGAGAAAGCCTGTCCTGCCTCGCCGTCCTTGAAGAGGAACACGGTCATTCCGGTTGGCTTCTCAGGGAAGTCAGACCAGTCTACCTTGAGGATAATCTTGGCCTCTGGTCTGTAGAAATACTCCAGAGGACGCCTCTGGCATCCAATAGCCGCAATCAGTACGACTAGTGAAAGTATATACTTAGTTATTCTCATTTTCGTGCCTCCTTTGTTCTCTTAGTTGCTGTCTCTTCTTCTTGTCGCCCTTGCGGTAAATATGGTAGACAATAGAAGCGTTTGCCTTTGTCGGGCCAAAGTAGTGACGATGGCTGTCATGCTGCCATACCAGGTGCTCGTCTTCCATAACGCCCTTGTACTTTGAATAGTCTGTTCCCAGATATCCTGCGGCAACAGAGAATTCCATGCTCCATCTGTCGTTGAGCCAGAAAGCGTAGCCGCCTTCAAGGCTTCCAGTCCAGAACCAGCCCTGCCATCCTCTGTGAGGAAGCGAGCGGTGTGGCTCGATGTCATAGTATCCGGCGCCACCGGTAAGTCCAACGAACCATCCGGAAAGAACATCCTTCTTGTCGCGGTTTCCGAGCCAGCGCCTTGCGCTCAGATCCCAGTAAAGAATCTGCCAAGCCCTGGAGTTATCCTTCCATACCCACCAAGGGAATGTGTACTCTGCTGCAACGCTCCACTTCTTGCCCAGAGGAATCTCGACTGAGATGTTAGGAGTTGCGCCGAAGTCATACAGGAAGTTGGTCTTCACTGCAATCACAGGCTGTGGCAGAGGTTCGATAACAGGCTCCACTACAGGCTCCGGTTCAACTACAGGCTCTACAGGAGGAGTTACAACAGTGTCCTTCTTTGGAGGTTCTGGAGCAGGTATCTCTTTCCAGAAATACACAACTACAACAGTCTTTCTGAGTTCCTTGAAAGAATTCTCCGTCAGCCACCTGTAAGGGATGCCTCCGCGAAGTCTGCGAAGATTGTCTATCCTAGGATAAGACATCTTGCCGTTCTTCTGCTGCTGTACAGGATACTCGCGAAGAATCTTCAGGACTTCTTCCTTGTACTTTACATCTGATTCTTCCACTACCCTGATGGCACCATCCCAGTCAATACCCAGAGACTTTACTTCAAACAAGTCCTTGGTCTGTGGATAGCGGCCAACAATGATGTTGGAGATACTCTCAGCTCTTTCATTAGCGTATTTCTCATTACGCTCCTGATAACCGTCCGGAGATGCCGAAGATACTACTGAAATCTTCGAAATGCCCATTTGAGGGTCCTCGAGGATTCTACCTATTTCATTGACGATGAATGCCATGTGCTTGGCATTGTCTTTATAGGTAGTATCCAGCAGAGTATACATCTTCTTGAAGTATATCTGCCTGCTGAAACTATCCGTGGTCCTCTCCTGAGCGAAGGCCATGGACAATCCGCATACGGACAACACTAAAAATAATACTAGCTTTTTCAAAATATGTTTTACTTTATTAATATTCCTAAAACAATGTCTTTCTCACCACTGCCAAACCTTATTTTGGCGTAATCGGCGCAAATCTACTAAAAAAAATATTACAACAATGTAACAAAAAAGAAATATTTTTTGGATCGCTGTAATAAAACACGTACACCATATTGATTCTCAGCGATATAACTCATTTTACCCCTCAGCGATCAAAAATTCATCTCTTTTGTTCTAAAAAAGTACAATACCGTTGATAGTATGCAATTTAGTACTATTTCAAAGTGTTATGCAGTATCATTCACCTGCTATATTATATATGTATACAGGTGGTAAGGTATATTGCAATTTACTTGCCAAAGACTCCGGATCATTTTAAATGAAACAAAATGAAATAAAGCCCAAACGAATTAAAACAAAAAAAGACCGGGGAATCAATTGATTCTCCGGCCATTTAGTAGCGGGGGGAGGACTCGAACCATCCGACCTCCGGGTTATGAGCCCGACGAGCTACCAACTGCTCTACCCCGCGGTATTGGGCTGCAAAGGTAAACAAAAAATCTCAATATCCAAATTTTTCGGTCTAACCCAGAAAATCCTCTGCCTCAGCGATCGGGACAGTGGTCTGCTGGCCTGTCTCCAGATTCTTGACATTCACTGTTTTGGACTGGACTTCGCTTTCCCCTGCTATGATAAAATACGGTATGTGGTTCTTCTCCGCATACTCAAACTGCTTCTTGAGCTTGCTCTGGTCCGGATAGACTTCGCAGCTGATGCCTTTTTCTCTGAGTTTCTTTGCCAGAGGAAGAAGATATGCAACGGATGACGCGTCCATATTCGAAAGCAGAACTTTTGTACCGGTGATTGCGTCCTTAGGGAACTTGTCAAGGCCGGTAAGCACATCGTAGATCCTGTCCGCTCCAAATGAGATTCCTACTCCGGAAACGTCCGGAAGTCCGAAAATGCCTGTCAGATTGTCATATCTTCCGCCGCCGCAGATACTGCCGATGGCAAAGTCAAGAGCCTTTACCTCGAAGATCGCTCCAGTGTAGTAGTTAAGCCCTCGCGCAAGTGAAAGGTCTATTTCCACCTTCTGGCGAATTCCGGCCTGGTCTATCAGGCCAAACAGTGTCTTCAGCTCTTCCACTCCGGCTCGTCCGGTTTCGCTGTCCTTTACCACATCGCTGATGAGGGCGATCTTCTCCTGGGTCGAGCCGGTGAAAGTCAACACCGGTTCCAGAATGGAGAAGCCCTTCTCGTCCACACCCTGAGAGAGCATTTCCTCCTTCACGGCATCTAGGCCGATCTTGTCTATCTTGTCCATCGCGATAGTGATCTCGACCAGTTTTTCAGGGAAACCCATCACTTCTGCCAGTCCGCTGAGGATCTTGCGATTGTTTATCTTGATGCAGACATTGATTCCGAAGATGCCGAACACCTCGTCCACTATCTGCACAAGTTCCAGCTCGTTGAGAAGGCTCTTGCTTCCGATTACGTCCACGTCGCACTGGTAGAACTCGCGGTAACGGCCTTTCTGAGGACGGTCTGCCCTCCATACAGGCTGTATCTGATATCTCTTGAACGGGAAGGTTATTTCATTGCGGTGCTGAACCACGTATCTTGCGAAAGGAACGGTGAGGTCATACCTGAGACCTTTCTCGCACACTCTCAGGCTGAGGGCGTTGCTGTTGACAACTTTCTCGATGCCGGCCTCGTCGTCATCATAAAGGTAACCGCCCTCCAGACCAGATTTCTCCACATCGTCTCTTGAGCTGTTCTGCCTGATGATGAACTTGTTGAACTCCTCAGGAGAAATGCTGGAAAAAGCGTCACCGCTGTTGAGCACCTTGAAAAGGAGCTTGTCGCCCTCTTCTCCGTACTTGCCCAGGAGTGTGGAGAGATTCTCCATTGAAGGAGTCTCTATCGGCTTGTAGCCGAACTTCTTGAACACGCTTCTCACGGTGTCGAATATGTAGTTTCTCCCGGCCATCTGCTCCGGAGAAAAGTCCCTTGTTCCCTTTGGAATACTTGGTTTCTGCACTTGTGCCATTTCTTGATAAAATTTATGGTTGCAAAGATATAAGTTTTTAGCCTTTCAGATATTCGTGGATGGCTTTGGCGGCCTTTCGGCCCTCGCCCATCGCGAGTATAACGGTTGCCGCTCCGGTAACGACATCTCCGCCTGCGAAGACGCCCTTGCGGCTGGTTGCTGTTTCCGTGGTCACTAGCCTTCCCTTGCGGTCGGTCTCAAGACCAGGAGTCGTGTCGGCGATCAGGCGGTTGATCTTGGTGCCCAGGGCAACTATCAAGGCGTCAGCCTCTATGTCAAACTCAGAGCCTTCTACCGGAACAGGGCTTCTGCGTCCGCTCTCGTCCGGTTCGCCGAGTTCCATGCGGATGCAGCGGATTCCCCTAACCCATCCGTTTTCATCGCCGAGGACCTCCACAGGATTTGTCAGAAGCTGGAAGTTGATGCCTTCCTCTTTTGCGTGATGAACCTCTTCTGCACGTGCAGGAAGTTCCTTCTCGCTTCTGCGATAAACTATAGTTACCTCACTTCCAAGCCTGAGAGCGGTTCTTGCGGCATCCATCGCCACGTTTCCGCCACCTACAACACAGACTTTCCTTGCCTGGAATATAGGAGTGTCGCTGTCCTTGCTGAAAGCCTGCATAAGATTGTTTCTGGTAAGATATTCGTTAGCCGAGAAAACCCCGTTCAGGTTCTCTCCCGGAATGCCGAGGAAAAGAGGAAGTCCGGCTCCGGTCCCCACGAACACTGCCTTGAAGCCTTCCTTGTCCATAAGGTCATCTATGGTAACAGTGCGTCCCACAAAAACATCCGTCTCTATCTTGATGCCCATATCCAGAAGATTCTGGATTTCCTTCTCTACAACGGCTTTCTTTGGAAGCCTGAACTCAGGAATTCCGTATGTGAGAACTCCGCCAGCCTTGTGCAGGCTCTCGAATATCGTCACATCATATCCAAGTTTCGCAAGGTCTGACGCACAGGCCAGTCCGGCCGGTCCGCTGCCCACAATGGCAACCTTTGCTCCGGAACTCTGTTTATGGCAATCTTCAGCCTTTTCCCCTTGCTCCCTAGCATAATCGGCGACAAATCTTTCAAGTTTGCCGATTGAAACCGGCTGTCCCTTCACTCCCAGAATGCAACTGCCTTCACACTGGGTTTCCTGAGGACAAACCCTTCCGCAGATCGCAGGAAGAGAACTGTCTTCAGAGATTGTGCCGAAAGCGGCCCTGAAATCTCCTTCCAGAACCTGGTGTATGAATGCCGGAATCTTTATGCCTACAGGACAGGCATCAACGCAGCGAGGCTTCTTGCAGCCCAGGCATCTGGAGGCCTCCAGCTGAGCTTCCTGTGCATTGTACCCGTAGCATACTTCTTCAAAGTTTGTTGCCCGGACCTTCGGATCTTGTTCCCTTACCGGAACCCTGTCTATCTTGTTTGCCATAATCTATCTTTTAAACTCCAGTCCTGCGGCGGCGTTGGCCTCCTGCTCCTGCTTGCGGTAAAGAGTCTGGCGGCGCATAGCCTCGTCAAAGTCCACGTCGTATCCGTTGAATTCCGGCCCGTCCACGCAGGCGAACATCGTCTTTCCGGCAACACTCACCCTGCAGGCTCCGCACATACCGGTTCCGTCCACCATCAAGGTATTGAGACTCACCGTAATCGGAAGGTTTAACTTCTTGGCCGTCAGCGTTGCAAACTTCATCATTATCATAGGGCCGATGGCAACGCACATATCGTAATTGTTCCCCAGCCTTTCCATAAGCAAGGTCACGACTCCCTTCTCGCCCTTTGAACCGTCGTCCGTGCAGATGTAAAGGTTTGAGCAGGCCTGTTTCATCTCGTCTTCCATTATGATAAGGTCCTTGTTCCTTGCTCCGATGATCACATCAACGTGGGCTCCTGCCTTGTGCAGATACATCGCCTGAGGATAAACGGGTGCAGCCCCTACCCCGCCTGCAACAAACAGGTAGCGTCTGTTCTTCAGCTCCTCGTACGGAATATCCATGAACTCAGACGGTTTGCCGAGCGGGCCGGCTACATCGCAGAGGAAATCTCCAACGTTCATCTTGCAGATTTTGTTGGATGAAACTCCTGCTATCTGCACCACAATTCTCACCGTTCCTTTCTCTGCATCATAATCGCAGATGGTAAGCGGAACCCTCTCTCCGTTTTCCGTTGGACGGACGATGAGGAACTGCCCCGGCTTTGCGCTTTTGGCAATCCTCGAAGCCTCCACTTCCAGCGAGTAGATCAGCGGCGTAAGCTGCTTCTTTCCTGTTATCTTGAACATATTATAAGTCTTTGAAAGTCTTGAATGTGTAGCCTTTCTTCTTGAGGTACATTATCATTTCTCTCAGGCGGTTATAGAGCCTCTCGCTTTCAGGGCGAGATTCTTCTATGCCTGGATGGATGAGTATTATAGCGCCGTTGAGATTGCTCTTTGCCTCAAATGCATAGAGACGGTCTATCAGTTTCTGGGCCTCTACGTAAGAGCTCATTGAAGGAATTGTGTAGTCTGCAGGAGTGGCTGTTCCCTGAGTGTAGTTGATTGGGATGTAGCCGGCTCTGGAGAGTATGTTCACAGCCTCCGTGTTGTAGTGCTCGTAAGGAGGAAGCAGATACCTTGACTGGCTCTGGAGAACTCCGAACTTTTCCAGTTCTTTTGCGTTGAGGCGGATGTCTGCAAGAATGCTGTCTTTGCTTATGAGCATGGAGTCTCTGTTGCCGTCCCACGGAGCGTACAGAAGATGCTTGTCTGAATGGCCGCTCACATAATGGCCTTCGTTTACAATCTCTTGGATAATATCCTGGAACTCAGGCTTGCGCAGAGCATTTCCGGTAAAGAAGAATGAGCCTTTTATCTTCTCTTTTTTAAGCTGCTTGAGTATCTTTTCACCTCCGTTGAACATATCATCTGCTGAGAAGATCAGATAGATTTCTTTCTTGGTCGGATCTATTCGGCGGATGGCACCATATTGGTCCTTGACCGCCTTAGCAGTGGACGGACTGTATTCCTTCTTCTGGCGGTTTCCTTCCTGCTCAAGTGTCGCGAAGTAATAAGTCAGGCCGGCCGTTCCGTCCATGGTAGGCTCGTTGGTGGCATAGTCGCCGATATCATTATGGTAAACTGCAATTCCCCTGTTCAGGTTTGGAGTCTCGTCCGGTTCCCTGAGTCCGCCGCCTGCCCTGGAAGCGAATATGAAGTTGTAAACCGGGCCGTCAATCAGGCCTCCGGTTATCTCCCTGTGTACCTCAGTGAAGGCAGAATGTGGACGAGTCGGAAGGTAAGCACCTTTAGGATAGCCGATTATCATAGATACTCCCCACGGGTTGCAGCCGAACAGCCAGTCTCTCAAAGCAGCCTCCATCTCCTCATAGGTCTTGTCTCCGGTGAGTCTGCGGTAAAGCTGTGCCTGGGTGACTGCGGCGCTTGTAAGGTTGTTTGAGCACCACAGGTAAGGGACGCCGTGCATGAAAGGTTCGTCTGCCGCCCTGTCTCTGAGGTCCTGCAGACCTTCCTTCATAAACTCGGTGTATTTCAGCCTCAGAGCCTCGTCTCCGCTTTCTGCCTGAAGGAAGTGGCCGAGGTTTATGAACGGATAGAACTGGTAATGCCTTCCCCTTCCGAGCTCCATCCACGGAGAAACAGGCTCCTGCTCTCCGTAATAGTCTGCCTCTTCCTGATATACAGGATTCTTGGTGGTTGCATAGAGAGTGGCTGCTGCCAGTTCCACGTCATCCACCCAGGTATCTTCCTCGTAGAAGTATCTGGAAATGTAGCAGGCGGTTTGGGTGTTGCCAGGGAACTCCTTGGCGTATTCGTATGCCGGAACCGCCTTGGCGGCAATCTGCTTTGCAAACTGCGGGTCTATCGCAGAGAAGACATCGCTCCCCATCGCAAAGGTGGAAGCGAATTTTCCGGCTGCGGAAGACACTCCGGTTGTGCGGTTCTTTCCGAACTTGCCCATTCCCTGAGGCTTGCCGGTAAGGAAATACACCGGACGTCCGTTGCCAGGGCCCCAGCCGTAGTCAGCAGTGTCAAACTGCGGAGGCTTGAATCCTATGTGGTCCCTGTCATCGGCGATCTGGGTGAACATCACCCTGTCTTCCGGGTTCATCCTCACCATCCAGTCCAGTCCCCAGCGGGCCTGGTCAAGAATGTCAGGCACTCCGTTGGCTCCCGGTTTTCCGTCTGCCTGATATCGGTCCGCGAAAATGCTCTTGTCCTCAATCCACTTCCAGGCGAACATCATGTGGTAAGTAGCCGTTGCGCTGGTGGTCTGATACTGAAGGTAATCCGACGCATCGTGCCAGCCTCCGCGAACATCTATCCTCTCTCCGTTCCTCTCAGGATGGTCCACGATGTAGCCGTCCAGCTGATGGCAGAGAGTGTCCGTGAACGGGTTATAGCCGCACTGCTGCTGCCTCATGTAATAGAGCAGAATGTCGGCCGCCCCGTCATACACGTCCGCCCCTATCTTGAAGACCGGGGAATAAGCTCCCTTGAATCTTATGTAATATCCGCCAGGTTTCTCGAAAGCTGAGAAATTCAGCCTGTAGGCCTCTTTCATCACCCACTTGGAAGGGTCTGCGGGAGTGGCTATTCCGCTGAAAACAGGAAGGTCTGTCACAGCGTCGAAAATCACGAACTCTTCTCCCCCGCCAAGCTGTGCCTTATGATTTGACATAGAAACCTCCTTAGGCCTTCTGCTCCACGCAGTCTGGCCGGATGCTGCAACTTTCACCGCCGCTTTCTCCGCATCTGTAAGAGGAGTGTCAGCACTCTTTTCCTCAAAATACACAGCCACTTTCACCGATTTTGGGAGATATCCCACATAGTTGATTCTTATATGTTTCTGAGCTGTCAGAGCAACTGACAAGCCCAAAAATGCAAGAAGGAGAAATACTCTTTTCATAATCGTCCTGGATGATTTTTTCCTATCATACAAATATAACAAATACTTTGATTTTGTAGTTAATTCCCCTACCTTTACGTCTTATTAGCGGAAATAATTAAAAACTCACCGATATGAATTTTTGGAAAACCTTTCTGGCCGCACTTCTTGGATGTCTTGTGGCCCTGATTCTCAACTTGTTCCTCTTTTTTATGTTCATTGGTGCACTGATGAGTGCGGGAGGGTCCTCAGAAACTGTTCCTACTGTAAAGAACGGTTCTATCCTGAAAATTGACCTTTCCGAGGCTATTGGAGAGAGGACACAGGAAGGAATGTCCGCCGACCTTGGCATACCTTTCCTGAGTATGCCTCAGGCTTCTCTCGGTATCTACGATGCGATAAGGGCTATCGAGAAAGCTGCCGAAGACAGCAAAGTCTCCATGATCCTGATCACCGACAAAGGCGCTGTCAACAGTGGTATTGCAAACCTGGAAGAACTCAGGAAAGCACTGGTGAAGTTCCACGACTGCGGAAAGCCAATTGTATCGTATGGAATTAACTATTCCCTTGGCGGATACTATATTGCAAGCGTGGCGGACAAGATTTACATTCATAACGAAGGCAATATGCCTATCCAGGGAATGGGAGCCAGCATGATGTTCTTCAAGGACGCTCTGGACAAGCTTGGAGTGGAGTTCCAGCTCATTCGCCACGGCAAGTTCAAGGCAGCCGCCGAGCAGTACATCAAAAACGACATCAGCCCCGAGAACCGCCAGCAGAATATGGAAATGCTCAATTCAATCTGGGACAGTTTCTCAGAATCCATCTGCACCAGCCGCAACATTGACCCTCAGGTTCTCAACGATGCTATAGACAATCTCAAGATAGGAACAGCAGAATCTGCCAAGGAATTCAACCTGGTTGACGAAACTCTCACCACCGATGAGTACACACAGAAAATCTGCGGACTTGTAGGAGTTGAAAAGGAAGAAGACCTGAACGTGATAACTCTTTCAAATTATGCCAAGACTCTGGTACCGAAGCAAAGAGGAGACGCCAAGATTGCAGTTCTCTATGCCGAGGGCGAGATTGCGATGAACGGAAGCGGAATTGCCGCCACTAAGTTCGTTCGGGAGGTGGAGAGAATCCGCAAGGACGACAAAATTGACGCAGTCGTGTTCAGAGTTAATTCTCCTGGCGGAGACGCACAGGCTGCCGAGCTGATGAGAGAATCCCTCCAGAAGCTTGCTGCTGAAAAACCGATCGTTTGCTCCTTCGGTGAGTACGCCGCCAGCGGCGGATACTGGATTTCAGCCCAGGCAAAGCGCATCTTCTCTGACAAGGCAACGCTTACAGGCTCTATAGGAGTATTTTCTCTGGCTATAAACTACGCAAAGGGCCTCAAGGAACATCTGAAAATCAATGCCGTACATCTAGGAACCCACAAGCATGCCACTGCCGGCGACATGAGCCGCCCTATGGATGAGGACGAGCAGGCTTACTTGCAGAAGTTCGTCGAGCAGATCTACACAAAGTTCATGAACATCGTTTCAGACGGAAGAAATATGAGCATAGCCCAGGTGGATTCCATCGCTCAGGGAAGAGTATGGACCGGAACCCAGGGAGTCCAGGTTGGCATCGTTGATGAAATCGGAGGAATCGAAGACGCCATCAAGTATGCGGCAAACCTTGTAAATGCCTCAGATTACTATGTTGTAGAGTATCCAAGGGTAAAGACCCAGATGGAACTGATGATGGAAAGCTTTGCAGGCAGCGGAGAGGGAACCCTCCTGAAGAAGATCTTCGGAAAGAAGAACGTTTCACAGGCTGAACAGATTCTCAAGGACGTTGAAGAGAACAATGGTGTAAAGACCTACGTGAGAATGCCTTACAACTACGAGTTCAGCTACTAGCAGACTTGGGCTGATACAGTCAGCACTTTTTTGCTCTCAGATGTGACCTTGTAGGGCGACAGATCGCGGATCCGCTCTTCCGGATTCTCGCGCAACAGGCCGCGCAGCAGCGGCGCCCAGCGGCGGGAGACGTCCGGCGCGACGTCGACCGGCAGCCCTCCGCCCGTGCCGGCCATGCCGCCCGT
>CACXPG010000010.1 GCA_902769525.1 uncultured Bacteroidia bacterium
TAGGGTCGGACAGCGAGTCCAGGGTTGTTGCAAGACCCATCGCGTGTACCAGCTGCCCCTCGAATGCCGGGTCCACCTTTGAGATGTTCTCCATCTCCACATAGTTCTTCTCGGCGTCTTTGAGCATCTTGGTTGTCTTGACCGCTCTTCCTTCGTTCCACCAAAGGAGGACTGTACCGCCGATGAACATCAGGATGCCTATCAAAATGCCACCCAGTGAATTCTTTAGTCTTGTCCCGTATCCGGTACGGGTTACTTCTGTGTAAGCCATTTCAGTTTTAAGTTTATTGGTTATTATTAATTGTCTGCAGTTTTATTCAACTTCAAATTTAATTAAAAAAAAATAAAGATTTTTATTCTGCTGTTTTTGTTGTAAATTTGTGGGTCTTAAACGCGGACACAAGAATATTGTAAAGAGAATACGCAGATTATTATATTTTTCACGATATGCAGGAAATTAAAGGCAGAATAGCCCAGATAGTAGGCCCTGTGGTGGATGTGGCGTTCAGAGGTGCTGAGAGCGCTTCTCTTCCGTCAATCCACGACGCTCTGGATGTGCTTCGTCCGGACGGCAGGCATCTGGTACTGGAAGTGCAGCAGCACATTGGAGAAGACACCGTAAGATGCGTGGCAATGGATTCCACGGACGGTCTTCGCAGAGGACTGGATGCGGTATGGACCGGAGGACCTATCGCGATGCCGATAGGAGACCAGATCAAGGGTCGTCTTATGAACGTGGTGGGCCAGACCATAGACGGAATGGACCAGCCAAACAGAGACACCACCTATCCTATACACCGCCAGCCGCCAAAGTTCGAGGACCTTACCACAGTGCAGGAAGTGCTTCCTACAGGTATCAAGGTGATTGACCTGATCGAGCCTTACAGCAAGGGAGGAAAGATCGGACTGTTCGGAGGAGCAGGTGTGGGAAAGACCGTGCTCATCATGGAGCTGATCAACAATATCGCGAAAAAGCACAACGGATTCTCAGTGTTTGCCGGAGTGGGAGAGAGAACCCGTGAGGGTAACGACCTTCTGAGGGAGATGATCGAGAGCGGCGTTATCCGCTACGGAGAAGAGTTCAAGAAGGGAATGGATGAAGGCAAGTGGGATCTTTCCAAGGTGGACAAGAAAGAGCTTGAGAAGAGCCAGGCAACCCTGGTGTTCGGCCAGATGAACGAGCCGCCTGGAGCAAGAAGCTCAGTGGCGTTGAGTGGTTTGACTATTGCCGAGAGCTTCCGCGATGCCGGAAAGGAGACAGGACAGAAGAACGATATTCTTTTGTTCGTGGACAATATATTCCGTTTTACCCAGGCCGGAAGTGAGGTGTCAGCACTGCTGGGCCGTATGCCTTCAGCCGTAGGATACCAGCCAACCCTGGCATCTGAAATGGGTACGATGCAGGAGAGAATCACATCTACAAAGTACGGGTCAATCACTTCTGTACAGGCAGTTTACGTGCCTGCGGACGACTTTACTGACCCTGCTCCTGCAACCACATTCTCCCACCTGGACGCAACAACGGAATTGAGCCGTAAGATTGCCTCTCTGGGTATCTATCCTGCTGTGGACCCTCTGACTTCCACATCCAGAATCCTGAACCCGAGAATCGTGGGCCAGGAGCATTACGATGTGGCCCAGAGAGTAAAGCAGATCCTGCAGAGAAACAAGGAGCTTCAGGACATTATCTCCATCCTCGGTATGGAAGAGCTTTCAGAAGAGGACAAGCTGGTTGTAAACCGCGCCCGCAGGGTACAGAGGTTCATGAGCCAGCCGTTTACGGTAGCGGAGCAGTTTACCGGAGTGCCTGGAGTAATGGTGGATCTGAAAGACACTGTAAAGGGCTTCAAGATGATCCTGGACGGAGAGTGCGACTACCTGCCTGAGCAGGCGTTCATGAACGTGGGCACAATCGAGGAGGCTATACAGAAGGGCGAGAAGATTCTCGCGGCGGCTAACGCTTAAAGGATATGGAATATCTGCATCTGAACATAATATCACCTGAGGAGAGCCTTTTCAAGGGAGATGTTTCCGAAGTTACGCTTCCCGGAAGCGTGGCTCCGTTTACAATCCTTCCGCATCACGCGCCGATAATCTCTTCTCTGGATAAAGGAGTCGTGTCATTTGTCGCAAAGGAGGGCGGAGAGCAGAGCGTGGAGATTGGCGGAGGCTTTGTGGAGATGAGCAACGGGACAGTAACGGTATGTATATGCTGATATGGAACTTGGAATAAGGAAATACACTATAGGAATATTCATCTGCCTGGCCATTGTGTGCGCCCTGGCTATGGGAGCCGCATACCTTTGGTATCCTGAGGCTTTCGGCTGGAAGGTTCCGGTTCTGGCACTGGTTTTCTTCGCGGTTTCGGTGCTGGGCATTCTGATGCTGGACCGCTATTCGAAGAAAGGAGACAGGACCCTGGTTTCCGGCTATATGGCGGTAAAAGGGGTAAGGATGGTTATCCTGGTGGGAGTGCTTCTGGTGTTTCTCCTTATAGACAGGCACTCTGTCAAGTGGATTGCGGCAGCGTTCGTCCTTTTCTATATCGCGATGCTGGTGTTTGACACATTTTATTTTTCAAAGAAGTTCAAGAAATGATGCGCAAGGTTCTGATCATAATCGCGATGCTGATGGCGGGATGCGTTTTCTTCCCGACACGGAGCTTGGCGTCCGATACCGGGGAAGGCGGCGAGATCAATGTCCAGCACATCATATTTGAGCACATGCTCGACTCCTACTCCTGGCACATAACCAAGATAGGGGAGAAGGATGTGGTTATATATCTTCCGGTTATACTTTACAGCAAGACAAGCGGCTGGCATTTCTTCTCCTCCAGGAGACTCCACGAGAACGGAGGAAGCTACGAAGGCTTCTATCCGGCTCCTGAAGACGGGCCTCACGCCTACAAGCTGATGGAGAAGATGCCGGACGGTTCTATGGTAAGGCCGATAGACCTTAGCCTTACCAAGATGAGCCTTGCCCTGCTTATAAACGGAGCCATACTGCTTCTGCTGTTCCTTCCTGCCGCAAGATGGCACAGGAAGCATCGCGGAAACGCCAATGCTGTGCCGACAAAATACGTGAGCTTCGTGGAGATGCTCGTGGATATGGTTGAAGACGGAATCATCAAGCCTTGCATCGGTGAGAATTACAAGAAGTTCTCGCCTTATCTGCTGACGGCTTTCTTTTTCATCTTCACCTGCAACCTGATGAGCCTTCTCCCGATATTCCCGGGAGGAGTGGGAGTTACGGCTAATATCTCCATCACGATGTTCCTGGCCCTTTGCACTTTCATTGCGGTTAACGTGTTCGGTTCAAGGGAGTACTGGAGAGAAATCCTGTGGCCGGATGTTCCAACCTGGCTGAAGGCACCGGTTCCGCTGATGCCGTTCATTGAACTGATAGGAATCTTCACAAAGCCTATTGCCCTGATGATAAGGCTCTTTGCTAACATGCTGGGCGGACATATGGCTATGCTTGTGCTCACGGTCCTGATTTTCATAGGCTTCAGCGCGAGCGCGGTGATGGGCACTTCGATGACTGTGCTGAGCGTGCTGTTCAATATTTTCATGTATGCCCTGGAACTTCTGGTGGCATACATCCAGGCCTATGTGTTCACCCTGCTGAGTGCGGTGTTCATAGGCTCGGCACAGATCTATCACCACAAGAAAGCAAAAGAAGAAAGCATTACAGAAACAGATAATACAAACAATTAAAAGCAATAGATTATGTTAACAATTCTTTCAGTAATCCTTGAGTACACGATGGCACTGGCAGTCAGCAAGGCAGCAGCAGCAATCGGAGCAGGAATCGTTGTAATAGGCGCAGGTCTTGGTATCAGCAAGATCGGATCCAACGCTATGGACGCTATCGCCCGTCAGCCACAGGCAGCAGGTGAAATCCGCAGCGGCATGATCCTTTCCGCAGCTCTGATCGAGGGCGTTGCCCTTATCGCAGTAATCGTCTGCATGCTTTCATACTTTGTGCAGCAGGGATAATTAAAAAGTTTAAGAAACAATAAGTTATGTCATTACTTGTTCCCGACAGCGGATTGTTGTTCTGGATGCTGATATCTTTTGGCGTGGTGTTCTTCATCCTCGCCAAGTTCGCGTTCCCGATGATAACCAAGTCTGTCGAGGAGAGAAAGACTTATGTAGAAACCTCTTTGAACGACGCCAAGCAGGCCAAGGAGACTCTCTCCAGGGTTGAGGACGACACCAAGGCCCTCATCGCCGAGGCTAACAAGGAGCAGGGCAGGGTGCTCAACGAAGCTGCCGCGCAGCGAGACAAGATCATTTCCGCTGCAAAGGATGAAGCTTCCGCAGAGGCCCGCAAGACTCTTGAAGACGCCAGAGCCCAGATCCAGAAGGAGAAGGACGAGGCGATGCTTTCCGTCAGGAGGGAAATGGCCTCCCTGTCTTGCGACATCGCGGAGAAGGTCCTGAAGGAGAAACTCTCCGACAAGGACACCCAGATGGCGCTCATAGACAAGATGCTTGAAGAGGTTGTAAAAGACGGCTCTCTGCAGCAAAGCAGACTGTCGTAAACAATGTCTGGAATATGGATGTAGGAGTATTGGCTGTAAGATATGCGCGGGCTCTGCTTGACTATGCCCGCAGCCGCGGTGTGGCTGAAGATGTCTATCATCTGTCGGCCGCTATGCTCGAGTGCTTTGCAGACAATCCGTCCCTTTCCCGGACACTGGAAGATCCTCTTCTCTCCCGGCAGGAAAAACTGGGACTGCTGTCTTCGGCCACTGTGTCGGAGGGCGACGCGAAGGAAGTGATGGAGCGGTACTATTCCCTTGTGATCGAAAAGCGCAGGGAGTCTTATCTGCCTTCTTCGCTTCGCAGCTACCTGGACCTGTACCGCCAGAGCGAGGGTATTGTGGTGGTAAAGATAACCACTGCCGTTCCCCTCGAAAAACAAATGGAGGAAAAGATCCTTTCCAGGGTTTCTGCAGCACTTGGAAAGAAGATCGAGCTAAAGAAGATCGTGGATCCGCAGATTGAGGGCGGTTTCATCTTCGACATAGACGACTGCAGATTAGATGCAAGTGTGGCTGCGCGCATTCGCAAGATCCGCCGCCAGCTGCTAGACAAGAACAGGAGAATAGTGTAATATGGCATTGAACATCAAAGCAAGTGAAGTTTCCGATGTGCTGCGCAGGCAGCTGGAAGGCATCCAGGACAAGATGGCTCTGGATGAAGTAGGAACCGTGCTTCAGGTCAGCGACGGAGTTGTCAGGATCTACGGCCTGAGAAACGCCGAGGCCAATGAGCTTCTGGAGTTCGAGAACGGAGAGATGGCCGTTGTGATGAACCTTGAGGAAGACAACGTGGGAGCAGTGCTCCTCGGCCCTACAGACGACATCAAGGAAGGCTTCACCGTACGCAGGACAAAGCGAATCGCATCCATCAGAGTTGGCGAAAGCATGCTCGGCAGAGTGATCAACCCTCTGGGACAGCCGCTTGACGGCAAGGGGGAGGTAGACGGAGAGCTCTTCGAGATGCCTCTCGAGAGAAAGGCTCCGGGAGTTGTGTTCCGCCAGCCGGTTAACCAGCCGCTTCAGACAGGTATCAAGGCCATAGACTCTATGATCCCTATCGGAAGAGGCCAGAGAGAGCTTATCATCGGCGACCGCCAGACCGGAAAGACCGCCATTGCGATAGACACTATAATAAACCAGAAGAACGCGATGAGAAAGGGCAAGCCGGTTTACTGCATCTATGTGGCAGTAGGCCAGAAAGGCTCCACCGTGGCATCCCTGGTAGAGACGCTCAGGGCAAGCGGCGCGATGGAATACACCATAGTGGTTTGCGCCACCGCTGCCGATCCTGCCGCCCTCCAGTACTTTGCCCCGTTTGCCGGAGCCGCCATCGGCGAGTACTTCAGGGATACGGGAAGAGACGCTCTCGTGGTTTACGACGATCTTTCCAAGCAGGCTGTTTCCTACCGTGAGGTTTCCCTTATTCTCCGCCGTCCTTCCGGACGTGAGGCCTATCCTGGAGATATCTTCTACCTGCACTCAAGGCTTCTGGAGAGAGCCGCCAAGATTATCGACCAGCAGGAGATGGCAGAGCAGATGAACGACCTGCCGGCATCGCTGAAGGGAAAAGTGAAGGGAGGCGGTTCCCTTACGGCTCTTCCAATCATCGAGACTCAGGAAGGAGACGTTTCCGCGTATATTCCGACAAATGTGATTTCTATTACAGACGGCCAGATATTCCTCGATACCGACCTGTTTAACCAGGGTAACCGCCCTGCGATCAACGTTGGTATCTCAGTTTCCCGTGTAGGTGGTAACGCCCAGATCAAGCCTATGAAGAAGGTGGCCGGTACATTGAAGATAGACCAGGCCCAGTACCAGGAACTCGAGGCTTTCACCAAGTTCGGCGGCGAGATGGACAAGGTTACCGCAATGACCATAGACAAGGGAAGGAAGAACACCCGCCTTCTGATCCAGCCTCAGTATTCGCCGATGCCGGTAGAGGAGCAGATCGCTATCCTTTACTGCGGCACCCACGGCCTGTTCAAGGATATAGACATATCCAAGGTACAGGACTTCGAGAAGGCTTTCATCAACTCGCTAAGGCTCAACCATCAGGCCGATGTACTGGACCTTCTTGCAAAAGGCGAGTTCAACGACGACATCACCTCCAAGATAGAGAAGACGGCAAAGATGACTCTCAACCAGTTCATCGCTTAAAGCAGTAGTTTATGGCATCGCTGAAGGAGATAAAATCGAGAATAGGCTCGGTACAGGGGACCAGGAAGGTTACCTCTGCAATGAAGATGGTGTCTTCCGCCAAGCTTCACAAGGCTCAGAGCCTGATTAGCGCAATGCTCCCTTACCAGAGGAGCCTGGACAGCATTGTATCCAACTTCCTGTCCGGCGAGACTCCTTTCTCTTCTCCATATATCCTCAGCGAGGGCCAGACTCCTGACCTTTCAGGGCGAGCCGTCATAATCGTGTTCTCTTCCAACTCCTCTCTTTGCGGAGCTTTCAACTATAATGTAATCAGGGAGTTCGCTTCCCTGGCATTAGCCCTCAAGAAAGAAGGCGTTCCCGAGAGCATGATAGACGTTTATGCCATAGGAAAGAAGGTGGAGGATGCCGTGAAGAAGATGGGCTTCAGTCCAAAGTCATACCAGAGCCTGGCTTCCAAGCCTGACTACAAGAGTGTTTTCGCTCTTGCTGAAGACATTCTGAAGCAGTATTCCAGCGGATCGGTTTCCAGGGTGTATGTAATCTACCAGCATTTCAAGTCATCTGCCGTGCAGAAAGTGCAGAGAGAACTCTATCTTCCTCTTGAGATTTCTGAATACAAGAAGGAGCAGAAGGCAACTGCTGAAGGATGGCTCAACAATTACATCGTTGAACCTTCTGTAGCCCAGGTTATTGAATCTCTGATGCCGCAGGTTCTAAAGCAGAAGCTCTACACCTGCCTTGCCGATTCATACGCCAGCGAGCACGCGGCCAGGACTATCGCGATGCAGGTTGCAACCGACAATGCGGAAGACCTGATTCAGGAACTCACGGTTCTGTACAACAAGAGCCGCCAGCAGGCTATCACCGCCGAGCTTCTTGACATTGTCGCTGGAAGTACCCAGTAACATAATTGCTGTTTTCTGCAGAACCTTCCGCTCAGCACAATGTGCTTCGCTTCATCCCGTCTGTCCTGACGGACAGCCACCCATTCATGTAGACATGGGCGTCTACAGGTTCTTTGCAGAAAACAGCACTTATTGTAAAAAATGGATTTGTCCGATCTGGAGGACGATCAGGTCTTTTCCGGACTCTTCTGACGCATATTTTTCATTCTCCCGAGGTTCCCACCAGTCGTGCTGGCTGAGGGCGAACTTGGAATGATGCACAGTTATATAGTGCTTTGCATCAAGGTCTTCCATAACCTTGTGCAGTTCTTCCGGCATAGTGTGAATCTGGGCCCACCTGCCGCTGTACTGGCCGTTTTCTATGAAAGCCAGGTCGATGTCGTATTCCTCTCCGATTTTTTTGAAGTGGGAACCGTAGCCGCCGTCACCGCCTATGAATATGCACTTGTCTCCGACTTGCAGGATGAACGAAGCCCACAGAGTCTTGTTTCTCTTGAAACTTCTTCCCGAGAAATGCTTTGCAGGGGTGCAGGTGAAAGACACTCCGTCGTGGTAAGATTCCATCCAGTCCAGCTCCACCAGTTTGTCAGGTTCGTATCCCCAGTATTCCAGATGAGAGCCCACCCCGAGAGGCATTATTACCTTGCCCGTTTTATGCTTGAGCTTCTTTACCGCCTTGTAGTCCAGGTGGTCGTAATGGTCGTGGGTGATGACAAGATAGTCTATGTCAGGGAAATCGCCAGGTCTGTAAATGGAGGTTCCCTTGAACGGGCGGTTGATAAATGAAACAGGCGAACCGCTGTACAGGACCGGATCCACGAGCACTGTCTTTCCGTCAATTACAAGAAGGTAGGAAGAGTGCCCGAACCAGACCACGATGTCTTTCTTTTCCTTTACGGCCTGCTCCACGGCGTTTCTGTCAAGCGGCTCTGCGTTGACAGGTTCTGTCGGCTTAAGGCCTTTTTTGCTTGAAAAGATGAAATTCCAGATGATGGAAGCCATGCTTTGTTTCTTGGCGGAATCGGTGAACATCTTCACAGGCTCAAGGTTGACGAACTTCCCGCCTTTGTAGTTGGGGCTGGCCTTGCATTTTTCCAGCCTCTGCCCGTGCGGAATTCTGCCGATGCTCACATAGTCCGTGAAGAATAGGGCAACAATCGCGATGATTATGAACAGAGATATGAGCATCCTTCTTTTCCTTTTGACTTTCATTTCCACAAAAATAGTGCAATTATTTTAAAAATGTTTTTTTGCTATTTGTTGCGTTTAATTGACCCAATTGTTATATTTGCATCGCAGATGTATTGTAATCTGTCTTAAACAATTGCATTATGGCACATAGTGTTTTCAAAATAAGAAAAGGAGAAGCTTATCCTTATTGTTACAAATATCCGCAAGTAGCCCTTACGGCAGACTGCGTTATCTTTTCATACGACGGGAAGGATCTTCTGGTTCTTCTGGTCAAGAGGGGCCTCGAGCCTTTTAAAGGAGAATGGGCGCTGCCGGGCGGTTTCATAAAGCCTGAAGAGACCGTTGAAGAAGGTGCCAAGAGAGAGCTCTTTGAAGAGACCTCTCTCAAGGCGGAGTATATGGAGCAGATCAGGGTGTTTTCAACTCCTGACAGGGATCCAAGGCAGAGAGTGGTTACCGTGCCTTTCTTTGCTCTGGTAAAGAATGTTCCGGTGGTCGGCGGTGACGATGCCGAAAGTGCAGAGTGGTTTCCTGTTGACAAGCTGCCTGAACTGGCGTTTGACCACGCCCAGATTCTGGCCGCTGCAAGAGAGGCCCTGAAGCATTCTCTCTATTTCAACCCGGTTTCATTTGACCTTCTTCCCCAGACGTTCACCATGCCGCAGCTCCAGAGGCTGTATGAGCTGATACTTGGCCGCAAGTTTGACCGCCGCAACTTTGCCCGCAAGATGAACTCGCTCGGAATACTTGACTATCACGAGCCGGAGACACATAAAGAAGAAGAATGTGAGATAGACGAGTTTAACGAGCTTGCAAAAGAATATAATATAGATACTGGTGAGGACTTGCTTTTTGACGAGGTTAAAGACAATCCTGCCGAGAAACTTGAGAAAAAACAGCACTCTGTATCAAGGCCTAAATTCAGGGCTATGAAGAGTATGCCTGACCTTATTTCTTCGTCTCTTCCTATCATAAGTGACCCTGAAGAAAAGCCAAAGAAAAAGCGCGACAAAAGCCTTCCGAGCCGTATCGCTTCTGTTTTCTCTTTCAACCGTAAAGGGTGGGAGAGCATGAAGGACAGCTCTTCTGACAATTTCGAGTTCTAGGATTCTCTAGGCCAGTATCTGTTCTGCCTTGCTTCTAAGATGCCTCATGTGTAGGCATACTGCTGTTGTCACTATTATTGTAGTGGCAGCGGCAAGTATTGCGCCCAGGTTCTGCCCAAGTCCCATCATCTGGCCTGATATGAACACGAAGTCGCTGCAGATGAATGTCATGAATATGGCCGGAATAATGGACACCAGCCAGTAAGGGCCTTTGCCCAGAGAGTTGCTTCTAAGATACAGGAATACCGTGATGGCCCAGAGGGTGAACACGGCCAGCGTCTGGTTTGCCCAGGCGAAGTATCTCCACAGGATATCGTAGTTCATCAGGGTTATTGCATAACCTATCGCGAACATAGGGATGCAGATATAGAGTCTCTTGAGAATGCTTCTTTGCTCCATTCCCATAAAGTCGGCAATGATGAGCCTTGAACTTCTGAAGGCTGTGTCTCCCGATGTGATAGGAGCGGCTACCACTCCTAAAAGCGCCAGAATTGCTCCGAACTTTCCGAGAGTTGTCTTGGTGATGGTGTTTACGGCCCAGGAGGCGTCATTGCCGTTGTCAGCCAGAGCTGCATTCAAGCCGGCCAGGCTGTTCTCTATGCTGCCATAGCCTCTGAAGAAAGCCATTGCGGCGGCGGCCCAGATAAGGGCTATTATGCTCTCGGAAATCATTGCTCCGTAGAATACGCTGCGGCTTTCCTTGCGGTCCTTCAGACATCTGGCCATCATCGGGCTCTGCGTGGCGTGGAATCCGGAGATTGCTCCGCAGGCTATCGTGATGAACATTGTAGGGATAATAGGGAACTTGTCCGCATTTGGCTTGAAATTCTGGAAAGAGGTGAGGTCCGGAATCTTGTAATCGCCGGTGAACAGCACGTATAGGATTCCCAAAGCCATGAATATCAGCGCAATTCCGAATATCGGATATACGTTGCCGATGATCTTGTCTATAGGAAGAAGCGTTGCAAGTATGTAGTATGCGAATACGATGTACAGCCAGATGCTTTTGTCCCATCCTGTCATTGATGCCAGGATTCCGGCAGGCCCCAGCATAAACACTGCTCCCACCATTATCATCATCACCACGGCAAAGAGTCTCATCACCTGTTTGGTGGTCATTCCCAGATATCTTCCTATGATTTCAGGAAGACTGGCTCCTTTGTGGTTAAGGCTCATCACTCCGGCTACAAAGTCGTGCATTGCGCCCATGAAGATTCCGCCCAGGGTTATCCACAGAAACGCAACCGGGCCGTAGGTTGCTCCCAGCACCGCTCCGAAGATTGGGCCAAGCCCCGCGATGTTAAGCAGCTGGATCAGGAAGGTCTTCCATCTTGGCATAGGAATGTAGTCCACCCCGTCGAACATTGTCTTTGAAGGAACTTCCTTGTCGTGACTGATTCCGCACACTTTCTCCAGGAATCTTCCATAAGTGAAATAAGCTATTATCAATGCCGCAAGGCAAATCAGAAATGTAGTCATATCGAGATTATGATTTTACAGAACAAAAATAGCAATAAAAACGCCCGGTTGTATTTCCGCATTTTTCATTACCTTTGATAATCAAAAACATTCATCTATGAAAAATGTTCTTTTATTTGTCTCAGCGATGATGCTGGTTCTCTCTTCCTGCAAGACCAATTCCAATAATTCAGAAACTGTTCAAGACACCGCTGATTCGGTTGCTTTACAGCCAGTTGAAGAGCCTGTGGCTCAGGCTCCTGAAAACTCCAAGTACAACCCGAATGACGCCCGCACGTTCGGCGTGGTTGGCCCCGTTCAAGAAGTTCGCTTCTCAAAAGCTTTGCTTTCTACAACTTCCACCGAAGAGCAGGGAGATCCTTGGCTGGAATCCAATGCACTTGAAATGACATTCGACGAGTATGGAAGAGTAACTCTGGACGGCCTTGCCGGATGCAAGTATGTGTACGACGAAAACGGCAAGTTCATCAAAGGCTTCTCAGACAAGACGGTGATGGTGCGAGACGATAACGGCCGTATCAAAAACTATGCGAACACCAGCATTGAGGGAATAGATGATTATTCAAAGATCAACTTTGACGAATACATAGCCAAGAATTTTGAATACGACGAACTCGGCAGAGTTATCAAGGCCACATACAGCGGCTGGGAATGGATGACAGACTATGAGTACGAGTATTTTGGCGGAAATGTCTATCCGACCAAAGCTACCTATGAAAGCACAGCAGAATCTCTGGTGATAAAGGGCACTGTTACCTACACCTACAAAGAATACGACCAGTACGGCAACTGGACTGAAAGGCAAGTGGTCTGGGAGGAAGAGACTCGCGACTGCGGCGGAGCAGGCGATCCTGAGATCTCCAAGGACGAATACCTGGAACGCCGCGTAATAAAGTACTATCAGGAATAACCTTATCCTTTTCCCCCCCCCCCGCAAAGCAACTTCCTTGCATTCTCCGAGGCTCTTTGTTGTATAATCGCAGAAGAAAGAAGCAATAGCCTTTGCAAGGCAAGTATCTGATATTTAATGATATATGACTTTTCTGGTGCGGAAAGAGAAGCACTATAAAATTCATAATGTACTGATAAACAGAGGCTTTGCGTGCAGGGGCTTATCTTGCTGGTATGATGTTTGCATAAGAATCAAATAGCTATATTCATCGATATGTTAAAGAATACAATTAAAGTCACAATCTTTATCGTGATGATATTGATGACCAAAGGACTGTTAGCACAAGATGCTGATATTGTTGATTCTTTGAATGTCATTTCAATAGAAGATTTAGACGGAAAGGTAATAGATGATTATCTTGATGCTGTAAAGCATATCAAGCACAACAACTTTGGAAAGTTCCAGACAACTTACAAGGTGTTTTACGGTAGTGAAAAGCAGACTCCTGACAAGACGGGCAATACCTGTTTTGTCTATAAGCTCGGAAGCAATGGAGGTGTTCATCCGGCAATATCTTATCCGCTGTCTCCTGACTATGACTCCACGGCAACTAGGTTAAGTGCTTGGAACGTATGGCTGGCAGGACATACATTGTACTATCTGGATATGCCGAACAAGAAATTCAAAGAAAAACATAAGGATCTTGAACTCCTGCTTCACAAGGAAAAGGAAGGAGAATACATACTGTTTACGGTATTTGACAGAAGATACCAGAGAAAAGATGAGACGACTATTAAATACAATCCTAAAGTTAAACAGGTTGTTGAAATTACACGAGTCATTGAGAATTCAGCTTTCCTGTATATCTCTTTTGCTTCAATTAAAACAACTCTAAAACTTGCCAGGTCCGGGAGAATGTTGTTGCCGGAAACAATATCTACGCAAATAATCACTCAACAGGGAAGCATCATTGAAATTGAAAATACGGATCTAGTCTACACAGATGTCTCTCCTAAGGAATACAAAAGTCTTAAGAAAGCCGGTGTCTGGTAATAAGTGAGAACTCTCTTCGGATTCCGTCGGGCTGACGCCTTTTTGCTTTTATAGGCGAGTTTGTTTCCCAGGACTATGAGGGCGCTCCCGAAATCGGTTTGTTTGAAGAGTCTTCAGCGATGTTAGTTTGAAGATTTCTTGGCAATGAGTTTGCCTCAGGCTTGTTTGGGTGCCCTCAGCGACTATTATACGAAGTCAGTCATCTTCTTGGATATCATATTCAGTTCCAGTATTGGAGTTGATGGCTATCATGGCATTCTTTAAGCTTCCGTACAAACTTATTATCAGGTCATAGTTTATAGGATTGTAGGAACGGAGAATCAAATCACGGAGTTGCAAAGCCTCTCGCTTATTCAGTAGTTGAAATAGATGTTTCAGCATAGGGTAACTTAAGCTTTTTCCCCGTGAACAAAGTGCTTTGATTTGTCTGACAGCTTGCCTCATACATGATCTTGCGGAAGGTAAGCTTAAAGTCTCCGAAAATGGATTAGATGAGTAGCCAAAGGCTAGAAGATTCCAGGCATACTTTTCTGCCTTGCTGCATTTATGAGCTTCAACAGGATTGTTGAAGATATAAGCTATGCAGGTCCTAATGAATTTTACCTGATACTTCTCTGCCCTGCCAAATCGCTTGCTGAACAAAGGGCCTGTCTTTCCATATTCTTTGTTGTAGGACTTTGCAAACGGAATTGTATAATCTTGAACAAGGGATGACAATGCTTTGGCATTAGCCTTGACCAATAAATGTAAGTGATTGTCCATTAGGCATAAAGCGGATATTTCAACCTTAGACTTCAATGCTGTTGTATGAAGTATAGATATAAAAACAAGAGCATCTATCCAAGAGTGAAAAATCTTCTCTTTGTTTACGCTTCGTTGATAAACGTGGTAGAAAGATGGCTCGGAATCGATTTCCCGAATATCGTCCAGACAGAGGTTACCAGTTTGCATTTCCACTTCAGGATATTTGGTGATAAATTCTGCATCAGAAACCGAATGCAATTCAGTTCTAGATCTCTTGCTGGCATTGGAAACTAATTTTTCCCTTTGGATATAATTGTAGTTTGGGCAGTTGTTCACCCTGTCCATTAAGCCTGATGATATTTTGTCCGGATTGGAGATAAGAGTTCTTCCCTTCATATTCGCCCCTTCTTAAATATATACTCAACAAATGTAAGCGATTGAGTGTTAATAAACAAGTGATTGAGTTCAAATTCTTTCTTGCAAGGCAAGCGAGAGGCTGAAATCCAGGCTGCATAGCAAGTGCGCGTCAAAATCTGGCTGCAAGATAAAAACCTGATATTTAACAATATATTACTTTTCTAGTGCGTAACCTCAATCACTAGAAAAGTTGTAATTGGTTGACCGTTAGGGAGTTTGCTTGCAGACTTGTTTTTGATGGCTCAGCGATATATTTGCCTGCAGGCGTGTTAGGGCGGTTTTTTTGCTCAGAGGATTATGCTCGGCTTCGCGTACGCATTCCATTGCCGCTTGACGAAGGTGCCCTTGCAAAGATGTGGTAATGGAAGTCTTAATGTTATGATGTAAGCCACAAGCCCAGCTCATGAAGTCTTTTCTGCACAGATTCCACAAGTGCAATCCAATCTCTCCGGATTCCGCAAGCGTAATCCAGTGTGATTAATCCCATCTCTCCGGATTCCGTCGGGCTGGCTCCCTCTGGCATCCCTGCCCGCCTGCGGCGGGGCAGTCCAATCTGTCAATAAAAAACGCGCTCAAGCAAGCTTGGCGCGTTTCCTATTTCCATCTTGCGGAGAGATAGGGATTCGAACCCTAGTGACGGTTACCCGCCAACCCGCCCTCCAAACGGGCGCTTTCGACCACTCAGCCATCTCTCCTGGAGGTTTGTTTGGAAGGGCGAATATAGTATATTTTTTGTTACATTGTTACGGTATCGCGAAAAAAAGTTATTAATAATATAAAATGCTGTTAGTTTGGGCATTGTGAATATTGTTTACAACTTGTTGATTTCTTTGTTTGACATGTTGGGTTGCCCCGCTTTTTATTCTTACATTTGTGTTGCGCAATTGCCCTCGGGCTGTTGTGGCTTTTTTACTCAAACCTAGATTTAATTACAAGATATTTAAGAACTTATTTATGTCAGCCAGTCAGATTTCTATTGTAAAGAGGGACGGAAAACAGGAACTGTTTTCAATCGAGAAGATTAAGAACGCAATTAGAAAGGCTTTCCTTGCAACTGGAGGTTATGCCTCAGAAGAAGACTTGACCATTATTCTGTCGCACGTGGCCATCCGCAACGGGATGAGCGTAGAGGAGATTCAGGACCAGGTTGAAATTGCACTGATGAAGGAGAAATACTATCAGATTGCAAAGAACTATATGCTCTACCGCCAGAGGCATATGGAGGACCGTGATGTTAGGGAGCGTATGGATTTTCTTGCAAACTACTGCAGTGCAAAAAACGCGGCAACCGGAAGCAAGTATGACGCCAACGCCAACGTTGAGCACAAGAATATAGCAACCCTGATCGGAGAGATTCCGAAGGCCGGTTTCATCCGCCTGAACAGGCGTCTTCTGACAGACCGTCTGAAGAACATGTACGGCAAGGACTTTGCGGACAAGTATCTCAAGCTGCTGTCTCAGCATTTCATCTACAAGAACGACGAGACTTCCCTGGCTAACTACTGCGCCAGCATCACGATGTATCCTTGGCTTCTGAACGGAACCCTTAGCATCGGCGGCAACTCCACAAAGCCTACTAACCTGAAGAGCTTCTGCGGCGGTTTCGTGAACCTGGTGTTCATTGTTTCCTCTATGCTCAGCGGCGCCTGCGCAACTCCTGAGTTTCTGATGTACATGAACTACTTCCTCCAGAAGGAGTACGGAGAAGACTACTACAAGAGGGGAGACCAGATTGTGGACCTGTCCATCAAGCAGAGGACAATCAAGAAGGTGATCACCGACTGCTTCGAGCAGGTTGTATATTCAATCAACCAGCCGACCGGTGCAAGAAACTTCCAGGCCGTGTTCTGGAATGTGGCATACTATGACAGGTACTACTTCGAGAGCCTGTTCGGAGAGTTCCGCTTCCCTGACGGAAGCGCTCCTCACTGGGAGAGCCTTTCCTGGCTGCAGAAACTGTTCATGAAGTGGTTCAATGCAGAGAGGCTGAAGACTCCTCTTACCTTCCCTGTCGAGACAATGGCTCTGCTCACAGAGAACGGAGACGTAAAGGACAAGGAGTGGGGAGATTTCACCGCCCAGATGTATGCTGAGGGACACTCTTTCTTCACTTACCTGTCTGATAACGCAGATTCGCTTTCAAGCTGCTGCCGCCTCAGGAACGAGATCCAGGACAACGGTTTCAGCTATACCCTTGGAGCCGGCGGAGTTTCCACCGGAAGCAAGAGTGTGCTCACCATCAACCTTAACCGCTGCATCCAGTATGCCATAAAGCACAAGATGGACTACATGGAGTTCCTGGGCGAAGTGATCGACCTGGTCCACAAGGTTCAGCTGGCTTACAACGAGAATCTGAAGGACCTTCAGGCAAAGGGTATGCTTCCTCTGTTCGATGCAGGTTATATCAACATCGGAAGACAGTATCTGACAGTCGGAATCAACGGTCTGGTAGAGGCTGCGGAATTCCTCGGCTACAAGATCGACGACAACCCTGAGTACGCACATTACGTACAGGAAGTGCTCGGACTCGTGGAGAAATACAACAAGAAGTACCGCACAAAGGAGAACATGTTCAACTGCGAGATGATTCCTGCAGAGAACGTGGGCGTAAAGCACGCCAAGTGGGACAAGGAAGACGGATACTTCGTTCCGAGAGAATGCTACAATAGCTATTTCTACATCGTTGAGGACAAGACTCTGAACATCGTGGACAAGTTCAAGCTCCACGGCAAGAAGTACATCGAGCATCTTACCGGAGGTTCCGCCCTCCACATGAACCTGGAGGAGCACCTGTCACAGGCACAATACCGCCAGCTTCTGAGAGTGGCTGCCAAGGAAGGCTGCAACTACTTCACCTTCAACATTCCAAACACCATCTGCAACGACTGCGGCCACATAGACAAGCGCTACCTGAAGGAGTGCCCTCACTGCCACAGCACCAACGTGGACTACCTGACCCGTATCATCGGCTACATGAAGAGAGTCAGCAACTTCTCTGCCGCAAGACAGAAAGAGGCTGCCCGCAGGTACTACGCTACAGACCACGGCGAGATATCTACCGCCCTCACTATGGAAGATGTCCAGAAGATGGAGCAGACCGCCCAGGCAGAGCAGGTAGCCAAGGAAGAGAAGGCTCACGTAGAGGTTTAAGGAGAAAGGCTGTTTTGAGAGATCAAGGCAGCCTTTAATTTTTCCGTAAAGTGATCAAGTGCTATAATTTTGATATTGTCTGTCAGGAGATTCCTGACCAGATAACCCTTGCACTCAATATATCGGGTTGTCCTAACCATTGCGTGGGCTGTCACAGCCCGTGGCTCTGGAGGGATGAAGGTGTGCCTCTGGACGAGCATTTCCTTTCTCTTCTGATAGGCAAGTATTCTTCAGGCATCACTTGCGTGTGCTTTATGGGAGGAGACCAGGCCCCAGCGCAGGTGAATTCTCTGGCTGCGTTTGTAAAGTCCAAATACGGGCAGCTGAAGACCGCCTGGTATTCCGGGAACGAGCAAATCCCCGGCAGTATCTCTGTCAAGAACTTCGACTATATTAAAATCGGCCCCTATATCGCCGAGAAGGGCGGGTTGAGAAGTGCAACCACCAACCAGAAGTTCTACATCGTTGAAAAGGACGGAACTCTCACCCAGTACCATTTTTCTCCCAAAAACAGTTTTTGACAACTAAAGAAGCCGAATATGAAAAAATTGTTTTTTGCTGTCAGTATGTTTGCAGTGGCGGCTGTTGCTGCTGTTTGTCTCCCCGGGTGCGGCGGTTCTGGTTCTTCAGTTCCCGCAGAAGCAAATGAGATTGTCCTCAGTTCCATAGAGAACAATGATTTCTATATCCAGATCGAGAAGATAAAGCCTGAAAACAAGTCTGTGACGTCTACAGAAGTGCCTTGCACGATTTCTATCAAGGATGATATCATAAGCTGCCGGCTTCCTTACGTTGGCGAGCTGAAGTATTCTCTTTCCAAGAAAGATGCAGTGGCACTAAATGCCGAGAATGTTTCCATAACCCCTAAGGTTACTGTCAGGCCGCCGTACAAGAAGTATTATGCGCTGATGGAGTTTACTGTAAGGAACAAGGTCAGCACCGAGGTTCTATATTTCAAGATAGCGGTTTATCACGACGGTTCTGCCGTGGTAAAGGTGGAGAGCCAGTTCAGGGATCCTATCACTTATGGCGGCTGGCTGGAAGAAAGGCCGGTTTAGTTCAGGGCTGTTTTAGCATAGTTTTTGTATCTTCATAGTCTGAACGTGTTATTTAAAGGAAAAAGATTATGAAGAGGTTGTTTCTTTTCTCGGCGATGATGCTTGCCGGCGTTCTGTGCCTTGCCCAGAACAAGGTCTCCAACGCTGGCATTTACTATTATGACTCCAATTCCTACGGAGTGATGCAGAGGGATAGCGCAGACTACTACAGGGTTGTGGAGAACAACAACTCTTTCAACGACTATTATTCCAAAGACAATAGCCTCAGGGCCAGCGGAACTGTGGTTTCCGTAGACCCTTCCGACGACGGCAACACCGTGTTCGACGGCGCTTTCATAGCCTACTATCCGAGCGGCAAGGTATGGATCAAGCAGTTCTTCAAGGACGGCAAGAACGACGGAGAGTATACCGAATACTATGAAAGCGGCCTGATGAAGCAGCACGAGTTCTACAAGGCAGGAGTGCTGGACGGAGTCAAGACAGTCTTTGAAGAAGACGGCAAGACCTGCAAGCAGTGGGAGTACAAGAACGGCGAACTGGTAAACGACGTTTATACCCAGAGCGGCAGCGGGTACTCCGTAGAATATGACACCCAGACCAAGGAACCTGTCTGGAGGGATCCTGAAACCTCCGACCTTAAGTCCTACAAGACAAAGGACGGCCAGATGATAAGGGCATACGCAATCAACGGACTGTATGTCTCGATCGACGTGGCTTACCAGCATTATTTCGGCAAGTACTATGTACTGCAGCTCTATATCCAGAACAATTCTCCGGAAGACGCGTATTTCTCCTTTGACAACACTTCCATCCAGAGTCCTCAGGGAGATATCAAGCTTTTCACAAAGAGCGACTTCCACAGAAGGATGAGAAGCCGCCAGGGGTGGGCCCAGTTCGGCATCTCCGCCGCTTCGGTGGCAACAGCCATCACGCTTGAGGCCATAACCGACGACGCCTTCTACCGTCAGGACAGAAGGCATCACCGCACTTTCGGAAGAGACCTGGCTCACGATATGTCAGCGTTCCTCATCCGCCAGAGCGCGGTGGTGGGAAGCATACTTGTATCCGGAATGTTCAACGAGGCAAACGCCAAGGTTCTCAACAACAACATTGGCTATCTGAACAACTATGTAATCAAGCCTAACACGTCAATTACCGGATATGCCTACGCCAAGTACAGTCCTTCTGCAAGGCAGATTCTGGTCAACCTGCCAATCAACGGCAAGATTTACCAGTTCCCTGTGGACGTGACACATCTCAAGACTATCGACTGAGGCAAAGTCAGATCTTCCTGAAGTTCAGAAGCAGCGAATTGCTGACAACGCATACGCTCGAGGCAGCCATCGCCGCTCCGGCAATCATAGGATTGAGCAGGAAACCGTTTACCGGGAAAAGAACCCCGGCTGCTACAGGTATTGCTATCACATTATAGATAAAAGCCCAGAAAAGGTTCATTCTGACCGTTTTTACAGTCTGACGGGATAGTCTTGCGGCTGAGGCGAGTTTTCTCAAATCTGAGCCCGTGAGGGTGATTTTTGCGGCATCCATCGCGATGTCGCTTCCGTTTCCCATCGCGATGCTGACATCCGCCCTTGCCAGAGCTGCGGAATCGTTGATACCGTCGCCGGCCATTGCCACGATCTTGCCTTTCTCCTGAAGGGTGCGGATGAACTTTTCCTTGTCTTGAGGAAGCATTCCGGAGTGCACTTCCCTAATGCCGCATTCCCTTGCAATGGCTTCAGAAGTACGGGAGTTGTCACCGGAAAGCATAACCACTTCTATCCCCAGTTCCTGAAGCTCCTTCACCGCCTGGCGGGAGGTTTCCTTCACCTTGTCGGCCACTGCGATTACCGCAAGAACCTTCCTGCTGTCTGCAAAGAAAACCACCGTCTTGGCCTGGTCCTCGAACTCTCTTGATTTCTCGGCGATGACATCGGGAATCTCGATCCCTTCCTTTTTCATCAGCGAAAGGTTTCCGGCAAGGAATCTTTCTCCTTCTTCCGAACAGACGGCGCCCATTCCCGGGATGTTTTCCACATTGGACACATTGCCATTTGGAAAATGTTTGGCTACAGCCTCGGCTACCGGATGCTGGGACAGGGATTCCATACCTCCGAGGATGCTCCTCAGAAGCTGCTTCTGGTGTGGCTCGTATTCCCAGAACTCGTCTGTAACTTCAGGATGTCCCGCGGTGAGGGTTCCGGTCTTGTCCAGGGCCACGATATCAGTCTTTCGGAAATGCTCCAGAGCTTCTGCGTCTTTGATCAGGATACCGTTCTGGGCTCCCTTGCCGATGCCCACCATAATTGCGGTAGGGGTGGCCAGACCCAGGGCACAAGGGCAGGCGATAACCAGTACCGTAACAAGTGCGAGTATGGAGTAAACTATATAGTTGTTTCCTGTTGCATAGCCGCATATATTCCAGACTATGAACGCAATCAGTGCAATGCCCATCACGGCCGGAACAAATATGGAAGCAATCCTGTCTGCAAGCTTCTGGCTCGGGGCGCGGCTTCCCTGGGCTTCCCTCACCAGATTGATTATCCTGGAAAGATTGGTCTCGGAGCCCACTTTTTCCGCCCTGAATGTAAAACTTCCCATCTGGTTGACGGTTCCGGAAAAGACCTTGCTTCCAGCTTTTTTCTCCACAGGGACGCTCTCTCCCGTCAGGGAACTTTCATCTATAAAAGACTCTCCTTCCAGAACGGTTCCGTCAACGGCAATCCTTTCTCCGGGCTTGACGATAACAGTATCTCCTGCCATAACGTCATCAATGCTGATTTCAGCAACTTTCCCTTCTTTTTGGATAGAGACTGTCTTAGGCTGAAGGCCTGCGAGTTTCTTTATCGCCGAGGAAGTGGAAAACTTCGCCCTTTCCTCCAGGAGCCTTCCCAGAAGGATGAAGGCGGTTATCACGCATACGGACTCGAAGTAAACGTGGCTTTCCAGTCCTGCCTTGGTCCAGACAGAAGGGAACAGGGTGTTGAAGACGCTGAAAAGATATGCCACTCCTGTGGACAGGGCTATCAGCGTGTCCATATTGGCGTGTCCGTGGCGGGCCTGATTCCAGGCGTTTACGTAGAAATCCCTGCCGAAGAATATTATGGAGACTGTGGCTAGGGCCCACATTATGAGGTTTGCGGTCTTTTGCGGCAAAAAGAAATCACCGGAATGCCCCATCGAGGACATTCCGATGATAACTACCGGAAGCGCGACGATTATCGCCCCAACAGTTTTCCTAAGAAGCCTTTTGACTTTTTTTTTTCGTCCTGGTCGTCAGACGCTCCGGAAAGTGGAGTTGTATCCATATCATATCCGGCAGCTACAACGGCTTCCTTTATCTTGGCTGGGGAGATCTTGCTCTCGTCGTATTCTATGAGGGCGCTGTTGGAAGCCAGGTTCACGTTCACGTCCTTGACTCCCTCCAGTCCTTCTATCGCTTTCCTGACGTGTGCCACGCACATGGCGCACATCATGTTCTTTACCGCAAAACTCTGTTTTACCATATTAAAACTCGCTGCTTATTCTTTCCATCAGTTCCGGAATCGGCAGATGCTGAGGGCATTTGCTAAGGCACTCCTGGCAGCTTGCGCACTGCTCTGGACCGCCGCCGGAAGCGAATTCCTTGCGGAAGGCCTCTGCGAAGGCGGCCTTGTTCTTTGCATAGTCCTCAGGACTCTGGCTTTCCTTGTTAGGAACGGTGCCGTTCATCACGAACTTGTTGTATGTTGCAAATACTGAAGGAATCTCAACCTCGAACGGGCAAGGCATGCAGTAACGGCAGGCCGTGCAGTTGATTCTCTTGTAGCTCTGGTACTCGAGGATGGCCTTCTGGAGAGTTGTCTGCTCGTCGAGAGTCAGAGGCTTGAAGTTGGTGAAGCTCTTCAGGTTATCCACAAGATGCTCCATATAGGTCATTCCGCTCAGCGATACCAGGATGTTCGGAAGGCTTCCAAGATATCTGAACGCCCAGGAGGCGATGCTCATGTCAGGATTCTTGGCCTTGAGGATCTTGTTGGCGCTTTCAGACAGTGTTGCCAGTCTTCCGCCAAGCAGAGGCTCCATTATCACTGCCGGAATCTTCCTTTCTGCCAGGGAGTTGTAGAGATACTCGCCGTCTTCTTTCCAGTCTATGTAGTTGAGCTGAATCTGGACGAAGTCCCAAGGATGGAGGTCGATTATATGCTCCCAGCATTTGCGGTCTGAGTGGAAGGAGAATCCCAGATTCTTGATCCTGCCTTTCTTCTTCTGCTCTGCCAGATATGCGTATCCGCCCATCTCCTCGTAAACCTTGTCATAAGACTTTATGTCGGAAATGGAGTGCAGGAGGTAATAGTCGAAATAATCCACGCCGCACCTCTGCAGCTGCTCCTCGAATATCTTGGCGATGTCTTCCTTTTCCCTTACCCTGTAGCCAGGCATCTTGTCCGCCAGAAGCCAGGTGTTCCTGGGATACTTTTTCAGGGCGCGCCCGATGATGCCTTCGCTCTTTCCGCCGTGATAGACGTAAGCGGTATCGTAGTAGTTGATGCCGTGTGCGTAAGCGTAGTCCACCAGTTCCTGAACTTTGGCTTCATCTACAGGAGCGTTTCTGCCAGGACCGTTTGTCGGGAATCTCATGCATCCGAATCCGAGCATGGAGACCATATCCCCGTTCTTGTAGTTGAGCCTCTTGTCGCAAGGAGTTATGTCTCCGCCGTCTGCCTTTGCCTGAAGGTTTGTCAAGAACGGATTGTTCTTGAAAGAAACTGTGCTGGCTGCCAGCGCTGCGGCTCCGAGCCCGAAGATTTTCAGGGCTTTCCTGCGGCTGATGTCTTTGTTGTCGTTCATAGTATCTGTTTTTAATCTTTCTGCAAGTTAAGAAAAAAATATTTAGTCGGGGAGGATGGTCACCGGCATACCCACCCAGGCGTAGTTTTCCTTGAGGTGGATGATGTCATCGTCGCGGAGGCGGATACAGCCCTCGCTGCCTCTTCCGGGCACGCTGTCCTCGTTGTTGGTGCTGCCGTGGATTCCTATGCCGCTCCACTTGTAGGTGTTGAGCCTGAGGAACCACTTGCCGTAGGAGAGGATGCTGCCCCTTCCGTCTCCGAAGTCGTGCTTCCAGTATCCGCTAGGCTGGATCTGGGAAATCTTGAAAGGCTTTCCCTCTGGCGATTCCGGAGTTCTCATATCGCCTTTTTTCTGCTTGTTGCCGGGATTCTTTCCCACGCAGACAGGATACTCGGCGATGAGGGTTTTCTCTCCCCTGACCTTTGCGTACACATAGAGCTTGAACTCCTTCTTGGAGATCACGATGTAAGATGTGCTCTTTTGGAATGTCCCCGTGTAGTGGACTTTTCTGGCGGCTTTGTCCGTGTCTGTCTTCTGGGCGGCGGATTCAGGTCCGCATCCCAGGATCATCACGGCCATAGCCATTATTGCTGTCAGTATTTTCATTTCCCTTTAATTCTGCTGAGCAGGCCTTTGTCCTGCAGGCCTCTGTCCGCCCTGACGGTTTCTGTTTCTCATTCTTTGCATCATCTCCTGCTGCTGTTTCAGCCTCTTGGCCTCAATCACCTGATAAGCGGCAAACTGTTCTTCGGTCAGGGCTTTCTTGATCTTCTTGTCGCACCTTTCACGGGAAGCCTTCATCTGCTCCTGGGTGCTGTTCATTCCGGTGCTTACTCTGGATACGCGTGGAGCGCCACCCCTCATTCCGCCACCCATTCCGCCAGGTCTCATTCCGCCTCGTCCCTGAGGCATCATGTTTTCAATTTCCTTTTCCCTGTTGAGAATTGCCTTGTAGACTTTCTTGTACTGGTCTTCAGTGAGCTGGAGAGTGTCCTTGAGACGGTCTGTCTGCATGGTTGCCCTTTCCTGAGGAGTCAGTCTCTTAGGTGGCTGGCGACGTTCCTGCTGAGGTTTCTGGGCCTGTGTGGAAGTTGTGTCCTGGGCCATCGCCGAGGAGAAAGCCAGAATGGCTGCCGCAACGAATAAAATGATCCTTTTCATATCGCCTTGTTTTTATGTTTCAACTTTAGTTTGACTCTTGAACCGCTGTTTGTAAAGTCAGTTTCAGCCTTCTTTATGTGTCAGGCCGAGCTGGGCTCCCTTCTGCTTCATCAGTTCGAAAGCCTGCTCGAAGTTGTTCTCGATCTTGCCGTCCAGAATGGCTTCCTTCACATACTCCTTGATCTGTCCGATCAGGTTGCAAGGCTCGATTCCGTAATACTCCATCACCAGCTCTCCGGTTATAGGGTTCTTGAAGTTGCGGATGGCGTCTTTGGCTTCCACGTCCACAAGTTTCTGCTTTACCAGCTGGAAGTTGCCTTTGATACGCCTGACCTTTGCCTCGTTCTTGGAAGTTATGTCCGCGTTGCAGAGAATCATAAGGTCGTCAATGTCGTCTCCGGCATCGAACAGGAGCCTTCTGACAGCGGAATCGGTGACAATGTCCTCCACCAGGGCAATCGGCCTAAGATGCAGGGCCACAAGCTTCTGGACATATTTCATCTTTTCGTTCAGCGGCATCTTCATCTGCTTGAAAATGCCTGGAACCATCTTGGCTCCCACAACCTCGTGGCCGTGGAATGTCCATCCGGTACCGCTCTCGTATCTTTTGGTTGCAGGTTTTCCTATGTCGTGCAGAAGGGCCGCCCACCTCAGCCAGAGGTTGTCGGACTGACTGGCGACATTGTCCACGACCTGAAGCGTGTGGGCAAAGTTCTCCTTATGGCCTTTCCCTTCCATCGTCTCCACTCCCTCAAGGGCGGAAAGCTGTGGCATGAACTGTTCCAAGAGGCCTGTCTGCTGCAGGAGGTTCAGGCCGATGGAAGGCTTGTCGCAGAGGAGGATCTTGTTCATTTCCTCGGCGATTCTCTCGCGGCTGAGTATCTCCAGTCTGCCTTTGTTCCGTTTTATGCTCTCGATGGACTCAGGAACAATGGTAAAGTGCAGCTGGGAGGCAAACCTGATGGCGCGGATCATTCTCAAAGGGTCGTCCGAGTAGGTGATGTCCGGGTCCAGCGGGGTTCTCAGCAGGCCTTTCTGAAGGTCCGCCACTCCGCCAAACGGATCCACCAGATTACCGAAGTCCTCCTTCTGCAGGCTGAAAGCCAGGGCATTGACTGTAAAATCACGGCGTTTCTGGTCATCCTCGAGAGTTCCGTCTTCAACGATAGGTTTCCTGGAGTTGCGGTTGTAGGACTCTCTCCTGGCTCCCACAAACTCTATCTCGATGCCGTTCCATCTGAACATTGCCGTTCCGAAGTTCTTGAATACGGAAACTTTGCTGTGGATTTTCTCCCCGACAGCGTTTGCTATCTCTATTCCGCTGCCTTCTACCACCACGTCAATGTCGTTGCGAGGCCTCTGAAGAAAGCAGTCCCTCACAAAGCCACCTATCACAAAGGCTCTTACGCCGTGCTCCGCCGCAGTCTCGGATATTATCTGGAATATCTTGTCTTTAAGGAATATGTCGTTTCCTCCTGTCATTGTCTGTTCTTTCTTTTCTTCGGTGTAGGCAGGTATGTCGCCGATGAACACATACTGTTTTTTCTCCTGGTCATACCGGCAGGCAAAGGTTTCCCTCCCGTTTGTGGCCACTATGTATTCTACCTTGAGTATCAGCGCATAATGCCATATCTGCTCAAATGTCCTGGAAGAAATCTTAACCGTGGGTCTCTTGCATTCGACAATCATCTTGGGGGCGAGGTCTTTCCCGTAGCAGACGATATCGCACCTTAACTTTACATCGCCGATGGAGATTTCAGTCTCGCTGCCCATCATGTGCAGAGGCCAGCCCCGCTTTTCGTTGAGATAGCGGATAAACTGCTGCCGGACATTCTCCTCCGGAGTCAGTGCCACGCGTTTCTTTCTGAGCGGGTCAAAAATCTCTTCCATAACACACAAATATAAGAAAAATGGGTTAACTTTGAAGATGGATACAGAAGTATAGTTTATGGCTCAGAAGATAGACAAGGAAGGCAGTGTAAGGAAGTTCCAGCAGATGATGGACAATATCCGCGCAAAGAAGTTCGCCGGCATATATGTCCTTGCCGGAGAGGAGCCGTACTATTCAGATGTGATCATCGATGCTCTCAATTCCACAGTCCTGGACGAGAGCCAGAAAGACTTCAACCTTAGCGTTGTCTACGGAAACGAGACCGATGCCGGACAGATTGTCTGCCTTTGCAGGAGATATCCTGTTGCCAGCCCGTATCAGCTGATTATTGTCAAGGAGGCTCAGCAGCTTTCTTCCCTCCAGCCTTTTGAGTATTACCTGAAGGTTCCGGCTCCTGACACCATCCTGGTGCTGAGTTTTACGGGCAAGAACCTGGACAAGCGCACCGGTTTCTACAAGAGCCTCAAAGACAAGGCGGAGGTCCTGGAATCCTACCCTCTGGATGAGTGGAAGGTCCCGCAGTGGATTACAAACCACGTTCAGGAAAAAGGTTACAGCATCGAGCCTGACGCTGCCCAGCTTCTGGCCCAGAGCGCTGGCACATCGCTGAGGAAGATTGTCCTTGAGATAGACAAGCTTATCAAAGGCACAGACGGCACCGTCATAAGAGTCAAGGACGTTGAGGTGAACATCGGCGTTTCAAGAGACTACAACCCGTTCGAGCTCTGTAAGGCGATAGGGGAAAGGAACATCCTGAGGGCCTTTTCTATCGCCGAGGTGTTTGCTTCCAATTCCAAGAAATACCCGATCCAGGCCACTCTGGGTGCTATGTTCTTCTACTTCAATCAGCTTCTGACTGTTGAAGCCGAACTCAGTGTAGGAGAAAGGGATTTCTTCTCCGCCTGCCAGAGAGCCGGAGTCTTCGGAACCCAGAGAGTCAGGGAATACCAGACTGCCGCAAGAAACTTCCCGCTGAAAAAGACCATGGGCGTAATTTCCCTGATCAAAGACACAGACCTCAAGTCCAAGAGCAATTACGGAGGCAACTCCACAGACGGAGCCCTTCTGAACGCCCTTCTGACAAAACTCTTTGTCCTATAGTGGTCCAATTTTGAGGAACCACTATAATAAAGTTCTCACCCTTGTTTTTTTTGGCACCATTGTTTCTTTTTTCTGTCTTTCTGATAAATAGCGAAAAGATTTCATGTAAATTCTTTGAACTTAAGATAATAATCAATATCTTTGATATTAATTGGGTTGAGTTGTTTGATATGAACCCTTTATTTGTCATGACCTTTATTTAACTTTAAATATTATCAATTATGATTAGCAAACGAGTTCCCCCTTTTATCAGGCAAATCACCGTTTGCCTGACCTTAATCCTAATTTCATTTCTTTTTGTACTGTCCTGTCAGAAGGATGAAAGTTTAAAACAAAAAGATCCGAACGCTCTCACAAAGTCTCAAGCCAAGGAGTACTTTGAGCATAACGCAAAAACTATCAAGTTTTTTACCTCAACATCCGGTCCTGCTGAAACCAAGAATCAAGACTATTCTCTTACCGAAAACATGGTGATTGAGTGGGATCAAGCTTTAGAGGGAGATAATTTGTACTATTTCTTTGTAGAGGTTCCTATTCGGATGACAACTCAAATAAAAGCGTTGCTTTATGATGGAGTAGGGCATATTAATAAAAACATACGACAAGTGCCAATGGTTACTTCTCTTCTATTTGAAAAAAATAAAAAGAATGGGTTGGTTCATCATTATTTAGTAACATCTATAGGTACTTATAAAGAGTATCCTTACGACATTAATTACAGTTTTCTTTGTAATAAATCTTCGTATAGTGGGTATCAGATTTTCAGTTCAGAAAATGGGGAGATAGTAAAAACGTTGTCATTCCATAATGGAAAATCCTGTGTTCGAACATTATATTGCGATTCTTTAATTTCAAAAGTTGATGCTTGTGGTCAAGATCTAAGTTTTCGTGGTATAGCTTTTGTTTTCTCTTCTGGTATTTCGACAAAGGGTGGAGGTGATGCATCTTCCGGAGAGGATAATCGGTGTCCTGAATGTGGAGCACCATTGACAATTACATTCTATAATGATTATATATATGCGCAATGTCAAAACTGTCCGTATGAAATGAGTCTGTATTTTGACCCACTGGGATATGACGCATGTCCTGATTGTCACTTCCCTATAGCTTTGTGTCAATGTGTTTGTACTATTTGTGGCTATCCTAACAAATATGGGAAAAACTGTATGTGTGAAACAGGAACATCTTGCCCATATTGTGGCACACCAGGTTGTAATGGCAATTGTGGTGGTGGAGCGGATTCTTTGACCCAACAGAATCAGACATATAGTATAATAGTTCATGCCAATAACCAAGGAGGTTATATTTCAAAATCTGTAGATCGCAACTACTATTTTTACAACGAGTATTTAAGTCTGACGGCTCATCCATATAGTGGCTATTACTTTTCAGGTTGGTATGAAGACAATATTCTTGTTTCTTCTCTAATCCAGTATAGTTTTTGTGTGTGTGACAATAGAGAACTTGTTGCACATTTTGATATTGATAATTAGTGCTATGAATAATTATTTCAGCATACAAAAGTGCGTGTTTTGTTTAACCACCTTTTTATTAACCGCCAATGCGTTGGCAGCCAATTGCAACAGACCCGACAAAGTCAGGGTATATACTGTTGTTAACAGCGGAGGAGAATACAATTTATCTGGCCACACTTGTGTGATAGAGATCAAAGACGGACAGAACAATAACGCGTGGATCACCTCAGAACTCTTGCATTATGTTGAAAAGGCATTGAGTGTAGAGGGAGCGCAAATCTGTAATCCGGAAAATGAGGATAAGGCGGATTACATAATCTCAATGCAATATAGTGTTTTTATCACATCGCAGAAGAATAGATTACCAGGAATGACCGATAAGTTTTTCTGGGATAACAGGTATCGCAATTCCTCATTTTTAAATGGTGATTTCATTAATAACAGTTCTCCCGAACCGGCAACTTATGCAGAACGGAATTCTACGGATATGTTTGACGATTTTTCTTTAATCAAGGGTAGGTTGGAAGGCTCTTCCGGCAAGATGAGATTGGATTTTGTGATGGTTCTAGAAATAAGAAATGCATCTGCTAAAGAGAAGATAGGAGAATTATTAGTGGCTGCTGCAATACCATATAAAAAAGACAAATGCTCTTTTGTTGTTCCCTATGTAGCATATAGAACAATAGGAAAGTTTGGAACAGAGTCCAGCCTTAAAGGAAACAAAATGTTTAATCCTGAAAATCCGGATTTTAAGTCTTTCGTTGAATAATACTTTTATGAGTAACATAAATTTGTAATGTTTGGAATGAACCCTTAATTTGTCATGACCTTTAATTAACTTTAAATGTTATCAATTATGATTAGCAAACGAATTACCTCTTTATACAGGCGAATCACCGTTTGTCTGACCTTAATTCTTTTTTCATTATTTTTTGTCCTGTCCTGTCAGAAGGATGAGGGTTTAAAACAAAAAGATCTGAACGCTCTTACGAAGGCCCAAGCTAAAGAGTACTTTGAGCAAACAGCTTCTACGCTAAAATTCCTTACTGCGGGTACCATACCAGCCGGAACAAAAAATGCTGATTACTCTCTGACGGAGAATATGATAATCGATTGGGATGAAGCTTTAGAAGGTGAAACAGTGGATAGTTATGTTGTGGAAATACCTATAAGTATGGTATGTCCAGTAACAGCTCTTATGTATGATGGCATAGGCCATTTTAACAAGAATATCCGCCAAGTTCAAATGAATGCTTCTCTTCTTATTGAAAAGCATAAAGCAGATGGAAGCTTACATTACTCCGTTGTAACAACAGTAGGCTCTTATTCAGCTACAGTAAATTCCAAGTATGGATTTCTCTGCGACAAGAGTTCCTTTTCAGGATATCAGATATTTAGCGATGAAGAAGGCAATTGTATAAAATCCTTTGTCATTAAGAATGGAATAATAATCTTTGCGTCTTTAATCCCGCAAAGGGAGATCAAAAAAGTTGATTCATGCGGAAAAGACTATCATTTCGTAGGATTATCTTTTTGTACATCGAAAGTAGCTTTGACAAAAGGTGGAGGGGGCGAATCTTCTGGAGAAGATAGCAGATGCCCTTATTGTGGTAGATATTTGAGCATAACCAATGGTGTTCCTTATTGCTCACATTGCGAAGAATTTTTTGAGGAGTGGACTTTCACAATTTGTCCAGATTGTTTACGCCCTATTTATGATTGTGATTGTGCATGTCCTATCTGTGGATATCCAAATAGGTACGGAAATACTTGTATGTGCGAACCTGGTCCATTTGATAAGCGTTGTCCAGTTTGTGGATTATATGGTTGCAACGGACAGCATGGTGGCGGTGCTGACAGCACAAATTATAACAATATTGATACTTATTCTGTCATTGTTCACACAAATTTAGGTGGAACGGTTTCTCGTTCTATTGAAAGGGCCTTTTATTATAATAATGAGCAACTCACTCTAACTGCTCTCCCAAATTCCGGCTATTATTTTGTAGGTTGGTATGAGAATAACGCATTATTGTCAGTCACTAATCAGTATTCATTCAATGTTACTGCTTCAAGGGTCATATATGCATTTTTTGAAGAACAATAAAAATGTACAAGTATGAGAAGGTTTTATTTTATATCAATTTTATTATTGTTGTTTTCTGTGACTTTTTCGGATGCTCAGACTATTAAGGCCGGAAAAGGTAGTGGAGAAGCAACGATAGTAAGTCAGCCTTTGTATAAAGGAACTTTATTTCAAGAGGCTGTAAAAAATTATGTTGATAACGTTGCTATTAATGTTTATCCATCTGTGTTTCCTCTTTCAAAATATTATTCGGAAGTGCAGTTTCAATTAAAGAAGAACGGATCTTTAAAAACTGTAATAATGACGAAATCTACAGGAATTCCAGAATTGGACCATAAAATTATTGTTGCCTGTAAGAATTTTGTAAAAAAGAAGCATGTTACTCCAGCTTATTCCAGTGAAGGTCCTGTAGATTATTCCTTCACAGTTCCATTTGAAGTAGAGTACTATGATGTTCCTAAAAACAGTGCTCAGTCGTTACGGTATCAGAAAGCGGCCCCTGTTAGGGGTATGACTCCAAACGCTGCCGTCCACAATAAAGAATACGGTACTTTGCATTAAAGAAGAAACTCACCAAAGATATTATGGCAATGTCTGTGTCTCCTACCAGAGTGAGTACCTTCATTATTTATTAAAATCGCTCCGTACACATGATTTGAATTGAACTATCATTTACTTAAAAAATCAATTATGAATAGCAAACGTATTACCTCTTTTTTCAGGATAGTCATACTAGCAGCATTCTTGTGTTTGCCTATATGTGCAATGGGGCAAGATTCAGAGTCTCTTCTTTCGAATGACAAAGTCATAGAAACCCCACCGATGTACAACAAAAAGCACTTTGCTTTAGGAATGTACGAAGCTCTTTATAATGCTACATCACAGAGCATGTCAAGCGATTTTGACGAGTTCTATGTTGAGCTGTTGTTTTATGTCGATGCCAACGGAAAGGTTGATTCTGTTAATCTTCATAAGTCCACTGGGTACGATTATATAGACAATAAAATGCTTCAGCTTTCAAAAAGGCTGGTAAAACGTCATAAGCTGGTATCCCCTGCAGTCAGTGAGAATGGTGAATTCATTTCTTCTACCGTTTTGCTTCCAATGTATTTTCACATGTTTCTTCCTCCTGGGGAGAAAACAAACGGCAAAAGCATAGAAGTTCAAAATAGAGAACTCTATGTGCCCTCTAGCCAATGGTACTGGACCATTAAAAATGGTACCGATGAAAACCAAAAAGGTTTATATTGGCCTGGAAAATACAGGGGGAATTAAATATGAAGCATCGAGAGACTATAATGCATTTTAGAGGACTTCTAACCGGAGTCCTCTTTGTTATATTGCTCTTGGGTTCATTACTGTTGTGTCGTTACACAAACAGTTTTGGTTCTTGGCTCCCGTATAATGTACTGGCCTACATTTCCGCAATTGCGGTTTGTGTACAACTATGCCTTTCTAGAAACTTCAGGATAAACACTGCTGATTTTTTGTTGCTTTCTTACTGCTTGTATGCCATTGTCAGAATGTGGCTTTCAAAAGAAACCTACATAGAACCTCTTACAATAGTAAAATGGCTTCTTCTTTCGTTGCTGTATATTGCAGGAAGGCTATCTAGAAACACCAAAGTTCCTGTAGTCTTGATAACAGTCGGTGTGGGTGGTGTCCTGTCATATCTTTTCGGCTTTTTCTTCAATCCCAGTCATCTGGGTGTATATGCTTCAACAGGAGTTTGCGGAACTATTTGCCTTTTGCTTGAAAATGATAAAAGCCTTTTCAAAAAGATTCTTCTGGCATCGCTGAGCATATTGCTGCTTATTATTCTGGTTCTCTCCAAATCAAGAGGTGCGTTTTTGGCTCTTTTCCTGGCATTAGCATATCTGTGGTTCAGTTCAGACAAATACAGAGGTCTAAAGCCAAACAGAAAACGGTTGATTTGTGCGCTTTTATCCGGAGTGGTTTTAGTTGGTGCCTTTCTTCTGTACAGAATACGTACTGGCTCTGCTGATGTACGGCTTTTGATCTGGTCGTCAAGTGGTGAAGCATTCCTGAAAGCTCCGCTTTTCGGCTATTCTTCCGCTTCTGTCCAGTCTTTGTATATGCCTTGGCAGGCGGAATATTTCCAGGCGAATCCCATCTCCCCTTTTGCTCCGTTTGCAACAAACCATTATCAGACATTCAACGAGTATCTGCATATCCTCTGCGAACAAGGGCTTGTGGGTTTTATTCTTTTTGCCTTGTTTGTAGTTTATTCTTTCAGGAAATGCAGAAACAGAGAACTTGTTGCGGCATCCATTTCTTTGGGGACCTCATCATTCTTCCTTTACACATACGACATTATTCCAATAATCATACTGGCCCCGCTGTTCTTGGGACTTGCAAGTAGTTGTGAAATTAACGGCAATTGCAATGAGATCAAGAAGAAACGATGGCCGGTCAGATTACTTCTATGTGCGGTTGTCCTGACATTAGCCTCCGTCGTATGCTGGAATGTGGGTAAGAGATATTCTTCTGCCGAGAATGACTTGAAGGAATTCATCCACCTTCCTGAAGATTCAATGGCAGATAGAATCCGTCCGGCAAGTGAATCAATCATTTTAAGAAACAAGGATATGACTCTTCTCTATGCAACCCATTCTTTCCGGTTGTCCCCTCAAGACCACATTGCCGTTCTTGAACAATGTTCAAAAAGAATAACCGTGGTGGAAATGATGTCTGCCTTGGGAAACCTGTATCTTGACAGTTCTCTAAATGACAAAGCTGAAAGATGTTTCATTTTGGCACATTATATGGCTCCCGACAGAATGGTTCCAAAATATGATTTGTTCAAGTTTTATCGCGATAAGGGAGACTCTGGGAAAGCAAAAGAATGGGCAGATATCATCCTCTCATCTGCCCCTCGTACTTATAATGCCATTACAATAGAGATAAAGGCTGCCGCAAGAGAGTTTGTGAAGAGTAGCCGATAATTAACATAGATGATTCAAATATCGTTTTTTGCTTTTCTGAATAGGTTTCATCATCAACCTTAGAAATGAACACTACAGATGACCAAAGTACAAGTGCTTTGGCTGGAGGAATTAGAGAATGAAGCTTCTTTTTTTGCCATAAGGCAGGGGGGCAATAAGAGTCTAGGAATACTATTCTCAAATCCAAGAGCAACTATGGCGGCAACTCCACAGACGGAGCCCTTCTGAACGCCCTTCTGACAAAGCTTTTTGTATAGGGCTATAGTTTATTTGGATGTTCTTTTAGAAATCGCTTTACCATAAACGTCAGGAAATAGGGAAATGTGTAGAACTTGCCATTCCAGCCGATGTTTTTGTAGCCCAGTTTGATGCCATAGTGAATATCAGAATAGGAATTCCAATCAATTAGATGATTCAGAGATGCTGTAGCGCCATCGTTGGATTTCACTTCAACAGGGATCAAGGTATTTGCATCCCGAACAAAGAAATCCATTTCCAGAGCGGGGTTATCTTTCTTGAAAAAGTACAGGTCTTTGTACCCTGATTTTACGAGCATTTCTCCAACGATATTCTCATATATGGCACCTTTGTATGTGCCAAAGTTCTTGTTAGCCCTGAGATCTTCTTGGGCTTCCTCATCAAGCGATGCAATGAGAAGCCCTGTGTCATGGTAATAGATTTTATAGTTATTGGCTTCATAATTGCCCTTGAGTGGAAGCTCTGCCTTGTCAAGACAGTAGGCAACATTAATAACCCCAGCTTCTTTCAGCCAATCCACACAGCCTACATACTCGCGGTTGCGAGCTCCTTTAGCCACCTTCGTTACCTGGAATTTTTTGTTGTCCTTGGCAAGAAAGGTGGAAATATGATTATATATAGCCAGTATCTTCGCCTTGTCAGTTTCTTTGGCATATTTCGTAATATCTTCCTCGTAGTCTTTAAGGAGTTGCCGCTGGATTTTTAAAGTTCCTCCAAAATGGCCATTGCTGATATAGGTCTTAATTACCTCAGGCATTCCTCCAAGTGTCATATAGTCTCGGAAAACATCCATCATAGTGTCCATTTCTAGCTTGGAAAAAGGCATCAGGTAAAGCATGTGAGTATAAAGATCCTCTATTTGGGCGGGGGAATATCCCTTTGCCCAAAGGAATTCCTCAAAGTCCATAGAATACATCTCATAATCATCTTTAAAGCCGACGGCATTAGATTCAATCTCTTCATAATAAATACCCATCAAAGAGCCAGAACAGATTACGTCAAACCTCTTGTCTTGGCAAAAGGATTTAAGTGAAGTAGCACAGTCTGGGCATTTCTGAAGCTCATCAAAGAAAATAAGTGTTTTGCCAGGGATGAACTCCCAAGATGGCTCAAGAAGTGAAATGTTCTTGATAATGGTATCTACCTCATACCCGTCATCGAAAATACCCCTGAATTTCTTCTGGAGCACAAAGTTTATTTCTAGGACAGACTCATAGTTTGCCTTGCCGAAAGCCCTTACTGACTCTGTCTTTCCAATTTGCCTGGCACCCTTGATGATAAGAGGTTTGTGGTTAGGGTTCTGTTTCCAAGCTTCTAGATAGCTATCTATCTTTCTTTTAAGTAGTTTCATAGTTATAATCACAAAATCCGGTACAAATATAGGCACTTTTTCACATATTTTGGAATAAATATGGATATTTTTCCACATTTTAAGTCTATTCCTGCTCTATTTTGCCCGACAACGACAAAACAAAAGCTCCCGGCTTCAGCAACGAGGCCGGGAACTTTTATTACGCCAATAAGGACAGTTTGCTTTAATTATAATAATCCGGATACATTGTAGGGCTTACAGGTACATTGTCTCTGTCCGTAGCAGGATTATAAACCCAGCGGCCTTTGTCTTTAAGACGCTGGAGCCACATTTCTCTTCTTATTGCATCATTCTTTGGATCATACCCCCCGGACGGAGCTCTCCTGAACGCCCTGCTTACAAAGATCTTTGTGCTGTAGATGTATCTGTAACAGCTTAGAACCTGAAGTTTACTCCAAGGGCAATCAGCGGTTCTATCCATGCTCCGGCACCACCTCCAGCAAACAGTGTCCCTACATCAGCTCGCACATACGGTGATATGGTTACGCCTCCGGCATTGAAAGCCTTTCCTATGCCTGCACTTGCCACTATGCCTCCATCTTCAAGATCGCTGTCAGAGAACCCCAATGTAGCACCTGCCCTCAAGTTGAGATAAAATGGATCTTTGCCTTGAGAAAGGTTTAATCTGAAATCAGCGAAAACAGGAACGTTGTACCTGTCTTTTTTGAATGTTTTCTCATGCACGGTGCCTGTTGCATCTCCAATTCCAACTTTAACATCACCATTTTTATCGCGATAATAATCAAATCCGATACCCACTCCTATGGAGGTTTTAGCTGACCGCTGCTTGCCAATGATGAAATAGGCTCCGGCCTTTCCGTTCCAGTCGCTGCTGAGGCAGAAAGCATATTCTCCTCCCACTTCGAAATATCGCTGAGGTGTAAAATCTCTCTTGTCCTGAGCTGACAGTCTTGTTGCTCCAAACAGAAGCAGGGAAAAGACAAGGCATGTCAGGATTCGCCTTGGAAAAGATATAAGTCTTGTTCTAGCCATAATAAACTGATTTCATTTGTTATTATGCCGGTTGCATATTGTTTTGCAGCTTAATTGCGTTGCAGCTTACTTTACCACCACTCTCTTTACGCGTTTTGCTATTGAGGTATAGACTTCGTATGGGATGGTGTCCAGAACCTTGGCCTGGTCTATGGCGGTTGGCTTGTCACCGAATACGGTCACGATGTCTCCAACCTTGACATCCTTTACATTGGTAACGTCTATCATGCACATGTCCATGCAGATGTTGCCGATGGTAGGAACGAGTTTGCCGTTTACGCAGAACTTGGTGGCTCCTCTGCCGAAGTGGCGGTTGATGCCGTCTGCATATCCAAGAGGCAGGGTGGCGATCTTTGAAGGGCGGGTAATCTTGCCGTGGCGGCCGTAGCCTACGGTGCCGTCTTCAGGAGTAAGTTCCTTTATCTGGAGGATGCGGCACTTCAGGCTTGCAACAGGCATAACATTCTTCTGGTTGACGGCGCTTACACCGTAGATGCCGATGCCGAGCCTGCACATGTCTTTCTGGTACTTGGAGAATCTCTCTATGCCGGCTGAGTTGAGTATGTGGTGGATAGGGTGGTATCCTATTGCCTCGTCGATCTGTGGAGCCATCTTGTCGTAGAGGGCAATCTGGCCAAGGGTGAACTTGTCCCATTTCTTCTCGTCGGATGCGGCAAGGTGGGAGTAGATGCTCTGGACCTTGATTTCCTTGTGGGCCTTGAGGAACTTGAGGAGTTCAGGAAGTTCCTTTTCCATGAAGCCCAGGCGGTGCATTCCGGTATCCAGCTTGATATGCACAGGATAAACGTCAACTCCCATCTTCTTTACAACGGCGTCGAACTTCTTGAGGGAATAGAGGTTAGGGATGCCCGGCTCCAGGCCGTTCTCTATGATTTCCTTGTAGTAGTCTGTTCCTGTGGTCAAAACTATGATAGGGGTCTTGATGCCGCCCGCGCGGAGTTCGATGCCCTCTATCGGATGAGCTACTGCAAAGTAGTCTGCCCCGGCCTTTTCCATCAATTTTGCAAAGTCAACGGCGCCGTGGCCGTATGAGTTGGCTTTGATGAGGATCAGAAGCTTGGTTTCCTTCTTGAGGTAGCTTCTGAAATACTTGAAGTTATGGAGAGCAGCCTTGGTGCTTATCTCCATCTGTGCAAATGTCTCTTTTTCCATTTTATTAAGGACTTTAACTAATCTTGTAAAACGCTTTGTACCAGTTATAGAACTCGGCGATGCCTTTTTCAAGAGGAGTGTCGGGGCGGAAGGCATAGTCTTCTTCCAGGGCCAAAGTGGATGCAAATGTAGTGTAAACATCGCCTCGTTGCATCCCTTTCATCACCTTTTTCGCCTTTTTGCCGGTAGTTCTCTCTATGGTGGAAATGAAGTCCATAAGCTGTACCGGACGGCTGTTGCCGATGTTGTAAACGGGGCGTCTGGACTTGTTCGGGCCTTCAATCACGGCCACGATACCTTTTACGATGTCGTCTATATAGCTGAAGTCTCGGCTGAGGTTGCCTTTGTTATAGACGTCTATAGGCTCGTCGCCGAGGATTTTCTTCATGAACTTGAAAGGAGCCATGTCAGGCCTTCCCCAAGGGCCGTAGACGGTAAAGAATCTCAGGCCGGTTGTCGGGAGGTTTCTCTGGTGGGTATAGACGTGGGCCATCAGCTCGTTGGATTTCTTGGTGGCGGCATAAAGGCTCTGAGGATCGTCAGTGCGGTCGTCTTCGCTGAACGGAATCTTGGCGTTGTTGCCGTAGACGCTTGAGGAGCTGGCATATACAAGATGCTTTACCTTGTACTTGCAGCAAAGTTCCAGGATGTTGAAAAAGCCGATGATGTTGCAGTGGATGTAGCTTGAGGGATTCTCGAATGAGTATCTCACTCCGGCCTGGGCAGCCAGGTTACAGACCTTGTCGAACTTATGGGTCTTGAAGATCTTTTCCATGGCACCGAGGTCAGCGATGTCTTTCTCGGAGAAGGAGAAACTACCCTTTGCGGTCCTGGCGCATTTCCTGACATAGGCAAGCCTTGCCTTTTTAAGGCTAGGGTCATAGTAGGAGTTCATGTTGTCCACTCCCACAACATTATGGCCTCTTCTGAGAAGTTCCACTGCCGTATGTGATCCTATGAAGCCCGCCGCCCCTGTCAATAGTATATTCATTGCTCTGTCTTTTTTTCTTCTATGTTCCAGTCTTTTTCCACTGAGAAATCCGCATAGCAGACATTGTCGCCGAGTTTTACATAATCCTTGCCTTCAAGAACGCTCCTGAGGGTGGAATCTTTTTTGAGCCTCCTTTCCTTGAAGAACAGGATTCCTTCAAACGAGCTGAGCTGTTCTTTGCTTATCTCTCTGATAAACAGGCCTTCCTGCTTGAAGTAATAGTCCATGTTCGGAGCCGCGCTGAAGTCGTAGTAAAGCAGCGGGCTGTCTTTTTCCTGAGATATCTTTATGGCCTGCTGGCATCCGTCTTTCACACCGGTCATCTTGTTTATTTCCTTCATCGAGAAGCTGCCCAGGAATATGGTCACGAAAATGGAAGCCGAAATGATGGAAATTGCCAGCGGAGTATGCTTGTCTTTCAAGGCTTTCAGAGCGAGCAATCCGCCTAGAGTCATCGGGATGAGAATCACCCAGTATGGAGCCCAGAGTCCGGGCAGGGCCCCGGCAATCTTTTCCGGAATGATGAATCTCTTGAAAATGGATGCGATGCCTATCGCGATAAAAATCCAGGCTATGGCCGCCACGATTCCCTTGACAAGTCTGTCATCCTTGAAATACGGCAGAAGAAGCGCTCCGCCGTAGATGAAGAAAGGAATGGCAGGGAGAAGATAAATAGCGATCTTGGAACTTACAAGGGAGAGCATCACGAGGATGGTCAGTGCCGTGGTAATCATCAGCTTGATCCTGATGCCGCCCAAGAAGCGGTTTCTCCATCCCTTGATTATGAGCACGATGCAGAGCAGGCTCCATACTGCGACAATCCACCAGTAGCCCGCAAGATAGTACCAGAATGGGGCCTTGTGGTGGAAAGAGTTCACGCCACGGTCCACTGTCTGGTGGAAGAGCAGGTTGTTCAGGTAGCCCTTGCCGCCTTCCAGATAGACTCCCGTCCACCAGAGGCCGCAAAGAACAATCAGAATGAGCCAGAATCTCCAGCCCAGGTATTTTCCTATCCTCAGATCCTTGTCGACGACAAGGAAAACCAATATGCAGATCACAGGGGCCAGAAATCCCACGGCTCCCTTGGAGAATATGGCAAAGAACACATAGATTGGCAAAAGGATGCGGTCTCTCCTGAAAAGGGCAGCTTCGTGAGTCATTTCTCCCGCCTTTGCCTCCCTGGCTCCTTTCTTGTTGGCGTACATCTTGCCGAAAGTGTACATGGCCAGCACTATGAACATGCACATCAGCATATCCATCCTCAAGACTATGGAGGCTGCCAGGAACATCACGCTCGAGTGCAGCATCAGAAGGGCGGCCGTGCTCTCTTCCCCGTCCAGTTTCTCCTCTGTCCAGCGATCCATTATCCAGCCGGTTACAAAGGCCGGAAGGAGACTCAGAAGGCAGCTCAGAAGAAACATCGAGTGGAAACCGAAGACTTTCTTCAGGATCATCGCGAACCAGAAATACAAAGGCGGCTTGTCCGCGTAAGGCTGCCCGTGGTCGTAGAAGGTTATGAAGTTGCCGTTAGAGAGGGCGTCGTCCACGATATTCAGGTACCTCAGTTCGTTGGCAGGAGTGTATTCCCTCAGAATCATCAGAGGGAGAAGCATCGCGAAGATGAAAAGGAATATGACGGTTCTTCTTCTCATTCTTCAGGTGTTTTTTCCTCCACGGCCTGAGCTTCGGCGAGCTCTCTTTTTTTCTGCTTGTGGAGAATCATCAGGTTCCTGGTATATGAAATGAATCCGGTGGCCTGGCCGAGCGCCAGCACAGGATCTTTCCTGATTACTGCGTATGACACTATGCAGGCGCTGCCAATCAGGCTGATAATCCAGAAGCCTGCCGGCAGGAAGCTCTCGTTCCTTTTCTTGGAATAGAAGAACTGGTATACGAATCTCAGGGTGAAGATTATCTGGCCCAGGGAACCGTAGATGACAAGCCACATCGGGATGCTGCTGTTGTAGAAAACCTGCTGCTTGAACCCTTCCAGGTCTGTCAGAATATAGCCTATGCCTACAACTGGAGTTATCAGAAGAAGCGTCAGAAGAGGTGCTTTCCACCAGCGGTTTGACTTTGAGCCTTCTGTCTGCCCGTCGTTTGCCATGCTCCACGCTCCCTTGATTTTCAGGTTCCACATATAGATGTAGTAGGAGATGACCTGGCCGAACATTATGGCAAAGTCGTTCCTTAGCCATCCGTATATGAAAAACAGATAAGAAGCCAGCAGGCTAAGCACCCAGAAGATGGTAGGGGAGACGACCTTCTTCTTCCTTTCGGACATTATCCACTGGACCAGTATCCTGGCGGAGAAGAGCCCCTGCGCCAGAAATCCGATTCCGAATATGATCCATTGGCTGAGTGTCCTCTCCATTTGCGGATATTATAAATTGTTGTCCTTGAAGGAGTAGTTGATGTATCTTTTTTTCATCCAGCGATAGGCGAAGCAGTCTTTCATCGGGCCGATGAGCCTGTTCCAGACATTATACTTGGATACGCCGGCAACTCTTGGGAAATGCCTTACCGGAACCTGCTTCATCTTTCCGCCGTCCTGAAGCTGGATCAGCGCCGGGAAGAAGCGGTGCATGCCGGTGAACATCGGAACTCTCTTGGCGTAATCGGTGTGGAGGATTTTCAGAGGGCAGCCGGTGTCCGTGGCCCCGTCGTGGGTGAACATCTTGCGGAACCCGTTTGCAAACCTGCTCTGGAAATTCTTCCAGGCGGAGTCCTTGCGGTTGGCCCTGATTCCCATAACCAGAGGGTATTCGTCGGCGTAAGGGAGAAGCAGGTCAAAGTCTTCAGGATTGGTCTGGAGGTCAGCGTCTATATATCCCACAAGCGGGGAGAAGGTGTTGTCGAATCCGGCCTTGATCGCTCCGCTCAGCCCGGTTCTCTTCTCCAGGGAAAGGTAGAAGAAGTTCTTCCTTTGAGAGCACTCTTCCTTAATCATTTCCAATGACTTGTCAGCGCTTCCGTCGTTGACGAAAAGCACGCATGCGCTCTTGTCCTCAGAAGAATTTATGTACTTGTCCAGGGTTTCAGCAAGCCTTCTGATATTTCCCTCTTCGTTGAAGACTGGAGAAATTATCGTGAATCTGTAATTTGCGGTCTTGTTCATAACCTACAAATTTAAGAAAATGTTTTTATCAACCTAACCAAAAGAAAAGAGACAGACTCTAAGCCTGTCTCCTTTTCTCTTGATTCAGTTCAGCTGATTATTTCTTGGCAGCCTCTACAGAAGCCTTTCTGAAATCCTTCATCAGTTTGCAGATTTCCAGAGCAGCCTTTCTTGCGCGTGTTCCAGCAGCCTTGTTACCCTTTACGATCTGTGCCTCAGCGTCCTTGTTGAAAGCCTCGAACTGAGCCTGAATGTTAGCAAATAATTTCTCCATAATTATAACTTTAAAAATTAATTATTGTAGTTGATGTATTCGTTTTGCGAACATAAAAATAGCAAGATTTCCGATAATGTCCAAAAAAATCGCGATTCTTTTTAATATTTCTTCACATAAGCGCCCTTGAAGCCGTCATCCAGCCTAAGTTTCTTAGTAATATTGCCAGGTGCGGATTTGGTCACGCTCTTTGCCGGAAGTCCCGGATATTTGCCGGTACCGATATATACAAGGCAGGCCTTGATCAGATCCTCGTCTGCGGAGAAATCGTGATACAGGTCGTCGTATCTTTTCTGCAAAGGAACTATTCCGTTGTCGAAATCCGCCTTGCCCTGGCTGTTCATGCAGTAGAAGCAAATCGGGAGGAACGCATAGTCTATATACTTCTGGGCCACTTTCTGAGGATAGTAGAACACGTACATTCCGTTAGGCTTGCCGTAAGTCTGTCCACCGACTGTCTGGATGTCCATATAAGGGTTGAGGCAGTTGATAAGAGACTCGGATGCAGATGCCGTACCACTGCCGGTTATCACGAACAGCCTGCTCAGGTCCAATGACTTTGCGCTTCTTTTTATGTAGTAGCTGTGGTCTTCCTCTTTATTTGCCAGATTATGCTCCAGAGTCAGGAACACCTTTCCGTCTGCACTTGCAGGGGCCAGAAGACCCGCCATGTCGCCGCAAACGTCAAGGTCTCCTCCGCCGTTGTACCTGAGGTCGAGAATCAGGTCTGTGACGCCAGAGGACTTCATCTGGTCAAGAGCCGAGACAATCTCGCTTTTCATCGTCGAGTTGAATGTGTTGAAAAGGATATATCCGACTTTTGCGGAACTGGACAGCTTGTCGCAGTCTGCTGAAGTGAAGATCTTTGTCATCGATACAGAGTTGGTCTGGAATGAGACCTGGCTCAGGTTCAAGTCAACTGATGTTCCGTCTGGCTTGTCGAAAGTGAACTTGTTGGACGGCTTGTATATTTCGTCATAGAAACGGTCGTTCCTGATGAGTGTCTCCACATCGGTCCCGTTCATCTTGGCCAGTCTCCATCCTCTTGTCACTCCGGCTTTTCCCAGAGGAGAGTTCTTGTCCACGTAAGTGATGTAGACATCATAGTCGCCAAAATAGTCTATAGGCTGGGAAATGTGGAAGCCGTAGGAAGTGGTGATGCCGGTTTCCATGGCATTGTAGGTCTCTCCGTTCATCATCCAGCTCCAGCGGTCTTTTCTGACAAGCAAAGAATTGAAATAGTCCTCCACGCTGTTTCCCTTTTTGTTCACCGATGAAGGCATCAGGTCTGCCCAGTAATAGAACTGCCTCATCATCTGGTCAATAAAAGTCTTGACCTGGAGCGAGTCTGTTTCTGTCTTGCTTCCTTCTCCGGACTTCGAGCAGGAAGTCAGAGAAACTGACAATGCAATAAAGGCCACAACAAGTGCACAGGCGGCACTTCTTATGATATTCTTCATAACCGAATGTTTTAGTCAAACGTAAAATGTACTGCAATAATGAGACCAGCTGTACATTATGGCAAAAATACAGAAATTTTGTTAAATTTGTTGATGTAATCATTATCACGGTTATGGAAGGCAGTTTTATTACTCTATTAGGCTCTTATATCAAGTCGTTCAGCGATTTTCTCTGGGGATGGCCGCTTATCATTCTTCTTGTGGGAACCCACCTTTTCCTTACCATAAGACTAAGGTTTCCTCAGCGATACATCTTCAAGGCTATCGGCATTTCGTTCAGGAAAGACAAGAATGCCGAGGGTGACGTGAGCCAGTTCGGAGCGTTGACCACGTCTCTTGCTGCCACAATAGGAACAGGAAACATAATCGGAGTGGCCACGGCCATTTCCCTGGGAGGTCCGGGGGCTGTGCTGTGGTGCTGGCTGACTGGTCTGCTTGGCATCGCGACAAAATACAGCGAGGGCCTTCTTGCCATAAAATACCGTGTGAAGACTGCCAAGGGCACTATGATCGGCGGTCCTATGTACGCGCTGGAAAGGGGAGTCAAGAGCAAGTTCCTGGCTGTGGCCTTCTGCGTTCTGGCTGCTCTGGCTGCTTTCGGAATCGGAGACCTGGTCCAGTCCAATGCCATTTCCACCCTGCTAGACCACGAAGGGCTCTTCGGCCCTAACTTTGCCGGAATTCCAAAGCACTGGACAGGCCTTACGGTAGCTTTTCTGGTCATGCTGGTAACCTTCTTCGGAATCAAGGGAATAGCCAGAGTATGCGGATTCCTGGTACCGTTTATGGCAATATTCTACGTATTAGGATGCCTTGTGATACTTGGCATGAACTGGAGTGTTCTCGACGAGACCATATCAATGATATTCAGCTCTGCCTTTACCGCCAGGGCGGGTGCTGGTGGAATTGCCGGATTCACTGTTATGAAGGCTTGCCGCTACGGTATCGCCAGGGGACTTTTCTCCAACGAGTCCGGTATGGGATCTGCTCCTATAGCAGCCGCTGCCGCCCAGACCAAGAACCCTGTACGCCAGGCTCTGGTGTCTTCTACCGGCACATTCTGGGATACTGTCATAGTGTGCGCCTTGACCGGTCTTGTTCTGGTTTCCAGTATCTACGCCAACCCTGGCATAGACTATAATGACGGACCCAAGCTCACGCAGCTGGCATTCGGGCAGATTCCGTATGTAGGTTCCATAATCCTTACGGTCAGCCTTGCCACTTTTGCCTTCTCTACCATCCTGGGCTGGAGCTACTATGCAGAGCGCAGCGTGGAATACCTTGCCGGCAGAAGAGTCATATTCATCTACAGGATAATCTGGATAGTGCTCATCTATGTCGGAGCCGTGATGAACCTTGAAATCGTGTGGAATTCTGCAGATATACTCAACGGACTGATGACAATCCCGAACATCATTTCCCTGCTGCTGCTTAGCGGAGTAATAGTCAGGGAGACAAGAAAATATCTGTGGAACAAGCAGCTCGACAAACAGTCCGACGAGGAGATTCCGCTCATCACCGGCCGCAGGGCTGCCCGTGCCGACCTTACAGAAGACATTTAGCCTGGTTGCACGTTTTTTGCATTAGAAACAGAAAACAAAGTTATTTATATGAAGAAGTTCCGTTTGATTTCAGCTTTGCTGCTTATTGCGGCAGTTCCTGTTTTGTTTTCCTGCTCAAAGAAATCCTCTTCAGGAGGTGAAGAGGAGGCGGCAGAAACTTTCCAGACCATCAATGCCAGATTCTTTTACGGTAATTCCACTGCGGCGCCTGAAGTAATCAATATGGCAGTCGGCGGTACCCTGACACTTTATGTGGGCAACGGGTCTACCAAGGAGATTTTCAACGGACCTATGAAATGGATTGCAAACGGAAACGCAAAGCTCAGCCTTTCCGCTATCCAGAAGACTGTCGGACAGGCAGGGCCAGCTACAAAGGCCAGCCCTGACTACACTACGGTAACCGCTACCACCAACGCCACCACTATCCTGAAAATAGTGGCCGCTGATGACGGAATGATGTCTCTTACAGCAAAGGATCCGGCCGGAAACTCAAAGGTTCTGATGATAAACGTCTATCCTAACGAGTAGCCGTCTAAATGCTATTCGAAAGAGTACTTCTTGCCGTACTCCATCATCTGCTTCAGATAGTCGTCTGTGTAAACTATCTTGTAGTCAACCACCTTGCCGTTCTTTTCAACAGGAACGATATCCGGGTTTACAAAGCCCTTGTAAGGCTTTAGGTTGAGGCCTGCATACCTTTGGAGGACTTCCTTGTGGAGAACAGGGTCTATGTCAACCGCATAGGTCTCGATGAGTTCCTTTCCGGCCTTGTAGTCTCCCTCTGACTTGATTCTCTGGATCTCTGCCAGAAGCTCCCCGAACAGTCCGCGGAGTTTCTCGAAATCGTTGATGACAAAATATGTCTTGCCGTCTCTGGTTTTTTTCTCGATGACATTGTCCTTTGCTCCGTGCTCGTATGCCCACTCGGCCACGAGCTTGCGGTTCTGCATATGGGCCTCAGTGTTCTTCTTTCCAAGCTCTATTCTTGTGAACTGGGTGAACAGGCCGTTACGGATGTAGGTCATATACTCGGCCTTATAGGCGTCTGCATCAGGAAGAAGTCCCATCTCGACCAGTTTAGGGTCGGCCAGATAGTAGAGCGCGAACAGGTCCGCCCTGGCTTCCTCGAGAGCGGAGTTGAACTCCTTGAGGGCATTCTCCTGAACGTTAGGAAGAAGCTGTCCGGATGCATGGCCCAGGCACTCGTGAAGGTCGGTATGCAGGTTGTCGGTCATCACGCCGTACTTCTTGCACATGTCTATCTCTGCCTGGTCCCAGGCAAACTCGGAGAGTATGCTCTTAGGGCTTTCGTTGGCGGCCTTGTCGTATGCCTCGGTGATGTTGTTGATGGTCACGCTCTTGGAACCGTATTCCTTCCTGATCCAGTTGGCGTTAGGCAGGTTGATGCCGATAGGGGTTGAAGGGTAGCAGGCTCCGCCCAGGGCGGTAACGTTGATTACCTTTGCGCTAACTCCCTTCACGTTCTCCTTCTTGAAGCGCTTGTCAACAGGAGAATTGTCCTCAAACCACTGTGCCTGTGAACTGATGGCCTCGGTCCTGCGGCTGGCTCCCAGATCCTTGAAGTTGGCGATGCCTTCCCAGGTAGCCTTCCTTCCCAGAGGATCGTCATAGTCCTCGATGAATCCGTTGGTGAAGTCCACAACCTTCGCCCCGTCATCCACCCACTGGATGTTGTAGGCGTCCCAGTCGCGAAGGTCTCCTGTGGTATAATACTTTACAAGCAGTTCAATGGTCTTCTTCTGGCCGTCTGTCTCGGCATATTCCTTTGCCTTCTCCAGATTCTCTATGATCTTTTCGATCGACTTTGAGTAGAGGCCGCCCACTTTCCAGACTTCTTCCGTGATGGTTCCGTCCTCGTTCTTTACAAGCTTGGAGTTCAGGCCGTAGGATATAGGATGCGGATCCTTCGGGTCTTCCATCTTGTCGTAGAAATCGTTGACTTCCTTCTGTGTCAGGTTCCCTTCGTAGAAGTTGACGGCAGAGTTGGCAACCATATCCACCTTGCTGTCGTTGCACCTTCTCATCGGGAGAATATATGTCTCGTACATCACCGGCAGAAGCTCTTCGCAGAGTTCTCCCTGCCCGGTCTGCTCCATAAGGCCCCTGAAATAGTCAGGCGGACAGGCCGGATAGAACTTGTCCTCTGCATAGTGATGGTAGATGCCGTTGGAGAAGAAAACCCTCTTGGCATAAACCAGAAAGTCCTGATAGTCTTTGCAATCCTTGTCTCCCTTATATTCGTCGATGATCTTTTCAATAGTCTTCCTTATGCGGAGGTTGTATTCTCCCATCTGGTCAAATATGATGTCTCTTCCGCACTTTGCCGCCTCTGACGTATAATAGAGGAACGCCTTGTTCTCGAAGCTCAGCGAATCCCAGTCCGGAATCTGGTACCTGAGGATCTGGAGGTCGGCGAATTCATCCACGATGTATGTGAAAGGCTTGTCACCATCAGCCTTTTTCTCGTCGGTACAGTCTGCTGCAAGCGCTGCAGCGAAGATTGTCAACATAATTGTAAGCTTTTTCATATTGTCATTTGTTAAACTTTCATCTTTAATCTGTCAGAACTGGCGGCTCTGGTAATTGTCGTCGCTGTCCTCATCAGCCTTGGCTTCGGCGCGAGGACCGGAGTTCCACTTGAACGCGTCCTTGATCTTGCTGACAAACTGGTTGATGTAGGTCAGCGGGTTGATCATCTGCTTGAACATCCGGTATTCCTGGGTGAAGGCCTCTTCCCTGTCCTTTATCTGCTGGTCCATCAGCTGCTGCCTCAAGTGGAGCTCATTCATGTCAGACATCTTGTCGTCGCCGAGCAGCATCTTGGTGTACATCCTTGCCATCTGGTTGGCAAACAGCTTCTTTCGCATGATAAACACTACAAGCGCCACGATGAACACGGCTCCGGCCACACAGAGGAAGCCAAGGGCTGTGCTGCCCATCACCTCGCCGAGGAAGTACGACAGCGCGAATCCCAAAAACAGCAGAATTATGCTTCCGGCGATGATGAAGATTGTTGTCACGATGATTTTGTTGCTCACCCAGGACATTTTCTCCGCACCCTTCATTGCGGCGCGGTCTACCTGCATATTTACATAGTGGCGGATTGAGGAGCCGATGCTCTCGTCCAGCGGTCTTGAGAAATTGTTCTTTTCCATAAATGAGGTTTTTAAGGGGGTCTTGCGGCGTGCCGCATTATACAAAGATACTATTCCGGAGGCATTATTTCAACACATAGAGGCATTTTGGCACAATAAATGAAGCATTGTAACGGTATCTTGAATTAAAAATTGTATTTTTGCCTTGTTATGAAGATTTGTAGGCATATAACAGCATTGTTTGCGGTTGCGGTTGTGGCTCTGTCGTCTTGTTCAAAGGTGGAGCCTAAGGAAGTGGTGTTTGAAGAGAAGGAGAAGACCATACTGCTGTACTTCGCGTCGCATAACAACCTTTATGCAGACGCTGCTTCCAACATCAAGAAGATCGTGAACGGATATGTTCCCGACGACGGAAACATTGTACTTTACTGCAACAACTTCGATCTTGACAGCAAGCAGATGAAAGACACCCTTCCGCTGCTTGTCAACGTCTGCAAGGACAAAAGCGGCAGTGTCAAGATAGATACCATCTACCGGTTCCCTTACATTAATTCTTGCACCAAGAATCAAATGAAATCCGTTCTGAACATCACCAAGACCATTTGCCCTGCAAAGGAATACGGTCTGGTGCTGTGGTCTCACGGAACGGGCTGGCTGCCTGTAGGCTACTACAAACTCAACCCTTCTTCAACTTCAAGCGTGATGCCATCCTCCGCTATATCTGAAGCCGACGCGCAGTCCAGGCGCCAGGCATCGCTCTCGGGAAACCGTCCTTTGTTCCCGGAGCCTCCAGGAGGAGTTGACCCTTACGCTCACATGGTGAAGTCATTCGGAAGCGAGCTCAAGACCGAGATGTCTATCTTCGATATCCAGGAAGCGATAGGAGACACTCATTTCGACTTCATAGCCCTGGACGCCTGCCTTATGGGTGGCATTGAGGTTCTGTATCAGCTCAAGGACTGCTGCGACTACATCATATCTTCTCCGGCGGAGATACTTACAGACAGTTTCCCTTACGACAAGGTGATTCAGAGAATGTTCAACGAAGACTATACAGGCGTTGCCAAAGACTTCTACGATTACTACAACGCCCTTAGCGGAGAGTACCGTTCAGCTACCATCTCCACCGTTAAATGCTCCGAGCTGGAAGCCGTGGCGGCTGAAGCCAGGAAACTGTTTGACAAGTACCGCGGCGGCATCCCTTCTCTGGACATAACAGCAGTTCAGCGCTACTTCCGCTATAATGACCACTGGTTCTATGATTTCAAGGACTATCTCGACGTTCTCTGCGGCAAGTCTGAAACCGTCGCTCTGGGAGAGGCCCTTAAGAAGGCTGTCCTGGCCAAGTACACCACCGGCCTGATGATTACGCTTGTAATAGACCCCGCCAAGTTCTCCGGCCTGAGCAGCTACATCAACAATCCTGAGGAGGAGCCTCTGACCGCCTTCTACCAGAAATACGCCTGGAACGACGCAGTCGGGATGATTGTTGGGGAATAGGGCTATGGTTCTTTGCAAGTAGCTCAGCAACAGCGATTAATAAAAAGCACCCCTTCGAAATCGAGGGGGTGCTTTTTGTATCTACCTTGTAAACAGGATGTTGCAGGCTACCTTAGCCCTTCTTGAAAAACCGGTTATATAGACCTTCAAAGCCCTGTCCGTGGCGAGCCTCGTCCTTGCACATCTCGTGAACTGTGTCGTGGATGGCGTCATAGTTGAGTTTCTTGGCCTTGGTGGCAATGTCCTTCTTTCCGGCGCATGCTCCTCTTTCGGCCTCGATTCTCTTCTCCAGGTTGGTCTTGGTGTCCCATACCATCTCGCCGAGAAGCTCGCAGAATCTTGCTGCGTGGTCAGCCTCTTCCAGAGCATATCTTCTGAATGCCTCGCCGATTTCAGGATATCCCTCGCGATGTGCCTGACGGCTCATTGCCAGATACATTCCAACCTCGGTGCATTCTCCGATGAAGTTTGCCTTCAGGCCTTCCCAGATCTCCGGGTCGCATCCCTTGGCTACTCCGATAACGTGCTCGTCGGCCCAGGCCTTCTTGTTTTCTTCCTCTACAACCTCAACGAATTTCTCTCTTGGCTGCTTGCACTGAGGGCATCTCTCAGGAGGTTCTGGTCCTTCGTGGATATATCCACAAACTGTACATCTGAATTTCTTGATCATAAAGGTATTGTCTAAAAGGTTTGTTAATAAATCATCTTTACCGCACAAACCATTCTGTGCAGTAAGTCAAAGATAAGAATTATTTAATGACAAACAAGCGGTAATAAACTTCTGGCCAAGTTTTGAGAAATGGAGATTTTGTTTATCTTTGCGCCGCATTTCGCCCGACGGGTTCGGGCTCGGTGCAATGGGGTCCGGAAATGCCGGACTGAGTAACACTTAAATTTTACAATTATGCAGATTATCACTTTGAACGCTTCCGAGAGAAAGATCGGAACAAAGCAGGACCTGAAGAAGATCCGCAGAGCAGGCAACGTTCCTTGCATTATCTACGGCAACGGAACCGAGCATGTTGACATTGCAATCGCTCTTGCAGACATCAAGAAGATTACAGACACTCCAAAGTCTTACATCATCCACGTTAACCTTAACGGCGAGATTCATCCTTGCATCCTTCACGATGCTCAGTATGATCCTATTACAGACGACGCCATTCACATTGACTTCCTCGCTATCTCTGAGGACAAGCCAGTTCAGATTGCCGTTCCTGTAAACATTTTCGGTAACGCAGAAGGTGTAAAGCAGGGTGGACGTCTTAGAGTAGGCGTAAGAAAGGTTAAGGTTTGCGGACCTCTGGAGAAGCTTCCTGACCAGATCGACGTTGACATCACCACTCTGGGAGTAGGCAAGGCTATCTATGCCGGCCAACTTTCAGTAGAGGGCTGCCAGATTGCTTCTCCTAAGAAGCTTATGGTTTGCGAAATCAAGCGCACCCGCGCTGCCGCAGCAGCTGCTGCCGAGACTGAAGAGGCTGCCAAGTAATTGGATCTCTTCAAAGAAAGCTTTGATACAAGGGGAGGGCCGGAACATTTTGGTCTTCCCCTTTAACTTTCTTAACTTGCAGTTGATTTAGAACACTCATAACAGTTACAGGCAGATGGCAGGAAAATATCTCATAGCAGGTCTTGGAAACATAGGTGCCGAATATGCAGGCACCCGTCACAACATTGGCTTTATGGTTGCAGACCGTCTGGCAGAAGATGCCGGAGCCGTCTTCAAGGTGGACCGTCTGGGAAGCGTTGCGGAAATCTCCTACAGGGGTAGCAAACTTATTCTTCTCAAGCCCTCTACCTATATGAACCTTAGCGGCAAGGCTGTCAGTTACTGGATGCAGAAGGAGAACATCCAGAAGGAGAACCTTATGGTCATCTGCGATGATCTGGCCCTGCCTGTGGGAACTGTCCGTATGCGCAAGAAGGGAAGTGACGGCGGTCACAACGGCCTGGCCAACATCAACCAGATTCTGGGCACTTCAGACTATTGCCGCATCCGGGTAGGCATAGGCAACGGTTTTCCCCGGGGAGGCCAGGTAGACTATGTACTCGGCCGCTTTGAAGGTGAAGAAGCCGCCAAACTCCCGGAAGTCCTCAAGCGTGCTGCGCAGGGAGTGAAAGACTTCACCTTTATGGGAGCAGACCGCGCGATGAACATCTGCAATACAGATCCTAAGAAATCAGAACCGAAGGAATCTAAGCCGAAAGAATCCGGATCAGAGCAATCCGAGCCAAAGAAAACAGCCACTGTATCAGAAACCTCTCCCCAGACAGCGGAAAATATCGCTGAGGCAGAGCCTAAGGAGCTTTCTTTCAAGGACAAGCTCTTGAATCTTTTCAGAAAATACAGCAAAGAATAATCAGAAACCGTCCATCAGGCGGTCAATGTCGCGCCTTTCCTTCTTGGTAGGGCGGCCGCTTCCACGTTCCCTTTTCAGGAATATCGTTTCAACCGGAGCTATAAGCTTGTCCAGCTCGCTTTGCGGAGTGGTGTTTTCGGCATACTGGTCCACGAGCTTGGCTCCCTGGCGCTTGTCAATCGGCTCAATCACCGTGTAACTGTAATGGATAGCTCCTTTGCGGATTTCTATGGAATCTCCTTTCTTGATGTCTCTGGAGGATTTTGCCTGGGCGCCGTTAACCAGTACTTTGCCGGTGCGGCAAGCCTCGGCGGCTTCACTTCTTGTCTTGAAGACCCTTATGGCCCAGAGGTATTTGTCTATCCTTACAGTATCCATTTGTGTTAATTGTAGTGGTTATGGCCGCAGTCACAGTCACCGTCGTGGTGGTGATGATGGGCGTCACAGCCGCAGTGGTGATGGTCTTCATTCTCGTCTTTCTCCTCGTCTTCTTTCGGAGGCTCGGGAACATTGCACATATAGACGCGAAGGAACGATGAAGCGGGGTTTTCTCCATCCTGGCTCGGCGATATGGCGAGTTCGGAAATGTCGTGAGGAATCAGAGCTATAGCATTGCCCTTCAAGTTTATGAAGTTTTCTTCCGTGGTGTCTGAAAGCCCTCTTATGTCTTTTGTTCTGAGCGATGTGCTGTTGTCCAGATTGACTATGGCCATAAAGCTCTCCGTCTGGTCCGGAGCAATGGTCTGGGGCTTGGTGATGGCCACTCTCTCCATACGGAAAAGGCAGGATTCAGGTGCTACGTATTCAGGGTTGCAGGAGTCCAGATGTATGAAGTCCAAAGCCTCCACAAGCTGGTCCAGGTCTTCTATGTTGAGTTCAACCGGGGAATTCTGGCTGAGGTCAACATATCTTACGCCGCTTCCTATGCATAGCGGAACGCCCGGCCTGATGTAGAATGTCTCGCCCTCTTCAGGAGCTATCTCGTTCATTGTTTCAAGGATGGTCCCGGCCTGGCATCTTTCGTAGATTTCGGTGGCGGAAAGATTCTTTTCAAAGCCAATCCACAGCGAAGAGTCCTTTTCAGCGGAAAGTATGTAGAGCATCCTTTCCTTGCCCCAGCAGCCGTAGCGTGGCAGGGCTGTCTCGTCGTCCGGTGAAACAATAATGGGACCGCGCTTTTTAGCGCTGTCTTTGATCTCTACCGTTATAGGGAGATTGCCCTGGAAGAAAGAGAACACATTGTCGCCGAGCAGATTGCCCATATAAGTCTCTATGAGGTCATCCAGGGAGTTGTCCTTGAGAAAGCCGTTTGAAGCAACGCTTTCGGGAGTCACGCTGCCCAGCAGCAGGGGATATATCTTTTTCATTCAGAGATTCTTGGATGTTATGACTGTTCAGGATTGAAAGGCTGCTGGCCGTTAAACGGCATCTGCTCTGCCAAAACTGTTTCCTTTGGCTTGAAGCTCTGCGGGTTCTTTGGCAGATACTTGTCAAGAAGCCAGATTCCGACAATCGTGATGACAACTCCGCCGCCTACGATAATCCAGTAATACATGTCGCTTCCGGTCAGAGCCTTGAAGTTCTCCCTGGAGGTGGCATCGGCATCCATTGCAGGGATGGCCCAGAACAGGGCAATGGAGGAGAAGTTGTTTACAAAGTGCATGAAGATGGTAGCCCAGATGCTGTGGGTGCGGTAGTAAACCCAGCCCAGAAGGCATCCGATGACAAATGCCGGAATAGCCTGCCAGAGGTTAAGATGAATGACCCCGAACAGGAAAGCCGACCAGAGTATTGCCACGGCCGCGGTTTTGCGAGAATCGCCCTTTCTGGCCAGAAGGCCTCTCTCTATGGTTCCCCTGAGAACGAATTCCTCAAACAGCGGAGCCATTATAGCAACAGAAACTATAGTGTCCACAGGGCTGGAACTGATGTTATCGAACATCTGCTTAAATGAATCCGGCATAGGGAAGAACTCTGTCACAGGATCCAGAATCCAAGCAAGGCTCAGAGTGACCAGCATAAGAAGTATGCCTAAAGTCAGCCAGTTGAACTTGCCCAGATGCGGTGCGTCCACCTTGACTGGCGCTTCCATAGGATTCTGGCTTTTTACGTGACCCATCAGCCAGATGAAAAGAACCGGGACAATCATCTGCGCAAAATAAAGCAGAGAAAGCTTGCCCGACATCAGCCCTTCGGCAGAAAAATCTCCTGTTATGGCTCCGGCAATCACTGTCACCACAGCCCCCAACATTCCACCGCCCAGAATCAGGACGAGAATGATCAGCAGGCTGCCGCCAAACTGCGGCTTGTAGTATTTTGACTTGCAGAAAAAACTCATATTGTCAGTTTAAAGTTTCAGCGACGGTTGTTCAGAACAATGGTGAAGGGTAGATTCCGTCATCAGCCATTTCTTTCAGGCGGGCTACTACTTTTGCCCTGTCTTCCTTGTAAGTTACTCCAAACCAGGTAGAAGGAGTGTCCAGTACTTTTACGGTAGCCATACCTTCCTGAATCATCTTGCTGACAACAGACGGCACGTAGAATTCTTTCTTAGGCTCGTCGATGTTCTGCTTGAGGAACTCGCGGAAGAGGATTTCGGACTCTTCCATATAGTCGGAAGTGAATCCCCACATATTCATCGATGTGGCGGTGGATGGCTTGAGTTCGTGTTCTATGCCCATAAGGTTTTCGCCGAGTATCTTGCGGCCTTCCTTGCGGATGTTGGCGTGCTCTTCAACCTTTACGAGCAGACCCTCCTTGTCCACTGAGCAGATGCCCCTGGATACGCTTCCGGATTCGGAGAGGGTGTTCTTCAGGCTGAAGCCAACCATACAGAAGTTGCCTTTCTCGCCTTTTTTGATGCCGTTCAGATAGTCTGCCAGCACCTTGAATGATTCCCTGCCGTAGAAATCGTCAGAGTTGATAACGGCAAACGGCCTCTTGATCACGTCCTTGGCTGAGAGTACCGCCTGCCCTGTTCCCCAAGGCTTCTCTCTCGGAGCCTTTGGGCGGAAGCCCTCCGGAAGGTTATCCGGCTCCTGGGTTACTATAGAGTATTTAACTTTTCCTTTGAATTTGGAAGCAACCTTCTCTTCAAATTCCTTCCTGAATTTCTCCCTGACCACAAAAACAACGTCTGCAAATCCGCTGTGAATGGCGTCATAGATGGAGAAATCCATAATAGTCTCGCCCTTTGGTCCGACACCGTCAAGCTGTTTGAGACCGCCATACCTGCTGCCCATTCCGGCAGCCATGATTAGAAGTGTAGGTTTCATTTTTTTTATAAATTTGTAACGTGCAAAAATAATAAAAAACTACGGCTGTGAGCTTCTTTTCAAGATTATCAGAAAGGCCTGGATTCAGGCAGTTGTTCAAAGTGTTGAAGAACAAGTACTTTATTGTAACATTCCTGTTCCTGGTGTGGATTCTGTTCTTTGATACCAACAACCTGATTTCCTGGTACAAGGATCTCAAGCAGCTTGGCCGCCAGAACCGCCAGAAGGTTTACTACCAGGAAGCCATAAAGCAGGCTGACGAGAAGCTCAACGAGCTTGCCTCAAACAAAGACTCCCTGGAGAAATTTGCCAGGGAGCAGTATCTTTTCCACGAAGCCGGGGAAGATGTCTATGTCATAGAAGACGAGTCTGAAAAATAGCGCTTCAGGCCTTTAGATTCCCGTATAGTTTTGAGGCGTGACGGAAAGCATCTCTTTCTTCACGCTTTCTTTTATTTTCAGGCCCTTTACAAACTCCGCGATGCTTTCCCGGGTGACCTTGGTGTTTACTCTGGTCAGTTCCTTGAGAGTCTCGTACGGATGCGGATAGCCTTCCCTGCGGAGGATGGTCTGCAGGGCTTCTGCCACCACAGCCCAGTTGTCTTCCAGGTCTGAATTCAGTTTCTCGCGGTTGAGGATCAGTTTGCCAAGGCCTTTCTTCAGCGATTTGAGGGCTATGATGGAATGTGCGATTGGCACTCCCACATTCCTCAGTACGGTGGAATCCGTCAGGTCTCTCTGCATTCTGGAAATCGGGAGCTTGGAGCTCAGATGCTCGAATATGGCGTTTGCCACTCCGAAGTTGCCCTCGGCGTTCTCGAAGTCGATTGGGTTGACCTTGTGCGGCATCGCTGAGGAACCTACTTCTCCGGCCTTAATCTTCTGCTTGAAGTATTCCATTGAGATATAGGTCCAGACATCACGGCACAGGTCTATGAGTATAGTGTTGATTCTCTTCAGGTTATCGAACAGGGCGGCCAGGTTGTCGTAATGCTCGATCTGGGTTGTCGGATAAGAGCGTTCCAGCCCGAAAGCCTCTTTCTGGAACTGTGCGGCAAACTTGTTCCAGTCTATCTGGGGATATGCTACCTTGTGGGCGTTCATTCCTCCGGTGGCGCCGCCGAACTTGGAAGAATAAGGCACGGTCTTAAGAAGCTTGAGCTGCTTGTCCAGCCTTTCAACAAAGACCTTGATTTCTTTGCCCAAAAGAGTAGGGGAAGCCGGCTGCCCGTGGGTGTGGGCCAGCATCGGAACGTCTTTCCACTGCTTTGCAAACCCTTCGAGAGTCTTCTTTACATCCAGAAGCTCAGGCATATAGGCCTCGGCGACGCCTTCCTTCAGGCTAAGCGGAGTTGCGGTGTTGTTGATATCCTGGCTGGTAAGGCCAAAGTGCACGAACTCGGAATACTTTTCGATCTTCAGAGTCTTGAACTCTTCCTTGATGAAATACTCCACGGCCTTCACGTCGTGATTGGTGATTTTCTCGATATCCTTTACCCTTGCGGCCTGTTCCACGGTCAAATCTTTATAGATCTTTCGAAGCGTCTGGAACTTGCTCTTCGGGAATCCTTTAAGCTGAGGAAGCGGTATGCTGCAAAGGGCTATGAAATACTCGATTTCAACTCTTACCCTGTAGCGTATCAGAGCGTATTCAGAGAAATAGTCACTGAGTTGTTCAACCTTGTTCCTGTATCTTCCGTCGATTGGCGAAACTGCCGTAAGTGCGTGAAATGCCTTGTCCATAAATATGTTTTTTAGCCTCGCAAATTTAATGATTTTTCAAATAGCCTGACCGTCTGGACGGCTTCCTTTACATCGTGGACTCGGAGAATTGCTGCTCCTTTCTGCAATGCTCTGTAATTCAGGATGCAGGTGGCGGGCAGACTTTCCTCAGGAGTTATATCCAACAGCTTGTAAATCATAGACTTTCTTGACACTCCTGCAAGTATTGGCCGATCCAGGCTCTGAAGCTCGTCCAGGCCTTCCAGCAGTTCATAGTTCTGCTCAAGGGTCTTTGCAAAGCCGAATCCCGGATCCAGAACCCAGTCTTCGATTCCGAACTTTTCCGCTTTCTCTGCAAATGCTTCAAAATATCGTTTCACTTCCACAACCACTCCGTCCGGATAGTCTGTCAGATTCTGCATCGTGTCCGGAGTTCCTCTCTTGTGCATCGCTATGTATGAAAGCCCCAGATTTCCCACTGTGGAAAGCATCTGAGGATCATCTTCTCCTGCTGATATGTCGTTGACAATTATAGGCCCCAGAATATCACAGGCCCTTCTGACGATCTCGCTCCTGAAAGTATCTATAGAGATTTCAGGCACTTCCTGCCCGTTGCAGAACATCTCGGACTTGACTTGTGCAAGCCTTTCCAACGGCTCTTGAAGATATTCCCATTCCTGTTCCAGGGTAACCGGAGTGCTTCCCGGACGGGTGGAGCAGGCTCCGATGTCTATGATAGCAGCCCCTTCAGAAGCCATCTTGGTAAAGGCCTTTTCAACATCCTCGGCGCCGAGCCTTCTGCTTCCTTCATAGAAAGACTCGCGGTTGACGTTGATTATGCCCATCACTTTTGCCATACTGATCCAGAAGTTTAATGATGATATGCAAATATACTTTATCGCGATGACAAAGCAACTCACTTTTATTTGTAAATTTGTACGATAGACGCCAATACTGAATATGCTGATAGTAATTGAAGGACTTGACGGTGCCGGAAAGAGCACTCAGGTCAAAAAGCTGAAGGAATACATCGTTGAAAAAGGATATGATCTGGAATATCTCCATTTCCCCAGGTATGAGGCTCCGGTTTACGGAGATCTGATAGGGGAGTTCCTCCGGGGAGGTTTCGGAGACCTGAACCAGGTGCACCCGAAACTGGTGGCACTGCTCTATGCGCTTGACAGGCAGGATGCTGCCGCAGGTTTGAGGAAGGCGCTGAAGGCAGGAAAGACAGTTCTTCTGGACAGGTACGTGTACTCCAACATAGCATATCAGTGTTCCAAGATTACTGACAGGGAAGAAAGAGAAAAGCTGCGCAGCTGGATATTCTCCCTGGAGTATGACTTCTACAAGATTCCACGGCCGGACGTGAACATTTACCTGAACGTGCCGCTGGACTTCATTGCTTCAAGACTGGCTTCTTCACGAAGCGAGGACAGTGACCGGGACTATCTGAACGGTCAGAGGGATATTCACGAGGAGAGGATCAGCTTCCAGGAAGGCGTGAGGAAGATGTATCTGGAAGAATGCGAGAGAGACGCTGATTTCCAAAAGGTTGAATGTATGGCCGAGGACGGGTCGATGCTGCCTCCGGATATGATATTTGAAAGGATAAAGGAAAAGCTTCCGCTCTGATGAAATTTGTAAGGACTTTGGCCCGGTATATTGTTGGAATCGTGTTCATCGTTTCCGGATTTCTTAAGGGAGTGGACCCTGTGGGCACTTCCCTGAAGGTAAAGGAGTATTTTCACGCTTTCCTGAATATGGACCCTGGGCACTGGGCCCTGTGGATAGGCATAGCCCTGTGCACAGTGGAATTCCTTACTGGAGTCTGCATTCTCAAGGTCATCAAGTTCAGGTTCTTCTCCGGAGTGGCTCTTCTGATGTGCATCTTCTTTGCCGGAGTCACGTTCTTTTCCGCCTATACCGGAAAAGTTTCCGACTGCGGTTGCTTCGGCGATGTAATCCATCTGGACCCGTGGCCTTCATTCTACAAGAACCTGGTGCTTCTGGCCCTGACTATATTCCTTTATTCCCAGAGACATAGGGCGAGACCTATTGCGAGCAATTTCTGGGAGTGGGCGTTCTTGTTCGGCTATGCAGCCTTCATAGTGGGAGTCAGCCTGTATTCAATGCACAATCTTCCGCCTGCAGACCTTTCCGACTTCAAGCCCGGAAGAGACCTCTTCAAGGGAGATTCCACTTCAATGGTCAAATACAAGACGGAGATACTCTACTCCAAGGACGGAGTCACCAAGAAGTTCAGCCTGAACCATCTTCCGGATTCTTCCTGGAAATACGTAGAAACCATTTCCACGGTAATCGAGGGCAGCGAGAGGATAGCCCACAAGATGCCGTTCCTGCTGAAAGACGCCTTGGGAGAGGATGTTACAGAGTCTGTGCTGAGAACTGAAGGCCCAGTCATATTCATCTCTTTCTACGATGCGGACGGCATAACAGACGATGACCTGGGCAAACTGAAGAATCTCGGCGATTCTCTTAACTCTCCGGGTTCCACCGGTCTGCTGGACGCTTTCTCTTCGGCAAACCTGGGTGCCAAGGTTTATGTGCTGAGCGCCTTGACTCCCGAAGAAACCATGGCCAGTCTTAAGCCTATCTCTGACGCTGTTGAAAAAGAAGATATATCAGATGTCTTCTCAGCATCTTACGGAGAAAGGAACCTGCCTTTCAGGATTGTTTACGGCGATTTCAAGACCATTGTAACCTTCAACCGCTCCAACGGTGGCGCTACATACGTAAACCAAGGCCTCATAGTCAAGAAATGGAGTGCCGCCAAGTACAGCAACAAGCGGATCGCCGATGCTGTTTCAAAGAATCCTACCGCACTTATGGCTGGCACCGAGGAACGCTCAAGACTCTTCCTGATAGTCTCTCTTGCCATTATCGTGGGAATGGTGCTGATTGTCAGGTTTATATCAAAGGCCCTCTACAAGACAGTCAAGCACACTATGGAAGTGATTGAAGAAATCGGCGAGGATGAATCCTCCTCTTAAAGAAAACATTTGCTATGAAAAAGTTTTTCGCGTTTCTGGCACTTCTGCTGTCAGTTTTATATTTAAGCTCTTGTGCCATTTCAAAAAAGGCTGCAATCAAAGCTTCCGACAATTATTATGTCAGTGTTCATGACAATGATGATTTCGATGCCTTTGACAATGTAAAAATGACTATTGTCGCAAAGGGGCTGGTATACTATCATTGTCATTATCCATCTTTGTTCGGCGGTCCACAGGACATTTCAATTCTTGAGATCAATCCTAAGAAATATCGTTTCAATGTTCTGAACCACAAGAGCCTCAGGAGAACTTCCGAGGCGGCTTCAGAGGCTGGTGCAGTGGCTGCAATCAACGGAACTTTCTACAACATGAAGAAGGGCGGAAGCGTATGCTATCTCCAGGTAGACGGGGAAGTTGCAGACACTACAAAGGGCAGCAACATGCAGCTCAGGACCAATGGCGCCGTGGTTATCCGCAGTGGCAGACTGAGCGTGGAGCCTTGGGACCAGGACAAGGAAAAGAGGTTCATCGCCAATCCGGACAAAAACACATCTGTAATGGCGACGATGACCCTTCTGATACAGGACGGGTATGCTGTGGAGATACTTGAAAACAAAGGATTTTCAGACAAGAGGCATCCTCGCAGCGTCATATTCGAGAAAGACGGGAGAGTCTGTCTGATGGTCATTGACGGACGCAGCAAAGGCAACGCCGCCGGCATGACTCTGGATGAGATTCAGAGATATCTGAGTCTGATGGGAGATGGTAAAGGCTGCACATCGGCTGTCAATCTGGATGGCGGAGGCTCCTCTACCCTGTGGATAGCGGGAAGCGGGGTTATGAACCATCCTTCTGACAACGGCAAGTTCGACAATAAAGGAGAACGCCGCGTTGCCAACAGCATCGCAGCGTTCAAAAAGTAGAAAGAATCCCTGTTTTAGAGGGTTCTCTTGATTTCCTCGATCTTGTAGGCCTCGATAACGTCGCCTTCCTTGATGTCGTTGAAATTCTCAACGCCAACACCGCAGTCATAGCCGGCAGCAACTTCCTTGACGTCGTCCTTGCCTCGTTTCAGAGATGCCAGAACACCTTCCTTGATTACGATACCGTCGCGGATAACCCTGATCTTGGCGGTTCTTGTGATCTTGCCTTCCTTGACCATACAGCCGGCGATTGTTCCGACCTTGGAGATCTTGAAGGTCTGCCTTACTTCCAGGGTAGAGGTTACAACCTCCTTCTCCACAGGGGCGAGCATACCCTCGATACCGCTCTTGACCTCGTTGATTGCATCGTAGATGACTGAGTAGAGGCGGATTTCGATCTCTTCCTTCTCGGCCATCTTTCTGGCGTTCATGGAAGGACGAACCTGGAAGCCGATGATGATGGCCTCTGAAGCCTCGGCCAGCAGAACGTCGCTTTCGGAAATCTCTCCAACGGCTTTGTGGATGACGTTCACCCTTACCTCCTCGGTAGAGAGCTTGATCAGGGAATCGCTGAGAGCCTCGATAGAGCCGTCCACGTCTCCCTTGACGATTATGTTGAGTTCCTTGAAGTTGCCGATGGCGATTCTTCTTCCGAGCTCTTCCAGGGTGATGTGCTTCTGGGTTCTCAGGCCCTGGATTCTGAGCAGCTGCTCCCTCTTGTTGGCAATCTCCCTTGCATCCCTTTCGTTATCGAAGATATTGAAAGTGTCGCCTGCCTGAGGAGCGCCGTTAAGACCCAGTACTGAAACAGGAACTGAAGGACCTGCTTCCTTGATCTTCTGGCCTCTTTCGTTGAACATAGCCTTTACCTTGCCGGTGTACATTCCGGAAAGCATTATGTCTCCGGTGTGCAGGGTTCCGCCCTGAACCAGCAATGTTGCAAGGTATCCGCGGCCTTTGTCCAGAGATGACTCGATTACGGTACCGACAGCCTTCTTGTTAGGGTTGGCCTTCAGGTCAAGCATATCGGCCTCGAGCAGGACCTTGTCCAGAAGGTCGGCCACACCGATACCCTTCTTGGCGGATATTTCCTGGCACTGGTACTTGCCGCCCCAGTCTTCTACCAGGATGTTCATCTGGGAAAGCTGCTCGCGGATCTTGTCAGGCATTGCGCCCGGCTTGTCTATCTTGTTGATGGCAAATATCATAGGAACGCCGGCAGCCTGGGCGTGGTTGATGGCCTCGATTGTCTGAGGCATCACGGCGTCGTCTGCTGCGACTATGATAATCGCAAGGTCAGTCATCTTGGCACCACGGGCACGCATTGCGGTGAAGGCCTCGTGGCCAGGAGTATCCAGGAAGGTGATTCTCCTGCCGTTAGGAAGCTTCACGTTGTATGCTCCGATGTGCTGGGTAATTCCTCCGGCCTCTCCGGCAATCACGTTGGACTGGCGGATATAGTCCAGCAGGGAAGTCTTACCGTGGTCAACGTGGCCCATAACGGTAACGATAGGGGCTCTAGGCTCCATATCCTCAGGCTTGTCCACGTCTTCCTCTTCCTTGATGGCTTCCTGGATTTCTGCAGAAACAAACTCGATCTTGTAACCGAAATCTTCAGCGACAAGCGAAAGGGCGTCGGCGTCAAGCCTCTGGTTGATGGAAACCATCAGGCCAAGGTTCATGCAGGCACTGATAACCTTGGTGACAGGCTGGTCTATCATCACAGCCAGATCGTTGACTGTAACAAACTCGGTGACCTTGAGGATGTTGCTCTCTTCGCCTCTTCTCTGGATCTCTTCCTCTCTTCTTTCCTCGGCGATTTCTCTCTTTTCCTTTCTGTACTTGGATCCCTTGGTCTTGCCCTTGCCTTCAACCATCCTCTGGTAGGTTTCCTTTATCTGCTTCTGTACCTCATCCTCGTCTACCTCGTTGCGTATAGGCTTGAATCCTTTCTTTCCCTTCTTGTCCTTTGCCTTCTTGGCGGCCTCGCGGTTCTGGTTAGTCTCTTTATTGATGTCAACCTTCTCCTTGGTGTTCTTCTTGATCCTTTCTCTCTTTCCGCCGCTCTTTTTCTTAGGGCTCTCGAACTTGGAAAGGTCTATCCTCTGGCCAGTGTCCTTAGGGCCCTGGAGCTGCTCGACCTTAGTCTCGATGAAGTTGCTCTTGGCCTCTTCTTTCTTCTGTTCAGGCTCCTGCATTGGCTGCTCAGGAGCTTCTTTCTTCTCTTCTTTCTTAGCCTCGGCCTTTACTTCCTTTGCCTTTTTCTCTTTCTTCTCCTCCTTCTTCTCGGAAACTTGGGCAACAGGAGCTTTAGGCTCTTGCTTTTCAGTTTTTTCTTCCTTCTTTTCAGCTGGCGTTTCTTCCTTGGCTTTCTTGCTGAACTTGTCAAGGTCTATCTTGCCAACGACAGTAGGGGCCTTAGGAGTTTCTACGGCAGTCTCGATAAATGTTTCCTTTTCTTTTTCCTTTTCTTTTTCTTTTTCCTTCGGCTTCTCTTCCTTTTTAAGCTGATAAGTTGTCTTTTTCTCGCTTTCCGGAATTCTGAGGGTGCCTGCTATCTTCTTTGCGTCTTCCTTTACCTGCTGCTGACTCAGAAACTCTTTCTGCACCAGTGCATAGGCGTTCTCGTCGAGCTTGGACATAGGGTTGGCCTCAATGGTTATTCCTTTCTTTTCCAGGAAATTGACCAAAGTGCTCATTCCTATGTTAAACTCGGTGAGGACTTGTTTTATTCTTTTGCCTGCCATATATCAATAATCTCCTTTTTTTTCTGTTAAACGTTGCTGCTGTCCATCGGATCCTCGAATTCCGCCTGAAGAATCTTCTTGACGTCTTCTACTGTCTCCTGGTCGAGGTCTGCTCTTTCCATAATGTCTTCTGTGCTCATCCTGAGAACATCCTTTGCGGTGTCGAATCCAACCTTGCGGAGGGCGTCGATAACCCACTGGTCAATCTCGTCGTTGAATGAGCTGAGAAGAACATCGTCATCATCTGCGCCCTGGACATCGCGGAATATTTCGATATCCATTCCGATCATCATCTCTGCCAGACGGATGTTGCTTCCGTTCTTTCCGACAGCCAGGGATACCTGTGAAGAGTCCATCGTGATAAGGGCCTTTCCTTCTTCCTCGTTGATCTTGATAGTAGAGATCTTTGCAGGAGAAAGGGCTCTCTGGATAAGAAGCTGGGTGTTTGTAGTCCAGCTTATTACATCGATATTCTCGTTGCGGAGCTCTCTTACGATACCGTGGATTCTGGATCCCTTTACACCTACGCAGGCTCCTACAGGATCGATGCGGTCGTCATAGGATTCGACAGCAACCTTTGCCCTGTCGCCTGGCATGCGGACAATCTTCTTGATGGTGATAAGTCCGTCGAAAATCTCCGGAACCTCCTGCTCGAACAGTCTCTCGAGGAACACGCTGGCTGTTCTGGAAAGGATGATGCTCGGGGTGTTGTTCTTCATCTCCACCTTTGCCACAACTGCCTTGACGGAATCTCCCTTGCGGAAATAGTCTGACGGAATCTGCTCGCTCTTAGGCAGAACAAGCTCGTTGTCGGCATCGTCTCGCACCAGAACTTCCTTCTTCCATACCTGGTATACTTCTCCGACCACGATGTCGCCGATCTTGTCTTTGTAGTAGTTGAAAAGGTTGGCCTTGTCTATGTCCATGATTCTTCCGGAGAGGTTCTGCCTCAGGTTGAGAACGGCTCTTCTTCCGAAAGAAGACAGCGGAATTTCCTCTGAATATTCCTCGCCGATTTCAAAGTCGTTGTCCGGCTGCTTGGCGTCTATCTCGGCTTTGGAGATTTCGAGCATCGGGTCTTCAACCTCTTCCACGATGGTGCGGTTGCGCCAGATCTGGAGGTCTCCCTTGTCGATGTTGATGATGATGTCAAAATTCTCGGCTGTGCCGTAGGTCTTTGCAAGCTGGGTGCGGAAAATGTCTTCCAGCACGCTCATAAGTGTAGGTCTGTCGATTCCCTTGCCCTCTTTGAACTCGGCAAAGAACTGGGCTAAATTTAATCCTTCCATTGTATTTTGTATTTTTAATATTTTCTAATCCGTTAATGTTCAGGGCAATAAAGAAGGGAACCGTTTGGTCCCCTTTCTCACTTGCCTTATCGTGATGCAAAAGTATGTAAAAACACTTTAAAATGCAAAATAATTGGATTAAAATGGTTATCTTTGAAGATAAAATAAATAACGGTTTATGGAAATTACAGCGGAAAGAATAGCGCAGCATCTTAAAGGAGAAATCATCGGCGACCCGAACGTGAAAGTCAGGATGGTTGCCAAGATCGAGCACGGCAAACCAAATGAAGTTTGCATACTTCACAATGACAAATACCAGAAGTATCTTCTGACAAGCAATGCCGGAATTGTGATAGTAAGCCGTCATCTGGTTCCCCAGCAGCCGGTCAAGCCAACGCTTATCGTGATGGAAGACGCTCATCCTGCATTTGCAATGCTGCTGGACCTTCTGAACACCATCAAAAAGAGCCGCAAGAAAGGTCATAGCTTCTGGTCTTACAGGGCCTCATCCAGCAAGATAGGCAAGGGCGTGTGGATAGGGCGCTACAGCCACGTGGGCAAAAGAAGCGTTGTGGGAAACAACTGCCAGATATATCCTCAGGTCTATATCGGTGAAGATGTCGTCCTCGGCGAGAACTGCATCCTCTATCCGGGAGTCAAGGTTTATGACGGGTGCAAGATTGGCAACAACTGCATCCTCCACGCCAATGTGGTGATCGGGTCTGACGGGTTCGGGTTTGCCCCTGACGAGAACAACGTTTACAAGAAGATCCCCCAGACGGGTAACGTTATTCTTGAAGATGACGTGGAGATAGGGGCCAACACCGTCATTGACCGCGCGGCGATGGAATCTACAATCATTCGCAAAGGCGTGAAACTGGATAACCTTATCCAGATTGCCCACAACGTGGAAGTGGGGGAAAATACAGTGATGGCGGCCCAGTGCGGAGTTGCAGGAAGCACAAAGATTGGCAAGAACTGCATGTTCGGCGGACAGGTAGGCGTGGCAGGGCATCTAACCATAGGAGACGGCACAAAGATTGGTGCACAGTCCGGAATAATGGGTAACATCTCTTCAGAAGTTGGCGAAAAGGGAATGATGGGTACACCGGCATTCGAACTCAGCAAGTTTCTCAGAAGCTACGCCAAGTTCAAGCACCTTGCCGACCCGCCTAAGAAACCTAAGGCAGAATAAGGATTTGACGCGATTTTTTTGTATATTTGTCAAATACTAAAACTCATACTTGATGTATACAAATCAGCATACCCTAAAGGGAGTATATGAATTCGAGGGCAAAGGTCTCCATACCGGCAAAAAGGTTCACATGAAGGTGGAGCCGGCTCCAAAGAATTTCGGAATACAGTTCAAAAGGTCTGATATGGGCGAGGGTGCTCCCCTGGTGGAGGCCTGTGTGGATTACGTAAGCGCCACTGCTCGCGGTACCACCCTTGACAAACAGGGAGTTACCGTTCTCACGCTGGAGCATCTTATGGGTGCTTTATATGGAATGCACATAGACAATGCACTGATTACCCTGGACGCTCCGGAGGTTCCGATTCTGGACGGCAGCGCAAAGCCTTACGCAGACGCCTTCTCCAAAGACGGGCTTCAGGAGCAGAACGCTCCACGCAAGTACCTGGTTCTGGACCGCAAAGTCGTATGCCGCAACGAGAAGGGCAGCGAGATGGTGGTTTTGCCGGACGACCATTTCTCTATTGACGTGATGATAGACTATAACTCCAAAGTCGTAGGCTGCCAGTATGCAAGGTTTGAGACAGACACCAATTTCGTGAAAGAGATCGCCCCTTGCCGCACGTTTGTTTTCCTTCACGAGCTCGAGCCGCTTTTCAAGTACAACCTGATTAAGGGCGGAGACCTGGACAATGCGCTGGTAATCGTGGAGAATCCTGTTCCTCAGGAAGAGCTGGACCGCCTGGCCGGCATTTTCAACGTGAAGCGGCTGGAAAGAGTGCCTGAAGGCTATCTCTCCCACACATCACTCAGGTTCCAGAACGAGTGCGCAAGGCACAAGCTGCTGGATGTCCTCGGCGATTTCTCCCTGGTAGGCTATCCTATCAAGGGAAAGGTTATCGCATACAAGAGCGGCCACTCCATCAACACCACCATCGCGCGTGAGCTGAGGACACTGGCCCAGAGGCAGTTTGCAAGACGCTAAACAAGAGTATCAACTTTTCAATTTGAATAAATAATGGATCTTGAAAAAATCAAAGAAGTAAAGCAGAGGCTTGCTGTCGCTCCAAAGTACGACCCGGACGCAGAGCCTGTGTATGATGTAATGGCAATTCAGAAACTCCTTCCTCACCGTCCTCCGTTCCTTATGGTGGACAGGATCATCGATGTGGAGGAAGATTCGATAACTGGAATCAAGACCATCGGAGTTAACGAGTATTATTTCAGAGGCCATTTCCCGACCGAACCGGTAGTTCCAGGAGTTCTTCTGGTGGAGGCTATGGCACAGGTAGGCGGAATTCTGGTTCTCAGAGGCGTGGACGAGCCTGAAAGATATTCGACATACTTTGCCAAGATAGACGGCTTCAAGTTCCGCCGCAAGGTGGTTCCTGGAGATGTTGTGGTTTTCAAGCTCGTGATCACACAGCCTATGGAGCATAACCTTGTCTATATGAGAGGAAAAGCATGGGTAGGAAGCCAGGTGGCCTGCGAAGGCGATATGGTGGCCCAGGTAATCAAGAACAAGTAATTTCAATTCAGTTATATGGAAAACGCATTTGTCCATCCGAATGCTAAAATCGGAAAGAACGTTATAATAAGCCCTTATTGCTGCATTGCAGAGCACGTGGAAATAGGTGATAACTGCTGGATAGGCCCTTTTGTGACAATCAACGACTTTGTCAAGATCGGTAGCGGATGCAAGATATTCAACGGCGCCGTTATCGGTGCAATTCCCCAGGACCTCAAGTTCCAGGGAGAAGAATCCTGGGTTGAGATAGGCAACAATGTGATGATACGCGAGTTCTGCACCGTAAGCCGCGGTACGGCAGCCAGCGGAAAGAACAAGACTGTTATCGGTGACAATTCATTCCTTATGGCTTATGTTCATGTGGCTCACGACTGCCGCGTGGGAAGTCACTGTATCCTGGTGAGCTACACTGGTATTGCCGGGGAAACCGAAGTCGATGACTGGGCAATTATCGGCGGAAATTCTTCCGTCCACCAGTTTACACGTATCGGCTGCCACGCTATGATCAGCGGAGCCTCTGCATTCTCCAAGGATGTGCCTCCTTACGCCATTGTGGGCAAGAGGCCTCTGGTGTTCCGCGGAATCAACATCGTTGGCCTGAGGCGCAGGGGATTTACTCTGGAGCAGATTGAGAGAATCAAGGACGTTTACAGGATAATCTACCAGAGCAACCTCAATGTCAGCGATGCCTGCAGGAAAGCCGAGGAAGAGCTGCCTGAATCTGATGAAAAGCGCATCATCCTGGATTTCATAGCAAACTCCAAGAGAGGTATCGTAAGATTCGACAACAACAGAGAAGAAGACGAATAATGCTGCCGCTTCTGAGCACAGCCTATCTTCCACCCGTTGACTATTTTGCGGCGATAGCAAAATACGGCGGCGCCGTGATTGAGGCTTGCGAGAACTATCAGAAGCAGTCCTACAGAAACCGTTGCACAATTCTGACCGCCAACGGAAAGATGAACCTGAATATCCCCGTCGCCAGAGGCGGGGATAGTTTTACCCACAGCGTTCCCATAACAGAAATCGAGATAGACTATTCCGAGAACTGGCCCGTGCGCCATTTGCGGGCTTTGGAGGCTGCCTATATGAACTCTCCTTTCTTCATCTACTACAAGGACGAGCTTTCAGACATACTCCTGAGCCGGGAAAAGTCTCTTTTTACCTTTAACCTCAATCTTATAAAGCTTCTTCTGCGATTCTGCTCGATCAAGGCAACGACAAGCCTTACAGAAGAATATGTCGCCGATTATGGCGAGCTTGACTTTAGAAACCGCATCCATCCCAAGAGCAAGCTCCCGTCTTTGCTTGAAGAGTGGAAAAAGGAGAAACCCTACTGGCAGGTCTTTGCTGCCAAGCAGGGTTTCGTTCCAAATCTTTCAATAGTGGACCTTCTGTTCAACGAAGGGCCTAATGCGATCAGCTATCTTGTCTGATTCCTTTTAGAATCTCCATCCAAATGTTGCCAGAACCTTAATGTTCGAGCGGTTGATCTGGGCGAAGTTCGGATTTCCAAGAACATAGTCTGCGATAGGCTCGGTGTCGAAGAACGGAACGGTGCTCTTCTTAAGGCTGGCTGCAACGGCCAGGTCGAGGTAGAATCCTCCGCCGAATGTCATTCCCACTCCAAGGCTGCCGGTGTAGTTCTGGATGGCGGTGTTCATAAGGTCTTTCTTCACGCCGCTGTCTGAATACTGGAAACCGGCTCTCAGTGCCACGTTGCTTACAGGATAAACCTCAGCGCCGACCCTGAGCTTGTTGGCCATCTTGAAGTTCTCTGTCATCCAGTTGTTCTCGGATGAATAGTCAGAGTAGTCTATTGAGTTGATATCCTTGTTGTTGCGGAATCTTGCATTGGCAATGTTGGAACCCTCGTAGTCTACGCTGATGCTTCCGTTCTTGAAGATGGCGGCAAAACCGACATTGTAGTGGAACGGAGCGTTGAAGCGGTAGTCGTAAACTCCTTCAGGAGTGTGCAGGCTGGCGCTGTAGCCGTCTTTGAAAGCAACGTCTGAATCCCAGTAGTACTTGTCTGTCAGAGAGTACCAGGTAGGGGTTGAAATGGATGCGCCAACGCGGAAGTTGTAGTTTGGTGCCCAGATGAATCCGAACTTGAGGTTGATACCGCTTCCAGTGGTCTTCTGGGTGTAGTACTGGTCCATATAGCTGAACGTGTCTCCCAGTTCGCCGGCTGAAGTGTTGTCCTCAGAGTATTTCTCCTCAACCCTGTTCCATACGGTGAACATTCCGACATTCATGCCCAGATAGAACTTGTCGCTGAGATTGAAACCGAAGTTCAGGTCATATTCGCCGATAGATCCGGTGGATTTGCGGTAAAGGAGCTGGGTAGACCTGTAGCTCGGGTCATCGATGGATGGAGTCGGATAGAACACGTCGTGAGGAGCTGTTCCCAAAGTGTCCATAAGGCTTGAGTTCCACCCAAGGATTACCGGCCAGTAGTAGCTTCCGTAGCTGAACGGGTCCGGATTTGCGTTGTCGTCAAAGTCTCTTCCTGAATACGGGCTGGCGTTGGCCATAGCCGTCAGGTGGCGGGCATAACTGTCATCTACATCTTCTGCACCGGCCTTGATGCTGGCGTTGAAGTTGTTGTGCTTGTTATAGGAGAAGCCGAAAGTCACGCTCTTCAGTCCGTTTGAACGGCCTGTCCTGATGACTGCCACTCCGCCCAGGTTTGCAAGGCCGAAGGAGCTCTTGTCTACGTTGGTGCCCACTCCCAGGTACTTGGACTCGGTCTTTACGCTGGTAACTGCCGGAGTAAAGGCAAACTCGTTGTATTTGAACACTGCGGAAGCTGCCGGGTTGATGGCTATGGCTCCCAGGTCTCCGCCCAGGGCTGTCATAGCATTTCCCATTGCCACGCTTCTTGCCGTGCCTTCTCTCTGGAAATCAGAAAGTTCATAGCCGGTAAACACTCCCTGGCCAAAAGCCTGGCCGAAGGCTAATGTGCATAAAACGGCTGCTGACAATAAAAATCTTCTCATAGTATCGTTTGATTTTGATAATCGTGTTAAACCTTTTGTTTCCGTTTAGCGGTACACTTACCTTCTGGTAGAAGATCCTCCTGAACGTGAGCTGCCGCCGCCAGAATAACCGCCTCCGGAAGAACGGCTGCCGCCTGAGTAGCTGCCTCCGCTGGAGCGTGAGTTGCTGGAAGTGGAGTATCCTCCGCTTGAACGGCTTGAAGAAGAGTAGCCTCCGCTGGAGCGTGAGGATGAACTGCTTCTGCTGACGGTAGATGAACTTCTGCCGGAAGAACTTGAGCGGGAAACGGCCTGCCTTGAAGAGTTTCCTGAAGACTGGCGGTAAACGGTTCCTCTGCTGCCTGCTGCAGAACGTGAAGTGGAAACGGTTCTGTTGCCGGATGAAGTCCTGTAGGTGGCGCCGGTATTTCTGGTAGAAACTGCGCTTCTGCCGGAAGTGTTGCCGTATCTTGCTCCACCGGTTGTGGTGCTTCTGCTAACAGCGTTGCGGTTGCCGGAGCTGCGGCTCATTGAAGCCGAGCGGGAGGATGAACCTCTGCTGACAGCCGCGTTGCGGTTTACAGAAGTGTTTCTGGTTGAAACAGCATTGCGGTTAGAGGATGCTCCCCTTACGTTTCCCACGGTAGGGGTTCTCCTGTATGAGCTGCCGACCTCACGTCTGCTGTTTGCGTTCCTTGGGGTCACGCCTCTGGTAGAGCCCATGCTGTGACGGTCATTGATGCCGCCTCTGCGGGTATAGTACCTGCCGTAGTCGCTGTAGTGGTGGCCCGGTCTGTGCCATCCGCGGTCATACCAGTGGTGATAGCTGTAATATGGCCTGTAATACCACGGGTCGTGCCATCCCCAGCCCCAAGACCAGGAATAGTATGAATAAGGTGAATACCACCTGTCCCAATAGTTCCAGCCAAATCCCCATGGATCGTGCCAGCCCCATCTCCAGCTCCACCAGTCATTCCAGTAGATGGCGCTGTGATATCCGTAGCGGTACCTGTAATAAGGATAGTTCCAGCTGAACGGATTGTACCAGGCCAGATCCCAAGGGTCAACCACTACATTTACTACATATGTAGGGCTATCGAACTTCCTGAGGCGGGCCTCGTAGCTGTCTTCGTCATCTACAATGACGTATGTGGATTCAGGATTGTATTCAACATTCACGATGTTTTCATCTCCCACGAAGATCGTGTCCTGGTAGGTGGAGAAAACGTTGCTGTTGGTGGTCAAGGAAGCAACTGTCCTTGTCTGAAGCTGCTTGACATCCTGGGGAGCCTGATAGACTTCCTGGGATGCGCCGGGAACTGCATCGGAGGAGGTGTAGTAGATGCTGTTTGTGTATCCTCCGTTGCCGTTTGCAGAGTAACTGCCTGTTCCGCATGAAACAAGTGCCAGACTTACTGCAACTAAGATAGATAAGCTAATGTTTTTCATTGTTACCTCCTGCGTTAAATAAATTTTGTATTTTTGTGCGGTTCTTTATGGAACAAATATAATCTTATTTATTTAAAAGCAAAAAGTATCAAAAACTATTCCAAAAGACGGAAGGGCAGGAGAAAAGAAGATTGATTTATGGCAAAACAGATAACTTCAAGACAGGAGAACTACTCCCAGTGGTACAACGACCTTGTTGTAAAAGCAGGTCTGGCAGAGAATTCTGCCGTTAGAGGATGTATGGTCATAAAGCCTTATGGCTATGCGATTTGGGAAAAGATGCAGCATCAGCTGGACAAGATGTTCAAGGAGACCGGGCACGAGAATGCCTATTTCCCCCTGTTCATCCCGAAATCATTCCTGAGCAAGGAGGCCGAGCACGTAGAAGGTTTCGCAAAAGAGTGCGCAGTGGTTACCCACCACAGGCTTATGACTAATCCGGACGGCCCTGGCGTAGTGGTTGACCCGTCGGCCAAACTCGAGGAAGAGCTTGTTGTAAGGCCTACATCGGAGACAATAATCTGGAACACATACAAAAACTGGATCAGTTCCTATCGCGATCTGCCTATACTGGTAAACCAGTGGGCAAACGTGGTCAGATGGGAGATGAGAACCCGTCTCTTCCTGCGTACGGCAGAGTTCCTGTGGCAGGAAGGCCATACGGCTCACGCAACTCAGGCTGAGGCCATCGCTGAGACAGAGAAGATGGTAGGGGTTTACGCGGACTTCGCTAGAAACTATATGGCCTTGCCTGTAATAGTAGGCCACAAGACCGAGAGCGAGAGATTCGCCGGAGCCATTGACACTCTCTGCATAGAGGCTATGATGCAGGACGGCAAGGCTCTTCAGGCCGGAACGTCCCACTTCCTGGGCCAGAACTTCGCCAAGGCGTTTGACGTCAAGTACCAGAGCAAGGATGGCGCCCTTGAGTATGTATGGGCTACTTCCTGGGGTGTTTCCACAAGACTTATGGGTGCGCTGATTATGGCTCACGGAGATGACAACGGTCTGGTGCTTCCTCCGAACCTGGCTCCGATCCAGGTGGTTATGGTGCCAATCTTCAACAAGCCTGAGCAGCTCGAAAGTGTTCTTGCTAAGATGAGGGAGATCAAGGCCGGTCTGGACAAGCTGGGCATCAGTGTCAAGATTGATGACAGGGAGAATGTTCGCAGCGGCTTCAAGTTCGCCGAGTGGGAGCTCAAGGGTGTTCCGGTAAGACTTGCAATCGGTCCACGAGACCTCGAGAACAATACTGTTGAGGTTGCCCGCAGAGACACTCTCACCAAGGAAAGCATGAGCACCGACGGCATCGTGGAAAAAGTGAAGAACCTGCTGGACGAGATAGAGAAGAATATTTATGCCAAGGCATTGGCTTACAGGGATGAGCACATATACAAGGTTGATACCTGGGACGATTTCAAGGCTCAGATCGAGAAGGGCGGATTCCTTCTCTGCCACTGGGACGGAACTGCCGAAACCGAGGCGAAGATCCAGGAGGAAACCAAGGCGACTATCCGCTGCATCCCGATAGATTCCTGCGTCTGCGAAGAAGAGGGCAAGTGCGTTTATTCCGGCAAGCCTTCTCACCGCAGAGTGGTGTTTGCAAGAGCATATTAGTATCGCGATATAGAAATTTAGGAAACCAACAGATAGAGATATGGATAATGACCAGCCTTTGTCGCCCAACAGGCAACTGGTTGAGGCGCTAAGCGGAAAATCGAATGCCAAGGCCCTGGTTTTTGACCGGGCGTTGGAAGAGTTCAATAACCTGAAAGAGCTTCTGGCGGAGATCAGCAATGACCTCGACGAGGCTCTGGATGAGATAAAGGATTCCGGCGTGGAGCTCAGCCGCCGTGTTAAACTTGAGTACAGAGACAAGGGAAAGCTTGAGGCAGAAGTCAGGTTTGCAGACGACGTTCTGGTTTTCAGCCTTCTTCCGGACGTTTACCAGTTTGACGCCAAGCACCCTGTATGGAAGGCACCGTACGCCACCGCAGCTCCGTTCAACACTTACTGCGGCGTGATTACGGTTCACAACTTCCTGTACGAGTCAGTCAAGCTTAACCGCGAATGTGATCCTGGATACCTGGTTGCCAGGCTGTTCATCAACCGCGAAGGCTGCTTCTTTGTCGAAGGCAAGAACCAGCCTAGGAACAAGATAAGCCAGTTCGGTTCAGTAAAGCTGGACAAGAAGGAGATGAGAGACTTTGTGGAAAGCGCGATGCTTTATGCAATCAGCTTCGACCTTCTCGTACCTCCATTTGACAATGTCAAGACGATAACTGTAGGCGACAAAGATTCAGACGACTACAGGATACCTACAGCCAAGCTGAACGGATTCGGCTATTCTTCAGACGATGTTCTGGGCGAATAGGCGGCCATTTGTTTGAAACTGATGAAAAGGAGAGTTAACATATTGCTGACGATTGTCTTTCTGAGCCTGTTTTCGGCTGCGGCCTTCTCTCAGGTCAAGATCGGCTTTTGGGGCGACACTATCCGGAAGAAGAAGGTTGAGCCTATCAAGAGCGGTCTGAGCAGCGAGCAGGAGCTGGTAAGGCTCATCGGCCTTAACTTTCCCACCCCGGAGGTAGACTACGGCGGACCTTCTCCAAAATTCTGGACGATAGGCCTTAACGACGAGCTGATATTCTCCCAGGTTTCGCTTACCCACTGGGCAGCCGGCGGAAGCGGGTCGCTTGCCTTCAACGCCTATCTGAACGGTATGGCAAACTATGCAAAAGGCAAGATGTTCTGGGATAACCGCGCCCAGCTCGGATACGGATTCGTGCAGAGCTTTGACGTGGGCTACAGAAAGAGTGAAGACCGCATCATCCTGGACAGCAAGTGGGGCTATCAGGCCTACAAGAAGATATACTTCTCCGCCTTTATGAATTTCAAGAGCCAGTTCTCTCCGGGATTCGACTACAACAAGAACAACGAGGCCAAGATGAAGTCCAAGTTCCTGGCTCCAGGATACCTGACAATAGGTCTTGGTATGGACTGGAAACCAGGCAACGGCAAAGTTTTTTCCCTCGACTTCGCTCCTCTTACCGGAAGCATGGTTATAGTAGCGGCAGACAGCGCTCTTAGAGTAAAGTACGGCAACAAGTTCAACCGCCCTATACGTTGGGAACTCGGCGCCCAGCTCAAGGCCACTTTCTCCAAGGCCCTGACCAAGGACTTCAAGGTTGCCTCTCAGCTTTCGCTGTTCTCAGACTATCTGGGAACTCCTTCAAATATTGTTGTTTACTGGGATGTGCAGGCTGACTACAATCTCAACAAGTACTTCAAGGCATCGCTGAGGACCAACCTCATATACGACGACAAGATCAAGATTGCCAGCAAGGAGGGGCACGAATGCCCTCGTGTCCAGTTCAAGGAAGTTTTCGGCCTTAGTTTCTCCTACACTATAGGCACTTACAAGAAATAATGCCGGCACCTGACATCATAGAAAAAGTGCGTGCTTTCTTTAAGGAGCACCCTGTTGAAGACAGCGTTATTCTTGCTGTAAGCGGAGGAGTGGACTCTTCCGTAATGGCTCATTTGATTCATTCGCTTTATCGCGATTCTGAAAAAAGAATAGGGGTTGCCCACGTGAATTTTCATCTCAGAGGAGAAGACAGTGACCGTGACCAGGAGTTTGTCCGCAATCTGGCCCACAGATATGGCTTTGAGTTCTTTACCGCTGATTTTGACACTCTTGCATACGCCAGGAAGCATAAACTTTCAGTGGAAATTGCAGCCCGCAACCTCCGCTACGCCTGGTTCAGGGAATTGGCGGAGAAGGAAGGCTTTCACACTTTGCTTACAGCCCACAACGCTGATGACAACGCTGAGACCCTGCTTTTGAACCTTGTCAGGGGAACGGGCCGCCAGGGGCTTGGAGCCATCCGCCCGTTCAGTAAACTGGACAACGGCAATTTGCGTGTGGCGCGTCCGCTTCTAAGTGTCGAACGTTCTGAGATTGAGGCTTACGCAAAGGATAACAATCTTTCATTCTGCATAGACAGGACAAACTCCCAGAGCGAGTATTCCAGAAACAAGATCCGCAACCTGGTGATGCCGTACCTGAAGGAAATCAACCCTTCCGTCATCCAGACTCTTGGCAAAGACATTTCGAGATTCAGGGAGATGAACGCTGAGGTTGACAAACTCGTGGCCGCAAAAGTTGAAACCCTTCTTGTAAAGACGGGGCAGCCAAGAGGCGGAATTGTTGAAGCCCTGAGAAATAAATATCTGGTTTTCATGGCGTCTGCGGAAAGGCTCCGTGAAACTGAGAGCAAGGGTTTCTATATTGCGGAACTGCTCAGGCGATTTGACATCCCTCTTAACGAAGATGAGCTGGAGAGCATTGCCTCTTGCCTTGAGGCCGAAAGCAGTACAACCAGAACCATAAGGCTTGACCATCATATTGCCACGATAGAAAGAGGGGAACTGAGGCTTTATGGCATTCCCGATAACGCCGCAGAGCCTGTTGAACTTAATGGTCCTGGCATATATTCATTCGGGCCGTTCAAGGTAAAAGTGGAAGAAAAAGACGCGTCGTGTTTGAGCGAGGGTGTGAGTTCGCTGGATGCTGACAAAGTGCGTTTCCCTCTGGTTTGCAGGGCAATGCAGGAAGGAGACAGGTTCTCTCCTTTTGGCCTGAAAGGGAGCAAGAAAGTTTCAGAT
>CACXPG010000011.1 GCA_902769525.1 uncultured Bacteroidia bacterium
TTTCTTTTTTCTTTGGCATCGCTAGTGTTTGTGTTTCCATTGGTTTGGCTGGTTAAAGTTATACTTTTTCCAGATTTTCCATTTACACAAACTCTAGGAAAGTGCCATTGTCATCATTTGGATTATTAATTTTCATCGAATCCATCCTATGGACTATAATATTAAAAAGTTTTTACATTAGAAAAAAAGAGAGGAAGGTTATTGTCCGTTAGAAATTGAATCTGCAAATCCATTAGTTCTGAGTTTGCTCCAGTCACCTCTAACTCTTTATCAAATACAACATAGAAGTCAATCGAAAGCAGTTGCTCTACATCTTTGGATTTTGTCGCACATTTAGGCTTGATAACGCCATCAAATGTGTGCCACAATTGTCCGATTGCTTCATTTGCCCTCTGAATAATTGTCTGATAGTTAGATGATGTGACATTTGTTTTGAACTCAATGAGACACATCTCTTTCTCTGTCAGAAGCATTCCATCGCATACGCCACCAGCAATAACGCTTGTTCCTGTAAGAATTCTGCCGTCAAGTGGAAGCAAAGCAATCGTATTATTAGTTGAATTTGTTGCCATGAAACACTTCGCTACAAACTCTGGCTCTATATCATTCCAATCCGTATACCCAAGTTCTCGGTCATCATAGACATAAAGATGATTTGCGGAACTTTTGTCAAAAGCATCTGCAACGCCAATAGCACCACAGTTTTGTAATGCAGTACACAACCTGAGATTTGTGATGGCAGCAGGTAAAACCCTATTTTGCGAGAGGCTTGGCATAGTACTGATATAAAGAATTGAAGACTCGCATAATGTCGTCTGATGCAGAATCTAATTCATTTTTGGAAACAAACCCTGTTTTCGAATTAATAACAGATTGACAATAGATTGCATCTGAGGAAGACAGACGATAAACAGCTATATCTACCTCATTAATCTGATATTTTACGGGCAAAATGGCTTCTATCTGATCCCTTTGCTCCTCATTAGCATTAGCATACGCTTTTGCACCCATAATCATTGTATTGATAATGGCTAATGTATATGGACTATGAGTTGTGAGCACAAGCATATTCTCATAAAAACTCGCATTGTTGGAAATCAAGGAAAAGAGAACCTCCATCTGCGAACGAGGGAAAAGGTTCAATTCTGGTTCTTCAACAATGTTTATAAGCCGATTATACCTATTGGCATATGACAGTTGACGAATCATCATATCCTTGATGCTGTCGGAGTATTCATCATTCTGCATGATTTCGGCAACTTTTTTTTCCAACTTGTCTTTTTCTTCTTTAGACAGTTTAATTTCTTCCTTGTCGGAAATTTTACTGCTCAAATACTCCGATACAATGCACATTGGAAGGGATGACTGAATTCCGCTAGAAGCATTGGTGAGCCTTACTTTATAGCCAGCTCCATGAATCCAGCTAGTATCATTCAAACTGTCATATTCGAAGCGCAATCCCTCAAACGGGAGATTATAGCCATTCTGAAAGAATTTTTTTGCATTTACGAATTCATCAGAGAATGTCTCACTGGAATCTGGCAACTCTTTCAGAAGTTTTGACTTATTCTCAGCTACACTCACAATCGAACGTTCCGCCGGAACATACATTATTTTTGATATACCATTTATGTCTTGATTCTTGTCTTTTACACTAAAACAACCATTCTCATAAATAAAAACATATAGATTGCCTTCAAATTTGATGTATGAGTTTTCATTAATGAAGGATTCAATCCTATGATATGCGCAAAGTTTCGTCTTGAACCTGTTATATTGTTCGAAGTATGAAAGTTTGTATTTCTTTTGACTTAATCCCTTTTCTATCCATTTAAACATAGAGAATAGTTTTGCCACACAACTTTTGCCTGTGCCTTGGTCTCCTATGAACAAGGTTACTTTCTTAAATATAATATCAAGGTCTTTGACAGGACCAAATGATTTTACTATTAAACGTTCGTTCATATGATTTTTATTTTTAATTTATATTCTTGTTTATAAAATACTTTTTTCTTCTGTAATCACGAAATAAGTATTGCGATTTCATTTCGAATCTAGTTTCTATGATAGTCACTTCTTTTTTATCCTCAAAAGTTCGCTAATATCTACTTCAAGGAGTTCTGCAATCTTGACGAATGTCTCCACTGGTGGCTGACTGGAATTGGTACACCATTTACTCACAGTAGTCGGTGCGCACTCCAACTGTTCGGATAACCACTTGTTTGTCCTCTTCTTATCAGCGAGAACCACTTTGATTCTATTTTCCATTCTTATTAAGATGAGTTGTACCTTATTATAATACATATGCAAAATAAATTATTTTTCCTTGAAACAAAGAAGGAAAAACAATTTTTCTGCAAAATTCAATCATTTTTATATCTTTTTCTTCACTTTTGTTCTCTACAAGCAATTAATGTAACTATTGAGGGAATAAAAGGACAAACTAGGTATGAACACCAATTAAAACGATGAAATTATAGCGTATATCACCGTAATTCGACATACCAATTTGAGTAATTGAATTATTAACAGACTGATCTAGTTCGTCATTTCTGCATGACTCTTCAATCTTCAGATTCTCAAACTTGTCATTTTGTCGTATAAATCCACTTATGGCAGGTGAACTGCGCACCCTGGTTAGAATTGATTATTTCCTGTACTCCAGGTCTTTGAGACATTACTACAAGCGTCTTTTAAATGTTTCAAAACCCACGTGGGCTTAAAAGGCGACACAGAACCTCGTACGATTCCCTTTCATAATGGATAAGGTTAATGCGCGTGTTACTTAACTCGTGGTCCATTTTTAGGTATCACTACATAAAGATGTGGTCACTGTATACATTGACAAGAAGATTCACATATTCCACACTGTTATGTAATTTGGATAATAGAATGATAATTCTTATTTTTGATATACAATTATTAAATCAAACGAATTATGAACAAATTTTCTTGTTGTCGTGTGCCATATTGGCTTGTTTTGTTATTAGCCTTTTTTATAGTTTCCTCTTGCACAAAGGATTCAATGCCGAAATTGGTTTTTGAAGAGATGGGGTATTCCAATCCCTACAGAATTACTGAGCAGGAGGCGTTAGCTTCATTGCAAGATTTCTTGAACTCACCAACAGATTATTCACCGTCACCCACAAAGTCTGGGCCTGTAAATGACAGGCTCAGAGGTAAGAAAATCGGCAAAGTCAATTATTTGACAGCATCTTCCTCTTTCAGGACGTTCCTGTCAAGCAAAACGGCTCACTCTTTACGTACCAAGATACACGAGATTGATCCAGGCGGACCTCTCCCAGATTCTATTATCATCCCTGATACCTTGGTCTATGTTGTTAATTTTGATGATGATGGCTTTGCCGTTTTGTCGGCAGATAGCAGAATTTCATCAACAATCATAGCCGTTGTTGAGTCTGGAAGTATATCTATTGAAAATTTCAATCTCAACGATCATTTGGAACAAATGTTTTCTGATACTACTTTGACATACGACATGCATTTGTGGGGGGAAGATGAAGATGGTGATGATATTTGTCTAGAAGATACAGTTTCTACAGCAACATATGAACAAATGTTTTCTTTGGATTCAACATTCACTCTTCACACACCACAAGAGATGATTGTTGAGATGGTTTCCGATTATCTAGTAAACGAAATCGTGAATAATTTCCCGTCTTCACCAGGCAATGGCATAGATCCTGGAGAAATTTGGGAAAATCCGGAGACTGGTCAAAGTGGTCAGGAGGGAGGTGGATCTTCCTCAGGAAGCGGGAATATGATTACTTGTGAATGGGAGACGGTTTCTGAAGTGCCAGCTATGATTACTACAAAGTGGTTTCAAGAAGCTCCGTTAAATCAGTTTACCCCACTTAAAAGTAATGGATTAGAACATAAAGCTATTGGATGTGGCCCTGTTGCTGTTGCTCAAATATTGGCATATCACGAATACCCTGGTTATTACTTTTTTCATGGTTACTATTGCAACTGGGGTCTTATGAAGAGTGTTTATGTTAACCATGAAGATAATTATCCTGCTGATTATCCTGCTGTCGTATTATTGGCACATTTTCTGGAAGAATTAAGAAAAGAAACAAAAAGGAGTTTTTTGACTGAGTGGATTGGAGAATCTTGGACAACAGCCAAAAAGTGTAAGAAGGCTTTTAAGTCAGCTGGTTATTCAGGAGTTCATAGATACTCCAGTTATCATGGCAATACAGTGTTAAATATGCTTAATTCCGGTTGCCCTGTTTTTATTGGTGCAATGGATAGCGGCAGTCTTGAAGGTCATTTTTGGGTAATAGATGGTTATAGAATACAAGATCTTGTAGGTAGTAACGGTAATACTTATGGTAGCAGAACCTTATTGCATTGCAATTTTGGTTGGAAAGGTAGTTATGACGGCTATTATTGTAGCGGCGTTTTTGAAATAGGTAGTGGACCTGAGTATAACCAATATCCTGACAGTAATCCTGATTTGATAGGGAATCACTATAATTGGTGGTATAGAATGATTACCTATGATAATCCAAATAGTTAGTTTATGAAAAACAACAACTGCATTATTCTTTTTTTCGTGTTGCTTGTTGCAATAGGATGTGGTCCTGTAAAGAAAGATAAGTACAGGATGGAGTCATTTATAGACAGATATCTCCGTGTTTCAGTTATTCAAGCGGAACAAAGTGACGGGAGGAGTCTGGCTATTGTTTATAGCTGGACTGGAGCAATCCAGCAAGGAGGAAACAACTCAGAATTTAAGGCAATCAGCAAGAAAAATGGCGATACTGGCTACAATGTTAGTTTTTCCCGCCGCAGTGACGGTCTCTATGGTTTTTGTTATTCTCTTGAGAACAATCTAAAATCCATCAAGTTGTATGCCATTGATTCATATAATTCTAAATACGGAAGTGGTGCTGTGCTTAATGGTATGGTCCGTTATCTTTCTACTTCTATATCTCCATTTATCAGCTCAGGTTATAAAAACACTTTCACGATGACAGAGAACAATACATCTGATTTGTTTAGGAATTATTTGCAAAATCTGTATTTGAAGCCTCTTAATTATCCTCAATTTGTGGGGAAACAAGAAAAGCCGTATTTCCCTGTGGACAAATTGCTTAAAGATGTATCTGCAACTGATTTTAAGCTTGTGTTTCCCTTTATGAAAACTATTGGCGGTTCTGAAAAGGATTTATTAGGTTACCTATATTTTGAAGAACTTCCTAATGCACCGGGTAATTATAATATCAAGGTGGAAATCACCGATGAGATAGGAAATGTCTATTCCTCTCAAATTACAATGAATTTTGATTATTAAGTTTTAATTGTTGCTTTTGCTACTCTTTTTTGTTTATACCCCATGTTATTTGTAAAGGGTTATACTTTTTTAGTATTTTTTAATGGATCTCAGATTGTTCTGGACGCTGTTTTTTGTAAAGGATGTGCTGCCTCCTCAGCTTCGTGCAGTTAATAAGTTTACAAATTAACTATTTTTGCGATATGATGAAAAGCAGATTCCAGCAAAGCAGTATTTGGGTCAGAAGATACCCGCTTAACTATTAATAATGGCTATCTGTTTAAAAACTGTAGTAGTATACAAAAACACTCACTTTGATGTAAACTTATTAACTGTTTAAAATGGGACGGGAAGAGTAAAGTTGATAGTGTAATATGGCCAAAACAAAAATATCTATAACATTAATAAAAGAAGGGTTTACTATTAAGGATGTTCTTAAAAGTGGAACGTCTTCTATTTTACTTCCTGATGGTAATAAACTCTTCTACAAGAAAAACATAGAGAATAGACCTGAATGGTTAGACTCTTTTTTGGGTGAGGATGCTCCGGATAATCGTAGCTTAAAATCAAAAAGTGTGTCAGCTGTTATATTCTATCTGGTTGAAGTTGAACAAGACCATGAAAGGCTTTTTGCTATCACATTTGGTTTCGGAAGGACACTTTTAAATACTATGGTTACAGAAGAACGTTTCGGTCTTATTACTACATTAAATACCATTGATGCAGACAAATTACGCAGTATAGATACAAATACGTTAGATATTAATCCACTTAAAAATAGAATACAATCTGGGAATCTTGTTGGAATAGATATTTTCAATGTAGATAAAGATAAAGAATTGCTGAAGTCAATAACTGGTAAGGCAACAACAGACTGGTATGATTGTACAATGTCTGGTTCAGATAGTCTATCTGTTGTAACCGAATTTACATATAAAAATATCAAACCGTTTCTTCTTAAATGCTATGAACAATATAATGCAGATGCATACCGAAGACATTTCAAATGGATAGATCAGATGCGACAAGTTGTAAATCGTAATTTAATTAGTGAATTGACTGAAAAGTTGTTGGCTATTCTGAATTCAGACGATTATTCGAGTTTGTTCTTTTCCGTTCCAGAAATAGTCGACTGGAAAAATGCAGATAGATTTCAAATAGGAGATTCTGAATTATATGATGATGTAGATATAGAATTATTGAAGGAAAACTACCCAAAAGGTTTTAAGAAAACAACAATTAGGAAGAATACCCTGTCTTTAATTGATGAAAATGGGAACAGAAAACAATGGTGGCCTCTTATTAGGTGTATTTCCGCAGACTTTGAATATCAAGACCAGAGATATCTCCTAAATGATGGCATATGGTACAAACTCCATCGCGATTTTGTAGAAGCAATCAATACATATTATAGAGAGACTGCTATTACAAAAGATCTTGAATTGTCAGATTACAATATTAATTCAGAAGCGACGTATAATGATACTGCAGCAAAGGAACACCCGGACATACTTTGTTTAATGGATAGAAAGCTTAAACGTATTGGTGGTGATCCGATTGAAGTATGTGATTTATATAGTAAAGACAAGCGGTTAATACATGTTAAGCACTATACTGGTTCAAGTGTGTTAAGCCATTTATTTAATCAAGGTCTTGTTTCTGCAGAATCAATTTTTGACAAAACATTTAGAAGTAATGTACAAAATAAATTAAAAGAAGGATTTGAAATTGCTGCTGGAAATGAGTTTAAAGCATCAGACTATGAAGTCGTTTTTGTCATAGCAAAAAATGATGTCAAACGAAATGAGTTACCTGAGATTCCCTTCTTCAGCAAAGTCACCTTTCGTAATGTAGCTAATAAGTTAAAGATGTATGGATACAAAGTCTCGATAATGGGTATTCCGTACACATATGTTGCTCCATAAATGGGCAGCATGTTCAAAAAAGTGGTTAAGGGGACAAACTATGTACACCTTTTGGCGGCACTATCCTAGAGATTGTGTAAATGGAAAATCTGGGAAAAGTATTACTTTAACCAGCTGAACAAATGAAAACACAAACACTAGCGATGCCAAAGAAAAAAGAAAAGTAGATTTGTCCCGCAAGTATTCCTTTCCTGGAGATAGTATCCCCAAAAGTGTGTCCGTCTGAGAAAAAGGCTGTATAAAAAGAAAGTCTGTATCTTTAAAGACAAATAAATAACAACAAATATTTACTTTAAAGTACAGACTTTTGACATTTCAAAAAAACAACTTTCTGAGTTAATATGCAACCATGCAGAGCGAGAAAATGGCTGGCACAACCTGATGAAGAGAATGTTTGTTAGTCTTTATTCTGCTCAACGCATCTTATATATGCTATACCCGCATTCTCTATTGCATTTAATGCTTCCAACGAACTAATAATACATATTATCTCAGCTCCAATTAAACCGCTAAGAATAAAACCACCAGCTACATTGTAACCAATGCTCATTAATATCTGACGTATAATTCTATTATACTCCTCTAAACACGGATCATTTGATTCTATTTCTCCGGGAGATTTTGTTAAAGGGATAGAATACAACTCATTCCTTGCAAAAGATATTATACCTATTGTCTTGGCAACCATTTCCTTTTCTTCAATAGATAAAGAATTATCCTGAGAAAGAAGATTACATAAGCCTAATTCATCCCAATCATTTGGATTATCCGGCTTTACATATATCTCCACATATTTTAAAAGATAGTTGGGAATAACAACACCATCGATGCTTCCATAGTATGAAGTGGTTGATTTAGTTGCAAGGTTACCGGTTCCTCCTGCTTCACTCCGATATAAAACTTCAGTATTTTGAGCCTCAGCACACAATAATCCATAGAGATCAGAACAAGAAATGTTTTCTTTGTCAATATCTTTATTACAAGAATTGAATGCTGGTATTATCAAGATTAATAGAGATAATAAAACTATTCTTTTCATAACTATTTATTTCTTTGAGAAAACAAAAATCATTACATACATAATTATTAATACTGCGACGAGTAATATGAACCATATCGGACGATTGTCAAAAACTCCGATTAAACATAATGCAGCTGCAACAAGACAGCCAATTGAATGAATGATTCTGAATTTACGTAATTCATATTTTGAAGAGTCTGCCAACCCAAACAAAAATACCTTCATTATAGTTTGATTCTTGAATGCCATGTCCAGAACAGAAACCACAATCAACAGTACTATGATTAAATATAACAACATATTAAACAAATATTAAGCATTTTTAAAGTGAATAATAACTTTTATAAATAAAAATGGATTTTCGCTAAGAAACACGAAAATCCACATGTTTTGGTACTGGAGTCCTGCCGAGAAGTTCATAAAGCAACTCTCTAATAAAGATCAAGACAATTATTAGAAGACAGGTTTGTACAAACTTAAATAATACTCGTTTCATACTCATGAATTTGCTTTAAATTTAATAAATTATTCTTGTAAATGCAAGCGACGTCTATGATAATTGATTTGTCTTTATTCCTTTGGAATAATTCGTATATTTGCACGATTTGTTTTTAATCGGGAAATATTTTTTAAAGCAATACAAGATGATATTAGTAGCAGACAGCGGCTCAACCAAGGTGGATTGGGTAGCAATCAAGGAAGACGGAACAACCGTTTCTGTCAAGACCGCCGGCATCAATCCGGTTTTCATAACAAGAGAGAAGATAGTCGAAATACTCAGGACAAGCCTGGAATCAATACTTGGAGACAATGTTACCGAGGTTTATTTCTATGGGGCGGGAGTTGTGTCTGACTCTGTAGGAAGCGATCTGGAAGGCGCTTTCCAGGAAGTGTTCCCTGGAGTGAAGTGCTATGCGGCATCAGACATGCTGGCAGCAGCCAGGGCTCTTTGCGGAGACGGAAAGGGCATTGCCTGCATCATTGGAACAGGTGCCAATTCCTGCTTCTTTGACGGAGTGAAGATGGCCGAGCACGTGAATGCCGGAGGATTTATCCTCGGCGACGAGGCCAGCGGCGGATACTTTGGAAAGAGGCTGCTCTCAGACTTTATCAAGGGACTGTTCCCTAAGGATATAGAGAAGGCATTCATAGAGAAGTATGACCTGGACTATCTGAAGATTGTGGACAGGGTTTACAAGCAGCCTTCTCCTAACAGGTTCCTGGCTCAGTTCTCATATTTTATCGAGGAGTATCGAGAAACAGAATATATGCAGAGCCTGCTCAAGTCCGGTTTCAAGGATTTCATCACCAGGAATGTATATGGCTATAACTATCACGAGTATCCGATGAATGTTGTAGGATCTATCGGGTACATTTTCCGCAGGGAGCTGGAGGAAGTTGCTGCCGAGTGCGGAGTGAAGGTGGGCAATGTGCTCAAGAGCCCGATCGAGGGACTTATCGATTATCACAAGAAGAAATATCTCGGAGAATAGTTTATGAGTGTAAAGAAAGTAACTGAGCAGGCCTCCAATTATTCAGACCTGGACAAGATGACTACCGGAGAGCTTCTCCGAGGAATGAATTCAGAAGACAAGACAGTACCGTATGCAGTGGAGAAATGTCTCCCGCAGGTGGAGAAGTTTGTGGACCAGCTTGTGGAGAGAATGAAGAAGGGCGGAAGGCTCTTCTATCTTGGAGCGGGAACCAGCGGAAGGTTGGGCATACTGGATGCCAGTGAGATACCTCCTACATACGGAGCTCCGTTTGATCTTGTAATCGGCCTTATAGCCGGAGGCGACGGTGCTATCCGCAAGGCTGTGGAGAACGCCGAGGACGACTACGATATGGGTTGGGCAGATCTCCAGAAGTTCAATATCGGCGGATGGGATTCCGTAGTGGGAATTGCAGCCAGCGGAAGTACTCCATACGTTGTTGGGGCCTGCGCAAAGGCTCGCGAGATGGGCCTTCTGACAGGTTGCATCACCTGCAATCCGGGGGCCAAGGTCGCCGAGGTTGTGGACATTCCGATGGTGGCTGTCGTGGGTCCTGAATTTGTTACAGGCTCGACAAGAATGAAGAGCGGTACAGCCCAGAAGCTGATACTCAATATGATATCCACCTCTGCGATGATAAAGCTCGGCCACGTGAAAGGCAACAAGATGGTGGACATGCAGCTGTCCAACGCCAAGCTGGTGGACAGGGGTACCCGCATGATAATGGACGAGACCGGAATAAAGGATTATGAACTGGCCAAGGAGTATCTGCTCAAGTACGGTTCCGTACGAAACGGAGTAGATGCCTACAAGGCAGGAAAATAATTGACTATGGCATTTTCCTCAGAACTGCTTCAGAAAGCCGTGGACCAGTTTTCCACGCTTCCCGGAATAGGGAAGAAGAGCGCGCTTAGAATGGCGCTTTTCATACTGAAGCAGCCAAAGGAGAATGTCGAGCTGTTCGCCTCCTCGCTTGTGAACCTGTCCCGTAACGTGCAGCACTGCTCAGAGTGCAACATGATATCGGACAGTCCTGTCTGCCCGATATGCTCGGACCGCAGGCGCAACCGCGGAATAATCTGCGTCGTGGAGAGCATCCGCGATGTCCTCAGCATCGAGAACACGCAGACCTACAACGGATTGTACCACGTGTTGGGAGGCATAATCAGCCCGATGGACGGAGTGGGCCCTAGCGACCTTCCCATCGCTGAACTTGAAAAAAGGATAGAAGGGGGAGAGGTCAAGGAGGTGGTGCTGGCGCTTTCCACGAGTATGGAAGGGGAGACCACGTCCTACTTCATCTACAACAGGCTGAAGAAATACGACATAAAAATTACAGCCATTGCAAGGGGAGTGGCCTTCGGGGACGACCTCGAATACACCGACGAGCTTACGCTTGCAAAGAGCATAGAAAACAGACAACCATTTAATATCTAACAAGATGAATTCTACAATACTGCTTGTAACGTTCCTGGTTTATACCGCGATTCTGTTTCTGATCGCATACTTGACAAGCCGCAAGGCAGACAACAGCTCATATTTCACCGGCAACCGCAAGTCCAACTGGTTTGTGGTGGCTTACGGTATGATAGGGGCGTCGCTGAGCGGCGTGAGCTTCATGAGCGTTCCGGGAAACGTGTACAACGAGAGATTCTGGTATCTTCCGATGCTTCTCGGATTTATCGGCGGATATCTGATAATTGCGCTGGTCCTGCTGCCGCTTTACTTCAAGATGAACCTGACATCCATCTATTCATACCTGGAGAAGAGGTTCGGAATCTGCAGCTACAAGACCGGAGCCTCGTTTTTCATCATTTCCAGGTTCCTGGGAGCAACCGTAAGAACGTTCCTGGTAGTATTCGTGCTGTATAACTTCGTGCTCATCCGCCCTGACGGCAGCCATATAATGCCGTTCTGGGTAGCCGCGGCGATATTTGTCCTGATCGCGATACTCTACACCCTCAAGGGCGGCGTGAAGACAATCATCTGGACAGACACCTTCCAGACAACCTTTATGATTGTGGCGGTGGTCCTTTCCCTGGTATTCATCTGCAAGGAACTGGGATGGGGCTTCGGCGATATGCTCTCAAACGTTCACTCAGACCCGCACTCAGACATATTTGACACCGACTGGAGCCACGGAACCCACTGGCTGAAGAGATTCATCAGCGGACTGGTTGTTCCGGTTGCCATGACCGGTCTGGACCAGAGCATGATCCAGAAGAGCCTCAGCTGCAAGAACTTGAAAGAAAGCCAGAAGAATATGATGACATCCGTTGCGATGATGATTCCGGTAAACCTGCTTTTCCTTATCATCGGTGCAGTTCTGGCAATCTTCATGACCAACCATCCAGAACTTCTGTCATCAGTCACCAAGGCGGCCGGCGGAATCGAGGCAGACAAGATTTTCCCTACGGTAGCCCTTAGTCTCAAGCCGATTGTCGGAGTGGTATTCTTCATCGGACTGATTTCAGCAGCCTATCCATCCTGCGCCAACGCCATCACTTCCCTTACCACATCGGCGAGCATAGACCTCATCGGAATGGAGAAGAAGGACTGGGATGACAACAAGAAGAAGAACGTTCGCCAGAGAGTCAACATCCTCATTTCAATACTGTTTGTCCTGATGATGGTGGCCTTCAACTACCTCAAGAGCGACTCTGTGATCAATATGGTTTACGCCATCGCGTCATACACCTACGGTCCGCTTCTTGGTCTGTTCATGTACGGTATCCTGACAAAGAAGGGAACCTGCGACAAGGCTGTTCCGTTTATCTGCGTGCTGGTTCCGGTAATCTGCTACTGCATCCAGAACAAGGTGTTCGGATGGGGCTATGACTTCGGTTTTGCCCTGATTCTCGTGATTGCAGGCCTTACATTCCTGGGAATGTTGCTGTTCTCAAAGAAAAATTCTTAAATTTGTGCGAATAAGGAAATCCGCTATGTCTAACTCTATAACCATAAAGAAGGAGGCCGGAGTATGATTCAGGTGTTCTACAAATCTAAGGGGCAGATCCTTACTACCTCTGATGTAAACGAATTGACAGAGAACTTGGGATTTGATGATGTCCTGTGGATAGATTTGTACGAACCCGATAGAGTTGAGACGCAAGCGGTTGAGGAATTCCTCGAGACCACCCTGCAGAGCAGGGCACAGGCGGAGGAGATCGAGAGTTCATCCCGCTATTCCGAAACAGACAACGCAATCTTCGCAAATACGGACTTCATTTCCCCGGGGCCTGAAAGCTACTCCGAGGAAAGCGTGTCTTTTGTAATCTCAGAAGGAGTGCTGGTGACCACACGTCAGGCACCGCTTCGCACGATTACCGAGTTCCAGAAGAGGATGGGCTATTCCTACAAGCTCTATCCGACCGGCTATCACATCTTCGTGGCGATTATGGAGAACAGGGTGGACCTGGATGCCGATATGATCGAGGTGATGGCCAAGGAAATCGAGAAATTCGGCCGCAACGTGAATGTAGGTGGAAAGGTAAACGAAGATTTCCTGCTGGATATCAACCAGATGCAGGAAAATACGATGATGGTTAGGGAGAATATCGTGGATAAGCAGAGAATAGTTACCGCCCTTACCAGGTCCGACAAGTTCCCGAGCGATATCCGCCCGAGGCTGGACGTTCTTGTCAACGATATCGCATCGCTTCTGAACCATACCAACTTCAACTTCGAGAGGCTTGAATATCTGCAGAATACTGTGCTTGGTCTGATTAACCTGGACCAGAACAAGATAATGAGGATCCTGACTTATGTCTCCCTGCTGTTCATGCCGCCGACACTGATTTCCGGTATCTTCGGAATGAACGTCAGGCTCCCGATTTTCGGCGAGAACTTCGCTTTGAGAGACTTCTGCATCATAATGTTCGTGATGCTGGCATCGGTACTGGTGGCCTCTCTTATTTTCAGGAACAGAAGAACTAAATAACAATGGCAGTTCTAGGAATTGATCTTGGAGCAACCAAGATATCAGCCGCCATTTTCAACGATGGGGGCGACGTCATAGAAAGGCGGTATAGCCTTCTTGAAGGGCGTGGCGGCGATGAAGCCGGAAAGCTCATATCATCTTTAATAGGCGATTTGTGCAAGGATTATGACATTTCAGGGGCGGGAATATGCGTCCCTGGAATTGTTTATTCCAAGAAAGGAACCGTATGGTGCCCGAACATTCCGGGATGGGATGAATATCCGCTTGCCCAGACCTTGAAGAAGAGCCTGGGCGACATTCGCATCGAGATTGAAAGCGACCGTACCTGCTATATTCTCGGCGAGAAATGGCGGGGTGCCGCAAAGGATTGCGACAATGCCATCTACCTGGCCGTAGGCAGCGGCATCGGAGCCGGCATACTGCTGGACGGTAGAGTGATACACGGAGCGGACGACATTGTCGGCGCAACCGGATGGATGGCCCTTGAGAGTGATTACGACACCGACTGGGACAAGTGCGGATGCTTTGAAACCTTTGCTTCAGGCAACGGAATCGGCTATCAGGCAAGCAAGGTCTACGGCCGGGAGGTAAGCTCCTACGAAGTGTTTGACGGTTACGCGAAGGGCGATGAGAAGGCCGTCAAGGTTATCCGCAAGGCAGTCCAGATGTGGGGAAAGGGAGCAGCCAACCTGGTGAGCCTCTTCAATCCGGAAATCATAGTTTTCGGCGGCGGAGTCTTCTCCGGACCGGCCAAAGAACTGATACCTGACATTTATGCCGAGGCCCTGAAATGGGCTCAGCCGATAGCCATACGCAAAACCCGCTTCTGTGCTTCGGAAGTAGGCTCAGACGCTGCGCTTATCGGTGCCGGATATCTTGTAAGAAACAAATAAACAGTAATATATGAAAAGAATAAGTATAATCGCGATGATAACGGCAACAGCTCTTATCTCAGGCTGCAACTCTCCAAAGGAAGAGCAGCAGGTATTCATAGGGAAGCAGGACGTTACCCTGGCATCTGATCTGATGACTCCGGAAGCCCTCTGGGCAATGGGAAGAATCGGAGGAGTCCAGCCTTCACCGGACGGCAGCAAGATTCTCTACAATGTTTCATATTACAGCGTTCAGGAAAACAAGAGCCACACCGTAATCTGCCTTATGAACGCAGACGGCTCTGATGTGAAGACCCTTACCAAATCTCCTAAGAGCCAGGGCGGTGCAGTCTGGCTGGATGACAACACTATTGCATATCTTACTTCAGAAGACGGCACAAGCTCAGTTTGGGTGATGAACTCCGATGGAACCGCCCCTCGCAAGATAACTGGATTTGACAAGGACGTTGAGGGTTTCCTCTTCTCTCCTGACGGCAAGAAGGCCGTGCTGATTGCCCAGATTCCTTGGGAAGGAGCTACAGTTCTCGGCAAGAACAAGTACGAAGACCTTCCAAATACGACCGGAAGAATTGTCACCGATGTTATGCACAAGCACTGGGACGAGTGGGTGGATGCCATCCCTCATCCTTTCCTGGTGGATTTCGACGGCAATGCCTTCTCAAACTGCAAGGATATCCTGGAAGGCGAAATGTTCGAGTGCCCTTCAAAGCCATTCGGCGGCGAGGAGCAGCTCGCCTGGAGCCCGGACAGCAAGAAGATTGCCTATTCCTGCAAGAAGATGACCGGTCTGGACTATGCGATCAGCACAGATTCAGACATCTACGAATATGACATAGAGAGCGGCAAGACCGTAAATCTCTGCAAGCCGGAAGGCTATGTCAGGCCACAGGTAAAGTATGACGAGAGCCTTCAGAACCAGGCTGTGAACAAGAACAAGGAAGACCTCAATATGGGCTATGACACCAATCCTGCCTACAGCCCTGACGGAAAGAAGGTTTCCTGGATGAGCATGGAAAGGGACGGCTACGAGAGCGACCGCACGAGACTCTGCGTGAAGAACCTCGAGTCCGGCGAGAAGACCTATGTCACCGAAAAGTTCGAGAGCGGAGTGGACGACTATATTTGGGCAGACGACAACACCCTGTATTTCATCGGAGTATGGCACGGAACAACCCAGATCTACCGCACTGACCTTAGCGGTGATGTATGCAAGGTTACAGACGGCCAGCACGATTTCGGAAGCGTTGCCCTTTCAGACGGCAAGCTCATCGCAAAGCGCCATTCTATGATGCTTCCGGACGATATCTACTCAGTCGATATCAAATCCGGAGAGGCTACCCAGCTTAGCTTTGAGAACAAGCACATCCTTGACAAGCTGGCTCTGGGCCAGGTAAAGGAGCGCTGGGTAAAGACCACGGACGGCAAGCAGATGCTCTCCTGGGTGGTATATCCTCCTCATTTCGACTCCACAAAGACTTATCCTACGCTTCTGTTCTGCGAGGGAGGCCCTCAGTCTCCTGTTTCCCAGTTCTGGAGCTACAGGTGGAATTTCCAGATTATGGCTGCCAACGGCTACATTATCATCGCTCCTAACCGCAGGGGTCTTCCTGGTTTCGGAATGCAGTGGCTGGAACAGATCAGCGGAGACTATGCCGGACAGTGTATGAAAGACTATCTGTCTGCTATAGACGATATTGCAAAGGAACCATACGTAGACAAGGAGCATCTGGGATGCGTAGGAGCCAGCTTCGGCGGCTTCTCCGTTTACTGGCTTGCCGGAAACCACAACAAGAGGTTCAAGGCCTTCATAGCCCACGACGGAATCTTCAACGAGATGCAGCAGTATGTCGAGACCGAAGAAATGTGGTTCGCCAACTGGGATCTTGGCGGAGCCTTCTGGAGGAAGGACCTCAAGACTGCCCAGAACACGTTTGCACATTCTCCTCACATGTATGTAGACAAGTGGGACACTCCAATCCTTTGCATCCACGGCGAGAAGGACTACAGAATCCTCGCATCCCAGGGTGAAAGTGCCTTTAACGCCGCCAGAATGAGGGGAATAGACGCGGAACTCCTGCTCTATCCTGACGAGAACCACTGGGTTCTCAAACCTCAGAACGGAATCCTCTGGCAGAGGACATTCTTCGAGTGGCTTGACAGATATCTTAAGACTGACAAATAATGGCTAAAACTGAAAAAGGATATTCCAGACCGCTGGTGGCAACGGCCGCCTGCCTGGGCTGCGCGTTCTTCGGAGTGACTATGTTCTTCTGGGGAGCGATGCTGCCGTCTTTGGGTGAAACGATCCAGGGTGTGCAGAACCTTCCGTGGATATTGACTCTCGGAATCATAGCCGGAACCATAATCTGCGGTGCGGTGATGGACCGCTATGGCTACAAGGCCTTGCTGATCAGCGCTTCACTGGCCCTGGCCATCGGGCTTTGCGGCTTCATCTTCTGCCACGAGCTCTGGCAGCTGATTATCTCCGCCTTCTTGATCGGAGCCGGAGGAGGTGTCCTCAACAGCGAGACAATAGCCATCATATCAGATATCTACGGAGACAATCTCCGCGGCACGATGCTTTCCATCCTGGGAGCGTCCTACTGTGTGGGCAGTCTGCTTTGGACGGTCATCTGCAGGGTTTGGTCTTATGACCCTATGATACCTATGAGATGGTCTGCCGCAGTGATCGGCATCTTGTCTCTGGCCTTTATATTCATTCCGTTCCCTAAGGCAAAACTAACCAAGGAAGACAAGTTCTCCCTTCTGGATTCGGTTAAACTGTTCAAGTACCATATACTTGCTGTTGCCGGAATCCTGTTCTTCTTCCAGGGAGTTCTGGAAGCAATCAGCGCCAACTATTCCACTTCGTACTATGTGAGCGTGGAAGGGGGAATCGGAAAGGAAATAGCCCTTACATCGCTGATATTCATGACAGTGGGAATGGCTGTCGGAAGATTTGCCCTTCCTGTATGCCTCAAGACAGGGGGAAGGAAAATGGCAATGTTCCTGTTTATGGCTATTGCTTTCATAGGCGCTCTGCTGCAGTATCTGATGCCTGCTTCTCAAATAGGTGCCTTCATCTCGATGACCTTGCTGGGATTCGGGATAGGGGTTACCGCTCCAGTTATCTTCGACTATCTGGGCCAGGTTTTCAAGAAGCATTCAGGTGCCGCAGTCAGCCTTTCCGTAGTAGTTGCCCAGATAGGTATGCTCATCGGCAACTTCCTGGTGGGCAAGATGTTCCTGCCGTCATCAGTTAAGGCGGGGCTTCCGGGATATTTCCCGATTGTCATGTGTGCAATGATTGTTGCAGTATGCATTGCCTTCCCGTTTGTGGCAAAGTCTTCAGACAAGGCAAAGAACAAGAATCTCGACCTCTAAACCAAACGATATGTCTAAAGGATATTCAACGGAAAAAGTCAATCTGGCAGCCTGCCTGGGCATCGCTTTCTTCGGAGTGGCCATGCTGAGCCTGGGTGCCATCATGCCGCCTCTGGTAAAGGCTGTTCCCGAGGCAATCGGGCTTCCTATGTATATGAGCATCGGCATTATCCTCGGAACCGTGGTCTTCGGCCCGATCATGGACCGCTACGGTTACAAGTGGCTTCTGGTCATCAGCAGCCTGATCATGCTCGCCGGCCTTCTCATATTGGCATATTCTACTGATATGCCGCTTCTTATAGCCGGCATCTTCTGCGTGGGCCTTGGCGGCGGAGTCCTCAACGGAGAGACCAACGCCATAGTTTCAGACATCTATGATGAAGACAGAAGGGGACGCAAGATGAGTATCCTCGGCGCCTGCTACTGCATCGGGGCAATGGTCTGGACTCTGGCTTGCTTCCTGATTCCGGACTACAAGATTCCGCTGATCGCCTGTGCTGCCATTATGCTCCTTTGCGTGATTTTCTTCATCGCGATTAAATTCCCTAAGGCAAAGATTTCCTCCGCGACCAAGCCTTCAGGCTCCGAATACCGCAGCATGCTCACCTCGGGAGCGCTGCTTCTGGTAGCCTTTGTGCTTTTCTTCCAGAGCGCGTTTGAGGGAACCAGCGGCAGCTACACCACGTCTTTCCTTACCAAAATCGGCGGAATCGCTGAGAATGACGCGGTTCTGTCACTGACTTTCTTCACGATAGGAATGATGATCGGAAGGTTGGCCCTTGGCGCAATGATGAAAAAGGGCCGGGACCTTCTGGTGCTTTTCGTCTATATGTTCATCGCCCTTATAGGTGTTGCAATGATGGGGATTGGCAAGAATTCCACTTATCTATGCTGGGGCGCGATGACGCTTATAGGATTTGGAGTAGGGGCCACTTATCCTGTGATGCTGGCCCGTCTTGGCGGAGTGTTCCGCAAGATGAGCGGCTCCGCCTTTTCAGCCGCGATTTTCATCGCGCTGTGCGGACAGTTCCTGGGTAATTTCCTGATGGGCAAGCTCTTTGCCGGTGGCGGCGGAAGCATATTCGCTTATCTTCTTGCCGGAATGATCATCGCGATACTGATTCTAGCCCCGTTCGCCTGCCTGGCCTGCAGCCGCAGGAAAGCCTCCGAAAAGAAATTCAGCTCGGACATAAGACCATAAACAGATACTAAAAGAACTATATAAATCAACGAATAAAACTTAAAACAATGTTAGCAAACCAGTGGAAAAAGAACGCTATCAGCGTTATGGACCAGATTGAGTCCACCCAGATGGACCAGATAAAGAAAGTAGCAGAAGTTATGGCAGACTGCCTCCAGGCAGGCCATCTTATTCACACGTTCGGATGCGGACACGCAAACCTTCCTATCGAGGAGATGTATCCTAGAATCGGCGGTTTCGTAGGCTTCCATCCGCTTTGCGAGCTTCCGCTCACTTTCTTCACTCATATCAACGGAGAGATGGGAATCAACCAGTTCCTCTGGCTGGAAAGGGCTGAAGGCTATGGCAAGGCCATAATGAGCAGCTGGAACTTCCATAAGGACGACCTTGTCTGGCTGTTCTCCCATACCGGAATCAACGCCGTTAACATCGATGTAGCTCTCGAGGCACAGAAGATGGGAATGAAGGTTATCGCCTACGGATCTGCAGGCCAGACCGGTGCAAAGGTTCCTCGCCACAGCTGCGGAAAGAATCTCTTCCAGATTGCAGACTATGTTGTTGACAGCTGCTGCCCGCTCCAGGATGCAAGCGTAGACCTGAAGAACCACTTCGACAAGATCGGTCCTCTCTCCACAATGGCTTTCGTAACCACCGTATGGATGACCATCTGCACTGTCGCCGAGATCCTTGCTGACCGTGGAGTGAAGCTCTACATCCATCCTTCCCACAACGTTCCTGGTGACACTACCGCCCACGAGAGGCTGGACGCCGCTCTGGCAGAGTATCGCAAAAGAGTTGCAGGAGTTTAAGTATGAGAAATAAACTGGCGATATTGTCGGCAGCTCTCCTATGCCTGTTTTCAAACCCTGCGGTTTCTCAGGACAAAGATTCCGCAAGACATAAGGCACAGGTTGAGGAGGCTCTTTCCAAGATGTCTGTAAGGCAGAAGGTTGCGCAGCTTTTTGTTGTTGAACTCAGCCGTAATCCAAGTCCTGCCACCAGAGCCTATCAGGATTCCCTTGTGGGTTATTACGGTCTTGGAAATGTCATTCTTATGGAGGGGTCCATCAAGCATTTCCTCAACCGTCTTGACGAGCTCAATTCCATGGCCCAGGTTCCGATCATGGTGGCCGTAGACGGTGAATGGGGAGCTGCAATGAGATTCCCGGAATATCTGCCTTATCCTCGTCAGGCACAGCTTTCAAGAATAGAGAAGAACGGCGAAAAACTGCTCTACAAGATGGGGCGCAATGTCGGCAAGGAGCTTAAGGACATCAATGTACTGGTCAATTATGCTCCTGTCGCCGATGTCAGCAAGTATTATATGAGAGAGGGCGCGCTCAGGACCTTGAGCAACGACCCGCGTCAGGTTGCTACCTGGACTACCGCTTATATGAAAGGTATGCAGGATGCTGGCATTTATGCCTGCGGAAAGCATTATCCCGGCCACGGAGGAACCACTGTGGACTCCCACTTCGCCTTGCCTGTGATAAAGAACACCAAGGCATATATGGATACCGTGGACCTCTATCCGTTCCAGAATCTGATAGACAACGGCGTGGAAATGATAATGCTGGCCCATATATCTGTTCCTGACATTGATCCGAGCGGTGTTCCTATGTCCATCTCAAGCAAACTGATCAACGATATCCTCAGAGGAGAGCAGGGGTTCAAGGGAGTGGTGATTACTGACGCTATTGTCATGGCGGGCCTGACCAACGAAAACCGCTCGACTGTGGAGGCTACGATGGCCGTTTACAAGTCCGGTTCAGATATGATACTGATGCCGGACGAGCCTATTAAGTGCATCGAGGCCCTGACCAAAGCGGTTGAGTCTGGAGAACTTCCGATGGAAGAACTGGACAATAAAGTCAGGAAAGTCCTGATGCTCAAAGCCCGTGCAGGATATCTTGAAAAAGGTTTCAACCCTCACGTAAAGAACCTGGACCGCAAGATTGCCGCTGCCAGAAGAAGAGATTTCCGCCTGATCAAGAAGATGAGGCGCCTGATGGAGAAATCCACCAAGCCTAATGCTGGCATCAAGCCAAGGGGAGGGGATGTTACGCTGATATTTGACAAAGCCGGCAAATAAATAACAAGATATGTATTCAAAATACGACATAACAACTGCCAGATACGGTGATGTAAAGGACAAACATTACCATCTGGCAATCTTGCCATGGGGCAGCACCGAGCCCCACAACCTGCATCTTCCTTATTGCACGGATATGCTTCACGCACAGGCTGTTGCCTTTGAGGCTGCTGAAAAGGCCGCCAAGAACGGTGTCAATGTAATGGTTCTTCCCGGCATTCCGTTGGGCAGCCAGAATCCTGGCCAGATAGAGCTTCCTTTCTGCATCCACGCATCGCAGAGGACACAGATAGCTGTTTTGGAAGACATTGTGGAGTCTCTCAGAAAGCAGGGCATCAACAAGCTCCTTATAATGAATGGCCACGGCGGCAACAACTTCAAGGGCATGATCCGTGATATCGTGATAAAGTACCCTGATTTCCAGATTACTGTGCTTGCCTGGTTCTCCATCCTTCCTCTGAAGGACTTCTTTGAGGAGAAGATAGACGACCACGCCGGCGAGCAGGAAACCTGCGTGATGCTGCATTATTATCCTGAGCTTGTCAACCTCAAACAAGCCGGAGACGGCCACCACAACGACTTCAAGATAGAGGGCCTCAACGATAAAACCGCCTGGGCCCCACGCCACTGGACTTACACCACCAAAGACACCGGAGTAGGTGACCCGAGGAAGGCCACAGCAGAAAAGGGAAGAAGATACATAGAGGCCGTCATGGAGAAAATCGTGAAATTCGTCACCGATTTCGCCCTGAACGATTCTTTATATTAACTTCGTCTAGTCGAGTCTCCACATCTGAGATAGTTTCCTGGAGCAGCGGCCTAGACGGATATTGGAGCCGAAATCCCCATATTTCCCCTCAAACTCAATTACTAAATCCGGATTGAGAGCTGAACGTATGATAAATGCTTCATGATTCTCCTTAGGATTTCCGGGATTTGTATTGCATCTCTCCAAATACCATCTTTGAGCCTCGGAGTTGTTACGCTGGTATAACTGAATGTTGGTTCCGGCGGCAGCAACACCTTTCTTTACGTCCAGGACATAATTCCGGTTAACGGCTGAGCATATATAGTAATAGTCATTTTCCGGCAGGAAATACCATTGCTGCTCATCTTCTAAAAACTTTCCGACAAGCTCGATATTGGTTCCATTGGCCATTTTTTTATTTTTTGCTCCAATATATACACAAGCATTCTCAGCACAGGAAATATAATAGTTCCCCTTGGCAATCTTTGCCCATTTGCCCTTGCCCTTTGAGCTTGATTTATTGGCGCTGCTGTTGCTGGATTTAACGCTACCGCTGCTGCCTGATTTAACACCTGCACTGCTTTTGCCGGTTTGCGTGTAGGACATATAATTAGAACTTCCAATCACTTTATTTGTTGTTGCGTCGTAGGCAATAAGACGCACAAAGTACTTGTTAGTTCCCTGTTTCGGATGCAGCTTGGAATTGTAGATTCCTATCTTTTTGTTTTCCAGGCTGGCCTTGTTGGATTTGTTGTTATATTCTTTTGACGTTTTTACGGATACCTTCTTTCCGTCATTATTCAGATATTTATATACTGTCCCTTTTGGACATTCAACTTGCATCACGATTCTGATCTTATGGGACTTCATATTAGTAAAGCGTGCAGTGAACTGGCATTGGAGCTGCTTTCCTTTATCCGTTACAACATTGTGCTTAAGCTGGCAATTTGAGAAAGTTGCCTTTTGTCCATAAGCAGTTCCCTGAAATATTGTCATTATCAAGACAAACAAGGGAAGCACTGCTGAGAAGTATAATTTCTGTCTCATAGATGATTGTTTTCGCAAATATAGAAAATAATGCAGTTTCAGCGCCGTTTGGCTTTTATTGTGAACTGGTCTGCAATCTGCTTGTGCTGGTTGTAGACGGTGACGGTCATCTTTTTCTTTGTGACCTGTATGTTGGCGGCAAAGCTCAGTTCTTTTGTCTTCAGGTCTATGACTTTGGCGTGGATGCCGTCTGATTCAGAGAGGGAAGTGTCAACGGCCCTTCGCTTGTTGCCGCTGGAGCCCATGTCCAGGTAGAATGTGCCCTTGTTCTTGATGGTGGATTTGTGGTCTCCGTCAAGCTGGTGGGTGCGGGAATAGACGTGGTCGTGGCCGGAGAGGACGAGATCCACGTTGTACTTCTGGAAGATAGGGCTCCACTGGGGGCGGATGTATTTGCCTACATTGGAGTCAATAATGCTGGAACCATAGACGGATTTGTGCATCAGTACAATAAGGTACTGATAGGTGCCCTTGAGGCTGTCGAGAGTATGCTGGAACCATCTGGTCTGCTCGTCGAACTTTTCTCCTCTGGAGATGTTGGAGTTGTTCATGTCCAGACTTACGAAGAGAGCATTATTATAAAAGAAGTAGTAGGATGTGTTTTTGCTCTTTTCCGCTCCGTTCTGAGGAAAATGGAAGAGATGGTTGAAAGTGTGTGCCTCGGTGTACTGCGGGTACTTTCTGTCCTTGGCGTCAGCCCAGTAGGCGTGGTCGCCGGGGGAAGAGGCATAGACGAAATCTCTGAAAGCGTCATTGTCAAGCAGCCAGGTCCAGGAGTCTTCCCAGCCGGCAACGTCTACCATATCGCCGGAGCAGACCATAAGCGGAGGGTTGTTCCCGATTTCCTTCATGTTCTGGATCAGCTGGTGGGTGATGGAATTGGGCACGCTCTGGAAATCGGTGAAGGCAACAAAGTTCCATTTGTCCTTTTTGCCGGCGGTAGTAAAAAAGCATGTGTCTGAATCCACGTTGGGATGAAATGAACCGCAGCGAATAAAAAACTCGTACTTCGTGCCAGGATGTAAATTGGAAATTGTGGCGTGACAGACAAATCTGCCATTCGTATAGAAAGATGAGGATGTAGATGTGTTTTCAATGTCTTTTGTGCTCCATAATTCATATACAGGCTTGACAAATTGGTTTCTAACGCAGGATTCTACCTGGACATCTGCGTACAGTATATAGCTATAAGGATGATTTGTGTGGTAGTTAATGGTAACGGATGTGGAGGCGTCTTCGCCAGGAGTCACTACAATATGATAGAAATCCTTGCTGGTGGAAGAAGGCTTGTTGGTGTCTGCCTGTTTCTGGGCCAGGGCTAGGGCAGGGGTGATGGCAAGGCAGGCAAGGCAGGCAAGGAGCAGGGCTGTTATCGCGATAATTCTCTTCATCTCGATTAAAAATGGCTTTTTATTGCATTTTTTGTGGTTTGCTATTCAAAGATAGGGGAATTTTACTATATTCGCACGCTGAATTTCAGCCGGTGGGCTGATCTACAAATAATGTTTAACTGCTAATTAGTTTAATTTATTATGAACGAAGAAATCAAAAACATTGAGAACGAGGAAGTTATTGAGACTCCCGTTGTCAAGGAGACTGCAGAGTCATTCAAGGAGGAGGCTCCTGAGGCCGTAGCAGTTCCTAAGAAAAGAAGAAGCAACGCATCCATCGCTCCTGAGAAGTTTGACTGGGACGCATTCGAGAACAATGTTCCTGCATCTGAAAGCAAGGAAGAACTCGAGCAGAAGTACAGCGAATCCCTTTCAAAGATTGCAGAGAACGAGGTGATTGAGGGTACCGTTACCGGACTTACCCAGAAAGAAGTTATTGTTAACGTAGGTTACAAGAGCGAGGGTGTTATCCAGAGAAATGAATTCAGATACAATCCTGACCTGAAAGTCGGCGACAAGGTTGACGTGCTTGTCGAGAATCCAGAGGACAAGAAGGGCCAGTTGATTCTTTCACATAAGAAAGCCTGCTCACTCAAGTCTTGGGACAGAGTAAACGAGGCATTCGAGAAGAACGAAATCGTAAAGGGCTTTATCAAGGCTCGTACAAAGGGCGGTATGATCGTAGACGTATTCGGAATCGAGGCCTTCCTGCCTGGTTCACAGATTGACGTGAAGCCAATCCGCGACTACGACGTATATGTTGAGAAGACTATGGAATTCAAGGTTGTAAAAATCAACCAGGAGTTCCGCAACGTAGTTCTTTCCCACAAGGCTCTCATCGAGGCCGAGCTTGAGGCTCAGAAGAGCGCTATCATCGCCAAACTGGAGAAGGGTCAGGTTCTCGAGGGAACCGTAAAGAACATCACTTCTTACGGTGTATTCGTAGACCTGGGCGGTGTGGACGGTCTTATCCACATCACAGACCTGTCTTGGGGCCGTATCGGCAATCCTGAGGAAGTTGTCAAGCTGGACGAGAAGATCAATGTTGTTATCCTCGACTTCGACGAAGAGAAGAAGAGAATCGCTCTTGGTCTGAAGCAGCTCCAGGCTCATCCTTGGGACGCTCTCAATCCAGACCTGAAGGTCGGCGATACCGTTAAGGGCAAGGTTGTAGTTATCACTGACTACGGCGCATTCGTAGAGATTCAGCCTGGTATCGAGGGACTTATCCACGTATCTGAAATGAGCTGGTCTTCTCACCTGAGAAGCGCTCAGGATTTCCTGAAGATTGGTCAGGAGGTTGAGGCTCAGGTTCTGACTCTCGACCGCGACGAGCACAAGATGTCTCTGGGCATCAAGCAGCTCAAACCGGATCCATGGGCAACTATCAAGGAGAAGTATCCTGTAGGAAGCCGCCACACTGCTATCGTGCGCAACTTCACTAACTTCGGAGTATTCGTAGAACTTGAGGAAGGCGTTGACGGACTTGTTCACGTTTCAGACCTGAGCTGGACAAAGAAGATCAAGCATCCATCTGAGTTCACTTCACTCGGAGAGAAGTTCGAGGTTGTTGTTCTCGATATCGATGAGGATAACAGAAGGCTTTCACTTGGACACAAGCAGCTCGAGGACAATCCTTGGGACACTTTCGAGACCGTATTCACCCAGGGTTCTATCCACGAGGGTACAATCGTTTCCTTCAACGACAAGGGCGCTACAGTAGCTCTCCAGTATGGCATTGAGGGATTTGCACCTACCAAGGGCCTTGTTAAGGAAGACGGAACCACTGCCAAGGCAGACGAGAAACTCGATTTCAAGGTTGTCGAATTCAACAAGTCAAGCAAGAAGATCATCCTTTCACACACTCGCATAGCCGAGGACAAGAAGAGGGCAGAGGCCGGCGAAATTCTCAAGGAGAAGGAAGCAGAGGCTGAAAGCACCAAGAAGGCTATCAAGAAAGTGAAGGCAAGCGTAGAGAAGACCACTCTGGGCGACATCGACGCTCTTGCTGACCTGAAGAAGGAGATGGAAAAAGGGGAGAACAACTAAGTGGAATTCTCTCTGATGACATTGGGTAGTGCATCTGCACGCCCGACATCTTCCAGATTTCCTAGCGCTCACTCACTGACCGTGGGTGGGCGCTTGTTTTTGATTGACTGCGGAGAGGGATGCCAGATGCAGATGGCAAGATTCAAGGTGCCGTTCTCCAGGCTGGACAATATCTTCATATCCCATCTTCACGGAGACCACGTGTTCGGGCTGTTCGGACTGATTTCCACCCTGGATATGACAGGAAGGCTCTCTCCGCTTCATATATATGCCCCGCAAGGTATGCAGAGTCTGCTGGACTCCATATCAACACAATTCGGAGAAGTGAAGTATGAAGTGGTTCTGCATACGGTAAAATGCTCAGAACCGACTCTGGTGGCAGAGTTCAAGAACCTGGAAATCTATGCGTTTCCGCTTCGTCACAGGATCGAGACCTACGGCTACATTTTCAAGGAGAAAGAGCCTCAGATGAATGTGGTCAAAAGCGCCATCCCTGAGTACAAGCTCACTCTTGAAGAGATCGGGACACTGAAAAGAGGAGAAGATGTAATCAGAAAAACCGATAGCGGAGAAGATATCGTTCTCAAATGTGAAGACCTGGCTTACAAGCCGTTTGAGCCAAGAAGCTTTGCCTATTGCAGCGACACGGCCCCGTTCCCTAAACTTCAGGAGTGGATCAAGGGCGCAGACCTGGTCTATCACGAGGCGACCTACGCCTCCGATCTTAGGGCTCTGTCCAGATCGACCGCTCATTCCACAAGCCAGGATGCGGCAAAGGCCGCTCTTGCCGCGGGGGCCAAGAAACTCATACTCGGGCACTTTTCTTCCAGATACCGCAGTCTGGATCTTCTTCTGGACGAGGCCAGAGAAATATTCCCGGAGTCTTATCTGGCTGAAGAGGGTACGATATTTGATGTTCCTGAGAAAAGATTTCCTGTAAAATGAGTTACACGCGCAATAATTTGAGGCACATTGCTTTGGCTGCCGCCATTATGCTTATGGCCATGCCGGTTGCTTTTTCCCAGAGCTATATGGCCCAGCCTAGAGTCAACCAGACTGTAGGTTTCAACAATTCCAGGCTGAATATGGAATCCACAAAGTTCAAGCAGATTCTTTTCCTGCTTGCCAACGCCTATGTGGACACACTGAATGTCGGACGAGTGAGCGAAGATGCAATGATTCATCTTATGCAGCAGCTCGACCCTCATTCCGTTTATATTTCCGCCAAGGACGTGAAAGAAATGGAAGAACCTCTCCTGGGTAAGTTCGAAGGCATCGGAATCGAGTATGCCATTATTCGCGATACTCTTACAGTCCAGAGCGTTATACCCGGTGGCCCTTCAGAGAAGGTTGGCCTTAGGGCTGGAGACAAGATTAACTCTGTTGACGGCGAGGTGATAAGCGGAACCAAGCTCACCCAGATGCGAGTACTCAAGTATCTGAGAGGCGACAAAGGCACAAAGGTGAAAGTAGGGGTTATACGTCGCGGAGAAAAGGAGAGGGAACTCGTAATCACCAGAGACAAAATTCCGCTGAATACTGTTTCCTGCGCGTACGAAATCAGGCCGGACATAATGTATATCCGTGTAAGTAATTTTGGTGCAAATACTTACGATGAGTTTATGACTCCGCTTAAGGGCAGGAGCCTCAAGGGCTTGATAATAGACCTCAGGGGTAACGGCGGCGGATATCTTCATACAGCCTTGAGGCTTCTGAACGAGTTTATGGCAAAAGGCCAGCTGATTCTGTTCTCTGAAGGCCGTGCCTGCCCTCGTGCCGACGACTTTGCAGATGGTACAGGTAAACTTCAGGATGTTCCTGTGTCCGTGATTATAGACGAGAACTCGGCATCGGCGAGCGAGATACTTTCCGGCGCCATTCAGGACTGGGACAGAGGCACGATTGTCGGTCGCCGCTCCTTTGGCAAGGGGCTTGTCCAGCAGGAGTTCCCGCTCCAGGACGGAAGTCGTGTAAGAATAACCGTGGCCCGCTACCATACTCCAAGCGGCAGGGTGATCCAGTCTCCGTACAAGATGGGCAAGGCTGAAGAATACTACCGCAATTTCTACGAGAGATACCTTACCGGCGAGAACTTCAACGCAGACAGCATAAAGATAAACGACTCCTTGAAATTCAAGACATTGAAACTCGGCAGAACCGTTTACGGAGGCGGAGGAATCATCCCTGACATTTACATCCCGATGGACACTTCCTACTATTCAAAGAGTTTCCTGGCGGCTGTAAACAAAGGTATCCTCAGCGATTTTGTCGGCATTTACTCAGACTCTCACCGCAAGGAGTTCGAGACGAAATACGGCACATTCGCCGCATCTCAGAAAGAAGAGCTCAACGACCGTACCTTCAGCAATTTTATAAGCGGATTTGAAGTGTCTGACAAATATCTGAACGAGTTCCTCGAGTATGCAAAGCAGAACAAGATTGAGTTCACGGATGAAGAACTCCAGCGTTCAGGTGACAAGCTTCGCGAGTATCTAAAGGGAATGATAGTGCGCAACCTGTACGGTCTTGACTACTACATCCGCTACGACAACCTCACAGACAAGGAAGTCCAGAAAGCCCTTGAGTCGCTGACAAAATAAGGCAAACTCTAGAGACTTTTGATCCAGTTAGAGATATCGCTGAGTACCTGCTCGGCGATATCTTCTTTTATAGTGGCGTATTCTGTAGGATAGCCTGTCGTGCAGTTCTGGAATAGGTGATTAAGGCCCTCGTAGCTCTTTATCAGGTTCTTCGGCGACTCGGGAAGTCTCTTTCTGATGTTGCCCAGATTCTCCTGGCAGTCCACCTGGAAGTCCTTGGTTCCGTTAATTGCCATCACCGGACAAGTAATCTTGCTTATGGCATCAGACGGGTCCAAAGCCAGGAAATACTTGTACCATTTGCCATTTGAATCATTTCTCAGCTGAAGGGCGAGGGTCTGGGCAATCTCAGGACTCTGGCTCTCGGAAGCGATTCTCTGGAGCGAAACGGACACCGGCTCGTCCTCAGGGCTGGCAATCAGCTTGTCAAAAACTTCTTCCACAGCATCTACCACTTCTCCGATCTGTTCCGAAGGAATGCCTTGTGCTTTAAGGGCGTTATAGTTCTGGGTAAGAACGGCTTCCTTGCCCTGGGTTGCTCCGCCGGCCAGGCTTACAATGAAATCTGCCTTGCCTTCTGATGCGATCAGAAACGCTATGGTTCCGCCTTCGCTATGGCCGAGCACTCCAATCTTCGAGAACTTTGGCAAATCTCCACCGCCTTGTGAACGAAGGAAATCTATTCCTGCAATGGCATCCTGCTTGAATGTTTCTGTAGTCACACCCTCAATGCTGCCTGTGGACTTTCCGAACCCACGGTCATCATACCTCAGAGAGGCGATTCCTCTTTCCGCCAGATACTCGGCGATAACCTTGAACGGTTTATGGCCAAGCAGTTCTTCGTCCCTGTCCTGCAGTCCGCTGCCAGTAACCATCAGAACGACAGGCGGATTCTCCACATCTTTCGGAGTGAGCAAAGTACCCGAGAGCACTGCTCCGTCAGCGCTGTTTGTGAATGATACTTCGGTTTGGGAATATGCTTTTGGACCAAAGATGGCCATCATCAGGACCGTGCCCAATAAGATGTTGATTTTCATCGTAATATGTTTTTGTCTGTATGTAAATTTGCGTATAGATAAATCGATATATCGTTGAAGCTCAGCAAATTGCTGGGCACGCTATTCTTTGATTGGTCCGCTGCCGAGCATCTCTCCGTCTTCTGCATACCAGGCAGCAAACTGTCCCGGAGTAATCCCTCTCTGAGGTTCGTCAAAGAGTATGTACATTCCGTTTTCTTTCATCTTTAGGGTTGCCTTCTGAAGCGGCTGGCGGTAGCGGATCCTGACCAGATATCTTCGCTCCTCGCCAGGCTGCATCTTCATATCCTCCCGGATCCAGTGTACTTCTTCTGGATTAATTTTCAGTCCTTTGCGGAAAAGGCCAGGGTGGTCTTTGCCCTCTCCCACGTAGATAGTGTTTGTGGAAATGTCTGTCGCGATTATGAATATGCTGCCCTGGTGGCCGCCAATATTCAGCCCGTGTCTCTGGCCGATGGTGTAATACTGGACTCCGATATGCTTTCCTATGACCTTGCCGTCCTCCGGAGTGTAGCGGATAGGGGTGAAGTCATCTTTATATTCACGTTCCAGTATCCTGGCGTAATCATCCCGGAAGATTTCCACCACGTTTCCGTCCTTGGGCTTGAGGACTTGCTGAAGGAATACCGGAAGGTCCACCTTACCCACAAAGCATATTCCCTGGGAATCCTTTTTCTCTGCCGACGGGAGTCCGGCCTGGCGTGCTATCTCCCTGACCTGAGGCTTTGTAAGATGCCCGATAGGGAAGAGCGCCTTGGAAAGCTGCTGCTGAGTGAGCTGGCAGAGGAAGTAGCTCTGGTCCTTGTTAGGATCGTCTCCGGCAAGTATGCGGTAGATTTCCTTGCCGCCGGTAGTTATGGTTTCCTTCTTGCAGTAGTGCCCCGTAGCCACGAAGTCTCCGCCAAGTTCCCTGACTTTTTCCAGAAACGAAGCGAACTTTATCTTGCTGTTGCACAGCACATCCGGATTAGGAGTGCGTCCGGCAGCATATTCGCTGAACATATAGTCCACCACCTGCTTGCGGTAGTCTTCGCTCAGGTCCACAAAGTGGAAAGGGATGCCGATTTTGCGGGCAACCATCTCGGCTACAACCTTCTCTTCCTCCCATTCGCATTCTCCGTGGAGTGTGCCGGTAATGTCGTGCCAGTTCTGCATGTACATAGCCTCAACGTCATATCCCTGCTGCTTGAGCAGATATGCCGCAACACTTGAGTCCACGCCGCCGCTGAGCCCGACAATAATCTTCATATCTAGTTGTTGAAAACAGTCTACAAAAAAGGGGCAAGCTACATATATCGCACCGCTACAACCTCATACCCTTGCTACCTTCCGATCCTGGGGGAGTTTTGAGGGAGCTGGTCGTATATGACTTACCCCACCGCAAAGATACAACTTTTTTTTGAAGTTGTATCTTTGTGTATTCTCACCCCCTGCACCCCCTCAAGGGGGATCACGGCCTCCGGCCGGGCGCTTCGCGCGTTATTACTTTGTTGAGGCTTCTGCTGCTGCACGGGCTGCTTTGGCTTTGTTCAGCGAGTCAAGAGCCTGGCGGTATGCCCTCGCGTTGGCGAAATGCTCTCTCTCGTTTCTTGCAAAGCGGTGTGTGCCGTTGAACTTAGGATTGGCGCAGAAGAACATATAGTCTGTCTGCTCTTCGTTCAGGACACCGTCCAGACAGTCTTTGGTAGGGGCCATAATTGGTCCTGGAGGCAAGCCGTAAACCTTGTAGGTGTTATAAGGAGAGTCTGTCTCGAGATGCTTTTTGAGGACTCTGGTAAGAGTGAAATCTCCCGTTGCATAGATTACGGTTGGGTCTGCGCACAGTTTCCAGCCTTTCTTGAGGCGGTTATGGTAAACGCTTGCAATCTTCGGATATTCAGGCACGTGGTTGCTTTCTCCATAGACTATTGAAGCCAGGATGGAGACTTCCTTCTGGCTCAGGCCGATTTTCTTTGCTTTCTGGAGACGTTCATCAGTCCAGAACTTGTCATACTCCTTTTTCATCCTTTCGAGGAACTCCTTTGGTGTGACGGTCCAGTAGAATTCGTAAGAATCGGGGAGTATCAGGGAAAGAACATTGGATGTGTCTGTGCCGAGAGTGTTCAGATAGTCGTTGTCTGTGAACACTTCCATAAAGGCGGCGGAATCTGCCATCATCCTCTTGCCAAGCCTTGCCGCCAGATTTTTGGCATGGCGGATTCGTCCGGACAGTGGAAGCATAAGCGGGGTCTGGTATCCGTATTTTATATTCCTGACTACCTGTATGTTGGTGGCAAGAGAATCGAGAACATAACGGCCCGGATGAATATGAGAAGGCAGCTGTTCGCGGTTGGCAACCTTCACGAACGAGCCAAGGTCTGTCAGATGCCTTTCCAGAGAATCCATCAGGGACGAGAAGTCTGTGCCCGGCCTTACATATAGCACTGTCTTGTGGGCTATGTTCTTCTTGTTCTTCTGAAGGAATCTTGCTACAGCTATGCCTGCCGGTATTGCAAGAAGCAGCGCCAAGAGCAGCAGCCATCTTGTGATTCTGCCCTTTTTTGATGATTTTCTGCTGTTTTTCTTTGGTTTAGAGGATGTTTTCCTGGCCATAAATGGTATGATATGTGTTTCAACTATCACAAATTTATTAAATTTGCAGTAAAGCAGTTCTATATGAAGAAAAAATTAGTCATAGAATACCAGGAGTTTTCTTCTGCTGACAAATTGCCGAAAGAAGACGCCGAGCTTCTCAAGGAAGCGATATCCGCGACTCAGCTTTCATATTCCCCGTTCTCGAATTTCAAGGTTGGCGCGGCTGTCAGGCTTGCCAACGGCCAGATACTCAAGGCTGCCAACCAGGAAAGCGCAGCTTTTCCGTCCGGACTTTGCGCCGAGAGGTCTGTGCTTTTCTATGCATTGTCCAAGTATCCGGGAGTCGCTGTGGAGGCTTTGGCCATAGCCGCAAAGAAAGGACGCAGGCTTACCGCCACTCCTACAAGGCCTTGCGGCGCCTGCATACAGGTAATGCTGGATGCCCAGAAACGCGGGGGAAAGCCTCTGAAAGTTATTCTGGGTGCCGCAGAAAAAATAGAGGTCATCTCGTCTGTGAATGACCTCATACCGTTCTCGTTTGACAATCTTTAGCTTTTGCCGGCCACTGGATGTCAGAAACTGACTTTCAGGCCGTCATAGGCGACGTATATTCCTGAAGGCATCTCTGTGGACAAATCCGCATGGGTGCCTTTAATGTTGTGCTCGTCTTCTGCCATCTGGTGTGACAGATGGGTGATAAAGGTCTTCTTTGCACCAATTTTCTGTGATGTTGCAATAGCCTCTCCCAGAGAGAAATGCGACAGATGCTTAGTCCTTCTAACAGTATTGATTACCATTATCTCCAGACCCTTCAGCTTTTCAAACTCCTCTTCAGCGATCTGGTTTGCGTCTGTAAGGTAGCACAGCCCGCCCATCCTGAATCCGAGGACCGGGAGTTTGTAGTGCATTGCCCTGACAGGGATAATCTTCTGGCCCTGAATCTCGAAAGGTTTTTCGTCGATGATGTGGATGTCCAGTTTTGGCACTCCGGGATATGGATGGTCCGAAAAGGCGTAGGAATATTCCATCTTAAGGCCTCCGAGCACCCTGTTTTCGCAGTATATGGTTGTGGGTTTGCTGTTTATGTAGTTGAGTGCTCTCACATCGTCGAGACCACCTGTATGGTCTTTGTGCTGATGGGTGAAAAGGATGGCGTCCAGGTCTTCAATCCCGTTGGCCAGGGCCTGGGTGCGGAAATCCGGACCGCAGTCTATCAGCAGTTTCAATCCGTTGTAATGCACGAAGGCGGATGCCCTCAGGCGCTTGTCCCTGGGGTCGGTGCTGCTGCAGACCGAGCAGTGGCATCCAATCATCGGAACACCGGTTGATGTTCCAGTTCCCAAAAACAGAATAGAATTTTCCATACATCAAATATAGCAAAACCCTCCCGATTATTTTCATTTTAAGTTATCTTTGTGGCGGTTATGGCAAAAGGAAAACTATATCTGATACCATCCCCGCTGGGAGAAGGGGCTGTGGCAGACGCGCTGCCGCCAAGGAACATCTATATTATAGAATCGCTGAAGCATTTTGTTGTGGAAGAGATAACTACGGCAAGGCGTTTCTTGTCCCGCTGCGGGCTGAAAGGCAGAATAGAGACCTTGAATTTCTACGAGCTGAACGAGCATACGGATCCTAAAGTAGGGGCCGGCTATGTCTCTCTGCTTCTGGAAGGCAACGATGTCGGGCTGATCTCCGAGGCCGGTCTTCCAGCAGTGGCTGACCCGGGAAGCATACTTGTGGCAGCAGCACACAGAGAAGACATCCAGGTGATTCCGCTTGTCGGGCCATCGTCGCTGATGATGGCGCTTATGAGCAGCGGGCTGCAGGGCCAGAACTTTGCCTTCAACGGCTATCTGCCTGTAAAAGAGGAAGCCCGCAAATCAAAGCTGCGTTTCTACGAGGCTCATTCCAGGAAGATGAACCAGAGCCAGATATTCATAGAGACACCGTACCGCAACGACGCTCTTTTTGCCTCCATTCTGGAGACTTGCTCTCCTTCAACGATGCTGACGGTTGCAGCGGATATCTCCCTGCCGGCCGAATTCATCAGGACGATGCCGGTCGGGCTTTGGAGAAAATCGGGGATGAAGATAGGGAAGAGGCCTTGCGTATTCATTATTCTGGGATAGATGTTTGTTTGCCGGATAGCTTAAAATGATTTATAATGAACAGGATAGAGCTTAAAGACATGGAATTCTTCTCCTCTCACGGATGCTTTGAGGAAGAGAGGATCATTGGCAACCGCTTTGTGGTTAATCTGTGCGTGGAAGGGGATTTTTCCGCCGCCGCAAATTCTGATTCCATAGAAGATGCAGTCAACTACCAGACGCTTTACGATATAGTGAAAGATGAAATGGACATTCCGTCTCACCTTCTTGAGAATGTGGCTGAGCGAATTGTCCGTCACATCAAATCTGATTTTCCGTCTCTTTCGAGGATATCTGTCACGATAGACAAGATAAACCCTCCGCTGGGCGGGAAACTCTATGCCTCCAGCGTTACATTTGAAATCTAGTTTTCTGGCAATCTGCATTATGGGGGACTTTACGGGAAAGAAAATGGCCATCGCCACTCTGGGCTGCAAGCTTAACTTTGCGGAAAGCTCGTCTATTGCCCAGCAGTTTGTACGCAATGGCTTTGCGGAGGTCTCTCCGTATTCTTCCGGCGTGGATGTCTGCGTGGTTAACACCTGCACCGTTACCGAGCATTCAGACAAGAAATGCAGAAACATAATCCGCAGAATCCACAAGCTTAATCCCGATGCTGTGATAGCTGTCACAGGTTGCTATGCCACCCTGAAAAAGTCTGAAATTGAGGCTCTGGAAGGGGTTTCTTTTGTACTTGAGCAGGACAAGAAGGGAAGTGTCTATTCCCGCTGCATTGAGCTTCTGGAAGGCTCTCCCTGCAGCCCGAGCGCCGCTGAGCACATTTTCCCTGCGTGCTCGTTCGGCGAGAGGACAAGGTCGTTCCTGAAAGTTCAGGACGGGTGCAACTACTTCTGCACTTACTGCGCCATACCTTATGCAAGAGGCAGGAGCAGGAGCGTTCCAGTAGAGACTCTGGTATCCCAGGCAAGAGAAATCGCGGAGAAAGGCGTTAAGGAGATAGTTCTTACAGGCGTCAATATCGGGGACTATGACGGCGGGCTTCTTTCAGTGCTGAAGGCCCTGAATGACGTGAAGGGGATTGAGCGTTACAGGATTTCATCAATCGAGCCTAATCTTCTGACAGAAGAAATGATAGACTGGATAGCGTCGGGGACAAAATTCCAGCCGCATTTCCATATTCCGCTTCAGAGCGGATGCGATTCCACTCTCAGCAGAATGCACCGCAAATACGACACGGCCCTGTTTGCATCCAGGATAGACTATATCCGGAAGAAGATGGGGGACGTGTTCTTCGGAATAGACGTGATTGCCGGTTTCCCCGGTGAAACCGATGAGGAATTCAACTCCACACTGTCATTCATCAGCGACAGAATATCTCCGGCCTTCCTTCATATCTTCCCGTATTCCAGAAGGAAAGGCACCTTGGCCGACAAGATGGACGGCCAGGTTCCGGACATCGTGAAAACTCAAAGAGTGAAGGCTCTGGAGGAATTGTCTGACAAGCTTCATCGCGATTATCAGGAAAGATTTGCCGGAACAAGACAGAAAGTCCTGTTCGAAGGCCGCGTGAAAGGCAATCTGATGGGTGGATACACCGGCAATTACATTAGAGTGGAAAGACCTTATGACGCCAAGGCGATAGGGGAAATAGTGGAGGTTGTTATTTAGACCTCTGCTCTTCCCTGAGTTTTCTGCGCTCTTCCTTTTTCTGCTGACGGGCGGCTCTTCTTTCTTCCTTTTCTTTGATGCTTAGCATCTTCTCGTATTCCTTCTGGGCGGCGCTGCGCTTGCGGAAGAGGTCTTTGAACGAGTTGAACTCGTGCTGGTAGGCCACACCGATTCCGGTTCTCTGGCTCATGTCCAGGTAGCTGGAGTAATAGTCGGTGGCGTGGGAGAAGAATGTCATCCTGACTTTGCCGCGGCGGTCCATCTTGACCTGCACGTCGATATTGCCCCTGACATCGTTTCCGGTAATGTAGGAATATGGGTTGTTGCCCATAGAGCCATTGATAATCACGCGGTTGTTAAACAACTGGGTGGACACGGCCACTTCAAAGGCGTCGTTTACATACTGGGAGCCCTGCTGGTAGCTGAATCCCAGGTCAAGCGGTATGCCGAGCTGCATCAGCAGGTTGTTCACCTGCCCCACAATCATAGAAGTTGCATTTGAGTAAAGAGCGGTGGTGCTGCTGGATGAAACACCGGATTCAACTTCAGGAGTGAAGCTGCCGAAGGCAATCAGAGACGCAAACTGTTTCTGGACCTTGTCTTCCGTGTTGAGCGCGTTGTCAACCAGAAGCTTGACGGTAGGGTCAAGGTCCGGAATGTCTATTCCGAACTTGATCTGAGGATTGTTCAGCAGACCCGTAATCTTGAGTATGGCGTTTACCTGCCTGTTGGTATTTGCGGTAGAGTCTGCAATAAGCCTGTTGACAGAGGCCTTGGTCGTGTAAAGAGCTTCTATGTCCAGAGAGGTGTTGCCAATGTTGCCGTTAAAGGATACGCTGCTGCCTGGCTGCACTTTAAAGTCTCTGGAAGCCAGACCCATAAGAACAAAGTGGTAACTTCCTTCCTCGATGGCGTAGTTGCCGGAAAGCCTGAATATGTCTCTGTTAGGGTTTACTCTCACCCCGATTCTTCCGTTTCCGCTGGCCTTCATTATATCGCCCGTGGACTTGTCGATTTCCAGCCATACGCTGGCATCTGGAGTTGCATTGACATTGAGGTTAATGTCAAGTTCAAGCGGCTCTGAAACTTTCTTGCCCTTGGCAAAATACAGGGTGTCGTAAGGGTCAAGCTCAACCGGTCTTGCTTCCTGCACGAAGGTCAGGATGTTGGACTGGCTCGCGCTGGATGCTCCGGACAAAGGAATATGAAGCTGGGTCTTTCTTTCTGTACGGGCGTTTATGTCCATAGTTATGCGGCTCAGGCTTCCCTTGATATTCACATTGCCCGAAGAGAAGACCGTGCCGTAGAAGTCTTCGTTATCTCTTTCTTCGGTGTTCAGGCTGAGCAGGTTGTTGAGACTGATGGCGGCATTTACCGCTATGTTGCTGAACTTGTTCCACTTGATGCCGCCGCTTACTCTTCCGCTTCCGCCAAGCGAATCCGCAAGACTGGCGTTCTTTATATTCACGCCGTTGTCGTCAATGGTGAATGGACCGTCTAGAATCAGAGGAACCTTCAGATAATCCACGGTGAACTTGAACTTGTTGAACCGGCACTGCTTGCTCTCGATGGAAATGTCGTCTAGCGGACCGTACACTCTAAGGCTTCCGGAGAGAGTTCCGCCAGTATTGGACATCACGTCGTCCAGGACAGGCTCAAAGTAGTTCAGCCCGATATCGTTGAGATCCGTGATAAAGTCTACATAAGAGTCCGAAGGCCGGTAGAATCCGCCCAAATCCAGTCTCTTGCGGCCGTCTCGGGTGGTTTCCACGTCTATGTCATACCGCTTGTTCTCGTTCGACCACACGGCGCTTATGTCCACCCCTCCGACAAACTGCCTGTTCATGTAGATGGAATCGCCGCTGAATGACGCAAACATCTTGGTGTTGTCCTTGTTGAGCGAGACGCTGGCATCTCCAGACATTTTTCCTCCGATTCCCAGCGGATCGTCCAGGAACTGGTCTAGTATCGCCAGGTCGAAGTTCTTCATCGCGATGCCAAGAGAATCTTTCTTTGTGGAGGAAAGAGTTCCGCCGGCACTCAGAAGCTGGTCTTTGTTCTCTATCCTGAAATTGTCCAGAACAAGCAGCGAGTCCGAGTAAATGATTTCAGACGGCCTGATTCTGAACTTGTTGTTTCTTAGGGTGATGTCGGATTCCCTCAGTTTTATGTCAATAGGGCTGGCGAGGAAACGCTCTTCTCCGTTGATGGTGAATACGCTGTCTCTGTATATGGAAACCAGAGCGTTGATGTTGGTGGTGTTGGTGCGTGTGCTGTCGTTGTTGAAGCGGATGGAAAGGTCAGCCACGTTGTCTTCCATATTTGCAAACACCCTGGTGCTGTCAACCGAAATGCCGGCTGCATTTATTTCCTTTGCAAAAAGCGACGCTGCTATGCTTGAATCCCTGTCGGATATTATCAGGCGCACGTTTTTCAGGTAATTGTCTTCATAGGCAAGCCTTCCGCTGTTTGCCAGAACCCTGTAATGGTCGTCTTCAGACACCTTTATCCTGAGCGATGAACCGTTCTGGATATACAGGCCCGGAAGTATGAAAGCGCAGATTCCCTGTGTGTTGAGAGTTTTAAGGGTGAAACTGTAGTCTTGGTTGTAACTTTCGTTGGCGTATTTCTGGTTGTACGGCTTGAGCAGGTTGCTGAAATGGCGTCTGAGCACCTGGTGGCGGAACTGGTAGATGAAACTGTCTATCATCCTGGTGCCCTCGTACCTGGCCTTCATGAAGTCCGAAACTATGTTGATCACATACTTGCCGTTCTCGAACAGGGATGTAGCGTCCAGATTGCCGATGTCGTGCTTTCCGTGAGAGTTGGTGTAGGTGGTGTTGTCCATCTTAAGATAGCCGAAGAAGCTGTTGTCAGAATCGGCGAACAAGTCTGCGCTGATGAACGTGCTGACCTCGGATACTGAATCGCGAGTGTCAAGCTTGAGGGCGTAAAGGTCTGCGTAAGGAATGTTTGCGTAGAAGTTGAACGTGCTGCCGTCCTTAATGCTAGTGGCTATGTTGCCCTGGAACATCAGGTCAAGGGCAGGGTCGTGGCAGATTAGCTTGCCGTCGAAAACTTCCTCAGAGTAGGTGCCTTTGGCGAATATGCCGGTCAGGTTATAGCCGTTGATGCCCAGTTTCCTGACATTCAGGCTGTCTATTGTGACGGATGTGATGTGGTCCGGGCTGATGTTGACTTTCACGCTGCCTTTGCCGCTGAAATTCCCGAGCAAAGGACTGTCTGCAAACTGGCGGAGATTGACATCGTTAGCGTCGAGCCTGATGGCAACCAGCGGGGCTGACTTGTCCCTGGCTGCATTTACCAGTGTCCTTGCCGCTATTCTTGTAGCGCCGCTGGAAAGCACTCCGTCCGTGACGATGTGCCCGATAGTTCCGCTCACGTTTCCAGAATAGTTCCATACCTGCATCCGCGGGAATGTCTCCAGGAAATCGATTTTCTGTCCGTCCGTAAGCCCTGCTATCACGTTTGAAAGGTCTTTTCCGGTAGTGGAGAAACTGTTGACTTTTCCGCTTACCTCGGTGTGGAACGCGTCCGGAAGCCCCTTGAGGTGCAAGTCGGAAACCGAGAACGAGGTCTCTCCGCTTTTGGTCGCTCCCTTGACGTTCCTGACAGTAAGATTGCGTACCGTTCCGTAGACTTCTCCACTTGTCATAAGTTCCAGTTCTGATTTGAGGAAGTCCGGTGCAAACCGGCCTATGGTCCTCATTGCCACGTGAGTGTCCTTGAACCTGGAGTGAATTACAACCTTGTCGAGGAAATACTTGAGATCCTTCGCGGAGGAGAATCCGAGTTTAAGGAAATCTCCTCTGAACCGGCTGCCGTCAGCCGCAAGGTCAGGGTTGAAAAGGGTGGCACCGCTGGAGTCCAGGCGGAAGTCTCCCTTCAGATAGTCAATTTCAAATCCGCTGACTTCCTTGCCCGTCAGGTTGTCCAGCCTGGCGGTAAGTATATTGTCCTTGAATTTCAGGTCTGAAGCCTCAAAGTTGATGTCCCTGACTTTCAAATCGGCGAAGTTGATCTGCTTTTCAACAGCTCCCTGGTCGTGGAAAGGGTCGGTAAGGTTGAACCTGAAATTCTCCACCTTGATCTTTTCCAGGGAAAAGTCAATGTTGAGGGCAGTGGTGTCGTCTGAGGGCGGGAATATCCTGTCTATGTTGAGAGTGGAATCTGTTTCACCGATGAGGTTGAACACTCCGTCCCTTATGGCCAAAGACTTGACAGACTTGCTCTTGTCCAGAAGACCGCGGAGGGAGAATCTGGCGTCAAGCTCTTTTGCGTACACGAGAGTGTCTTTGGAAACTATGGCAAAGTCATCGACGTGAACCCGGTTGAAGAATCTTATGCTCACGTCGGAAACCGTGATGTCGGCGTCTATGTTCTTTGTGAGTTCTGCCAGAACGTATTTGCAGATTCTGGTCTGTACATACGGAATCTGGATGACAAGATACAAGGTCATGACAACGCACAGCAGAGCCACCAGCACCCATCCTATGTATTTGCCTATCTTGCCCATTCAGATTTGCCTATAAATATTCTAAAGATACAAATTTACACAAAAAGTCATTAGATTTGCACTTCTGAACAAAGTAAGGCCAATATGAGTGACATTATACTTGGAATAGAATCATCTTGCGACGACACGTCAGCCGCCGTGCTGAAAGACGAGTATCTGCTTTCCAGCGTGATAGCAAGCCAGAAAGTGCACGAGAAGTGGGGCGGAGTGGTGCCTGAACTGGCATCCAGGGCGCATCTGATGAATATAGTGCCCGTGGTTGACCAGGCACTTGAGCAGGCCGGCGTTTCTATGGACGACGTTGATGCCATCGCATTTACAAGAGGCCCCGGTCTTCTGGGCTCTCTGCTTGTAGGCACATCCTATGCCAAGGGACTGTCCATCGCTTCTGGAAAGCCGCTTGTAGAAGTCAATCATCTTCAAGGACATATACTCTCCTGTCTGGTAAAGCAGGAAGGCAGGGAGAACATCTCTCCCTCGTTCCCGTTCCTGACTCTTCTGGTTTCGGGGGGGCATACTCAGATTGTGAAGGTCAACGGCTATTTCGAGTTCGAGATTCTTGGCCAGACCATAGATGACGCTGTAGGCGAGGCATTTGACAAATGCTCCAAGATGATGGGTCTGGGATATCCTGGCGGCCCGATTGTAGACCGGCTTGCAAAAGAAGGGGACGAGAACCGCTTCAAGTTCAATCTGCCTCACATCGAGGGCCTGGACTACAGCTTTTCCGGCATAAAGACTTCTCTGCTGTATTTTCTTCGCGACCAGCTCAAGGAAAATCCGGATTTCATCGAGAAGAACAAGGCCGACATCTGCGCCAGTTTCCAGAAGGCATTGATTGACATCCTTATGAAAAAGCTGATTCTGGCCGTGAAACAGACAGGCATAACCCAGGTGGCCATCGGCGGCGGAGTTTCAGCTAATTCTGGCCTGAGAAACCGCATCGAGGAAGAAGGCAGAAAGAGGAGATGGCAGACTTTCATCCCCGAGTTCAAGTTCACTACAGACAATGCGGCAATGATTGCAATCAGCGGGCTTTACAAGTATCGCAGAGGAGAATTCTGTTCCCTGGATGCGCCTTCTGTTCCTAGGGCTTCCCAAATGCATTGACATTATGAGAGATATTGAAGTTTCTTTTTCGCCGAAGGAAAGGCAGGACACAGACTCCATTGTTGAGAAATGCTCCAGGGCATGCGGCCTTTCGAGAGACAAGATCGCCCACGTGGAGGTTTTGCGCCGCTCCATTGACGCCCGTGGAGGCAAAATAGCGTTCAAGTACAAGGCTCAGGTCTATTTCAAGTCCGAGAAGCCTTTCCAGCCATACAGGACTGCTCCTTATCTGGACTGTTCAAAGGGAGAGAAGGTTGTTATCATAGGAGCGGGTCCGGCAGGACTGTTTGCGGCTCTGACTCTGCTGCAGAGGGGACTATGCCCTGTGATACTGGAAAGGGGAAAGGATGTCCATTCCAGAAAGCGGGACACTGCCAGGCTGATGCTTGAGCAAGTTGTGGATCCGGATTCGAACTATTGCTTCGGAGAAGGAGGAGCCGGCTGTTTCTCAGACGGCAAACTCTATACAAGATCGAACAAGAAAGGCGATATAAGAGAGGTGCTGTATCAGCTTGTGCAGTTCGGGGCTGACCCATCTATACTCATCGATGCCCACCCGCACATAGGCAGTAACCGTCTCCCGGGCGTTATTGAAGAAATCCGCAAGTGCATTACAGCTCACGGCGGGGAAGTTCATTTCAACACCCGTGCGGTGGATTTTGTCCCTTGCGAAACTAATGGAGGACTCTGGAGCACAAGATGCGTGGAGAGGATGGAGGACGGAACCCTCAAGGAAACGGAGTACCTTTCAAAGGCAGTCATTCTGGCCTGCGGCCATTCGGCAAAGGATATTTATCAGCTGTTCTACGACAAGGGCTGGGCTCTGGAAGCCAAGGGGTTTGCTCTTGGAGTGAGAGCCGAGCATCCGCAGAGCCTTATCAACGATATCCAGTATCACGGCAAATGGGACAGGAATCTCCCTCCGGCAGAATATTCGCTTGTAGCCCAGATAGACGGCAGGGGAGTTTTCTCTTTCTGCATGTGCCCTGGCGGAATCCTTCTGCCGTCATCCACGTCTCCGGGAGAAGTTGTCCTGAACGGAATGAGCAACTCTCAGCGAAACTCTCCCTGGGCCAATGCCGGAATCGTGACAAGCATTGAACCGGAGGACGTTGAAGAATTCTCCGAATGGGGGCCGCTCAAATTGCTCAAGTATCAGGAAAAAGTAGAGCAGGGAATCTTTGCCCACAACGGCGGATGCCTGAAGGCTCCGGCTCAGAGAATGGACGATTTCTGCAAAGGAAGGCTCTCGGCAGACCTTCCTGCAACATCCTATAAAATAGGGGCTTATTCCGCCCGACTGAGCGAAGTTCTGCCGGCCGAAGTCTATCAGAGGCTCAAGCGTTCTTTCTTCTTCTTTGATAAAAAGATGAGAGGCTATTACACCTCTCAGTCTTTGCTTCTGGCTGTTGAAAGCCGTACGTCTTCACCTGTCAGGATACCTCGCAATCCCGAGACCTTGCAGCATATATCGCTGAAGAATCTTTTCCCTTGCGGAGAAGGTGCCGGCTATTCCGGCGGAATAGTTTCATCCGCGCTGGACGGGATCAACGTGGCCCGGAAAGTCTAGTGGCAGTGTGAGCAACCGCCGCCGCAGCTTGAGCAATTCTCGTCTGAACACTCGTGCGGAATCTTTTCTCCGTACAGACCGTCCTGAAGCTCTTTTTCGGTGGCTTCCCTGATGCTTTCAACCTTTCCGGTGAAGTGGAGTTTCTCTCCTGCAAGCGGATGGTTGAAATCCATTGTCACTTTCTGCTCCAATGCCTTGACATCCTTGATGATACCGTTCATTCGGTGGCCTTCTCTGTCCTGCATCGGAAGTATGTTTCCTGCCTTGATGATCTCGTAGTCTATCTTGCCGTCCATCTCGAACATCTTCAGAGGAAGGTCAACTACCATCTGCGGATTCATCTCTCCGTAAGCGTCGGCTGGCTCAAGTTCAAAGTCAAAAGTGTCTCCGACTGCCTTTCCCTTCACGTTCTCCTCAAATTTAGGAAGAAGCATCCCGCCTCCGAAGATGAAGGTAAGCGGCTCTGCGGCCTCAACTTTCTCAATTTCCCTTCCGTTTACTTTGAGCGTATAGCTCAGGCTAACTACTTTGTTTAAATCTACATTCATGATATCTAATAATTCTTGTTGTTCTTCTTGTTATCGGATTCTTTTTCCCCAGCGCCACACCTTGTATCCGATTGCGGCTACAAATATAGAAAACAGCGGGGATATATAGTTGAAAAGACAGTATGGAGCATAGACCAGAGTCGGCACTCCCAGCACTCCGGCCTGCATCGCTCCGCAGGTGTTCCAAGGGACAAGCACTGAGGTCACGGTCGCCGAGTCTTCTATGGAACGGCTGAGCAGCCTTCCTTCATATCCCTTGTCTTCATAAACTTTCTTGAGCATGTTTCCAGGAACGATGATGGACATGTACTGGTCTCCCAGAGCCACATTGCAGAACAGGCAGGTTCCCATAGTCGTAGTCACCAGGCTGGCGGTGCTTCTCATCAGCTTCTCCAGTTTTTCAGTTATCGTCTGGATGAAACCCGCTGCCTCCAGCATTCCGCCGAAGATAGTGACACTTATAATAAGCCAAACCGTATTCAGCATTCCGGCAATTCCGTTGGTGGAAGCCAGTTTTGTAAGCATTGCGTTCGGGGCGGAAATATCCACGTGAGAACTCATCAGCTTTATCGGCGCATAGAAGAATGTCTGCCAGCTCAGTTCTCCGTAAGGGCTTATCTGCGATATTATCTGAGGCTGAACGAGGCAGGCAATCAGCGATGCGAACAATGCGCTCAGAAGCAGAGTCAATATCGGCGATATCTTCTTCACCATCAGGAATATGGTAAATGCAGGAATCATCAGCAGCCAAGGGGAAACATTGTATGTCGAGGCGATATCTGCCATCTGGGCGTGGACATCCAGGTTGACGTTTCTTGCTGCAGAAGCTCCTACAATTGCGAACACGACACCGCAGATCAATACCGAAGGCACATTGGTTATAAGCATGTACTTGACGTGGTCATAAAGCTTTACTCCGGATACGCTGGCCGCGAGGTTGGTTGTATCTGAAAGCGGAGATATCTTGTCTCCGAAGTAGGCGCCAGAGATTATGCATCCGGCCAGCCATCCTGGATGGAGACCGAGTATGCTTCCCGCACTCATCATCGCAACACCGATGGTTCCGATAGTGGTCCAGGAACTTCCTATAAGAAGTGAAATCAGTGCTGTGAACAAGAATATCACAATCAGGAAGATAGACGGATGAATAAGAGACAGGCCATAGTAAACCAGCGATGGAACCACACCGCTTTGTACCCAGGACGCAGTCAGTGCGCCTATCATCAGCAAGATGAAGATAGCTCCTCCGGCACTCTTTAGGTTTTTGGTCATGCATTGTTCAATCTTGTCCCAAGGGACTTTCAGATAAAACATTGCAATCAGAGACCCCACGGCAGCCGCAAACACCAGTGCGGTCTGGGCCGGCCCTGAAGTTATGTCACCTCCAAACAGGGATGAACTGAGAATAACTGTGCCTATCAGTATCGCGACAGGCAGAAGAGACAGAAGCAGTCCAGGTTTTTTCATCGTTATTCAGTTTTCACAAGGAGAAGTGAACCGGCTTTCTGGCCTTCGTTGAGCTGCAGGGAGATGTTCATCGTTCCGTCGCTGTCCTGGACATAGTCAGAGAGTTTCTCCCAGCAGTTCTCGCCAGTTGCGTTGACAAGGGCCTTGTCACCGACTATCCAGCGGTAAACTTCATAGTTGCCCTTTGGAAGGTCCTTGTGCTTGTATGAAACTGTGGCACCGTCTTTCTCGGCGATGTAATAGCGATCTCCGGTGTAAATATGGTCAAGGTCTTCGGCTTTCTGGCAATGTGACGCCCTGGTTGGCTCAACTACCACTCTTCCGGCCTTTGCAATGCCCAGATAGTCGGAGATCGCCCACAGTGTCTTCTTTCCCATCCATTTGAGATTCTCGATTGTTACAACGATTCCGTCTTCTCTCTTGTCATAGAAGCTGTAAGGGGTTTCGTGAGTAAGGGCAAGTGTCCTTTCCTTGTAATTGTTCCAGAAATAGCCTTCAATGTATCGCGGAGCCATCTTTGAGAAGCTCAGCATATCCTTGGCAAACATAGGGTTGTCTGCAATGGTCAGAGATGTGAAAGCCTGCTCCTTCTTGAAATACAGAGGGGAAGTTGTCTCCTCCGTGTGAACCCAGTATGTCATGTGTGGAGCTATCTGGGAGTGGAAGTTCAGGAACATGTCAAACTCGTTGAGGCCGTATGTGGTGTTATAGACGAACTTCTTGATGTTCTTGACCTCAGGCCTGGTGAGAGAATCCGGCCTGTCATAGTTGATCTCGTTGTTTACTCCGATAGCGTCGCATCTTGAATATCCGAGAGCCACTCCGTCGGGGTTAGTGAATGGCAGAATGAAAAATACAGCGTTGTCCCTGAGGCTTCTAGCAAACTCGGTAGGGGCGAGCAGCTCTTCTATCAGGCCCTCAAGGCACCACGAGCAAGGCGTCTCGCTCGGATGGACTCTTCCGTGGATGTAGATTCTCTTCTTGCCTCTGTCCGGGATGTTGTTGTTGGTTATGACCATAAGGTTCATGTCCCGTCCCTGATAGCTCTTTCCGATGGAATAGATTCTGACTCCGTCTTTATAGAACCACTCTCCCATCAGCTCGTCCAGACGAGAGTTGGTATATGGTATGCAATATGCCACCCATACAGAATCCCGCTCGTAGGTCTTTCTGGCCACGAACTCGTCAATCATCTCTTTCTTTGGCTCATATCTTGTCCACTCCTTGTTGTCGTAGCTGTAGAACGGAGCCCAAGGGTCAGTGTCTATGAACTTGAGGGTTATGTCTTTTCCCTTGACTCCCGTCATCAGGAAATAGAACCACCTGGAACTTGGTTCCAGAAGCGTGTCGACAGGATTGTCAGGATCTTTGGCACTCACAATCTCATACACGAGTTTCTTTGCGTAGATGTTGGAACTGTCCTTCAGCGAGGCGTTTCCAAGCCTGCCGCATTCAAAGTCGGAGAAGAATTTCACCTGAGCGTAGGATACATTTGGCAGCATAGCCAACAGGCTCAGTGCAAGGATAATGGAGATTCTTTTCATATCGCGATTCTATTTTGTTTTCTTGTTCTTGTTCTGCTCGGCGACAGGGTAGGCGAACAGCGCGAAATCGCCAAGGCAAGGGTCTTCCGGGAAGCATTCCTTCAGAAACTCGGTGATTTGAAGCGCGGTCTTGATATCTGTAGCGTTCCTTTCTGTAATTCCAAGCGCCAGTGCCGTCTGGTGCACGTGCACATCCAGCGGGATGATCAGGTCCTTTGGACTGATGCTCATCCATACTCCCAGATCCACGATGCCGTCATTCCTTACCATCCACCGCCTTAGCATGTGTATCTTCTTGTTTGCGCAGTTCTTGTCTTCTTTCTGCCCAAATATCTGAACTCTCATCTGCTGCGGAGAAAGACACTCAAGACTATCGTTATGAGTGTAGAACTCCTTCAGGTTTGCGCAAATCATTGCAAATTCGCTCCATCTGACAGTTCTGTGAAGGCTTTCCGGCCCGTTGCGGTACTTTCCCCTCATCACATACTCCAGGGGCTTCCACTGCATTTCGTCCATCGCCCTGCCTATATCCCGCACAATCATATTTCTCCTGCCCCAGGCCAGATGCGCCGCTATAACAGCCGCAATCTCAACATCCTTGAGTGTTATCCCTTTCTCTCCGTTTTTATATAGATCGTAGAAGTGACGGGGAAAGGCAACCGGATCCTCGACAAAATGTTCAGGATTGTTGTACTCTCTGGCAATCTTACGGATATTGCCGATGACTTGCTGCCGGTTTTGCATAACAACTCAAAGTTAGAAAAAAAAAGAGAGACGGCATATCTGTCGTCTCTCTTTTCAACCTTAAAATCAGTTGTTACTTTTTCTTGTAACGGCTGTAGAACTTGTCAACGCGGCCGGCTGTGTCAACGAGCTTCATCTTACCAGTGTAGAACGGGTGGGATGAGCTGGAGATTTCTACCTTTACCAAAGGGTAGGTCTGGCCGTCTATTTCAATTGTCTCCTTGGTAGCCTCACAGCTGCGTGTGATGAATACCTCTTCGTTAGACATATCCTTGAAAGCTACAAGTCGGTAGGTTTCGGGATGTATAGACTTTTTCATTTGCAAATGTGTTTAAAATCGGGGTGCAAATATAATACTTTTGGCGCAATATCAAAATTTTACGGCTAATTTCTGCTCTGAATACGTGAAAGAAGCCTCAAAATCTCAAGATATAGCCATACCAGAGTAACCATCAGGCCGAAAGCGGCATACCATTCCATATACTTTGGAGCACCCATCTGGCTGCCCTTTACTATAAGGTCGAAGTCCTGCATCAGGGAGAACGCGGCAATGCCCACTATAATCACGTTTATCACGATGGCCAGGATGCTGTTTCCGAAGAACAACTGGTAGAACTGTCCGTCCCTTCCGCCGAATAGTGCCACTACTATTCCGATCACATAGAAGACCAGCACTGAAATCAGGGCCACTTTAAGTATCCTGTTGAACTTGCCGTCCACCTTGATTGCGCCGGTCCTGTAGAGGATCAGCATCACGAATGTTGTGATGACGGTCAAAAGAATTGCTCCGGCAATGAGGCTGCTGATTCCGTTAGGGTCTGCAGCAACGCCGCGGGCCTGGGCCCTTTCGATTGCGTAGCCGTTGTACACGGCTGATATGCAGCCTAGCGCAAATCCTTCTGCAACAGCGTAAATAGGTGACAGATAAGGAGCTGTCTTAGGGGCAAAGGTAATGACCATAGCCAGGATGAAGCCGACAATGACGCCTCCCATCAGATACCACATCGGGGATGAAGGGTTGATGGAATTGTATGTCACAGTCCAGCTGTAGGCGGCTGCCACCAAAAGCAAAACAAGCAGCAATGCGGTCTTGACGATAGAACCTTTGATTGTCATGACCTGTCCGTCCTGGACAATCACCTGTCCTTCCGGAAGCGAAAATCTCTTTTCCTGTAATATCGGATTCATTTGTCGTTTGTGTTAATGTTTCTACTTTATTCTGAAGAGGGGCTCGTCTTCATAGAGGAGGCTCTTCTTGGTTTTCTTTATCCACTTCTGCTCTTCTACCTTTATGTGTTCCCGGGTTTGTTCCCATTCAGTTTTTCCTTCAACGAAATCCAGAAGTTCCTTGTCGCCCAGGAGCATCTCGATCAGGCTCTTGTCCTGGTCTTTCTCCTTTTCCAGGAATCGGAAAGAAGGGCAGGCGTCTTTCACGCAACGGACTAGACGCAAGGAGTGTGCCAAAGAGTTGTACTGGCCTTCAGGTGTCAGAAGCAGCTGGTAGCCAAAGCATCTCTCGTGTGAATAGCGGCCTCCCAGCGGGGTGAAGGAAGCCCAGCGGGCATATACGCCTTCGTCGTGGAACAACGGATTGTCCTCCAGGCTGATGCCTTCCATGAAAGGAGCTCCGAAAAGCTCGTATGGGCGGGTGGTGCCTTCACCTGGGCTGACATTTGTTCCTCTCCACAGATACTGTCCGCTGTAGAAAGAATCGGTGAAAAATCCGCCGAAATCGCTGCTCATCGGGATGGTCCATCCCATAACCAGCTTGCCTACTGGAGAAACTCTGCAGGAAATTATGTGAAGGGGAAACTTGGCGTTCATCCTTCCGTAGAGATAATAGGTGAGTTCTCCAAGTGTCATTCCGTATCTGTGCGGAATCCCTTCTATCCCGATATGCGACCGGTAGCCGGCCCTCAATGCAGTGCCTTCTACCTGCCGTCCTGCAGGATTAGGCCTGTCAACGATGTAGACAGGAAGCTCCGCGTTCCTTTCGTCAAGAAACTGAAGCAGAGCCGCCATCAGGTTCGTGGCGCCAAAATACCGGCATCCGGCATCCTGTAGTTCCACGACAATGGCATCTGCCACAGCAAAATCATCTTCAGAGAAAAGGAAAGACCCGTCTTTAGCCTGGCTTATGGTGTTGAAAGGAATGTTTGCACTCAGAGGATGGTCAGCCAGCCCGTCACCAGGCGGAACCATCACGCAAGAAAGATTTCCTCTTTCTGCAAAACCTTCAAAGACATACTGTCTGGTCTGAGGATTCCAGGAAGACTGGTTGCAGATGACCATAATCCGGCCTTTGTGCAAAAAAAGGTCTTCCTGGCGGAAAATGTCGCTGGTCCTGAATGAAAACATGGCTATCCCTTTATGACAGAGTCAACGAGCGAGATTATTGTCTGTGCAAGTTCCTCTGCGCCGGCCTTGTCCGGAGCCTCGCAGTAAAGGCGGATAATCGGCTCGGTGTTGGATTTACGGAGCTGGGCCCAGCTTTTCTTCTGCTCAAAATCTATCTTTACACCGTCTATTGTAAGAGGGTTGAATTCCTTATATGTATCGGCGACTTTGGCGAGTATGCTGTCAACCATCTTAGGGTCGGAGACCTCTATCCTGTTCTTGGAAATGTAATACTGAGGATAAGAATCGCGGAGCTGAGTCATTTTCAGCCTCTTGTGGGCAAGATTGCTAAGGAACAGAGCCACGCCCATATATGCGTCTCTTCCGTGGTGGAGACCAGGGTAGATTACCCCGCCGTTGCCTTCTCCGCCGATAACTGCGCCGACTTCGTGCATTTTGGTGGTAACATTCACTTCACCCACGGCGGCAGGGTAGTATTTCTGGCCAGCAGCCTCGGTCACGTCTCTGAGAGCCCTTGTGGAAGAAAGGTTGGAAACGGTTGGGCCCTGCTTTTTTTCAAGAACGTATGAAGCAACGCTTACAAGAGTGTATTCCTCGCCGAAAGGAGTTCCGTCTTCGCAGATGAAAGCCAGACGGTCAACGTCAGGGTCAACGGAGATTCCAAGATCGGCGCCGCTGCTTTTGACTGTCTCTGAAAGGTCTACTAGGTTTGCAGGAAGAGGTTCCGGATTGTGCGCAAAGTCTCCTGTCGGCTCGCAGTTAAGCTTTATGCACTCTACACCAAGTTTTTCAAGAAGAATTGGCATAGTCACTCCGCCTACGGAATTGATGGCATCCAGAACAGCCTTGAAACCAGCCTTTCTGATAGCCTCCTTATCTACAAGCGGATCTGAAAGAACCGCATCTATATGAGCGAGAGTGAAGTCTTTCTCGGCGATTTTGCCAAGGCTGTCTACATCCACGAAAGTGAAGTCCTCTTTTTCTGCAAAGAAGAGCATTCTGGCACCGTCTTCGGCTGTCAGGAACTCTCCCTTCTCGTTGAGAAGCTTGAGAGCGTTCCACTGTCTCGGGTTGTGCGATGCTGTCAGAATGATACCTCCGTCTGCCTTCTCGAGTATTACTGCCATCTCCGTGGTAGGGGTGGAAGCCAGGCCTGCATCAACTACGTCCACGCCGCAGGAAAGCAAAGCTCCGCAAACGACATTGCGCACCATTGTTCCGCTCAGGCGGGCGTCCCTACCCACAACTACCTTGCATCTTTTGCCTGGATACTTGTTTTTCAGCCAGGTGCAGTAGGCTGACGTGAATTTCACAATGTCAAGAGGTGTTAGCGCGTCACCGATGTTTCCTCCGATGGTGCCTCTGATTCCGGATATGGATTTTATAAGAGTCATAGCTATTACAAACTGTTGTGTTTTTGAGCTCACAAAAATACTAAATAACACGAAAAATAAAAAGAGCAGACAAAATGCCTGCTCTTTTAAAATAGCCTTTCAGCGGTGTTCTAGCTCAAGAATCCAAGAAGGATACCGGCGGCCACGGCACTTCCGATAACGCCGGCCACGTTTGGACCCATAGCGTGCATCAGAAGGAAGTTGGTCGGGTCGTACTTGAGGCCCTGAACGTAAGAAACTCTGGCTGAGTCAGGAACTGCAGAAACACCTGAGTTACCGATAAGCGGGTTGAGCTTCTTGCCTTCCTTGAGGAAGAGGTTCAAAATCTTGCAGAACAGAACTCCGCAGAAGGTAGCCACGATGAATGAAGCTGCACCGAGGGCGAAAATCAGGATTGAAGAACCCTGAAGGAACTTGTCTGCCTGAGTGGAGCATCCTACGGTAACACCGATCAGGATAACCACGATATCGTTCAGAGGACCTCTTGCAGTTTCGGCGAGTCTTCTGGTAACACCGCTCTCCTTGAGCAGATTACCGAAGAACAGCATACCGAGCAGAGGAATACCTGAAGGAACGATGAAGGCTGTAATCAAAAAGCCGACGATAGGGAAGACAATCTTCTCCTGCTGGGAAACAGGTCTTGGAGCAGCCATTCTGATAAGTCTCTCCTTCTTGGTTGTGAGCAGCCTCATGATAGGTGGCTGGATCACTGGAACCAAGGCCATATAGGAATAGGCAGAAACGGAGATGGCGCCAATCAGGTCCGGAGCCAGCTTACCTGAAAGGAAGATGGCTGTAGGGCCGTCTGCGCCGCCGATGATTCCGATAGCACCGGCCTCTGCTGGAGTGAAGCCCAGAGCAAGGGCGCCGGCGTATGCGGCGAAGATGCCGAACTGGGCGGCTGCTCCCACAAGCAGAAGCTTAGGGTTGGAGATAAGGGCGGAAAAGTCTGTCATAGCACCGATTCCAAGGAAAATCAGTGGAGGGTAGAATCCTCTCCTGACGCCCTGGTAAAGGATGTTCAGCACAGAACCGTCCTCATAGATACCCACCTGCATACCCGGGAAAAGAGGGATGTTGCCGATGATCATGCCGAATCCGATAGGAATCAGCAGCAGCGGCTCCCAATCCTTCTTTATGGCCAGGTATATGAACAGCAGGCCAATGAGGATCATCACGATGTGGCCGAAGGTCACGTTCGCGAACCCTGTATAGTTGAAGAACTGGTAGAGGTTCTCCGCAATATTTGACTTGAGAATCATAATCTGCAGATTATCCTATAACTACAAGTACGTCACCCTCGAGAACGGAGTCGCTCTTCTTAACCTTGATTTCCTTGATAACGCCGTCTGCAGTTGCCTCGATGACATTTTCCATCTTCATAGCCTCGAGAACTACAACCTTGTCGCCTTTCTTTACGGAATCGCCTTCCTTTACTGCCACGTCCAGGATAACTCCAGGAAGCGGAGAAGTAACCTTTGCGCCACCGGCTGATGCTGGTGCGCTTGGAGTTGCAGCCTTAGGGGCAGCAACTGGAGCGGCGGCCTGTACAGGGGCTGCGCTAACATTAGTGATTGTACCGCCAACTTCTTCTATTTCAACTTTGTACTCGTTGCCGTTGACTTTGATTTTATATTCTTTCATGATTGTATGATTTATCTGTTAGTTGTTGTTAGTTTCTCGGGTCTTGTTTAAGTGTAAGGTTTCTTGCGCCCCAAGGAGAATTGCGCAGAAGATCCTGGTTGAATGTGAGAACGTTGCTCTCCACATCGTGGATGCCGCTGTCTACGCTCTGTCCGTTCTGGTACAGGTGGCAGGCAATGGCTATTGCGGCAACAATCTCTTCATCGACATTGGAAGGGTTGGCAGAAACTGCGGCTGCCTTCGGAGCCTGTTTGGCTGCCTTTTCGGCCTGCTGTTTCTTTATAGCTCTCTTTCCGATGCTTCTGAAGCAGAGGTAGAGGATGATAAGACACAGGAAAACGACGCTCATGGCTATCATAGCCAGGATTCCGCCGTAAGGGTCCTGCTGTTTCATCTTCTCGGACTTGGTCTCGACTGCCTTGGTGGCGTTGGTCTGTCCCGGGGTAGGGTGGTCAAGCACACCAAAGCCTCCGTCTTCAGGAATCAGGCTGTCTTCGTGGCTTTTCCTGTAAGACTGCTTGCTCCAGTTCAGAGGCTCGTGAGCTCCTCTTCCGTCTACAACTCTTCCGTAAGAACGGTTCTCGGCGATGTCTGCAGGAATGTGTATCTCGTCCAGAAGGGTTTTGCCGTCAGTGGAATAGAGGTACAGGTCCCTTACTCCGTCGAGAGTAAAGTTCATGTGGAAAACGCCGGCAGCGGGATTGCCGTCTGCATAAAGCACAAAGTATCTTCTCAAAGGAATCTGCGTTGCAGGATTTCCCTTAGGAATCATATACTTGGTAGGGTTGGCCTTGTCGTCTGTAATGTAGAAGCCGGCAACATCCACCATTCCGAAGGCGGTGTTGAACAGCTCTATCCATCCGCATTTGTCTCCATGCTCGTCCTCGATTCCGTTGGTGTTTGACACCTGGACCTCGTTGATCCTGATGTCAACCGGACTCTGGGCAAACGAAGCGTTTGACAGTAGCAGCAGAGAAGCCAATGTGAAAACTGATAGTATCTTCTTCATTGCTTTCTCTTTTACAGTGGCAGGTTATCGTGCTTCTTTGCAGGGTTGGTGAGTCTCTTGTTCTCGAGCTGGTGCAAAGCGCGGATTACTCTGAATCTTGTGTTGCGTGGCTCGATAACGTCGTCTATGTAGCCGTACTTGGCTGCATTGTAAGGGTTTGCGAAAGCATCCCTGTATTCTTTCTCCTTCTCGGCCTTGAATGCCTCGACATCCTGGGCCTCTTTCATCTCCTTTCCGTAGAGGATCTCGATGGCGCCGCTAGGACCCATAACTGCAATCTCTGCATTTGGCCATGCGTAGTTGATGTCTCCTCTGAGGTGCTTTGAACTCATGACGCAGTATGCTCCGCCGTATGCCTTTCTCAGAACCACGGTAATCTTTGGAACGGTTGCCTCGCCGAAAGCGTACAGAAGCTTTGCTCCGTGGAGGATGATACCGTTGTATTCCTGCTGGGTTCCAGGGAGGAAGCCAGGCACGTCCTCAAGGGTGAGGATAGGAATGTTGAAGGCGTCGCAGAAGCGGACAAACCTTGCGCCCTTGCGGCTGGAGTTGGAGTCGAGCACTCCTGCAAGCACTGCAGGCTGGTTGGCAACGATACCGACTGTGATGCCGTCGAACCTTGCGAAACCAACTATGAGGCTCTTTGCATAATCCTTGTGAACTTCCAGGAACTTGCCGTCGTCAACGATGTGCCTGATGACCTCGTACATGTTGTAAGGCTTGTTAGGATTGTCAGGAATAATCTCGTTGAGGATGTCGTCCATACGGTTGACAGGGTCGTTTGTAGGAACGACAGGGGTCTTCTCGAGGTTGTTCTGCGGCAGATATGAGAGAAGTTCCTTGATGGTCTGGATACCGATCTCCTCGTTGTCAACTGCAAAGTGGGCTACACCGGACTTGCTGGCGTGAACACTTGCTCCGCCAAGAGTCTCCTGTGTAACGTCCTCGCCGAGAACGCTCTTTACAACCTTAGGTCCAGTGAGGAACATGTAGCTTCCCTTGGACATAATGTTGAAGTCTGTAAGGGCAGGGGAATAAACCGCACCACCTGCGCAAGGGCCAAAGATGGCTGAAATCTGTGGGATTACGCCACTGGCCAGAATGTTTCTCTGGAATATTTCAGTATATCCTGCAAGAGCGTTTACGCCTTCCTGGATACGTGCTCCACCGGAGTCGTTGATTCCGATAACAGGAGCGCCGACTTTCATCGCGATATCCATCACCTTGCAGATTTTCTGGGCAAAAGTTTCACTCAGAGAGCCTCCCAATACGGTGAAATCCTGGGCGAAAACATATACCAGCCTGCCTCCGATTGTACCGTAGCCGGTAACAACGCCGTCTCCAAGGACATGGTTCTTCTCCATTCCGAAGTTGGTGCAACGGTGGGTCACGAACATGTCGAACTCCTCGAAGCTACCCGGATCCAGCAACATTGTGATTCTTTCTCTGGCTGTAAATTTTCCTTTTTCGTGCTGGGAGTCGATTCTCTTCTGACCGCCACCCAGACGCGCCTTTTCCCTTAGGGATATCAACGCCTTTACTTCTTCGAGCTGCTTACTCATAACGATTTATGTATATTTTATTATTTCTTGTTTGGATCTTCGCAGATTTCTGTAAGCACGCCGTGAGTGGATTTCGGATGGAGGAATGCTATGTTCAGTCCCTCAGCGCCCTTTCTAGGAGCCTTGTCGATAAGTCTTACGCCCTTGCCCTCGAGTTCGGTCAGGCAAGTCTGCACTGATGGGGTTGAGAAAGCGACATGGTGAACACCCTCTCCTCTCTTTTCGATGAACTTGGCAATGGTTCCTTCCGGATCTGTGCTCTCAAGAAGCTCGATTTTAGTCTGTCCTATTTTGAAGAAAGCGGTCTTTACCTTCTGGTCCTTAACCTCTTCGATAGAGTAGCACTTCAGGCCAAGCATTTCTTCGTAATAAGGAATAGCCTCTTCCAAAGATTTAACGGCGATTCCAAGATGTTCAATATGAGTTAATTCCATAATACAAATATTTTAATGTTCATATATTCCTTAAAAAGAATAAAGCCCGCTGGGGGCTTTATCAGGGGGCTAGTTTCCCTATGATTCTGAAAGGTCTAGAGTATGATAGACATTCTGCACGTCGTCGTCATTCTCTATTTTCTCTATCAGTTTCTCGTTCTCTATCCGCTGGTCTTCCGGGAGTTTCTTCAGGTCCACGGTAGGTATTCTCTCGAATCCTCCGCTGACGATTGTATATCCTTTCTCCTCGATGTACTTCTGGATTTCTCCAAATGACTTGTAGGCTCCGTAGATTACAACTGTCTTGTTGCCGTCCTCGTCCTCCTCGCTGAAGACCTCGTCTGCGCCGTAGTCGATAAGCTCGAGTTCCAGTTCTTCAAGGTCAATAGGGTCTTTCTCGCTCTTGATCTTGAACACGCACTTGTGCTCGAACATGAACTCCACGCTTCCGCTTGTGCCAAGGGTTCCGTTGTACTTGTTGAAGTAGCTGCGGATGTTGGCCACGGTACGGGTGTGGTTGTCGGTGGCAGTTTCTATAAGGTATGCGATTCCGCCAGGGCCATAGCCTTCGTAAATTATTTCCTGGAAATCGCTCTGGTCTTTTTCTACAGCTCTCTTGATAGCCCTGTCGATGTTCTCCTTAGGCATGTTTTCACTCTTTGCCGTCTGGATGATGGTTCTCAGGGTAGGGTTGTAGTCCGGATCCGGACCGCCGTTCTTTGCTGCAATCGTTATTTCTTTTCCCAGTCTGGTAAAGACGCGGGCCATGTTGCCCCATCTTTTGAACTTTCTTTCTTTTCTGAATTCAAACGCTCTTCCCATAGTATCTTACTTAATGGATGCTTCTACTCTGGAAATGTATTTCTGGATTTCCATTCCCTCAGGAGAATTAGGGAACTCGTTCTTAATCCTGTTGTATGCGGCAAGTGCCTTGTCAAACTGTCCCAGCTCCTCGTAGCAGATGCCTGCCTTCTGCAGATATCCAGCGCTGAAGATGTTGTTGCTGATGTTGGCGGCCTCCTCGAAGTATGAAACTGAAGCTGCTATCTCGCCCTTGTTGACCATAGCGTCGCCGATTGCGGCCTTGGCCCTCGCCTTCATTATGTTGTCGTTGGTAGAGTAGCTCTTCAGGTAATCTATGGCCTTGTCGTTGTCGCCGAGTCTGAGGCAGCAGATGCCTGCATCAAAATAAGCGGCGTTTCCGGCCTTCTTGCCGTACTTTTCAATTACCTGCGCAAAGCCCAGAGAGTTGCCGTCTCCGTTGAGAGCCAGATTGAATGAATCCAGCCTGAAATAACGCTCGGCAACGAAAAGCTGGTCTACAGCTTCTTTCTGCTTAGGTGAATAAATAAGGGAATACCATGCGTAAATAAGGGCTGCCACTACTATAATGCCACCCGCCACATATCCGATAGTCTTCTTGTTTTTCTCGAAGAACACTTCTGTCTTTGAAAGCGCCTCGGCCACGTTTGCCTTAGGCTCAGACATTTCTTTGTTGTTTTTAGCCATTTCTATTAATGATTTTTTGCGAAGTGCAAATTTACGGATAAATATTCTAATTTTGCAATAGTTTTAATTGATATGTTTTTAAGCAGGATACTCATAACAGATTTCAAGAACATAGCGTCTGCAGACCTTGTTTTCTCCGACAGGCTGAACTGCATATCGGGCAGCAACGGCAGCGGAAAAACCAATCTCCTGGATGCCGTGTACAGCCTGTCCATGGCAAAGAGCTTCTTCAATTTCCAGGACTGCCATTCTGTCCGTCATTCTCAGCGAAGCTGTGCCCTGGCAGGGTATTACACTATGGACGATGGCTCTTCCAACAAGGTCGGCCTGGCTCTGTATGCGGAAGGGGAGAAGGAGAACAAGACAATGAAGCGCAACGACAAGGCCTACAAGCGGCTTGCAGACCACATCGGCCTCATACCTATAGTTATGGTATCCCCGCAGGACTCGTCGCTGATAAACCTCTCCGCCGAGGAAAGGAGAAGGTTCATAAACGCACTTTTGAGCCAGATAGACCGCGAATACCTGGACAGGCTCCAGCGGTACAACAAGACTCTTATGCAGAGGAACCGCCTTCTGAAGGACTACAACGTCCAGAACGAGCTTCTGGAGGTTTTCGACACTCAGCTGTGCGAGAACTCCGCCTATATATTCCAGGCTCGAGAGCGGCTCTGCGAAGTGCTTCAGGACAGCGTCCAGAGGTATTATTCAAAAGTCAGCGGAGAGAAGGAGAAAGTCAGGATCATCTACCAGTCGGAGCTTCAGAAGCATTCTATGGCGGACATCCTGAAGAAAAACCTGGAGAGGGACAAGGTGACCGGATTCACAAACTCAGGCATTCATCGCGATGACCTTTTATTCGAGATGGATTCCCTGGACGGATTCCACCCTCTGAAGCGGACTGCCAGCCAAGGGCAGCAGAAATGCTTCCAGATAGCTCTCAAACTGGCCCAGTTCGACATCATGAAGGAAAGGACCGGTGGCGTATCGCCGATTCTGCTGCTTGACGACGTGTTCGACAAGCTGGATATGGAAAGGGTAGAGTACCTTCTCCAGATGGTCAGCGGAAGCGGATTCGGGCAGATTTTCATCACAGACAGCAACAAGGTCAGGATGGACTCTCTTGTCGAGAAAGTTGGAGGGAAATGCCGTAACTTTGAGGTTAAGTCAGGAACAATAGTGGCCGCAGAATGAAAAAGCAGAGCAGCGTCAAGTTGGGTGATCTTCTGAAAGACTACCTTTCAGACATAGGCAAGAGCCAGGGAATACTCGGTGCCAGGGTGGTCCGCTGCTGGGACGAGACTATGGAAGAGAACGTTCGCAAGGCTACATCGTCCAGATTCTTCAAAGACGGGGTCCTTTATGTCACCATTTCCTCTTCCATTATCAGAACTATCGTGTCCAGGCGCAGCAAGTCCATCATATACCTTTTAAACAAGAGTCTGGGCGGAATGTATGTCAAATCTTTGGTCTTGAGATAAGATGATAGCCATTGTAGATAACGCCATACCTTATATTAAAGGCATCCTGGAACCTTTTCTGGACGTCATCTATGCCCCGGGAGAGGCTTTTTCCTCAGCGATTGAAAAGGCCGGAAACCAGGAAAAATGCCTCTTCATAAGGACCAGGACAAAGTGCGACAAATCTCTTCTGGATGGACACAGCGTAAGATTCATAGCTTCCGCTACGATTGGCAAAGACCATATAGATGAGGATTATTGCCGCGCAAATTCAATTTGCGTAGCAAATGCTCCCGGATGCAACAGTTCCGCTGTCATGCAGTATTTCCTGACGGCAATATCCCAGACGGGAATCCTTCCTGAAACCAGAAAGGACAGAGAAAAACTCACAGTAGGGATCATCGGGGCAGGGAACGTGGGGGAGAAGGTTGCCCGCCTCTGCCTTAAATTAGGATTCAAAGTCCTGAGGAACGACCCTCCAAAGCAGGCCCAGGGAATCCCCCTGGAGTATTTCTCCATTGAAGAAGTCCTGGAGAATTCTGACATTGTAACTATCCATACTCCACTGGACAGCACCACAAGGGGCCTTGCCGGAAAGCATTTCTTCTCGGCAATAAAGAAAGGCGCGCATCTTGTTAACGCCTCCAGAGGCCCCGTAGTCGATGATAACGCCCTCCTAAAATCAAAGAACCTTGGCCTTTTCATCTGCGATGTCTGGAACAATGAGCCGAATATAAACAAAGACATACTCCAAAGAAGCGCTTTGGCAACTCCGCACATAGCGGGATATTCTGTTGAAGGCAAGCAGAACGCCACTGATGCCGTCGTAAGGGCATTTGCAAACTTTGCAGACATAAACGCCCTCAAAGACTTCACCTGCAGATCCAAGGACGAGAGGCATCATCTGGACATAAACAAAAACCTCAGTTCCCAGCTTCAACAGTTCTTCCCGATCGCAGAGCTGGACAGTGCCCTCAGGCAGCATCCAGAGGATTTTGAGAAACTTAGAAAAGAATATATCTATCGCCATGAGTTTGATTATTGAAAAAGCCGCAAGCATCCAGGACGGAACTATCCTAAAACTTACTCCGGAGGAAGAGGCAAAATATCTGAAAATAGCAGAGTCCTTTGAGGGAACATTGTGCAAGTTCACTCCTGCCAGCGGTGCGGCTACCAGGATGTTCAAGCCTCTGTATGAGGAAGGAAAAGAGGCTGACCGCCTGAGAGAAGAACTCAAGGTAAAGACTCCGATAGATTTTTCCATAGACCGTGACATCCTGGCATCCACTCCCAAAGGCCTTCTGCCATTCCATAAATACGCGATGTTCACCCGCACTCCACTTGAAGAGCATCTGGTGGAGGGTGCAATGTATGCCAAAGACAAGAAAGGTAAGGTTAAACTCCATTTCACTGTCTCCGAGGAGCATCTGGATGATTTCAAAAACCTTTTCAACAGATTTAAGGCTGGTTACGAGAACAGATATAACTGTACATACGAAGCTGTTTTCTCAACACAGGACCACTCCACAGACGTTATTGCCTACGATGAAGCGGGTAATCCTTTCCTAAAGGAAGACGGCACAATCTTGACCCGTCCTGCCGGCCACGGAGCTCTCCTCAAGAACCTTAATCTCTGCGATGAGGATTTCATCTTCATCAAGAACATAGACAATGTGGTTAAGGAACCTTTCCTGGACGATACCGTAAAGTGGAAGAAGATCCTCCTGGGAATGGCAATCCAAATAAAAAACAATATCGGAGATAAAATTGACCGCCCGATCAGAGTCTGCGGTATGGTCAAAAACGAGGGTGAACCTGGCGGCGGACCTTTTGTCTGCAAAGAAAAGGACGGCTCCACTTCTCTCCAGATTCTGGAAAGCGTCCAGATTGAGGACAAGTCACTTATGGCAAACTCAACTCATTTCAACCCGGTGGACATTGTCTGCTGCATAAAGGACAAAAATGGCAACAAATTTGACCTTCAACAGTTCACAGACCCAACCACCGGCCTTAGCGTAGAGAAGTCCTTTGCCGGCCGCAAGGCAAAATATACGGAACTCCCCGGACTGTGGAACGGCTCAATGAGCCGCTGGCACACAATATTCGTGGAAGTTCCGATATCTACATTCAATCCCGTCAAGACCGTTTCCGACCTCCTCAGACCGGTACATCAGTGAAGTCTTAAGAAGCTGTAGCCAAAGCGTTTGACAGCGGCTTTCTCAAGTTCTTCACGGGCAGAAGGTTCTGCAATGGAAATCAGGGCTTTTGCTCTTTCTGCAAGGTCTTTGTTCCTCAGATAGACTATGCCGTACTCTGTGGCGATGTACTGGGCCTGGAACCTGGTAGTGACAACGCCTGCTCCGGGAGTCAGTGTAGGAACAATCTTGCTCTTGCCTTTGCTGGTTGCAGCAGGGAGAGCGATAAAGGTCTTGCCGCCTTCAGAAAGAGCACCGCCGTACATGAAGTCGTGCTGGCCGCCTACGCTGGAGAATATCTTCTCACCGATACTGTCTGCGCAGATCTGGCCCGTAAGGTCAATCTCGAGGGCGGAGTTGATAGCCATCACCTTAGGGTTCTGGCGGATTATCTGGGGATCGTTGGTAAGAGCGACATCGTAGAACTCCATATCTTTGTTGTAGTGCAGGAACTCGTACATGTGCTTGCTTCCAAGAGCCAGTGAAGCAACACCTTTGCCAGGGCGGAACTTTTTAAGTGAGTTGTCTATGACTCCCTCTTCCATAAGCCTTACCACGCCGTCAGTCATGGCTTCCGTGTGAAGTCCAAGATGTTTGTGATGCTTGATTGCGTTCAGGACAGCGTTAGGGATGCCTCCCACACCAATCTGAAGGGTGGCACCATCCGGAATCTCTGCCGCTATGTTGTTTCCTATGGCCCTTTCAATATCTGTAGGCTCACCGAATTCCATAGCGACAGGAGGAATGTCACACTCAACGGCAGCGTGGATCTTTGAGATGTGAATCAGGGCTCCGCCGTAGAGATAGGGGATGCTCTTGTTAATCTGGGCGACCACATAGTCTGCACTCTCGACTGCAGACACGGCAAGGTCTGCGGAGATGCCATAGCTGCAATAGCCGTCCTTGTCTGGAAGAGAACAGTTTATAAAGGCAACGTTTACAGGAAGCTGCCTGGAGCGGAAAAGGAAAGGGATTTCGCCGAGGAAGGCAGGTATCACACTGCCGTATCCATCGGCAACCCATTGCCTCTGGTCTGCGCAAAGGAAGAGGCTGCGGACGATGAAAGAGTCTTTATATTCCTCCTTGCAAAAAGGAGCCACGCCCCTTGGAATGCAGAAAGCGCTGTATACTTTAACCTCGCGGAGTTCATCCGCCCTGTCGGCAAGAGCCTGCTGAAGTATCTCAGGAACAGCTGTACTTCCCTGGAAATAAACACCGTCTCCGCTTTTAACGCACCTGACGGCTTCGGCTGGGGTTACATATTTCAGATTGTCCATATCAGGCGTTCTTTTCTTTCTGGATCTGCTCGAACAATCCAAGACGCTTGTCCATACTCTCGAAATCCTCGTCTGAACTAAGTCTGGACACGCAGGCCCTGATGCCGCTCTGGTGACTTCCGGTGGAATCCAGCGAGATGGCTGTAATTCCGCATCTTACCAGGTCGTACATAAGCTCAGAGCAAGTCATGTTGCCGTATCCTATTGTGTAGAAGAACCCGTCTCCAACCTTGCGGTCAAGGTCTTTGTCATAGACGATGTGGAATCCGTGCCTTTCAAAGATTTCCTTGGAACGATGGGCTCTCTGGCCGTATTTTGCCATCTCGGAGATGAAGTCTATCTTTCCGTCAGCGGCACCGCCAAGCAGCGCTGCATAAGCATATTGCGCTGAGTGTGAAACACCTGAAGAAGCGGCATAGAGATATGTCAGAACAAAGTTGTCTCCCATCCTTCCAAGACCGTATTTCTTCCTCAGGGCAGGATAATCCCTGTAATACAGTTTAGGAGAGAAGCAAACGGCGGCGATTCTCTCTCCGGCATAGCTGAATATCTTTGAAGAAGACATCATTATGACATAGTTGTCAGTGTACTTTGAAACCGTAGGCTGGAACGGTGGCTGGTAAGGCTTGGAAAGATCCTGGCGGAAGTCCATGCAGAAATACGCAAGGTCTTCAAGCACAACCACATCGTACTTGGTGGCCAGTTCTCCGATAGTTTTCAGTTCGTCTTCGCTGAGACAGATCCAGGCAGGATTGTTAGGATTGGAGTAAAGGACAGCGGCAATGTTGCCCTTTGACATATATTCTTCCAGTTTCGGGCGGAGTTTCTCTGCCCTGAACTCGTAAATGTCAAAAGCCTCTGATTTGATGTTGTTTATCTTGGCCTGGAGCATGTTAGGCGCAAATCCCGGATTAATGTAAAGGATGGTGTCCTTTTCAGGATTGAGCTGTGAGCACTCGAGGATGATGTTCATGCTGCCCTGCATTGAACCAACCGTAGGAACTATGCATTCTGGGTCTATGTCCACGTCTGCAAAGGCTTTCAGGAACTTGGAGGCGTTCTGCTTGAGCACTGGAATACCTCCGATAGGGGGATATTCGTGGGCTATGTTGCTGTCGAGGGCCTTTTTCTGGGCTTCGATTCCAACCGGACAGGCAAGGATTCCCGGAACGCCGATCTCCAGATGGATGAACCTCATGTTTTCCAGTTCCTCCAGCTTGTTGGCAACTGCAACGCATTGTCTTATAGTGGCGTGAGATATATCGGCGATATCCATTTTCGCCAATACTCCGTCAACCGTGTTTTTTGAGATAGGCCTTTCCATATAACTATCTTTTAGCTGCTATTCCGTATCCGGCTTCAAATGCCTTGATATTGTCTTCAACGATTTTCTCACCCTTGCGGGCAAAGACGTTGCGGATTCCTTCCTTGAGAGCCTCCACATCCAGTATCTCGATGTACTTTGCCGCAGCTCCCAGTAGGGCCATATTGCTTGAGCGAGGAGCTCCGCAATCTTTTGCAATCTGGTCAGAATCAAATGAAATCACGTTTGCCTCGCGATTCAGGTCAGAGTCTATTGCAGAAACTTCCGGATATGCGGGGATGTTTACAAATGGAGCGCTGTTGGTGATAATCCAGCCGCCTTTTTTCAGGTACGGAAGATACCTGAGGGCTTCCATAGGCTCCATCGAGATTATGATTTCACATTCTCCCTTTGGTATCAGATCGCTGAAAATAGGGTCGGAAGAGAGCCTGAGGTTGCTCTGCACGTCTCCGCCTCTCTGGCTCATTCCGTGAACCTCTGCCTGTTTCAGGTAAAGATTGTTCTTTATTGCGGCCCAGCCGATTACAGTGGCTATGGAAAGAATTCCCTGGCCGCCGACTCCTGACAATATGATATCTTTTTTCATGATCTTACTGTTTTTTAAGGTGCCTCTTGGCAGTCTGGATACATTCTCTGCGGCATACCACAACAGATACTCCGCGATATTCTATTTCTTCCTTGATCACCCTCTCCATCTCTTCATAGTTCTTAGGAAGAGGAATGATGAGCCTTACGTGTTCCTTAGGGACTCCGATTCCAAGGCAGATGTTCTCTATCCTTCCGAATGCCGCGCTGTCCTGGCCTCCGGTCATTCCAGTTGTGAGATTGTCTGATATGCAGACGGTTATGTTAGCCCCCATATTCACGGCATCCAGGAGTCCTGTCATTCCACTGTGGGTGAATGTGGAGTCTCCGATTACTGCTATTGAAGGATGGACTCCGCTCTCCGATGCACCTATTGCCATCGTGATGGAAGCTCCCATATCCACGCAGCTGTTGATGGCGTGGAAAGGTGCCAGATAGCCCAGGGTGTAGCAGCCTATATCGCTGAATACACGCGCGGTAGGGTAGTTTTTCACTACTCTGTT
>CACXPG010000012.1 GCA_902769525.1 uncultured Bacteroidia bacterium
TGGGGACTCCGATACGCTTGCCTGCATTACCGGCGGCATAGCGGAGGCCTATCACGGATACATCCTCGGATGGATGGCTGATGAGGCATTTGAACGGTTACCGCAGACTTTCCGCAATATCCTTTCCGAGGCCGAAAAGGGGTCGGCTTATAAGTGCACAATTGCGCTAGTAGACTGACCGAAAGATGTACTTTCGGAATAATCCTTCTTGCGTAAACAACGCAAAAAGTGTATATTTGCAATAACCTGTGACAGGGAGCAACGAGTTGTGGTTTTTGATTCCACAAGCGGGTCACTTCAGAAGGTCCTTTCCGTGCATCGGCATTTCGCGGCATTTTGCGGAATCCTGCACCCCGGAAAATTTACCGCAAAAGTTACCGCAGGCCTGTAAAAACCGAGTTTTTACGCCCCTAATGACGAGTTTGACATAACGAGGAGGATAAGGTGCAAAAGATTGAGAATAAGCACTTTACAAATGGCCACAAGGACGAATATTCTTCCTCGTTCAAGAAGAAGCTACTCGTTTTATTTAACGAGGAAGAATATTGATTTGATAACATATTGAACTGTCTTTTTCTTTTTCGCGATAATTTGTTTTTTTAAAAGAATGTTTGTACTTTCGCACCGAATAGTACCTAAGACAATTATATAAATAATTAATAAATTCACAAAACAATGAAGGAATTATACGAAAAGCCTTATGCAAAGGCTATGGAATTTGAGTTCCAGGGTATTGTTTGCCAGACAAACCTCGAACCAATCGATCCAGGTGATGAACACGAATGGTAAACTTTCGTATTCGAAGAAAATGTACCCGGAAGGACTACCCTTTCGGGTATTTTTTATATATTTGGACTGCCTAACAAAAAACATCAACCTGAAAACGATTCTGCCATGAAAAAATTTGCACTCATTCTGGTCATGATCCTGTTCGTCTGCTCAGGTGCCTTTGGACAGGGTTTTCTGAAAAAGATTGGCAAGAACGCCAAAGACAAAACCACTGACAGAAGTGAAAGTACCGTAGACAAGGCCGTCGACAAAGCTTTTGACGCCCTGGATGGCATTCTTGACGGAAAGAAGAAAGACAAGAAGGCCAAAGACGGTGACGATGATGAAGAAGACGAAGACGAGAATCCTGGAGCCGGAAAGAAGTCTTTTGCCGGAGAATCAGCCCTCTGGGACTGCACAAACCCTGAATGCGGGCACAAGGGCAATACAGGCAAATTCTGCTCTGAATGTGGAGCCAAAAGGCCGGCAGGCCTGGCTTCATCGCTGAGCATGTTCGGCAAATACACTACTTCCAAGATTGTGTTTATGCCAGGTTCGGCAGAACTGAAATTCGAGAGTTTCAGCGAGATCCAGAAAATCGCGGAGTATATGAAGAGCGACCCTCAGGCCAGGTTAATAGTCCAGGTGGTCTATGTCAACACAACCCCAAACAGCAAAGAGGACGCCCTTTCAGAAGACAGGGCCAAGAATATCGTGAAGGCCCTGATTGAGCTTGGATGCGACGAATTCAGCCTCAAGGCAGTGGACAAAGACTACGCCGGCCTTTCGGCAAAGGACAAAAGCGGCCTTAAAGGCCTCTACTCTGTCTTCATCAAGAAGTAATCAGATAAGACCTTTTTCCTTGGCCTTGAAAACAAGGTCCGCAGTGTTGGAAGCTTCAAACTTTACCAGGAGTTTCTTTCTGTACCATTTTATCGTAGGCAGAGAAAGATACATTTTCTCCGCGATCTGGGGACTTGTCTTGCCCTGAGCTATGAACTGGAGAATCTGCCGCTCTCTGTCTGTAAGTTCCACCTCATGATTCTCTTTGCCTGAGGAGTTTCCCATTTGGGTGATGGCTTCCTCTATCACTTCGTCCGCCGCTGTGTTCTTACGCTTTAACAGCACGTTTCTCCTTACATAAAGCATCAGGGCAACCGTAAGCACAACCAGGCACAAGGCCCCCCAGAAAAGCCATCTGAGCTGCTTTTTCTGTTGCACAAGCACCTTTCTCATCACATCCAGAGTCTCCAGGCGGGCACGGAACTCCTGGTCTTCGTGAAGAGAATAATACTTGTCCGCCTCCTCCAGGCATTTGAGGGCCCTGGATGTTTTCCCCTGCGCCAGATACAGAGCTCCGAGACCTTTCAGGGGAGAGGATATCTGAAGGGAATCTCCGCTTTCCCTGGCATAGCCAAGGGATTTGTTGTAGCATTCTTCCGCCTGAGACATATCTCCCTCTTCCAGCCAGGTTTCTCCCATATTGTACCAGAGAATGGCATTGCTTTCCTTCCATCCGTACTTGTCAAAAATATCCCCGGCCATCTTGTAATACTCCATCGCCCTGGGAATAGAATCCATAACATTGTACATATTGCCCAAAGCACCGTACAAAGCGGATTTAGCATCGTCTATGGATTTCTGGTCATATATCTTGTCATTGTATCGGGTAGTGACCTTATCCTCCATCTTCCGTACCATCTCAAGGCTCTTGTTATAGAAGAAACTGGCAGAATCCCATTGCTCTGCAGCGTAATGGTGCATTCCCAGAACTCTCGAAGCATCCTGAGCCGCATACCAGAAACCTCTTTCTGAACTTAACCGGAGAGTTGTCCTGGCATACTCCATACTCTTTTCCCTGTTTGTCTGAAGATAGCCCCACATCAGATCTTTATATGCCGAGATCAAGCCGCTAACATCATCTGCAGAGGCTGTCTCTATCTTTTCTGCAGTCCATCCGGCCACCACCCTCTCCAGCGAATCCGTATTACGCCCCCTGTGGTCAGAATACTGGGCATAGGAAGAAACCCAGCCCAAAGCAGCAACCACAAATGTCAAGACAAACTTTCTCATAATCGAAAAGCTTAAAAACACTCACAAATTTACCAAACTGGGAGAAAGTGAGGCTTAACTAACGAAAAACTACTCTAAAGGGTGGTGTTTTCTATCCTTTGGTATAGTGTTTTTGGTTTTTAGTTTCACGATTTTTGTATTGTTATGGAAACAAAAGTATCCCTGAAAGAAAAAGAGGTTCAGATCCTGCAGATGATAGCAGAAGGAAAGACAAGTCCTCAGATTGCACAGGCAATGTGTCTTAGTCTGAATACCATCAAGTGGTACCGCAAGAAACTCAAGGCCAAATTTGAGACTAACGGCACCATTCAGATGGTACGCAAGGCCATTGATATGGGCTGTATCGAATAAGAATTAATAATCAAAACATTATAGGTATGAAAAAGTTTGCTTTAATCATCGCGATGCTCCTGTTCGTTGCATCAGGCGCTGAGGCCCAGGGCTTTCTGAAGAAAATCGGAAAGGCTGTAAAGGACAAGACCCAGAACAAGACCGAAGAGACGGTAGACAAGACCGTTGACAAGGTATTTGACGGAATAGACGGCATTCTTGACGGTAAAAAAAAGAAAGACAAGGACAAGGACGATGAAGATGACCAGGAAACAGCCAAACGCCCTGACAATGCTCCGCTGACCGGAGAGGCCCAGAAGAGCGATTTCGTTCCTGGAGAAATAGTTATATTTGAAGACAAGGTTGTCGGTGAGCAGCTTGGCGAGTTTCCTTCCAAGTGGGATCTTGTCAGGGGAAACGCCGAAGTAGCGAGAATGGGAGGTGAACTGGCAATTGCAATGAACAAGGACGACAGCTGGATTTCTCCTTTGATGAAAGACGGCAGCAGGAATTATCTCGGCGATGTGTTCACCATCGAGTATGACATGCTCTTCGATGATACTGAAAAGAACGGTGCCCCTAGCATTGAGCTTGATATCATGCATGAGAGTCAAAGCAGAGACAATGAATTATTTACAATTACATATTGGTTGGGTGGCGATATACATACTTTTAATTGTGATTATTGTCTTTCTTCAGAACCTTCCTATAATCATACAGAAGGCAAGTCAAGTTCTGAAGCAGGTACATTCAACGACGGCAGATGGCATCACTACGCTCTGTCTTTCAACAAGAGAGCTATCAAGTTCTATGTGGACGGAAGAAGAGTAATAAATGTTCCTAACGCCAAGCCGGGTGCCGGATGGGTAACTCTGTATGCTCAGGGCGGCAGCAAGGATGTTTATGTAAAGAACTTCCGCATTGGCAAGGGAGCCGTTGAACTGTATGGCAGAAACGAAACCGACAAGAGCGAGGTTGAAAAAGCTATCGCAGAGAGCGGAAAGTTTGTGACAAACAACATTCTGTTTGTAAGTGGCAAGGCAGACCTGAAGCCTGAGAGCATGGAGGAAATAAAGAAGGTGGCAGAGTATATGAAAAAGAATCCTAACGTAAGGTTCGAGGTACAGGGCCACTGCGACAACCAGGGTTCCGACAAGGTGAACGATCCGCTTTCCCAGCAGAGGGCTGAGGCTGTTGTAAAGGCTCTCGAAAGCCTGGGAGTTGACGGCTTCAACCTCAGGGCAGTCGGCAAGGGAAGCCACGAGCCGGTAGCGGACAACTCCACCGAAGCCGGCAGGGCGAAGAACCGCAGAGTTGAGTTTATCAAGAAGTAACTATAAACTATATGAAAAGGATTTATCTTATTATGCTGGTTGCTGCCTCAGCGATGATGATAGCAGCCTGTGGCGGAAAAAAGAATTCTTCCGGCCCTGAAGCTGCTGTGGAAGAAAAGGCAGCACCTTCAGAAAATGATGTGTTCACAGGATCCAAGGACAGCAAGGAAGCCGCTGAATTCTGCTTCAGGAAGAACTATGGAATAAACTTTTCTGACATTACTCCGGATTATGCCCTTGGAGAAGCAGGCAAGTATGACTTCTACGGAGATGACGGACACGTGGCTACCGCTACGTTTGCAATTGCAGAAGGAGAACTCTCCAAAGACGAGTACATCAAGTATGTGCGCAAGGTTTACGATGCGACAAAGAAGATTGCGGACAACGGTATCAACGTCTACGGATTTGAGGAGAAGAACACCCTGGAAGAGGCTTCAAAGGAGAAGGACTTTGACAAGATGATAGAGGACGGCAAGGGCGGAAGTCTCTTTGGAGTGGAATTCTATACCGGAATGTACGGATGGTCCTATGTCAAGGACGGTGTGTTCTACCGTTGCTCAATGGAAAGAAAAGACAAGAAGGTAAACGGTGACGCCATTCCTTGCAAAGCCCGCGTGCAGATTTACAAGGGTCTGCAGAAGAACCTGGACGATTCTATGGCAGAAGCTGAAAAGATGCTGTCAGACCCAAAGGTACAGGAACAGATCAAGAAAAACGCAGACAAGGAGGTAGAAAAAGCCCTCAAGGAGATATCCAGGTAAATACTACTTGCTGTTCTCCTTATCGTAGTTTTCATCCCACTTACGGTAAAAGTCAAGCTTGGGGTCTTCAAACAGACTCATCTGCTCGGCAACGTCTCTGGAGAGCTTGGAAAGGCCAAGGCCAACCTGCCTCAGAGGACGCTCCCCGTCCCAGATCTCTGTCAGAAGACCCCTTGCTGCGTTCAGTATCAGGGCCGTAATGTCTGTTGGCTGTGGAAGTGAGCTCTGCTTCTGCAAAGTGGAGAAATCGGTGAACTTGATGAATATGGAGACGGTAGAGGCCTTGACCTTGTCTTTTCTGATTCTATGGCACACTATGCAGGCTACCTTGAAAAGAGCCCTGTCTATGTCCTTTGGCTCCGAAAGGTCTTTCGGGAAAGTACGCTCGGCGCTGTAGCTCTTTGCATCGGGATGCTCGGTCTCGACAGGTGAATTATCTATACCGTTTGAAGTTTCGTGAAGCTGGAGTGCTCCCCTTTCCCCTACAATGCGCCTAAGATAGGATATATCAGTCTGAGCCAGTTGACCGATTGTCCGGATGCCGTAGGAAAGCAGTTTTTCCTCGGTTTTCCTGCCAACCCAGAGAAGGTCCCTGACTCCCAGAGGCCACATCTTTTCCCGGACTTCTTCCGTCCACAGAGTGTGGACCTTGTCCGGCTTCTCAAAGTCAGATGCCATCTTGGCCAGCAGCTTGTTGGACCCGACTCCCACATTGACCGTAAAACCAAGTTTGGCCTTGATCTCGTCCTTGAGGGCAGTTGCAACGCTTACGGGATCCTTTCCGAAAAGGCGGAATGTCATATCCAGGAAGCATTCGTCTATGGAAAACTGCTCAAGCACGGGACTGTAACTGCGGCAGATGGCTATGAAACCTTTTGAGCATTTGCGGTACCAGTCAAAGTCCCCTCTCACGATTACAAGATTCGGAAATGTCCTCAGGGCCATTGACACCGGCGTGGCTGCTTTTATGCCAAGTTTCTTTGCGGGGATGGAAGCGGCGGTAATGATGCTTCTTCTGTCCGAAGGGTCTCCGCTGACAACGGAAGGAACGGTGCGGATGTCCTGAGTTCCGCCCTCATTCAGGATTTTAATGGCTGTCCAGCTCAGGAAAGCTGAGTTCACGTCTATATGGAAAACCACACGCTTCATCCTAGAACTTCAGGATACTGTCGGCAAACTCAGCCACGGCTTCTCTGTGGGAAATGAAAATTATGGTCTTTTCTCCGCGATAAGTGCTGCAGAGTTTTTCCAGCAGACGGTGTTCGGTCTTGCTGTCGAGAGCAGAAGTGGCCTCGTCCAGCATCAGCACACCGCCCTTCTTGAGAAGAGCCCTTGCAATGGCAATCCTCTGGCACTGGCCCTCTGAAAGACCGCTTCCGTCTTCTCCGCAAGGTGTGTCAATCCCCTTAGGCAAAGAGAACACGAAATCCGCCTCAGCCACAGAGAGCACCTTCTTCATATCCTCGTCAGTTGCCTGCGGGTCAACAAGAAGGAGATTGTCTTTGATGCTGCCGGAAAGCAGGGTGTTGCCCTGCGGAACGTATGTGAAGTTTTCTCTTGTAGATGCAGATATCTCCAGAATCTTTTCTTCTGAACCGATTTTTCCTGTCATGGTCGCCGAGCCGCAGGTCGGGTGAAGAAGGCCCATTACAATCTTCAGGAGGGTGCTCTTTCCGGCACCGGTGGCGCCCATAACTGCAGTCAGGCTGCCGGAAGGAAAATCGTAGTTGAAATCGCTGAGAACTCTCTCGTTCCCGTCCGGGTAGCTGAAGCCTATGTTCTCAAGTTTTATTGAAGGGGCGCCTTCAAACACTATCTGCCTGTCGGCCTTCTCCAGTTCAAGTTCTGTGATTTCAGAAAGCCTCTCGATGGAGGTTACGGCGTGTATGAATGCCGGAATGGCCCGTCCAATGTCGGATATAGGCCTCTGAACCTGCCCTACCAGCTGGAGCATGGCAGTCATCATGCCGTAAGTCACGGTTCCTGAATTGATTCCGAAAACTCCCCAGAAGAAGGCGGCGGCATATCCGCCCATAAAGCCGAAGGACATAAAGCCTCTGGCTATCATATTGTAGAAAAGACGTTTGCGGGTAAGATGCTCAATGTCGTCCTGAATGCCGTCCAGCCTGCCAATCACCTTGGACGGGCCGAAGAGCATCAGCACCAGAGACCTCAGCCTGAGGTTGTCCTGAAAAACCTGCTGGGCCTGGCTGTCTTTGCGGCGGATGTCGTTGGTAAGGCTCCTGAGTTTGCGGAAATACATCCTGGAACCTATGATAGCCACAATCATCAGGACTATCACCATCCAGATGAGGCCCGGAGCCAGAATGACCGCATAGACAGAGGCGGCCACCAGCTGGCATACGGTTATCGCGATGTCAGGTATCTTGACGCAGAGTAGCTCCGTGATTACCCTGATGTCTTCCTCCAGACGGTTTACAACATCTGCGCTGTGATAGATTTCCTTCCCTATCCAGCGAGTGTTCAGGATATGTGCAAAATGGTTACGCCTGAGAAGATTCTGGGTCTTGACCATATTCATCTTCTCCCACCAGGCCGCAAACAGCCTCAGGATTATCTGGAGAGCCATCACTCCGGCCATAATCCCCACATAGAGCCAGATTGAACCTTCCCGGTCTTTGGTGGCTATGTCTACCAGAGCCTTGCTTATCCACACAAAGAACAAAGAAGCGGCAATCTGGACCAGTCCTATAAGGAAACTGACCAGTATCCGCCATCTTGCGGGACGGCTTAGCTTAAGTGCAGAACGCAGGCAGTAACCGATGCTTTTCATCCTAGTCTTCTATAAGCTCCGCTTCTTTCCAGGCATCAATGAGAGCCTGGCTGTCTTCAAGAGCCCTTTCTTTAGAAACCTCATACTTTTCTGTGAGCAAGTCAGCAAGACTTTCAGCGGTAAAGTCAGCATCCTTGACGCTCTCCCAAAGATAGGCGGCAGTGGAGTTCAGAGAGATTATCTTGTTGAAATTCACTCTCTCCACTCCTTCTCCGGTTATCACATGTTCTCCCAGAAGCTCCCTGAGCACGAAACCTTTCTTGATTCTCATATCTGTCAAATTTTTATTGTCGCGATAAAACTACTATATGACTACATCAGCACCCTCTTGTAAAACGCGAGGATGTATCTGCGGAACGGAAGCAGTGTTCTCCAGAGCTTTCCCTTGCCTGGAACAACTGGCTTTCTGCCTTTTTTCATTATGCAGACCACCGTTCCCAGAATGTCTTTTCTGGCGCAGCTCTCCGTCCCCTTTATGTTGCCGTCTCCCATCAGGGTCAGCCGGTCTCCATCTTCCCTGATCACCCGGTGAAGAACATACTTTCCTCCCAGATCGGCCAGAACAATGTCTCCAACTGACACTGTTTCCCGTTTTTTCAGCACCACATTGTCTCTGTCGGGCCGGATAAACGGCAGCATACTCACTCCCTTTGGCCTGAATTCCACTTCCCGGCCCTCTGAGAGCAGCTGTCCCACCTGAGGAATCAGAATATCGTTCGGTACTGTTTTCCTATCCATAAATGGTCTTGCAACTCAACTTTGCCGCGTCGGCGTCAGGAAGGCACTCCAGGTGGAAACAAGGAACGGCTGCAGCCACTCTGGAAAGAGAATCGTGGATGCCGTCGGCAACTTTTCTCTCCGGACGGTAGGCGGAAACAGACGGATACAGGCAAGCATAGGCCTGAAGCCCGTTCAGCCTTTCTATCTTGTTGTACGGGGCCTGGCTGAGCCTTACTATCGCGGCCAGCGGAACAGCTATCTTCTTGTAGCAAGGTGTCTTGCCGCTCCATGGAGACCCGTAAATCAAAATCCTTCCGTCCGCATGGCACCTGACAACAGGATTGTCGTCGTTGAGCAGTTCGCACTCGGGAATATTCTCCTGCCACAGGCGGGTATGGGTGCTTTTCCCGGTTCCGCTCTTGCCCAAGAAGGCCACGGCTCTTCCTTCTTTCATAATCACGGATGCGTGAACTTCCAGGCAGCCCAGAGGAGCCGTCCTGAGGGCATACAAAAGCATCATCACGTTGTTTATGGAGAAGATGGAACTGTGAGTGTCTATAATCTGGAATTCCGCTGTGGAGAAATCCTCCGAAGCAGTGCAGATGCAGCTGGTCGGCCGGTTGTGAAGCGGAGCCATCGTGAAAAACCATTTTCCTGAAACGGTCTTGCCAATGGTTATTCTTGGGAAACCCTCATCAGCAGACACGAGCAGTGGCTCCGGCTCCTTCTCTGCGATGCAGGAAACCTGCCTGGCATCCAGCACTATGTCTGAAGACGGCCCGCACTCGAACGGAGCCATGTTGGAGAGTCTCTCCCACAGGACAGTGTCTTCCAGTGAAAGGGAGACAGCATATCCGGCTATGTCAAAAAATCTTGCGCTCATAATAAAACAACCTTCAAAAATAATCAATTAAAAAGACTTTAACCACATTCTTTATTTATCTTTGTATGGTTATATACTGAGAACTGGTATGAAGATAATTATTGCCGGAGCCGGAGAAGTGGGAAGCCACCTGGCCAAAATGCTAAGCCGAGAGGCCAATGACATAACGATTATTGAAAACGACGAGGACAAGCTCGACAAGCTGGCCGAACTCGCCGATGTCGTTACGGTTCATGGAGACCCTACTTCCATCCCTGTACTCAAGCAAGCCGGCGTTTCAAAGGCAGACCTGTTCATAGCTGTAGGTCCCGCACAGACACAGAACACCAATATCATCTCTGCCGCTCTGGCAAAGAAGATGGGCGCCAAGAAAGTTACCGCCAGAATCAACAACGATGAATACATGGAGCACGACAACAAGCTCATATTCACCGAACTGGGTATAGACCTTCTGTTCTATCCGGAGAAAATGGCGGCATACGAAATCATCGACCTTCTGAAAGAGACCGGAACCAGCGAGTTCATGGACTTTGCCAGAGGAAAGCTCCAGATGGCAGTGTTCCGCCTGGACGAAGGCGCTCCGCTTATCGGCAAGACTCTCAACATCCTGAGCAAAGGCAATCCTGAAAGCAAGCCTTACAAGCCGGTTGCCGTCGCCCGAGGAAACCAGACCATAATCCCTGACGCTGACACAAAGTTCATCCAGGGAGACCTGGTATTTATGGTAAGCAAGAAAGAAGGCCTTACGGAACTGATCGGACACTCCGGCAAGTATGAAATAGACGTCAAGAACCTGATGGTTGTTGGCGGCGGCAGAATCGCCGAGATGCTCTGCCGCAAGATGGTGGGCAAAGTTGAGCACATCAAGGTGGTTGAAGCCCGCAAAGAAAGATGCGAGTATCTGGCCGAAGAGCTTCCGGACATTGTGGTCATAAACGGCGACGCCCGCAACACAGACCTGCTGGTGGACGAGGACGCCGGCGGATACGATGCCTTTGTGGCTGTGACTTCATCCAGCGAAACCAACATCCTCTCCTGTGTGGCTGTAAAGAACATGGGAGTTCCAAAGGTCATCGCTGAGGTGGAGAACATAGAATACATCAAGCTGGCCGAGGATATGGGAATAGACGCCGTCATCAACAAGAAACTTGTGACGGCAGGCAGAATATTCCGTTTCACCCTCAGCAACAAGGTACGCTCCATCAAATGCCTCAACGGCTCGGACGCCGAGGTGCTGGAGTTCATAGCAAATCCTGACAGCGCCATAACCAAGGCTCCGGTCAAGGACCTGAAGTTCCCGAAAGAAGCCGTTATCGGCGGCGTCATCAGAGGAGAGGAAAGCATCATAGCAAGCCCTAACACCCAGATCAACCCTTACGACAGGGTGGTTGTATTTGCTCTCCCTCAAGTACTTACAAAGGTCAATAAGTTTTTCCTCTAATCATTTCCGCCCATTTCCCGCCCGAGCAGGCAAGAGCGCGGCGGAAAGTGCGCATATCGGCAAATCCGCTTGTCAGCACAATCGACGAGAGCACTGAAGGAGGAACTATGTCTTCATCCTCGGACAGCATGCCCTCCCCGTTCCTGATGCCGGCCTCGCTTAGCCTGAGAGCAATATGCTTCAGGCGGAATTCATTCATGTAGTACTTGTAGCCCCGCTTGACGGCGAGAATATTAGATATGTAAGTGCGGTTGCTGCCCACGATTCTGGCTACCTGGGAAAGACTGATGTATGGATCCAGATACAGCTTCTGGTCTTCTATACACCTTTCCAGTCTCCCGTACAAATCTGCCAGAGTCTTGCTTTTGGGAGCGGAAACACCACATTCGGGATATTCCAGGACTCCTTCAAGATCTGCTTTCGGGCCAATTGCACAACGCCCTGAAGGCACAATCCTCCTTGCCAGGCCCACTGCCTTTGCGATAAAACTGTTCATACTCTCTTTCAACGATATAAAGTGGTTTTGAAATCTTTGATGTAGTCATCTGCAGACAAGTATTCCTTGTTCTTTATTCTCTGCAGCACCTCCCGCTGCCATTTTGCAGGAGAAAGTCCGGTGTAGTTGCTGAAGCAGCCGGCAAAAGATGACACGGAACTGAATCCCGACAGCCTCATCCAGTCTTTGTTCCCTATATCGGGATTGCGCAGAAAAACCATACACGCCTCCCTCACCCTGAAGTAGTTGCAAAGCTGGCTGAAATTGATTCTCAGATAGCCGTTGATGGTCCGGGAAAGATAGTTGCGGTTGGTGTTCAGATCTTCTGCCAGATCTCCAAGTTTCAGTTTTGGATTCAGAAACGGCTTTGCTCTTTCCAGATGCTGAAGCAGCCGCTCCGCTATCTCCAGCACCTCTCCGCTTTCATAGAGGAAAGACGGCTCCACGTCCTTAAACGAATACTCTTTTACGGGAAGTGACGGATCAATGGACAAGTCTGGAGTGTCCTGTGGTGGTCTTGACAATTCTGCATTTTTGCTCTTCTTCGTGAAGATTTTTCCAATCATTTTTTTTGTTTTTGCAATAATGTTCATATCACTGTGTTTTAGAAAAAACACAAAAATAGAAGAGCACCTATCAGGTGCTCTTTAGAACAAAAACAATACGCTGATAATTTGCTAATTACAAGATTGTATCAAGATACGATTCCACGATTGTACAAAACATCCTACTTCACTGAAATCTGCTGGAATCCCCTGCCCCAGACTCCGGTCACCGGAGCCATCGAGATAAACGCCTCCCTGTCTATTTCCTTTATCAGAGAATGAATGCTTCCGGTCTCTGTCTTGTGGATTATCACCAGAAGCATCTTGTTCTCGCTACGGGTGTACCAGCCTTTGCCTGTAAGAACCGTAACGCCGCGGCCCATCTCGGTGGTAATCCTGTCGGCAATCTTTTCATATTCTCTGGAGAAGATGTAGACCTGCACGCTCTGCCGGCTGCCTGCCACCATCATATCCACAATCTGCGAACAGGAGGCTATGAGCATATAGCCGTAGAGCACCGTAGCCAGTCTCATTCCCCAGGTTTCTGTGGTAATGTTGCCGGCAGCGTCCGTAATCTGCTTGGCCGGAATCAGAAGCGAACTGGCGATGATTACAAGGTCCATATAGAGAATCATCCTGCCAGGAGCTATGTTATGGTACTTGGCAACCATCAGGGCCACGATGTCTGTTCCGCCCGTGCTTCCGCCCTGGGAGAAGCTGATTCCAATTCCAAGACCGCTGAGCACTCCGCCGAAAATCGCTGAGATCAGCTTTCCGTTGGAGATGGCTATTTCATTGATAAAGTCCTGTGGAAGGAACTGAGGGACAAACTGGAAGAAAAGAGTCGCCGCGATTATCGCATATACGGTCTTTATGCCGAATCCCTTGCCCAGTACCTTGAGGGCTATCAGCAGCAAAACGATGTTGATGGAAAAGTAAGTAACTGAAATAGGCACTCCGAAAGCATAGAGGATAATCGACGCTATACCGGACACGCCGCCGCCAACAAGGTTGTTGGGAATCAGAAAGATGCACCACCCGAGGACATAGCACAGAAGGCCAAAGGTAATGATGATATACTCCTTTGCAACAGAAAAAATCTTTTTAGTAGTCATATCGTTTTAACTGTCTATCCATTTGAGAAGCCTCTTGAGACGGTTCTCCTGGCTTTTCTTTTTTGCACTTCCCTTGATTTCCGCAAAGCCCAGCCCGTAAACCGCCGCCACGTTGGACACGGAGATGAAGGCCTTCGGGTCTACAGCCTTGACCGCCTGGGTGATGTCCTTGAGCTGATGCTTTCTGGCTACCACTATCAGCACCTTGCTCTGCTGCTTGGAATACCAGCCCACAGAATCAAGCGCGGTAACTCCTCGGTTCTGCTCGTACATCAGAGCGTCTGCCACTTCCTGGTATTTATGCGAGAAGATGATAACCTGAACGCTCTGTTCGCTTCCGGTAAGGATAAGGTCCACCATATAAGAGAAAGCTATGGTAAAGATGTAACCGAAAATCACGTCGCTCAAGTGCTTTTCCGGAAGCAAAATGATAGAGGCCACTATGCAGAAATCGCTGTACATAAAGACCTTTCCCGGAGAAATGTCCTTGTACTTGTTTATGATCAGAGCCAGGATATCGGTTCCGCCGGTGCTGCCGTTGCGCTTGAAAATCAAGGCAATGCCTGCCGCGCAAAGGAATCCGCCTATAATCGGGTTAACCAGATACCTCAGCGATGCCTGCGGGCTGTCTACCGGTATGGTGTTCATCCCGATATCGTAAATCCACTGGATGTTTGGAAGGATGGCAAAGAAAACTGTGGACAGGATAATGCTGTAGATGGTCTTGAAACCGAATCCTCGCCCGAGAACTATAGTGCCAATCACCAGCAAGGCCGCGTTTATTGTTCCGAAGAACACCGGGATAGGAATCCCCGTAGCGTAGTTGAGCACCGTGCAAAGACCTACAAGCCCTCCGCCGGAAATCCCGGTCGGCACTACGAACGCCTGCCAGGAGAACGTGTACAGAAGCACTCCTATCGTGATTAGTATATAGTCCAAAATCAGTTTCCTGACGGAAACCTTTTTCTTTTCCGCCAGCATATTATACCACTATGTTGATTATTCTTCCCGGAACCACAATTACTTTCTTGACAGGACCTGTCAGATACTTGGCTGTCTCAGGGGCTGCCAGAACCGCTTTCTCCACCTCATTCTTGTCCAAAGACTTAGGAAGAGAGAGCTTGAACCTGGTTTTTCCGTTGAACGATACCGGATAGTCAAAGCTGTCCTCTCTTGTATACTCCTCGTGATACAGAGGGAAGTCGGCAAACGAAACGCTCTCTGTGTGTCCGCTCAGCTGCCACAGTTCCTCAGCGATGTGAGGGGCAAACGGACTCAGCAGAACAATCATAGGAACCAGTATCTTGCGCTTGTTGCACTTGAGGGCTCCCAGCTCGTTCACTGCCACCATAAACGCCGAAACTGAAGTGTTGTAGGAGAATGTCTCGATGTCAGTCTCCACCTTGTTGATCAGCTTGTGAAGGACTTTCAGCTCGGCAGGAGTCGGCTCGTCGTCAGACAGGCAGAAATCGCCGAGGCCTTCCCCGCCGCCGAAGAACAGTCTCCAGAATTTCTTGAGGAATCTGTGAACGCCGTCTATTCCCTTGGTGTCCCAAGGCTTGGACATCTCCACAGGGCCGAGGAACATCTCGTACAGGCGGAGTGTGTCTGCTCCATAGTTGTCGCAGATGCTGTCCGGATTGACCACATTGAACATAGACTTTGACATCTTCTCGATGGCCCATCCGCAGATATACTCGCCGTCTTCCAGAATGAACTCGGCAGTCTCGAACTCAGGTCTCCATTTCTTGAACGCCTCGATATCCAGACGGTCATTGTAGACGATATTCACGTCCACGTGGATTTCCGTAGTGTCGTAATTGTCTTTCAGGCCGCAGGATACAAAGGTGTTTGTATTCTTTACTCTATATACGAAATTGCTTCTTCCCTGGATCATGCCCTGGTTAACGAGCTTCTTGAAAGGCTCTTTCTTGCAGACATATCCCAGGTCGTAGAGGAACTTGTTCCAGAATCGGGAATATATCAGGTGGCCGGTAGCGTGTTCGGTTCCGCCTACATACAGGTCAACGTCCTGCCAGTAGCGGTCTGCCTCTGAGCTTACCAGTGCAGTGTCGTTATCCGGATCCATATATCTGAGATAGTAGGCGCTGCTGCCTGCAAAGCCAGGCATAGTGCTCTTTTCCAGAGGATATCCGTTATAGGTCCAGTCCTTGGCCCTGGCCAGAGGCGGCTCTCCGTTCTCGGCCGGCTTGTAGGTCTCTATCTCCGGAAGTTCCAGAGGGAGCTCACTCTCTGGAACCGGAGTCGCTATTCCGTCCTTGTAGTAGATCGGGAACGGCTCTCCCCAGTATCTCTGACGGGAGAAGATGGCATCGCGGAGACGGTAATTGACTGTGCGGTGTCCTATTCCCAGTCTTTCCACTTCCTCTATTGCAGCAGGTATTGCCTCCTTCACGGTCTTGCCTGTGAGGAATCCGCTGTTTATCATGACACCTTCCTTGGCGTCAAAGCTTTCTTCTGAAACATCGCAGCCCTCAATCAGAGGAACTATCTTCAGGCCGAACTTCTTGGCAAAGGCATAGTCTCTGCTGTCGTGAGCAGGAACCGCCATAATCGCTCCAGTTCCGTAACCGGCCAGAACATACTCCGCAATCCATACAGGAACCTTTTCCTGAGTGAACGGATTAACGGCCCAAGAGCCTGAGAATACTCCGGTTACAGTTTTTGTCTCGGCGATTCTCTCCCTCTCGGTCTTCTTCTTCACCTGCTTGATGTATTCATCCACGGCCTCTTTCTGGGATGCTGTGGTGAGTTTCTCTACCCAGTCGCTTTCCGGAGCAACCACCATGAAAGTCACGCCGAAAACGGTATCGGCACGGGTGGTGAAGATTTCCATATCGTAAGTCTGGTCGAACTTGCTGCCGTCTGCAGGATCCGGGTTGATAACCTTGAACACCATCTGCGCTCCGTAGGAACGGCCAATCCAGTTACGCTGCATTTCCTTCAGGGCATCGCTCCACTCAAGGCTCTCCAGATCATCCAGCAGCCTTCCGGCGTATGCCGAAACCCTCAGCTGCCACTGCTTCATCTTTTTCTGTTCCACAGGGTAGCCTCCGCGTACAGAAAGCCCCTCCTTCACCTCGTCATTAGCCAGCACAGTTCCCAGCGCAGGGCACCAGTTAACCGATGTTTCTCCCTGATATGCAATCCTGTACTGCATCAGAATATCGGCCTTCTCCTTCTCGGAAAAGCCCTTCCACTGCTCGGCGTCAAACTCTGGAACAGAGCCGCAGGCGGCCTTGACGTTCTTGTTGCCGGCCTCTTCAAAACGGGCCACAAGTTCGGATATCGGCTCGGCGGAATCGGTCTCGGTGTTGTACCAGCTGTCGAACATTTTCAGGAATGCCCACTGGGTCCACTTGTAATACTTCGGATCACAGGTTCTCACCTCGCGGTCCCAGTCAAAGGAGAATCCTATCCTGTCCAGCTGGCTGCGATAGCGGTCTATGTTCTGGAAAGTGGTGATTCTCGGATGCTGTCCGGTCTGGATGGCATACTGCTCGGCAGGAAGGCCGAAAGCGTCATATCCCATAGGATGCAGCACATTGAAGCCCTTCAGTCTTTTGTATCTGGAATAAATGTCGCTGGCAATGTATCCTAGCGGATGACCTACGTGAAGTCCCGCTCCCGAAGGATAAGGAAACATGTCCAGCACATAATACTTAGGCTTTGAAGAATCTGTAAGGGCCGAGAATGTCTTGTTCTCCGCCCAGAACTTCTGCCATTTGGCTTCAATTTCATTGAACTTGTAATCCATCTCTATCTGTCTATTTGTTTATTCCAAATTTTGAACCTTGAGCCAGCTTGAACTCGATTGCAATCGAGATTCTCACAGGCACTTTCTTTCCGTTTATTTCTGCCGGAGTCCACTTCGGTGACGCCTTGATAACCTTCAGCACTTCCTTGTCAATATCATCGCTGAGGCTGGTGGTTATCTTGATGTCCCTGACCTTGCCGGTCTTGTCCACCACAAATTCAGCCACCTCTGTTCCTTCTGTGCGTGAAGCGATTGCACTGTCCGGATACTTGACATAATGATATACCCAGTCCTTGAGGAACGTCCTCTCGTCTCCCTTTAAGAAAGCAGCCCGCTTGTCAACCTCTATCTGGCTGTAAACGCGGTCGGCATTTTCTTCTTCCTCATCCTGTTTTTCAAAGCTGTCCTTGGAAGAAAGAATCAGAGAATACGAGTAAACGAATTCCACTATCTGCGAAAGCTGCAGATAGTCAAGCTGGTCCGGGGTGTCGTGTATGGTTCCTCTTATGCTGTTGTCTCCCGTGGTGAACAGAGTGAAAGGAATGTCGGCCGAGTGGAAACTTCTGTAGTCAGCAGGCACTGGTTCCCTCTCCGCGATTTTAACGCTCAGAGAAAACGGCTGCCCGGACACGGTGAAGATATCCTTGAGAATATGCTTGTCAGGAAGACCGATGAATGCCTGGAACTGGTTAGGCCCGCTGTCTCTGCCCACTGTATTGACATCCACCATGAACTTTATCTTGTCCACGTCCTTGAAGGAGCGGTTCAGGAAATACCAGCTTCCGGCCTGTGACAGGTTTCCAGACCCGAAAAAGCAGAACAGCACGCTTCTTCTGAACATGAACTTGTTCTCGGCGATCATCTTTGCAACCTGCATAAGAACAGCCTCTCCGCTGGCGTTGGAGTATGCTCCCGGAAAGATTCTCTGGCGAGGCACACCGTTTACAGTCAGCCTCTCGTAGCCTGGACCGTCCATCTGTGTCCCCAGAACGATGAACTCTCCCTTGAGGGCCGGGTCATAGCCAGGGATAAATCCCACTATGTTCCTCGAATAGAGAGTGTCTCCGGTAACAGGATTAGCCATGCCGAAATCGTCCCCGTCTTCAGGCGAGAGCATAATGGTTCCAATGCTCTGCATAAAGTCATAGATGTATTTTGCAGCCTGCTTTTCTTCAGGACTTCCGGCCTTGCGGCCTTTCAGGTTCTCAGATGCAAGGAAAGCAACCTGACGCTTAAGAGAATCCTCGAGATGCCGCTGAGTCTCGGGCCGGTTTCCCCCGATGTTCTGGCTATATGCAAAGTCAGCACTGCCCGCAAACAGAATGCAGGCAATGCAGACCAAAACTTTTCCGATATGGCTCATCCTTCAAACAATTATCCCTTGTAGAACGGAGGTCTTACTACGACAGCTTTCAAAAGCCTGTCGCGGACCTTGATATAAATCTCAGTGTCAAGCTTGTACAGAGGAGCCTCCACATAACCCATTCCAATAGGGCGGGCGCAGCAAGGAGTCAGGCTGCCGCTGGTAACGTTGCCGATAACCCTGCCTTCCGCGTTGCAGATCTCATATCCGTGGCGAGGAACGCCTCTGTCTATCAGCTCGAAGCCGCAGAGTCTTCTCTTCAGGCCCTCAGCCTTCTGCTTGAGCATATAGTCTCTGTCCACAAAGTCTCCCTTTACATCGTTGAACTTGGTGATCCAGCCAAGGTTTGCCTCCAGTGGAGAGTGGTCGTCGTCGATGTCGTTACCGTAGAGGCAGAAGCCCATCTCCAGACGGAGAGTGTCGCGGCAACCCAGTCCTGCAGGAACGATGTCATATTCCTTTCCTGCCTCAAAGATGGCGTCAAATACCTTGATCGCATCCTCGTTCTTCATATAGACCTCGCATCCGCCGGCTCCGGTATATCCTGTGGTTGAAAGGATTACATCCTTGCATCCGGCAACTTCCAGAATCTTGAAAGTATAGTATTCCATTCCCAGAACATCCTCCTTGCAGAGCTTCTGCATAACTTTCATCGCGTTAGGACCCTGAACCGCCAGCTGGCTGATCTGGTCTGAAATGTTGCAGAAATCAACTCCCGGAGTCAGGCCGAACTTAGGGGCATACTGGCACAGGTGTGCAAAATCCTTGTCTATGTTGGCTGCATTAGGAACCAGCATATAGCTTTCAGGATTGATGCAGTAAACCAGAAGGTCGTCAACGATACCGCCCTTTCCGTTAGGCAGGCAGGAATACTGAACCTTGCCAGGGAAAAGTACGGAAGCGTCGTTGCTGGTTACATACTGGATGAACTTGAGCGCGTTAGGGCCCTTAACGGTAAACTCTCCCATGTGGGAAACGTCAAAAACTCCCACGCTCTGCCTTACGGCCAGATGTTCTGCCCTGATACCTGTGTATTCCAGTGGCATGTTGAAACCTGCGAACGGAGTCATCTTTGCTCCCAGTTCAATGTGTTTCTGAGTATAAGCTGTTGTCTTCATAAATCTAATATCTTGATAATTATTACTTTATTCAACGATTATTTCTTCTTGTAAACCCAGGCTTCAGGGGACTTCTGATGGGCTATATACAGTGCCTTGCGGGCTTCCTCCAGAGTCTCATATCCTCCGATAGCCACATACTTGAGCCCGTTGCCCTCAAAAGCGAACGGTGCCTCCAGTATGCCTTCATTATCCTTGAGGCTTCTGGAAACCAGCTGGTCCGTCTTGAAAGCTCCCACAATTATGTAATAGGTCTTGTCCAGATTTGATCTTGGAGTAAGCTGCAGGCCTGAATCTGCATTATTGCTCTGCGACGGCTTTTCAGCAGCAGTTGCATCTGGCTTTGCGGCAGAAGGCTCAACTGAAGTACCCTGCACATTCTCTGCAGTAGCGGACACGCTGTCGGCCACCTGCAAAGAATCCGCTTTTGCGGCTTGGGCAAGCACAACCTTCTCCGCCTCCTTCTGGGCTATCATCTCCTTTTTCCTTGCAATGTCCTCAGAAGTAGGCATATCCAGCTTCGCCCTAATCCAGTCACAGCCACTGGCGAGGACAACTGCAAGAGCTAAAACTATTAGCAATCTCTTGTTCATATTCATACAATGCATAAATCGGACAAATTTAACAATTATTGCCTTCGTTCGCAATATCAGACACACATAACAACCCCCGGATCACTGCAGGTTTCCGGGGGTATTAACTGGTTCAATTAAAAATAGAAGAAATCAGACTGGCTATTATCGATGGTGGTAATTATTGCTCGGATTGTAGTATCCCGCATAACTATTCGTGCCATATTGGCGATAGGTAGGATTCCAATACCCCATATGATAGTATTCACGATAGCCCATATCGGTGTTTTGAGGATATTTGAAGTCCCAAGGAGTAATCCATCGGAAATCAAACTGAACCGCCACCGTACAAGGGACCGGGCCTTCCTCTGAATAGCCTGGCTCCATATATTTCTTGCGGGTAAAAATCTTGCACCGGTTCAATATTTCTCTGTCAACGGTATTGCTTCCAGATGTCTGTAAAACCTCCGCTTTTTTCAAAGAACCATCCTCGTTGAATGAAAAACTGATGACAGGGTGATATTCCCTATACAACCGGCTGTCATTTGAATTTCGGAACTCGTATTGAATATAGTCATAGACAGCTTGCTGGTATACTTTTCCTTTGTACTTAGGATATTCCTTCAGTTCACAGATATCATTCTGAGCATATAGAACTCCAGCAGCCAGCAAAAGCATAAGCAATAATAATCTTTTCATTGTATTGTGTTTTTGTCGGTTTGCATTTGCAATATATGCAAAATTTCGTAACTAGCAAAAAAAAAGCAGTTTGGAGCGAAATCACAATTCTTTTCGCCGAGTTTTGAGCGCTGGTTGGAGGAATAGCATTATCTTTATGTCATGAAACTGAAAAGAATATTGACATTGGCTGTTGCCTTGGGAATGGCAACCGGAGCCTTTGCGCAAACGGAGTGGGAGTATTCTATTTGGCCTTACACGATAGACCCGGGTCCACTGCCAAAAGCCAGGCCACTGGGAGATTTTGACTATTTCAATCATCGCGATACAGTTACCATTTCCTTTATAGGAGATGTGATGCAGCACGGAGCGCAGATAGACGCCGCAAAGCAGAAAGACGGAAGCTATGACTATACTAACGCCTTCAAGTTCTTGGAGCCATACTTCAAGAAGGCAGACTTTATGGTTGCCAACATGGAGTTTACGGTTGGGACCAAACCATATACCGGATATCCTTGCTTTTCCGCTCCGCCGGAGATTGCAGCTGCAGCAAAGAGAGCCGGCATAGATCTTTTCCTAATGGCCAACAACCACATCTGCGACAAGAATGCAGGCGGACTGAAAAAGACCCTGGATGCTTACGAGAACCTGAATATGCCCAAGTTAGGAGCCTACCGCAACAAAAAGCAGGCAGACACGGCATCTGTAATACTGGTGGAACTCAAGGGCATGAAGTTCGCGATGTTCAACTACACCTACGACACCAACGGACTCCCCATACCGGACCCGTACTATGTCAATCTTCAAGACAGTACGGAAATAAAGAAGCACATCCGCCAGGCAAAGGCAATGGGAGCCGATATCATTATCGCGCTTCCGCACTGGGGAATAGAATACGTGCTAGCACCTGTCGCCGAGCAGAAACAATATGCGAAGATGATGTTCAGAGAAGGCGTGAATGCAATAGTCGGCGGACATCCGCACGTTCCTGAAGAAGGCTACATCTATGTGAAAAGGCATCAGGGACCTGTAGCAAAAGACAGCGTTGAGAGAATGATATTCTACTCTATGGGCAACTACATCTCCAACATGAGCCGTAGCGGCTGGACTTCCACAGGAATGCTTATAACTCTCTCGTTTACAAGAGACCGCCTCAGCGGACAGGTCAAGATGCTCATGCCAAACTGGAAGTATCTGTGGTGCTTCCGCAAAGGCCAGTACACAGAAGACTACTCCGTTGTCCCGATTGAAGAATTCCTCCAAAGCGAAGACTTCAAGGCCGGCGGAAAGACCCCGTTGCAGAAAGAAGGCTTCAAGGCAATTTCAGAATTCTGGCCGCAAATCGTGAAAAAAGACCTGATTAAAGTAATTTACACAGAAGAATAACAAACACACTATATGCCTGAAAAAAAGATACAGCTTCAGAACATAGACCCGATAGACATCTATGGCATCAACGACAGGATTATCAACCATCTGTGCTCATATTTCCCTGATCTTAAGGTAACTGCAAGAGACAGTACCATAAAGCTCAAAGGCTCCTACAAGGATATGGACACCTTCCAGAACGCCATTGAAGCCCTCACCAAGATAAGGATGAAAAAACGCCATCTGAACACTGATGACGTGGACAGCATCTTTATTGCCAAAGCCGACAAGAAAACCGGAGAAACCAAGGCGGCTGTTCCCAAGATCAACGACAAGGACATGATTGTGATGGGACAGGGCGGCAAGGTCATAACCGCCAGGACCAAGCACCAGAAACAGCTTGTAAAGGATTATGCGACTCACGATCTGGTATTCGCCCTCGGACCTGCCGGAACCGGCAAGACCTACACCGCCATTGCTCTGGCAGTAAGAGCGTTGCAGAACAGAGAAGTACGCCGTCTTATACTTACAAGACCTGCCGTGGAAGCCGGAGAAAGACTCGGATTCCTGCCGGGTGACCTCAAGGAAAAACTCGACCCGTATCTCCAGCCTCTGTACGATGCCCTGGGAGACATGATCGCATCTTCAAAGCTCAAGGAGCTGATGGAAGAAGGCATTATCCAGATTGCACCTCTTGCCTATATGAGAGGAAGGACCCTGGAAAACGCTTTTGTAATCCTCGACGAGGCCCAGAACACCTCTCTTGGTCAGCTGAAGATGTTCCTTACCCGTATGGGCAACAACTCCAAGTTCATCGTCACCGGAGACATGACTCAGATAGACCTTCCTAACAAAGAAGACTCAGGCCTTGAAAAAGGCATCAAGATGCTGGGCAAAATCCGGGGCATCGCTGTAATCAACTTCGGAGTGGAAGACATTGTCCGCCACCCTCTTGTAAGCAAGATTGTCTCTGCCTTCGACAAGTCCTAGATCTTGAACGGCAGACATCAGACTTGCCTGAACCCCCATCCCATCCTGTCCGCCAGAAACTCCAGCCATTCCACATCAGATTTTCCCACGGTAAGCATAATCTTTGTCTGCCCCTCACAAGACAGACCGGCAGGATCTGCCAATGCTCTCACTGGATATTGCTTGACAGGATAAGGCTTTGCCGAAACCTGTGCTTCAGATGATTTCTTGCCCGCCGCTTCATCTCTTTCTTTAATCCGCTTTAGATCAATGTTATAATTATTCTGGAGATTAACCCAAAAAGTTGCCGAGATACCAAGCCCCTTCTCCAACTTGGCAGCTATTGCTGGAGTGATGTTTCTAGTTCCATTTATCAAAGCACTCAAGTGTGAGGGTTGCATTCCTATTGAACGAGCAAAGTCTTTCTGCTTTATCTTTCTTTCCCTTAATTCTTCCCGCAACGTACCCCCTGGGTGAAGAGCATACAGTGGAACTACATCATTCAGCAAGTATAATTTTTCATTTTTTGTTTCCATAATGCGTGTCGTCTATTTCTATGAGTTTCAATGTTATCAAATCATCTTTTTCTTCGAATATGAGCCTGTGAACATATCGGTTAGAGAGTCTAACTGACGATAATCCAGACAACTCATATTTGAGTTTTTCATAATGCAAAAAACTTATATTCTTCAAAGCCTCAACATTCTCGGCCGCCTTCATATTATCCACAGCCCGATGAAAACCATCGAATAGCTCCTTGTTTAGGACAATATTCTTATACCTTCGATTCGTGCCTGTCTCCATCAGTTCCTTCAAATCACCATCTGCCTCTACCTTCATATGCCAAGACTTTTCACAAAGATATAATAATTATCATAACTTGGTAATAATTACCAAAATTTTTAGTTCATTAAAGGAAATAGAACAATCGAACCGAAGGGTTAAGATTGAAAGACTTTAATACTTCTTGATAGGTAAAACATTGTTCCACAACTTTAAGTTTAGAATCTGATATTTCATTTAGACCCTCAGCCAAGATTTCATACAAATAGCGGTAGTCTTGGAATTTTAGATTTCTTTTATCTATCGCACCAGGAAACTTGTAGAGTATTTCACCGAGATAAATGTCCACTCCTTTATATTGTTCTCCCTCAGCGATATTCTTCACTCCTAGAAAATGTGACACCATCTGCTTGATTCCACTGGCATAATGAAGAGTACGTCCATTAGTGGAAGACAAGACGGAATAACTAGGATTCTCGGGATTCTCCTCAAACTTAAGCCCCATCCTATCAAGATATCCTCCTTTACATAACTGAGAATAAGTCTTTTCATACACGCGGTTAGAAATCCCTTCATATTTTCCCAAACTCAGATACTCTGAGAACTTTGACTCAAGAAACAACATTACAGGTTTTCCCCTCTTTTCATCTTTTCCGGCAAGCACTATATCAATGTTGGCCGGACGACTCTCTCCGTTTTCTTCTTTCTCTACAGGAAGCTTTACCTCAAATGACGATGATGTGAATTTGACTACTCTTCCATCAATTTTAATAACAAGAGGCCTATCTTCAGATACTCCGTAAAAACACAGCAAACACAACAATGAGGATGAGTGAAGAGTGCGTATTCTTCTGGCTTCCTGTCCGTCACCCGAAATAGCCTCAAGATATTTCTTTCCAAATACTTCAGCGTCCAATCCAAAAATGCCTGCTAAATCTTCTCCCCTATCCTCAGCTTTAGGCTTAATCCTAATCCTGAGAGATCTCTTTGATACTCCTCCTCTATAAGGAGTATTCTCAAGAACAGCACTTGAAAGAATCTCACCCACAGCTTCTCTGTTAAACAGCCCATACAATGGCTGACAACCTTCTCTAATGACCTCCTGAATCTTATTCAGGTTTGCTGTCTTGCTAAAATGTAAACTCATATTATATCAATACGAATTAGCATTTTGAAAAAGAGGGAAAAAACAAACATAAACCCCTAAAAAATGAAAAAAGCGCCATAGGAAACATTCCAATAGCGCTTATAAAATCGCCCGTAAAAAAACAAAAACACTTCTAACTTACTAATGATTATTCAGGCATTTGTTTGAGTTGTTCTTCGGAAATAGTGAAAATTGAAACTTTAAGCTTTTCAATAAGTTTGTGAAGTTGTGGGAATGAATTACTTTTATACTCATTATATGGCCTGCTTCCCTGAAATACAAGAATCGCTGGTAATAATTTACAATCAGATTTTAACTCAAAATCTCTCTTTAGCTTTTTAGCATCAACTATTTTGCTGTAAGTAAATATCTCCAACACACTTTTTAACAACCCATCATTTGTATTATCCTTTTTCTTTAATTCTAACAAATAAATCATATTTTCTTTTTGAGACAATAAATCTATTTTGCCAGTTTTCTTATCGGTTTGCTTATTCTTTAACGGTATTTGATAATCAAGAATTTTGCCGAAATCAGGGGAGTTAAAATGACCTGTTTTCATGCGAATTGCGATTCTTTCTTCTATTCTATTTGAATCTTTCGATGGAAGTTTAGGTTCTTTGTGACTAGGTATTCTATACGATTTCTCTCTAGTTAATGATGGTATTTCTGAGAGGTGTTTTAAATTCTCTCTTTGCAATAGAACTTCAGAAATAACCTCTGAATAATAGCGACTTGTATCTTTTGTTTTCCCCTTATATCCTATTAAATTCTTTTGATACAAAATATTGGTATGATCCTTCAGGATATCCAAAATACTTTTTTCGATTTCTTTTTGAGTGTACGATCTTTTAGACATAAAACCCTTTTTTTAATATTAAAGACTAATTTCTATAAACTTTTCCACTAGTAGTCCATCTTTATCTATATAACTGCTAAAGAAGATTTTATATGGGCATACCCAAATTTGGCGAGATCCATGAAGGGCTTGATAAACAACAACATCTTCTTTGGTTTCAGAGTTTTTGCCAAAACCTATTAGCTTGTACTGGTGGGCTTCTTGGTCTTCAAAATAGCGGTCCTCATTGAGGCAAATATCGCTGAGCATAGTGTGCCAAGCAGAAACCTTGTCTGATGGATATTTTCCACCGGCAGATAGAACATCAGAGACAACTTTTTTGACAATTGGTTTGGTAAGAGTCGCATTTTGGCTTCTAGCGTAGTTCTCAACATAGTTTACAGCCTTCCTCATTTGCTTGATTATATCATTAATCAAATAAGTAGGAGTTTTCTTGTGATTGTATGCGGCAGGAGTTACAATGCATTCTTCTTCATTCCAAGACTCAGGAGGAATGCTGAAACCCATTGTGGTCTGGTAACGATCGCCATTAAAAGACCAAACAACACGGATTGGAGACTCTCCGTGTTTGTTTTTGCGCTTGTCCAGATAAAACTTTAAGGGCATAAAAATGGTTTTTACAAAGATAATAATCGTTGGCGTTTTTACAAGCGCTATAAAGGTCTTTCTGATGGGGATTTTGAAAGATTTTTGCTCAAAATCTGCCCAAAATGCCAGTTCATTAAAATTCTCATTCGAATTGTATATATACCGCTGGTTGAAAAAAAGAGAATAACAATGAATACAAATATGGATACAATCAAGATCAACGAAAGAATTAAAAAGCTTGAACAGAAAAAGTTTGTCTATGATGGCAGGGTGGTTGATGAATATCAGCAATATGGCTCCTACCCTGACATGGACAAGATGGTGGATTCCCCTAAAGTTGAGGACAGGATCAGAATGGCCGAGTGGGGATACGGAATCGATAAACTGAAGGATGATTCAGACCCGAGAGTGAGGCTGGCGGTGGCAAAGGGAGATTATTATGTTCAACAATTTCTAAAAGACCCAGACCCTGAGGTACAAAAGGTAGCCTCACAAAAGGCAAGCCGATAACCATTTTATTATAAACTATTTAGATTTATGAAGTGCAATTGGTGCGGACGTGAAATACACAACGGATTTGTTTCAGACAAATCTTTTGGAGGTGTGGCATTCGGAAGAATATTCTGCTCAGAAAAATGCAAGGCGCAGTATCTGGAAAGCAAGAGAACAAAAGAAGCAACAGAGGATTCAGGCGGATGCTTGGCTACAGTAATAAGGTGGATAATAATAATTTTCGTTGTTATTATTGCTATTGCTATAATGAAAAGCTTATAGTTGAATGATTGTTGATTGAGGCAAAAGATGACTAGGAAACATAAACATATAATAGAACCGCGGATTTCATCTGAGCTGAACTGGATGGCAAGTCATATTGAGATGGTGGCTTGTGGGGTTATACTCTTAGATTTGAAAAAAGCTTTTAGGGAAAAGGGTATCGCGATGAGTCCTGGACATGGGCACCTGACAGATTCCCTGATGATGTTTGGCACTTCAATTACAGAGGTAAATCCCATTGAATGGAATCTGCCTTTCAAGTGTTTTACAGACTATTATGAGACTGAGAATGATATAGTCTTGGAAACTGGTTCAGGAGGAATCGCTGAGGCAGAAAAAGTGCTGCTGTCTTTGAAGATTACAAACATCAAGATCGAAGAAATAGAGAAGGGATCTTTCAGGCTTGAGTTTCTTGGCGGCAACAGCAATATCAGTTCTATTATTATTCACATTTTGGAGTACCCTGAACTTGACAGGTTTCAGAATACTATGCTGACTGGATGGAGAGAGCTTGATGAAGAGATTCTCAGAAAGTTCAAGAAAGGAGAAACGGAGAATACACTTTGGTTTGAAACCGATCTGATGCGGGAATGGCTGGTGGAATTTGCACCAGAGTCAATGTCTGATCTTGTGCTGCTTAGAGCGTTGTTTCATCCAGACGGGATGAAGCTTTTTCCATCAATTCTTCATCGGCGACAAAATCCAGACTGCTTTCCTTCGTCAAACAGGGTTGATGACATGATTTTGAAAGAGTCATACGGCTTTCTTGTATATGAGGAGCAGGCAGTGCTTTTGAAGCAGACTGGTTTTTCTGTAGAGAGTCCATTAAAACGGCTTGCTCTCAAAGGCCAGAATATAGCACGGACAATGTTTGCAGTAGAAGCGGTGGCTATGAGATAATAAAACAGGAGCACTTTGATTGAAGCGCTCCAGTTTTGTTCTTAGTGTTTCTTTAATGTGTTGCCTGGTTGTTAGATGATTACGCCGGCGAGTTTGCAGCCAGTGTATTCACCGTTCTTGAGGGTGTGGACACCGTTTACGAAAACGTGGTCGATACCTGTTGAGAACTGGTGAGGCTGACCGTAGGTTGCAACGTCTGCAATGGTATCGTAGTTGATAACCAGGACATCTGCGCAGTAGCCTTCCTTGAGAAGTCCCCTGTCCTTGAGCTTGAGCTGATGGGCAGGAACGCTGGTACACTTGGAGATGGCAGTCTGCAGGTCGCAGAACTTCTGGTCTCTTACGTACTTGCCGATGTAGTTGGTGAAGGATCCGTATGAACGAGGATGCGGAGCTTCCTTTCCGAGCCTTCCCTTAGGAGAATAAACGCTGCCGTCTGTAATTACCATAGCCAGTGGATCGTTCAGGAGAGTCCTCAGATTGTCTTCCTTCATGGCAAAACCGGCCATGTTCACGTCAAGCTTCTCGCTCTGGAGCAGGTACTTGATGGTCTCCCACTCGTCCTTGCCGGAAATCTTGCAGCACTCGTTGAGGTACTTGCCGGTGTATTTCTCGTTGCCAGGAGCAAAGCAGGCTGCTATCAGGATGCACTCAGGACCGCCGAGCCTCTTGACTCTTCCAAGAGCATATTCGCGGATGATCTTTTCGGTGGTAGGATTCTCGAGTCTGGCAAGGATTTCCTTTGAAGAACCCTGTCTCTGAGCCAGAGGGATGAAGCAGTCCAGACCGGTTGAGAAAGCTGTGTAAGGGTAACGGTCAAAGTGGATGTCCATACCGCTCTTCTCGGCATCGTGGATGAGTTTGAGCATGCTCGGAACCTTGTGCCAGTTGTTCTGGTTCTGGGCCTTGAGGTGAGAGATCTCAAGTCTTGCCCCAGACCTTCTTGCAAGTTCAATTGCCTCAGCGATAGCCTCTTCCACCCTATCGTCCTCATTTCTCATGTGGATGGCGTAGAGGGCGTCGTGCTTGGCCACAACCTTCAGAAGGGCGATGAACTCCTCGGTCCTTCCGTATGAACCAGGCGTGTATTCCAGACCGAATGAAAGGCCGACAGCTCCCATCTCAAGCTGCTTGTCCAGAATCTTGCACATCATCTTGAGCTGCTCCGGAGTGGCTGCCACGTCGTTGTCTCCGACTACGATGTGGCGGATATCTCCGTGGCCAACGTAACTGCCGTAGTTGATGCCGATTGTGTTCTTTCTGAGAGCATCGTAGAAACCGTCTATGTTCTGCCAGAAAGGATAGCCGAAGCGGAGGGTGTTCTTCCTTCTCTCATATTCCTCGTCAGAGAACGGGAACGGAGAGTAACCGCAGTTTCCTCCGATGTCGGTGGTGATTCCCTGATGGATCTTGCTGTCTCCCAGCGGAGCCTCGAGGAGGTTGGTGTCGGTGTGTCCGTGGATGTCTATGAAACCAGGGCAAACCACGCGGCCGGTAGCGTCAACCCAGTTGTCGCAGTTCTTGCCGAGCTTGGCGATAGCCGTGATCTTGCCGTTGCGGATACCGATGTCTGCTTTTACCGGAGCCTTGATCTCACCGGTATAAACCATACCGTTGGCGATGATGGTGTCAAACTTTTCCTTGGTGGTAAACCCCTGGGCAACTGCACTTTTTGCAAAGGCCTTTCCGCCTATTGCAGCAAGCGAAGCAGCTCCGCCCAGCACGATTGAAGCCTTGAGGAAGTTCCTTCTGGAAATACTTTTCTGGTTTTCCTTCTTTTCCATATCTCGATGTTTTTCTTGTTTTCTGTATGATTGACTTTCAAATTTAGTAAAAATGACGGAAGATTGTCACTGCTTTTTGGCATCGGCATCAATGCCAGGGCTCATCCAGACTTTGAGGGACCCGTCCTCTTCATAGATCAGAAGGGCCTCTATCCCGTCTTTTTGCAAGACCACGTCCCTTGCCTTTTCAAACCCCAGCACCATCAGATAAGTGGCATAGCCGTCAGCACCCATTGCATCTGTTGCCACTACCGTGGCGCTCAGAAGATTATGTTCAACCGGATATCCGGTCTTGGGATTTATGGAATGAGAAATCTTCTTGCCGTCCTTGATGTAGAACTTGCGGTAGTCTCCACTGGTTACAAGGCCCTGGTTCTGGATGTGGACTACAGCCTGGATGTCTTTTCCAGGAGAATTGTTGCCGTCAACCGGGCGGTCTATTCCCACATTCCACATCTGGCCTTTGGGATTCACGCCCTTGGCATAAACCTCTCCTCCTATCTCAACCAGGAAGTTCTCAGAACCCATATCCTCAAGCTTGGATGCAAGGTAATCCGCAGTATAGCCCTGGGCTATAGCGTTGAAGTTAAGCCTGCACCTTGGATCATCCCTGAGAATGGCTGGCCTTATATCCGTTCCTTCCTTCTGTATTAAGCTGTCCGGCTTAAAATGCTCCATTCCCACAAACTGTAGTACGCTGTCTATCATCGCCTGGGTAACCTCGGTGCCCGTCCTGAAGCCGAAGCCCCACAGATCAAACAGTGGAGCGGCGGAAGGATCAAACATTCCACCGCTTTCCTCGTATATCTTATAAGACCCGATGAAGTTGTCCATGAAGATTTCATCTACGGACATCTCGCCCTTTTCATTGAAAGCAGTCAGCACAGATTCCTTGTTGTATCCGCTCACGGAATTGTCGATTCTTTCAAGACACGCGTTTATACTGTCACGGGCTGCGGTGAAAGCAGAATCCGAGGCAACCTTCGGCTGGAACACAATGTGGAAGGTGGTTCCCTGAGCCGTTCCGTCTATGGTATAATACTTCGAGCTCCCTTTCTGAGAACAGGATAAAGCGAGGGTGGCAGCGGCTGCCGCAAAAAGTATGGTTTTGATTCTCATAATATCCATCGCGATTAACATGCCGATGGCACGTTTTTGGTTGATAGTTCAAATTTAAGCAATACTTCCCACATTTTTATTAAATTTGTGCGATTATCGATTATTGAAAAATGAGAAGATTCTTAACATATTTGACCTTGGTGGCAGTTGCAGCGTCCGTAATGGTATCCTGCCACAAGAAAGAAAAAGAGAGACTGTACATGACCGGTAACCTGAATCCGGGAATTCCGGCATACAAGCTTGTCGGCACTGCCTGCATTTGCCGCACCGGTACCATTACAGAGCCTTCTTCAGGAGTAAAGTACTTCTGGACAAACAGCTACAACACCAAAGACACGGCCTGGGTCGTTGACGGGGGCGTGTACTATTTTATCGTTCCGGACTCTCTGGGAAAGTATGCAGTAACGGAAACTGCTATTGCTGACGGATATTACAGCGATGTATCTGTAAACTATGTAACATCTATCAGGCCTTGGCTCGGCGGCTCCTTAGAAGGACTTCCGGAGCCTAAGGACTCCATTCAGGATGCAAGAGACAATCAGTTCTACCACATCGTTGAGGCAGGAAACCTGATCTGGTTCGCCGAGAACCTGAACTTCTACGGCAAAGGCACCGGATATGAGGCGGCAGACGATATCGGCTATGTTACCGGAAGACTCTACACCTGGAAGGAAGCCACAGGCGGAACTTCTGGAAGCGGACTGGGCGGTGGACCTCAAGGCATTTGCCCGGACGGATGGTCAGTTCCTACCAACGAAGACTGGGAAGACCTGGCCAAGGCACTCACCGGCAAAGACTATTCTTTCTTTGACAAGTGGTCTGAAGTCGGCAACTATGTGATGAACACCGCTACCTTCAACGGCGACAGGTTCTGGCCTTACAGCATAAACACCGAACCTAAGAACGAGTTGGGATGGAACGCTCTTGCAGCAGGAATGAGCCAGCACCAGCACCACAGTTTCCAGGGCTTGCTCAGCTATGCGTACTTCTGGAGCTCAACTGCAAAAGACAGCCAGAACTCCTATTACAGATACCTCTACTTCGACCTTCCTGACTTCCCGTTCAACTATGCAGAGAACAACGGGCCGGGATTCTCCGTCAGATGTGTCAAGAAAAAATAGAAAACAATTCTAAAAAACATAAATCATGAAAAAACTTGGATGTCTCGGCATTATACTTATTGCCGTTGTCTTATTGATCCTTTGGGGACTTAGAAAATACAACTCCCTGGTATCACAAGATGAAAACGTAAACAAGGCCTGGGCTCAGGTTGAGAACCAGTACCAGAGAAGGGCAGACCTCATTCCAAATCTCGTAGAAACCGTCAAGGGTTATGCAGAGCACGAGAGCGAGACCCTGCAGAACGTGATTGAGGCAAGGGCAAAGGCCACAAGCATTAACATAGATCCGAACAACCTCACCGAAGAGGCTCTCAAGCAGTACCAGCAGGCTCAGGGAGAACTGAGCAACGCCCTCGGACGCTTGATGGTTTCAGTTGAAAGATATCCGGACCTGAAGGCTAACCAGAACTTCCTGGAACTCCAGAGCCAGCTTGAAGGAACCGAGAACCGCGTGAACAACGCCCGCGACGCTTTCAACAATGCAGCCCAGACCTACAACACAATGGTCCGCAAGTTCCCGGCTAACATCGTGGCTTCTCTGTTCGGATTCAAGAACAAGGCTTACTTTGCTGCAGCCGAGGGCGCTTCTGAAGCTCCAAAGGTTCAGTTCTAGAGCATAAGGCCGTGTTCTTCCACCACAGGCTTATAAAGAGATCAGAGGAACGGAATATCGTCTCGGCGATTAAAGAGGCCGAGAAGAATACTTCCGGAGAAATCCGTGTGCACATAGAGAACATCTGCCCTGAAGAAGACCCGGTGGCAAGAGCCATCTTCATCTTCGATGCAATCGGGATGTTCGATACCGCCGAGCGCAACGGAGTGCTCATCTATGTGGCCCTGAAATCCAGAAAGTTTGCCGTCATCGGCGATGTCGGGATCAACTCAGTTGCAAAGCCCGGCTTCTGGGACGGGGTGAAGCGCACGCTGTCTGAATTTTTCGAGAAAGAAGAAATTGCAGAAGGCATCAAGTATGCCGTGATCGAAACGGGAAAAATCCTAAAGGACAGTTTTCCTCACAAGGAAGACGACAAGAACGAGCAGCCAGATGAAATTTCATACGGCAGATAGAAGACTCCGCACGGCTTTTTTTGCCGCTTTGCTGACAGCCGGATTGCTGTTGGCAGGACATTCTTTTGCCCAAAGTGAAATTCTCGGGGAATTCAATCCCATGAGTCAGGAAAGGATTGATTCCTTGAACGACATCTCCCGCCAGGCTGCAGAAAAAACGCTTCAGCAAGCCTCTGTAATCAGAGACAAAGACGGAAATCTGGTATCCAGTTCCTGGGGTCCGGTAACCGCTACAGAGCATTATGTCCCAGCCTCTTCCCAGAACATCAAAAATGCGGAGGAAGCATACCGCAATGCAAAAAAATCCTCTAGGGATATTCCGGACAGACCTTATCCGCCTCATCTTGTAAACGACTTTACAGGCATTCTCACCCAGCAGCAGATAGATGCGCTGACAGTCCGCTGCAACGAGTTCGCTAACAAGACATCCAACCAGGTAGCAATAGTGATTGTGCCTTCTCTTTACGGAAAGACCGCTTCAGATGTTGCCTACAAGATTGGAAACAAGTGGGGAGTTGGGCAAAAGAAATTCGACAACGGAGTCGTTCTGCTTATAAAGCCGAAAGAGTGTGACGGAAATGGAGATGCTTACATTGCCGTGGGAACCGGGCTGGAACCTGTTCTGACAGATGCCTTTTCAAGGAGAATCATAGAACTGAGGCTAATTCCTGCATTCAAGGAAAGAGACTATTACAACGGCATCAACGATGCTCTGAACATTATATTTCCTGTCGCCAGCGGAGAAGTCTCTACAGACGAATTCGCATACGGAGAAGATGAATCTCCTTGGGCGGGTTTCCTGGGATTCCTGCTGTTTGCCATTCTGTTCCTTGTAATTTCGTACGCGCTTAACAAAAACGACCAGAACAACAATTTTGGAAGCGGCAACCGCAGAAAAGAAGACTTCACCACCGGCTACATACTCGGCAACATTCTCTCCAGTCTCAACCGGGGAGGTTTCGGAAGGTCTGGCGGATGGGGAGGCGGATCGTCCGGAGGATGGGGCGGCGGAGGTTTCGGCGGCTTCGGCGGCGGGGGCTTCTCGGGTGGCGGAGCCGGCGGAAGCTGGTAAAGCTCTAATTGCGTAAAGTCTTCAGAGTAGGTCTCTTGCCCCAGCCTGAATAGACGGTATTCTGGTCGTCCTTCGTAATCTTTACGTCACGGTTGACAGGACGGTCCTCGTCGTTGAGCGAATGACTCATAAGCCAGTCGTAAATCTTCGGCATATAAAAATATCTGGCCAGATAGGAATGAGACGCTCCTATCAGCCACTCGTATCTTAATCTCGAAGCCAGATGCTTGCTCTCCAGGTCTTTTACAATCACCTGGGAAGCCTTTACAGAAACCAGTTTATCGGCCGTTCCGTGGATTATCCACAGCGGCACCTGACCCATAGGGCTCACGTCCTTTGCGGTAGTCCCGCCGCAAAGAGCTACGGCGGCAGCCACTCTTTCAGGCTTTGCCGCAACAAAGTCCAGTGTGCCGTATCCGCCCAGGCTCATTCCCAGGACATACACTCTTGCCGTGTCATACGGGTACTCTGTTTTCAGATAATCCAGGATCTTGCAAAGCTTTTCAGGATTCCACCACTCGCCAGGATTCTGAGGGGCCACAACCAGCGCCGGAATATGCCTTCCCCTCTCCACGCAGTCTATGCTGCCATATCGGCGAACCTTTTCAAGGTCGTTGCCGCACAGGCTTTTACCGTGAAGGAAAAGCACCAGCGGAGTGTCTTTGCACAATGTGTCCTTGCGGTCATATCCAGCCGGAGTATAAAGCCAGAAATTATAGCTTCCCTCAACCTTTTTCCTCATTGCACGAAGTATTGGCTCCCTGACCTTTATCAGGCTGTCCTTTATCTGAGCCCGCTTCAGGCTGTCCGCCCTAAGGCTGTCTGCCACAATCTGCATCCGAAGGCTGTCTTCCTCCACCATCCTTACAAACTTTCCCTGCGCCTGCCCCAACACCTGCATCACACACAAGCAGCCCATCAACAAAATATATCTTATTCCTTTCATAGCGTGGCAAAGTTACTATTTTCTTCCAAACTGCTAAAAACTGGATAATCCGTCGCACCTATGTACAGATAACCATCTTTATTCTTTAAGAACAAGATGTATCTAGTGACATAATTATGAGAGACCAGAGTAAAATCAATATCCTGTATTGTGTTCTCATTAAAAACTACCTGCGTAGAACAATCACATGTATCAGTAGTGTAAATGAGTAAACTGTCGCTTATTTGCCTTACATCCGTAAAAGTTGACTGATACGGATAGATTCTAATGCTATCAATAATGCCGTTAGGAATATGAGAGATGTTGGCATCAAAGAAAAATACAGCATGTTTGAAAGATCCGGGAACATTGCAAACAAACTCCTTAATATTCAAATTATCTGTTCCCCTATTAGTATAATTATCCGTAATACGAATCTTGGAAAAATCGAACATCTCGGCCATTTTGCCCGCCTTTATCAAACATATCTGATAGCTGCTGTCTACGGAATAGCCGTATGCTATCAATGTGTCCATATAAAGATGAGCTGTTGGCCCATAAACTATATTATCCTTTAAATTTAAAACATTACAAATGTCTATACCTAATGAATCCGGTTCTGTTGACCAGTTATCGTTACTTTGAATCTTTTGAATCTCCTTGACAAGTACAAACGAGGTAAGTATAACTGTTTTTTCTATATACAGACACCAAATCCTTCCGGCAAATAATAGCCAGATAAACAAGACTCTCAGCAATAATCTTCTTGTTGTCCCGTTCACTTGACAATGAATTTGTAGATGCCGTTGACTCTGGAGCCCACAACAGCAGCGTTGCCATAGACGGTTGGAGATGACTCGAAGTTGTAAGCCACCTTTCTGGTATGCAGCACCTTGCCGGTCTTGGCTTCAATCAGGTAGATATTGCCTTCTCCGTCTCCAGTAAAGATGTACATATGGTTTTCGTTATCGTAGAAAGCAACAGGAGAAGACCAGCAGAACTGCCTGAGCGGAACGCTGTAAATCACTGAACCGTCAACTGTGCTCAGCGCCATCAGCTCGCCGTTTGTCTTTGCGGCCTTGTTGCGGCAGACATTGGCAAAGATCATGTCTTTGCAGTCTCCCTGACCGAGAAGCGGAGTGGAGTACATTCCGCCGTCCAGAATCTTTCCGCCAAGGTCTATTCTTCTGCAAGGAATCTTCTGCTCCCATACAACCGTGCCGTCCAGAGCGTTGAGCTTGATGAAGAAGCAGCTTCCGCTCATTCCCTGGCGGTCCACTTCTGATGCCGCGTAGAGGTATGGCTTTCCATCCTCAATGCGGCATACAACAGTGCCGTCAGAGTCGTCGTGGTTCCAGTAATGCCATACAGGCTTCATGGTGTTGAGGTTAATGCAGAGAATGTTGCCCGCATTGTCCTGAACCCAGCCATAGTTTCTCCAGATGGCTATGCTGGACTCTATTCCCGGAGCCGCTCCGTTGACTTTATATCGCAGAGTTTCCAGAAGTTTCAGACTGCCCTGCTCCCTCTCGAACTTGTAGATGCTTCCGTTCTCTCCTGGCCAGATAAGATAAGATCCTGCAACCACAGGAGACGAGTCAAACGCGCCCCACTTTCTCCAGGCCTTGCTGTCCAGATACTTGAAGGTTATCTGGTGCTTGAGCAGATCTACGCACAGAAGACTCATAGGAGTGCTTCTTGAAACTCCTTGCCCTATGTAGAGGTTTTTCAGCTCAGGATCCAGCGAAGGAGAGCCCTTGATTGTATTCAGCACGTTCAGGTCTGCCCTTGTCCTTTTGCCGGTATTGAAATCCAGGAAATATGCTCTTGAGTTCAACGACGCGAAGATGATTTCCTCTCCGCTGAAATCATTGTTGAGAAGAACACCGGCCTGCCTGAAAGCCTCGATGTCTTCATCCTTCCAGTGCACGTAAATCGGCTGTCCGGTCCATCCTGTTCCGCCGCCCCAGTTTCCGAGAGATGTCTTGTAGTTGTCTTCCGGAGTGTTGAACTGCCAGGCAATCTCCACCGTGTCCGGCCTATGGTCAAGCTTACCCGAGAAAGACGCATCGCGAGTCAGGCTCCTTCTAAACGTAAAGGTCGAAAAATCAGAAGCATACCTGTCATCCACATCCTTCAGGAAATGATCTGCACTATCTGTCTTGTCTATCACAAAATTCACTTTCTGGGCGGAAGCATAAGCAGTATCGGGAAGGAAAAGCTCTTCCAGAGGAATCACCTTTTCAAGAGTATCGATGGAGTTATTGTCAACATCTTCCCCTTTTCCGCTCTTGCAGGAAACCATCACAATCATCAGCGCAGAAACAGAAACAGCTGCTGTCTTTATCGCGACAAATAATTTGTCTTTCATAGGTCGGGCTAATTTGTTAAATTTGTGGAGTGTTTGCTAATTAGAATGTAAAGATAAGAATTAACTGTCAAGATATGGAAAACTTTAAGGAACGCCTGGCTGCGTTAAGGAGGTCTCTTTGACTATGACGGCAAGGTCAAGGAGATAGAAGAAAAGGAAAAAGTAACCACATCCGCAGGTTTCTGGGACAATCCCAAGGAAGCCGAAGCTTTCGTGAAGAAGCTTTCCGGCATAAAATATTGGGTAAGCGAACTGGACCGTCTCAAGAGCGAGGGGGAAGACCTGGACGTCCTGGTTGAGATGGAAGCGTCCCAGGAGGAAATAGCCCAAGCCGAATCCGCCCTGGAAAAGCATCTGGAAGACCTGGAATTCAAGAGTATGCTCTCAGCAGAGGGAGACAACCTCGGAGCCCTGGTAAAGATCAACTCCGGAGCCGGAGGAACCGAAGCCAACGACTGGAGCGCTATGCTTATGAGAATGTACTCCAGATGGGGAGAGAGGAACGGCTACAAGGTAACCGTCACCGATCTTCTTGAAGGAGACGAGGCCGGCATCAAATCAGCCACTCTTCAAATTGAAGGCGACTATGCCTACGGCTATCTAAAAGCCGAGAACGGCGTTCACCGCCTGGTGAGAATCTCTCCATACAACGCCCAGGGAAAACGCCAGACAACGTTCTCTTCCGTATTCGTATATCCACTTGTGGATGAAAGCATTGAAATAGTCATTAACCCTGCCGACCTGGAGTGGGACACCTTCCGCTCATCCGGAGCCGGAGGCCAGAACGTGAACAAGGTGGAGACTGGCGTTAGGGTAAGGCATATCCCTACAGGCATCGTGGTGGAAAACACTGAAACACGCTCCCAGCTGGACAACCGCCAGAATGCTCTCCGAATCCTCAAATCACACCTCTACGAACTGGAACTCCAGAAGAAAAGGGCCAAGCAGGCGGAACTCGAAGGCCAGAAAAAGAGAATCGAATGGGGAAGCCAGATCCGCTCCTATGTGCTTCATCCTTACAAGATGGTCAAGGACCTCCGCACCGGAGAAGAGACGGCAGACACCCAGGCCGTGCTTGACGGAGACCTGAACGAGTTCATGAAGGCCTTCCTGATGGGCAAGAAGCGTGGAGACAAAGACATCGTTGAAGACCTTGACTGACAACACAAATAAACAGACAGAATCAAAGCAAAAACAATAAAACATAAACTGATATGGCATACAAATACGAACCGATGTTTCAGCTGGGTGAAGACACCACTGAATACTATCTGCTGACAAAAGACCACGTAAGCGTGGGAGAATTTGAAGGTCATCCTATCCTCAAGGTGGATGCAGAAGGCCTCAGGATGCTTGCAAACCAGGCGTTCCGCGATGTTAACTTCCTGCTCCGCCCCGAACACAACAACCAGGTAGCAAAGATCCTCAGCGATCCTGAAGCTTCCGACAACGACAAGTATGTAGCCCTGCAGTTCCTTCGCAACGCCGAGGTTGCGGCAAAGGGCAAACTTCCTTTCTGCCAGGATACCGGAACCGCCATCATCCACGGCGAGAAAGGCCAGCAAGTGTGGACAGGTTTCGATGACGCTGAAGCCCTTTCAGACGGAGTTTACAAGACTTACACGGAGGAGAACCTGCGCTACAGCCAGAACGCTCCGCTTACAATGTACAAGGAAGTCAACACCAAGTGCAACCTCCCTGCCCAGATAGACATTGAGGCATCCGAGGGAATGGAATACCGCTTCCTGTGTGTAGTAAAAGGCGGCGGAAGCGCCAACAAGAGCTACCTCTACCAGATGACAAAGGCTGTCCTCAATCCTGACACACTGGTTCCTTTCCTGATCGAGAAGATAAAGAGTCTTGGAACCGCAGCCTGCCCTCCTTACCACATCGCCTTCGTAATCGGCGGCACCTCAGCAGAGAAGAACCTGCTCACCGTTAAACTCGCTTCAGCCAAATTCTACGACAGCCTCCCTACTACGGGCAACGAGAGTGGAAGGGCTTTCCGCGACATTGAGCTTGAAAAGCAGGTTCTAGAAGAAGCATACAAGATCGGGCTCGGAGCACAGTTCGGCGGCAAGTATCTGGCTCACGACATCAGGATTATCCGCCTTCCTCGCCACGGCGCAAGCTGCCCTATCGGACTTGGCGTAAGCTGCTCCGCAGACCGTAACATCAAGGCCAAGATAAACAAGGACGGTATCTGGATCGAGAAACTCGACGACAATCCTGGAAGACTGATTCCTGAAGAGCTCCGCAAGGCCGGAGAGGGCAACGCCGTCAAAATCGACCTCAACCAGCCAATTCCTGAAATCCTGAAGATACTCACCAAGTATCCTGTTTCCACAAGGCTGAGCCTCAACGGAACCATCGTGGTGGCAAGAGACATAGCCCACGCCAAACTCAAGGAAAGACTTGACAGCGGAGAAGGCCTTCCACAGTATTTCAAGGATCATCCTGTATTCTATGCAGGCCCGGCCAAGACTCCAAAGGGCATGCCTTCAGGCTCCTTCGGCCCTACAACCGCAGCCCGTATGGACCCTTACGTAGATCTGTTCCAAAGCCACGGCGCAAGTATGATTATGCTCGCCAAGGGTAACCGCAGCCAGCAGGTAACAGACGCCTGCAAGAAACACGGCGGCTTCTACCTGGGCAGCATCGGAGGTCCTGCTGCAATCCTCGCCCAGAACAACATCAAGAGCGTGGAATGCCTCGAGTATCCTGAGCTCGGAATGGAAGCCATCTGGAAGATTGAGGTGGAAGACTTCCCTGCCTTCATCCTCGTGGATGACAAGGGCAACGACTTCTTCGCCAAGTTCAAATAAGAGCAACTTGCTAATAGCTACCAGGAGCAGAGCCCGTTGCAATATAACGTGCGGCAGGAGCCAGGAAGTTTTCAATCGCTGAAGGGATTTCCTTTGCGGTCGCGATCAAATCATTGAGGATTTGCATCTCGCCCAGGAGATTCTTCAGCTCCTCCTGTCTCATTTTATATTTGTCCTCCCCTTCTCCCGGCCTGTCGACTTTAAGGTCTGCGAACTGGGCTTTCATGCCTTCAAACCTGGCCTCTTTGTCGCTGATATATTTGCCGAGTTCTGCCAGAGGGAAAGGCTTGGCATCCGGGAAGGAAACCATTATGTTAGAAGCCTTTGCCGTAACACCTTTGAAACTGCAGTCAAAATCCAGGTCGAATTTTGCGCTTATTCCGCTGATAAACTCAACCACTCCGGGATGAGTGGCAAGATATCCCTTTGCCCTTTTCTCCTTCGCCGATTTTGAAGACGCGTGTTTAACCGTCTTTACTATTGTATTGGCATCGGCAGACACATCCTGGGCCTGCATGTTTACCCAGGACCCGAAGAGCACCACCAGCGCTCCAATGAATATTTTCCTGAAAGTTTTCATAATCTACTTCCCAATTATCTGGTTAAGAATTCAACTGCAATTTAACGAATTTATGTTTATCGCGACAAAAAAGAGCCGGCAAAAGCAATTGCCGGCCCTATTGTTTGCTCTGTCAAAAACAGAATGCTATTATGTGTTTTTGACTAATCAACCGTCAACATCTGGTATGTATTGTAACCGTTTGGATACCAAGCGCCATCCTTCTTGACATACCCTTCTATTTCAAGAGTGGCACCGCTGACAATGGTTCCTGTTGGTATATTGCACTTTGATGTTCTTATTTGGAATAGATATGTATGGCCGTTAACCGTTATCGTGAATTCAACCAGTTTTGAAGAAGGGTCGTATGAAATGGCATCGTTATATCCGATATACTTGTCTACATACATCACGGCGTCTGTGCCGGAGGCGCCGGTATGGAATTCAATGCTGGCGGCGCCACTGAAAAGGATCAGCTTGTATTGAGAGTTGTCATTCCTGTCTTTCTGAAGCTTTGCCCAGGTGCCGTCCAGATTCTCGTCAACAGAGCCGGGACGGCTTTCAAATGCTGTCGATCCTGCATTCACGTAATAAAACTCATTGTAAGTGATGGTTTTGTAGTCTTCATACTCGTAAATGATAACGGTGGTGCCGTAATCTGCAGGGTCTATTGTGATGAAGGATCCCCCTTCGTGAGCCTGGTATGTCATGGTCTTGCCAGGTCCAACTTTTATTGTAGAGAGAGTTCCGGTCTGTGGCCAGGCCGCAACGGTCAAAACCTCATTGCAACTGCTCACATCCAGAGTGGTGAAATTGTTGCCGTAGCAAGACAGGTATTGAAGATTGGTCTTGTCAGATAAATCCAGCGAGCTCAGATTGTTGTTGTCACAAGTCAAAATCTGAAGAGCGGTGGATCCTGAAAGCAGCAATCGAGACAAGTTACAATTATCACAGTACAGATTAATCAAATTCGTATGATCACTGCAATCAAGTGTAGACAGAGAAGAAAGGCCGCTCACATCCAAAGACTGGAACAGGTTTCCACCACAAAAGAGCATCTCAAGAGATTGGTTGTTCCTTATATTCAGTGAAGTGAGCTTATTTGACGAGCAACTCAAATAAGTAAGAGACGTCAGCTGGCTGAGATCCAGTTCAGAGAGCTGGTTACTGCTGCAAACCAGTATCTCCAAAGCTGTATTGTGGCTCAAGTCTAGCCCGGTGAGAGAGTTGCCGGCGCATTGCAATTCCCGCAAAGCAGTGTTCTGGCTTATGTCAAGAGATGAAAGCTGATTAGAAGCAAGACCCAGTCTTTCCAAAGCTGTATTGTGGCTTACGTCTATTTCGGTGATCTGATTGCGGGAGGCTGAAAGACTCGTTAAATTCCAGAAACACTCAATGCCTTTCAGTGAACTAATTCCTTTGTTGGAAACATCTATTCTATCAACAGCCAAGGCCTCTGTATAGCTGATTTTTCCGTCGCTGTTATCGTCGAAATTCAAAAGGCAGTAAGATTCAAAGTTTTCATCATCGAACTCCACGAAAATATTGTCATAGCTCGGAACCACTTTCATTGAGCCCATAGACTCCATCTTGTTGCGGGTGATGGTAAGGCTACGGGTGGAACTCTTCTCGAAGACTCTTCCAATTTCATCGGTGACAGTTACCTTGAAACCGCCTGAGAATACTGTAGGAGGTATCACGAAGATGAACTCTGTGTAGTTTGAGCTGCTTGTGCCTATCTGTACAGGAGTGGTGCAGTTGATGGTTATACTGGAAGTGGCTGCCTCATCCATTGAGACAGTTGGAGCGGAGGTCAAAGAAGGAGTCACATAGGCCTTGCCGGCTATCTTCTCCCCGTTGTTGCCTTCAAGCTTTACGCTCTTGACCTTTACGTTTTCACCCCAAAAACGGAACTTCAGGTAGCCGCACACGTTCTTGAACGGAAGGAAGTTGTCATCCGTGACGGCAACCATCGTATTGGCCCCGATGCCAAAGGAGTGCTCCTTGTAACGCTGAACGGATGGAAGGTTCACTGTTATCTGGGTACCCTTGTTATTTATCTGGGTGCTTTTGCTGTAAGGATATACTGCAAAAAAGTGGTCCAGAGGACTATAGGTAAAGAAAGTGGCAGGAGGGATTTCCTCAAAGCCGCCGCTGTTGTCCCCATCTTCACCGTCAAAGATATAAAGGTCGTTATAGGTGCGGCTTAAAAAGAGGGATATGCTGTCATTCTCGTTCCACAGAACATTCAGGTTTTCGTCTGCGTATATTTTGGTACCAGGAGCAGTGTCCTCTGTCGAAGCGTAGAAGATATGCCTTTCGGCATCGTTCTTCTGCAGAGCTCCTTGTGGAGCATTGTCTTCTTTGCTGCAGGCAAATAGCATAAAAGCCGCTGCTGCAAATAATAAGATCTTTCTCATAGTATTACGTTTTTTGATTAATCAACCGTTAACATCTGGTATGTATTGTAACCGTTTGGATACCATGCGCCATCCTTCTTGACATACCCTTCTATTTCAAGAGTGGCACCGCTGACAATGGTTCCTGTTGGTATATTGCACTTGGATGTTCTTATTTGGAATAGATATGTATGGCCGTTTACCGTTACAGTGAACTCAGCCTGTTTTGTGGAAAGGTCGTATGAAATGGCATCGTTATATCCCGGATACTTGTCTACATACATCCCGTCGGTTGTGCCAGAGGTGCCGGTATGGAATTCTATGCTGGCTGCGCCGCTGAATAGGATCAGCTTGTAATAGCCTTCTGAATTCCTGTCTTTCTGGAGCTTTGCCCAGGTGCCGTCCAGATTCTCGTCAACAGAGCCGGGACGGCTTTCAAATGCGGTCCCTCCTGCATTCACATAATAAAACTCATCGTAGCTGATGGTTTTGTAATCTTCATAGTCAAACACTCGGTCTACTTCAATGACTGTAGTGCCGTAATTGGCTGGAACAATATTTCCAGACGCATCCGCGGCCTTGTAAGTGATAGTCTGGGCCATCTTTTTCCATAAGATTAAAAGAGTGCCGGTCTGTGGCCATCCATACAGAGTCATTGAAGGTGCATTATTGCTCACATCGAGTTCTGTTAAAGAGTTGCCGTAGCATCTTATGTGCTCAAGATCAGGATTATGGCTTAAATCAAGAGATGTGAGCTGATTCTCATAGCAGTACAAACCTGTCAAGGCTGTATTATGGCTCAAGTCAAGAGACGTTAACTGGTTGCCAGGGCAGCTCAAGCTGGTAAGAGCAGTATTCTTGCTCAGATCCAACTCATTAATCTGGTTATCTGAACATTCAAGACGCGTCAGGCCAGTGCAGCTGCTCAGATCAAGACTCGTGAGCAGGTTTTCATAACAGGATATTTCTTTCAGTGAAGTGTTATTCTCTATGTAAATTTCTGTAAGCTGATTTTTGTAGCAATCCAGTTTCCATAAAGCAGGATTGTAACTTATAACAAGTCTCGAAAGCTGATTGGCAGCACATTCCAGAACTTCCAAAGCCGTGTTCCGGCTTATGTCAAGATCTGAAAGCTGATTGGCGCCGCAATACAATATCCTAAGAGCAGTGTTCTGGCTTACGTCAAGAGTGGAAATCTGGTTGCCGTCGCAATACAGTCGCTCAACATTCCTGAAATGCTCAAGACCCTTCATAGAAGAAATTCCTTTGTTGCGGACTTCTATAAATTCTTCTACAGCCAGGGCCTCGCGAATATTGATCTTGCCGTCAGTGTCGGTGTCAAAATTCTCAAGGCAGTATCCCTCAAAGATGTCATCGTCGAACTCTACAAAAGACTCATAGTCAGGAATCACCTCAACAGGATCCATACTTTCCATTGTATTGCGGACGATGGTCAGGCTATTTGACGTTTTCTTTTCGAAATCTGCTCCGTTTTTATCGGTGACAGTAATCTTGAAACCACCGGAGATAGTTGTTGGCGGCACCACAAAAATGAAGTCTGTGGCCTCCGCGCTGCTGCTTCCCAAAGCAACAGGCTCATCGCAGACCAGCGTTATGCTATTGGTTGCATTATTAGCCATAGAAATGGAAGGATTTCCGTCCATAACAGGAGTTACAGTGGCTCTTCCTGCAATCCTGTTGCTACTGTAGTTTGCTTCAAGCTTTATACTCTTTACCTCTATATTATTACCCCAAAGGCGGATTCTCAGATAGCCGCACACATTCTTGAATTGCAAAGAATAGTCGTCAGTAACAGCTACCATCGTGTTTGCTCCTATACCGAAGGAATTCTCCTTGTAATGCTGGACGGATGGAAGACTCAAGGAAACCACTCCTCTGGAGTTTATCGAAGTCTGAGGAGAATAAGGATATACCGCATAGTTATGGCTCAGTACCTGATAAGACCACGGTTCTTGAGAAGAAACATATTCAAAGTCGCCGCCAGTGTCTCCGTCATTGCCGGTAAACCTGTAAAGACGATAAAATGTAGCCTTCTGGAAAATACTGATACTGTCTGAGCTGTTCCACAGAACTTTCAGGTCTTCGTCAGCATAGACTTTGGTACCTGTTACAGGAGTGCCTTCAGTTGTGGCATGGAACACAGGCATCTGAACATCTATTGCCTGAATGTCTGCCTGTGGGGCAGCATCCTCCTTGCTGCAGCCCAGCAAAGCCAGTGCAGCTGCCGCAAATAGTAAGATCTTTTTCATAATATGGTTGTTTTAGATTATTTCAGCGCATTATAAATTTATGAAAAAAGAGCGGAAAACCCAAGGATTCCCGCTCTTTTTCAGTGATACTGCTAGTCTACATCGATAACGGTGGTGCCGTAATCTGCCGGATCAATTACCGGATAAGATGGATCCTGAGCATACATGTAGGTGATGTTTGCACTAGTCTTCTTTCTCAAAGTAGTGAAAGTGTAACCTGTTTGCTGAGGCCATGCTATCAGATAACATAAACTTGCACTCTTGCTCACATCCAGAGACGTGATTTTGTTGCCGCTGATGCCCACATACCAGAGGTCGGTATGAGTGCTAAGATCCAATGACGTAAGCTGATTGTTGGAGCAATCCAGCTGGAACATCTTTGGGTTGGCGCTCAAATCCAGAGATGTCAGCCGGTTATTGCTGCAAATCAAGCCGTCCAGCAAAGGATTACTGCTTAAATCGAGAGATGTCAACTGGTTGTCATTACACGTCAGATATACCAGATTGGAATTGCTGCTCAAATTCAAGGAAGAAAGCTGGTTGCCTTCGCAATACAGACTATTCAGCTCTGTTAACATGGATACATCCAAAGAAGAAAGACTGTTGTCAGCCAAATTGAGGTTCTCCAGGAACTGGTTTGCAGAACTGGCGGTAAACGAAGCAATCTGGTTATTCCAGGCCGTGACAGATTCAAGATTACTATTGTTGGATATATCCAAAGACGTTAACTGGTTGTCTCCAATATTCAGGCTCATAAGGGATATCTGGTTGCTTAAATCAAGGGATGAGAGCCTGTTTTTAGTTAAAGTCAGATACAGCAAATGAATGTTAGTGCTAATATCTAAGGATTCCAGCTGGTTGTTTGACGCATCAATTTCTTGCAACAGAAGGCTTCCGTCCACAATCAGAGATGTAAGAGAATTGCCATTGACAAACAATTTCCTCAAATCAGGGCAACTCATTAAGCTAAGAGAAGTTAATGACGGCATGTTGGTAATGTTCAAACTACTGAACAGATTGTCGTTAGCATACAAAACCTCAAGGTTAGGATTGCTCGCTGCACTCACATTGATGCTTGTCAGCTTGTTACTGGAGCAATTTACCTGTATAATGGCAGGATTTGAAGAAAGATCCAGAGATGAAAGCTGATTTTTGTCACAGATAAGCAACTGCAAAGCAGGACAATGGCTCAAATCAAGAGTTGTGAGAAGGTTCTGGTCAATTCTCATTGAAGTCAGTGCCGGATTATTCGACAAGTTGATGGAAGCAAGCTTTCCCGCAATTTCTCCAGTATTGGTTTGTCCGCCCTGACAGCGCAAACTTTCAAGATTTGGATTGTTGCTCAAATCCAGAGACTGAAGTCTCGTGCAAGCGGCAAGGTTAACACTCTTCAATGCAGGATTACCGCTGAAATCAAACGCCTGGGCTACAGTGTTATACCAGCATTTGAAAGATTCAAGTGCCACAAGATTGCCAAGAGGGACATTCTCAACTCGATGATTGGAACAGTCGAGAGAAGTCAGGCTGGTAAAGTATTCCAGACCTTTAAGTGAGGTGATTTCATCGTCTAAAGCGGAAAGGTCCATAGATTCCGGAACCTTTGCCTCTGCAACGCTTATCTTGCCGTCACTGTCTGAATCATAGTTGTCCAGGCAGAACTGCTTGAACACATTGTCATCAAACACAACATATACATTGTCGTAGTTTGGAGTCACCTTCATGGCTCCCATACTCTCCATCTTGTTGCGCTTGATTTCAAGGCTGCGGGTAGAGCTCTTTTCAAACACTCCGCCCAGATCGTCATATATAGTTACCTTGAAACCTCCGGAGAAAACGGTTGGCGGTATAACGAAGATAAACTCTGTAGCCTCAGCGCTGCTGCTTCCAATCTGAACCGGATCGGCAGGCCTCAAAGTGAGCTGGCCTCCTGCAGAACCGTCCATCTCAACCGTAGGCGCACCGCCCAGGTTTGGAGTTACAAAGGCCTTGCCTGCAATCTTCTCGCCGTTGTTGCCCTGAAGAACGATGCCGCGAATCTTGATGTTTTCGCCCCAGAAACGGAACTTAAGATAACCGCATACGTTCTTGAAAGGAAGGAAGTAGTCATCGGATATGGCAACCATAGTATTGGCACCCACTCCAAACGAGTTCTCCTTATATGACTGAACTGCCGGAAGATCTACAGTTATCCGGTTTCCGTCATTGTTTATCTTGTTGGAACGGCTGTACGGATAGACCGCATAGATATAGTCAAGAGGATTACTGGTAATGAAGCCACTGTAAGGAATCTCTTCAAAGCCGCCGGCATTGTCTCCGTCTTCACCGTCAAACTCATACTGGTCGTTGTAGGTTCTCTGGTTAAAAATAGAGATACGGTCTCCCTCATTCCACAGAAGACGCAGCTGGTCATCGGCGTAAACCTTTGTGCCCGTTACCGGTGTGCCCTCGGTTGTGGCGAAGAACTTCTGGCCCTTGTCTGCGGACTGGAGTCTCCCTTCAGGAGCAGAATCCTCCTTGCTGCAGGCAGAAAGAACCAAAGCCGCTGCCATCATAAGGTACAGTAACTTTTTCATGGCTGAAAATATTAAACGATGATATTGTCTGTTTTAGAAGGTAACCTTCATGGCACCCATACTCTCCATCTTGCTGCGGGTTATGGTTATGCTCTTGGAGGTGGACTTGACGAAAGTGCTTCCGCTCTCTCCGGTTACAGTTACCTTGAATCCGCCGGAGAAGGTTGTAGGAGGAACCACGAAAATAAACTCGGTGGCATTTTCTGCGCTGTCTCCAAGAGCTACCGGAGTCTCGCAAGCGAGAGTGATGCTGCCGGTTGCTGTGCTCTGCATTGATGTTTCAGGCAGTTCGCCAACTTCCATTGCCACGTCTGCCTTGCCGGCAAGCTTTTCTCCGTTGTTGCCCTCAAGAGTAACGCTGCTAACAGAAACACCTTCACCATAGAAACGGAATCTCAGATAACCGCAAACATTCTTGAACTGAAGATACATGTCATCTGAAGCGGCAACCATATAGTTGGCGCCAATTCCTACGGAATTCTCCTTATAGGTCTGGACATCAGGAAGAGTAACTGTCAGAACAGTGCCTGAATTGTTGATCTTGTTGCTCTTCTTCACATAAGGATATATCGCAAAGATATGCTCAATGTCGTTTCCGGAAATAAATCCGCTGGCCGGAATCTCTTCAAAGTCTCCGCCACAGTCACCGTCTTCGCCGAGGAACTTGAACTGGTCATTATAGGTTCTTTTGTTGAACACGGTAATACGGTCATCAGCATTCCAAAGAACATTCAGCTTATTGTCTGAATAGATCTTTGTGCCAGGAGAAACAATGCCTTCCATTGTTGCGTGAAAGACTGCCTTCTCTGAATCTGATTTCTGAACGTCAACCACGTCCTGTTTGCTGCATGCAAAGAACGCAAGAACAGATGCTGCTAATACTAAAAACTTTTTCATGTCTACTTTATTTTGTTATTCTATTATCCTATAAAAACCTGTAAATGTTATAGATTTGCAATCAGAGTGTTCCACGGTTCGCCCGTAGGATTGATCACGGTAGAGTGGTCAGAAGCAAGATATGTGATATTTTGGCCGGATGCCTTTGACAATCTGGCGATGGAACCTGTTGCACCTGTTGACCAGGCTGCCAGTTTAGTCAAGTTAGTGTTGTTCACAACGCTCAGGGCAAACAAAGAATTATCGTGACAGTATAGCGTCTCTAGTTTAAGGAGTTTAGACAAGTCCATGGATGTCAACTGGTTATTCTGCACCCAAAGTGTCTTCAAATTAACTTTTGCCCCCAACAAAGTGGTGAAAGAAATTGATGCCAGCTGGTTATTCTGGGCCTTCAACTCTACCAGTTTCAGGTTATGACTCACATCCAGACTCGTCAGGCTGTTAAACTCGCAAGACAAGACAATCAAGTAAGTATTTGTCGTAACGTCCAGTGTTGTCAAGGAATTCCTGCGGCAATCCAGATCCTCCAATGTGGTGCATCCAGAAACGTTTATAGATGTCATACCATTATATGCAGCATGTAATATCTTCAGGGATGTCATGTCAGAAACATCCAAATCAGTCAACATGTTTGATCCGCAAAGCAGAGTATCCAGAGACGTGCAAGTCTTGATCTCGCTAGTCACATCAATAGATTGCAATGATGTATTGCCCCTCACATTCAGTAGAGTCAGATTCCTGTTATCCCTGCATACAAGGCTTGTCATTCGGGTATTGCTGCCACAACGCAGCTCTTGAAGAGCAGAGTGATTCCTGATATACAGGAGTTCTAAAAGGTTGGAATCACAGTTCACCTTTACAAGTGCTGTGTTGGCCGTAAGATCCAAAGATGTCAACCTGTTACTGCTTACATCAAGTTCAGTAAGGGCTGTATTGTTGCTCAGGTCAATCGAAGACAGCAAATTGTCACTGCATCTGAGGATGGTCAGGTCAGGACAGGCAGAGAGGTCTATATTCCTGATATGGTTGTTTGAAAAAATAACCGTATTCAGATTAGGGGTGCCTGAAAGATCCAGAGACGAGAGCTGGTTGGATGTAACATTTAAAATGGTCAGAGAACTGTTGCTGCCCAGATTAAGAGAAGACAACTGGTTGCCGGTACAGTAAACCTGCTCGAGAACAGTATTGCTGCTCAAGTCAAGAGATGTCAGCTGATTTCCGTTGCAAAGCAGCGTTTCCAGATGCACAAGGTTGCTTACATCAAGTTCCGTTATCTGGTTCACGTTGCAATCCAGAGAAGTCAGGTTGACAAAGCATTCGAGTCCCTTCATCGACCTTATCCCCAGATTGCTCACATCCATCGATGTAGGAACCTCAGCCTCGGCGATGCTGATATCTCCGTCATCGTCGGAATCAAAATTCTCTACACAGTAAGCCTTGAAGGCGTCGTCATCAAAATCAACATAGGCATTGCTGTAGTCTGGAACAATTGCTACAGCCTCCATTGTCTCCATCCTGTTGCGCTCGATTGTAAGGCTGTTTGTCGTGGCCACTTCAGAAACGCCTCCAAGAATATCTGTAACCCTTACCTTGAAACCATTTGCGAATGTGACCGGAGGAACTACCAAGATGAAGTCTGTCGCCTCGGAGCCGGTAAGTCCGATAGGGACAGGCTGCGGGCAAATCAAATTTATATAACGGAAAGCTATAGCTGCGCTGCCGTCAAACACAACCGTAGGGTCATCGTCCATAGATGGAGTAATCAAGGCCCTTCCGGCTATCTGCTCTCTGCCGTTTCCTTCAAGTGTCACTTTTTTAATCTTGATGTTATGGCCATAGAAACGGAATTTGATAAAGCCGCACACATTTTTGAAACTCAGATGATTCTCATCTCCGTCGCATACTGCAACCATTGTATTGGCGCCATCTCCGAAGGAATTCTCCTTGTAGATCTGTTCATAAGGCAAAACGGTTGTAATCTGTGTGCCGGTGCTGTTGATCGAGGCAGACCCGAAATATGGATACAGGGCATAGTTGTCAGCCAGGCTGGTTGGAGATGTGGAAGAAGATCCTGATATATAATCGAAGCTTCCACCGGAGTCTCCGTCATCACCTGTAAAACAGTACAGCTTGTTCTGGGTACTCTTGTTGAAGATGGTAATGCTGTCGTTTGCATTCCAGAGCAGTCTGAGCTGGTCATCTGCATAGACTTTGGTTCCGGTGCCAGGTGCACCCTCTGTTTCTGCATAGAAAACACTTGTTCCTCCTTCTGCCGGCTGGAGTGCAAGCTCAGGAGCCTGGTCTTCTTTACTGCATGCAAACAGCATCAAAACGGCTACTGCAAACACAAATCTTTTCATATCGTCTAGTTTTTAATTTGCCACATAGGTATACACGTTTCAAAATTAACGAAAAAATTGAGGAAAATCAAAGATTTTCGGCAATCGAGTTGCTATATTTGCGCCTGTAACAATATGCAGAGTTCAATGAAAACCATAATCGCGATAATGACAATAGCCGCCACTGTGTGTGTCGCTGCCTGCAAAAACAGCAGCACTTCCGGAAAGCAGAACGGCGGCAAAGACAACCCTCAGCCATCAGTCCTGATAGCCGAAGCCAACACTCCAGAACCAAAGACAATAGACGTTGTGTATATGGCAAACCTGTACTGCAAGGTTACCGATATGGACAAGGCCAGCATCTTCCTCGGCAAGAAGACTGACTCCCTGTTTATTGTGGAAAAAGACGTGGAGAACAACTACGCGGCGGTTTATGCCCAGACTCAGTACGAGAACTCGCTGAAATTCTATATGTGGACAGACAAGGACGGGGAGAAGATTCTGGGAGTTAACCTTACTGAATCGGGAGAAAGAGGACACAACAAAAGATCTCTCCAGTTCTTCACATACGATGCAAATGTGGATCTTGTCGTCCCGTGCAAGAGACTGAACGAAGTCATAACCAACAAGGTAATGTCCATGAGAAGGAACCTCGCCCTGTTTGTGTTCAGGATTCCTACCGGTCCAGAGGACGAGAACATCACCATGGGCTACTGGGAGAAGAAAGACAAGGAAAAATACAACGAGCTTGTCTTCGTGTGGGACGGCCACACTTTCAACGTAAACTGATTATTTCGAAGCCTGTTCCCTCAGCCACTGGATGAACGGCATAAGACATTTGGCGGAAGGCTCTGCGGTGCGTTCCGCCATTTTTATGTGCTCGCCCATTCCACCCAGAATCTCAAAGCGGAAATCTGGATCGTTCTCGTAATCTCTCTGAACCGGTTTCTTGCCTTCAATCAGCTGGATGGCCTCATCGGTCATAGCCTCAAGTTTCAGAAGCCATGGGCGTATGTCGTTGTAGAACAAGCGGTCAGATTCGCTTGAAGAATCTTTCATCTTTTTTATCGCGATGCAGGAAGCGTTCACCTTCTTCAATTCACGTAACAAGGCTCCAGGCGCAGGCTTTCCTTTCTCAACAGACTGCTTGTATCGCGATACAAGATACTCGAACTGGTCAAAGTCATAGTATCTGAGAGCGGGAATGATCTTCTTCAGGTCTTCCGACCTTTCCGTTCCCACTACCGCAGGAAGGGCGGCTTCCCAGCTGCGGATGCTGTTGAAGGCGGCGGTGTTCCAGGAATAGTCAGCTGTACTGAAAAGTCCTATCTTGGACAGTTCTCCCTGCTGCATAGGGTTTACTATCAGCGTGTTTGCTCCGGTAAGGTATTGCTCCAAAGTTGAGGTGCTGTAGATATGGGTCTCGTCCCTGAAGTTTGTATATGCATCGGCGATGAAGAGCTTGGTCATGTCCGCATCGTTGCACAGGTAGTTCCACCACCAGCTGGTGCTTCTTCCCAGCCAGGACTTCACTTTTGCAAGGTCATAGTTATTTGGAACAGACCAAACGTTTGCTCCCGTTATGTAAATGTTCACCTTCTCCGGTACAGGAGTCAGGCTCTGGAAGAAGGCCTTTGCCTGGTCTTCGTCCACCCAGGAATAGGCATACAGCTGCGGCACATAATGCAGCGGCTTTACCGTATCTGCCGGAGCTGTTCCCGGCTTGTTCCAGCGCTTGTCCATAGTCTGCTGAAGCAGAGTCAGATTGTCTGCGCACTGCTTTAGTATCTTAGGGTCAGAAGACACTCCCACATCGTCCACAAACACTCCGAACTGCCTTATTCCCAGAGAATACATACTCTCGAACTTTTTCATTATGTGAGGGATGATATCCTTGTCCTTGCCTTCCGCAAAGGCCTTGCCCGGATGGATTGCCCAGATGAAATCTACCTTGCACTGCCTTGCAGTTTCTGCAATCTCCTTCATCATGTCCTGAGTAAGATACCCTACTCTCTCCTGCTCGGCAGTAATGGATGTCGGATACGGCTCTCCCCAGTATCTTGAATGGTAAGGATCGCTCTTTGCCCCGTACATATAGGTGTTCAGCTTGTATCTTGCCATGAACTTGAACAGGTCCTTTGTAACAGCCGCAGAATAAGGCACTCCGTAGTACCCCTCTATTACTCCGCGATGCTTCACGTCTGCATAGTCATAAATCGCCACAGAAAACATTATTCCCTGTTCCAGCATCTGCTCTAAAGAAGCCAGTCCACAAAAAACAGCATCAGTATTCTCGCCAAGAATAATAACCTGAGCCGCCAAATCTTTAGGGCCTAAAACGTCTGAGTGGTGTTCATCCAACGCAGCCCTTTCAACAACACACAAAATGTGACGGTCATAACCCAAACTATTAAGAATAAAGCTCTTGTCCAGTTCCAACCGGTCAGCAACTTTATCAGCCTCTGAACCAGAGTCCACTATGCCCAAATACAAATTTACTCCATCTTTAGAAGGCTCTGCAGATATTACAACTGGATTACCATGCTCAGACACAATCTGCACTGCCCTATTCACGGTAAAAGTGTCAACACCATTCCCTGAAACAATTGTTACAAGATCTGCCGTATTAAAATCTGCCATTGCACAAAGCTCAACAATTTTTTGAGGCTTGGGGTAAATGCAGTAACTCAAAGTCCTGTCAGTAAAATGGGCTTTGAATGATCGTATCTGCTCTGGAGTCTGAGCCAAAATACTGTTTTGCGCAACGAGAGCCATAAGTGTCAATGTCACTATAAGAGCAATATATCTTTTCATCGCGATAATTATTATCTCAAAGATAATTTTAATCACCATAGCCCCGTGTAACCCTCTCTATCAAGCTTGAGGGGAAACCTTTTGTCCTGGCATAAGCAATTAAGGATGCTTTTGTCTGGAGAGAAGAGTTTCTGAGTTTTGTCTGGAGAGCATAGATCTTTCTCAGAAGGGCTGTTTTCTGCTTGTAATAATCTTTCTTCTGCACATCAAGGTCTTTCAGCTGCCGCTCAAGAGATTCAAGCTTGGATTTGTCTTCGGCTGCTTTCTTTTCGGCTTTCTTTTCCAGGTCTTTGCGCTTTTTGGAAAGAATATCGGTGAGAACTTGAATGGCAAGGTCTTCTTGTTCGTTAATGGCTTCCTCAGCAATGGATTTGTCAACGCCGGCGTCGCTGAGCCCCCTGAGGATCTTCTCAGGACCCCACTTGGAAAAGCGGAGCTTGTCACGGGTAAAAGCTTTGGCAAAGCGGGCGTCGTCTATGTATTTGTCTTTCTTTAAAGACGAAATGATTTCTTCGATTTCCTTTTCCTGCTTTTCAGTCGGGGGAGAATCTTTGGAAAGCCACCGGATGAGCATCTGGCGAGCCTGTCCGGAAGAGATTTCTCTTCTGGAACACTCCGCCATCAAACGTGCCTTGGCCTGCCGGGAATCCATATCCTAGAAGAAATATCCGAAGGACAGATATGCCCCTATCTTCTTCTTGTTGATATCGCTCCAGTGGAGGTTGAATGACAGAGGACCAAGCTTGGTCTGCATAGAATACTGAGAGCCGATGCCCCAGTAGCCCTTGCGGTCAAAGCTGAGCATCTTGTCCGCACTCTTGCCCGTGCGCAGATAGTTTACTATTGCATAGAAGTAATGCTTCTTGCCGACTTTCTTGCGGACATCCACCCTGAATACGGAAACCGAATTGTCAAAGGCGTTGGCATAGTTGATTCCGATGAAAGGAATCTGATGCTCGAAGTAACGGCTTGGTTCAGAGCCTCCAATGAAGTTATAGAAAGGAATCTCCATACGGTTGCGGATATTGATTCTCCCATAGACGTGAGGCTGTACGGCAAAGCCGTTCCGCAACGGGATTATGGTAGAGAAGTCTAACCTGAAAGAAGTGAAAGGCTTGAAATCGTGATGAATTCCCAACAGATAGGCAGAGGCGTCTATCTGCAAATAATGGCCGCTTTCAGGGAAGTACCTGCTGTCCCTGGTATCCATTATTGCACGGCCGAATATTGAGAAATAGGTCTTGGCCCTGATTCTCTCCTCAACATCGCGTTCAGTCATGAACTTGGAGAACTTGAAGTTTTCCATACGGGTTCCAATTCTCGTGTTAAAATTCCTGAAATACTTGATGTTGGCGAAAGCCGCCTCCAGGCCCTGGTAGACAAATGCTATGTTGTTCCTGGCTGTTTTGTCGGAATAGATGTTCACGTCTTTCTTGGCAATGGTATATTCTACTTCCAGTCGAGGGAAAGTGCGGAACACGTAATCGTAACCTAATTTCAAATACGGGTTCAAGCTCAGGCGGGCTGTTATGTCACCTTTTGAGCCGTGAAGGGCGGACTGGTTAATCCCAAGTTTTACGAGCATCGCTGCTGCCTCTTCTGTATCGTAACGGGCTCCAATGCTAACTATACTGGAAGCACCCTTGATGAACTTGAACCTGAGGTTGTATTCAGGTACACCTGAACTTTCACTTGAGGAAGGGCTCTTAGAGAGTGTATAAGTAATCTGGGAGAAGGCCTGGGTTCCCGTGAAAAGGGAAAGGGCGTTGTTGATCTGCACACCGCTCACTACGGTATGCTCTTGAAGGCCAGCAAGTTTAAGAAGCCATTCACGGTCCCAGTCATCCACACCGTCAAGGGTTATGGTTCCTATTTTCAGTCTGGTCTTGTCTATCTCTACAGCCCTGTTCACCAGCTTTTCGTCACGGTTCTCGCCGATAAGCTTGGCCAAGGCACGAAGCATCTCGTCTCTATCGTCAGCAGCCTTGTATCCGTTGTACATCAGGGAGTCCACGGCTTCCTTGGTGAAACTCAGAGTACCGTATTTGGACACGTCCGGACGGATATAGATATCTGTATTCTTCTGGTTTTCCATAAACCTGTCGTTTCCCATAAGTCCGATGAGCTGCATCAGAACAGCATCTATGCTCTTCAGGTCCTCTGCCGATGCAAGATCGGACTGAACATCCACTCCGATGACTATGTTGGCTCCCATCTGCCTTGCCACATCAACAGGGAAGTTGTTGACCACGCCGCCGTCCACGAGCACTTTGCCGTCTATGGTCACCGGAGCGAAGAAGCCCGGTATAGCCATACTGGCTCTCATGCTCAAAGGGAGATATCCGTGGTCAAGCACAACCTCGTCTCCAGTAGCAAGGTCGGTGGCTATGCAGGCGAACGGGATAGGAAGGGTCCTGAAATCTATGGAGTCCTGATAACCTACAGCCAGACCGTTGAGAAGATTGAGCACATTATTTCCTTTAACGAAGCCGCCAGGAAGGGAGAAGCCTTTCTTCTCTTCCTTTTTCTTTGAAGTTAAATTCTCTATGGCAAGAGAAGAAAACGGGATGCTGATAAAGTACTTGTCATCTTCCTGCTTTACGGAGAAGTTCATGTCCTCTCGCTTGATGTTGTCGGAGAGCAGATATTCCCAGTCCGCATTGGAAATGATGGTATCCATCTGGGCGGAAGTGTAACCCATTGCATACAGGCCTCCTATGAGAGCACCCATAGATGTGCCCACAACCACGTCGGGGCGGATTCCCACTTCTTCCAGCTTCTTGATGGCGCCAATGTGCGCGGCACCCTTGGCTCCGCCGCCGCAAAGCACGAGTCCCACGCTGATTTTCTTCTGCGGTTTTGCGTTCTTTGCACTTTTCTGAGCCGGTACTGTTCCTGCCGCCATCAGGACAACAAGAATCGAAAGCATCAGTTTTTTCAACTTATCCATAGAAACTAATTGTTTGTTGTGTTGTGTTGTTCTTTTCTTTTCCGCTCAGCATACCGCACGCGGCTTCAATGTCCTGGCCTCTTGACGCCCTGAGAGTTGCAGTAATGCCCGCGTTGTTGAGCCTGTCCTCGAAAGCCTGCACGGTTTTCATGTCGGAAGGAATGTATTCCGTGTCGCCGATATCGTGGAACCTGATGAGGTTTACCCTGCATTCCAGCCCTTTAAGGAGCGAAATCAAGGCATCCGCATGCCTTGGGGTATCGGTAAGGCCCTTGAACATAATGTATTCGAAACTCACCCTTCTCTGCCCGCTAAAATCGTAGCGGCGGATGATCTTGATGGTTTTCTCCAGAGGGAAGGCGGCCTCGGAAGGCATCAGTGAAAGCCTCTCCGCGTGGAACGGATTGTGGAGACTTATGGCAAGATGAGCGCGGCTTTCGTCCAGAAACCTCTCCAAAGGAGACTTCTCCTGGCCTTTGACAGCCTTGTTGACTCCGATGGAACTTACGGTTATCCTCTTCGGGCTCCAGGCGCATCCCCAGTCAGATGTCAGCACTTCTATAGCCCTGAGCACATTGTCCAGATTGTCAAAAGGCTCCCCCATTCCCATAAAGACCGCATTGGAGAGGTCTTCCGCCTCGTCGATCAGGAAAAACTGGGAAAGAATCTGAGCAGCGTCCAGATTGCCGTGAAAGCCTTGCCTGCCTGTCATGCAGAAGCGGCAGCCCATCCGGCACCCCGCCTGGGAAGACACGCACAGAGTCTTGCGGTCCCCGTCGGGAATCATCACCGCCTCGATGAAATTGCCGCTGAAATCAAAAAGATACTTGCGTGTGCCGTCTTTGCTTAAGGCATATTTGAAATAAGGAACGGCTCCTATCTGGTAATTCTCCTCCAGAAGCTGACGTGTCTTCAGGGAGAGGTTTGTCATCGCGGAGAATGAAACCGCCCTTTTCTGGTAAAGCCACTGGCATATCTGCTTTGCCGTAAAGCCGGGAAGTCCCTCCTGAAGGCAGATCTCCTTCAGTTCTTCAAGAGTAAGCCCAAGCAGTTTCGGTTTCATTTTTCCGTGCAGTTTGTAACAAAGATAGTCTATTAGTTTCAATTCTGGTGAAGGGGAGTTGCATTTGCAGGCAGATTTCAGCAAAAAAGTTTTTTCATTGACAAGAACTGTCAAAACACCGCTGTATTTTTGCATCGTGATTAAGGATTGAAAAAACAAAATAAATACTATCTTTGTAGATACACACAAAACAAAACTTTAAGATTATGGCTAAAGAGAAAGAGAGAGTTGCCGCCGCAGAGCAGGCAGGCAGCGTAAACGCCGAAAAGTTGAAGGCATTACAGGCTACGCTTGACAAGATTGAGAAGGATTTCGGCAAGGGTACGATCATGAAGTTGGGAGACCAGCCAAAATTCGATGTTTCTATCATCCCGACAGGTTCCATAGCGCTGGACCATGCGCTTGGAATCGGTGGATATCCAAGAGGACGAGTCATTGAAATCTATGGTCCTGAGAGCAGCGGAAAAACCACACTGGCCATCCACGCCATAGCAGAGGCCCAGAAGGCCGGCGGCATTGCCGCTATAATTGACGCAGAGCATGCATTTGACCGCACTTACGCCAAGAAATTAGGCGTAAACGTGGACACTCTTCTGATATCCCAGCCGGACAACGGCGAGCAGGCTCTGGAGATTGCAGACAGCCTGATCAGGTCCGGAGCCATCGATATCGTTGTGATAGACTCCGTTGCAGCCCTGACTCCAAAGGCTGAAATCGAAGGCGATATGGGAGACAGCAAGATGGGTCTTCAGGCAAGGCTTATGAGCCAGGCTCTGAGAAAACTCACCGCAAACATCTCCAAGACCAACACCTGCTGCATTTTCATCAACCAGTTAAGGGAGAAAATCGGCATCATGTTCGGAAATCCGGAGACTACAACCGGCGGCAACGCCCTAAAGTTCTACGCCTCAGTGCGTCTGGACGTGAGGAAGCTCTCCCAGCTTAAGGACGGAGACGACGCCACCGGCAACCGCGCCAGGGTAAAGGTTGTAAAGAACAAGATGGCCCCTCCTTTCCGCAAGGCTGAATTCGACATCGTGTTCGGAGAAGGCATTTCCAAGGTCGGAGAAATCGTGGATCTGGGAGTGGAACTGGATATCATCAAAAAGAGCGGCAGCTGGTTCAGCTATGGAGAAAGCAAGCTGGCTCAGGGCAGAGACGCCGTCAAGCAGCTTCTCAGAGACAATCCTGAACTGTGCGACGAAATCGAGGCAAAGGTTCGCCAGGCTCTCCAGGAAGTCAAAGACTGATAGCTGATTCCCGATGATAGACCAGGCTACCATAGCTCGTATCCGGGATGCCATAGATATCGTCCAGGTAATCGGAGACTTTGTCCCTCTGAAAAGGCAAGGCTCCGATTACGTTGCCTGTTGCCCTTTCCATCAGGAAAAAACGCCGAGTTTCCACGTTTCGCCATCCAGGCAGTATTTCAACTGCTTCGGCTGCCACGAGAAAGGGAACGCCATTTCCTTCTTGATGAAGCATCAGCAGATGACCTATGTGGAGGCCCTCAAATGGCTGGGCAACAAATACGGCATAGAGGTTAACGATGTCCAGGAAAGCTACGAGGATATCCAGAAGAAGAATCATCGCGACGCCCTGCTTATTGTCAACGAATACGCAGGCAAGGCTTTTTCAGAAGCCCTCTTCAACACGGAAGAAGGCAAGGCTGTCGGATTGAGCTATTTCAGGGAAAGAGGCTTTACCGACCAGACCATCAAGGAGTTTGGCCTGGGCTATGCAGACAGGGAGAAAGACTCCTTCACCAGGCAGGCAATCGCTTCGGGATACAAGAAAGAACTCCTGCTTGAACTGGGGCTTTCTGTCCAGAAGCAGGACGGCCCTTACACCGGAGAAGTTTCAGACAAGTTCCACGAGAGGGTGATGTTCCCTATCCGCTCCGTAAACGGCAAGATCGTGGCCTTTGGCGGGCGTATTCTTTCTGCAGAAAAGAGCCCGGTAAAGTACATGAACTCTCCCGAGAGCGAGATCTACCAGAAAAAAAGAGTGCTGTACGGTCTTTATGAGGCTCGTAACGCCATATCGCAGAGCAAGAACTGCTACCTGGTAGAAGGCTATACAGACGTGATTTCTATGCATCAGGCGGGAATAGAAAACGTAGTCGCAAGCTGCGGAACCGCCCTTACTGAAGAACAGGTCCTGCTGCTCAAGAGGTTCACACAGAAGATTACCATAATCTACGACGGGGACAAGGCCGGTATCAATGCCGCCCTGAAAGGCATCAACATGTTCCTCCAGAAAGGAATGAACGTGAAAGTGGTGCTTATTCCGGACAACGACGACCCTGACTCTTTCGCCCGCAAGCATACCAAGGAAGAGCTTGAGGACTTCCTCGATAAAGCCCAGGAAGACTTCATCGTCTACCAGTACCGTACCCTTTCTGCAAATATCACCGGCGGAGACCCTTACGAAGAGGGCAAGATGATAAACGAGATTGCCCTGAGCGTCTCTATGATAGACGATGCCGGCATCCGTTCCGCCTACATCAACAAGGCGGCGGAGCTTCTGGGAATTGGCAAGGATAATTTCTCGGAGAAAGTTACCTCCCTTCGCCAGGAAAGGATTAGCCAGGCCTCGCAGTACAAGTCGGGGCAGAGGAGCTATGTTGCAGCCAGAGAACCGTCAGCTTATCGCGCAGCACAGGACAAACCGCAGAAAACCAAGGCTGAAGAAGAACTCGGCAAAAGCGAGCAAGACATTATCTTCCTGCTGATAAAGTACGGCAGGAACATTCTCCATAACCTCAAGAACGCCTATGTAGGCGCAGAAAAGACATACGAGCCATCAGTGGCAGAATACATCAGAGAATCGCTGAAAGTGGACGGTCTCGAGATTTCAGACCCTGCGCTGAAGAAAATCTATGACATTTATTTTGAAAAGGTGGGAGCAGCAGACGGCACTCCGGAGGTGGAAAGGCTGTTTACCGGCAGTCTGGACCAGGATGTTTCCACCCAGGCCATTGAGATTCTGTCTCCTTCCTACCAGCTGAGGTCAGAGGCAATACAGAAAGAGGAAGATAAAAGACACATAAATCTTGATGCAATACTTCCGAGAACCATTTACGTATATAAATCAAAAGTGATAAATTCGCGTCTTGAAACGCTTCGGACCACATTGCTCTCTCTCGGCGAAGACCAGGAAGAGCAAAAGCTGAAGCTTACACGACAGCTTCAGCAGCTCTCTATGGTAAAGAGCAGGCTGCTAAGAGAAGCCAAGTTCGCCAAATGACGCGTCCGGAGAATACAACAGAAACTGAATATGGAAAAAAGCTACAAGAGACATTTGATTACAGCAGCGCTTCCTTACGCCAACGGCAGCGTGCATATCGGCCACCTGGCTGGTGTTTACGTTCCTGCAGACATTTACGTCCGCTATCTCAGGCTTAAAGGAGAGGAAGTGCTTTTTGTTTGCGGAAGCGACGAGCACGGAGTGCCAATTACATTCAAGGCCAAAGATTTAGGCTGCTCCCCGCAGGAAATCGTTGACAAATACCACTCCATCATAAAGGATTCGTTCAACCGCTTTGGAATCAGTTTCAGCATCTATTCCAGAACCAGTTCGAAGATTCATCACCAGACTGCAGCCGAGTTCTTCAAGAAACTCTACCAGGACGGAAAGTTCATCGAGCAGGAGAGCGAGCAGTACTACGACCCTTCTGCAAAGGTGTTCCTGGCAGACCGTTACATTATGGGAACCTGTCCTAAGTGCGGAAACGAGAAGGCCTATGGAGACCAGTGCGAGAAGTGCGGCAGCACCCTCTCGCCGGACGAACTGATAGACCCACATTCCAGGCTTAGCGGAGAAAAGCCTGTCAAGAAGATGACCAAACACTGGTATCTTCCGCTGGACAAATACGAAGGCTGGCTCAAGGAATGGATAATAGACGGCCACAAAGAGTGGAAAACCAACGTTTACGGGCAGTGCAAGAGCTGGATTGACGGAGGCCTCAGGCCAAGAGCCGTTACCAGAGACCTGGACTGGGGTGTTCCGGTTCCGCTGGAAGAAGCCCAGGGCAAGGTTCTGTATGTCTGGTTCGACGCTCCTATCGGCTATATCTCCAACACGAAGGAACTTCTTCCGAATGACTGGGAGAAATGGTGGAAGAGCCCGGACACCAGGATGATACATTTCATCGGCAAAGACAATATAGTCTTCCACTGCATAGTCTTCCCGTCTATGCTCAAGGCTTACGGAGACGGTTTCATACTTCCGGAAAACGTTCCTGCTAACGAGTTCCTCAACCTTGAGGGAGACAAGATATCCACTTCCCGCAACTGGGCTATCTGGCTGGAGGAATATCTGGAGCAGTTCCCTGGACAGCAGGATGTCATGAGATACGTTCTCTGCGCCAACGCTCCTGAAACCAAGGACAACGACTTTACCTGGAAAGACTTCCAGGCACGCAACAACAGCGAGCTTGTGGCCATCTACGGAAACTTCGTCAACAGAGCTCTTGTCCTGACGAACAAGTACTTTGGCGGCAAGGTTCCGGGCTATGCTCCTGAACAGCTCACGGAGGATGACAAGAAGCTTATAGCCGCAATTCCTGAAATCACGAAAAACCTTCAGGACTGCCTGGACCATTTCAAGTTCAGAGATGCCGTAAAGGAAGCGATGAACCTGGCAAGGCTGGGCAACAAATACCTGACAGACACCGAGCCTTGGAAGGTCTTCAAGACAGATCCGCAGAGAGTTGCCGTAATACTCAACCTCTGCCTCCAGATCTGCGCCAACCTTTCCATTGCCTTCGAGCCATTCTGCCCGTTCTCTTCCAAGAAACTCCAGGCTATGCTTAATCTCTCTCCAAAGAAAGATGACATCTGCCCTGTAAGCGCTCCTGAGGGCAAAATCCGCTGGGATATGCTCGGAAGAACAGATTTCCTCAAGGAAGGAGACCAGATAGGCACAGCAGAGCTTCTTTTCAGCAAGATCGAAGACGAGACCATCCAGGTCCAGACAGACCGCCTGGCAAGAATCAAGAAAGAGAACCAGGAGAAGGAAAAAGCCGAGCAGGCCAAGCAGGTGCAGCCTCAGAAACCTGAGTGCACCTTTGAGGAATTCGAGAAGATGGACATCCGCACGGCCACCGTCCTTGAAGCAGAAGCCGTTCCAAAGACAGACAAGCTGCTCAAGCTCACCATTGATACCGGAATAGACAAGAGAGTCATTGTTTCAGGTATCGCCGAGTATTACAAACCGGAAGATATGCTTGGCAGGCAGATTTGCATACTCGCCAACCTGAAACCACGCAAGATCAGGGGAATAGAGAGCCAGGGAATGATTCTTATGGCAAAAGACTCCTCCGGCAAGATGAGATTCATCACTCCTGAGGAAGTGATGGTCAACGGAGCGGCTATCGGATAGTGATGCCTAAAGCTTGTAGTTGATGATTTCCAGCTCTTGCTTGCTGTAAAGAATTTTCTCCAGCACAGGCCTGAGCTCTTCCTTGAACACAAGCACAAGCAGTACCAGAATCAGCAGGATTGCAAGGACTGTAAGCAAGATATACAGCCATCTGTAACTCCTGCTGGTTTTCTTTTCCCCGGCCTGTTTTTCTGCTTCAGCTTTTAGCTTTTCTTCTGCCGCTTTCTCCTCTGCGACTTTTCTTTCTTGAGCGGCCTTCTCTTGAGCAAGACGCTTTTCCTCGGCTATTCTTTTCTCCTCAGCAGCCTTCTCTTCAGCGATTTTCCGCTCCTGGGCAGCCTTTTCCTCTGCAAGGCGCTTTTCCTCTGCGACTTTTCTTTCCTCGGCGGCTTTCTCTTCGGCCTTGACAGAATCGTCTCTGAGGTCAACGGCGGAAAGACCGAATGTATCCCGGGAAAGCATAAACTCAGGATCTGTCTCTATGGTATATCCCTGGTCCTTGTCAAAGCAGAAAGTACCGAAGCCTTCCAGAGTGTATCTGCCGTCTGCTTCAGCGCCATTCCGGATTTCTTCCACATCTTTGTACAAAGCGCGTTTTGCGGCCATCCTGGAGACCTCCAGCCGTGCTGCATATTCGTTCAGAAGATTGTCGTTTGAAGAGAGGCTGTAATTGTCAAAATACAGTTTCTTTGACGGCGGAGCCACAACCAGGCCCCCTTCGGAAAACGACGCCGGAACGTCTTCCAGCTTTATACAGCCCATAAAAGGAAGTATCAATTCCCCGTCGCGGAGAACGACATCTCTGAAGATACCGGATAGAAAGGCCTTGTCCATAACAGATACTTTTATGCTGCAAAGTTACTTTAATTTGCCGATAATGATTAAATGTTCCAAAAGATTTGGAACATTATCAAAAAAAACATACTTTTGCAGTCCCAAACCGAGCCTGCATAGCTCAGTTGGTTAGAGCACATGACTGTTAATCATGGGGTCGTAGGTTCAAGTCCTTCTGCAGGCGCATAAAAAAGCACTTACATTTTTGCAAGTGCTTTTTTTATTTTATTCCACTATCCCGTTTTTCGGACGTTTTTTTCTCAATCCCAGCGGCGTAAGCACTATATCCTTGATCTTGCTCACGGTCTTGGACTTGTTCCGGCTGGAAGCCACCATCGCGGAAAACTTTGCGGTATCCAGGTCCCTGGCCCTGCAGTAAAGCTCTATGATCTTATCCTTGAGAGGAGCGTCAAAATGAATGTAGCTGATGTCCTTCGCGCATTTCTGAAGACTGCGGTTATTGAACCTGACACGGTTGAGGTCTATCAGCTGGAAAAGGAAATGCCCGTCCACTTCCTTATAGAGGATGTTGTCTATATTGAAATCGTTGTGGACAAAACCTTTAGAGTGGAAATCTGCGACATAGAGAGCAAACTCGGTGACAAAAGTGTCGAACCGTTTTTTTGCCTCTTCCGAAGAAAGGTCATAGTCCTTGAAATCAGCGATGGAGCGGTAGTCTGTGTAAACGCACACATAGCATCCGGTATGGAAGAACAGACCCTTTCTTTTCTCCACGTACCCTATCGGTTCAGGAACATCTATCCCGGAAGAAATGAGCCTCAGCGAATAATAATAGGAACGCTTTGCCTTGGTAGGACGGAGAAAACTGTAAACGACCCTGTTGACCTCGGTAGGTTTCTTGAATATCTTGACAACCACCCTCACCCCGCCAACCGTGGTGTCTTCTACGATGTTTCTGAAATTCCTGTAGATTTTGTCCACCTTGTACGAACGGCTCAGTATGCCTTCCACAAAAGGACGCAAATTCTCGTATTTGGGATTGACTACAACTCTCATAGACAAAGTATTTGTCCAAAGATACGAATTATTCCAAAAAAGAAGACCGGCTTTAGGCCGGCCTTCTTAAGCTTGTAGTTTTTCCTGCAATCAAATTACTTGATAACAACAACGCGGTTAAGCTTGTTATCAGACTTGCTGAACTCGTCGGTTCCGCCAAGGTTCTTCTCGGAAATCTTGTAGTTTCCACCGCAAGCCTTGATAACCTTCAGAACTGCATCCAGACGAGCCTGTCCGAGCTTGTCGTTGATCTTAGGAGTACCAGTTGCGCTGTCAGCTGCACCAACGATCTCGAATACGCGATCCTTGTTGGTAGCCATAGCGGTCTCTACAAAGTACTTGATGCTGCTGATCTGGTTGTCTGCCAGAGTAGACTTTCCAAGAGGGAAGTAAACTGCAAATGGAGAAGGAACGGTCTTGGTCTCGCCAGGAACGTAAACGGTCTTGCCGTTTCCGGTCTTTGCCTTCTCGGCGTCAATGTCTTCCTGAAGCTTCTTGTTCTTTCCGTTGATGTCCTCGAGAGCCTTGTTCAGGTCTCTGATCTTGTTGTTGAATGGAGTTACGTCAACAGGAGCGTGTGAACGGTGGAAAGACCTGTTGTGGAAGTTGTAAGCCAAACCGAGGGAAACATTGCCCAAGAACTCGCGGCGACGTGCGATCTGCTGATCGTCAAAGTGCTGGTTGATAACAGTCTGGTTGATATCCAGAGTGATATCCAGAGCGTCGCATACGCGGAACATGTTGTACAGACCAACGGTAACGCCAATCTCACGGTTCTTTGCCTTTACTCCGAGCGCAGGATCCTTGCCTGGAGAAACAGACTCAGCCAGACCTGCGCCGATATAAGGAGCGAGATCCCAGAACCTGTCAGACCTGTATCCGCCAATAGCGTTGGAGATGTTCCACATCAGGTCGCCTCTGAGGTAGTGAACTCTGAACTGCTGCTTGTAACCCCAGTCATACTGGTTAGCCTTGTCTACGAAAGCATTTCCTGCATAAGCTGCTGGTGCTGGTGAAGCAGCATCAAGATTATGATAGAAACCGCGGGCCTTTCCGCCATAGAAGCCAACTCTGATTCCGAAGCATGGAGTGATCCACTTTCCGATATAGCCCTGATAAGAAGGAGCCAGACGGTCCTTAAGGGACATTGTGTGGTCCTGCTCTCCCTGATACAGGTTAACTCCACCGGCTGCGCCGATGAAAATGTTGTCAAAAAGGCGGTTGGTCTCGTAAGGACCTCTCAATGTTTGAGCCTCTTCTCCCTTGATAACCTGAGCGTTTACGCTTGAGATTGCAAAAGCGCAAACAGCTGCAGTAACAAAAAGTTTTTTGATGTTCATATTGGTTAAATCTTAGGTTTATATTTCGCGTAGTTAATTAAGTAACTGCAAATATAACAATAATTGACTTATCAACAACTTTTTCAACAAAAAAAAGCCGCCCTTGCGAGGCGGCTTCTCTTCTTGACATCAAGTTAATTACTTGATAACAACAACGCGGTTGAGCTTGTTGTCAGTCTTGCTGAACTCATCGGTTCCGCCAAGGTTCTTCTCGGAAATCTTGTAGTTTCCGCCGCAAGCCTTGATGATACCAAGAACTGCATCCAGACGAGCCTGTCCGAGCTTGTCGTTGATCTTAGGAGTACCAGTTGCGCTGTCAGCTGCACCAACGATCTCGAAAGTACGATCCTTGTTAGTAGCCATAGCGGTCTCAACAAAGTACTTGATGCTGCTCTTCTGAGCGTCGGTAAGAGTGCTCTTGCCGAGTGGGAAGTAAACTGCAAATGGAGAAGGAACTGTCTTGGTCTCACCAGGAACATAAACGGTCTTTCCGCCCTTATCCTTTGCCCTTTCAGCTGCAAGTTCGTCCTGAAGCTTCTTGTTCAGGTCGTTAGCATCCTGGAGAAGCTTGTTCAGATCCTTGATCTTGTTGTTGTAAGGAGTTACGTCAACAGGAGCGTGAGCTCTTGAGAACTCCCTGTTCTTGAACTGATAAGCAAGACCGAGAGATGCAGAAGCAACGAACTCTCTGCGGCGTGCACGTGAATCAGCGTCAAATCTCTGGTTAACAACGGTCTGGTTGATATCCAGGGTGATGTCCAAAGCCTTGGCAACACGGAACATGTTGTAGATACCAGCGGTTACTGCAAGTTCAGTATCGTGGTGTCCTGCAATCTTCTTGTTCCACATAACGCCAGCTCCGAGGTAAGGAGCGATGTCCCAGAATCTGTCAGATCTGTAGCCACTGATAGCGTTGGAAATGTTCCACATGATGTCGCCTCTGATGTAGTTAATAGCCATCTTCTGCTTTGCTCCAGCGATGTATTCGTTGTAAGCGTTTGGAAGTGGACTGTGTCCATAAGCCTTGATACCATAGTATCCCAGTCTGAGACCTACACAAGGGGTAACCCACTTGCCAATGTAGCCCTGAACTGCAGGAGCAAGTCTCTCCTTGAAGAAATCGATCTCGTGATCGTTCTCGCCCTGATACAGGTTAACTCCACCGGCTGCACCGATGAACATGTTGTCAAAGAGACGGTTAGTCTCGTAAGGGCCTCTGAGAGTCTGAGCCTCAGCACCCTTGATTACCTGCGCATTTACGCTAGCTGCAGCAACAGCGCAAATGGCAACTGTCAAAAAGAATTTTTTCATGGTCATTTAAATGATTTATGTTTAAATAGTTTAAAATCCCTGTAATAAATGGAGATACTCGCTGTTTAGATACTCCAATATTCGTTGCAAATGTAATAATAATTTCTTCGACTGCAAATTTTTTTGGCAAAAAACCTCTTAAAGCCGTGCTTATTCCGGGTTTTCTATCACAGTAAGCCTGTTTCCGGCCTCAATTATAGCCTTGGCAGCGTTTTGTACACTTTCTTTTGTGACAAAATTGTTAATATTCTCCTCTGTAATGTTGGTGTCATACCCGTACAGGTAGTAATTCTCGAGCAGGTTGGACCAGTAAGAAGGGTTCTTCTTGGATTCCGGGATGTTTTTCTTCATCATCTCGATGGTCTTGCCGAGTTCCTCGTCAGTAGGGCCTTCGGCAGCAAGAGCCTCAATACCCTTGTAAACCTTTTCCAGCAGAACCGGAGCCTTGTCCTTGGAAGTCTCGAACGATACGGAGAAGTAGTTTCTCTCGTTAGGAAGAGATGACACCTGTCCGCTGATTCTCGGGCTGTAGGTTCCTCCGTCCTCCTCTCTGAGGGAAGCGATATAGCGCATATTCATAATATATGTCATTGCTCTGGTAACGACGGAGCTTTCCATATCCTTCTTCTGAGGACGCTGGTAAACAACATATGCATAAGTGTTAGGATTCTCCATCTTCACGCTCTTCTCCACTAAATTGATTCCGTCTGCAGGGTAGAGCTTGTGGTCAACGATAGCCTTGCCTTTCTTGCTCTTCACAGGCAGGGAGGCAATGTATTTCTCGACCAGAGGCCTCATAGTCTCCACGTCAAAGTCTCCCACGATGAACACCTTTGCTCCCGCAGCGTCGCCGAAGATCATGCTGTTGCCTTTGCGGATGTCAGCGGCGGAAACCTTCTCAACCATTTCCTTTCCGAACATGGTGGTTCTCGGGCTGTTGTTGGTCATAGCCTTAGCCAGCATCATCTGGTACTGGTACTCAGGGTTGCTCTCGATGTTGGCGGCAATGGTCTTCATCTGGGTCATGGTGGTCTCAAACTCGGCATCATCGCATCTTGGCTGGGTGAAGCTCAGATACAGCAGCTGGAGAGCGGTCTCGATATCCTTTGTAGAAGAGGATGCGTTGACTCCACTGTGGCTGTCGTTGATGAAAGTCCGTGCATTGGCGTTCTTTCCGGCGAGCATCTTCTCCACCATATTGGCAGAGAACTGGCCTACGCCGGCGTTGCTGCCGTAGAAATACTGAACGTTGTCGTCAAAGCTAGGAAGAAGCTCTTCAGGAAGAATGGACTGTCCGCCGTCCTGGAGCAGGGTAAATGAAACCCTGTCCTTGCGTACATCTGTCGGATACAGGTAAACCTGCACTCCGTTGCTCAGAGTCCACTCTGTGCAGTCGATATAGCCCTTACCCTCTTTCTTGACCTTTCCTGCCTTGATTGAAGACGGGTCTACAAACTCCTTAGGAATCTCCTCGCCCTTTGGAGCCTCGATCTCTGCGTCAAAGCCTTCTTTCACAAATTCCACGAGCTGGCCCTCTGCTGGAAGTTTAGCCTCGTCCTTCTTTGGAGCGACGAGCATCATTACACTGCCTTCCAGGGAAACAAGTCCGGCAGAAATGGCCTTGTTCAATGTCTCGCACTTAACCTGGCTGAAGATCATCTGGGCGAGCTGGTTCTCTACCTTAGGTTCGCAGTATGGATAGTTGTTGAGGAAATACTGCACTATCTCGTTGGCCAGCTGACCGTTTGTACGAGTGGCAGCCCTGTCTTCCTGAGCCTGGTATGAACGGAGGATGTTTGCCTTAGCCCTGTCAAACTCGTCCTGGGTGAAGCCGTACTGGCTTGCCTGGCGGAGAATCTTCACTACAGAGATGATAGCCTCGCGGATCTTTCCTTCTTTCGGAGTGAGGCTGAAAAGGCTTGCATCCTTTACCTGGTTAAGGCTTATGTTTGCAAACTGTGCGGCCATAAACGGAGCTTCAAGTTTCTTGCTCTCGTCAGAAAGTCTCTCGTTTACAATGCTGACAATCATATCCTTGAGAATGTCCTGGGCAAAATAAGCTACAGTGTTGCGGAGGTCTTTAGGAAACGCGTCCTCTTTCTTGACAAAAACCAGGCTGGTTGTGGTGATTTCTGGATCGGTGAACACCAGAGAAAGAGGTTCCTCGCTGGTAGGGATGTCTATTACTTCCTTTTCAGGAGCGTTCTCCTTTTTAGGTATTACGCTGAAAATCTCCTTGATCCTGCCCTCGATGTAGTCCACATCAACATCGCCGACAACTATTATTGCCTGGTTTCCAGGATAGTACCAAGTCTTATAGAAGTTCACCAGTTCCTGCGGGTCAAAGGTGGAAAGGCACTGCTCGTCACCGATGATATTGCAGTCTGCGTACTTGGAGCCCTTGTACAGTATCTTGAACAAGGCTTCCTGCTGCCTTCTCTGGGCATTGTTTCCGCTTCTCCATTCCTCAATGATAACTCCCCTCTCCTTCTCGATCTCGCCGAAGTCGTTGGTCACGAAAGCAGCGTCGTTCTGGAGGATTACCAGTGCGGTGTCCATCAGATTCTTGTTGTCTGTAGGAATTGTGCTAAGGGTATATACAGTCTGCTCCACGCCTGTCATCGCGTTGATGTTGGCTCCGAAGATCAGACCGTTCTTCTCCAGGTAACTCATCATCGTGTTGCCAGGGAAGTCCTTGTTGCCGTTGAAGCACATGTGCTCCAGGAAGTGCGCCAGACCTCTCTGGGCAGGAGTCTCGTTGATAGCGCCGACATTGGTGGCGATATAGAACTCCGCCCTGTTTTCAGGGTTGGCGTTATGTCTAATATAATAGGTAAGGCCGTTGTCCAGTTTTCCGGTGCGGACTGCAGGATCCAGCGGCATTGGCGGCATCTGCTGGCCGAAGCTCACAGCGGCAACCAGCAGGCATGAAATCAAAAAGAAAAACTTCTTCATATCTATAAAATTAAACTGTTTTCAAATTAGACGCAGTGTAGCCTGCAAAACTACACTATTTTTTCATCTATTCTGAAACAGCACCAATAAAAAGATGCAAAAAGCCATTAAGATGTTGCCAGATTTGGAGGTTTGAAGGTTTTTACTATCTTTGCAGCCCATTTACAAACAAAATTTTTAGAGATGTTAAAGAATTACGAAACCGTTTTCATTGCAACTCCCGTTTTGTCTGAGACCCAGATGAAGGAAACGGCGGCCAAATACATCTCCCTTATCAAGGAGAACGGCGGCACAGTTGTCAATGAGGAAGATTGGGGGCTGAAGAAACTTGCCTACCCTATCCAGAAGAAGACCTCCGGATTCTACCATCTGGTTGAATTCCAGGCTGAACCATCATTTATCGACAAACTCGAGACTCAGTACCGTCGCGACGAGAGGATCATCCGTTTCCTCACTTTCGCTATGGACAAGGACGCAGTGGCTTACGCCGAAAAGAGAAGAGCCAACAGAGAAGCAAAGAACAGCGCTTCTGCTGAAAAGAAAGAAAACAACGAATAACAGGAGGATCAGTTATGGCACAGAGAAATGAAGAAAATGCAGATATCCGTTATCTGAACCCTGTTACCGTAGAGGTAAAGAAGAAGAAGTACTGCCGTTTCAAGAAGGCAGGCATCAAGTATGTAGATTACAAGGACGCAGAGTTTCTGAAGAAGTTCCTCAACGAGCAGGGAAAGATCCTTCCTCGCCGTCTTACCGGAACCTCTCTGAAGTTCCAGAAGAAGGTGGCCCAGGCTATCAAGCGCGCACGCCACATCGCTTTGCTCCCTTATGTTACTGACCTTTTGAAATAAGGAGGAGAGATTATGGAAATTATTCTTAAGGAAGATGTCCGTCACCTTGGACACAAGAACGACATAGTTACCGTAAAAGACGGTTACTTCAACAATTTCCTCCTTCCTAACGGACTTGCTATAAAGGCTACCGAGTCTGCAAAGAAGCAGCTCGCCGAGACCATCAAGCAGAGAGCCCACAAGGAAGAGAAACTCGTTGCCGACGCTAAGGCTATCGCCGAGAAGCTCGCTGCAGTTTCAGTTACCATCCCTACCAAGGTCAGCCAGAGCGGCAAGATCTATGGTTCTGTAAACAACATCCAGGTTGCCGAGGCTCTTGCAGCCCAGGGATTCGAGATCGACCGTCGCAAGATCGAGCTCAAGGATGCTGACAAGATTTCTGAAATCGGAACTTACGATGCAATCATCGACATCTACAGAGGTGTTGAGGCAACCGTAAAGGTTATCGTAGTTGACGAGGAAGGAAAGGTAACAGAGAAGAAAGAGAACGCTGAATAAGCGATCTCACCAGACAAAAGAAAGGGCGGACAGTTTGTCCGCCCTTTCTTTTACAATACTGTAGCAGCGATTTACTTCTTTACAGGAGCTTTCTTTGCTGCAGGCTTCTTTGCAGGAGCAGCCTTCTTTGCAGGAGCAGCCTTCTTTACAGGAGCAGCCTTCTTTGCAGGGGCAGCCTTCTTTGCAGGAGCAGCCTTCTTTACAGGGGCAGCCTTCTTTACAGGAGCAGCCTTCTTTGCAGGGGCAGCCTTCTTTACAGGAGCGGCTTTCTTTGCAGGGGCAGCCTTCTTTACAGGGGCAGCCTTCTTTACAGGAGCAGCCTTCTTTGCAGGGGCAGCCTTCTTTGCAGGGGCGGCCTTCTTTACAGGAGCAGCCTTCTTTACAGGAGCAGCCTTCTTTACTGCAGGTTTTACTTCTGCCTTCTTTTCAGCAACTTTCTTTGCTACGGGCTTCTTTGCAGCTGGCTTTGCAGCTGGCTTTGCGGCAGCCTTCTTAGGAGCGGCCTTCTTTGCTTTTGTTACCATAATATTAGTGTTTTGAGTTAGTTGGAGTCTAGCCGCGCTTGGAAGCAGGTGCGTTCTTGAGAAGCTCTACAAGATACTTCCAGCATTTGTCAACACTCTCGATGTTCACTCTTTCGTCTGGTGAGTGAGGAGAGAAAATTGTAGGACCGAAGGATATCATATCCCACTCAGGATATGTAGCTCCGAGAATACCGCACTCCAGACCGGCGTGAATACCTGTTACCTCAGGTTCCTTCTTGTAGAGTTTCTTGTAAACTTCCTTGGAAACCTTGAGGATAGGAGAATTCATGTCGAGCTGCCAGCCTGAATAGCCGCCGCTGAAGGAGCATTTTCCTCCTGCCAGTTCAACGATAGCCCTCATGCTCTCGGCCAGTTCATACTTCTCGGAATCGATGGAACTTCTCATAAGAGAGTGAATCTTGATGGTCTTGGCATCCTGCTGGATGATAGCCATGTTGTTGGATGTCTCAACGAATCCCGGAACGGTGTCACTCATTCTCCAAACTCCGTTAGGAATTGAAGCGATGGCCCTGACAATAGCCAGTGCAGTGTTCTTCTCGATGGCTGGAGCCTTCTCCTTTACTGGCGCTGTGGTTATCTTCAGGTCCTTGTCTGTATACTGGTATTCCAGAGTGGCCTCTTTGCGGATCTTTGAAACGTGGAGAGCGAACTTCCTCTCGTTCTTCTTAGGAACAGCGATGATTGCGTGAGCGTCTCTTGGGATGGAGTTGCGGATGCTGCCGCCGCTGATGCACACAAGACGGGCGTTCAAATCTCTCATTACAGGAAGCAGGACTCTTGCCAGAATCTTGTTGGCGTTTGCCCTGTAGAGAACGATATCCATTCCGGAGTGTCCGCCAATCAGTCCGCTGACAGCAACTTTCTTGAATACATATCCTGCAGGAACTTTCTCTGTCTTGTAGTTGAAGGTAGCCTCGCCGTCAAGACCGCCTGCGCATCCTACATAGAGGATACCCTCTGTCTCGGAGTCCAGGTTTACAAGAATCTCGCCCTTGAGAACGCCTGGCTTCAAAGCCCTTGCACCAGTCATTCCAGTCTCTTCGTCCACTGTGAAAAGGCACTCGATAGGGCCGTGCTGCATCGTCTTTGACTGCAGAACTGCAAGAGCCATTGAGACACCCATTCCGTTGTCAGCTCCCAGGGTAGTGCCGGTTGCATAAACGAGGTCACCCACAATTCTAGGCTTGATAGGATCTGTCTCGAAGTTGTGCTTTACGTCCGGATTCTTCTGAGGAACCATATCCAGGTGAGCCTCGAGAATCAGGCCGGCCTTCTTCTCCATTCCCTTGGTAGCAGGCTTGCGGATAACAACGTTTCCGATTTCATCCTTGATAGTCTCAAGACCAAGCTTCTTTCCGAAGTTGTAAACGAATTCGACTGCCTTATGTTCTTTCTTGGATGGACGAGGAACTTTTGCAAGTTCGCTGAAAATTGTCCAAACTTCCTTTGGTTGTAATTGATCGATAGTTTTCATCAGTATCTTGTTTAAATCGTATTATTTTCCCAAAGCTAAATCCAGAGGAAAGTAGCATACATTTCCAAACTGGTAAACTGGAATTCTGGTCTGGCCCAAAACAGTCTGGCCATCCAGAATACGGGCAGTCACGACAAGCGGCATCCTATAGGCAATCTTGCCCTTGGAAGCTGCTATATCTTCTGCGGAAATCTCAGGGGAAATCTTTCCTTCAGTAACTGTAATTTCCAGATAGACAGGCCTTCCTGACATATTGTCTGCAGGCAGCAGACCCTGCGTGTCGGATATTCTGCAAACCACATAGTTCTGTTTTGCGTTCTTTGCCCTAGGCACAACTTCAAAGCTTGCCTGCTGAACGGCAACCGTTGTCTTTCCTGTAAACAGAGAAGTGTACTCGCTCTCCAGCTTACTGATTCTGTCAATTGCACTGCCGAGAGCTTCTCCGCTATAGTTGGCGTCTGTGTCTCCTGTGAGGATATCTATTTTCTTTTCGCGAAGACGGAAAATAAGCTGTGCTGTTTCCTCCGCTTTTTTCTCTGCGCTCTTTGCTACGGTCTGGGTCTGCGGAACTGCAATTTTCTCGACTTCCCCATCCTCGTTGGTGACAGTCTTGTAAAGCTGAGTCGTCTGTGTAGCGAGGTTTGCAACAGCTTCATTGAAAGACGGTTGCACTGGAGACGGAAAACGCATCTGAGAGTTGTCCCCGTTAATGTAGCCAGGTGCCACGATCAAACCCTGGGAGCAGAGCGAGAGAAAATTGGCGCTCGCGTTTTTGGAGTTTCCGATATTGAAGGCAACACTCAGGTTCTGGTCTGCCTCAATCATAGGAGTTATCTCCACTTCTTCTATCACACAGGATTTCTTTGAAGAGCGTTCTGCGCTGACACCCAGATACTTGTCAGAGAATGAAGCATAAGGTCCAGCGGTAAAGTTCCGTAGAGAAACCTTTAGTGAAACTCTGATAGAAGTCTGGGGAAGAGAGTATACGACAGCACCCTGCGGAGCAGCGTCAGATCCCTTGAAAAGCTGTGAATAAGAAGGAGTTGCAGCCAGAAGCAAGAATGCCGCAACCATTATAGGTATCCTTTTGGAAATGCGCATTTTCTTAAAAGCTAATGTTATGCAATTATAATAATTATTTGTCAATAATACTATTGGTCAGCGACTATATTTCTCTTATTTCTCTTCCATCTCTTGTGGCTCCACAGCCAGTTGACAGGATTTCTCCTTATATCCTCCTCAAGAAGCTGTGCAAATTTCTCAGTCACATAATTCTCTCCGCGCTTTTCTGACGGCTCGCTAATCTTCTCGAACTCAATATGATACCGCCCTCGCGAAATTCTGTCCATACGAAGATAGACTGCCGGCATCTTAAGTCTGGAAGCAAGAAAGTCCGGGCCTGGAAGCATATAAGTTTTCTGGTTCAAAAAATCTACAACCGGATCATGCTTCCCTATCGGGTTCTGGTCGGCGATCATAATGTAGACGGCTTTGCTGTCCTTGTTCTTCAATGCGTGGCGAAGCACCTGCTTTGACTCCACCACTTCTCCCGACGTATGGAACTTGTGATACTCGTGCATCCTCAGCTTCCTGAAAAGAATATCAGAGAGTCTGCTCTCGGCCGCCTTATATACCATATACACTTGCTGGCTGGAGTAACTGTCTGGCGTGCGGTCTTTTTCGCTGATCATCATTCCGCTTACCATCTCCCAGTTTCCGCAGTGTCCCATCACCATGATCACTCTTCCGTATTTTTTCAGGAGGCCGTCCGGAACTTCAGTCCTGGAGACAGAAACTCTCTTTCTGACAGCATCGGCACTGTGGGAAAGATCCCAGATACTTTCGAAAAGAAGATCGCACATATACTGGTAATAGTCGGAGACAAGTTTTTTTACCTCTCCGTATTTCATTTCCGGGAAGCTTCGCGATATATTTACGGTAATGACTGAGTACCTGTATCTTACAATCTTCTTGAGAATGAACGCGAGAATATTCGAAAAGAAATAGTGCACTCCCAGAGGAAGCAGGCTCACCACATAGAGAAGACAATAGATGATTCCGGCAAAGAATTTCTTCATGACAAGTTTCTTGTTTCAGAGCATAAAGGTAATAGTTTCTGTCGATAATTTGACTATATTTGAGTTCTGAAAGACAGGTGTCCTCAACGGACTTCAGGACGCCCGTCCGATAACTGACATTGAAAGTCCACAAATAAAAAAAGATTACAACATGTTAGAACTTTGGAAAAACAATGCTCCGCTATGTATCCTGATAGTGATACTGATAGTGGTTGTTCCACTGCTTATCTTCTATCTGGTTAAAGCCAAGAGGGAGCATCCGAAGGGATTGATTGCAGCCGCATTGAGCAACATGGGAGAGAGGTTCGGCTACTACATCATGAACGCCGTGCTGGCTCTTTTCCTTGCATCCAAATTCGGCATCAGCGACGATGCCGCCGGATGGATTTATGCGGTATTTTATTTCTCGATTTACGTTCTTGCCCTCCCTGGAGGTCTGATCGCAGACCGTCTTCAGAATTACAAGGGAACCATCATTTCAGGACTGTTGGTTATGGCAATCGGATATGCCCTGCTGGCCGTTCCGGTATTCGGAGAATCCTTTGCCGCAACAACCGGACACATCTCCGGCATCCTGGTATTCACCTGCTTTGCTCTGCTTCTGATTGCAATCGGAAATGGTCTTTTCAAAGGCAACCTTCAGGCAATCGTCGGCCAGATGTATGACAACTTCGAGGCCGAAGGAGCAAAGATCAGCAAGGAAGAACTCGAAAGGAGAAAGAGCAAGAGAGACCCTGGTTTCCAGATTTTCTACGTGTTCATCAACATAGGCGGAGTGATCGCTCCGTTCGTTGCTCCTCTGCTCAGAAGCTGGTGGCTCAAGGCTCACGACCTTGTCTACAATTCCAGCCTTCCTAAACTCTGCCATCAGCTGCTTAACGAAGGAACAGAGATGACCGCCGAGCAGACCAACAACCTGGCGCAGCTGGCCGAGCAGGTTCAGACTGGAGCACAGGCTCTTCCTGCAGGAGCAGAGTTCGCCGAGAATTACCTGAACGTGTTCAATACCGGTGTCCACTATTCATACATCGCATCAGTTGCCGCAATGGTAATCTCCCTGCTTATCTTCCTTGCAACAAAGAAGAAATTCCCTAACCCTGCAAAGAAGGAAAAGAAAGCTGTTGCAAGCTACACCGAGGAAGAAAGGATTGCAAACGCAAAGGAAATCAAGCAGAGACTCTATGCTCTGTTCGCAGTTCTGGGTGTTGCAGTATTCTTCTGGTTCTCATTCCACCAGAATGGCCAGAGCCTTTCATTCTTCGCCCGTGACTTTGTCAACACCGAGAATGTTCCGCCTGAGGTTTGGCAGTGCATCAACCCGTTCTTCGTGATCATCCTCACCCCTATCATCATGGGCCTGTTCGCTGTTCTGGCCAACAGGGGAAAGAAAGTTTCCACCCCAAGGAAGATCGCCCTGGGTATGTTCATCACGGCTCTTGCCTACATCTTCCTGATCATCATCGCCTGCATCCACAAGTATCCTTCACTGGATTCATTCGACACTCTCAGCGAGGCCGTCAAGGCAACCATGAGAACAAGTCCTGCGGTTCTGATCCTTACCTACTTCTTCCTGACTGTGGCCGAGCTGTTCATCTCGCCTCTGGGACTTAGCTTCGTAAGTAAGGTTGCTCCTAAGCACCTGCAGGGAATCTGCCAGGGACTGTGGCTGACAGCAACAGCAGTTGGAAACCTGTTCATAGCCCTCGGAGTCACAATGCTCCGCAAGTTCCCTCAGCAGTGGGAAACCTGGGCTGTATTCGCAGCATTCTGCCTGATCTCAATGGGTGTTATGCTCGGTATGGTCAAGTGGCTCGAGAAGGTTACTTCAGACTAGAGATTCGCCGCAACGCATAGATGAAAGTTGCAGTCGTAATATTGAATTGGAACGGCAAGGGCTTCCTCGAGAAGTTCTTGCCTTCCCTTTTCAATAGCCTTCCATCCTATGCGGAGCTTATAGTCGCCGACAACGCGTCCACAGACGGCTCGAGACAAGCCGTGAACAACGAGAAGATCCAGTGGATCCAGCTGGACAAGAACTACGGGTTCACCGGAGGATATAACCGTGCATTTGAAAAACTGGACGGTTACAAGTATTATGTACTGCTAAACTCGGACATTGAAATAACCGAAGGATGGCTGGAAACCCTGACAGACTTCATGGAGAAACATCCGGAAGTGTCAGCCTGCCAGCCGAAAATCCTTTCCTACGCGAACAAGGATCATTTCGAGTATGCAGGAGCCGCAGGAGGCTTTATAGACCGCTGGGGCTTTCCTCTTTGCCGCGGCAGAATCCTTTCCTGCATAGAAGAAGACAAAGGCCAGTACGACAGCCCGATACAATGCTTCTGGGCATCAGGAGCCTGTATGGTTGTGAGAAGCGATGTATGGCGCCGTCTGGGCGGACTGGACGAGGAGTTCTTCGCCCACATGGAAGAGATTGATTTCTGCTGGAGAGCATCCCTTGCCGGCGGGCAGATATGGTGCGTACCCCAGAGCAAAGTCTATCACGTGGGAGGCGGAACCCTCCCAAACAATTCGCCGAGGAAGCTCTACTTCAACTACCGCAACAACCTTCTGATGCTCTGGAAAAATCTTCCTGCAAAGCACAAAAACGGCAAGATTTTCCTCAGAAAGTGCATCGACGGCCTCTCTGCCGTCTGCTATATTTTCCAGGGCAGATTCAGTTATTTCAAAAGCGTCTTCAAAGCCCATCGCGATTACAGGAAACTCAAGGCAAAAGTCACTGTAACTCCTAATGAAAAAGGAGCACTCCCTTACGGAATGCTCCCATACTCGATCATCCGGAAATTCTTTACCGGCCACAGGAAATATTCACAGCTATAACTATCTGCAAAAGAAGGGAGAGCCAAAACCCTCCCCTCCCAAGCCGCAGGTCGTTTAGAACCCCAGGTTAAAAGTCTGTTCAAATTATCCTAACGCCCCACAGCGATACGATAATAAGAACGGACTTTTTCTTTCTTGCCATAGCGAAAACGGCTGTGCGCTTTTACTTTGACAAGTCTAGGAGCCTTGAACTTTATGCACAGGCTCACTCTCAAACGAAATACCTCAAGTACTCCTACGGCTCTTTTTCGAAAAAAAAGGTATTCCAGTGTGGGCTGAAATACCTTATTTTCGGGTTTAAGCCACGAACGTGGCCTAATAACATCAAACTTGCTGGTACAAAAGTAGAAATATTTTGTTTTACTGCAACAAAATACTCTGAAAATTTAGTCTTCGTCGACAGTCCAGGAGAAGACTCTCAGGCCGAGTTTCGGCTTGAGGGCGTCTATCTCTTTGAGCCATTCTTTCAGTCTCTTGGCGGCCTGGTCATCGACAAAGGTCACCATAGCCGAGTTCATGGTTGGCCAGGCGTGGGAACCAAGGTGAGGCTCTCCATCTTTTGTGCCTCTGCCCTGAACCTGCTCCCACATCGTGAAGCCTCTCACGAAACATTTTTCCAGAGCTTCCATCACGGCCTCGCCGTGTGCTTCGTTATATGTAATGAAAACTGCTTTCATAATCTGTCTGTTATTTTGCTTTTGCAAGTTTGCGGGATTTTCTTCTTCTGCGTCCAAGGCCGAAGGCGGCAAAGATGGTGTAGAGTACCGGAACGAATACCAGGGTCACCAGAGTGGAAACGCTAAGACCCCAGGCAACTGTCATACCCATACCTCTCCACACTTCTGATCCTTCGCCTCTTCCCAAGGCAAGAGGAAGCATACCCAGAACTGTCGTAAGAGTGGTCATAAGCACAGGACGAAGACGGGATTTACCTGAATCGACGACTGCGCGGATGATACCCATTCCCCTTTCGCGGTTAAGGTTGGCGTAGTCCACAAGCACGATACCGTTGTTAACCACGATACCGATCGTCATAACGGCTCCGACCATACCCATAATGCTCAGAGGAGTTCCTGTAACTACCAGTCCTATAAGGATTCCCACGAACGCGAACGGAACGGCGAACATGATCACGAACGGATAGGTAAGGCTCTCGAACTGGGCAGCCATAACGATGAACACCAGTATCACGATGAGAACCATCAGAAGTCCCAGGCTCTGGAATGTCTGAACCTGGTCGTCGTAGGTTCCGCCGATTTTCCAGCTTACTCCGGCAGGAAGTCCGGCCTCCTCAATCTTGGCGCTGATGGCCTCGTTCATGTCTGAAGTCGCCATGCCGTCAGGAAGCGGAGCGGTTACGGAAACATATCTCTCACGGTCCTTTCTCTGGATGGTAGGAGGAGTCATTGCCTCGACGATGGTTCCGAGTTCGCGCAGACGTATGGCCTGTCCCTGATTGTTATAAACGGTGATGTTCTCCACATCCTGGAGACTCTGCCTGTATTCAGGAGCGTATCTTACCCTGATGTCATACTCGTCTCCGCTCTCGCGGTATTCGGATGCGATGGCACCGTTGATACGGTTACGCAGGAATGTGGAAACAGTGGCTGTGTTCAGTCCGTAGAGAGCAAGTTTCTCTCTGTCCAGATCCACCTGGTATTCAGGGATGTAGTCATCGCGGCTGATAACGGTCTGCTTAACTCCCAGGTCCTTGAACATCTGTGAAACCTGAGCGGCAGCCTCGTCCGTAGCGGTGAACTCATAGCCGTAAAGGTCTATCTGGCAGACTGTCTGTCCGCCCATTCCGCCCTGCTGTCCGCCGGCCACAACGTTGAATCTCTTGATCTGGTTGTATTCGGCCAGCTCTGCCATCATTATGTTGGAAATCTCCTGGATGCTTCTCTTTCTCTTCTCCATACTTCCGACACTGATGTTCATGCTTATGATGTGGCTTCCGTTGGAACGCATGGAAGCGAACATGTTGTCTGAATCGGCAGTACCTTCAGAAAGTCCGAGACGCTCGATTTCAGGGAATTCTTCCCTCCATCTGCGGTCAAGTTCAAGGGCCAGGTCACGGGTGATTTCCTGACGGGTACCAACCGGGAGCTGAACCGTCACGGAAATACGGCCGTTGTCAGACTGAGGTATGAACTCGCTCTTGAGGTTAGGAGCGCAAAGGGCGAAAACTCCGATCAATACAAGAGCCGCAATCAGCACCACGATCCTCTTGTGCCTCAAGGCCCAATCCAGAAGCCTTGCATAACCGGCGCTGAGCTTGTCGAGGAACTTGTTGATAGGAGTGAAAAGTATCTTGAACCACTTGCTGTCCTTGTCTTTGTTCTGGGCCCTCATCATGGTGGAGCACATCATAGGAGTAAGCGCAAGGGCGCAGAGGGTGGAAACGGCAATCACGATGGAAACCATCCATCCCAGCTGGCGGAACATGATACCTGCAAGACCGGAAACAAGAGTCATCGGGAGGAACACGGCAAGTGTCGTCAGCGATGAAGCCACAACGGCCATCGCAACCTCGTTGGTGGCATAGACGGCGGCCTGCTTAGGATTTGAGCCTCTGTCGATGTGAGTCGTGATATTCTCGAGCACAACGATTGCCGCATCCACCACCATACCGATCGCGATTGACAGGGAGCTCATCGATATCATGTTCAGGGTATTGCCCGTAGCATACAGGTATATCAGAGATGCGAGCAGGGAGATAGGAATCGTGATGAGGATGATGATCGTGGCCCTCCACCTTCCGAGGAAGATGAACACTACGACCATCACGATGAGCAAGGTGATGAAGATTGTCTTCTCGAGGGAACCCATCGTGCGGATGATGTTGTCGGTGGTGTCGATGATAACGTTCACCTTCACGTCTGAAGGAAGCTTCTTCTCCAGTTTAGGAAGCTCTTCCTTAACCTTGCGCACGATCTGAACGGAGTTTTCTCCGGTCTGCTTCTGGATGATGACCATACCTCCGAGCTTTCCGTTGATGAAACTCTCCTGGGACCTTTCCTGAAGGCCGTCCACAACCCTTGCCACGTCTTTAAGATAAACGTTGCCGCCGTTGTACGAGCCAACTACAAGGTCTTCTATCTCGCTGGAAGAGCTGAACTCCTTCTGGACTCTCATTGCGTATGCATTGGAGCCCAACTCGATGGTTCCTGCAGGAATGTTGCGGTTCTCGGATCCGATCAGAGAGGCGATCGCCTCGATGGTAAGGTTGTATGCGTCCAGCTTGTAAGGGTCGCACAGAACCATTATCTCTCTCTTCGGAATACCGGAAACGGAAACGGAACCTACGCCGTTTACCCTGGCAAGTTCATTGACGATTGTCTCGTCCATAATCTTGTAAAGGCCCGGCATACTCTCCTTTGCCGTAACGGAAAGAATCAGGATCGGGATGTCATCCGACCCGAACTTGAATATCACAGGGTTGCCCGCCCCGTCCGGAAGATAGGACTTGACCATCTCCAGTTTGTCGCGGACATCGTTGGTTGCTGTCTCGATATCTCTTCCGTACTGGAACTCAAGCGTCACGACAGAAACATTCTCCCTTGACTGGGAAGAAATGTGCTTGAGGTAGGACACGCTGTTCAAAGTGTTCTCCAGAGGCTTTGAGATATTGTTCTCGATATCCGATGCACTGGCTCCCGCGTATGAGGTCATTACCATAATGGAGTTGCTCTCGATGTGCGGGAACAGGTCTATTGGCAGCGTGATGAACGAGAAAAGACCGAATATGGCTATCGCCACGAAGATAAGCGCCGTGGTGATAGGTTTCTTTACTGCTGATGAAAACAGACTCATTGCTTACTTGGTTTTTTCTGAGAGATTATCAGGAACAAATGATGCCGGTTCACCGACAGTTGCATTGACCTGCTGTCCGTTGACTACTCTGTTCTGGCCTTCCACGATAACCATTTCACCTTCAGAAAGGCCGCTCTTGATTTCATACTCTGTACCGACCAGGCGTCCGAGCTTTACCTTGTTGAACACCACCTTGTTGTCTACCACTGTATATACATAGTGGTCTCCGCTTCCCATCTGCTTTACCACAGCCACGTCCGGAACAATCACATTGTGCTCCATTCCGTAGGTGAAGGTTACCCTGGCGAACATTCCGGGACGAACCCTCTCGTTGGAGTTTGCAATGGAAATCTCCACAGGGAATGTTCTGGAAGCGGCGGAAAGGGATGGATATACAAGATGAACCCTGCCTTCGAAAACCTCATCGCCGTAGACATCCAGTTTCACGTCAACCTTCTGGCCTTTCTTGATCTTTCCGTACAGGCTCTCGGGAGCGTTCACCTTGATCTTGACAGGACGGATCTGCTGAACAGTGTACAGAGGCATGGCGGCTGAATACATATCGCCGGCGTCGTAGTTGCGGGCGGTTACCACACCGGAAATCGGTGAAATAAGATATGTATTGGCTGCCAGGTTGTTATAGCTGTTCAAAGACACTTCGTAAGCCATCTTCCTGGAGTCATATTCGCTCTGGGAAGCGCCGCCGATATCAAACAGCTGCTTGGTTCTCTCAAACTCCAGCTTGTTGTTCTCCATCTGGAGTTTTGCAGCGGTAAGGTTGGTGGCTTCCATTTGGGCCAGCCTCTGTCCCCTTCCCACGTGGTCTCCGACTTCCACGAATATTCTCTCGATACGTCCTGGAGCCTGAGGGGAAATGTTGTTCACGTTGAAGCCCTCTACCGTTCCGGTGAAGATCTCGATCTGGTCCACATCTTTCGAAGTTGCGGCCTTGATAGTAACTCCTATCACTTTCGGCTGGTCTGCCTTCTCGTCCGTTTTCTTGTCTGACTTGCAGGAAACGGTCAGAGCCCCGGCCAGGCAGATGGCCGCAAGGGCAATTGGTCTGATGTTTTTGAGTTTCATATATCTTGATTTTTATATTTTCAACGTTAGTTCTCTGAAGGGATTTCCTCATTCTTTATTATCAGCGGACGGGCAGGCTGCCACTGTTCTCCCCTTCCGAAATTTTCCTTGTCCGCCCTGTCCACTCCGAGCACAAGGTCAAGCGAGCTCTTTGCAACAAGGTATGAGTGGATAGACTGGTTGAGGTTCAGCTTGGACTGCAGCAGAGCGAGTCTGGCGTCGTTGACTTCCAGTATCGTAGCTCTACCTACCTCATACATCTTAAGCACGATGTCATATCCTGTCTGGGCTCCCTCCACCGTAGCCTTGGCGGCCTTGTACTGCTTGAGAGCCGTCTCAAGAGAACTCAGACTCTGCTTTGCGGCAACCACAAGACCTCTTCTGGCATTCTCCTTCTGAAGGTCGAGCTGCTGCTGCTGGACTTTGGTCTGCCTGAGTGTGTTCATCTTCTGGAATCCGGAGAATATCGGAATCTGAAGACTCAAGGCTGCAACTGAGTAAGGGTTCCAGGTATAATGGAATATCTTCAGGTCGTTGCTCATGGACACCCAGTTGTACTGGGCGGTGGCGGCCAGTGTAGGATAATACTGGGCAAGCTGCATCTTGTATGTCTTGTCCAGAATCTCGTCCTGGATATCAAGCTGCCTGAGAGTGGAATTTGCGCTTAGGTCTATGCTGTCAGAAGCCATCACAATCTTCTGCATCTGATAAGCGTAATCGCTGAGGCTTCCCACACATTTGATATTCGTGTTCAGATTCACTCCCATCAGGGCCTTCAGCTGCCACAAGGCAAGCATCAGGTTGTTCTGGGAATCGTAAACGTTAGGCTCGGCGTTCTGCATGTTCACCTCAGCCCTTATCATATCGTACTTGGCCACCCTGCCGCTCTCGTATTTGGCCTTGGTCTGGCGGTAGCTCTCCTCGGCGTTGCTGTAGTTCTCCTTGTAAACATTGCACAGATCAGAAGCCAGAAGACAGGTATAAAAAGCCTGTTCCACCTGATTTATAAGATCCTGGCGGCTCTGGCGGGCTTTCTCGACTGCAAGGTCTACACTCTTTCCGGAGATGTCCAGGCTTCTCCACAGGGCCACGTTCACAAGCGGCATGGAGGCGCTGAATCCTCCGCTCATGTTGTTGTCTGTTCCCATAGAAATCTTCTGCTCCCTGTCTCCCATCTTCATCACCACTGTCTGTTTCTTGATGGTTCTCTGGTAACTTCCGGAGAAAGCCACGTTAGGGAAAAGACTGGCATAAGCCCCTTTCTTCTCATAACCAGTTTTATCTATTTCCTTGTCGGCGACCATAACCGTCAGAGACTTGCTCAGGGCAATGTCCCAGGCATCCTTAAGCGTGATGGCTACAGTATCCGCCCCCTGTGCAAACGAGGATGAGGCGTACAGCATTGCGGCCACTCCCAACCCGATGAATTTCAGAATCTTTTTCATATTGTAAACTATTAAATAATCTAACTGTAGTTTTCTTTCAGCTCGTCGAGAATCTTCTTCCCTTTAGGGGTGCAGAGACCTCCGAGTATTGTAATGACTATCGAGAAGCAAAGCTGTGACGGAAACTGGTCGGTTTTCTTGAACTCCTCAAAGTTCCGCAGGTTGTCCATAAAGATGGACACCAGGCGACTGGAGTCTTCCGCCTTGAGGTATCCGCCTTCCACGCAGCCTCCCAAAAGCTTGCTGCTGTGGCCGTTCAGTTCATCCTTTACGATGTCCCTGTAGGCACTCAGTTCCGGAATCTTCTCGGCTTCCCGGATGAACTTTTCCTTAAAGTTGCTCCAGAACTTGATATTCTCCACAGCACAGAATACCAGGGCCGTAAGAGGGTTAGGCATCAGCCTGATGATCTTGGAGTTCTTTTCCAGGAGCTGAGGAAACTTGTATTCCACGCTCTGCACCAGAAGATCTTTCTTGTTCTTGAAAAAATCATAGATGGTTTTCTTGGAAATCTTGAGCCCTGCGGCAATGTCCTCCATTTTCACATCCCTGATTCCGTTGGAAGTGAAAGCGCTGAAGGCAGATTCCATTATTTGTTCCCGTCTTGTCATAAAACCAAAAGCCACTCTGGCAAAAGCGGTTACAAAGATGCCATTAAAACAAGAAACTATTATAGGCGACAATCGTATATTTTTGGTCTGAATCTATACAATTATTCAGAAGGAAATCCTATTTTAAATAAGAATCTTTATTATTTTTGTTCCAAAATTATAATCGCGATGGCTAAACAGGTAAAGAAAGTCCAGAGCATTGACCTGGACATGACCGGTCTTGCAGACTATTTTGGAGGCTACAGTTTTAACAACGAGATTATGATGATCCGTGTCACGGACTTCAACAAAGAGCTTATCGCCAAGGCCGCTTCGGGCCTGATTACCAACTCCTACAGGCTTGACGCCCTCACCGTGGTGCTGGTACTGGAGGGAGACCTCGACGTGTCCATAGACTACAACCGCTATTCGGTTCCCGAAAAATCGCTGCTCCTGATATCGCCGGTCAATTCAATAACTGAAGCCGACATTTCTACCGGCGGACGGTTTTTCCTGCTTACCATTAAAAGAGAGCTTCTAGACCGTATGGGATCTTCCGGCGGACCGAAGCCGCTTCCCACAAAAGACCTGACAGATATCTTCCAGAGACCTCATTTCGAGATGGACGAAAACTCGTTCAATAGCATAGGCAAGAGTTTCGAGAACCTCTACAAGTACATGAAGGACAAAAGGGTTGAGATCAAGGAATACCTTGTGATCGCCTCCCTTTCCATCGTGATGATGGAGCTTTTCTCCCTGGTTTCCGAAAGGGAGAAAGTCAGCCTCCAGGCAAAACACGTTTCAAGAAAGAAAGAGCTGATGACAAGATTCGTGTTCCTGCTCAGGGATTTCGGGGAAAAAGAGCATAATCCCGCTTTCTATGCGGACAGACTGTTCATAAGCGTGCAGTACCTGAGCCTGATTCTCAAGGAAGAAACCGGAAAGACCGCCTCCCAGCTAATAGCCCAGCATATTGCCACCAGGGCAAGGAACATGCTGAGAATGCCTGGCGCTACAATAAAGCAAACCGCTGAAAAGCTGAACTTCGCGGACCAGTCTTCTTTTGGCAAATTCTTCAGGAAAGAAACGGGAATCACCCCAAAGAAATATATCGAGAGCCTTTAATCCAGCAGACCTGCCGGTATTTTCATCGCGATAATCTTGTTTTCCTGGTCGAAGGAAATAACAAGGTCTTCGTGGAACGGAATCAAGGTTTCGGTTTCCTTGAGCTCAAGGCAGATGTTGCCCGGGTATTCGAGAACTTTTGAGATTGTGCCCACTGTTTTTCCTTGTTCCGTGATGACAGTGTAGCCGACTATCAGGTCAAGGTCTTTGAAGTTGTCTTCTTCTGTGGACTGGATGAACAGATCTCTGCCTACAATCTCTTCAGCGTGTGAAATGTCGCGTATTGTGGAGAATGTCACCACCCAGGCGTTGCCGCTGCGGTGACGGACTGTTTCAATAAAAAAAGGAACCGGAAGCCCATCAAAATAGATGAACACCGGTTCCTCAAGCTTCTTTTCCTGGTCTTCACATTCTGCAAGCATCTCAGAAAACCTGTCAGACTGGGATCTGAGAAGGATTTCTCCTTCCTTGCCGTAAGTCTTGGCTATCTGTGCAGCAGATGTCAGGTCCATGGAATTATTCAGCCTTTGCCTCTTCAGCAGGAGCGGCAGCCTCTTCAGCTGTTTCCTCAGCGGCCTTAGCCTCAGCCTCGGCAGCCTTGCGAGCCTCTTCTGCAGCCTTTTCAGCTTCAGCCTTCTTCTTTGCAAGTTCCTCTGCGCGTGCAGCGTTTACCTTGCTCTCAGCCTCAACTGCGGCCTTCTTTGCATCAGCCTTTGAAACTTTCAGGCTCTCTGCCTTCTTGGCAACCTTAGCCTCTTTCTCTGCAACCCATGCATTGAACTTGGCGTCAGCCTGCTCCTGAGTCAGAGCACCCTTCTTTACGCCCTCAACAAGGTGCTTCTTGAGAAGCGCACCCTTGTAAGAGAGGATTCTTCTTGCGGTGATGGTTGGCTGGGCACCGTTCTGGAGCCAGTAAACTGCTCTGTCTACGTTCAGGACGATGGTAGCCGGATTGGTGTTAGGGTCGTATGATCCCAAAAGCTCAATAAAACGGCTGTCACGTGGAGCCCTGACGTCAGTAGCTGTGATGTGGAAGAAGGCATAGTTCTTCTTTCCAAAACGTGAAAGACGGATTTTTACAGACATAACTGTGAGTTTTTAATTGTTAATAGTAATAATTACTTGTCCTTTCTACCCGAGAAAGGGCTGCAAATATAATCTATTTGGCGGAATGTGCAAAAAATAATCGCGGAGAAAGCCTCATTTCCATAAATTGAAAAAGGGCTGGCGGACCGCCAACCCATTTCTCAAACCTAAAAATTAACCTATGAAAAAACTACGCTTAAAGATATTGCAAAGCCCGTGCCACAATTTTCAGTCTTCTGAAAAAATTTTTGAAAATTTTTGCAATTTTTAATTAAGTTATTGTTTATCAGCGATTTAATTTTTAGAAATTTTTATTCTTACTTCACAGGAAGTATAGATATAATCTTTATATCAGTTACAGGACGGTCCTTTTCGACGGTCTTGACCGAAGCAATCTTGTCCACGATATCGAGTCCGCTGACTGTTTCTCCGAATACAGTATAGTCTCCGTCAAGCTGCTTGCAGCTGTTTGCGTCCTGTACAATGTAGAACTGGCTGCCTGAAGAAGCCTTCTCCGGATTGGCCCTGTCGCTCTTGCGGGCTGCTGCCAGAGCGCCTTTCTTGTGAAGGTGGAGGGTCTTTCCGTCCGCTCCCTTTATCTCAGCCGGAATTGTGTAGCCTGGTCCACCCTGGCCGAAAACATCGGTGCGGTCCGGATAGTCGCGAGTATAAGGGTCTCCGGTCTGGATCATGAAATGATTGATGACGCGGTGGAAAGTGATGCCGTCATAATACTTGTTGGCGGCCAGACGGATAAAGTTCTTCTTGTGCTTTGGAGTGTCCTCGTAGAGCTTTACGCGGATTGTGCCCATAGTGGTCACGATGTCGAACTGAGGTTCGGTCCCTAGTGAATCCGGGTTGAAAGCAAGTTCAGGCTGCTTCTTTTCAGGCTCTGCCTGCTGCTGGGCATCCTGTTGAGTCTGCTCGTTCTGGTTTCCCTCTCCGCCTTTGCAGGAGAAAAGGAAAAGGCTGCACAACGATGCCATGATAAATAACTTTTTCATATCGCTTGTTTATGTTTGTTTGCTTTCCGGTATATCTGAGTTACAAATATAATGATTAACTTTGGCAATTAATGGCAAAACGGTTTGCAATATTATTGGTTTTGGTTCTGGCAGCGGAGATTTCCCTTGCCCAGGACACTCTGTCCAGAAGGCAGGGAGTGGGGCTTGTTCTAAGCGGTGGCGGGGCCAAGGGTCTTTCTCATATAGGAGTGATCAAGGCCCTTGAAGAGAACAACATTCCTATAGACTATATCGGAGGCACTTCCATCGGAGCTATAATCGGCGGCCTGTATGCCATTGGCTATACTCCGGACCAGATGATTGACCTGATCAAGTCCAAAGAGTTTGAAGCCTGGTCAAAAGGCAAGGCGGAGATCCCGTACGCGGCTTTTTTCTACCAGAACGCCCCGGACGCGACGATGGCCAACATCACCTTCGGCCCTATAAGGGACATGACAGGAGACACGGTCAAGAAATTCCAGGTGGCTCTGCCGACATCCCTCATATCCTCCTACCCGATGGACCTGGCAGTGGTGGAACTCTTCTCGCCGGCCAGCAAGGCCTGCGGATTCGACTTCGACTCTCTTATGGTGCCGTTTTTCTGCATTTCCACGGACATCAACAACAAACACCAGAGGATAGACCGGAAGGGCAACCTTGGCAGCGCAATCAGGGCTTCAATGTCTCTGCCACTGGTATTCAAGCCCGTAAACAATGACGGTACCCTCCTTTATGACGGCGGCATCTACAATAACTTCCCGTGGAAGGAGATGGAACAGTTCTACCACCCGGCACTCATAATTGGCGCGCAGTGCGCCATCGGAAACATACATCTGGACGAAGACAACGCTCCTTCCCTTGTCCTGGGACTTATGATGGACAACAGCAACTACGACATTCCAGAAGACCTTGGCCTCACCCTAAAGGGAGACTACAACAAGTTCGGGATGATGGAGTTTGAAAAAGTTGACGAGCTTGTAAAAATGGGCTACGAACTTACAATGCAGTCCATGGACAAGATCAAGTCGAGAGTTTCCGCAAGGACATCAGACAGGGAGGTCGAAAAAAAGCGCGCAGACTTCAGGCGGAGGCTTCAGAACCTGAGATTCCACCAGGATATTACCGTAACCGGTTCCGTTCCAAAAGGAACCGCAAGGTTCATCAGAAGGACAATCAGGGAAGACAGAAGAGAGAATTTCGACTTCACCCAGCTCAGGAAGGGATACTACAGAGTTATCCAGAGCGGTGTCGTGAACAACTTCTATCCTTCGATTGTCACTGATTCCACAGGTTCCACCGCGATGCAGGACGATTCTCTGCTGCACCTGAAGATAAGAGCCTCAAGAATGTTCCCGTTCAAGGTAAGCGTGGGCGGAAACATATCCTCATCATCCTTGAACCAGATTTTCCTGGGGGCTGAATACCTCCACGCCGGAATGAATCCTTGGAGAATCAGGGCCACCATCAATGCCGGAAGGTACTACAGGGGGACGATGCTGGGTTTCCGCCACGACATTGGCGTAAAGCCGCTGGCTTACTACTATGTCAACGCTGTAGCCCACCAGTACGACTATTACAACGGTAACCAGGATATACTCAGGGCCAACAAGCTCCCACAGAACATCCAGTTCAGGGAATTCTTCGGCAGATTTGGCATAGCCACGCCTATCAGCCTGAGGAAAAACTCCATAGCAATGGCAGGCTTCGACATCGGAAGAAGCTACCAGAGTTCTTACCTCAGCGATGAATACCTTTCTTCCGACACCCCGGACAGAGGCAACGTGTTCTTCTTCTCGCCTAAGGTTGTGCTCAAGAAAAGCACGCTCAACTATCCGATCTACCCTACTGCCGGAGTATTCTGGACAATTCGGCCGAGATTCACCTTTGCCATAGAAGAATATGCCCCGGGCACGGCTAACCATACTGCCCCGAGGGTTAAAAACGCAAGGCACAGAGTGCCGTCGCTCAGGATAATGGGAGAAAGATACCTGCAGGCCGGAAAATATTTTGCGCTAGGAGCCTCTCTGGATATGGTCTACAGCAAGAAAGGCGGATTCAGCAACTACTACACCAATCTGCTGGCTATGCCTGTTTATGAACCCGTGCCGCATGCGGGCACCGTGCTGATGGAAGGCTACAGGGCCAACTCGTTTGTGGGAGCGGCTCTCCATCCTGTGATAAAGTTCACGGAAAAGATCTATCTCCACGCGACCGGAGCGTATTTCCAGGCATACAGAGACATCAACCGCGAAAAAGACGGATGGAGATACACCTATTCAGACAAAATGCCAACCGGACACTGGATCGCCAACGCGGCTCTGGTATGGCAAAGCCCGATAGGTCCGGTATCCCTGTCCACGACATACTACAGCTTCGGTGAATACAAATGGTACCCGCAGATAAACATCGGACTGCTGCTGTTCAACAAGAAATCTATGGAAGACTGATATGGCAAATCCTCTGAAAAAACTTGCGGGCGAAACCGCCATATACGGGCTTAGCACGATACTGGCCAGGATAATAAACTTCTTCTTCGTGCCTATTTACACGAGGATCCTCACTACAGACGGCTACGGCTCCTACGCGGAGATAATGTCTTACATAGCGGTCTTCCAGGTAGTGCTGGTGCTGGGTCTTGAAACAGGCTGCTTCAAGTTCGCTTCCAGGGGAACAACCCAAGCTGCCGACCTTCCGCCTGGAGAGAAAGCCGACAACCCGCATACTGTCTTCTCCACGGCCCTTTCCACTGTTACAACGCTTTCTGTATTTTTCTTTGCGGCCTGCTGGCTTTTCGGGGGCAACATTTCCTCGGCGATGGGCTATCCGGGCTATTCCAAGATGATAGTCTACGTAGGAGGAATCCTTGCGCTGGATGCCATTACCGCCATACTGTTTGCCAGGCTCAGATACCAGCAGAAAGCTCTCAAATTCGCCCTTTTCAAGTCTATAAAGATTGTCAGCGAACTGGGATTCAACCTGATCCTGTTCTTTGTGGTGCCAAAGTTCATGGCTTCTCACCCGGGCAATTTCCTTACGGCATTCATTCCTGAGCAGATTCACTTCTCGTACATAATCTTTGCGGTATTCCTCAGCTGCGTACTGTGCTTTTTGCTTTTCATACCGGATCTTCTGAAGATAAAATTCTCTTTCAGCAAGAGCCTGTGGAAGAGGATGATGATTTATTCCATCCCGCTTATGATAGCCAACCTTCCGGGTATCATCAACGAGAGCGCGGACAGGTTCCTGTTCCGTTTCCTGGTCGGTGACGGCATTACAGGAGAAGGATGGAAGGCGGACCTCGGAGTCTATCAGGCGGCAATAAAGCTGGCGGTAATTATGAACCTGTTCATACAGATGTTCCGTTACGCCGCCGAGCCGTTCTTCTTCTCAAGATACAGGGAAAAAGGGTCCAATGAACTCTACGCCAAGGTAATGGAGTATTTTGTAGCCTTCTGCATGCTGATATTCCTGGGCATTGTCTTCTATATGGACATCCTGGGCCTGATTCTTGGCAAGGATTTCCGCAGCGCCCTTGGAACGGTTCCAATAATGCTGATTGCCTATATGGTTCTGGGAATGCTGTTCAACGTCTCGATGTGGTACAAGCTCAGCGGCCAGACAAAATACGCTGTCATCATAACTCTTCTGGGCCTTGGAGTTACAATAGTGGGCAACCTGGCCTTCATGCCGCTGTTCTCATACTGGGCTTCCGTATGGGTTCACCTGGCAAGCTGCGTTGCAATGCTTCTGCTGAGCGCATATCTCGGGCAGAAGTACTACCCGATCCCGTACAAATGGAAGAGGATTCTCTCTTATGTTGCAGTCGGTGTCGTGCTTTACATAGTTGCGCTGGGCTTCCAGTTCGGGCTTGAAAAAATCACCGGAAGATGCGCCGGAATTGGAGACACTCCTATGCTGATAGCAAAGCTTGCCTTTAACACGATTCTTTTGGGAGTGTTCCTGGTCTTCCTGCAAAAGAAAACACATATTCTTTCATCAATAAGAAAATAATTATCGCGATGATAGTAAAGATAGTAAACCAGTCTTCCTACCCGCTGCCGAAATACGCCACGGCTCTTTCGGCCGGAATGGACCTTAACGCAAACATCGAGTCTCCAATCGAGCTCCACTCTCTGGAAAGGACTATAGTCCCGACAGGACTGTTCATAGAACTTCCCCAGGGCTACGAGGCCCAGATCCGCCCAAGAAGCGGACTGGCCGCAAAGCACGGCATCACCGTGGCCAACGCTCCAGGCACCATAGACGCGGACTATCGCGGAGAAATAAAGGTCATACTTGTAAACCTCTCAAAAGAGACTTTCGTCATTAAACCTGGTGAGAGAATCGCCCAGATGGTGATCGCTAAATATTCCCAGGTACAATGGCAGCAGGTTGACAAGCTTTCCGAGACTCTCCGGGGAGAAGGCGGTTTCGGGTCCACGGGCCTGGGAGTGAAAGCCAACAACATATCTGTGTCAAAGATCTGCAACAAAGACGGCAAGCCTGACATTTACAAGCTCTATACCCTGTACCAGAAAACCACCGGCCTGTGCACCGACACCCGCAAGATTCAGGAAGGATGTATGTTCCTGGCTCTTAAGGGAGAAAACTTCGACGGCAACGATTTCCTCACCCAGGCCCTGGAAAAAGGTGCCGCCTATGTGATTTCCGACAACAAGCAGAAAGCCTCGGCAGCCAAGAAGAAGTTCCCAAAGAAAGTGATTGTCGTGGACAATTCCCTGAGGACTCTCCAGCAGCTTGCAAAGCACCATAGGCTCCAGTTCAAGATTCCGGTAATCGGCCTTACCGGCACAAACGGAAAGACCACCACCAAGGAACTGATCAACGCAGTTCTTTCAAAAAGATACAAGGTTGTGGCAACTGAAGGCAACCTGAACAACGACATAGGTGTCCCGATGACTCTTCTAAGGATAGACAAGGACACTGAAGTGGCGGTTGTGGAAATGGGCGCTTCACATCCTAAAGACATCGCTACCCTGGTTTCTCTGGTATGCCCGTCCTTCGGCCTTATCACAAGCATAGGCAAGGCGCATCTTCAGGGCTTCGGCTCTCTTGAAGGAGTGATGGCCGCCAAGGGGGAACTCTACGACAACCTTCAGGAACACAAGAAGATAGCCTTTGTCAACACAGATAATCATCTCCTTGAAAAGATGGCAGCACAAAGGCCCGATATGCAGATTGTGCCTTACGGAATCACCAGCAACTGCGCCCGCATTCTTCCTAATTCAGACAAGGACCCTTACCTGAAACTGGAATTCGCGGACCCTTCCGGAAGCAAGGGCGGAAAGATGATCAAGGTCAAGACCAACCTCATCGGAAGCTACAACTCAGACAACGTGCTTGCCGCAATCTGCATAGGCACCTACTTTGCAGTTCCGACTTCTGAAGCCGTTAAGGCAATATCAGCCTATGTGCCGTCCAACAACCGCTCCCAGATGACCAAGACAAGGCACAACATCCTCATAAAAGACACCTACAACGCCAATCCGACCAGCATGAAGGCCTCTCTGGAGAGTTTCAGCGCCCTTCAGCTTTCAAGCCGCAAGATGAGCAAGGTGATGCTGCTGGGCGACATGAGGGAGCTCGGCGACGACTCGCAGAAAGAGCACCGCAACATACTGGACGTTGCCCTGAAGTTCCAGCCGGCAAAACTGCTTCTGGTGGGAGAGGAATTCGCCAAGGCCTACAAGAGCCTCTACGACAAGAACGCTGACTGCATAAAGTCATCCAGGGGCAAAACCGAAGTGATGCTGTTTGAAAACACTCCGGCCCTGGCCGCGTACCTGAAAGACAATCCTCTTAAGGACAAGGCTATACTGATTAAAGGCTCCCACTCCATCGGCCTTGAAAAACTCTTCGACTTGCTATGAGAAAATTTGTCTGGCTGATATTCTTGCTTACACTGCCTCTGAGCCTTATGGCCCAGAAGGGATGGTATCGCGACAAGACAGATCCCCAGCCTACGGTAAATCCGGACAGGACGGTCACTTTCAGGTACTATGCTCCAGGGGCGGATACGGTTGAGGTGAACGGAGATTTCCTCAGCAAGGCGGAAAGGCCGGCCCTGATGAAAAACAACGGCAACGGACTTTGGGAATACACGACTTCCGCCCCCGTGCGGCCCGAGGTCTACACCTATTCTTACATCGTTGATAACCAGAAGGTACTGGATCCCCTGAACATGTTTGTCTGGAGAAACATCTCAGACCTTTACAACATCTTCATCGTTCCAGGAGAAAGGACCGAAAACTACCAGATAAAAGATGTGCCGCACGGAACGGTAAGTTCTGTCTGGTACAACAGCCCTGCCCTGCAGATGAACCGCAGGATGATGGTCTATACCCCGGCCGGTTATGAAAACGGAAGGAGAAAATATCCCGTCCTCTATCTTCTTCACGGAATGGGCGGAGACGAGACAGCCTGGCTGGATTTCGGAAGGGCCGCCCAGATTCTGGACAACCTGATCGCCCAGGAGAAGGCATCGCCGATGATAGTGGTAATGCCTAACGGCAATCCGAGCCAGGAGGCCGCCCCTTTGGAAAACTCCACCGGTTACAACCTTCCGCAGTTCTACCTGCCAAAAACTATGGACGGATCGTTCGAGGAGTCTTTCACAGACATATTTTCCTATGTGGAAAAGAATTACAGGGTCATCAGAAAGAAGTCCGCAAGAGCCATTGCCGGATTGAGCATGGGCGGATTCCACTCTCTGTACATCTCCGCCCTTTATCCTAAGATGTTCGGCTATGTGGGCCTGTTTTCCCTGGCCGTTGCTGCTCAGGAGGAGTACAAAGACGTCCCTGTTTATCGCGACATAGACCTGGAACTGAAGGCCCAGTTTGAAAAGAACCCTCCATTGTACTGGATCGGCATAGGGAATGAAGACCCTCTTTACCAGGATGTGGCATCGCTGAGGAAAAAGTTCGACCTCTGCGGCTACCCATATACTTACTATGAGTCTGAAGGCGGTCACGTATGGACCTGCTGGAGGATTTACCTTGAAGAATTCACACAATTACTGTTCAAATAATCATAGACAATGAAAAAGGTTTTACTTGCTCTCTCGGCCCTTTTCCTGATTGCCGTTCTTTATTCTTGCAAGGACCAGGCTTCAGGATTCTTTTCCGGTGACGTTACCGTAAAGAAATACGAATACCATTATTACGATGACAGAGTTGCTCCTGAGCCTCCGGCTGATTCTGAGTACAAGAACGACGACGATTCCGTCCACATTTCAATTTCCCTGGACCTGGATCTTCCAGAAGGCAATTCCGCCCTGGCACACAGGGTCAGGGAATGGGTAAGCGAGCAGATTTCCTTTAACAACCATTTGAGCAACAGTTTTTTTGCCGGCAATCTGGACGATGCACAGGCCATCGCTGATTTCTACGGAAAAGATTTGCTGCAAACCATTGAAAAAGACATTGAGGCTCCTATCTTCAACGGCCACAGGAGCATAGACATTACCGCAAGCAAATATTACGAGAATGACAAGTGCGTTACCTGGATGTTCACTGTATACGAGTATATGGGTGGAGCCCATCCTTCCCAGACTGCATACGGCGCAACTTTCAGGAAATCCGACGGAAGAATGTTCGGCAACGACATGTTTTCCCCTGACTGGGATAACCGCAATAAACTGGACTCGCTGATAATTAAAAGCCTGTGCGCATATTTCAGCGAAGGTGTTGACGAAAAGATAGACGATGATCAGCTCTTCCACGAATTTACCAATGAAAAAATCACTGAAACGATGGTTGCCCTTCCTAAATACGGCCCGTGGTTCAGCCAAACTGGTATAGAATTCGTTTACCAGCAATACGAGATTACAGCATACGCTTTCGGCATGCCTGAGTTCACACTTCCTTACGAAAAGGCGAAGGGCTTTCTCACCCCTGCCGCCGCGGATCTGGTGAAATAAAACAATCGTTGATCAAAAAACTGTTATAGATATGAAAAAGACATTATCAATTATTGCCGCGCTGATCATTGCAGCAGCCATTGCCGGTTGCAAGAACTCTTCTTCCAGCGATCCTTTTGCAACCGGAGAGTTCCTCACCGAAAACGCCAAGTACAACTGTGAGGAAAAGTTCTGGCTCACCCTCACAGAAAAGTATGACGACCAGGACAGTACAGAAATTCTGGTTTCTCTCGACATCGATTGGCCAAAGGAGACAGGCAAGAACATTGTTTCCGTAAATGCCGTAAGGGACTGGATTAAAGAACACCTCAGTTTCCTCAACGAATACAAGAATGTCTATGAAGGGAACATGAACGATGCCGATGCCATAACAAAGTTCTACGGAGATTCCTATAAGAAACGCTTTGAGGCTACTGACGATTTCCCTGCTCCGGCACTGAGCTTCGACATCCAGGTCAAGAAGGAGTTCGAAAACGACAAGTGCGTTACTTACACTTATCTTCTCGACCAGTATCTTGGCGGCGCCCACGGCGGCAGAACCCATTACGGAGCAACCTTCCGCAAGTCTGACGGCAAGATAATGACAAACTTTATCACCAACAACGATTCCAGCGACGAAGGCCTGAACAACATCATCAAGAAAGGCCTGATGAAGTACTGGGAAATAGACAACGAGGAGACACTTTACGAATACACCTGGGAGAACGCTGTTACCAAATACTACGCAAAACTGCCAGACCATTCTCCTTGCTTTGTGAAGGACGGTCTTCTTTTCAGCTATCAGGAATACGAGATTGCAGCCTATGCTGCCGGCGCTCCTGAATTCGTTGTGCCTTATGATGAGATTGAGAAGTACCTCACCCCATCCGCCGCAGACCTGCTGAAATAATTACTTGATCTTGTAGCGTGGGCGGAAGTTGCGGGTTTCCAGCTTGCGGAGCTTGCCGCCTATGAGTTTACGGCGTATCTGGGATACACGGTCGATGAACATGTGGCCGTCCAGATGGTCAAGCTCATGCTCCACCATGCGGCAGCCGAAGCCGTCGAAGGACTCTGTCACCTCTTCCTTTTTCTCGTTGAAATACTTTACGGTTATCCTCTTCGGGCGGGTGACATTACAGTTGATGTCCGGAACGCTAAGGCATCCCTCTGAATAGTCTGCAGTCTCCTCACTCTTTTCCGTGATCTCGGGATTTATCATAACTCTCTTGAAATCCTTGAGTTCAGGATAGTCGTCAGCGATGTCCGTACCGTCCACAATAACGATTCTGAGGCTCTTGCCCACCTGAGGGGCGGCGATGCCCACGCCGTCGGCGTTTTTCATTGTCTCGTACATATCGGCGATGAGCTGGTCCAGGCCTTCCATGTTAAGGTCTACCGGCTTTGCAATTTCTCTAAGGACAGGCTGTCCGTAAACGTATATCGGGAGTATCATATTCTTTGTGTTATTCTGTTACAGTTTCTTTCTGGTTGGCCTTTCGGTCAAGATATGACTGGAGGATCAGCACGGCGCTGATCTTGTCCGCGTTGCCTTTGACTCTCCGGTCAGACTTTTTCATTCCGCCGTCTATCATTGCCCTGTGGGCGATGGTGGTGGTGAATCTCTCGTCCTCCAGCTCCACCGGAATGTCGGGAAAAGCCTTCTTGAGATTCTTCAGGAAAGCGTCCACGAACTTCAGGTTTTCGCTCGGGGTGTTGTCAAGATTCTTGGGATATCCGACAACAAACAGTCTGACGGTCTCTTTCTGGGCGTATGTTTTCAGATAATCAATTATCTTTGCACCTGATATGCAGTCCAGGGGAGAGGCAAAGATGCCGAGAGGGTCGCTGACTGCAACACCGACCCTTTTTCTTCCGTAGTCTATGCCAATTATTCTCTCCATCCTGCGGCTGCAAAGTTAAGAATCTATTTGGATTATCAGATGGAAGAAAACAAAAGAAGGATAGCCATACTCGGTTCCACAGGCTCCATAGGCACCCAGGCTCTGGATGTGATTTCTCGTCATCCTGACCTGTTCCAGGTGGAAATGCTTTCAGCAGGAAGCAACGCGGAACTTCTGATTGCCCAGGCCAGGCAGTTCAACCCGAACGCCGTCGTGATCTGCAACAAGGACAAGTACGCCCAGGTGAAGACAGCTCTGGATCCGCTGGACATAAAAGTGTTTGCGGGAGTGGAATCTGCAGGAGAGCTCTCCGGGGGAAGCAATGTGGACATAGTGCTGGCTGCAATGGTGGGCTTTTCCGGCCTCGCCCCTACTATATCGGCGATAAAGAAGGGAAAGGTCATAGCCCTGGCCAACAAGGAAACCCTCGTGGCGGCAGGAAGCATCGTGACACGTCTTGCAAAGGAAAACGGCAGCCCTATCCTTCCGGTGGACAGCGAGCACTCGGCCATTTTCCAGTGCCTGCAGGGAGAAAGAGCCCAAATAGAAAAACTGCTCCTGACGGCAAGCGGAGGCCCTTTCTTCAATCTTCCGGCTGAGAAGTTCAACGATATAACAGTGGAGCAAGCCCTCAATCACCCGAACTGGAAGATGGGCAGCAAGGTGACCATAGACTCGGCATCGATGATGAACAAGGGCCTGGAGATAATGGAAGCCTCCTGGCTGTTCAATATCCCGGTGGAAAAGATAGAGGTGGTGGTGCATCCCCAGAGCATAATCCACTCGATGGTGCAGTTCTCGGACGGCAGCATCAAGGCCCAGATAGGACATCCGGACATGAGAGTGCCTATCCAGTACGCCCTCTCCTATCCTTACCGCATAGACCTGGACACCAGGAGGCTGAGCTTTGCAGACCTTGGCCAGCTCACTTTCTTTGCACCTGACCTGGAGAAGTTCCCTTGTCTGAGGATTGCTTACCAGGCCTTCAAGAAAGGCGGAAATATACCTTGCGCGATGAACGCCGCCAACGAGGTGGCGGTCGCCTCATTCCTAAGGGGAGAAATAAAGTTCACCCAAATACCTGTTGTTATAGAAAAGACGCTGGAAAAGTGTAATTTTGTCGCCTCGCCTTCAGTAGAGGATATCTTTGCCACGGACAAGGAGTCGAAAGTGCGTGCAGAAGAGTTGCTGAAAGGCTTGTGGAGATAAATAGAAAGGATTTATAGTTAGAAAGTTATGGCTGTTTTAATGAAGATATTGCAGGTAGTGCTGGCTCTCAGCCTCCTGATTCTGGTCCACGAGTTCGGACATTATTTCTTTGCAAGGCTGTTCAAGATCAAGGTGGAGAAGTTCTACCTGTTCTTTGACGCCGGATTCGCCCTTTTCAGGTGGAAACCCAAGAAATCCGAAACCGAATACGGTATAGGATGGCTTCCGCTGGGCGGCTACTGCAAGATTGCGGGAATGATAGACGAATCTATGGACAAAGACCAGATCAAGGCCGAGCCTCAGCCTTGGGAGTTCCGCTCTCACCCAGCCTGGCAGAGATTCTTCGTGCTTTTCGGCGGCGTGTTCTTCAACTTGATTCTTGCAATTGTCCTTTACTCGGCGATAATGGGAGCCTGGGGAGAGCAGTACATCAAGAACGCCGATGTAAACACAGGTATCGCCACCAACAGCCTGGGGCAGGAAATCGGATTCCGCAATGCCGACAAGATCATCTCCTTTGACGGCAAGCCAGTTGAAAGGTTCGACGAACTGCGCCTTCAGCTCATCCAGGAGCAGGCTAAGCAGGCCAGCGTGGAAAGAGACGGAAAGAACATCGAAGTGAGCATCGACCCTGTATATCTGCCGGCCATTCTGGAAAGCGCAGACCTTTTCGACTACGGAATCCCGTTCGTGGTGGCTGAAGTGCCTGACACTTCTCTCAACGCCGGAGCCGGACTGGTCAAGGGCGACAAGATTCTCTCCCTCTGCATTCCGGCAAAGGACAGCACAGCCACAGACACCCTGTTTGCCGCCGACGGCGGGAGAAACCTCATGTTCGCGGAAGTGAGACAGTTCACATCCTCCCATCCCGGAAGACAGATAATGGCCACCGTCCTCAGAGACAAGGACAGCCTCCAGACCCTGCAGATTCCTCTGCAAGTCGGACAGGACGGAATGATGGGCATCGCGATAGAAGGAGACCTGTCCAAGTACTACAAGATCACCGAGAAAAAATACTCCTTCCTCTCAGCCATTCCGGCAGGTATCCGAAGAGCCGCAGAGCAGATAAGCAACTACTGGAAGCAGCTCAAGCTCATCTTCACACCCAAGACCAAGGCATACAAGTCTGTTGGAAGCTTCATCGCGATAGGACAGATCTTCCCTGGATCGTGGAACTGGCACGCCTTCTGGAGCATCACCGCCTTCCTTTCAATCATGCTTGCCGTGCTGAACATACTTCCTATCCCGGCACTTGACGGAGGACATATCCTGTTCACCCTGTACGAGATGATCACCGGCAGAAAACCGAGCGACAAGTTCCTGATGGCTGCCCAGACAGTCGGTATGATTCTGCTGATAGGACTCATGATCCTGGCTTTCGGCAACGACATATTCCGCCTTCTCAAATAGCCGGAGTACCTTTCATTTTGATATTTTATTGATATGGGGGACAGAATTTGATCCTTCATAAATCATATCTTTGCACAAAACAATTGAAGATTATGAGAAAATATCTGTTTCTGCTGGCTGTTTTGATGCCTTTGCTTTCTTCCTGCAACGAAGACAAGTCGGCATACATGAAGACCGTAACCGGAAAGGCCGGTGAGGTTATCGTAGTCCTGGACAAGACAAACTGGGATGGCGAAGTGGGCTCTGCCGTAAGGGACGTGTTAGCCAAAGACTATCCCATGCTGCCTCAGAAAGAGGCGTCCTTCACGCTGATTAACATCAACAAGGCCTCTTTCTCAGACCTTTTCAAGGTTCACCGCAACCTGCTGTTCTTCAACATCGCCGACAATGTGGAAAATCCAGGGGTTTTTATCCGCAGAGACGCCTGGGCCCAGCCTCAGATACTGATCACGGTGGAAGCCAAGACACCGGAGCAGGCAAAGCAGCTTGTCGACGAGAATGCCGACAAGATTTTCAACGCCATCGACCAGATAGAAAAAGAAAGGATAGCCAAGGCATCCCGCCGCTATGAGGAAAGTTCCATCCGCTCGATCGTGGCAGAGAGATTCGGCGGCTCCCCTTATTTCCCGAAAGGATACTCGATAAAGAAAGTTACCGAGAATTTCTTCTGGGCTTCTCTTGAAACCACTCACAATAATCTTGGAATCCTGATCTACACCATTCCTTATGACGGAAAAGAGTTCCCGGCTATGGAAACAGTGATTGAAGAGCAGAACAAGGTCCTCAAGGAAAACGTGCCGGGAATGTTCCCGAACACATACATGACAACATCCGCTGCAGTAGACCCGGTTATGACTCCATACAAGTACAAGGGAGAGTCTTTCGTTGAAATAAGAGGCCTCTGGGAGGTTGAAAACGATTTTATGGGAGGTCCTTTCGTAGAGCATGTCCTGTACTCCAAAGAGCCAGGCAAACTTCTTGTAGTCCAGGGATTTGTATATGCGCCAAAATATAAGAAGAGAAACTATGTCCGCCAGGTGGAATCTATAGTTTATTCATTTGAGTGGGCAGAAAATTTTCAGAATAAATAATTTTTTATATCTTTGCCGCCCCAAAGGTCGGTTCGTCTAACGGTTAGGACACAAGATTTTCATTCTTGTAATAGGAGTTCGATTCTCCTACCGACTACAGATTTTAAAAACAAAAACGTTATTTATGGCAAATCATAAGAGTGCAGACAAGCGCGTACGCCAGACCGCAAAGCGCAAGGAGCATAATCACTATTATGCTAAGACTGCCCGCAACGCCATCAAGGCTTTGAGGGAGACTACAGACAAGAAAGAGGCAGAGGAGAAACTTCCTCAGATGGCAGCAATGCTGGACAAGCTCGCTAACAAGGGCATTATCCACAAGAACAAGGCAGCAAACCTCAAGAGCGGTCTTACAAAGCACGTCGCTAAACTTGAGGCGGCTCCTGCAAAGTAAAAAGTCTGAAGGTTTTTTACCTTTCCAGGATTTCACAGCGTTTTATTTACGCCTTTGCATGGCAGAGCAGCTGAACTTCCCGAACTTTCGGGAAGTTTTTTTATTTATACTGCCATGAAAAAGAATCTTACTACAATCCGCAGCTGGGAAGAAAGCCAGAGGCCGAGAGAAAAGTTCCTCCTCAGGGGGGCGCAGGCGTTAAGTACAGAAGAGCTCATCGCGATAATAATAGGGAGCGGGACAAAGGAAAAGAACGCCATAGAGCTGGCAAGGGAGATACTTGCCGCCGCCAGCAACGACCTGGGCACACTCGCCCGGTTTTCAGACGAGGACTTCAAGAAGTTTGACGGTGTGGGCAACTGCAAGGCGGTCTCTCTGATGGCCGTTTTTGAGATTTCCAGAAGATGCCAGATGCAGCAGGCTCCGCCAATGCCGCAGATTTACTCTTCCGTTTCTGCAGTAAAGACAATAGCCCCTCTTCTGAAAGACCTTACCCACGAAGAGTGCTGGGTCATGTATCTGAACAGGGGCAACCGCCTCATATCCAGAGAAAGAGTGAGCAGCGGAGGCCTGTCTGCCACCGTCCTTGACGTGAAGATGATACTCAAACGGGCCCTTGCCAAGCTTGCCAGCTCCATTATTCTGGTCCACAACCATCCGAGCGGAAACCGCAAGCCCGGCAAAGACGACATAATCCAGACGCGGCAGCTGACAGATGCCGCAAAGCTGTGCGACATCCAGCTTATGGACCACATAATCATTGCCGGAACCACCTATTATTCGTTCGCCGATGACGGAGCCTTGTAGCCCTGAAGTTTTTTTGCCCCCGGAAAGCGAGAATCCAATTCTTTTCATACCTTTGTATATGTCGCTCGGCAATATCGCCGGGCAACGCATAAAAGCAACATATTATGAAAATCGTCAACCTCTGCGAGAAGAACTCCATCGTCTGCCAGTACCTGGCGGAGCTCAGAGACAAAAAGATCCAGAAAGACAGCATGCGCTTCCGCCGCAACATGGAAAGAATCGGAATGTATGCCGCAATGGAAATCAGCAAGACCCTTGCCTACAAAGACACTGAGATAGCCACTCCACTTGGCATCGCCCAGTGCAAGACACTGGCCGACAAAGTAGTGATTTCATCGATAATGAGAGCGGGACTTACGCTTCACAACGGAGTTCTGGAAGTCTTTGACAAGGCGGAGAATTCCTTTATAGCAGCCTACCGCAAATACGGCAACGACAACAAGTTCATCATCCAGATGGAATATATGAGCCGTCCGCCGATGGAAGGCAAAGTGCTCATTCTCACGGACTGCATGATTGCAACCGGAAGTTCTCTGATGCTGGCCTACAACAAGCTCATAGACGAAGGAGAACCTATCCACACCCACATAATCGCATCCATCTGCAGCGAGGCCGCCCTGAGGTATCTTTCAAAGCAGCTGCCTCACAAGAGAGTCACCCTGTGGGTTGGAGCCGTGGATGAAGAGCTGACAAACAAAGCCTACATCATCCCTGGTCTGGGAGATGCTGGAGACCTTGCCTACGGCGAGAAAATTTAAGTTACAGGGAGAAAACCTTTTCTCCGTTGAGCCAGGTGCCGGTGACGCGAGTCTCCGGCACTTTCTTTTCGTCGGCAGTGAAGAAATCAATGTCCGTGGTGACAAAGTCAGCGGCCTTGCCGGCCTCGATGCTGCCCTTTGAAGCCTCCTCACTGGTTGAGCGGGCCGCCCAAATCGTCATCGACCTCAGTGCTTCTTCCTTTGTAAGGGCATTTTCCATCTGGAACCCTTCTTCAGGCTTGAATTCCAGATTCTTGCGGAAGACCGCCGCAAAGAATGTATAGATAGGTGTCACGTGCTCTATCGGGAAGTCCGTTCCGCTTGGAAGCCAGCCGAGCTGGTTCAGGAGTTCCTTGTAGCGGTAGCCTGTGCGGATACGGTCCCCGAGCCTCTCCTTTGCCCAGAACATATCGGATGTACAGTGAGTCGGCTGCACGGAAGGGATTACAGAATACTGGCGGAAACGGTCCAGATCTTCATCGGCGACAATCTGGGCGTGCTCGATTCTCCAGCCAAGGCTGTTCTCTCCTTTAAGGATTTCCGCGTAAACATCCAGGGCGGAAGCTACCGCAGCGTCACCGATGCAGTGGGTGGCAACCCTGAATCCGTGCTCATAGCACCACTGGCAGTAAGCCTTGAAGCGGTCGTAGGCGTAGAAATCCAGACCTTTCCATCCCGGCATGTCGGAATAGTCCTCCTTGAGAAGGGAACCTCTGGAACCCAGAGCCCCGTCGCGATAAAGCTTATAGGTATCTACCTTCACGTTCTTGAGAGTGAAGGGCTTGGTCACTTTCTCAAAGTTCTCCTCTGTTGGCAGAGGCCAGGCGTCCACCTTGAGCTTGAGGCTTCCGTCTTCTGCGAGGGAAAGCAGGGTCTTGAGAGTTCCGTATTCCAGTTCCGCGTCGCATACAGAAGTAAGTCCATAGCGGAAACACTCCTGCTGGGCAGCCAGAAGAGCGTCGTTGAGGCTGTCAGCCGATACCGGAGAAAGGTCTGTCTTGAACCTGACAGCAGTGTTTTCCATAAAGATTCCGGTAAAGCGGCCGTTGCTGATTTTGCATTCTCCCTTGTCCGCGGTATTGATATCCAGGCCCATAGCCTTTATTGCGGCCTCGTTTGCCAGGACTGCATGCCCGTCGATTCTTGTAAGGCATACCGGAATGTCCTTAAACTCCCGGTTAAGGATCCTGTTGTCCGGGAGGCTCTTGTCCGGCCACAGGTTCTGGTCCCATCCGGCCCCGCACAGAACCTTGACCTTAGGATGTTTCAAATAAAAATCTTTCAGCCTTTCCACCACTTCGTCCAGGCTTTTACAGCCTTTAAGGTCCGCGCTCATAAGATTCTGGCCCAGCTCCAGCAGATGGCAGTGAGCGTCAATCAGCCCAGGATATACAGGCGAGCCGCCAAAGTCGACAGCATTGTCAGACTTGAATCTTGAGAGCACCTGGTCCGTGGTGCCCACAAACACAAACTTTCCGTCTTTTACGGCAAAAGCCTCAGCCATGGAAAAAGCGGAGTCAACGGTATAGACCACACCGTTATAGCCTATAAAATCAACATCTTTCTTCATTGTGCAAGAATGTAAAAAAGCCCCCACAAGAAAAATGAGGGCGGTATATTTCAAAGTTTTCATATTTCTCTTCTCATGCGGGCGATTGGAATGTTCAGCTGGTCGCGGTACTTGGCTATGGTTCGCCTGGAAATCACATATCCCTTGGAAGTGAGCAAGTCCACAAGCTGTTCGTCAGTCAACGGCTTTGACTTGTCCTCGTTATCCACGCTGTCCTTGAGAATTTTCTTGATTTCACGAGTGGAGACCTCCTCTCCGGAATCGGTGACCATTCCTTCAGAGAAGAAATGCTTGAGAGAATAAATGCCAAAAGGAGTCTGGACATATTTGCTGTTGACCACCCTTGAAATAGTGGAGATGTCAAGCCCCGTTACCTCAGCGATGTTCTTGAGAACCATCGGCTTGAGTTTGGTGTCATCACCGTCCAGGAAGAATTCGGTCTGGAACTTCACGATCGCGTCCATTGTCCGCTGCATGGTGTCCTGACGGCGGCGTATGGCCTCTATGAACCACTTGGCGCTGTCGAGTTTTGTCTTCACGAAAGAAGATGCTTCTCTTTCTTCCTTGGAGCTGCCTGGCTTCTTTTCCAGATATTTCTCGTAGTCCTTGTTGACCTTGATCTGCGGAAGATTGAATTTAGGAAGCGTCACCACCAGTTTTCCGTCCTCATTTTCAAGTATGAAATCCGGCGATATCTGCTGAGTCTGGTCTGTGTAAGAGTCGTCTACCTGGCCGCCCGGATGAAGATTGAGGCGGCGGATCACATCATAAGCATCCTTGACCTGGTCTTCCGTGATGGAAAGCCTGGACATTATCTTCTCGAAATGCTTTTTGGTAAACTCGTCATACTGCGTCTGGAGTATCTTCTGCGCGTTCTCGACAGCTTCTGTGCGGTTCTCCTTGGCCTTGAGCTGCAGAACCAGGCACTCCTGGACATTGCGCGCGCCCACTCCCACCGGATCCAGACGCTGAATCTCGTTTACCAGAATATCTTCCAGTTCCTGGGCTGTTGTCTCTATACCCAACCTCAGATAGACATCGTTGATCAGATTGTCCAGCGGTCTTGTAAGATAGCCGGTAGAGTCCAGGCTGCCCACGATAAAATCGGCCAGCTTTCTTCTTCTCTCGTCCATCATTCTGTAGCCCAGCTGGTCCAGCAGAGACTGATACAGACTTTCCCTGACTGCAAAAGTATTGTATTGTGGCTTTTCGTCACGGCCGCGGTTGTTCACGTAAAGCTTGTAGGCCGGGGTGTTCTCGTCCTTCACCTCTTCCAGCGACAGTTTCTTCCGCTCCTGACCAGTCTCCTCGTTCTCCCCCTCTACCGGATCTTCCAGCACCGGATTCTCCTCTATCTCCTTCTGGATTCTCTGCTCCAGTTCAATCAGAGGAAGCTCCAGAAGCTTGATAGTCTGGATCTGAATCGGAGTCAGTTTCTGAGTCTGGATAATGTTCTGACCCAACCCCAAAGCCCTTTTATTGTTTTCCTGTGCCATTTCAGAACAAAGATAGTGAAAATTTAGCGTTTTTTATTGAGTGCAGGAATTTGTAAATTTGTTCCCCGATATGGAACCCATCAACCTCAAGCAAGTAATTAAGGAGAAGAATCCGAAGCTCTACAAATGGCTTCCTGGCTTTGCTATCTGGATTCTTGGAAGGATAATCCACATTAAGGAAATCAACCACGTGCTGGCAGAAAGCGGGCACCTCAAAGGTGTCGACTTTGCCGATGCCGTGCTCAAATATTTGAACGACAAGGCAGAAGTGAATGTCCTTCATCCTGAACTGTTCCAGAAGGACGCCAAGTACGTTTTCGTCTCCAACCATCCGCTGGGCGGACTGGACGGCCTGGTGATAACAGGAGAGCTCAACCGCAAGTTCGGCCCCTCAAAGTTCCTGGTCAACGATATCCTTATGAACGTGAAGCCGATGGAAGATTTATTCGTTCCTGTCAACAACCTTGGAACGGCGGGCGGAAAACAGGTTCACGGAGTCATAGACCTTTACAATTCCGACTACCACGTGCTCAACTTCCCGGCCGGCGCATGCTCCAGGCTCATCAAGGGAAAAATCCAGGACCTGCCATGGAAGAGAAGTTTCGTAAGGCAGGCCACCGGCAGTGGAAGGTACATAGTGCCGATGCATTTCAAGGGCCGCAATTCAGGTCTGTTCTACTGGTCTTCCAAGATCAGGATGGCCCTGGGAATCAAGTCCTTCATCGAGATGATACTCCTGCCTCGGGAAATGTTCAGGCAAAGAAACAAGACATTCACCCTCACCATCGGAGACCCTATTTCTCCTGAGCAGATAACCTCTTCCGGAGAAAGTATGCAGACCTGGTGCGACAGAATCAGACAAACCGTTTACAGTTATGGAGACAGTAATTCAAGCAGTAGATAGAGAGCTCATCAAAAGAGAGCTTACTCCCGAAAAGTTCATCGGCCAGACACGCAAGGGAAACAACCTGATATTTGAAGTGACGGCCGAGGACTCTCCTTTCACGATGAGGGAGATTGGAAGGCTCCGCGAAATATCCTTCAGGCTCGGTGGTGGCGGCACGGGAAAGGCCTGCGATATAGACGAGTTCGACACCGATCCGCGAGACGCCTACAAACAGCTGATTGTCTGGGACAAGGATGACCAGGAAATAATCGGCGGTTACCGCTATATCGTCTGCAGCGCCCTGCCTCCGGAGAAAATGGCAACTACTGAGATTCTTACATTCTCGGAGAAGTTCCAGAAGGAATACCTCCCCTGGACAATAGAGCTTGGAAGGTCTTTCATCCAGCCTAACTACCAGAGCGCCAACCTCAGGAGAAAGAGCATCTATGCCCTGGACAATCTCTGGGACGGGCTGGGAGCCCTGGTGGCAAAATACGAGAACATAAAGTATTTTTTCGGAAAGGTGACAATGTACACCGGCTACAACAGCAGGGCCAGAAACATCCTGCTTAACTTCCTCCACCTGTATTTCCCTGACCCGGAACGCCTGGTTACCGCAAACCATCCGCTGGATTTCTCCGACAAAGACCCGTACATAAGCTCCCTTTTCGAGGGCCTGGAGTACAAAGACGCTCTCAAGGTCCTTCAGAAAGAGCTGAAAGCCAACGGAGAAAACATCCCTCCACTGATCCACTCCTATATGAACCTTTCGCCTTCGATGAAGGTGTTCGACACCGCCATCAACGATTTCTTCGGAGGAGTGGAGGAAACAGGAATACTGATAAAGATCTCGGATATCTATCCGGAAAAGATAGACCGTCACGTAAAGCCTATCCGCAGATGGGCTTTAGACAACAAGAACAAGTGGTGGAAGAGATTTAAAAAGCATACCAGCCGATAGGAGACTTGATCACCTTGGCCTGGCGGTATGTGGAGGAAAGCTCGTAAATGATCTTCATGGCATCCGCCTTTGTGCGGAAATCCCCTATGTGAACCATAAAGAACGGGGTCTTGAAAGACCTGTACACGTTCAGATGCGGATACTTGCTCTTCAGCGCCCCTGCTATCGAGGAGGAAGCTCCCCTTGCCTCTTTTGAATTGGAAGAATACACCAGAATCTTGTAACCGTAGCTCTTCTTGCCGCTACGGGAAGCCATATATCTTTCAAACGAAGACCGCACCTGGTCTGACTGGTCAATTACCGCATTGCCGCCAGATGCAGAAGACAGAAGGGAGAACACAGACTTGTTTATCAGCGATGAATCCACCGCACTCTCGTACGGAATATTCACCTTTGTCGTGTCCTGGGCCTTCGTCACGAATGAAGAGGCCAGAACTAAAGCCAGTATGCAAAGAATCTTTCTCATAGAACCGGTTCAGCAATAGTATTCTAAAAAATATTGGCGTCTGCCTTTTTTACAAGTTCTGCAACTTCCATACCCTTCTTTGAGTAAGGGAATTTGACAATGCCGCTTTTTATGTCGGCTCCAATGTCCACCGTATAGTCTTTAAACTTGACGCCGCCGCTTTCCGCTATCTTTCCCAAAAATCCCAGCGGGCTCTCCAGCGTGAGCCTGACCTTTATCTTGCTCTGGGTAACTGTCTTTGCTTCAAGCACAATCACATCATCGGAACTGAAAGTGGCTATCTGCTTGCCCTCGTGGTAAACCACACCCCAGATATTCTCCGCCTGGAATTTCTGGACGGCGGGATTGTCTACCTCCAGAAGAACCACGGCATCTACGCTGCGGATAGAAGAGATGTTCAGCTTTTCAACCTTGAAGTCTTTTATCTCGATATCCTTGTAACTCTTGGAGCAGGAAACGGCCAGCACAGCGGCAGCCAACACTGCCGCAAACGCCCACGGAAACCTGTATGAAAACCTGAAGTTTCGCATAAAATCGCCTTATGGGAAACAATCCCTTCAACTGCAAAGTTAAAAAAACTTATCTTTGTTAACGCAAACTAAGTGCACTTCACTTTAAGCCACAAAGATGAACCTCAAGATTTACATAGAAACCTATGGATGCCAGATGAACGTTAACGATTCTCAAGTAGCCGCGGCTATACTTGAGAAGGCGGGATGTTCCATGACAGATGACATTTCACAGGCCGATGTCATTCTTGTCAACACCTGCTCTGTCAGAGACAACGCTGAGAAGAGGGTTCTCGGAAGGCTGGAGGTGTTCCGCCTCGAGAAGAAAAACAGGGACGGGGTTGTCGTGGGCGTTCTGGGCTGCATGGCTCAAAGACTCAAGGACGAGCTTCTGAAAAACGGCAACGTGGATTTCACCATTGGTCCTGATTCCTACCGCAGCCTTCCCGCCGTCATATCCTTCATCAGAGAAAAGGGCGGCAAGATGACAGAAACCAACCTCTCATCCTCTGAAACATACTCTGACATCGATCCTGTCCGCACAGACTCCAACAGAGTTTCAGCCTTCATTTCCATCATGAGAGGCTGCAACAACCTTTGCTCATACTGCATAGTGCCCTTCACAAGAGGAAGAGAAAGAAGCAGAGACCCCAAAAGCATTGTCGCCGAGGCAGAAAAGATCGTGAAAGACGGCTACAGGGAAGTTACCCTCCTGGGCCAGAACGTGGATTCCTACCTGTGGACCAATCCGGACAACCACACGGACACTGTCAATTTCGCCCAGCTCCTGGAGCTTGTAGCCCTCGTAAGTCCGGACCTTAGGGTCCGTTTCCAGACCTCACATCCAAAGGATATCAGACGGGGCGTGCTCTACACCATGGCAATGTACCCCAACATCTGCCCTCACATCCATCTTCCGGTCCAGAGCGGAAGCACCCGCATGCTCCAGAAGATGAACCGCAAGTACACCAGGGAAGACTATCTGGAGAAAATCAAGTTCATAAGAGAAATAATCCCCGACTGCGCCATAACCACAGACATAATTGCCGGCTTCTGCACCGAGACCGAAGAAGACCACCAGCAGACACTGAGCCTGATGCGTGAAGTCCAGTACGACGGGGCTTTCATGTTCCAGTACTCCCAGAGACCCGGCACCCTTGCCGCCAGAAGATACCCGGACGATGTTCCGGACAATGTCAAGACCGAGCGCCTCAACCAGATTATCGCACTTCAGAACGAGCTGAGCCTCAAGTCAAACCAAAGGTGCATCGGCCAGACCTACCAGGTACTGGTTGAAGGCCCTTCCAAACGCTCTGAGGCCCAGATGACTGGCCGCACTCCTCAAAACAAGTTCTGCGTGTTTGACGCTAAAGACGCCAAACCGGGAGACTTTGTCTATGTCAAGATCCTCTCCTGCACCAGCGCCACCCTTATGGGAGAAATCGTCGAACAGAAAAAGTCCTTCCTTGAAAAGATAGAACAAGCCGAAGAAAACATCGGAGAAACCCTGGTAGAAGGCCTCACCGAAATCAAGAACACCATCATCGGCCGCAAACGCAAAAACCGCAGATCAAGCAAAAAAGGCAAGAAATAACCAAGAAAACAAGAAATAAAACAAAACAAGAAATCATCGCGATATGACAAAGATGCTCACCAGATACAAGGGCAACCTCCGCAACGAGGTCACCCATCTCCAGAGCGGAACAACCATCCTCACCGATGCTCCTCTGGACAACCACGGCAAGGGAGAGAGCTTCTCCCCCACTGACCTTCTAGCCTCTTCCCTGGGCTGCTGCATGCTCACCATTATGGGCATCAGCGCAGAAAGCTACGGCTTCACCCTTGAAGGCACTACCGTAGAAACTGAAAAGATAATGGGCACAGACCCTAGGCGTGTCGTTGAAATAAAGATAGACTTCCACTTCCCTGAAGGCAGCAATTTCACTCCTCAGCAAAAGCGCGTCATCGAGTCTGCCGCCAAGACCTGCCCTGTCGCCAACAGCCTTCACCCTGACCTGAAGAAGACCATCAATTTCAATTGGTAGTTTTTTTTTACATATCTTTGCAGTCCTTTGAGACAATCTGACAATTGATGCCCGGATGGCGGAATTGGTAGACGCGCTGGTCTCAAACACCAGTGGGGTAAAACCTGTGCCGGTTCGATCCCGGCTCCGGGTACAAGAAAGACTTTGTAAGTTGCTGATTTTCAAGCACCATACAAAGTCTTCTTTTTTGTATCCCCCAGATTTGGTCACTTTTTGGTCACTTCTCAGTCTTTCCCACTGCACCGATACTCTGGGGCTACTTGTTATCTATCAAGATGATGCAGAGTGAGACAAATAAATTGGAATTTATCGGACTGACTTAGTTGCATCATGCGGAGCCAGGGCATCTCTATTAGCCAGCGCCCAATCAATGATTCCGTTCAAAGCCGGCTGGAAGGATTCTCCAAGCTCGGTCAGCCGA
>CACXPG010000013.1 GCA_902769525.1 uncultured Bacteroidia bacterium
GACCGAAAGGAGCGGCCTAGGGCAAAACTGGTAATTGGGGCTAAGTCGTAACAAGGTAGCCGTACCGGAAGGTGTGGCTGGAACACCTCCTTTTTGGAGCTGAAGGATTTCCGAAGCAAAGAGGAGCTTGCGAGACTTTCAAACGCGGAAATTGTCTTCCATTAATATATAGGATCGTAGCTCAGTTGGTTAGAGCGCTACACTGATAATGTAGAGGTCCGCGGTTCAACTCCGCGCGGTCCTACCACTGGGGGACTAGCTCAGTTGGCTAGAGCACCTGCTTTGCAAGCAGGGGGTCAAGGGTTCGACTCCCTTGTTCTCCACAAATTTTAAGGCCTAAGTCCGCTTCAAGCACTTAGGCCTTAACTGTATCAAAAAAATGCACCAAAAATGCACCAAAGCTCCATTCTATCCCATTTTCGGATTGTTTTCTCTCTTTGATTTATTTCACCTCCCTAGAGCCATCTAAAGCTGTGAGAAGTCTGTCCAGTAAATCAAGTGTATCCTGAATATGGCATATTGGAGAGTGGCAGTAGCGAGAATTTGCGCAGAACCCTGCAAATATTATTGCGGCGAGAAACCTGCATTACTATGGACTAATTGATTCTTTCATAGTACATATCAGTTTTAATCTCTGACTTATTCTACTACAGCTAAAGCGCCGAAATGAAAGAAGTGACGAGAAATGACGGAATGTCGTGTCCTTGGTGTCCCAGATGTCCTGCTATTTTTGTATGGGACAGGGAAATCAGGATTAGAAACGACTGTCAAGGCCTGCATCAATCTCGGTAATCTGATAAACGAAGGTGGAAAACCGAGAGTGCTAAGATGAGACAATCCTGAAGTTAAAGTGTCCAAAGAACTGGCCCAGAAAGTTACAGCAGAGCGCATCCGCATTAACAAAACCAACGATTATGAGCTTGTAGCAGAAAAACGGATACCGCTCATAGATGTACTCAGAGCATCTCCTTTGGAATAGATAAGAGAAACTTATCGCCAGTACATGAGAGAAAAGAACAAACGAGTCCCCAACAGGCTCGTTTTGGACTAAATAACAGTAAGTTAAGTAGTATTAAATAGTGATGCCAAGTCCCGCCGCCAGCCTCAAATCCGAGGCTGGGGGTACTCTTTTTCCAGGATTGTGTAAATAATTCCAGAATTCATAAAATCTGATGAAGCGGACAAGATAAATTTACCGCTTGGCATCCGTTTTTCAGATCCGTGCATTATATTTGCAAAAGAGAACAAAAAATGGCAAAATGAGTAATAAGAAAACAAACAAAATGAATGTCTCTAAAACTCCATCCCTTAAGGAAGCATATGAGTTTATTGCAAAGGACGTTCACAAATCTCCTTATATAGGTAGGGATTGGCCAAAAGAAAATGGCCTTTATAAACATTACTCGGCCTATGAGAGTAATACTAAATGCATAACTAAATCAATTGTCTAAATTATGTATAGTTGGAGTTCTTTATTAGAAGAGGCTCAGAAACATATAACGGGAGACGATGTTAGTGCCTATTTCTCATTTCTGATGGAAAAAAAGAAGGAGTTTCTTCACTCTCTTTCTGAGAAAACAGGCAGAAATACAATTCTTTATTTCTCTGCATTTTTACACAAAAGGTCTATCGACGCAGAGATAAACGATAGTGACATTAATGCTTTAATGGAGTGTGTTCATGGGCTTGATAAAAGCAAGGGATTGGACTTAATTTTACATACTCCAGGAGGTAATCTTGCTGCTACAGAACAGATTATATATTATCTCAAATCATTCTTTAATAACGATATAAGAGCTATTATTCCTCAAATGGCCATGTCTGCAGGTTCTATGATAGCTGTTTCGTGTAACGAAATAATAATGGGCAGGCAATCTTGTTTAGGCCCTTTTGATCCCCAGATGAATGGTGTTGCTTGTCAAAATGTTATAGAAGAATTCCGAAGGGCAGTGCGTGATATTGAAGAACATCCGGCAAGTTTGGGGCTTTGGCAGACTATTATTTCCAAGTTAACTCCAACTTTTATTGAGCAATGTGAGCAGGCCGATAAATTGGCCGAGGAACTCACTTCATCAATTCTTGAAGGTAAGAGTGACTCTGCACAGAAATCTATAAAAAAGGCATTTACAAAAAACTCTGACAGCAAAACTCACGCAAGACACATTAATAGAGATAAATGTAAGGCATCAGGATTGAATATTCTTGATTTAGAAGTCGATCAAGAGATGCAGGATCTTGTTTTGGGCATACACCATTGCTGTATGATTCTGGGCGAAACAAGTCCTCTGCAAAAGATTGTTGAAAATCAAAATGGAAAGGGTATAATGAAGCAAGTCAGTAATTTAAATAATACACATAAATAAAAGGTTTTCTTATATATGCTTAAGGCCGTAATCCGGCCTTTTTTGTTATATCATATAATGTTTGTTTATTTGCAGTATCACGATTCCGTAGCTAAATACTCTTTATATACTCATCAGCAGCACGAAGAATGAGGGAGGCTACTGGGATATTAAGTATATAGTTCCCTAATTTTTATCGGACGCTAGCAAGTTTTGTGTATATAACTCCCTCAATATTATAACAAACAAGACCATCTTCCCTACTCCATAACAAATAATCTATCTTCTCTACCGGTTGGTGAATGCCTTTTTCAAGAACAGAAGAATCAAAAAAACAACAATTACTATATTTAGTTCCATCTATCATCACATTTTTTAATTGATTTGAAGGTAAATGTAGGGCGTATTGTCCACAGAAACCTATGGAAATAACAGATTGGTTATCAGCTTTTTTTGTAAGGTAAAGGAGCAATAGTAAGTAACATCATTATGAATCAACAAAAAATCATATCCACCATTAGCATAATATTCATTGTCTCCCTCCATCCATTTGCATCCTTCCAGATCAAAAATGCAGGTGTTCTTCGGATTGTTAATCTCTTTTTTTATAATAATGAGAGAATCGGTATTAATACTATTCGAATAAATTACAGTATCGGTTTCTATATAAGAAGAAAACCATAGCAAATCTTCTTCTTCGAAAGGAATTTTTTTACAATAAGGCAATCCACACGAACTTACTGTAATTAAGACTAAAAGGTATTTAAACATATGTGTTGCTTTCATTTCAAGATATTTATAAAATTATTGATTGCATGTTTAATGATTATGCTGTTAGTTTCTACATATATAACCTTACCAAAGGTTTCTTCTTGAGTATAGTAGCTAATGACTCTTTATAAATTAATCTGCTGCACGAAGAATGGGGAAGCTACAATTTCGTGTAAAAACATTCCGAATTAATTTCTTTCTTTTTGTTTGAATATAAATACGTCTTTAATCGCAACCTGTTGTTTCTTTCTCTTACTTCATAATCTATATTCCATGGTTCCGCATCAACTTCTTGCCCATTAAAAATATGTATCAAATAAGGATGTTTTTTGCCTTCAGTAAAAACAGCGATATACGCATCTGCTTCAATTTTATTGCTTCTAATTATGTATAAAAGCCAACCATCTTTTGTTCTCATTCTACAAGATGCGTAATAATCATATTGATGCCCTCTTACCGGATCAAACCAAAACAAACATCGTAGATACGGATCCGGTATAATTGTAAGCGTTTCTACAGCCCTAACAAAAGTGGGGAAACATGATGTTTCCTTAAAATAGGAAAACAAGTCAGACTTGATAGAATCTGATTTAGGGGTAAAATATGAATAGCCCAACCTTCCAACATACACGCTTGTTCCTATATAGGAGCGAGTTTCCCTGTAAGTGATATCCCGGTCTAATATATAATAGTCCACTCTATATGAAGCATTAGGCTCAACTCCAGATGGAGCCTTTTTGTCTTTTATTATCAATTCGGTTATACTATTCAAACCGTAATCATTGATCTTATAATCTATCAAGACATTGCCTTTATCTTCTTCCCTTATCAATATCATTTTTTCGAGGAAATTCTCAATCGAAAAAACAGAAATAAAGGTCTTAGTCTCTCCATTAGTAACAGAACTGTGCACTAGAATCCAATAACCCTCTTTTATTATTTTGCCCAAAGCGAAGTGTTTGTATTTTTCCCCATTCGAGAAGCTGAATACATTGTCATTTTGTATTGCACGTAGAAATTTATTAATATACCGATCTGGAATACATACAGCTCGCCCTACATCTTGAACATCAAATTCGCACAAATCAGTTTCCGATATATTTTTAAATCTGCCTAAAAATAAGGATACATCATCTGTTATACTAGATGTCAAGATTAAATTAATGCAAATAACAGTTAGCACTCTAAATGAAGCTCGTATCATAAATCAGCGATTTTGTCTTATCTCAGTTAATATAAAAGATCCAACTCTCATCGTTGCAACCGTGTTGTCTTCAAAACGAAGTTGCTGGTCATTATAGTACAATCTATTTTGAGAAAGATTTGTTCCTTTGCCCTCGATTGATGTAGCATTGTCATAATATGAAAAGTAATTACCCTTTTTGTCAAATCCCATACCTACAATAACAACAAAATGATTAGTAGCAGAATTGTAATTTGAAGATTTCTGTCCATAAGTAACACCAACTACAACTGATTTTCCCTGTGATAAATTTGTTTTTATCACATTTTCGGCTCTGTTTATATTATCGGTTATTGGGCCATTTTTATTAAAAATATCTATCCTAAATCTTGCGTCAAGTGAACTTGCATTGCTCTGATTATCAGCAGCAGTTTTGCAATTTCCGCCATTTGCAAAATATGATTCAAATTTCTTTCCAGAAAGAACATTCCCTATCGTGTAGTATTTATCTTTCCGTTGAATCCCAGAGTTCATGGCATTAATATATTCGTCTGAATCAATATCAAAATCTACTTTTTCTAATGCTTTATAAGCTTTGTCTGAAATTTCAAGAACTTGATTTAGGCCATCATTAACATAGGTATGCTCTTGAGTTAATGAGTTCAAAAAATCGGTGCTGGCATAACCATTAAAGTCTAAAAATAAAACCGGAGTACCAATACAATAGTTATAACAAGAATAACTATAATACTTTTCCGCCATTGGATCCATTCCGTTCCACCTCGCAATAGTCGGGTTATACTGCCTTGCGCCATAGTCAACGAAGCGGGTCTGTGCAACCATTTGGAGTTCCTTGCCATTGTAGAGCATCCTAAGTGGCGACATTTCAAATGAAGGGGATGAAATTGACTGATTGCTGATGCTTGGATTGCCTGAAGTGAACGTTGCCGGCAACCTCACCCGGTACTTGTCACCAAGCGTGGCGTAGTTTCTTCCGAGGCTTGTCTGGAGTCCATAAGGATAGTAGTCGTTCCTTTCCAGCGCGTTGCCCTGGCTGTCCGTGATTGTCCTTACGCTTCCCAGATGGTCTTTCAGGAGATAGAGAGTTTCATAGGCTACAGTGTAGGTTGTGTCTGTGCCGGATGGATTCTGCGGTGTAGCGGCAAAGGCAAACCTTGCATCCGAACCCAAGACATCAGCAGATTCCAACAATGTTATTTGTGAACTTGTTGTGTTACCGCTATTTACTGAGTTTGCGCTTTGGTAGTCTTTCCTTGCGAGGGTGAACGGCCCTATGTATATCCTGCCGTTTCCATCTGTGTCCTTTATGGAATATTTTGTCCCGTCAGCAAAGTAGGAATAGGTAGCTGTAAGTTCGTCCTGCTGCGGACTTGGATTCTGGCCTGTTGCGGTTTTCTTTGCCCTGTGTACAAGGTTGTTGATGTCGTATGAGAGCCTTACTTTCTGGTTTCCGTCCAGGGTCATATTCCCGTTCCCATCGTATAAATATGCTGATGTGAAAGACGTTCCGCTTTGGCTTCCCGAAAGGGTTGTCAATTTGTCCCCGTCATAGGAATATGTGAAGTTATGTAGCGGGCTCGGAATGGAATTGGAAATCCTCTTCAGTGCAAGTATGTTTCCGTTCCTGTCATAGGATATGTCCCTTTCCGTGTAGAGCTGTGAAACTGTTGTAGATGTCCCGTCGTATCGGTTGGAGTTCGTGAGCCTTCCCTGTGTGTCATAAGTGAAACCATATGTGCTTGCCGTGCTTGTTCCCTGGACAGACTCCCACTCTGATATATTTCCAGAATAAAGTGCAGTAGTGTTTGGCTTTACCGGATTGTAGTATCTCAGAGTCTGGGAGAAAACATTGGCTGTTCCTTTCTTTGTCTGCATCGTGGTCATCCAGTCCTGGATGTTGTAAGCAAGCGTCTGACTGAGATTTCCTCCCAGGGTCTTTCCTGTCAGGTGTCCGAGCTCGTCATAGCTGTATGTTGCAGATGCCGAAGAAGAAAGCGTGTCGGAATATGCCAGGTTTCCATTCTCCACAAACGAGTTGAATGTCTGCATTGCGGAGTTTGACGTAAGCATCCTTCCCCGCTTGTCATAAGTGAAGGTTTCAGTCATCACAACATTCAAAGTGTCAGTACTTGTTGTTGTTCCCTGCGGCACTTTCAGCCTTGCCGTCTGTCTTACAGGAAGGCCGGTGTAGTTGTATTTTGTGGAAGCGGTGAAAACTGTCCCGTCCGGATAGAGGGTCACTGTCTGTACCGGCCTTGCATAGCAGTCATAGAAATAGGCGGTGTATCTGTAAAGGATGTCTGCCTGGGCAATTGTTCCGGGATTGGAACTTCCGTCCTCCGCAATACCGATAAGGATTCCATCCTTTGACATAGTCATTGCGGTCCTCTCCCAGAGCACGGACGCGAACTTTGCGGTGTCCACATCTGTCTGTGACACTGTCTGGTCTTCCTGTTTGAATGAGATGGCCAGATTCTGATTGATATTATAAGAAACATCTGTCTTTCCTGTCTCAGTCTTCGTGAGCGGGATGTTGTCCGAAAGTTCATATACAGGAGAAGTGAAAAGTATGTTTCCGTTCTGGGCAAAATACTGCTGAGCTGTCTCGTAGGAGAAATAACTTCTCATCTGGCTTTCCGTGATGCTCTGCTGTGTAAGGAGCGTTTCCACAGGGCGGTTGGCCTTGTCATATCTTGTAAGCCGCCATCTTCCTGACGGTCTCAAGAGGGAGTCCTGTGTTGCCACCACATTCCCTGCAGGGTCAGTGACGAACAGCTCCTTTCCCTTCCCAGGCCATCTTCTTGAGCTCATCCTTCCCAGGCCGTCATACTCGTAGATATAGCAGCGCTTCTTCGCCCAGTCGGAATTCACGCTAATTTGAGCGGCGGTCTTGTTCCTCTCGTTTTCTCCTTCGGGGGTTATTACTGCGGAGAGGAGTCCTCTCTTGTCATAGACATACACAAGATCGCTCCATCCTCCTGTCTCTGTGGTGTCTGCATAGCCTCCGAGGTATGTCCTTACCAGAATTGTTTTCTCTTTCCCGTCCGTGAATGTCGCCACGGTCTTTCCGTCTTGATCCACAGTCACTGTCTTGATGAGCGGCTCTGTGCCTTCCTGTCCGTATACGCCGCGGTTCTTTATGTAGCCGTCCTCTGCAAGAAGAATCGGAATGCTGTCTTCCGAAGACGAGAGACTGTAGGTTGTCGCAAGGTATCTTCCGTCCGCGTCACTTCTCGGCTTGCGGGTGCCATTCTGGGTTTCGTTGAGAGAAGTGGCATTTCGGAAAACCAGGCCTTGCGCATACTGGACAATAGGCCTGTTTGTGGCGGCTTCAGGCAAGGTCTCAGTGTACGGATAGTTCTCCGTATTTCCGTAAAGACTGTGGTAGTAGTTCAGCTGCTGTGTGGCGGTATTGGCGTCATAGTTTTCCGTGGCCTGTGTGGACTTGTACGGCAGGTATTCCCTGAGCTGCTGGCCTATGGGGTCGTATTCCACAGGCGTGACTATGTTCTTTTTTGCGTTTGCGCTGGCACCCACCTGGACCGTCTGCTTGGGCTGTCCGAGGCCGTTGTACCATACTATGTCCACTATGGAGTCGTTCGGGGTGTAAGGGCTGTCTCCGATGTATGTTGCCTTCCTTATCCAGTTGGTGAGGGTTTCTCCATCCTGCTGAAGGTTCGGCGTATGGTTTATTAGCGGCTCCGTCTGCGGAAATCTTTGGTCCGGCCATTCCGGGAACGGCTCTGACCGGTCCGCTCCCTCCGCCTGGGTGACATTAATCTGGAGGGTGTTTCCCGTAGAGAGGGGGAATGTCAGGTGAATGATTCTCCTTGCCGCCTTTGTCTGGTCGTAGGTGGAAAAGGTGTTGTCGTTGGGGAGAATCTGGAGGGTGAAGTCCCACCACATCTGTCCGGTGTTTGTGGAGGCGGAGGTGAACGTCATCAGGGTGTCGGCCTGAATGCCTGCCAGATAGGAGTTCAGGAATTCGACCTCAGACTGCGATGTGGGGTTAATGTTGAAAGGGTCGTAATAAGCCGCGAATGTGACTGTTCCTCCCGTGGCGGGAAGATTGTAAATCAAATCGGACGTGTACTGCTGGTTGAGCCTTTCCACCGGCATCGGCACCTGTATGTCAATGGTCTGCACCATCGGTCCCGGCGGATTATGTCCCGGGCCTTTGAGCTCGTTCTGGGCTGACATCTGTAACGATGATGTCAGCATAACCAGGAGAGATATGATGAAAATATCAAATCCTTTTGGCGGGCTGCCATTCATCCGGCAACCGCTGTTTCTTTTGCTTTGTGATTCAGTAGTTTTCATGCTAGTTGTCGTTTGAATAAGTGTTCCTGTCAATGTTTTCAGAGGACGCTGCCGTCCTGTAGCGTCTTGTCTGTTTGAGCTTTCCCCAGCGGGTGTAAGTGTATTCGGTGGTGTTTCCCGCGGCGTCCCTTATCTTCTGCGGACCCACTCCGCAGAGATACTTGATTGTGGTTATTTCAGCGTCTTTGAAAGTGTTCCTGAGACTGGTCTCCTGGGCGTCTTGGATTCCTGCTGACGCAGAAATGTTTCCAATGTTTGTAATGTATTGCTGGATTTGCGCCAGGGTCAGTCCTTTTGCCTGGAGCATAAGATACAGGCCGTCAGAGCTCCAGAGGTAGGATACTGTCCTGCCGTCCGCGTCGCGGAGCTGGGTGATGTTCCCGAAAGAGTCGTAGGAGAGGATTTCCGCCTCTTTCTTCCAGGTCTGTGAATTCAGGTCGTAGGATTCCACAAGAACTGGAAGTATTAGCGTGTCCTGGGCGAAGTTGAAAATATTGTATGCGCATCTTCTTCCCGAGATGAGGGTTCTCTGGCTATCTCCCGCCTTTTTCCTGTAAATCATCTCATCCAGAGGCAGAGAGAGGATGTTCTTCCTTTTCATGGTAAGGAAGATGATGTTGTTCTCTATAAGGCTGTCGGGCAGGTCCCTCAGGTGTGTGTATTCCGTGATGAGCGAATCGCCCTCTTCTGTCAGTTCGGAAATCCCCGTGGTTTCCGCATAGGCGTTGTAGGAGAAAGACTTCCGGCTTTTCTTCTCTTTGGTCTGGTCGTCTGTGCGGATTATGGATTCCGTTGTTTTTGGCAGGTGCTTTCCGGCAAAAATCAGATATGTGGAGAAACGCCTTACAAGATAGCACGGGAGTTCCGTGTAGGCTGTGCTGTCAAGAAGGAAGGTGGTCCTTTCAATCGCCGAGGCGGAAAGCGTGGTGTCGTTCTTGAAGGTGCGCTTTTCCTTGAGCAGGCCCCTCTGGCTCTGGAAGGAGGTAAGGGGCGCCACGGCCCTGTGGACGCTAGGGTTGTAGACGTTGTAGTCCGGCCCCATCTGCCAGTTCACCACTGTCGTGAGGTTGTTCAACAGGGCCTTTTCAGGTACGGAGCCGCTTGCACCTATTGCCAGAACATCGCGGAAGCCCTTGCCGTCTGCGCTGGAGGTGAAGATGTTAAGAGTTCTCGTGCCGTCTTTCAGATGTTCCGTGACATAGCGGTATTCCATATCCGCGAAGCCGTAGTCCTGAAGGGAAGATGAGCTGTAGGAAGAATTTTCACGGATATTGTCCGTGGCTTTGCACACGAAACTCACGTTATATCTGGGAGTCCAGGCAAGTATGCCGGAACTTTTGCCGGCGATATCTTCATAGGTGTACGTTTTTTCGCTGGATGGAGTGCCGTTGGAAAGGAAGGACGAGATTTTCTTTATCCTCATGCCTCCGGCCTCTCCGGAAACCAGGACAAGGCGCGGAGAAAAACTCTTTTCCTCAGTGGCGTTGTAGTCGCGGCTTACGGCGGCGGAATAGACATGGGGCTCATACTCGAACGTGGTGTAGCCACCCGTCGGGTAGGTTATCTTTTCTATCATTCCCAGCCTGGAATATGTATTGTCGGGATTTCTTGAATCTCCGGTGATGGTCTCCTTCTGGGTGGAGATGTTTACTGAAGAATAAGGATAGAAAGGGCCGCTCTTGCCGTTGTAATAGCCCCAGTGGTCTACAGCAAAGGTGGCGTGGTACGGGTAGGGCTTGGAGGAATCGTTCCACCCGATATAGTTGAACGAGTATGTTCCCGTGCCCTGGACGGTGATGGACTGCAGATAATTGGTCTTGCCACCGTTGGTGTTGCGAGCGTGGGAGAAGGTAGCACTGGCCACGGAACTGGAGTTGCCTTCTTTATAGACAGTTATGCTCTTCAGTCTTATTGTGTTCAGGTATTCCTGCGGGTTGGAGATGTGGGACTGGCGGTACTGGTCTCCCTTGAATGCTGATGTTGTGGTTGACGAGTCATAGGCGAAGTCTATGTGCGCTCCGCCGCTGAAGGAGATAGAGCTCAGGAAAGAGCTGCGGCTCATGGTAGGGTGGGTTTCTTCGCCGTCTTCCCTGCCCGAGGCGGTAGAGCACTGCATTACAGGATGGTAGAAATAGAACTGCTCGTCAGAAACCTCGCTGCTGCTGGTAGAGGTTCTGGGATTGTATATGGTGCGCTGATGGGTCTCGTAGGTGAAGGCGGCCCAACGCCCGTCGGGAGCCACTATACGAGTGAGATGCCAGGCGGTGATAAGGTCCATGAAGTTACGTTCACCGGTCTTGGTAAGATCGACATACTTATGATCAGGACGCCCGTCAAAGATGTATTTGAAACCGTCCCCGGTGGTGATAGTGATGGTCTTGATTCGGGTAAAGCCGTATTTTGGTGGGTCTGAAAATGGTTGGGATTCAATCTCAACCCTATAGTTGTGCCGGTCGGAAGATGTGCTAAAGACTGTAACCTGCTTCCCGAAATCCAGATGGAAGCTGCCGCTGTGCCCGGGGAGGGTGAAGTGGAAGATGTCCGGTTGGGCGTCCATCTCGCCCGTATGGAGGGTGGTTGGTTTGGTGCCGGGGCAGATGACTATTTCAGGAGCACCTGTACCTGCGCCGATGTCAAGAAGGCTGAACATGAATCTCCACCAGGTGTCCGGATGGTGTCTCCTGACTTCGGAGGTGTCGTGTACGGCAAAGAAGCCGGGGATATGCTTCTGGTTCTCTCCGTAATCCGGGATGCCGTTGGTCTCTATGGTGATGCAGCCACCTATGGAGAGGTTCCATCCAGGACCGAGAATGCCTGGCAACTGGTTGGGAGTGTTGCCGTTGGAGGAATAAGTTGCTACGATGGGGATATTGAAGTCCTTGTCTTTGTATTCATAGATGGGAACGGAGAGGTTGATGGTGCCGGTGTACATCGAGGGCGAAACCTCTCCCTGCCTTACGAAGTTCCACGCGTCTGTCTGGGGAAGGGAGATGTCGTCGTAGAACTTGAAGGTTGATTGTGCTTGAGATTGCTGTGCTATTAATGCAACTTGAAAAATAAAGAGTAACAAGAAAAGAAAACGTTTCATACAGTAGTTTTTAACATATCAAATTTAAATGTATTTCTACACTTTTGCAAAAACGATAGAAGATGTTTATAGTGTTTCAAAAATAGAGTCTGGATATTTTCATCCCTAAAGACACAATCATTAAGTCAATTGTCTCAAATATAGTCTCCAATATCGAACTCTTTCTTTCTGAATAATCCCAAATTAACAACAAAGGCCGGAGAAAACCGGCCTTTTAAATAAAACATTTAGAAAAGAGATGGGTCTGGGTCTTTCACTTTAGGTGGATAAAAAGTTCCTATAATGATGAACGGATTTCGAGATACATTATGGTGCTTTAATGTCGTACCCATAAAGAAATAAAGGTCAAAAATATTGCATAGAGTATTGTTTTAATAACGTATTCCGACTTTTGTCCCAGATGTCCTTGTATTGTACAACGGTGCAAATGGGACAGCTACAACAATCATTATTTTACAAAATCACAAACTCCAATGTAAGCTGTTTTGTTGTTAATTATTGAGACGTGGAAAGTAATAGTTTTTCTGAATTGATTCAATTATTTACACTATATTTGTAAAAACACTATTTCGTATGAAAACTTCTTTACATATCTTCCTTCTATTGTTCTTGCTCCTTGGACAATCCTCTTCCTTTGCCCAGCTTTCTCTGGTCAACGAGCCTGACAAGCCTTCTGCACAGGCATCTGAGATGACCAAATACGGCAGGTTCAATCCTCAACTCTATAGCGGGCGGCTTTCCCTGAACATACCCATCTATGTCTATCGGGATGCCGATTTCACAATTCCCATAAGCCTTTCATACAATTACAATGGTCTTGTAGTCAACAAGCAACCTGGTGTAGCTGGCTTGGGCTGGGTTTTGGAATGCGGCGGCTACATAACCAGAGAAGTCTTTGGAATACCCGATGAAAGCATTGGCGAATACCACAGCTCTGTTTTACCTGGAGGAACTATCTCCAATCAACCTTTAAATGGTTTCGATTCCCTTTTCACAAACATATCCCCATTCACATATCCTGAGTATATCTACAACATCCATTCTCCTGGAGATGTCCCAAAGATGATATGGTTTCTTCAACGAAACGGCAAAACAGTCTATTATGAGTCTTCTCCAGACATATACCATTTCAATTTCCTTGGGCGTAGCGGTTCTTTTGTCAGGAATATGGACGGCACCTTTTCTGCTTTCCACACCAACACTTTTGACGGCGATTATCATATAGAGAAGACTAGTGCCTATCTTGGTCAGAACGGAGACCTGAGCAGCGAGATAACCATAACTACCTCTGACGGCTTCATCTATGTTTTTGGTGATATCACTCCTTCCGGATATATGGATTATACCGAGCGTTCTGTCTCTTCGGGCTCAGGTGCCAAAGGTGATGCAGGAGGCGAGGAAAAGACCCAGACCATCTCCTTCCTCCTGAAAGAAATCCATGCCCCAAACGACAGGGTGGTTTATTTCAAATACAATGAGAAAGGTGAGCATAGTGAGATAAAATCCTTTTCTCCTAACCTTTGGCACTACATATCTTCTTCTGCCAACTATGTAGTCCGAAGCAACGAAAGCGTATCTACGATTTCCTATCTTTCATCAATAGACATTGACGGTGGTGGCGGTGTCATCTTTTTTGACTACTCAGAACGAACCGGAGCAGAAAGCGGAAGCTATGTCACAGCATCTGGACGGCGGTCTCTCCAGGGATGGGAAAGCTTCCTGCTTGATTCTATCCAGACCCCGGTGGGAACTACACGGCTTGAATATGAATACAATTCGGTAGGCAGCAGATATCCATTTCTCTCCAGAATAAGGCAAGAGGGCATAGGAGACTACTCTTTCAGTTATGAGGGTACTTCCGACAAGTTCTTTCCCGCTCAGGGTACCACCGCGAAAGACCATTGGGGGTACTACAATGCGGCAGACACCAATGCTGCAAAACAGAACTATATCTCTTTGAGCGATATCTCTTCCCTGTCTGGTTATGAGGAGACTCTTCCGTCCCGTTCCGACTCAAGATTTACAGCCGCCTCTCTCGGTATTGTCCGTGAGATGGTATATCCATATGGTGGCAAAACTATTTTCCGCTGGGAAGCCAATGACTTTTCTAGGCGTGTCAAAAAAGAGGCTTCAGACTTGTACCGCCCCATACTGGGTTACAGCCAGGCCGGAGAAATCACCTCCGCCCCCGGCGTCAGAATCCGGTCTTACACAAACTATGATGAAAACGGCCTTGCCAAAGACTCCACCTGGTTTTCTTACACCCAGCCCGGCTCTTTCTCCAGCAGTGGCATCCTTACCGTTTATCCGCGCTACAGGATAAGCTATGGTGGCACCGTAGGCAATTTCCCCGTCACAGTCCAATATGCCTATTCCGGCGGCTTGACACGTTATGACGCTGTTCCTGTTGAATACAGCCACGTTACAGAGCATCACCCGGACGGTTCGAAGACTGTCCACGAATTCTCTTGCTATTCAGATACGGGGGATGACTTCCCGGCCGACGCAGATGCTGAACGGACTGAAAGATATGTTGACGGCTACAACAACACCTACCATGCGTTTCTCAACGTATCCGGAGGCTTGGAACGCATCTGGAATATTCTGTGTCCTCCAATAAGCCACCAGCATCAGAGAGGAAAGGAAACCGGTTCGCAGGTGTTCAATTCTTCAGGAACCCTATTGGCGGAGAGTTCCTCCATATTCAATCTTGATGAGCAACGGGAGGCTCTCATGCAATACCTTTATGTTGGTGACGCTTTTATGCTCACTCAGAGAATTCTTGCCGCAGACCTTCTGAAAAAGACCACATCCACGACATACTTCCAGAACAATTCTTCCGTCTCGTCACAGGTACAGTACACATACAACAGCCTTGGACAAAAGTCTTCAGAGGTTAAGACTCTTTCCAACGGGGATATAATCACAACCAACTACACATATATTCCGGACATAGCGGACAATCATCGTACCGCTGTCCAGAAGAAAATGTACAGCAAGGGGCTCATAGGAAGTCCCGTAAAGGTAACGGTAAAATGCCGAATTCACGGAACTTCAATCGACAGGGTCATGTCTTCCGACTCCCTGACCTTTGACTCTCTCGCCAGAGCCGGAACAACCACACTGTTCCTCCCAAAGAAATGGCAGAAAAGGGATGTGGAGACAGGTGCATGGAAAGATTACGCCTCATACATCCACGACAACAATGGAAACATCATCCAGAAGACTGACGCAAACGGAATTTCCACGACTTTCATCTGGTATTCCAACAATCTGGGAGTTGCAGTCAGGATAGACAACGCCACGGCTGTACAGGTAACCTCAGCTTTGGGAAACTCACCGTTTGGAGGCATTCAAGCTAGCAACACGGAATCTATAGCGGCTACACTTCGTAACACCCTACCCCAGAGCGAAGTATCTTGGTACAAGTGGCTCTCTTATGGACTCCCGTCCAAGGTGTGTGACCCTACGGGAAGGATAACACACTACACCTATGACACTGCTCAGAGGCTGAACATCATCCTTGATGACAGCCTAGACCCTGTGGAAAGGTATGATTACCAGACACTGACAAGATAGGAGGGCTAGACAATGAAACAAATATCACACAGCACGACATTTCTCCTTCTGCTCCTGGCAGCGATATCTCTCATTCCGCAAACCCTTTGGGCCCAGGAGCAGACTCCCGAGATAGTTCTCTCAGTGGACTATGTTGAACAAGACCTGGAGATACCCGTCAGCCCCGACGGTGGTACAGCAACACTGCACATAGTTAGCTACGGCGGTATTCCTGAAGAGACGCTCCTTTCCAACATACAAAGCAGTCTGGAGGCGCTTTCAATATCATGGATAACAAATGTCTATCTCACAAACAAGGAAGGCATATACGAGGCCGACCTGAACTTTGACATATCCTCCAACTTCACCGACCAGGCAAGGGAACTGATTGTCTCGGCATCAAACGGATCGTCTACAATCACGCAGGACCTCCACACTCCAAATGTCTATAATCTTCTGCCAAACGTGAATACGGTGCGACTGCTCCATGGAGGGACAAACGCCCTTATCCTCAGCTCATCCGACGGCTTCGCGTCTTACCGCCTCCTGAAAGACTCCCTGAACTACACGATAACCGTCGCAGACGTGAACGGAAAGAGCGAGGGAAACCGACAGCTGAAGTTCATAATAAATTCTCCGGGAACATACTACTGCATCGCATACTACCCTACGGAAGTGCAGATGAACGAGACAAAGACGGTGGACTGGCATCTATTCTATTCAGACACCAGGAACTGCAGCCTGAATCCGAATCCTTACACTTTCTCCAAGGACGGAGGAAAGGTAACATTCACATACAACGTGTCTTCTGCTCAAGACAGCATTCTGCAGAGAATAGTGAATTTCTATAACAGCGGGAACTGTACTATTTGGGACACCACTATGAACCTCTCCTACACTAGGCTGTCTTCTACTCAGGTGAGGATTACCGTGGAAGCGGGACCAAACCTAAAAAAAGTGCAAGTTTATCCTCCACAGCCGAACACCCTCTCCAACAACACATTTTTCAAGAACTCTGCTGGGAATGAACTGGTCTTTACCCAGCCGGCTGGAGGAGAAATAAAAGCTTACAACGTCTCCTTTCCAGGAAATATGGGTTCGGTGCCTCCTTATCTCATCCTGGACAGCACGCAATGCAAGGTGCGGTACGCTATATTCAAAAATGGTGAGCAGTATGGTCCTGCAAGGATGGGCAATGGCGACAGCCTGCACCTGTCCGTTCCCGCAGACTCGGGGAAGTTTACCGTGGTAGCATTCTACGGAGGAAAGGCACGGGCTATGAAGGGAACTCTCACCATAACAGGAAACATGAAAGCTGTATGGGGAGACAACTGGATTCTCAAGCAGACATTCACCGCAGGAAGTGGAGCGTTCTCTAATCTGGACATAACATATTTTGATGGCTTGGGATATCAGACACAGGTGATTAGTGTGGGAGCATCACCTTCCGGGAAGAACATCATAACACCTATATGGTATGACCCAATGCGGAGGGACGATGCCAAAGCATATCTTCCGTATGCCAGCACGACCAGTTCTACCCCACAACCGGAAAACAATCCGTTCCAGAACCAGAGCGATTTCTACACAAACCTATATGGACAGAGCGATGCTCAATTTGCTTTTGCAGAGAAAATTTATGAAGCCTCTCCGCTCAACCGGGTGCAGAGGCAGTTCACTCCGGGACAGGCTTTCAGGACATCCGGGACAGGTTCCGGAGGGAACGACCATTACACAGCCTTCTCATATGAAGCCAATTCAGCAAACGAAATTCTGGACATATCTTGCGCGGACAACGGTTCCCTGACGGTGAAGGGATACATTGCCGCAGCAAAGCTTTTCAAGACAACCGTCACTTCTCCTGACGGAAGGACAACTACAGAGTTCAAGGATTCCGATGGGACCCTGCTACTGCAGAGAAGCGGAACGGGAAACTCCATTCAGGAGACTTACTATGCATATGACTCAAGAAGAAGGCTCAGGTGGGTCATCCAGCCAGAAGGGACGGTCAGAATCAAGAATCTTGCGGCTAATTCCTCAAGTGCAAACCCATACTCTTGCAGCCAGGGAGACTCCACCGCAAAGATGTTCTGCTTCATCTACGCCTATGACGGGCTCGGGAGGATGACAGAAAAAAGGATTCCGGGAAAGGGATTCGAATATATGGTTTATGATCCAGCAGGAAGGTTGGTGGCAATGCAGGACAGCATTTTCAGAAGCCAGAACAACAATTGGCTCCTGACCAGGTATGACAGCCTTTCGAGGGTGACCTCTACGTTCAGGTCTGTCCAGAGGACAAGGCAGCAGATGGTGTCGGCATTTGCAGCATCACCTTACCCTAGCATTTACGGACAATCAGGAAACATACTTCTCACAAAGGCTGAATATGGCTCTACGGCACCGTCTAACCTGGCCTTTGCCCAAGTGACAGGAGTGGTGACGACAGCGGACAAAGACAGCAGGACAAAAGGTCTTTTGACATATGACAAGACTCTTAACCTGACGACAGCAGGGCAAAGCACGAAAAAATACAGGGAGAGGGCATATTACTATGATATAAAGGGAAGAGTGATTCAGACAGTGGAGAAAGAGCCAGACGGTGAGACTCTCAGGACAAGCGTGAAGTATGACTTTACAGGGAATCCGCTCACCACAGTCCAGACTTGCTCAAGGGCTGGAAACCAAACATTCAAGCAGACGTTCGAATACGATTCCAGGGGAAGGAAAGTCTCTTCTTCCGCCAAGATGAACGCTTCCGCAAACACAGAAACCAATACCATCGCAAAGAGCTTCTCTGCAGTGAACTACACTTACGATGAACTGGGAAGGCTCATAGGCTCGGAGCGGGGAAAGACAGCAGCAGACGGATCTTTTGTACTCTCGCCATCTACAACCACACCTGTCCTCTCCACATCCCTGAACTACAACATACAGGGATGGATGACAACCCAGACAGACGTGCTGAAAAAAGGCACATCCCAGTCTAACATTGTAAATCTCTATTCCCAGACACTGAGGTATCACGATGCTGTAAAGACCTCCACCACAAAATCGTATGACGGCCTGATAACGGAATGGGAGACCTCTCAGTACTCAAACGGAACGGACTTTACTCTTCCGGGAAGCACGGCAGACAGATATACCTACGCCTATTCTTACGACAATTTCGGAAGGCTCACTTCTTCTGAGAGGTTTGAAGGAACGTCTGGCTCTGCAACAAACGACTTCTCGGAAAAGAACCTCTCCTTTGACAGGAACGGGAATATACTCACCCTGACAAGATACGGGAATGGAAATTCGGACATAAAGGACAACTTTACGTACTTCTATTCAGGAAATAGAATAGAAAGACTCTTGGGTACTTACAATGGCTCGGCTATTACCCACACTGAGCAAAACAACCAGGTGTCTGGAACCGCAGACTATACATACGACGGCAACGGGAACATGACGCTGGACGCCTTGAGGAACATCACACTCACATACGACATCAATAACCTTGTAAGCACTGTTTCCAGGAACGACACGCTGCTCTCCACTTACCATTACCTTGCAGACGGAACAAAGTACAAGGTAATAGACTCTGACAACAACGGGAGGGTTTACATCGGGCCGTTCTCTTACACCACAGCCAAGTCTGGAAACACGGTGTACTCATACCTTGAAGGGATTGACACTGACGGCGGAAGGATAATGATTGTAAGGAAGCAGAGCGGAACCCAGAACACTTACGACTACACCACTGCCTTCTTCGTTAAAGACCACCTGGGAAGCACAAGGGTGATGCTGAACGCTCAGGGAGACATACTGGAGAGGAACGCATACTATCCGTTCGGACTCCAGATGAACCAGGGAAAAGCTTATCCTACCCTTACGGAGAGGCTACCGCAGCTTTACAGTGGATACATATCCCCAACCCCAACAAGGCGCGACCTCTACAACGGAAAAGAGATTCAGACCGCAGCCGGCACAGACTATCTGGACTATGGATTCAGGCAGTATGATCCGGTAACAGCTAGGTGGATGGCAGTGGATCCAAAAGCGGAGAAGTACCTACCGTTGACACCATATAGTTATTGCTCCGGAAATCCGATTAGTTTGATTGATGGTAAAGGAGATATCTTTGATGGTTACATTAGCAGACAAACAGGGCGCTATTTGGGTAATGATATGGCCCCTTCTAATGATTTAAGGGTGGTGGATGAAAAGATTTATTTTTCAATTAAAATGAACAATTATGGCAAAATAGGACTGTATTCAACTCTTCAACTCCAAAAGAACAGCGCCCTTGTTAATTATAGTAGAAAAGACATAGATAATGGACTAAAAGATATGGTGGAAAATACACTTTCCGAAGGTAATGAATATAATATATTTATTACCTTGGACACGCAAGAGAACAAAATTATATTACAGCAAGGTCCTGTCGGAGATAATAGTCATACGGATATTTCTTTGTCATATACTAAAGGTGGGGGCGCGTATTACGAAGAATATGGTGACAGATATATAATCATGGCAACAGCCCATGGGCACCCATTAACTAACGATGAGACTAAAACAAATATTTCAAGCGTTTCTGATGAGGATAAACAATCCGCCTATGATTTAAAAATACCTATCTACGCAGTAGATGCTTTCGGTGGAATTCCGTATATTCATTCAGCATCGCCGAACGGTACAACAAGAAATAAAATAGCAGTTTATAATGAAAACTTCGACATTGTACAGGATATTATCTATCATTAAAGATTGTCAGATGATAAAGAGTTACTTCTGCATATTCATTAGTATATTTGCTTTAAGTATCACTAATGTAATTAAAGCTCAGGATCAAACACTAATAATCTATTCATTACCAATTGATGTGGAAAAAGGCATATCTTCCGATATAAGATCTATCAACAAGAAAGAGAATAGATTGTACAAGAAACAAAAATCATATATAAAAAGGCCCATTTATATAGTCTTCAGAATGGTCAACAGAAATACATATAAAATCAATATTGGTACACAACCTGATATATATAAAAAAATAGTTACTAAGAGCAACAGATTCGTTTACGTTAGACACAAACTATATCCTGTTATGTTTTGTTATGACCAATTAGCTGCAAATAGTGGTCATATAGGTTCTTTTGGAATTCGGCAATATACTACCGATAGGCATGTTATTTCAAGTACAGGTAGTAAAAAATTCTATATTATTCACATCCAGAATTAAACTTTTTATGAAGAAATATTGTTTAATTGTTCTTTTTACATTGCTTCTAATTATCAGTTTAACTTCTAGCAATCTACTGTTTGGGCAAGGGGTCTTTCATATTGGAGAAAAGCCTTTGATAGATACGATTATCATTCCACATGATAAGATAATTTATGTCATACCAGATAGTCTGGAAAAATCAATAGCACACACTGTAGATATAAAAGATGTGAATTATTCGGCTTTTGTGTTAATTAGTTCTACACCAAATGCAAATTCTGATGTAATAGGACTAAGTTTTATTATTGATTATATGTTATTTTGTGAGAATATTGATATTCGTATTTTAAAAATCGCAGAAAGAAGTAACAGATTCCTACTTATTAAGAATAGATTCTATCCTATTCTCTTTGATTCGGATTTATTCCTTTCCGATTTCAAAAAATCCAATAAAGATGTAAACGCTCTTATTGAGACTCTTATTTTAAATGCAAAGCATAACAAACTTTATGTTGAATTTGATTTCAATTATATGAAGAAGCGGTGACTGCTCTCATTTTCCTCTGTTGAGAATAACACCTATACCTGTAGTGGTACCTAAAAATGTAGCCTCCCCCTTTTTTCGTGCAGTTTAAAAGTTTACAAAGAGTCATTAGCTTCGGAAGCATTACTTTTCATAATAAAACCTATTTCTAAATGGAATTATATTTATATGAGCACAAGACTATAGAAAACAGATCTTGGTTTTTGGCAAAATGCAACTTGGCATTATATATGGAGAATCTGCGTAAAGACTTCTTTGATTTTGAGATACAACGTCGAATAGTCAAAAATGTCTATCTTGACGGTATCCTCCATACCATTGAGTTGGGAGATCCTATGCCTGTTATTACACTTACTGTTGATGGGGAAGTTAAAACACGAGATGACCGCCATATCAATATTTCAAAGTTTGATATCCTTGATGGTCTTCAGCGTACATACCGACTCTGGGTTGTTTGGCGATTAATTGAGATTGTCAACAGCTCTAATTGTAAGAATTATAAAGAACTATTAACTCAGTTGAAATCTGATGAAGAAGGAATAATGCTTCTTGATTTAGATTTCGTGAGCGTGAAATTATTGAAACGGCTTTTTGAGAAAGATAACGATGAGGTAATTTATAAAGACAAACTTCATTCTTTATATGCCCAATATGACATCTATTTTGCCATTTGGGATGGTTTGAGTGATGATGATATAATAAAGAAGATGCTGATACTCAATGCCGGGCAACGTTCAGTCTCTTCGGTACACCAATTTGAACTACTTTTCCTGCATTTCTTTGATGATAATAAACTGACCTTAGATAGAAATATACATTTATACAGAGAAAAGCAGAAAGAGTATTTCCGTATTAAACGAGGTCCTAGAAATGCTGGTGAGTATGCATTAGCTTCAATCATTATAGCATTACAATCCTATGTTGAAGGAAAACCGCTGAGAGTAGACCCTTCGAATAAAGTGAAGTTTGAAGATGATACCCCTGTTGAGGGCGATGAACTGACGCGCTATTTTAATGCGGATTTCCTTAATTGCTTTATTCAAAGGGTTTATAATATAGACCTTCAGCTTAAAGTAAAAGGCGCAAGTTACGAAATGTGGTACGGGAAGGATACGACTTTAAGTGGCGTGTTTGCAGCATTGGGAGCATTTTTAAGGGATAATACGCTAAATTTGGCTATGCTTGATGACGCAATCCAAGAGATTACTGATATACACGATCCTTTCTTGTTGGGCGAATTCGATGAGGCTTATAGTAACCTTTCAAGCGTAAGAGTTAATGTGGGAAAAGTGTTGAGAGAGGCTGTATTTGAATACACAAAAGGACTGCTTACTGGAAATCGGATAGATTGGTATCAGGCTTTTAATATGGAGAAGTAAGATATGGAACGTAAGGACTTGATGGTTAGCATGGTCAGGAATATTTCTGACAGGCTGAATGCTATTGCACCCTTCTCTGCAACTTGTCTCACTTTAATAAATGAAAGCTTGGATGCAGATAAGACGAAGGATGCTATTGATAATATATTTAGTGAGAAAGCAGCGACAAACTACACAACGCTTCTAACAAGAATACATAATCTGACAGAGGATGAAAATAAGTATGAGTTGGATAATGCCTTAATCTATTTAGAAGGAATGGCAGACCCTGCACATGAAACGCTTGTTAAACCGTTGATATATTTTAAGAAGAATGAATGCTTGGTAATGACAACAAGTTTGTTGTTTGAAAAATGTAATACAACTGCTGGTATTGAAGACAATGTGTTCATTGCAATAGAAAATATTTATTTGTCTGTAAAGGATGACCCTGTATCTTTAAACTCATTTCTTTCCAATATTGAGAATAAAAATGACTATGGTTATATAGTTCTGACAAATAACAACGCAAATGATGCCTGGAATTTATATGGTTATGCCTGTCTGTGTCATATCAATGAAGAGAAATTTGAGATACCAGTAGAGTTGACATATCCTGCAAATACTAAATTCCATAATTCCGCGATTGTATATGATTCGGATGTTCCTTATATACAATATTTTGATGTATTTAATGTGATGAACGAATCAAAGCATACGCAAGATGTGTTGGGGCGTTATCTTCGAATGTATCAAATATTAGAGTATTTTGCTTTCAGAATACATCTGGTAACAATTGCCAATGTATCAATTAGGAATTCTGCATTTGTAAGAACTACCATTAAAGAAGCTCACAGATCAGTAAATAATGAAGAGGATGAGTTCCTGAAGATGTTTGTACAACTCTTCCCAGGGGTGACTAGTGTTGGCAAACTTGATGATTCATCAATTACTCCTTATAATAATTTCCTTGACAAAAACTATGGTATTAAGGTGGGGGATCCACATTGCGTGAGAAAAGTAGGTCGAATACTTTATAAGCTTCGCAATAGCATTGTACATAATAAAGCAACTGAATTGCATTTTACTTATGGTAATGTAGATGAGTATAGGGACGGCATAGGATTAATTAGGTTGGTAACGAACAAGATGGAGGAGGAGATTGTAAAACTCATAAATGATCCGAATAGGAATGAATTGAAGTTTGCCAGATCTACAATGCCATTGTATTGATGAATAATAGAATTAAACTTAGATAATTATGAGTGGATTCCAAACTCCAATAAGTATAAAAGAAGCGATTAATAAAATCGTTGAGAGGAAATATTTGTTGCCTGCTATACAGAGAAAGTTTGTGTGGTCGGCTTCAAAAGTAGAGGCTTTGTTTGATAGCATTATGCAAGGCTACCCCATTAATTCTTTCATGTTTTGGCAGATAACCAGTAAGGAAGTGAAGAATAGTTTTAAGTTCTATGAGTTCCTTACCAGTTATCGTGCTTTTTTCTCGGAAGACAACAAGGATATTGACACAAAAGGATTTGAAGACTTTATTGCTGTGATAGATGGACAGCAGCGATTAACGGCCTTGTATGTTGGACTTAAAGGAACATATGCCTACAAGATGCCGAGAAAGTGGTGGAGAGATGATGAAGAGTGTCTACCCACGCGAAGGCTGTACGTAAATATTGCAGCACCGTTGCCAGATGAGAATGAGAGGATGATGAAATACGATTTTGAATTCCTTACGGAAGGGGAAGTAGAAGATACAAAAGATGATCCAAACCACATCTGGTATAAGGTAAACGACATACTGAACTATCCTGATGAATTGGATTTAGATGACTATATTGATGCACAACCATGGAAAGACAACAAATTTACAAAAAGGACAGTTAAAACATTATATAATAGAGTATTCAAAGATAAATTAATAAATTTCTATCTGGAAGAAAGCCAAGATATAGATACCGTACTTGATATTTTTATTAGGACGAATAGCGGTGGTGAACCATTGAGTTTCTCTAATCTGCTTATGTCTATAACCACGGCGAACTGGAAGAAAAGAGATGCCAGAAAGGTGTTGCCTGATACGGTGAAGAAGGTCTTTGCCTTTGGAAATCCAAACTTTGTGATAAGTGAGGATTTTATTCTGAAGACTTGCCTCGTACTGTTCAATGACAATATCAAGTTCCAAGTGAAAAACTTCAACAAGAATGTTGCCCTGGTATTTGATGATAATTGGGATAGGGTTGAGAAATCAATCATAGTAGCCTTTAAACTGCTGGAGAGTTGGGGCTTTAACGATGCTTCTGTTCGTGCTAAAAATGCTGTCATTCCGCTCATCTATTATATATTCTATAATAACTTAGAGGACAGTATTTGCAAGAAGACTGTTCTTTTGGATGAGAAGAAAGCAATCAGGAAATGGCTGTGTATATCGTTACTAAAAGGTGTGTTTGGCGGCCAGCCAGACTCTGTGTTGACAAGAATAAGAGGAGTACTGAAAGACCAAGTTGGAACAAATATATTCCCATTTGAGGAGATTAAGAACAAGTTTGCTGCAGATGCATCAAAGAACTTGGCTGTTACTGATGAACTAATAGACGGATGGCTATCTATTCAGAAAGACGCTCCGATGTGTTATACTGTGCTGGCATTGCTCTATTTTCATTTGAATTTTGACGGTCAGGAAAAGTTCCATAAGGACCATCTGCATCCAGCAAGTTACTTCCTGGGATTGAAGAGGAGTGATTTCGCAGATGAAGATGAGTATGTTTTCTATACAAATCCAGAAAACTGGAATTCTATAGTAAACTTGCAGTTACTAAATTCTCTTTTAAACGAATCAAAGCTGGCAACGCCACTTGATAAATGGGTAAAAGAAAATAATATCAATCTAAGAAACCAGTTAATACCTGATAATGTATCTTTAGATGTGAAAGACTTTCGGATATTTGTTGAGGAGAGGAAAAAGTTGCTGGCTAAAAGATTGAAGAAGATTATTGAAGGTGTGGGAGTATGATATTTAATGGACGTAATATAATACCGAACGCTCCAGAGGAGCTTACCAAGGTCGTCTATTTCTTGAATGAAAAAGCAGATGTTGGTGAGTTTGAGTTCAGCGAGAAACCATCATACTGGGCCAAGCATGAGGGGATCATCAAACCATTAGGCTTGGGTCATGATGGTGCTGGCTATTATTTTGCTGTGTCGTTGGCTTTTATTGCAGTAAAAAAAGATGGTGATTCTGCATATCAACGAGAAAATCAAGAAAGAAGGCAACACTCCCTTGTTCTCCACAAAAAGAGATGTCAAAAAGGCATCTCTTTTTTTTATGCTATCTTTGTCTAAAGTAACCGTTAATTCTTAAAACAATGAAAAGACTGATCCTATTTATCGCGATGGCATTGCTGCCAGTCATTGGTTCTGCACAGGACAAACACGTTTATTCCTTTGAAACCGGCCGTTATACCATAGTGACAGACATGGGTATGGCGAAATTATCCACAGTCTGCACCTTTGCGGACTATGGCGCATTGAAAAAGCTCGAAATGGAAGTCATGGGGCAGACGGTCGTTATGGTTGAAAATGGTGGCAAGAGATATCTGATTTCCCCTTCTTTCAAGGAAATGCCTAATGATGAAGCGGAGATTAATTACAACAACCTCACTCCTGAAGTTATAGAGAAGTACAGCATCAAGAAGCTGGATGATGAACAGGTAGACGAGTATAAATGCGAGGTTTACACTTTCAAGACAATGTCTCAAGGAGTGGAGGCTGATGGCAAGGTCTGGGTATGGAAGGGATTTACCATCAAGAGCGAAATTTCCGCAATGGGCACAACGGTAGAGACTTATATCACTGACCTGAAAGTGGACATCCCTGTGGACAAATCTATCTTTGACCTCCCAAAGTAATTAACATTTAGCAAAATAACCTATGAAAAAACTATTTGCCGCAGCATTGGTTCTGGCATTGTTTTCCTGCCGCGGTGGCGAGAATGGTCAGGGAACCGGGAACCAGACTGAGAACGAGGGCGATAAGGGTATTGCCCTGCAGCTTGAAAGAATCTATACACAGAGTCCATTCAATATGTCGGCGACAATTTATCCCGACAGCATTGTTGTGGTTAAGGACAGCGTTTGCAGCACTTACATCATAAACAAGGAAAAGAGCTATGAGACGGTTGAAATTCAAAAGTACATTTGGAATTTTATCGTGTCCGGAAAGGGAGAAACTTCTCTGCCTTGTGACACTATTGTCGTGGATAAATACAGGACGGAAATTTTCGGGGAAAAGAGACAGTGGGATATGGACCGTTTCATCTTAAAGACCAAGGAGGGGCATTACTTCCAAATCCAGAATGAGTTTGATCTCCAGAGGCGGATGTTTGCTAACTATCCCGAGTCCAAGCCGTTCCCGGAACTTTTGATGGAGAACGCCAAGTTCTATAACATTTACCGCAAGGATTCTTCTGAAATTCCGTCTTTCCTGTGGCCGGTAAACCGTGTTGTTATCAAGGACAACAAGATCACTTTCAGCGGCGGGGAGAATGATGTTGTGCTCGAGATGGTCCCTCTCTCAGATTATGAGCAAGTTTATTCTGAAGGTTACAACTGGGTTTTCACTACAAAGGCAACCGACAAGTATCCGGCAATCAGGGTCACACTTAATGCAGGTTTTGACTTTGAAAAGAAAGAGCTCAAGCCTAAGGAGAGATGGATATCACTGTTCCTGGATGATATAGGGGAGATTCAGTTTGAGTTCCAGTCGTGGGACAATCTGAAGAGAAGGATTTGTGTAAGCTACCCGACCGAGGAAGAATTCCAGTCGACGATGGAAGAGGGTATCCTTCCGGACCTGAGCGAGTAAAAGAAATAGTAAAATATCGTACTGTATAAAATTTTATTATCTTTGCGGCTGTTATGCTCATCGCGATAATAATTTTTTAGAAAAAGATACTTATGAGAAAACTGTTTTTGGCCGCTGTGGCCATTATGATTTGTGCGGCCTCTTTTGCACAGAACGAGACCAAGAGTCTTGAGGAAAGGGTAGCTTCCCTGGAGAATACTGTAAAGACAAGAACATCTTCCTGGGACAAGATCAGCAGATATATTACCCCAAGCGGATACCTGATCGGCGGATATGACTGGAACGATGCCGGAACTTCCACCTTCAAGATCAAGAACGTGAACCTTACTCTTGCCGGAAACCTCTACAAGGGAGATTACGGAAGCGTAGACTACAAACTCCAGTTTGCGTTTGCAGGAACTCCAAAGGTTATAGACGCGTTTGCAACCTATATGCCTGTGAAGGAGTTCGGAATGAAGTTCGGACAGTTCAAGAGCCCGCTCACCTGGGAAAATAACATGAGAAGCCCAACCAGTTTGGAGTTCATCAATTACTCTCTTGCAGTACAGAGACTTGCCAGGATGAGCGACCAGGATATCTGCGGACTTTCCGCATCAGGACGAGACCTCGGATTCTCGTTCCTTGGAAGCGCTCTTCATCGCGATGGATTCAGCATCATCAACTATGAACTGGCTGTGTTCAACGGCTACAAGCTCAACACCACCGACAACAACAAGAGCAAAGATATCGTCGGCCGACTGATTGTAAATCCTGTCAAGCCTCTCTCCCTCTTCGGTTACTTCCAGAGGGGTGAAGGTGCTTATCCTACGTTCGACGACGCAACCCAGAAGCTTATACCTCAGGATACTGACAAATATCTGAAAATGTACCGCTATGGAGGCGGCTTCTCATACGTTGACAACTGGGGATTTACCAGAGCTGAAATCATTGGCGGAAAGACCGGCAACATCCCTGGCGGTATCCACAGCCTTGGCGGATACTTTGCCGCAGGAGCGAACCTGAGCGACCATTGGAGACTGGTGGCAAGGTATGACTATATGGACGAGGACACAGATTCCAAGAAAATCAACGAGATGGACTATACCGCAGGTATTACCTACGCTCCTCTGAAGAATCTGGACCTCAAGCTCAATTACACTTACCGCCAACTCAACGGCGGCTTCCAGGACAAGAACTGCGTATACGTTCAGCTGACCGTCAAGTTCTAAAACATCTGCAATCCGGCGACTATTGTTATGCCGGGTAAGTATTGAATACTCGGCGATTTAATAATATTCAGATTGTCAGACCATTAGCCGGCAGAACTTATTCTGCGTTCAGGAGGAAATATCCTGCCATCAGCAGCTTGTTCAGCAACGGCTGAGGAAGAGTGGAATGCATTAGCTGCTCTTTCAAATAGTCTAGCAGAATTTGTCTGGCTTCCGGGCTTTTGTGTCCGGAAAGAAGGGCTGTGCACCAGTTCTTCGGGAAGAAGATGTCTCCTGTCTGCTGCACCTCAAGCAGTTCGTCCAGTGCCGGGCGGATGAAGCGGTTGCTTTCAGGTTCCCTGAGCGGATGGTTTAGCAGCGACAGCACGCTCAGCGCCCACGGCTCAATCTTGCGGTTCTTAGGCTCAAGCAGTTCGGCGAACAGTTCGTCCTGTTTCTTCGGATCAGGATTGCAGGCCCTGCTCACAAATTCAAACTCTTTCCTTTTGTCCGGATTGTCTATCCTGGAAAGCTGCTCGTCCAGGATCTCTTTCCACTTGCCTGGATAACGAATAGCCAGCTGATAGGAAAGGTTGATATAGTCTGTCTGGTTGAGAAGCGGCTCGCTCTGCTCTTTCCAGATGTCATAAAGTTTTTCAACGATTTCTTTTTCCGTGGCTTTGCTGATGAGAATCCTGAGCGCTTTTTGCTTGGCTAAACTATAGCCTGTTAAATTACGTATTGCCAATAGAGATTCTTGAATATCTTTTTGATTCTCACATAAGTTCATCAAAGAAGAAAGATAATCTGCTGCTGAAGAAGCCAGCAGGGGCTCACTCCAATTTTTGATTTCATCAACAAAGACATTAGCCGCCCTGTCTGCCGATATGTTATGCATCAAAACATTCTCATAAATGTTCATCAATTGTGAAAGACGCGGTTCTTCTTTATCATATAAAAACAATGGGGTTTGTGTGTTTGTTAGCTCTTGGCTTAATGAGAACCTTCCATAGCCAGTGCCATCGTAATTTGGAAACCCTTTTTTGAAATAGTTTTTAAAACCATACCTTCTGACAGGACCGTACTTGCTGGACAACTCGATAGTTTTGGACAGCTTGTCCATATAGACAAAGACTTCTTTTTCATCGTAGAGTATATGCCAGCCAAGGGAGTGCGGATTATAATATATGTGATTATCAATAGTCTGAGGCCATACGATGTCTCTTTCCGTTTGCTCAATGCCGGTTATGTCTGAAAGGAGTTTTCTGTAGGCTTTGGTTCCTTGTATGTCCTTTTGAGTGACGGTCAGAACGCCATTGGACAGGTCGCTGAGAATTGTTGGGCAGCCGCGTTCTTTCACCCAGCTTTGGGAGAAGGCTTTGAGGTTGGCCTTTGGAGCTTCATCGCTGAGTATGTCTATAAGGTCATCCCAGGTGGCGTTGGAATAGGAGAACTTCCTGAGATATTTCTGGAGTCCTGTTCTGAATGGCTCGTCTCCCATCAGCTGATGGAGTTTTCTCATCACGATGGGGGCTTTCTTGTAGATTATGTTGCCGTATAGAAGGCCTGCATCTTTCAGGTTGTCAAGCCTCTGGGCAATAGGATGAGAGCCGTCTGTGCGGTCTTCCTCAAGGGCCGAAATATGATAGTTGCGGATGAAGTTCAGATTGTGGTTTATGTCCGGGAACTGCTCGGCCACAATCATTGAGGCCATATAGTTTGCAAACACTTCCTTGGTCCAGACATCATCAAACCATTTCATGGTAACAAGGTCTCCGAACCACATGTGAGAAACTTCGTGGGCTATGAGTTCCGCCCTGGAGAGCAGCTGGTCCTGGGTAGGGTTCTTTTCCAGGAAGATTCGCTTGTCGTTGAACTGTATTGCGCCTATGTGCTCCATCCCGCCGAACTGGTAGCCCGGGAGAACCACGAAGTCCAGCTTCGGGAAAGGAAACGGTATGCCGGTATACTCCTCCATCCATTTGATAGAATGGCGCACCTGATCCATAATCTGAGGCATCTGGGCAACTTTCTCAGGATCTGTCTCGCGATACAATCCTCTGATTTCAAACCCGTCGCGAGAATCTACATATTCCTCGAACTTGCCGGCAACAAAGGAGAACAGATAGGTTGGGATATTTTCTGCCGTTTCAAAATAGTATTCAACATCCTTGTTATCCGGACGTTTTTCTGTCTGTTCAATACTACCTGCACTTACGGCTTTCCAGTCTTCCGGTAGGGTTAGTTTTAAATCAAACGCCGCTTTCAAATCTGGCTGGTCAAAGCATGGGAAGAGTTTTCTTGCATTTGCTGGAACGTTAAGGGTATAGAGATAATCATCTCTGAAATTTAATGCGTTATGCAATGATGATTCATTTAGGGGAAATGAGAACTGAATGAAATTCTCTCCCTTTTGAAGAAGCTTCCGGGGCACGATGATATGTTCATTGCAATAATCAAGCAGGTGAGAATTCCCGTAGTCGTTTATAAACGCATTACACTGTCTTAAATCTTCAAAGCAAAAGTCAATCTGCAAATCTTCTTTTCCTTTTGGGTTCCAGTCAAACCAAATGCAAATATGAAACGAAGAATCAGCAGGAGAGCAACGGTAATCCAATTCATAACAGATATTACTGATATGAGAAGAACGGAACTCTGCAAGGGCTTTGGACACACCGGGTTCTACGGGTATCTTGTTCTGGGCGGATATCGCTGAGGCAAGAAGGAGTGTCAGGGCAAGGGAGAGGAATCTTTTCATATCGCGATAAAAATCATTTGCTGTACAAATTTAAGAATCTGGGCGGAATATCTGCCTGTAGGGTTTTACGCCTATTTTTCTTATCTTTGAACTTTGTTCAAAAAGCGAAAGAATAATTATACATCAGATATTATGACAAAGATCAATTGTTTTGTTCCTTTCACCTCGAAGAAGCAGGTGGAGAAGACCGTCAAGAGCCTGAAGGAAAGCGCTCTGGTAAATGAGATTATAACCCTCGACGCAAAGAAGGACCCTATGGCCAAGACGGCCACCATTAAGAAGATTGCCGCAAAGAGCAACTGCGATTATGTTTTGATATACACCAAGCAGACTACCCTGAGCCTTGGATATCTGGCTCTGGAGAGAATGGTAGAAGTTGCTCAGGCAACAAATGCAGCAATGATTTATGCGGACCACTATGCTTTCATGAACGGCGAGAGGACCAACAAGCCTGTGATTGACTATCAGTTCGGGAGCCTCAGGAATGACTTTGACTTTGGTTCAGTTCTGCTTTACAAGGCATCAGCCCTGAAGGCTGCCGTAAAGAAGATGAATGTAAGCTACAAGTTTGCAGCCCTGTACGACCTTCGTCTGAAAGTTAGCCAGAAAGGCCGCCTGGTTCACGTAAACGAATATCTGTACTCAGAGATTGAAGAAGATACAAGAAAGACCGGCGAGAAGCTGTTCGACTATGTAGACCCTCGCAACCGTGAGGTTCAGGTGGAGATGGAGAAGGCCTGCACCCAGCATCTGAAGGACATCGGAGGCTATCTGAAGCCTGAGTTCAAGAGCGTTCCGTTCGGAAGGGAGAAGTTCGAGTACGAGGCTTCCGTAGTGATCCCGGTACTGAACAGGGTGAAGACTATCAAGGACGCTATCCTGAGTGCGCTTGCACAGAAGACCAACTTCAAGTTCAACGTTATCGTAGTGGAGAACGGCCCTAGATGCCACTCCTGGGACGGCACTACCGAGGCCATCAAGTCCATCAAGGACAAGAGGCTGGTACACGTGATCCCGACCAGAAAGGACATCGGAGTAGGCGGTGCATGGAACATGGCCCTGAATCATCCGAAGTGCGGAAAGTTTGCAGTTCAGCTGGATTCAGACGACGTTTATTCAGACGAGAACACTCTGCAGAAGGTTGTGGACGCATTCTACGCCCAGAAGTGCGCAATGGTTATCGGAAGCTATATGCTCACCGACATCAACCTGAAGATGCTGCCTCCAGGAAAGGTTGACCACCGCGAGTGGACTCCGGACAACGGAAGGAACAACGCCCTTAGGATCAACGGACTTGGAGCTCCGAGAGCTTTCTTCACTCCGGTTGCAAGGAAGGTTATGTTCCCTAATGTGAACTACGGAGAGGACTATGCAGTCGGACTGGCAGTCAGCCGCAACTACCAGATCGGAAGAATCTACGATGTGCTCTACTTCTGCCGCCGTCACGACGAGAACTCAGATGCATCGCTGAGCGTCGAGAAGGAGAATACAAACAACACATACAAAGACAGGATCCGCACTTGGGAGCTTGAGGCACGTATAGCTCTCAACGCCAAGAAGAAATAAACTGGAGTGAAGTATTTCGGCAACACGGTCCTCAACAAGGCTGCCCTCGACCATCTGTTTGAAGACCAGATGCAGAGGTGGGCTCTGGCTAGGGACAACTATGCGGCTCTGGACGGAGTGAAACTGCGCTCTTTTCCTCTGGACGACGGCGAAAAGCCGGTGGAGGTGAAGGTGCAGTTCAATCCTTCCCGTATGGTTTCCTCTACCGCAAAGATAGACGCGCAGACCATCAAAAACCGCAAGTGCTTTTTCTGCAAGGAGAACCGGCCGAAAGAACAGTCGGGAATAAGGTTTGAAGGGGTCACCACGGGCTATACGGTCCAGGTGAACCCTTATCCTATTTTCCGCCATCACCTTGTGATACAGTCCAATACGCATTCCCGCCAGGAACTGGATTCTTCCAGAATGGTTGACATGCTGAACCTGGCTAAGATGATGCCGGACTATGTGCTCTTCTACAACGGCCCGAATGCCGGAGCTTCCGTGCCGGACCATTTCCATTTCCAGGCCGGCGACAAGGGTGTGCTGCCGCTCCAGGCTTCTTTCCAGAATTACCGGAAAGAGACTATCCTTTCCTTCGGCCCGGGACTTAAGCCGGGAGATCCTGTTTCATACAGCTATCTGAGAGTCTATCATCTGACAGACTATGCCAGAGGATGTTTCATTATCGATGTGGCATCTGTCAAGATGGCCATTCTGTATATCGGCAAGATTTACACGATACTCTCCGGCCTGACAGGCAGGGGAGACGGCCGCTTTGACCCTGATGACATTGTTTCCTCGGCGATGAACCAGTTCCAGGAAGGCGGAATGTGGGAGCCTATGATGAACGTTCTCTGCTGGTGGGAGAAGGGCTTCTGGAGAATAGCGCTTTTCGCCCGCGGAGAGCTACGCCCGTCCTGCTATTCGGCAGAAGGTAAAGAGCATTTTACCATATCTCCCGCCTGTGTGGAGATGAGCGGACTGGTGATAACTCCGGTAGAAGACGATTATTTCCGTCTCCAGGCAAAGGATGTGAAGAAGATATTCGACGATGTTTCCATTTCATACGACATAGAAGAAAAACTTATAAGAAAGATGAGAAATCAACCGCAGGTCAGCGTGGGCATAATGCATGCAGACCAGATAAGATTCACGCTGAACGACCAGTACCGTCTGGTTGAAAAGAACGGCATTACAAACATCAAGGGGCCTGTCTATCAGGGAGACTTGACCATAGAGATGGCGGAAGAAGGAAAATTTACGTTTGAAGGCCAGCAGTATTCGGAGATTATGTTTGAGCCTGTGGAGAAACAGAAGACTGCGACTTTCTGGCTTCGCGATGTGGTGATCGGAGTGAACTTCCACTGGGAGAGAAAGGAAGACCAGAAGTTCGAGGGCTGCCTGAAGTTCATCGTTGAAAACGGCCAGGTTTGCCCGATAAACATCCTCGGAGTGGAAGACTACCTTACCAGCGTGATTTCTTCCGAGATGAGCGCCACGGCAAACGAGAATCTGCTGAAGGCTCACGCAGTGATTTCCAGAAGCTGGCTGCTGGCCCAGATAGAGCATGCCGAGAAGGAGAAGCAGCCTTCCTGCACACTTAAGGAAAACGCAGAGCACAACTGCCAGGAACTCATTAAATGGTATGACAGGGACGACCATAAGAACTTTGACGTTTGCGCAGACGACCATTGCCAGAGATATCAAGGACTTACCCGCGCTTCCACCGAGACGGTGAAGAAGGCTATCGACGAAACCTGGGGAGAAATCCTCTCCTACGAAGGTGACATCTGCGACGCCCGCTTCTACAAATGCTGCGGTGGTATGCTGGAAGAGTTCGAGAACGCCTGGGAAGATACCCATCACGACTATCTTGAGGTTGTAAGAGACAGCGAGGACAGCGCCAAGACCGAGGTCGAGGCCCGTGCCGAGGCATTGAAGAAGAAAGACCCTTCCAAGATGAAATACGGCAAGGATGCCGCAACCATTCTCGACCTGACTGACGAAGGCAAGGCCGAGGCCTGGATTTTCGCTGACCCGGACGCATTCTGCAACACAAAGGACGCTGCGATCCTGTCTCAGGTACTGAACAACTACGACCAGGAAACCGCTAATTTCTATCGCTGGAAGGTTGAATACACCCAAGAGGAAATCTCAAGCCTTGTCAACACCAAGAGCGGCGAGGACTTTGGCCAGATAGTGGACCTTGTCCCTATAGAAAGAGGCAAGAGCGGAAGGCTTGTCAGACTGAAAATCGTGGGCACAAAGAAAACTATGATAATCGGCAAGGAACTTGAAATCAGAAGAATTCTCAGCACAAGCCATCTTTATAGCTCCGCTTTCGTGGCAAAGAGGCTCAACGCTGCCGGAAAATATCTCCCGGAAGATTCAAAAGAAGTTCCGGCCAAGTTCGAACTTTACGGAGCCGGCTGGGGACACGGAGTGGGCCTCTGCCAGATAGGCGCCGCCGTTATGGGAGCCAAGGGCTACACCTATGACTCCATCCTCTACCACTATTACCCTAACGCAGAAATTGTAAAGAAATATTAGAATATGGACAAATTGAACAATCCTTCAATCCCTCAGAAAGAGACAAAGAGGAATCCTTGGCTCTGGGTTCCGACCCTTTATTTCGCCGAGGGAATTCCTTATTTCATCGTGAACACCATTTCCGTTCTGATGTTCACCAACCTGGGAGTTCCGAACGACCAGAACGCAAGGTTTACCAGCCTTCTGTATCTGCCTTGGCTTCTGAAATTTGCCTGGGGGCCGTTCGTGGATATCGTAAAGACCAAGAGATGGTGGATCCTGTTTATGCAGATACTGATGTCGGCAGCGTTTATCCTGCTTGCCGTCACCCTGCCTAGGCCGGATGCATCTACGATTGCGGCAAAGAGCACCAGCATCAGTCTGTTCTATACCACATTGATAATCTTCCTGGTTACTGCCTTTGCTTCAGCCACTCACGACATAGCTGCGGACGGTTTCTATATGCTGGCTCTTCCGCAGAACCAGCAGAGTGCTTTTGTGGGAATCCGAAGCACTTTCTACAGAATCTCATCCGTGTTCGGACAGGGCGTCCTGGTATTCATCGCCGGCCTTCTGGAGAAGAAGGGAGACATTCCTAGAGCCTGGTTCTGGACGATGGTCATCACGGCTGTAATCTTTGGACTTGTAACGCTTTACCATACTTTCGCCGTTCCTCGCTCCAAGAACGACAAGCCTAATATCCAGTACGACGAGAACGGAAAGAAGAAAGGCATCTGGTCAGACTTCGGCCAGTCATTTGCCACCTTCTTCAAGAAACCTCTGGTTTGGCTGGGCATAGCATTCATGCTTCTTTACAGATTGCCTGAGGCTTTCCTGATAAAGATGATTATGCCTTTCCTCAAAGATGGCAGAGCGGAGAACCTTGTGGATGGCTCTTACATCGGAGGAGGACTGGGGCTTCCTACAGAAAGCATCGGAGTGGCTTACGGAACCGTTGGCGTGATAGCGCTTCTGGCCGGCGGTATCCTCGGTGGCATCTACGCTTCCAGGGTAGGTCTGAAAAAAGCTCTCTGGCCAATGGCTGCCTGTATGATCCTGCCTTGTCTGACCTTCTGCTATCTGGCTATATTCCAGCCAACTAACATGATTGCAATTATCATCGCGATAGCAATCGAGCAGTTCGGTTACGGCTTCGGTTTCACTGCCTACATGCTGTTCATGATGTATCTTAGTGAGGGATCTTTCAAGACATCTCACTATGCAATCTGCACCGCGTTTATGGCTGCCAGCATGATGGTTCCGGGATTCTTTGCAGGAGACTTGCAGATGGCTGTCGGTTACAAGGCATTCTTCTGGATTGTGGTTGCCTGCGGTATCGCCACAATGTTTGTAACCTTCCTTGCAAAGCGCAAGGTTGACGCCTCTTACGGAAAGAAATAATCGCTGAGAAAAGAAAAAGAGATATGAAAAAGATACTGATATTGGCTCTTGCCTTTCTGATGGCATCGCCGATGATAACAGCCCAGGAACATAAATGCAAACACAGCCAGAAAGTAAAGCCTGGCATTGAGGTTCTCCGCGACCGCGGTTTTGATGTTCTCAAGGGCAAGAGAGTAGGACTTCTGACCAATCCTACGGGAGTGGATTCTGAATTGAACTCGACGATAGATATTCTCCACAAAGCCAAGGACGTGAAGCTGGTGGCTTTGTATGCACCGGAGCACGGAGTAAGGGGAGATATCTATGCCGGAGCTGCGGTTAAAGACCAGAAAGACTCCGCTACCGGAATTCCAGTATATTCAGTTTACGGAAAGAACCGCAAGCCTTCCCCTCAGTTTCTGAGCAATGTGGATGCAGTGGTGTTCGATATCCAGGACATCGGTTGCCGTTCCTATACGTTCGTCAGTTCTATGGGACTTATGATGGAAGCCTGCGCCGAGGCCGGCAAGGAGTTCATCGTCCTGGACCGTCCGAATCCGCTTGGCGGAGAAAGAGTGGAGGGTAACCTCGTGGAAGAAGGTTTCCACTCCTTCGTGAGCCAGTTCAGCATTCCGTATGTTTACGGCCTTACACTGGGAGAGCTGGCCCGTATGCTCAATGGCGAGAAGATGCTCAAGAACGGGGTTCAGGCCAAGCTTACGGTAGTTCCTATGGAAGGATGGCACAGGAATATGCTCTATGAAGACACCAAACTCCCTTGGATTCTGCCTTCTCCTCAGGTCCCGCAGATTGTGAACGCTTACTATTATCCTGTCAGCGGAATTATGGGAGAGCTCGGCTACATATCTGAAGGTGTTGGCTACACTCTTCCATTCCAGCTCTTTGTGGCCGAATGGATAGACGGAAAGAAGCTCTGCGATGCGATGAACGCCCTCAATCTTCCGGGAATCCGTTTCCGTACCATCTACGAGACTCCGTATTTCGGCAAGAAGCAGGGCAAGTCCTGCTCTGGAGTCCAGGTGTTCATCACCGATTACTCCAAGGCTCGTCTGGTGGAGATACAGTTCCTCGTTATGCAGGAACTTGCAAAGCTTTATCCGGACAAGAAGACCTTCGAGAACTGCGACAAGGGCCGCTTCCGCATGTTTGATATCGTCTGCGGTTCAGACTATATCCGCAAGACATTCTCCAAGACCTACACTTGGGAAAGCATCAAGGAATTCTTCGAGAAAGACGAGAAGGCTTTCAAGGAAAGGAGCAGCAAGTATTACCTTTACAAATAGTTGTTTAGGGAGTTCTGTGACAGCACCCTGTTTCCGTCTGGAGGCAGGGTGTCTTGTTTTGGCAAGGTGTTTGCAATTATATGGTAAATGTTTAACCACTTAAACTAAACAGCTATGAAAACCAACACCATCTACACTGCTTTGACTGCTATCCTGGCAGCGGTGCTCGCGATCTCTGTTTCATCAGAGTCCCTGGCACAGTCCTCAAGCAGGAGGAATACCTCCGGTGGCAATACTACAGCAACCCAGCGTTCCTCTGACTCCAGGCAGAAGGAGGCTCAGGTTTCACAGCCAAGGGCAAACAACACTGTCCAGAGCAGGAACACTTCCTCTTCTAACCGTAGCACCGCTACTCCACAGAACAGGAACACCTCCTCTTCAGACCGTAACGCTACTGTAAGCAGGAACACTTCTTCCGACCGCAAGGCGACCCAGTCCAGAGGCAACTCTAACGCCAACACCGGAAGAAACTATAACGACCATATGGGCAATGTCCGCACCCAGAGCGGCATTGACGACAGGAACCGTCCAAACAACGGAAATGTCAACAACCGCCCTGACAACAAGCCTAATAACCACGGCAACCGTCCAGAGGTCCGTCCTGCCAACAAGCCGGACAACAACCGTCCGGACGTTCGCCCAGAGAACAGGCCGAACAACGGCAATGTCAACCGCCCGAACAACAACGGTCCTCGCGCAACCTATTACGCCGGCCGTGGAGGCGATGCCGCAACCAAGCTGCCTCCGGCTCCAAGATACGACAGGGGCAATCCTAACCGTCACCTTGGCTACAACCCGTTCCGCGACGGCCGTCTGATCCACCGTCCAGCCCCAGTGAGAACTTATTTCGACTTCGGTTACCGTTATGAGGTTCGCCCTCGCAACTACTACCGTTACAGAATCAACGGAATGAGCATGTACTTCTGGGATGGAATCTGGTACTGGCACGCTTACGGATACTACAACGTGCACAGGCCTCCGGTAGGAACCAGAATCCCGATCTCCCACATAGCTTCCTTCCTGTATCCGGTTGACTTCGAATATTACTCAGATGGTTTCGGAAGAGACTACTACGTAGACTCATACGCTAACTTCTATGTTCAGGTCAACAGTTACGAACTCAAAGTTGTCAACGCACCGGACGGAGCAATCCTGTACGACATGCCAAGCGACTACGAGGAGATAGTATACAACGGAAGAGTCTACTATGTTGTCGGCAACTCCATCTTCGAGTACGTGTACTCAAATATCAACAGCTGGTACTTCCGCGCAGTAGGAATCTACTATAGGTAAGGAGCATAGACAGGGCTAAGGTCCCAGGCAATCAGCTCAAAACCACATAGTTATAAAAAGCACCCCTCGTTTCCAGAGGGGTGCTTTTTACATATCGCTGAAGGATTGGTTATTACAAGGCACCATAGCCCTATCTCGGACACTCTTCATATTCCCGGATCCTGTCTTTCAGCACATATAAGTGTTCTGGCCAGGCGAAATCCTGCTTGAAGCACGTGCCGTCTTTGTTCACGAAGTAGACATTGTCATACTCTACATCTGAATCTGGGACAAACATCATAAGGATGGTGTTGCTCAGATTGAGGCTATCGCTCAGGTTGATTACATCGTTGGTCTGATACCACCCTATAGCCTTGTGCCTTGCTGGAGGCTTCTCGCTATAGACCATATAGTTTACCAAATAGCAGAACTCTGTGTAACCTACGCATCCGCTAAATTTCAGAAGTACATATCCTTGGTGTTCTTCTATCTCGGGAGTCCAAACCATACCTCCGCCTTTCATCTTATAGTAATCGCGGATAAATTGCGAGGCTTTTTCCCTGTCAATATCATCTATGCGAATGACTACCGTGTCTTCATTGGTGCGATGCCTTTCGAAAGGAGCTTTAAGAGTCTGTGCATATAAATTCTCTCTCAGAGCCTTTTTCTTGTAAAATTGAATCGCGACAAAAGCCAGTATAACTAAAGCTACTCCAAGGAGCAGAGTAAAGTAAACCATTATAATTATTCTCCAGGTTTTCCCCATGTCGTTTTATTGTGCCTGGGCGATGTTGAGGATTACCTGGGTGGCTTTTTCCATGCTTTCCACGGATACGTATTCCAGTTTGCCGTGGAAGTTGAGTCCGCCGGCAAAGATGTTAGGGCAAGGAAGGCCACGGAAACTCAGCATTGCGCCGTCTGTGCCGCCACGGATTGGCTGGATCTTAGGCTTGATGCCGGCTTTCTTCATCGCTGAGATAGCTCTTTCAACAATGTAGTACTTAGGCTCAACAACCTTTCTCATGTTGTAGTACTGGTCCTTTACGGTGATCTTTACCACGCCCTTGCCGTACTTTTTGTCCATCCTGCTCTGGATTGTGTCAAAAAGCTTTTTTCTTGCGTTGAATATCTTGGTGTCGTGGTCTCTGATGATTATGCTCACCGATGCGTTTTCCACGCTTCCGCTTATGCCCACAACGTGATAGAATCCCTGGTACTTGGATGTGTGCTCAGGTCTTTCCTTCGGTGGGAGCATCGAGAGGATTTCGTTGGCCACGATGATGGCGTTTATCATCTTTCCCTTGGCGTAGCCCGGATGGATGTTGCAGCCCTGGATCTCTATCTTGGCCGAGGCGGCGTTGAAGTTCTCGAATTCCAGCTCTCCAACCGCTCCGCCGTCCATTGTGTAGGCGAAGTCCGCGCCGAAGTCCTTGACGGAGAAGTTCTCCACTCCGCGGCCGATTTCCTCGTCCGGGGTGAAGGAGATCTTGATTGTTCCGTGCTTGAATTCAGGATGCTCAACCATATATTCTGCAGCGCACATGATTTCGGCAACTCCGGCCTTGTCGTCAGCTCCCAGCAGGGTGGTACCGTCCGTGGTGATAAGGGTCTGTCCCTTGAAGGTCTTAAGTTCAGGGAAAACGGCTGTGGAAAGCTTCACTTTCTTTGCCTTGTTGAGAATGATGTCCTTGCCGTTGTAGTTAGGGATTATCTGCGGCTTGATGTCTTTGCCCTCGGCGTCAGGAGCGGTGTCCACGTGAGCTATGAAGCCGATGACAGGGGCTGCTGAGGTTTTTCCGGCGGATGCCTTCTTGTCTAGTGTCTTGGCTTTAGATGGTTTCGGGAGGTTGGAAGGAATTGTTGCCATAAGTACTCCCTTGGCTGTAACCTTTACCTTTATGCCCATCTCTTTCAGCTCCTTGGCCAGCAGGTTCAGAAGGTCGAACTGCCGTGCCGTGGAAGGGGCTGTGGTGGAGTCCGGGTCTGATGTAGTCCATACTCCAACATATCTGAGGAATTTGTCTTGTACCTTTTCCATAATTGTTTCTGCAACGTATATATTTGTTATTCAGTTACTTGTGTATTCTCTATTGCTTGAATTTCAGCACTAGAATGTTGCTAATATGCTGTATTTTAAGCACTTGTCTTGCAGGGCGTCAGCTTTGCTTTTTTGCTCTGAGCGACGAGAACAGCAGGAATGCCGCAACTGCCAGATAGGCAACGATTGCCACAGCCTGGGCGCTGCCGGTCTCAGCCCATTCCTTGGCGAAAAAGTCCTTGCCGGCGAACTTGAGTATCGCCGAGACAACTCCCATCAGGGCGCCGCCTGCGATGAATCCGGAAGCGAGCAGGGTTCCTTTGTTGACGCGGGCTTCATTGAGGGCCTTGTCCTTGCTTCTTGAGCCTACATACCAGGCGATTGCACCACCGGCCAGCAGAGGGAGGTTAAGGTCAATCGGGATGAACATTCCAAGGGCGAATGCCAGAGCCGGGACCTTGCAGAAGTTCAGGATCAGGGCTATGATCGCACCGATTCCGTACAGCAGCCAAGGAGCTCCCTGACCGCTCATAAGAGGCTCGATAACAGCAGCCATCGCGTTTGCCTGAGGAGCGACCAGAGCATCTTCTCCGGTAAATCCGTAGGTCTTGTTCAGAACTATCATCACGCCTCCTACGGTTGCGGCGGCAACCAGGGTTCCGATGAACTTCCAGCTCTCTTGAACCTTAGGCGTGTTGCCGATCCAGTATCCGATCTTCAGGTCAGTGATGAAACTTCCTGCAACTGAAAGCGCGGTGCAGACAACGCCTCCGATAATCAGCGATGCAACCATTCCGGGAACTCCCTTAAGTCCGCAGGCCACCAGCACTACAGAGCCGAGAATCAGCGTCATAAGCGTCATTCCGCTAACAGGGTTGCTGCCCACGATCGCTATCGCGTTGGCGGCGACAGTCGTGAAGAGGAAGGCTATTATCGCGACAATAAGCAGAGCGATTATTGCCAGCAGGAGCTTGTTGCCATCTGGAATCACTCCGAAGTAGAAGAAGATGAAAGTGGCGGCCAGGGCGAGAATCACTCCCCAGGCGATAATCTTCATGCTGAGGTCTCTCTGGGTTCTGATTTCCTCCGTCTGGGCTCCGCCTTTCTTGGAGAAGCTCTTGGTTGCCAGGCCGAAAGCGGACTTGATCACTCCGGAAGACTTGATGATTCCGATGATGCCCGCAACGGCGATGCCGCCGATACCGATCTGTCTTGCGTAAGTCTTGAAGATCATCTCAGGACCCATCTGGGAGACTCCGTCAAAAGTGGTTCCCAGGAAGGTAACGGTATCAGGCCCGCACAGCCAGCTCATAAGCGGTATGATGATAAACCACACGAGCATGGATCCGCAGCAGATGATGAAAGCGTACTTCAGTCCGATAATGTATCCCAGGCCCATTACAGCAGCGCCGACATTGTACTTGACCATCAGCTTTGTCTTGTCGGCGATTACCTGTCCCCAATGGGTTGCGGTGGTGTAGATTGTCTCGCTCCACCATCCGAAAGACGATACGATGAAGTCGTACAGACCTCCGATCAGTCCGCTTATAAGCAGCAGTTTTGCTCCGCCGCTGTCGCCTTCTCCGCTCTTGATGACCTGAGTGGTTGCGGTGGCTTCAGGGAATGGATAGTCTCCGTCTTTCTCCTTGACGAAATATTTTCTGAACGGTATCAGGAACAGGATTCCCAGTACACCGCCCAGCAAGCTGGAGAGGAATACCTTGATGAAGTCAACCTGGATTTCAGGGTATTTGGCCTGGAGAATGTAAAGAGCAGGCAGCGTGAAGATTGCACCAGCCACGATTCCGCCCGAGCAAGCTCCGATAGACTGGATGATGACGTTCTCTCCAAGCGCGTTCTTTCTTTTCATCGCTGTCGACAGGCCAACCGCTATAATCGCGATAGGGATGGCCGCCTCAAATACCTGACCTACTTTGAGTCCAAGATAAGCAGCTGCGGCAGAGAAGATTATGGTCATCACAAGACCAATCGTGACACTGTATGCCGTAGCTTCCTTGTACTTTTTTTCAGGTTGCAGAAGCGGTTTGTATTCCGGCTTCTTCTGATTTTTCTTATCGTCTGACATATCTTGTTTGGTGTTGATTTCCTGCAAATCAGATTTAAAGCGAATTTACTAAAAAATAAAATTACTACATTTGCTTTTACAAGAAACCGTTTCTATGGCTTACAGAATAAAGATATCCGCAGCATTCTTGTTCCTGTTCATCATATTGTTTGGAGGAGAGCTGCGCGCCCAGTTTTCGGGTGGTGTAAAAGATTCGCTGAGAGTGCTTTGTGTAAGATATGACAATTGCTCTTCAGGTGTTGACGGGGTGTTGTCCATCTCAGCGATAATGGAGTGTGACAGCGTCAAAATGCCTACTTATATGGTAGGGGATTCTATAGTTGTGTTCTTCAGCGACATAAAAGCGGACAACATCCGTGGAATCCAGTTTCTTTACGGCCGCGCCCTTCCGAAAAAACTTCAGAAATCCTTTCCTAACGGCATTATTTCAATTACGCTGAACGACGGGGAAGATTTCAACAGCAGCCAGGTTTTTCCTGACGGCGACAACTTGACCCGCAAGGCTTTTGTCACCAGGATGGCATTTTCCGACCTGGTGTCGGGCGCTTCTGTTGCCCAGAAGGCGGCAGAGCTTGTAGACAACTACGGCACGGATGACGATGCTTTTCGTAACTACAAGTATTTCAACCCTAACCGCGTGACGCCGATTCTCGCGATAGACTCTCTCAACCACAAGGTTTTCGTCAGAAGTTTCAACGATTTCCGCCCGGAAGCCATAGGCGAGATGGTCGTCTACAATTCCGAAGAGGCGCAGAATGTTATCGGTGACAGAGGAATAAACGGACTTGTGATTGTGGACATCAAACCCCAGTTTACGCTTCAGCAGGCTCTTGTCAGCCCGGTGGAGAAGGCTGTGATTCTCATAAATGAAATGTATGGAGTGAACTTCGAGTCGATGATGCGGCGAGATGTTCTGTATGTTAAATGAAATCATTGAAACATAGCATATTATTAATATAAACAACAAACGATTATGGGAAAGTTTTGGAATGAATTCAAAGAATTCGCCGTAAAGGGCAATGCTGTTGATATGGCAGTTGCCGTAGTAATCGGCGGCGCTTTCGGAGCCATTGTCACATCTTTGGTAAACGATCTGATCATGCCTTGTATCGGTGTTCTGATAGGAGGCGCTGATTTTGCGAACATGGCCGTTACACTCAAGGCAGCCGTGCCGGAAATTGTCAACGATGCCGGCGAGGTTATTCAGCCGGCAAAGGAAGCGGTGCTTTTCAAGTACGGAAAATTCATCAATGCAATCATTTCGTTCATCATCGTTGCCTTCAGTATCTTTATGGTAATCAAGGCTATGAGCAAGATGAAGAAAAAGAAGGAAGAAGCTCCTGCCGCTCCTGCAGAACCTTCAGCAGAAGAGAAGCTTCTTACAGAGATCAGAGATATTCTCAAGGAGAAGAAGTAATTTTCACGAAAAAGAGATTTGTTTTTTAGAGGTGGCCGGACTTTTCCGGCCATCTTTTTTATCCTTTTCCCCATATTTATATAATAGGTATATCCTCCCGGGGGTCCTGCCCTGAAAAAAATCCGGAATTTTTTTGGCACGTTGTTTGGAAATACGGAAAAAGTTGCTACCTTTGCAACCCTTTCGCGCCAGACCGGCCAGGAGGCCGCCTGGGCAGCGGAGGAAAGGGCTGAAAAAATTTTTTTGAAAAATTTTTCGAAAAAGATTTGGAAGTAAGCAAAAAGTGTTTACCTTTGCAGCCCGCTTCGGAAACGGAGCCGTTCATTGACATGATGAAGACAAGCAGCAAACTACAATGAAGAGTTTGATCCTGGCTCAGGATGAACGCTAGCGGCAGGCTTAACACATGCAAGTCGAGGGGCAGCGGGGAGTAGCAATACTCCGCCGGCGACCGGCGCAAGGGTGCGTAACGCGTGAGCAACATGCCCGTCACAGGGGGATAATCCATGGAAACGTGGTCTAAAACCGCATAGATTGCAGAGGCGACATCGCCTTTACAAGAAATTCGCAAGAAGGTGACGGATTGGCTCGCGTAACATTAGCCAGTTGGTGGGGTAACGGCCCACCAAAGCGACGATGTTTAGGGGTCCTGAGAGGGAGGTCCCCCACACTGGAACTGAGACACGGTCCAGACTCCTACGGGAGGCAGCAGTGAGGAATATTGGACAATGGATGGAAATCTGATCCAGCCATGCCGCGTGCGGGATGACGGCCCTATGGGTTGTAAACCGCTTTTGTACGGGAGCAATAAGGTCCACGCGTGGTCCGACGAGAGTACCGTACGAATAAGCATCGGCTAACTCCGTGCCAGCAGCCGCGGTAATACGGAGGATGCGAGCGTTATCCGGATTTATTGGGTTTAAAGGGTGCGTAGGCGTGAATAGTGGTGCCGTCGGCGGAATGTGAAGTGTAGCGGTGAAATGCTTAGATATTACACAGAACACCGATTGCGAAAGCAGCTGACGAACCACCGATTGACGCTGAGGCACGAAAGTGCGGGTATCGAACAGGATTAGATACCCTGGTAGTCCGCACAGTAAACGATGACAACTGGCTGTTGGCGATACACCGATCAGTAGCGAAGCGAAAGCGTTAAGTTGTCCACCTGGGGAGTACGACCGCAAGGTTGAAACTCAAAGGAATTGACGGGGGCCCGCACAAGCGGAGGAACATGTGGTTTAATTCGATGATACGCGAGGAACGGTCCAGGAATAGCGCAGAGATGAGCTAGCGTAGCAATACGTCTGGATCGAGGTGCTGCATGGTTGTCGTCAGCTCGTGCCGTGAGGTGTCGGCTTAAGTGCCATAACGAGCGCAACCCTTGTCGTCAGTTGCCATCAGGTAGAGCTGGGCACTCTGGCGAGACTGCCACCGTAAGGTGCGAGGAAGGTGGGGATGACGTCAAATCAGCACGGCCCTTACGTCTGGGGCGACACACGTGTTACAATGGCAGGTACAGAGGGTAGCCAGGCGGCGACGCCGCGCCAATCCCGAAAGCCTGTCTCAGTTCGGACTGGAGTCTGCAACCCGACTCCACGAAGCTGGATTCGCTAGTAATCGCGCATCAGCCATGGCGCGGTGAATACGTTCCCGGGCCTTGCCCGCCCTGTCTCGAGGGGACTTTCGCCTCCCTTTCCGCTGCTGTCTTCAGCTATATACCCGCGGGGAACTCTCCGGCCACGGCCGTCGGTTCCGGCAAGTCGCGGGACGTTCATTGACATGATGAGAGAAAGACAACAAGAGGTTAAGAAAAACAGATAGTCTATTATCAAGGGTCTGCAAGACCCGTCCGATAAAGGGACTACAGTTTCACATAACCAGAGCGAATCATGCAAGTGATTCACCAAGGTAAGACGTATAAGAAGTTACTTAAGAGCATACGGAGGATGCCTTGGCTTCCATCAGCGAGGAAGGACGCGCGAAGCTGCGAAAATCCGCGGGGATCTGCAACGGAGACTTGATCCGCGGGTGTCCGAATGGGTCAACCCATACGGCTGAAGGCCGTATACATCGCGAGATGAGCGAACGCAGGGAACTGAAACATCTTAGTACCTGCAGGAAAAGAAAGAAAGATCGATTTCCTGAGTAGTGGCGATCGAAAGGGAAATAGCCCAAACCGTCTTCGTTTCGGCGAAGTCGGGGTAGTAGGACCGGGCCGTGTGAAGTTGTTCGAGAGAAGAACCGTCTGGAAAGTCGGGCCGCAGCGGGTGACAGCCCCGTATTCGAATCCAGCAACAGAACTACCGGTATCCTGAGTAGGGCGGGACACGAGGAATCCTGTCTGAATCAGCGGGGACCACCCCGCAAGGCTAAATATGGATGGAAGACCGATAGCGAACCAGTACTGCGAAGGAAAGGTGAAAAGCACCGCGGACAGCGGGGTGAAAGAGAACCTGAAACCGTATGCTTACAAGCGGTCGGAGCCGGCTTGTCCGGTGACGGCGTGCCTTTTGGATAATGAGCCTACGAGTTGCTTCTCGGCAGCAAGGTTAAGGACCTGAAGGTCCGGAGCCGAAGCGAAAGCGAGTACTAAACATGCGCTCAGTTGCCGGGAGCAGACGCGAAACCTTGTGATCTACCCTTGTCCAGGCTGAAGTCTCCGTAACAGGAGATGGAGGGCCGAACCAGTTTCCGTTGAAAAGGATTTGGATGAGGTGAGGGTAGGAGTGAAAGGCCAATCAAACTGGGAGATAGCTCGTACTCCCCGAAATGTTTTTAGGAACAGTCTTGAAGCAGTCTCCATGAGGTAGAGCTACTGATAGGATGCGAGGGCGTCATAGCCAGTCAAATCCTGACAAACTCCGAATGCGTGGAGATGATCTTCTGGAATGAGTCGTTGGGTGCTAATGTCCGGCGGCAAAAGGGAAATAGCCCAGACCATCAGTTAAGGCCCCTAAACATACGCTAAGTTATCAGAACGAACTGCGGTCGCACAGACAGCTAGGATGTTAGCTTGGAAGCAGCTAACCATTTAAAGAGTGCGTAACAGCTCACTAGTCGAGCGACTGCGGGTGGATAATAATCGGGTATCAAGCGTGTTGCCGAAACTATGGGCTTCAGCGTAAGCTGGAGCGGTAGGGGAGCATTCCGGTCGGCTGCGAAGGAAAGTCGCGAGGCTTTCTGGAGCGTCCGGAAAAGAAGATGTAGGCATAAGTAACGATAATGCGGATGAAAAATCCGCACACCGAAACCCCCAGGTTTCCTGATCAACGTTAATCGGATCAGGGTAAGTCGGGACCTAAGGCTAAGCCGAGAGGCGACGCCGATGGACAAGCGGTTAATATTCCGCTACCTGTGGCAGAATCAAAGGAGTGACGGAGTTGTGACACGCGCGCCGGCTGACGGAATAGCCGGTTGAAGGCGTTAGGTACAGGGACGGTTTAAGAGACGGTCCCTGCTGATCGCCGACAGTACGGAGAGCCCTCGGGCGATCCGATAGCCGCGGTAACCATACTCCCGAGAAAAGCTTCTGCGGTCCAGTCTGCCAGAGCCCGTACCGTAAACCGACACAGGTGGGAAGGGAGAGAATCCCGAGGTGCTCGAGTGAATCATGGCTAAGGAATTCGGCAAATTGACCCCGTAACTTCGGAAGAAGGGGACCCTCGCGGAAACGCAGGGCGCAGAGAAATGGTCCAGGCGACTGTTTACCAAAAACACATGGCTTTGCAAAATTTAAAGATGACGCATAAGGCCTGACACCTGCCCGGTGCCGGAAGGTTAAGAGGGGGCGTCAGCACAGAAACTTGTTTGTGTGCGAAGCGCTGAATTGAAGCCCCGGTAAACGGCGGCCGTAACTATAACGGTCCTAAGGTAGCGAAATTCCTTGTCGGGTAAGTTCCGACCTGCACGAATGG
>CACXPG010000014.1 GCA_902769525.1 uncultured Bacteroidia bacterium
ATCTACCTGAAGGGCCTTGACAACCTAATCAATACGGCCCGTAGCAATAGGGTGGCCGTTGTCATCGGTGCTCAAGATAAGAGCCAACTGGTGAAAGACTATGACCAGAAGGAATCAGACGTTATCTTCAATACGGTAGGCAATGTCTTTGCCGGCGCCGTCAAAGGCGACACTGCAGAGAGCTTGAGCAAGTCCTTCGGTAAGGTGGAACGGGAAATGCGCTCGTTCCAGGAGAGCGATACATCCGAGCATATCACATATTCATTCCAGCAGCGCGAGGTCCTGCCGCCCAATAAGATTGAGGCGCTATCGCAGGGCACATTCTGCGGCTATGTGGCCGACAGCTGGAAACAGAAAGTCCATCCCAAGACCTTCTGCGGGGAAGTGAAAGCCGGAGATCCACCCAAACACAATCTACCACTGCCACGCATTGTGGTGAACTTGAGTGACGAGGAGATAAAAGAAGAAGTCGAGAAGAATTATCAGAAAATTCATCTCGACATCGTCAATCTATTGTTCAAAGAACTGAACGATCCGGCTTAAGCCTCCGCTTGTGTCTCCTCTTTGGGAAGCGGCTCCCATTTCCACACAAACTTATATCCCGCAGCTTCGGCCATTGCCTCCATATCAGACATCATACAAACGCCCTCACGAAGGCGGTAAACCATACCCGCACGGCTCATATTCACGCGTTTAGCCAAATCGGGTATGCTCAGATTCTTATCGAAAAGGTAGCCGAGTATAGGTTTCAGACGATCACTGTGGAACGCTGTCATTGGCCTGAGGGCGCGACCGGAAGGCTCAACTTCGCGGACGTTTTCCCAACTCCAGACAAACTTGTATCCGGCAGCCTGGGCCATGTCTTCCATATCCGAAATCAGGCAATCACCCACGCGTACACGGTATGCGACACCGTGACGGGACAGTTTCTTCTCGCAGCGGCGGCTCAGTTCCGCCATACTAATTCCTTGCTCAAACAAGTACCGCTTGATAGGGTCAAGACGGCCACCTTTCTTCTCCGTTTCCATGTACTTCGCTCCTAATGGTTTTTGTATTTCTCATTATTTATACTGTCCTTTGCGGTAAGTATTGCGATACATATATTAATAATCGCAATACAAAATAGGGACAATACTTCGCTCCTATGTCAAGATACCAAGAGTGCAATCACTGCGCTTTGGAACTTAACACGATACAAAGGTATGAAGAATTATTGAAAAAGTGTAGAAAAATTTAGAAAATGTTTAGACAGGCTGAACTGAATATTCCGATAGAGCGTGTGGCCGAAGCCCTGGGTCTAAGGCCCGGGTTGGTGAAGGACATGTTCTACTCGCCGGAAAGGGATGAGTCCGAAGCATCCCTCCATATTAACCGTTCGAAGAATGTCTGGTACGACCACGGCTCGGGGAAGGGAGGAACGAATGCCGACCTTGTAATGCTCGTGAAACATTGCTCCAGACATGAGGCATATGAATTCCTCCGCTCACTGGAGCCTGCCATTACCCGGGACCATGGAGTGAACCATGTCACGACTCCCGGACTGATCAAGACACTGGAGCCAGACAAATCGATTGAGATCAAGACAGTCAGACCCATACAGTGCTACTACCTGACCAAATACATCGCCAGCAGAAAGATTCCTTTGGATTTAGCCAAGGCGTACTGCAAGGAGGTTATCACTCATTCCACGACAAAAGGGATGAACTTCACGCACATCGGATTCCCCAATAATTCTGGTGGATACTCGCTATCAACACCTACGGGATTCAAGGCAACGACCAAAGCTGACATCAGTACCTTCAACACGGAAGGCAAACTCTCAAAAGAACCAAGTTCAAAGAACGTCGCCGTTTTCGAAGGATTCTTTGACTTCCTGTCCTGGCAAGTGATGCAAGGCAGCAAGATACCCACTTGTGACATCGTTGTCCTTAATTCCGTAAACAATCTACACAGAGCCCTTAATTATATACGCGCGCATGAGAAAGCCACTTGCTTTCTGGACAATGATGCCGCCGGAGAGAAGTGTTATCAAGGTGTCCGGGATATGATGAAGGGGAAAGAGACTGTTGATATGTCCGACCTGTATGGGGAGCATAAGGATTTAAATGAGTTCCTGCAGGCCTCTCCTGGATATACACCTGATATGAAACTAACACCGCACCTATAATGAAAGAAGAATTGCTGATCTCTTTGCTCCAGCGCCTGAATAATGAGATTTCAGATTTGAAGCAGGCCCTGGCCGCATCTAAGCCGGTTTATACCAACGAAGAGCTTCGAGCCCTGCTCGGTGTTTCCGACAAAACCGTCAAGAAATGGAGGAATAGCGGGATGCTGGGCTATTCCCTGATTGGAGACATCTACCTGTATAGCAAAGAGGATGTCGAGAGATTCCTCAACGACATCCACCATAGCCCACAGGTATTCACTATCAGACGCTAAAGGTCCCGGATGAATCTGGTTTCCGACTCAACTGTCTCCTTCAGGAACTCGGCGTAGGTTCTCTGCGTCGATGCAATTGTCGCATGTCCCAGAATCTTCGACAGAAGAAAGAGCGACATTCCTTTGTTAATGGCCATCACCGCAAAACTGTGTCGTGCCACGTGCATCGTCAGGGGGAATTCAAAGCGCAGCGTCATCCTGGCCACATTCAGTGATGTGTTAAAGGTCTTATCCTTGGAATTCCTGTCCATGAAAAGACGTTTCTGATCTGTCAAGTCATAATCTTCCGGCAGCAGGTCAAAGACAAACTTCTCATTACGCCCATATCCTTTCCACCTTTCCAAGATTTCCATCGCCGAGTTGCCCAGAACTGGCAACACATCTGGGAGACGCTTGGTCTTGAACTGAACCTTTTTGATGACCTTGGCTTCCCAGTCAATATGTTTCCATTCGAGCGTCATGATGTCTGAAAGCCGCAGCCCACAGGCGTAGAAAGCAAAGAACCACATATCCAGAATCTCTTTCGAACGAGGATTCTTACATTTAGACTGGTAGTCTTTCAGCTGCTCAATCTGTTCCGGCTTCAGATACCGGACATGCTCCACTACTTCCTCTTCCATATCCGGTTTATACTCCGTTTCGTGTGTTTCCAGATAATTATCTACGATGGGTGCCGCCAGTTTGGTGTCGATAATGCCATAAAGAACAGCCTGCTTGATGGCAACGTAAAGGGGCACCAGCGTCTTGTTGACGGCCTCCTTGCTGGTATTCTTCAGCACGGTGAACCGGTATTGGACATACTCATCAAAGACATCCGCCCTCAAATCCTTCAAAGCAAACTTGGGAGTCTTCCTCCAGTGGATCAGGAAGGTCTCGAACTGCTCGATAATCTTCTGCTTGTTGTACCACATGGAGTAGCCGTACTCCTTTTTCCCGTATTTCAGGTCATTGACCTTCTTGCAGTAGTCCACAAAACTGGTGTTCTTATTCACCACCTGGGTAGGAGACTCGTCCGGCAGGTCCCCTTTATGCGTAGGGTCGCCGCCGTTCAGGATGAAATTGAGAACAGTGAGATTCAGCTCACCTTCATAATCCATCAGACGGTTGTCAATGTCGCACTTGAAGTTCTGGAGAGCAAGGTTGATTCTTGACGCATTGGGATGGGAAGCTTTCACACAGTTGTTCTCCTCATCCCAGGCAGTCGGAGGGATGTTGATCCCGGTGGAGCGCTTAGCGTAGCGCTGCAGGAAGTAGCGAATGTAAATGGTCGCCTCTCCTTTGGCGTTGGTTCTGTCCTCGATAAAGAATTTGCCGCGAGGAATCTTAGTTTGTGCTGGCATAATGTCTACAGTTTACGTTATACATAAGTTACCTAAATTATGTCCTCTTTTTTGTCCTCATTTTACCCTCTTTTCTGAGGGTGGGGAGCAAGGTTTCAAACGTCTGCTTCCACATGGCGAAATCGCCACTGCAGTGCGCTGGGAGCAACTATTACCGTTACAAAAATGCGGTAACTTTTGCGGTAAGTTTTGCGGTAACTTTTGATTCCGTAAATGGCCGTAGAATGCCTTAAAAGGACATCGGGCACGGTCGTAAAAACCGTACCCGATGCGCTTAATTTGCTTATTATCAGGTAGTTAAACCCCTAATATTCTTCCTCGTTGAAGAAGAAATCCTCTTTGCTCGGATAATCCGGCCATAAATCTTCAATGCTGTCGAACACTTCTTCTTCGTCCTCGATGTCGTTAAGGTTTTCAATAACCTCGTCCGGAGCGCCGGAACGGACAGCATAGTCCAGCAATTCACTTTTGGTAGCTGGCCAAGGTGCATCCTCAAGTTTGGATGCGAGCTCTAATGTCCAATACATCTTTCTATCAAATTAACTAGAGTCAACAGCCCTTGTGAGACTATCTCCTCTGAAATGGGCTGCAAATATAATAACATTTTCTATTCTGCAATCATTTTTTTTACGGCAGCCAGAATTCTTCCGCCGTGCTGGTGATTGCACAGAAAAATCGTGCCAAAGTGAACAGATAGTCACTCAGGCGGTTGATGTATGTTTTGCACTTGACCAGATTCTCTTCAAGGTTGGGGTCTGTAGAGTGAATGTTCACGCAGCGCCTCTCCACTCTGCGGCATACGGTTCTGGCTACGTGGCACAGCGCGGCCTGGCGCGGTCTTCCCGGAATGACAAAGGCCTTTTGAGGGGGCATCTGGCCTGTCATTTCGTCTATGCCTTTTTCAAGGAATTCGGTCTCAGACTCCTCCATTGGCTTGAGCTGCTTGCCGGTACCTTCTTCCGGCATAGCCAGAAATGCCGAAACGCACATAAGCGTCTGCTGGATTCTGAGTATGTCTTTGCGGATTTTGGTGGCCATCCCTGCCGTGTTGGCAGGGTTCTCGCTCTCGGCGACTATAAGCCCCAGATATGCAATAAGCTCGTCGGCGTCTCCGTAGGCCTCTACTCTAGGGTCGTTCTTGAATACTCTTTTTCCTCCGACCAGTGAGGTTGTTCCTTTGTCGCCTGTCTTGGTATAAATCTTCATTGTATGTAGTCTGGATTGTTTGTGTCTTGTTCTATCCCTGGATTTGTGAGAGTGTAGGGTGTGGGTTGACTGTGTCACTCTCGATTTTTCCGTCGCGAAGCCTTACGATTCTTCTGGCAAACTTGGAAATGTCTTCCTCGTGGGTGACAATGATGATGGTGTTGCCCTGGCGGTAGATCTTCTCGAAGATGTTCATGATCTCGACAGAAGTCTTGGTGTCGAGGTTGCCGGTAGGCTCGTCGGCCAGAATGATGGTGGGATTGTTGATTATGGCTCTGGCGATGGCCACTCTCTGTCTCTGTCCGCCGGACAGCTCGCTTGGCTTGTGGTCTTTTCTGTCGGAAAGCCCCACGGTATCCAATGCCTTGTCGGCCAGGCTGGTCCTTTCCTTGATAGGGGTGCCGCAGTAAATCAGCGGCAAGGCCACGTTCTCAAGAGCGCTGTATCGCGGAAGCAGGTTGAAGGACTGGAAAACAAAGCCGATCTGCCTGTTCCTGACCTCGGCCAGTTGACTGTCTTCCATCTGGCTTACATCCGTCCCTCCCAGCACATACCTTCCGGATGTCGGGGTGTCCAGGCATCCGAGAATGTTCATCATAGTGGACTTTCCGCTGCCGGAAGGCCCCATTATGGCTATGTAGTCGTTCTTGTTGATAGACAGTGACACTCCGTCCAGCGCATTGACTTTCTGCGACCCCAGAATGTATGTCTTGTGAAGGTCCTCAATTCTGATAACCTCTGTCTGTCTGCTTGTCTTTTCTTCCATATCTCCTTCTCTGTGTTTGCCAGACTTCCGGGCTTTTGGTTATTATAATTGCGCCAGGCCTTTGTGCTGGTTCTCGGCCAGCTGGCGGAAGAATTCCTTCATAGCTTCCTTGAGGGCATCCAGCGCCTTGGGGGTTTCCCACTTGGCGGGGTCTTCTTCTCCGACTTTGTTGGACACTGTCCTTATCTGGATGAACTTTACATATTCGTTCAGGCAGACATAGAAGAATCCTGCTCCTTCCATAGTCTCAATTTGAGGGGAATACTTTGAAACCATCTGAGAACAAACTTTCTCTTCTCCGGAGATTGTCTGTACGGTCACGCCGACAGCTTTCTTGTAAGTGTTGGCTATATCGTTGAAATAAGAAGGCAGCGGAAGCATTTCCAGAGCTCCGTCTTTGAATGGGAACAGGTTGGAATCCAGTGTCTTGGAGTCAAACAGTGTCAGAAATCCGGATGCGGTCATGAATCCCAGGTCTCCAAAATGCTCCTTCTCCACAAGGGCGGTGCTGCCGACAGGGAACTTTTCAAGGTCATAGCTTCCGGCAATGCCGATGTTAACGGCAAGCGCGTATCCGGCTCCCTCGGCTTCGGCCTCAACGAGTTTCTTTGTCAGGCGGTAGCAGGTGGAGGTGGTTCCTATACCGGTCAGCATAAAATCCACCTGGACTTTCCCTACAATCTTGCTTTCATAGAGCCTGAGCGCCTGGATTGCGCAATCCAGTTCTTCCTGTTCGGCCGAGCAAATCAAAATTCTCATATTCTTTGGTTTTCAGCGATTTTCTTTTAGTGCAGCGGCGAACCTATCAGCCGGAGGAACTCTTCCCTGGTCTTGCGGTTGTTCAGGAACGCTCCGGTAAATGCGGAAGTGGTGGTTACCGAGTTCTGTTTCTGGACCCCTCTGATCTGCATGCACATGTGGGCGGCCTCGATTACCACGGCCACTCCAAGCGGCTTGAGTGTCTTCTGTATGCAGTCTCTGATCTGCACCGTGAGCCTTTCCTGAACCTGGAGGCGGCGGGCGAAAGCGTCCACCACTCTTGGAATCTTGCTCAGTCCGGTGATGAACCCGTTTGGAATGTAGGCAACGTGCGCCTTTCCGTAGAACGGCAGCATGTGGTGCTCGCACATTGAGTAGAGCTCAATGTCCTTTACCAGGACCATCTGCTGATATTCCTCCTTGAACATCGCGGACTTGAGGATTGCCACAGGGTCAATCTGGTACCCTTGAGTGAGGAACTGCATGCTCTTGGCGACTCTTTCGGGAGTCTTGAGCAGTCCTTCTCTGGAAGGGTCTTCAGAAAGCAGTTTCAATATCTGTTTGTAATGTTCGGCGAGTTTCTGGGTAGTCTCGGGCGTGAACAGTTCCTTCTTCTTGTATGTCATATAGCTCAGCGACTTTTTCTAACAGGGCACTAAGTTAATAAAAATAATAAAAGTATTACCTTTGTCAAGCATTGGGCCCGACAAGCCAGGGCTATGCACGTGTTATGGAAGAAGCAAAATACAAAGCGAAAATTCTGGTCGTGGACGACGAGGAAGACATCTGTGAAATCCTCCAGTACAATCTTGAGAAGGCCGGTTATCAGGTTAAATGTGTACTTGGGGCGGAGGAAGCCCTGTCGTTGTTTTCATCCGAGAGATTCGACCTTTTGCTTCTGGACATAATGCTTGGCGGAATCAGCGGATTGAAACTGGCAAAACTGCTCCGTGAAGACTACAAGAGCACAGTCCCGATTATCTTCGTGACTGCCCTGGACACGGAAGACGACATTCTGAAAGGTTTCTCCACCGGAGGGGACGACTACATTTCCAAACCTTTCTCGGTTAACGAAGTGGTTGCAAGGGTGGGGGCTGTCCTGGCCCGCTCGGGAAGGATTGTCAAGGCAGATGTTTCTGCATCTTCACCCACCTGGAAAAGAGCCGCGTCTCCTAATGCCAAGGCAGAGGAGCCGGCACCTTCCGCACCGGCTGAGGAGAAGACCAGGTTTGAATTCGGGATACTCTCCATAGACTCTGTGGAGAACCGGGTTCAGGTTGGCGGACAGGACGTTATGCTTACCAGAAAGGAAATGGAGATTCTGCTTCTTCTGGCCCGCTCGGCCGGGAAACTGTTCTCGAGAGAGGACATCCTCCAGAAGGTCTGGAAAAACGACGGGTTTGTCCTCCAGAGGACGGTGGATGTCCATATCGCGAGACTCCGCAAGAAACTCGGGGCGGCCGGTGAACTTATCCAGAACCGCTCCGGCTTCGGCTACTGCATCCATTCTCAGGACTAATGAAAAGACTCAAGCTGACATACCGTTACAGGCTTGTTATCTATCTGCTGATACTGCTTGCTCTGCTGGCACTTTTCTTTGTGCTCCACGCTTCCAGGCAGAGCCGCGGCTACAGCATTTCTGCTCTTCAGGGAGAGCTCAAAGCTACCATAGCCGATGTGCTGGACAGCCTGGCCGAGGGCAAGGATCCCAAGACAATAGTCCTGCAGCCGGGCTTCGGCTTCACTCTGGCGGACACACTGGGCAATGTCCTGTATGATTCCCGGCAGAAGGACATATCGATACCGGACAACATATCAGGACTTTCGGAAATAGTCACCGCTTCCACAGGAGCAGACGGCAGCGCCCTCAGAAGTTCCATTGGAGAACCGGATGTGGAGTACCTTTATTATGCGAGGCGTTCCGGAGACCTTCTGGTCCGTTCCTACTCCAAGTTCAAGATGAGCCGCCCTTCCCAGATAGAGAAGGACAACACTTATTTTGTCTTCATCGCGATACTTCTTGGAGCCTTGATAGTCTCTTTCATCTACATTCTGAGAAGGCTGTACAAGCCTCTGAAAACATACAGCGAACTGGTAAGCGCCATCAGGGAAGACAGCAGCCGCCTTTCTGACATCCATTTTGGAAACGACGAACTGGGAGATGTGGGCAAGGAGATAGCTGACACTTTCGACCAGCTGGAAAAGGCCAAGAAGTTCAAGCAGCAGATGAGCCACAACATAGCCCACGAGCTGAAAACTCCGATAACAGGAGTCAGGGCTTATCTGGAGACGATAATGAACTCGGAAGACATGTCCGTGGAGCAGATGCGAAAGTTTGTCTCCAAGGCCTATTCCCAGACGCTGAGGCTGTCTGAACTTGTGAATGAAGTGTCCACCCTTAACAAGCTGGACGAGTCGGCCGAGAACCTGTCTTCAGAAAAGATATACAAGATAGAGCAGGTGAATGTCCGCGAATGCCTGGATGCTATCCTGGACGAGATAGGCTACAAGCTGGAGTCCCACGGCATCAGCTTCAACTCCAGAATTAGTAGCGGCCTGAAGCTCAGCGGATGCTACGACCTTATATACTCATTGTTCAAAAATCTGATAGACAACTCCATAGAACACGGCGGAGACGGTATCCAGATCGATCTGTCGGCAGGAATAGAACAGGTTTCAGGAGAGGGACGGTACAAGATAAACTTTACTTATACCGATACCGGAAAAGGTGTCCCGGCAGAGGCGATGGACAGGATCTTCGAAAGGTTCTACAGAGTGGAGGAGGGACGTACCCGCGCCACCGGCGGTTCAGGCCTCGGCCTTGCCATCGTGAAGAACGCCGTGGCCTTCCATAAGGGAACGATAACCGCCTCCCCGAAAGCAGGAGGCGGCATAGTGTTCAAGTTCAGTCTGTATTCTCTGGACGAGAAGTCCTAGAACCAGATATCAATTCTTCCGACCTCTTCTCCCTTGGCTCCGGCCTGGACAATCATCACTTTCTTTCCGGTCTTGCTTTCCACAAGCATAGGCTTCTTTATGAAGGTGTGGGAGTGTCCGCCGATAATAATGTCCACTCCTTCAGTGTTTTTCGCTATCATTTCGTCGGTAGGGTTCTGCTCTTTCCCTCCATTGTATCCGCAGTGTGAAAGCAGGATGACCAGATCGCATTTTTCCCTGTTGCGGAGCCTGCGGGCCAGGCGGTTGACAATCTTGTAAGGGTGCTCGTATTTCATGTTGCCAAGCCTGTTGGGGCTGACAAGCCCTGCCAGCCTTACGCTCAATCCTATCACGCCGATTCTCTTTCCGCCTCTTTCTATGATTGCGTATGGGGCTACAAGTCCGTCGAGCGGCGTGCCTTTCAAATCGTAGTTTGCGTTTACAACAGGGAAGCTGGCCATCTTGATTCTTCTGGCAAGTTCCTCCTGCCCGTTGTCAAACTCGTGGTTTCCGAAAGTAGCCACGTCCACCTTCAGGGCGTTCATCAGTTCGATTTCCACATCCCCCCTGAAAAGAGTGAAGTACGGAGTCCCCTGAGAAAAGTCCCCCGCGTCCAGAAGGATAACGTTCTTGTTTTCGGCTCTTACCTGGTTGATGTATTTTTCCCTTCTGACCACTCCGCCCAGGCCTTTGTAGTTTCCGGAAGACAGAGGCTCAATCTGGCTATGGGTGTCGTTTGTGTGAAGTATCACCAGATCCTGTCCAGTCGCTGAAGAAAAAGCAAGGATCAAGGCAGCAAAAAGTGTTAAAGTCTTTTTCATGATTATTTCTCCTTGTTTTCAACGATTACCCTGTTGTCTTTTGCTTTTTCTATCTTCTTTCCCTTGGCTGTCAGGTCCAGGATATACTCGATGAATATGTCCATCAGCTTCTTGTGGGTTTCAATCAGATAGCTGGACCTTTTCAGCGGATAGAGGTTGTCTCCGCCGTTGTATAGGAAGTCTATGGTGGCTATCACATAATTGCGGTTCTCGTCCAGCGGTTTTCCGCCAATCAGGCATTCCTTGACGGTATTGCCGTCTATATGCAGCTTGACGTTGCTCATTGCCTGGGCTCTGGTCCTGGCGAAAAACTCCATCAGCTCTTTCACGTCTTTTCCGTTCATCTGCTCAATAACCAGGAAGTTGTCGAACGGGAAGATGGAGAGGATGTCGTACCGGGAGACATTGCCCTTTGGCATCTCGGTGCGAATTCCGCCGAAGTTCATCAGCGCAAAGTCTATCTTGATGCTCTTGTCTATATCGGTCCTGGATGTGGTGTCGATGTAGTTCTGTGCATATTCCAGAAAAGCGTCAGTCGCCCAGCTGGACATAGGCGCAACCGGATAGCCTCTGACAAGTCCCGTAGGGCAGTAACCTATAGGGTCTGAATATTTGTCCACTTCGGGCTTGTATCTGGCAACGATTTTCTGAGTCTTCAGATCGTCTCCCTTCTGGGGCTCGAAGCGGGAATTGATGGTTGTGGTTGTCCAGGTGATTTTGCTCACCGACGGATTGTTCAGCTGGGCCGAGGTGAATTCGGACTTTTTCACCCTCTGCCCCGATGAAGTTGCCGGAGCCATCACAAAGGCGGCAACTAGTGAAACAAATAATATGAACGGTCTTTTCATGTCGATTTAGTCTCTGAACTTGAGCCATTTGAAGATTTCCTTCCAGCCGGCTTTCTTGCCGTAGGAGAGAATTCCTATGCGGTAGATTTTGGCACTCAGCCATCCCATGAACAGGAATGTTCCGATCAGCAGCGCCACTGAAAGAATGTACTGCCAGGCCGGAACTCCGTAGGCGAACCTTGCCACCATCACCATCGGCGAAGTGAAAGGAATTATGGACCCCCATACGGCGACAGTAGAGTTCGGGTTCTGGAAGGCGCTCATCATTATGAAAAGTCCTATGATGAGCGGGATTGTTATCGGCCACATAAGCTGCTGGGTGTCGGCCTGGTTGTCCACACAGGCGCCCACTGCGGCAAACATGCTGGCGTACAGCAGATATCCCAGAATAAAGTAGAGCAGGAATGTCCCGATTATTCCCAGAATGTTCATCTGCTTGAGAGTGTTGAGAATAGGGGCGATAGCGCTCAGCCCTTCGTTTACGGCGGACGAGTCTTGGGCGACTGCATCCTCAGCGTTCAGAGAGGCGATGTCTATTCCTGCCACATCCGCTCCCTGTACATTTATTCCGGCAGTCTGGGCCTGCACGCTCTGCTTGACCATAGACGAGCTGGAGGCTCCGGTGACCATGCTCACTCCCGTAACAATCAGGAATGTGAGCACTATCCAGGCCATAAACTGGGTGAGAGCCACAAGGGCGACGCCAACTATCTTGCCAATCATCAGCTGCATAGGCTTTACAGAAGAGACTATCACTTCAATGATCCTGTTGTTCTTCTCTTCAATTACTCCCTGCATCACCATTCCGCCGAACATGAAGATGAACATATAGATGATGAAGCTGGAGATGTAGCCGATTGCCATATATGCCCCGACAGAAGTCTCCTTGCCTTCCTTGTCGTTCTCTCCCACTTGCAGAGTCTTCACTTTTGAAGTGTTGCGGATGTTCTGCAGCACGTTCTCAAGGTCCGGAATGTCGTAAGAAGCCAGCTTGTTGGCTGAAAGTATCTCGTTCACCTGGCTCTGTATCTGTTCTTTGAGAGAAAGGCTAACCTGCTCTGGGCAGAAAATCGAAACGTCGGCGTTGTTCAGAGAATCCATAGGGGAGATCTGAAGCAGGGCGTAGTATGTCTGGGACTTTGGCAGGTCTTTCTTTATCTGCTCGGCGATGGCGCTGTCAACCACGCTGTAGGTTATGTTCTCCTTGTTTTCCAGCTTCTGGGCAACTATTCCGCTCTGGTCGTCAACGGCTATGTTGCGCACCTTGTTGTCGGACGAATACATCGTGATCAGCATCGGGATGACAAACATCAGGGCAAACAGCACCGGAACCAGAATCGTTCCTATGATGAAGCTCTTTTTCTTTACTCTTGTAGAGTACTCTCTCGCGATTATAATGCCTATCTTGCTCATTGTCTGTTTGTTTTAGGGTCCGACTTTCTGTAATCCTCTATGCTCTGCGATGTGGCTCCGCCGCTTTCTCCCACCAGCTTGATGAAAATTTCGTTCATCTTGGGCATCAGCGGCTGGTAGGATACAATTTCCGCCTGGTCTGCGATGCAGCTCAGGATATCCTTGCTGGAGGCTCCAGGAGCAACTTCCAGAATGCTTCTTATTCCGCCTTTGGACTCTTCTGAGGACACTACCGAGAACAGGCCTTCTTTTCCGCTCAGTTCCTTCTTTTCAGGGTCTGCCAGGGTGCAGACTTCCACTCTGTTGTGCCCGTGGTCCTTGCGGATCTGGTCGACATTGCCGGTAATCACCAGCCTGGCCTTGTTCACCAGGGCTATCTCGTCGCAGAGCTCCTCCACAGATTCCATATTGTGAGTGGAAAGTATGATGGTGCATCCCTCGTTCTTGAGCTTTATGATCTCGTCTCTGATAAGGTTTACGTTGATAGGGTCGAAGCCGGAGAAAGGCTCGTCCAGAATCAGCAGTTCCGGCTTGTGGAGAACTGTGGTTATGAACTGGATTTTCTGGGCCATTCCCTTGCTCAGCTCTTCCACTTTCTTGTTCCACCACGGCTGGATGCCGAACTTCTGGAACCATTTCATAAGCTCTCTTGTGGCCTCTGCCCTGGACAGGCCTTTAAGCCTTGCCAGGTACACGGCCTGCTCTCCCACCTTCATCTTCTTGTAGAGGCCTCTTTCTTCGGGAAGGTAGCCTATGCGCTCTATATCGCTGAGCTTTAATTCTTTGCCGTTAAACAGCACCCGGCCTTCCGTAGGCAGGGTGATGCGGTTGATTATTCTGATCAGAGTGGTCTTGCCCGCTCCGTTAGGGCCCAGGAAACCGAAAATCTTGCCCTGGGGTATCTCCAGATTAATGTGGTCCAGGGCAACAAAACTGCCGAATTTCTTGACCACATTCTCACAACTGATAAAACCCATCTTCTTTGTGTTTTTAAGTTAAAACCGGGCAAAGTTACATAAAAACACCGTCATTTAATGTAGGGGTGGAGCTTGAGAGTGTCCTCAGGGGACAGGATGTTGTTTTGGCAGAGATTCTTGAGCGTGCACTGTTCTTTGCCCTGAGACTTGATGAACAGCTCTATCCCCCTTGCATTGTATGCTCCGATATACGGATGCCTGGAGAGGAAATTTCTGTCTGCCTCGGCGATGGCGAATTTCTTTATTCCAGCCGGATGGACGAAGACCTGGTCTTTGATGCGGTCGAATTTTTCCTGGTCCATTCCCCTGATTTCCAGCAGCTGCTCTATGTTTGCATAACTCCCGAGAGTTTTCCTGTAAGAGAGGATGGCCTTGCAGAAATACGCTCCGATGCCCCTGACTGAAATCAGCGCCGCGCTGTCCGCTTCGTTGAGGTCTATGTAGACTTTGCTTTTGCTCTCGAAATAGCTGCCGCTGTCTTTACTGCCGGCTTTTTCATTTTCTGATGGAGGCTCAGGGGAAACTTTTTCGCTGCTGCGGCTGTAAGAGTTTTGTGCCTTAGCCTGTGGAATGATGATATATGGCGCGAGCTCCCGGTACTTCTGCGGGCTGACTGTGTACATTTTAGAGAAGTCCTCCTTTTTCCTGAAACGGCCTCCCTTATCGCGATAATGGATTATCGCAAGAGCCTGTTTATAAGAGAATCCCAGCATCTGAAGGCTATCTTGGGAAATTGTATTCGGGTTAAACCTGAAAAGCGTATGGCGCTTTCTTGCCTTTGGGGTTTTGCCGGCATTTGAGTAGCGGACACCTCCGGCTGAATCTGCTCCTTGTGCGGCTTGTGCAGAATAGCCAGACACGGGGCTGTCGCCGGTGTCTTTGTCCGAGCATTTGTGGATCGTGAATGTTACAGCCTGGAAAATGAAAATTACGGCCATCATCCCGATGACTCCTCTGGCTGTAGTGTCGCTGACTTTACTTCTTTCCTTTTTGTCTGAGTTTTCCTTCCCTGCTCTCCATAAACTCGTCCCTTCCAAAATCTTCTTCCTCATCTTTCCCATTTTCTTTCCCTTCTACTATGACAACTATTTCTCCTTTAGGCTCATGGTCTGTAAACCAGGAAACCAGTTCATCCAAAGTGCCTCTTTTGCACTCGTTGTGCACTTTGCTTATCTCGCGGCAGACGGCTGCCTTTCTCTGCCCTCCTGCAAATTCTTTCAGGCTCTCCAGAAGTTTGAGCAGCCTGTATGGCGATTCGTAGACTATTGATGTCACTGGACTTTCCGCAATCATTTTCACCCTTGTCTGGCGGCCTTTTTTCTGAGGGAGAAATCCTTCGAAGATAAAGCGGTCAGACGGGAGCCCGCTCACTGTAAGGGCAGGGACAAAAGCGGTTGCGCCCGGCAGGGCTTCCACCTCTATCCCGTTTTCTATGCAGGCTCTGGTTACAAGAAAGCCAGGGTCTGAAATGCCCGGAGAGCCGGCATCGGTGATCAGGGCGGCATTCTGCCCGTCCAGTATCTTTTGGCAGATACTGTCAGTCCTTTTGTGCTCGTTGAACTTGTGGTAGCTTTCCATGTGAGTGGAGATCCCGTACTTTTTCAGCAGTACGCTGGAAGTGCGGGTATCTTCAGCATAGATGACATCCACATCCTTGAGAATCTGCAACGCTCTGAGAGTGATGTCCTCAAGATTGCCCACGGGGGTAGGCACCAGATATAGTTTTCCACTGTCCATCCTAGTTCCTGAACTTGCGGCGGATATGCATATAGAACCTGTAAACGGTGTCACTGGACTGGTCCCACTCAGGATGTGCCTGACGGAAGAAATGCACGATCGCCTTGAAGTTAGGCATAGTCTCAACTTCTTTCATCTGGCTGTCGAACATCATAGGATCGGAGTTGAACAGTTCTCTCACGAACTCCAGCTTGTCGTTGATGCCCATGCTGTCGAGCAAGTTGTCTACAGATTCCTGCGGGTAGTCATATTCCCAGTCGTACCAGTCTCTGCCGGCTTTTTCTTCAGGGGCGGCTTCTGGTTCCGGCTGCTCTGCCTGTGGCTCTTCGCTTTCTTGTTCGGCTTCCTCTTCTTCTGTTTCTTCCTCTGGTGAATCAACTTCTTCCTCTTCCGGAACTTCTTCTTCCCCGGCTTCCTCTTCAGCTTCATCAGGTTCTTCCTCAGCTTCCTCCTCAGGCTCTTCATCCTCCGTTTGATCAACAGCACGGTCTTCTTCGGCCTTCATTTCTGCCTCTATCCGCTCGTCAATATCATCGTCTTCAACGGGTTCTTCATAGACTTCTTCGCTCTCGGTGAGATGAAAGTTGTCATCCGCTTCTGCCGAGTCAAAAACTGGTTCGGAAGTAATCGTGTCAAAAAGGCCTCCTTCCGGCTCTTTCACAGATGCGGCGGCCATAGCGTCCACCTTGTCGCCGATGGAAGTGAGGCGGCTGCTCAGACTGTCAACCCTGTCGCTAAGGGAAGATATCATCTTTGCAATCTCATCCAGTTTTTCTTCCAGAGCTATCGCCTGACTTTCCTTGTCGTCAGTCTGGATCATTTCGTACTGCTTCAGTGTTTCTGCAAGTGCGGTCAGCAGTCCCTTTTTCTCGTCCATATTTCTGTTCATACTATATTTCTCTTAATTCACTATATTTGTATCAGTACAAAAATAGGAAAAATGTTTCTTGAAAGTGCAAAACAGGCCGGCTGGCTTGAAGTTATCTGCGGAAGTATGTTCTCGGGCAAGACAGAAGAGCTTATCCGTAGGCTCAAGAGGGCGAATTTCGCCCATCAGAGGGTGCAGATATTCAAGCCTTCCATAGACAACCGCTACTCGGATACCGATGTAGTCAGTCATGAAGGCCATTCCATACAGTCCATCAGCGTGGATTCTTCACAGAACATCCTGCTGTATGCCACCGATGTGGATGTTGTGGGAATAGATGAGGTCCAGTTCTTTGACGAAGGCATTGTTGATGTCTGCAACATCTTAGCAGACAAAGGCATAAGGGTTATAGTTGCCGGTCTTGACATGGACTATCTGGCCAAACCTTTCGGTCCTATGCCTGCGCTTCTGGCCAGGGCCGAGCACATCACCAAGGTTCACGCCATCTGCGTGCGCTGCGGCCAGCCTGCCCAGCATTCTCACCGCCTTCCAAGCGTCAAGGGCGCCGGTGCGGACGAGCAGGTACTCATCGGTGAAACCGACAAGTACGAGCCTTTGTGCCGCCACTGCTTCAACGCCGCCCTCAAAGAGGAAGGCAAACTCTAGCACTCGCGAATATTATTAACTATAAAACAAATCCGCCATAAGCAGGCAGAAATGCCTAACTATGGCGGATAGTGACAAATATGTAAATTTATTCTACCACTCGTGCTCGTCGCCTGGTTCAATAGGTTCAAGATTGGTCATGTCCATAATAGTGCCCTCGGAACTTATTTCCAAGATTTGAGCTTCAGGAGTCTCATAGTTTTCCTTATTCAAGTTCATGGTAGTGTAGTATTTATGTTGCTTTTGAGCCGTGCTTTATATTATTTCTTGTAGTCGCGTGGAGCGAGCATGTTCTTAGGGCTGAGAGCCTCGTCAAGCTTGGCCTTGGTCATTACCTTCTGCTCGAGAACGATGTCGTAAACGCTGCGGCCGGTCTTCTGGGCCTCCTTGGCGATCTTGGTGCTTGCCTTGTAACCGATGTAAGGGTTAAGGGCGGTAACGATGCCGATAGAGTTCTTTACAAGATCCAGGCAGTGCTCTGCATTGGCGGTGATGCCGTCTACGCACTCGACTCTGAGAGTGTTCATCACGTTGCTCATCCAGGTGATGCTCTCGGTGATGCACTGGATAATTACAGGCTCCATAACGTTGAGCTGGAGCTGGCCGGCCTCGGCTGCGAATGCAACAGCGGTGTCGTTTCCGATAACCTTGAAGCAAACCTGGTTGGTAACTTCAGGGATGACAGGATTAACCTTGCCAGGCATGATGGAAGATCCAGGAGCCTTTGGAGGAAGGTTGATTTCTCCAAGACCGCATCTTGGGCCGGAAGCCAGCAGACGGAGGTCGTTGGCAACCTTTGAAAGCTTGACAGCCAGTCTCTTTACTGCTCCGTGATATGCAACGTAAGGGGCTGTGTCAGGAGTAGCGGCTACCAGGTTCTTTGCAGCGAAGAAAGGCTCTCCGGTAAGTTCAGCAAGCTTCTTGCAGCAGAGCTTGGTGAAACCAGGGGTAGCGTTGATACCGGTTCCGATAGCGGTACCGCCCATGTTGATTCCATAGAGCTTCTTCTTGTTGTACTCAAGGTTCTCGATTTCCTCTTCCAGAGAATCGGCGAAAGCCTTGAACTCCTGTCCGAGTGTCATAGGAACTGCATCCTGAAGCTGGGTTCTTCCCATCTTGATAATCTTGTCGAACTCCTTTGCCTTTGCCTTGAAGGAAGCTACGAGAGCCTTCAGGCTTTCTACGAGCATCTTGTTCATCCTCACGATAGTAAGGTGGAGAGCTGTAGGATAGGCGTCGTTGGTTGACTGTGCGCAGTTGATGTGGTCGTTAGGTGAGCAGAACTTGTAGTCTCCTCTTTCCTTGCCCATAATCTCGAGGGCGCGGTTTGCGATAACCTCGTTGGCGTTCATGTTTACTGAAGTGCCGGCGCCGCCCTGAAGCATGTCGATTGGGAAGTCTTCGTGCATCTTGCCGGCGATGATTTCCTTGCAGGCCTTTACGACTGCCTTTGTGATGGTGTTGTCAACAACGCCAAGCTCGTTGTTTGCCTGGATTGCAGCAAGTTTAACGTAAGCGATTGCCACAACGAAATCAGGATAGTCGCACATCCTGATGCCGGAAATCTTATAGTTGTTCAGCGCTCTCTGAGTCTGAACTCCATAATATGCTTCTGCAGGAACCTTAAGTTCGCCCAGAAGGTCAGATTCAACTCTGTATTTCTTAGTTGCCATGATGTTTTTAAAAATTAAATATGTTTTATTTCTACTTAAAATCTTTTTAGAAGATGACAAATATAGTTAAAAAATGATACAAGTCAAATTTTAAGCAAGAAACAATGTTGTTACATCCTACTTATTGATGTAGCGGTAGGAGAAGCAGGCCGTGATAAAGTAGAATATGGCCTGCGTCCAGAGGGCTATGAACTCAGGACGGATTACAGAGAAGTCAGATCCCATGCAGTTGATCTTGATGTAGCCCTGTACTCCGAAAGTTCCCGGGAATATGTAGGAGAACCACTTCCAGAAAGCAGGGAAGCTACTCACAGGCCAGGTAAGTCCGCTCAGGAACAGGAGTATTACGCTGAAGAACAGGAACATGACCATACCGGTCTCTCGGTTGCGGATAAATACGGAGCAAGTCTGGGAGAAGAAAATCACGGCAAGCAGGAACGGTACCAGAAGCCTGTAGATATCCCAGGCTGAGGCATAGTGCGGAAGGCCGAATATTCTCGGAACCAGAATCAGTATGTATGAACCTATGAGAAGATAAATCAGGAAGTAGGCGAAACCCTGGCCCCAGATGTATCTCTGGACTTTCTTCTTGTGAGGGATTTCTTCTTCGCTGAGCTTGTGGTTGGAGTTTTCCTCCCTTCTTGTTCCTGAAACCATGCCGATTCCAAGGAACAGCAGCTGGTGGATAACCAGTACCAGCACTCCCGGAACAAAGAAACTGGCAAAGCCGTTGCCCTCGTTGAACAGGATGTTCATCTTGTTTCTCAGAGGTTCGGCGCTCTGAAGGGCTTCCTGCTCGGTAAGGCCGTCTGCAGAGAGCCTTTGCAGGGAAATGTTCTTGTTCTCATTCAGCATCACATAGTTGCAGGCCATAGCTATGTTCTTGTAAATGAAGAAGGTGGCCATGTTGACGTATAGAGACACTACGGTCTGCTTGCCTGTCTGTATGTCTTTGCTGAATTCTTTAGGGATGACGATGATGCCGTGGATTTCCCTTTTCTTCATCCGGTTTATGGCGTCTTCCATATTTACGCAGGATTCCAGCGCCACTTCTCTGGTTGCGTCTATCTTGGATGCAAAACTGCGGCTGTATGAAGTTCCGCACTCGTCTATGATTCCCACAGGAATTTCGTCCACGCTCTCGTTGAGGTAGACGGTGCTGTAGAGAATCGGGTAGCCAAAGCCGGCAATTATAAGTATCAGCAGCACACCGCTGTCAGTAAAGATAGTCTTTAACTCCTTCCGGGTGATGGCAATCAGCTCGCTGATAAATTCTTTCAAAAATCTCAATACTTTCATGCTCGGCGATTATTTAGTAGGGTAATTGAGATTTATCATGGCGTCTTTGAGGCGTCTGAGAATCAGGAACGGCAGGAAGAAGAATATGCACAGTCCGAGCATATTGATCCAGCAATCCCTAATGCCGGAATCCAGCATTGCCCACTTTACATAGATAAGGTAATACTGCCTGAGCGGGAAAATCTGGGCGAAGCCCTGCATAGGGGCGACCATCATCTCCACAGGATAGGTCATTCCGCACATCGAAAGCGCGAGTATCGAGTAAAGCGATGCGGCGCTTAGGGCGTCTCTCAGAACAGGGAACAGTCCTATGAAGAACAGGCCCACTGCGTGAGATGCAAGGACCAGCATCGTGATATTGAGAGCCATAACCCAGGCTGGCCCCAGAAGCGGGAATCCGAACACCTTGTAGGCGAAGACCACGAATGAAAGGCCCAAGAGCAAATAAATCAGAAAATATGGCAGCAGCTTGCCCACAAGTGCGTTGAAAATGCTGCCGCCAGCTTTCTCCAGAAGGTCTGGAGTTGTCTTGTTTTTCAGTTCAAATCCAATCGTGAACACTGTCATCACGATAATGCAGAGAGACAGTATGCCCGGCCAGATGATTGAAATCAGGTAGATGGCATAGCTGGTCCACGGGTTGCAGATGCTGTGGGTGTCTATGGAAATTGGCTGAAGCTGAGGCATTATGTCCGCTTCCGGAACTCCCTTGGCCCGCATTGTGGTTCTTCTGACTCCGGCGTTCAGGACATTTGCCATCTGGAGGAAACTCTTGTAGGCAAGCGTGCCCGGAATCATATAAGCCTCAGTGTAGTATACGGGAACTGTAGGTCTCAGTCCGTTTACCGTATTAACGTAAAGGTCTTCCGGAAACTCTATAAAGCCGTAGATTTCTCCTTTCTGCATTGCCAGACGGGCGTCTTGATGGCTTCCGTAGTAGTGGGCTATCTCGATTCCCTGAAGGGCTTCCATCTGCTTGATGGCGTTTCTGGAAAGATAGGAATTGTCCTTGTCCACCACGCCAACCGGAACTCTTTGCGGCAGTCCCTGGTACATCAGGGACACGAAGAATATGGCGCAGAAGGCAAGTACCAATATGGTGCCGTACAGATAAATCGGACGGCTGAACATTATATCCTTCTCCCTGAGGAAGACATTCAGGATACAATTGAGCATATTGGAACTTTTTCTCATCAGCGGTTATTTTACGATAGCGCTCATTCCGGCTCTCAAGTTCGGTATATTGGAGGTTGGCCTGGCCCTTACTTCAAAAGTCTTGGCATCGTACTCGCCGGATGCTTTTGTCGGCTTCCAGGTTGCAAACGAAGCCATTACATTGATAAAGTAAACTTCTGCCTGGTATGTCTGGTCTCCAAGGGCCGGGACCTTTACATTGATCTTGCTTCCCATCGTGATGCCCTTGAGCATATCCTCTCTCACGTTGAAAGAGAACCACATGTCGTTAATGTCGGTAACAGTCATGATAGGGGCGCCCTGTCCAACCAGTTCACCGACCTTAGGGAAGACTTCCGTGATTACTCCGGTGATAGGGGACACGAGGTTAATCTCGTCGATGTAGGAATTCACCTGGTCAACGCTGGCGTTTGCGGCGTCAACTGCTGCCTGGGCTGCCATCCGGTCTTCGCTCTGGGCTCCGTTCTTGGCCATGTTATACTGGCTGAAAGCGGCTTTTTCGGTGGCTACCGCAGCGTCGTACTGAGCCTTGACCTCGTCTCTCTTCTGGGCGGAAACCACTTCCTGACGGTAGAGATTCTCGACCCTTTCGTAAGACTTGCGGGCAATGTCCACTCCGACTTTCGCTTTCTGCCACTGCTCGAAAGCTCCTTCTACAAGTTCGCTTCTGGCGCTTCCGCTGGCCTTGGCCCTCTGGGCTCTGGCCGCTTTGCTCTGGGCGTTGGCCTGGATTATCTTGGCCTGGAGTTCTGGGCTGTCGAGCTTTACTACAATCTGTCCCTTGCTGACGGTGTCGCCTTCGCGGAACAGAAGCTGCTCAACCCTTCCGGCCACCTTTCCGGAAACTCTGTAATCCTGGGATTCTACAGTTCCCTGGATGGTGAGTTTCTGGGTTGATGACGTGAGCCACCCGATAACGACCAGGGTTATAATCACCAGAAGCAGTGCTGCCAGACCTATCAGCAGACTGATTGTGCTTTGCTGTAACTTTTTCATATCTCCAAATTTTTAATCTTTCTTAATATTGCTGATTCCCACTGCCTTGCGCAGATAGAGCTCACACATCCTGGCATCTATGCCGGCGTCAATCTTGTCTGAGTTGGCGCTTATCCAGGCCGTCTGTGCGGCCAGAAGGTCGGTGACGCTGATAAGGCCCTCCTTGTATGACAGCTCGGCGAGCCTGAGGTTTTCTTCAGCGGCGCTGATGTTGCTCTGTGCGGTTTCAAGTTTCTTGTTGGCTTCCCTGACCTTGAAGTTTGCCTGGGTTACCTGCAGGTTTATAAGTTCCTTCGCCTCGTCGATGCGGTGGCGGATAATTTTCTCTTCGCTCTGGGCGGCTTTCAGGGTGTGGATCCTGTCGCCGAAATGGAAAATAGGGATGGTTATTGCAATTCCTGCGGAGAACATTCCCTTGAACTTGTTCTCAAATCCGTTGAAAGTGTTAGGATTGGTTGTCAGGTAGTTTGCAGATGCCACTATGTTTGGCATAAAGCGGCTTCTGGCAATGTTTGTCTGGCTGTGGCTGATCTTGCTCATGTTTTCCAGTTCCCTGATTTCAAACCTGTTGTCTATTGCCTGGGCTCTGTTGTATGCAGGGTCCAGTTCCTGTGCCTGGCCCTGAGTGATGTCTTCGTCAGCCAGCCCAAAGTCGCCGTTCAGGTCCAGTCCGCAGACTCTGAAAAGAGACATCTTGGAAAGGACAACTCCGTTGGTGGCCCTGGTCAGTGCCAGGTTGGCCTCGTTGAGTTTTACCTTCACGTTCAGAAGGTCTCCCTTGGTGGCCACGCCTTCGTTTATCGAGGCCTGGATGTTCTTCTCGAGCTTGGTCAGGAGTTCAACATATTTCTCGGCAAGTTTCTTCTTGTTGATCAGCGATACGGTTGTCCAGTATGCCTGGTCTACCGATATGATAAGTTCCTCCTGCTGGTTGTCTGTCTGCAGGCGGGCCATCTCTTCGCTGACCTTGGCTATGTTGTACAGTTCCCTGACTTTGCCGCCCAGAAATATCGGCTGGGTGAAGCCTATGCCGGCGGCAAACACGTTGTGAACATCGTAAGTGAGCTCGCTCTTGGGAAGATAGGCGTATTGCTTCCACAGGATTTTCTCTGGGTTGGTCTTAGGGTTAAAAGGAACTCCGTCCGCATCAAGAGGAACCGGCTGGCCGTCTATTACGGTCCAGTTGTTGGAAATCTGGTCGGCGGTGAAGCCGAAGCTGCCGTCCGCCATCTTGGTGCCTACCGGCAGAAGTGCATCTTCACTCAGAAGCGAGATGTTCTTCTGGTTCCACATATAGGTTCCGACTGCCTGGAAACTCGGCAGAAACTGTGTGAAGGCAGCCTTCTTGAGCTGTTCTGCGGCATTGACCCTCTCCTGGGCCACCTTAAGGCTCTTTGAGTTCTGAAGCGCAAAGTCTTCATATTCCTTAAGCGTGTATGTCTGGGCAAAAGATGCTGATGCAACCAGCAGACACAATGCCAATGATATGTATTTCTTCATAACTAATCTTTAATGAGTTCAGGTTCCACGTTTCCGCAGCTGAAGCAGTCTTTGTGCCTGCCTTCCAGGTTCATTGCCGCGTAGTGGGCCTGGATTCTTTTCATATCTTCTTTCGGATTGTCCGAAACCACAAATCTCGGACCATGTCCAACTTTTTTAGTCCTGTAGTCGAAGTATCCTAGGTAAACCGGGACTTCGCACGCTCTGGCGATAGTCAGGAACCCCATCTTCCACCGGTCTGTCTTCTTGCGCGTTCCTTCAGGTGCTATGGCCAGGTACATCGTGTCGGCTTCTTTCATGGCCTGGATGCTGTGCAGGGCAACGTTGCTGCCTTTGCTGCGGTCAACTGGAATCGCCCCCATCTTCCTGAGCAGCCATCCCAGCGGCCAGAAGAAAAACTCCTTCTTTATCATAATGTTGGGGGTAATCCCGATGGAAACACCGTAGGCCCATGCCACGATGAAATCCACTACTGATGTGTGGGGCACGCCGAGGAAAATACATTTTGAGTCCTCTATGTGGCTGCCTTCGGCCTTCCAGCCCATCAGCTTTAACAGTCTTCTGCCGAACCTTTGCCTGAAACTCATATCTATGCTGACAAATCGTCCGTTGTCCTTTCTTCCAGCACCACGTCTTCCCTGAGGTTTTCCATAATGAAGTTCTGCCTGTCGGGAGTGTTGTTGCCCATATAGAACTCCAGGATCTCGCGGGTAGGGTCGTCGTTGTCAAGGCGGATAGTATCCAGGCGCATTTCCTTGCCGATAAAGTGCTCGAACTCAGTGTCGGAAATTTCTCCGAGACCTTTGAACCTTGTAACCTCGGCTCCGCTTCCCATTTCTTCAATGCTCTTGAGTTTCTCGGCTTCGCTGTAGCAGTAGTGGACGTCGAAAGAGTTGTCTCTCTTCTTCTTCCTTACCCTGAACAGCGGTGTCTGCAGTATGTAAAGGTGCCCTCTGCTTATAAGCTCAGGGAAGAACTGGAGGAAGAATGTCAGAAGCAGCATCCTGATGTGCATTCCGTCCACATCGGCATCGGTGGCGATTACCACCTTGTTGTAGCGGAGGTTGTCTATGTCTTCTTCTATATCCAGAGCCGCCTGCAGCAGGTTGAGCTCCTTGTTATTGTTGTCGTAAATTACCTTCTTGGAATTCCCGTAGGTGTTTTTCGGTTTTCCTCTGAGCGAGAACACGGCCTGGGTGTCTGAGTTCCTGGCTTTTGTGACTGTTCCGCTTGCGGAATTACCCTCGGTGATGAAAATGGTTGTTTCCTCAGCCAGAGGGTTGCCGGTGTCTGTGTAGTGGATCTTGCAGTCGCGCAGTTTCTCGTTGTTGATCATTCCCCTCTTGCTGCGCTTGCTCTTGAGTATGGACTGGATTTCCTTTCTTTCCTTCTCGCTGGCGTTGATCTTTTTCTGCATGGCGTCGGCGGTAATGGGATTCTTGTGCAGATAGTTGTCCAGTTCCGCCGCCAGGAAGTTGCCGATGAAGGTCCTGATAGGAATGCCGCCTCTTTCTTCTGTATCGGTGAGCTTGGAGTTGAGGAATGTCTTGGTCTGGTTTGCAAACCCTGGCTCTCCCACTCTGATGGCTATGGCGGCCACTATGCCTTCCCTTACATCCTTAGGGTCGTAGTCTTTCTTGAAGAAGTCCTTGACGGTCTTGCTCACGGCCTCCCTGAATGAGGAGAGGTGAGTTCCTCCGTGATATGTATTCTGTCCGTTTACGAAAGAATATATGTTTTCCCCCTGCTCCTCGGAGTGGGTTATGACCACTTCTATATCGTGACCTTTCAGATGGATAGGCGGATAGAGGGGAGTCTCCCTCATATTGTCGTTGATAAGGTCGAGAAGTCCGTTTTTGGAGTGGTAGGTGTTGCTGTTGAAATGTATTGTAAGGCCCGTGTTCAGGTATGCGTAGTTCTTGAGCATACTGTCTATGTACTCCAGCTTGTAGGAGTAGTTCTCATAGAGAGTAGGGTCTGCAGTGTAGCGGATAAGGGTTCCGTCTTTCTCGTCTGTGCCGTCCAGTTCTCCCTGCTTTTTCAGGGTGCCTTCTTCGAAGTAGGCCCATACGCTCTTGCCGCCTCTCCAGCTCTGGGCGTAGAACTTTGTGGATGTGGCGTTTACGGCTTTCGCTCCAACTCCGTTCAGGCCTACGGACTTGCCGTATGCCTCGGAACCGTACTTTCCGCTGGTGTTCATCTGGCCGACCGCCTCAACAAGTTTTTCAAGCGGAATGCCTCTTCCGTAGTCTCTTATGGAAACCTCGTTGGTCTGCTCGTCGAGTGTTATGTCTATGACTTTTCCGTGGCCCATGTTAAACTCGTCCACGGCGTTGTCCACAATTTCCTTGAACAGGACATAGATGCCGTCGTCTTTCTCGCTTCCGTCTCCCAGCTTGCCAAGATACATTCCCGGCCTCTTCCTCAGGTGCACGTTCCAGTCCCAGTGCTGGATGTCTTCGCTTCCGTATCCAGGCGTCTTTATATCTTTCTCTTCTTTGCTCATCTTCTATTCTTGTTTCATCTTGTTCAGTGCAGCGTTCAGGTTCCTCAGCGCTGTTGCCGGGTCGTTGTAGATCAGCGGTCCGGTTGCGCATCCGCTTTCACAGGCCATAACTTCCAGGAACGGCGACGGTGCCTTGCCGGTCTTGGCAATGCCCTTGAGAAGGGCTATGTTCTTCTTGTCCAGATTGGCTATCGGAGTGGCCTTGAGCTGCTCGTCCTTGAGAATGTACTTGACGGCTCCGATCACGCCTCCGCTCTGGGCGAATCCGTGTGCGGCCTTGTAGCTGTGGACCTCCGGAGTGAAAGGCTCAACGGTTTCAAAGTCAATGTGGAGGCCTGCAAACACACTGCCTATCTCCTCAAAAGTGATGGCTATGTCGGTGTCGGGGTTATCCCTGACTTCTTTCTTCTTGGCAAGGCAAGGGCCCACGAACACTATCTTGGCGTCCGGATGCTTCTTCTTCGCGATTTTTGCGGTGTAGTACATCGGCGAACCTGTAGAAGAAACATAAGGAGCCATTTCAGGAAGGTGCTTTCTTACAAGCTCTATCCAGGAAGGGCAGCAGCTGGTTGTCATGAAAGGCTGGCCCTCGGCGATTTTCTCTTTCAGTTCCGCGGCTTCTGTGGAAGTGGTTTCCATAGCTCCCTGGGCAACTTCTATCACATCTTTGAATCCCAGAGACTTGATTGCCCCGTAAACTTTTTCCATCGGCACATCCTTGAACTGCGACAGTATGGCCGGAGCCACGATTGCCACCATCTCCTGTCCGTCCTTCATTCCCTGAAGCACGTCGAATATCTGGCTGACCTCGAATATCGCTCCGAACGGGCAGGCGTTGATGCACTTTCCGCAGTAGATGCACTTGCTCTCGTCAACATGCTCGATGTTGTTCTCGTCCTTGGAAATGGCTTTGAGAGGGCAGGCCTCCTCGCAAGGTACAGGAATGTAAACGATTGCGTGGTAAGGGCAGCTCTGCTGGCATTTTCCGCAGCTGATGCAAAGGTCGTGGTCTATCTCGGCATGGCCTTTTTTATTGAAGAAAATGGCATTCTTCGGGCAGTTCATGTAGCAGGTTCTGGCTACGCAGCCGCGGCACAGGTTAGAAACCTCGTAGCTTGTCTTCACGCAGGAAGAGCAGGCTTCGTCAATTACGCACATCAGGTTTTTCTTGCGGTGCGGGTCTTTGCGCTTGAGAGCCTGGTCTGCATACCAGGAAAGCGGTGTAAGCTCGTCTGTCTCGTCATACATGTCAAATCCCATAAGAGGGAAGCTCTTGTATTTCCAGACGGCCCTTTCCTTGTGGATGCAGCATCGTCCGAGCACTTTCTGCCCGTTTCTCGGACTAAGTTCCAGAGGGAGACGGTCTATGTGTTCAACCAGTCTTCCTTCACTCCACAGTTCAACCAATCTTGCCAGGAGAGCCTGGCGTACAATCATTACATTGTTAGCAAATGCCATATATTGAATTATTTACGGGGTCATTACTGCATTCCATACGGCTGTACGGAGAGTGCCTTTCAAATCGTCCTGGTCATATTCCCAGTACATCAGTCCGAGCATGCCCTTCTTCCTTATCCACTCTCCTTTTATGCCGATGCTCTTAGGATTGTCATATCCCATGTAGAACACTCCCTGCATTGTTTCCACGTAGGCGCAGTTTGCAGTAGCGTCCCACTTGTTCCTCCTGTATTTCTTAGGGTCAAGAGTGAGGATGTTCTTGTATGAGATTGCTGTAGGAGAAGTGCTGAATGAATGTCTGCCGTAGAAAGGAATTCCGAGAACAAGCTTGTTGGGAGCTACTCCAGCATTCAGGTAGGCGTTCACCGCACGATTGCAGTCTCTGTAAGCTCTGGTGTCGGCGAGGGCTGAATGGTGATGCGGAGCCTCGTCAAAGTCGTAGCACATGATATTCACATAGTCCACATACTGGTCCATGCCTTTGATGTCGACATATCTGTAACCGCCTCCGGAAACAGTCTGCTTGTCAAAGCAGTAGCCTGCGTAAGATATTTCATATTTGTCTCCCAGGGTTTCCCTTAGTTGCTTGACGAGCTTCACGTAGTTTTCCGTGTCACAGGTTACGTCGCAGGCGGCACCGCTCCAGCTCAGTCCAGGGAACTCCCAGTCCAGGTCTATTCCGTCAATGCCGTAATCCTGGAGGAACTTGAGACAGTCATCGGCGAACCTCTTCATGTTGTCCTCGCTTTTGCACAGAGCGGAGAAACTTCCGCCCTGCCTGTTGTCGGAATTGGTGACTCCGTGAGTGAAACTCAGGCAAATCTTCAGATTAGGGTAGAGCTTTTTCAGGTTGACGATATTCTGGAATCTTGCCTTGCTTCCCTGAAGGTCAAACTTCTTGTAGATTCCGTCCACCATATAAAGTTCTGCAAACGCATAGTTGATATGGGTCAATACGCTTGCGTCAGGAATCAGGCTTCCGTAATATGTGACATAGGCGGTCACGTGCCTGCCGTCGTCAATTCTGGCATTCGGGGCAACCGAAGGCTCGTTGATAGGAGGGTCTATTTCTTCTACCGGCTTTGAAGGCTCCGGATCCAGCGGTTTCTCACTTTCACTTCCTCCACCGCCTCCACCGCAGGCTGTCGTGAACAATGCAATAACTGAAGCAAATGCCCAAAATCTGAACTTTTTCATGTCTGAAATTTTTATGATATCTGTCAAAAATAGCAATTATTCCGCAAATAATAAAATCAAAGATTTTATCTGAATACGAAATACACCGCTCCGATCAGCAGGAAGAATGCAATCAGATGATTGTAGTTGAAAGTCTGGGTCTTGAAAAATATCAGCGAGAATATCACGAATATCATAATTGTCACCACTTCCTGGATAACCTTCAGCTGGACAAGGGAGAACGGTCCTCCAAGGTCCTTGAATCCGATTCTGTTGGCCGGTATCATAAAGCAGTACTCGAAGAACGCGATGCACCAGCTGATCAGAATGATGCCGAAAAGCCCCCACTTAGGAAGTAGAGTGTTGGTCTTGAATTTAAGCTGGCCGTACCAGGCCAAAGTCATGAAGCTGTTGGAAACAATCAACAGCAGTATGGTAAGCAATCCTCTGCCCATTTTCTGTCTGATTTAAAAACGGGCGCAAATATATTAAAGAATCAGTTACGATGTCTACCTAAGGAGTCATCACAGCATTCCAGACGGCAGTCCTCAGAGTGCCCTTGAGGTCGTCATCATCATATGACCAGTACATAAGGCCGAGCAGACCTTTCTGGCGGATCCAGTCTCCTTTTATCGCAATGCTCTTTGGGTTGTCATATCCAAGGAAGAATTCTCCCTGCATGGTTTCCACATAAGGGCATTTGGCTCTAGAGTCCCACTTGTTGCGGCGGTATTTCTTAGGGTCGAGATTGAGTATGCTTTTGTATGAGATCGCGGTAGGGGACGTGCTGAATGAGTGCCTTCCGTAAAACGGGATACCGAGAACTATCTTATTTGGAGAAACCCCCGCTTTGAGGTAGGATTTCAAGGCACGGTTGCAGTCGCTGTAGGCTCTTGTGTCAGACAGGGCTGACTGGTGATGAGGAGCCTCGTCAAGGTCGTAGGTCATTACGTTGACGTAATCCACATAAGGGTCCATTGCCGCAATGTCGTTGAAAATGTAGCCTCCGTTGGAAGGATACTTGTCCATGCAGTAACCGCAGTATGAAAGGGTGTACTTGTTTCCCAGCACCTCCCTTAACTTCTTGACCAGCTTGACATAGTTGTCGGTATCGCAAGTAACGTCCGAAGCGGCTCCGCTCCAGGACAGGCCCGGAAACTCCCAGTCAAGGTCAATTCCGTCGAGATTGTAATCCTGAAGGAATTTCAGGCAGTCATCGGCAAATCTCTGCATATTGTCTTCGCTCTTGCAAAGCGCCGAGAAGCTTCCTCCCTGCCTGTTGTCCGAATTCTCCACGCCGTGGGAGAAGCAAATGCATATTTTGAGGTCAGGATAGGTCTTTTTCAGATCCACGATGCTCTTAAACCTCGACTTGCTTCCCTGAAGGTCGAATTTCTTGTAAACTCCGTCAACCATATAAAGTTCGGCAAAGGCGTAGTTGATGTGAGTGACTATGCGGGCATCCGGAATCAGGCTCCCGTACCATGTTACGTAAGCAGTTACATGGCGCCCGTCATCGATACGGGGATTCGGAGCCACTATAGGCTCGTAGATAGGAGGGTCAACTTCCTGTGCCGGCGGAGTTACGGGGGTTTCCGGCTCCAGCGGGTCATCGCCGTTTCCGCTTCCGCCTCCGCAGGAAGCTAGAGCAAGGCAGGCAGCAGCCAGTGCTGGCAAAAATCTGAATATGTTCATAGATCAAAAAAAGTTGTGATGTTAACCCTGTCCCTGGCTCTTTGGCCTCTGGCCTTTGACGGCAGGGGAAATGTTCAGTTCACGGCTGTAGGTAAACGTTTTGCGATCTGTCACAATAATCTTTCCCTCGGCGATATACATAGTAAGCAGCTCTCGCTCGTATTCTTTTGTGCCGCCATCAGGCAAAAGTGTTGGAAGATGCGGGCCGTTGTCATCCAGAAGAGCCTCCCTTACCTGGTCCGGAATCTCCAGGATGAACCTCACCCTTCCGTTCTGGTCGCAGACCTGGATGCCGATATCGGTGAGAACAAACAAATTGCCCTTTGAGTCAAAAACCATAGGCCCTTTTGAAACGAGAGTATTGCCATAAGAATGGAGCCAATAAAACCTCTGGTCGTAGATGTGAGGACTCTTGTCTCCGTTGATTGCCTGCCACAGGCAATTGCTTTCGCTCTCATTATAGAAGAAGCTCTTTTCCAGGGCCGTGAAACTGTCGTCAGGATAAACGGCGCTGTAGTATGTGCGGCTGTTGCTGCGTCTGGATTGTCTTCCTTGGGCAATTGCTTCTATAGTGAACGCATCTGGCATTCTCTTGTCAATTTCCTCTTCCTTCACCCACTGCTCTTTGCCGCAGGATGAAAGGCTGCCGTAAGGAGTCTTTTCCCCATCGCGATAAAGATACTTGTTCAGGAAATCGTTCTGGGTGATTCCGGCCTTGACTGGTTCAGGATAACCTCCCCAAAGCCAGATCATAACCTCCTCGAAGATTACGGCTGCGCGGTTTCCGGAATGCTTTTCGTCCGACCAGTCGTACTTGGTGTCGTAGCCTGCAAAATCCAGGGCTGTGGACAGCATCTGGTTGGCTTCATACCAATGTCCGAAGGTGGCGTTCCACACGTCCTGGCTTCCGTCCTGAAGGCAGATCCTCAGTGGCTTCGGCTCGCATTTGCGCACAAACACCTGAAGGTCGTTGCCGCCCCTCATACTGACGAAGGTTCCAACTCCACTGTAAACCCTGCGGAAAAGGTCTGGCCTCATCCACGCGGCGTTGAAGGCGGCTATTCCGCCGCTCGAAAGCCCGAAGATGGCCCTCTGGTCAGGATTCTTTGAAACTTTTACTCCGGCTTCTTTCTCGACGAACGGAACTATCTCCGTGTCAAGGAATTCGGCAAACCTTCCGTCGGTAAAGTCAAATTCATTTGAACGGTTGTAGCGGATGACATTCCCGTCCTTTCCCCTGATAACTCCCGGCTGGACGAAAATGCCTATGGTAACCGGCATCTTGCCCTCTGCGATAAGCTTGTCAAAGACCTTCGGGGCGTTGCAGGTGATACCGTCAAGCCCGATGAAAAGGCAGGCCGGTTCCTTGCCCTCATATTGCTCGGGGATATAGACCTTGACGTTCCTCTCTGTTCCCGGATACAGGTCCATAGACGTCTTGTATTCAAGCGATATGATCTTTCCCTGCCCAAAGGCGAAAGCGCTGCAGAGCATCGTCGCCGAGGCAAATACTGTTGCAAGAATCCTTAGTTTCATAATGTCAGGTGTTTGTCAATACAAATATAAAAAAAGGATGCCGCAAAAACTACGGCATCCTTAATTTCAGGCAATGGGCCAGGATTATTTCTCGAACCTCTGGTTGAGAAGCTCCATCATCTTGATTACAGAGTAGGAGATTCTTGTTCCAGGGCCGAAGATAGCGGCTGCACCTGCCTTGTAGAGAGCGTCATAGTCCTGTGCAGGGATAACTCCGCCGGCTACAACTATGATGTCCTCTCTTCCAAGCTTCTTCAGTTCCTTGATAATCTGAGGAACGAGAGTCTTGTGGCCTGCTGCCAGAGAGGAAACGCCAACGATGTGGACGTCGTTCTCGACAGCCTGCTTTGCAGCTTCCGCCGGGGTCTGGAACAGAGGTCCCATATCCACGTCGAATCCGCAGTCTGCATAACCGGTGGCGACAACCTTTGCGCCACGGTCGTGACCGTCCTGTCCAAGCTTGGCAACCATGATACGAGGCTGTCTTCCTTCCTTCTTGGCGAACTCGGCAACCATCTTCTTTGCCTTCTCGAACTCGCTGTCCTTCTTTACTTCTGATGAGTAAACACCTACATTCATACGGATCTTTGCTGTGTATCTTCCAACTACCTCTTCGCAAGCGTCGGAAATCTCTCCCAGAGATGCCCTTGCCTTAGCGGCCTCGACTGCAAGTGCCAGAAGGTTGCCCTTCTTGGTCTTTACGCACTCGGTGATAGCGGCCAGACACTGTTTAACTTTTTCGTTGTCTCTTGTCTTGTAGAGTTTCTCCAGACGAGCAACCTGCTGCTGGCGAACCTTGGTGTTGTCGATGTCAAGGATCTTGATAGGGTCCTCGTGCTCGAGACGGTAGCGGTTCAGACCGATGATGGTCTCCTCGCCGGAGTCGATTCTTGCCTGCTTTCTTGCAGCGGCTTCCTCGATTCTCAGTTTAGGAATACCGGTCTCGATGGCCTTTGCCATACCTCCGAGTTTCTCGACTTCCTGGATATGTTCCCAAGCCTTGTGAGCCAGCTCGTTGGTCAGGCTCTCGATGTAGTATGAACCTGCCCAAGGGTCGATAGAGCGGCAAACCTGAGTCTCCTGCTGGATGTAGATCTGGGTGTTACGCGCGATACGTGCGGAGAAGTCTGTCGGCAGAGCGATAGCCTCGTCCAGAGCGTTGGTGTGCAGACTCTGGGTGTGTCCCAGGGCTGCTCCCATTGCCTCGATGCAGGTTCTTGCAACGTTGTTGAAAGGATCCTGCTCGGTAAGGCTCCATCCTGAAGTCTGGCAGTGAGTTCTAAGGCTGAGGCTCTTAGGGTTCTCAGGATTGAACTGCTTGACGATCTTTGCCCAGAGCATTCTGGCTGCCCTCATCTTTGCAATCTCCATGAAGTGGTTGGTTCCGATTGCCCAGAAGAATGAAAGTCTAGGAGCGAACTTGTCTACAGGGATGCCAGCCTTGATACCGGTACGGAGATATTCCAGACCGTCTGCCAGGGTGTAGGCCATCTCGATGTCGTTGGTTGCACCTGCTTCCTGCATGTGGTAACCGGAAATGGAGATGGAGTTGAACTTAGGCATATACTGGGAAGTGTAGGCGAAGATGTCGCCGATGATTCTCATACTGAACTCAGGAGGGTAGATGTAGGTGTTACGTACCATGAACTCCTTGAGGATGTCGTTCTGGATTGTACCGGCCATCTCCTCGAGCTTCACTCCCTGCTCCAGACCTGCCACGATGTAGAAGGCCATGATAGGGAGAACGGCTCCGTTCATAGTCATGGATACTGACATCTTTCCAAGAGGAATCTGGTCGAAGAGGATTTTCATATCCTCTACGGAGCAGATGCTCACGCCAGCCTTTCCGACATCGCCGACAACTCTTGGGTTATCAGCGTTGTATCCTCTATGGGTAGGGAGGTCGAACGCTACGGAAAGACCCTTCTGGCCGGCGGCCAGGTTCCTTCTGTAGAACGCGTTTGACTCTTCTGCGGTGGAGAAACCTGCGTACTGGCGTACGGTCCAAGGCTTCTGGACATACATCGTGCTGTAAGGTCCTCTCAGGAAAGGAGCCACACCTGCAGCATAATGCAGATGCTCCATTCCTTCCAGGTCTTTTGCAGTGTAGTTGGTCTTCACTGCTATCTTCTCAGGGGTATTCCAAAGAACTTCCTTCTTTGCTGCACCCTTCTTTGCTGCAGGTTTTGCAGCTGACTTATATACTAAATCGTTGAATTTTGGACGCATAACTTTTCCTCCCCTTATTTGATAAGTTTTTCCTGATAACCCTTCAGAGTCTCGAGCACGTTGCTGCGGACGCTGATGAAGTTCTCTATACCCTTGGCGATAAGATCGTTCTTGCATTCAGGATCTCCTGCCACAACAACGATTCCCTTCTTGCCCACGATCTTGGCGATTGCAGGAACCTCGTTTGCATACTCGTCATCAGATGAGCAGGCTACGATGATGTCTGCCTTTGCCTTGAGGGCGGCCTTTGCTCCTTCCTCAGGAGAGTTGAAACGGTTGTTGTCAACTACCTGGAATCCGGCTACTGCAAAGAAGTTGCAGGCGAACTGCGCTCTTGCGCGGCACATAGCCAGGTTTCCGTAAGTAACCATGAAAGCCATAGGACGCTTAGCGGCCTTATCTGTCTTGAACCTCAGTTCCTCGAAAGCCATTGCGCCTCTGTAAACCTCGAGAGGACGTCCAACCATTCCGGCCTTCTTCTTAGGAGCGGCCTTGCGGGTTACGACCTTCTTGGTAACTTCCTTCTCCACAACCTCGGTGAAGTTAGGGAACTGGTTGGTTCCAAGGAGAGTGTCTCTTCTGGTGGCGATGTTGGAATCTCTCTTGAGAGATGTTTCCTTGATGCTGTCCTGGATCTTCTCGGCCTTGAAAGCCTCTACATATCCGCCGGCCTTCTCGATAGAGTTGAACAGGTCCCAGGAAGTCTTTGCAACTGCATCGGTGAGTTCCTCGATGTAATAAGATCCTGCACCCGGGTCCACTACCTTGTTGAAGTGGCTCTCGTCCAGAAGCAGGCTCTGAACGTTGCGCGCGATTCTGTTGGAGAACTCGCCCGGCTTCTTGTAAGCGTGGTCGAAAGGAAGTACTTCCATTGAGTCAACTCCTCCGATAGCGCCGCTCATTGCCTCGGTGGTATCGCGGAGCATATTTACGTAAGGATCGTAAACTGTCTGGTTCCAGGCGCTTGTAACGGCGTGAACCTTGATCTTGCAGCTGTCTTCCTTCTTTGCTCCGTAAGCCTTCACGATGTTTGCCCAAAGCAGTCTGGCTGCCCTGAACTTGGCAATTTCCATAAAGTAGTTGCCGCTGATGGATACGGTGAACTTGATTCTCTTTGCAGCCTCGTCAACCTTTACGCCGGCTTCCTGCAGGAGATTCAGATACTCGCTGCCCATATTCATTCCGTAAGCCAGTTCCTGGGTGATAGTACTTCCGGCATCGTTGAAAGCGTATGAGTAAACGCCTACTACGGTAATGTGAGGGAAGTCCTTTACGAGCTCGATGGCCTTTACCAGAAGTTTTGCTGCATCTGCCTTGCTCCAAACTCCGTTGGCGTTAAGCTCTTTCAGAGGGTCATAGTCGAAAGAGGCCCTGATGGCGGATGCCTTGGCGCCCTTCTCCTTTGCCACTGCTATGAAATTCTTCAGGACTGACAAGTCCTTGCATCCCTTGAAGTTAACCTCAACGGCCTTAAGTTCGATTCCGTTCAGGAGAGCCTTCATGTCTGCCTTGAGGACTTTCTCGGTCTGGCTGAGGTCGAATCCCGGAGCGGTCACTCCCTTCATCATACCGTCAAGAGCCAGTGCGTTAGCTGCCTTGAAGTCCTTACCAACCAGATAGTCCTGACGGATCAGCCAGTTGTTGTCGTCTTTGGTGCCTCTTACAAAAGGAAACTCTCCTGCCTTTCCGCCCACTTCCTTCAGACCTTTCAGGTCTTCTGCACGGTAATAAGGCTGTACGGAGAAACCTTCCATAGTTCTCCAAACGAGCTTCTTCTGATAGTCGGCACCTTTCAAATCCTTGATTATAGCATCTTCCCATACCTGTTTGGGAACGGGAGGAAACTCAGTAAATAATTTCTCTGCCATATTATTACTGTTGTTTGATAGGTGTATTAATATTAGTTTCCAATAAAAAATTGCGTGTTTACAATATTCAGCAAATATAACATTTTTTCTTTTATTTTTTAAGGTTCAGTCTCACTTGATGACAAATCTTTTGAAAGAGCGTTTTTTATGACAAATTTGCTTGGAAGCAAGAAATTTTTATATCTTTGCACCCCGCAAAAGAAAAAGGAGGTGGTATAAAGCATGATTATCGTTCCAATCAAGGACGGCGAGAACATAGAGAGAGCACTGAAGAAGTTTAAGAGAAAGTTTGAGAAGACAGGCATCATCCGCGAGCTCAGAGATCGCAAGACCTTTGAGAAGCCTTCTGTAAAGAAGCGTGCGCAGCTGATGAAGGCTATCTATGTAAAGCACCTTCAGATTAGCGAGGAGTAATTGTCATACTCAGCGGACAAGACTCCGGAAAGTTAAGAGGAATGGGTTATCCGTTCCTCTTTTTTTATTCTATATTTGCAATGTATGGGATGCTTCACCGATTTTCTGGATTACCTGACAGTCAAAAGACGCTATTCTTTGCGGACGGCAAAGATCTATGCTGATGCCGTGGAGGATTTTCTGAGGTTTGCCTTGCCTGAAAACACCGCAGGCTCTGCATCCAGCATTCCCGACAAGGAGATTCTGGATTCTCTCAAGTTCCAGGTGATCCGCGGCTACGTGTCTTCCATGATGGACCGCAACCTGGACCCAAGAACGGTGAATCTGCACCTGAGCGCGCTGAGCACCTTCTGCTCATACCTGGTTAAGCAGGATATGCTGCCCTCCAATCCGGTTAAAGAAGTCACCCGTCCCAAAGAGAAGAAGCGTCTTCCGTCTTTCTTCACTCCAGAAGCCCTGAAGCAGTATTTCGACAGTCCTGTGGCAGACGACTATGCCTCCGTCAGGAACAGGCTAATTGTCACTATGCTTTTTGATACCGGTCTCAGACGAGCCGAGGCCGCTTCGCTGAGAACAGGCGACATAGACCTTTCCCGCCGCACCATAAGCATAATCGGAAAAGGCAACAAGCAAAGGTTCATCCCGATAGTTGACTCTCTGTGCGAAAAGATCGGGGACTACCTCGTAGTGAGAAAAGCATTTCTGGAAGAAAAGCCGGACACAGAAGCATTCTTCTTGACGGACAAGGGCGGTCCTGCTTATGTGGAGTTTGTCAACAGAATCGTCAAGAATGAACTTTCCTCGATCAAGGGCATATCGGGGAAGAAAACTCCACACACTCTGCGCCACAGTTTTGCAACGGCGCTTCTGAACAACGGGGCGGACCTGAACAGCATCAAGGAAGTGCTGGGCCACTCTTCACTGGCGGCCACCGAGGTCTATACCCACAATTCGTTCGAGAAACTCAAGGAAATCTACAAGAGCGCCCATCCGAGGGCAAAAAGCAAATAGCCTTTACTGAAGCTTGACAGGGTTTGTGGTGAAGGCTATGTGCGACGGAATGTCTCCAGTTGTAACCTTCCATTTCAGCCTCCCTTCTTTTGAGAAGCAGTACAGTGTTCCAGGAGTGACATAGTCTTTTGCATCGGCGATGAAAAAATCTCTGGTGGCAGGGTTGACCGCTATTCCGTAAGGAGTTCTGATACTCTGTTCCGTTCCGTCTGTTATCAGGCTCCTGGAATCTATGTTTCTGGTCGCGGTATTGTAGATGGCATAGGTTACAACGTTCTTGCTGAGGGCGTTGCTCCATTCTGCGCTATAGACGTAGAGAGAATCGCCGCAGGCTGCCATGCCGGAGTTAGGAAGCAGGTCCAGAGTCTCGACAACCTCGTCCGTTGCTGTGCTTATCACGAAGGTTTTGGACGGAATGCTTGAGTAGTCTCCCCTGGACGAAACGTAAATGTTGCCGAAGCGGTCCTTTGCCATCCGGTGGAGATTGATGCCGGCGGTTATTGTCTTTATAACCTTGAACTGGCTGAGGTCTATAACGGAAACGGTGTTGTCGTAGTTAGGGGCCATATAGCCACCGGAGTTTGCCACATACAGCTTGTTTCCCGCCACAGCCATTTCTTCTGGCTGGTACCCCACCACACATTCAGCGACGACTTCAAGAGTTGTGGTGTCTATCTTGGCCACATAGCCCTTTCTGGCATTAGGGTCCATCTCCACAGGCCCGGCGTATGAACTGACATAGGCGTACTTGCCGCTGAAGGTTATATAGCGGCAGTTCGGAATGGATATCTGGGTGATATGCTTTGCGCTGTGCACATCCATAACCTCCACGAAGTGAGAGCAGTTGATAACCGCGTAGAGCTTTTCGCCGTAGATTTTAAGGTCGTTTCCCACATCGCCGAGCTCCCTGGCAAGAGAAGGGTTGGCCTTAGGGAAGATGTTCTTGGAATAGATGCCGGTCGAGTAGTCGTAGTAGTCCAGGGTTGCCTTGTTGCTGCCCATATTGCCTTCGCACAGAAGATAGAATCCGGTATAGTCTCCTGATTCGGATATCGGGGTAGGAGTTACGGTCGGCTCTATTGTCCCGTATTCCTTCCGGCATGAGAAAAGCACAGCCATTGCCATAACCGCGATGGCAACAACAAATGTCTTTCCGTATATGGCGTTTCTTCTCATCTTTCTATAAATCAAGCCTCAGGCGAATCTTGAAGTTGGTGCCTGGCATAGGGTAGCACTGCACCACCTCGTACTGCTGGTTGAAAATGTTGTTTATCTCCAGGGCCACTTTCAGCCTCTTCGGCAAAGACTTTCTGCCGAGGATGAAGTCTCTGGAAACGGCCATGTCGTGAGTGTACCAGGCCGGAGCGTAGTTTTCCACGATATTGGCTACGGACTCGTATCTTTCTCCCGTGTATATGAAACTGTAGGTCAGTGCCCAGCCCCTGTAGTCCGCAGAAACTATGACACTTCCGCTGTGCCACGGGATGTAGGGGATCTGTCCCTTGTACCACTGGCTGGTTTTGTCGGTAACGTCCATTGCTTTCTGGTAGGTATAGGTAAGGCGGCTTGAAAAGTCTATGCCGCAGGCATTGAACGCTCCCTGGAGAGCGGCGTCAATTCCCAGGATTTCCACCTTTCCGAAGTTTAGCATCGTCCAGCGGAACTGGTTGGATGCCGGCAGGGCCACAATCTTGTCCTTGACAGTGTTATAGTAAGCGTCCGCCTGGGCCTCTATTCCTTTGACGAAGCTGCCTCTGAACTCCTTGCGATAGACGAATCCCAGGTCGTACTGGGTGGTGAACTCCGGCTTCAGATACTTGTTCCCCACAAATGTGTAGTAGAGGTCGTTGAATGTAGGAAGGCGGAAGATTCTCTTGTAGAAAGCCCTGAATGTCAGGTCGGTTTTCCCGAAAGGCCTGTAAGACGCCACAACAGAAGGAGTGAAGCGGCTGCGGCTGGATGCCTGGGCGGATTCAAGCTTTGTCCTGTCTTTAACATAAGTGTGAAGCAGGCTTGCCTGAATCTTGAATTTCTCGAAAGACAGTGAAGTGGCAATGGCGTTCAGGAAACTGTACCGGGTAGGGTAGACAAAGTCCGCCAGGTCTGCGTTCAGTTTGTTGAGCGATATGTCGTCAGACAGCGAAACGCTCCACCAAGGAGTTACTGTAAACAGATGTGCAGCAGATAAATATCCTTCATTCTGGCGGAAATGGCTGTTGATGTACATAGTGGTCACGTCCTCTCTCGGGTCAGACAGGTAGTGAAGGAAGTCATAGGCGTATTTTCCGTTCAGAAGCAGGCTGTATCGCTGGGAGAACTTCTGCTTGAGCGATGCCTGAAGGAAGAAACTGTCATCCCACTGGCGGTCCTGGTGGCGGAACTTCCCGGGCTCTTCCCTGACCGATGCCCCGGGATATCCTCTTTCCGAGTCGTAGAAATAGGCCTTCACCTTCCAGTGGCCGCCGTCTGTTATCCCGAACAGGCCCAGTTCCACTCTTTCCATCCTCACGTCTCCGTTTCTTCGGGTGGCTGTAGTGTCGTAGCCGCCTTTGGTGGAATAGGTGAAACGGTAGCGCCCGGTAGTGTACATATATTCAGTCGAAGCGCTGAGAGTCAGCCTGTCTGTGAGTTTTCTCTCCCACAGAAACGCCGGGTTCAGCAATCCGAACGAGCCTGTCTTGAAGCCCACGGAAATGTTGTCCTTCCTGCCCGGGGCGAATACCGGATACTTGGGCTGGAGATAGACAGCGCTTGCGCTTGAAAAGTCTTTGGCCGGCTGGAATATGGAGCTTTTCTGACCGTTGTAGACCGACACGGCTTCCATATTGTCAAGGGAAAACCTTCCCAGATCCACGATTCCGTTCTGGGCGTTGCCTATTTCTATTCCATCGTAGAACACTCCCACGTGCTGGCTGCCCAGGCTTCTGATGTTCACGCTCTTGAGCCCGCCCACTCCGCCGTAGTCCTTTATCTGCGCCCCGGAAAAATACCTGATCGCGTCAGCTACGGAAAAAGAAGACAGTCTCTGAAGCTTTTCTCCTGTGAGCACCTGTGCCGGGGAGATTTCCTTGACGATTCTCTCCGCCGCCACTGTTATGGAAGAGAGTGTGTTGACAGATGTGGTGTCTTCCTTTTGCCCAGGGTCCTGGCAATAGGCCCTTGTCTGCAGGGAAAACATCACTTGCACAGCAATGCACAATATCAATATGCCACGGCTTTTGAACTTCATTTCCAGTTTGCAAATGTAGCAATTCGGATTGCATTTTATTATATTTGCTTACGTAACTGATAATCGCTGAGAATAAACAACAGATAGCATAATATGAAAAGAATCATTCTCCTTGCCGCTATGGCATTGTTCGTTTCCGCATCTTTAAGTGCCCAGACACCTCAGAAGCAGCAGGGCCTGAAAAAAGTCTATGACGAGCAGATCAATCAGCTCGAGCAGATAGACAAGGCCGTTGCCCAGGCCAGGAAAGAGGGCAAGTACGTGATTTGCCAGCTTGGCGGCAACTGGTGCCCTTGGTGCCTCAAGTTCGCAGATTACATAACAAATGACGCCGAGATCAGCAAGTTCATCAGCGACAACTATGTCTACATCCACGTAAACTATAACCCGAGAATGGCCAAGAGCAAAGACGAGGCTGTCGCAAAAAGGGCCGCTGCCCTGATGAAGCGCCTGGACAATGCCGGACGCTTCGGCTATCCTGTGTTCATTGTCCTTGACAAGTCAGGAAAAGTCCTTCACATCCAGGACTCCAGCTTCCTTGAAGAAGGAGAAGGATACAACAAGGAAAAAGTCATGCGCTTTTTCAAGAACTGGACTCCGAAGGCTGCAGGCAAATAATGAAAGACAAAAGTCAGAAAGACAAGGATAAAGACCGTGTGTTAGGATGCATGGTTGGCGGGGCTGTGGGAGATGCCCTGGGCTATGCCATTGAGTTCAACAGCTGGCAGGAAATTGAACGCAAGTTCGGGTCTCGCGGGATTACCCGTTATCAACTTGACAAGCAGGGCCTTGCCCTGATCTCAGATGACACCCAGATGTCTCTTTTCACTGCTGCGGGCATTCTCCTGGGAATGACCAGAGGCTATATGAGAGGCATTATGGGCCGCATAGATACCTATTGCCATTGGACATATCTGGATTGGCTTCACACTCAGCAGTGGACAAAAAGAAAGAAAAACGAGAGGGTTGATTCCTGGCTGATGGATATCCCTCAGCTCTACTCAAGGCGCGCTCCCGGCAACACCTGTCTTTCTGCCCTTATGGTTTTGGAAAAAAACGAGACTCCTGTCAATGACAGCTGCGGCTGCGGGGGAGTGATGCGCACAGCCCCGCTTGCCCTTCTTGATTTTCTCCACAGCTATGCAGATGGCAATATCCTTTATTGCGACATGTGCGCCGCTGAAGCTGCCAGACTAACCCACAAGCATCCGCTAGGCTTCATTCCTTCTGCTCTTCACAATCACATTCTGATGAAGATTCTGGCTGGAAGTGCAGATAATGAAGATACCCAAAATAGCCTTGCCTCTCTGATAGAAAATGCAGCCGAAGAGATTGGTTCAATTGAGTCTGCCCCTGACGACAACAAGACATACAAAGAACTATGGCCTAATCATATAGCTACTCAGCAGGAACTTATCAAGAAAGCCATAGACCTTGCCGGGAAAGACACTCCTGACCACATAGCCATTGAGTCCATAGGCGGTGGCTGGACCGGCCACGAGGCTCTTGCAATTGCTGTCTACAGCGCCGTCAAGCACTGCAATTCTTTTGAAGATGCAATCATCAGCAGCGTCAACCACTCCGGCGACAGCGATTCTACCGGTGCCGTCTGCGGCAACATCATTGGCTCCCTTCTTGGCCGCAACTCCATTCCAACACACTTTACCGGCAACCTTGAACTTCTGGACATCATAGAAGAAATTGCCACAGACCTTTACACTGGCTGCATCATCAGCGAATACGACCCTAGAAACACTCCTGAAAAACAACGGTGGGAGCAAAAATACTGCTCCCACCGCTACCCCCATAACTGCTGAGATTCATCTATGAATTCAGGTAAGTGAGCCTATAAATCGGACATCAGCCAATAAACTAGATAATACAACTCTGATTGTCCAATGGAACCTGGATTTGATAAAATCCTCTCTTATTTGATGGCCTGCTTTATTAAGCTAAGAATATATTCGAATTGTTCTGCATCACGAACCTGAATGCGATAATCTCCATTTCCGTGATGTCCGATATTAGATACATCAACCGCTAATCCTAATCCGTCTTTAAGTTCACCTTTTGTGAGATTGATGAAAATACAAAGCGAATTCTTAAAAGGTTCAAGATCACATATATTAGAACCATTCTTCTTGAAAGCAGCATATAGTTTTGTGAACTTTGTTACTATATCAGAATCAAGGGATAAAATTCCATCTCGGAATTTCCCATAGAGCTCGTGTATTTCATCAGGTATTCCTTTGAATAAAGTATCTTCAGAATAAGGGATTGTTTTATTGATAATATCTTTTGTTTTGTCAGAGGATTTCATCAAAGTTGAGATATTTGCCGCATGTTTTGATTTGCCTATCGGATTGAACAATATTGTATCATTAGCAAAACGACGAATTTCCCAAAGCTCTATTGAAAGATCTTTGAAATCTGTAGCCATCTTTTGTTTCTCGCTGAATTCCCGGCAAATGAAGATTATACGAGATTGAGACCAATCGAAATCACTTTTGCAGAAATTAGTTTTCTTTGCATTGTTATATGCTAATACACATTCTGCTTGGTTTTTAAGCATTTGATTGAGATAAGAGACTCCTTGATCAAAGATGCTAGTGGAGGAATCTTTCTTATACTCAATAATGACAAATGACTTAGTGGTTGTATCAAAAGCAAGAGTGTCAAACCGGGATTCTTGAACAGTTAGTTCTGTCTGAACAAAATCTAGATCCATCAATTGTCTCAAATTGTTCTCAACAAGTGTCTGAATCTCTTTCTCTAGTTTAAATGGCTTTTCTTTGACTGCCATTATTTTTCCCTTTGAATGCTGATATAAGCGCATAACAACTTATTTAATTCTGGTATACAAATATAGTTGTTTTGTAAACAATATCTTCCAATATATCCCATTATCCGAAGGAAGTTCTATTTGCTCTCCCCAAAGGCTGGGTGTGGTGTAGAGGAAACGATGTTTTTCTTCCAATGGAAAGTACTTCACCTCATGTGAAAAACGCTCCAAGTAGAGCTACAAGACTTGTCTGTCAGGGTGATGTTTTATTCTCTATGGTTAGACCGTATCTTAGGAATATCGCACGAGTTGAATCTGACGGATGCATTGCGTCGACAGGTTTTTATGTATGTAGATGCTCAAATGCGATTGATAGCAAGTATTGCTACTATTTAATGTTATCTGATTATGTTGTGGAAGGTCTTAATCAATATATGAAAGGAGACAATTCTCCGTCCATAAACAACAATCACATTACATCATGGTTTTATCCAATACCACCTATTGCAGAGCAGAACAGAATATGCAATTGTATAGATTCGCTGTTCTCAATGGTTGACATTTTGAGCAAAGATCAATTATTGCTCCAAAAGACTATAGACTTATGTCGCACTAAAATTCTTGATCTTGCCATCCATGGCAAACTCGTAGCAATAGAGCTTCTTAAACGTATTAACCCTAATTTCAAACCTTCCGATAACCTTCATTATAATGATTCTTTACCAAAAAGTTGGATTAAATGTCATCTAGAAGATATATGTGTTATTCTCGATTCACAAAGAAGACCAATTAATGCAAAAGAACGTGCAGCGAGAAGTGAGTCAAGCGAAAATAAGTATCCGTATTATGGAGCTACTGGTCAAGTCGGGACAATTAATGATTATCTATTAAACGGCGATTATATCCTTTTAGGTGAGGATGGCGCACCATTTCTTGATTCCTTTGCAGCTAAAGCATATTCTGTTTCTGGAAAGATTTGGGTTAATAATCATGCACACATTCTGTCTCCAAAGATTAATAACAACTTCTTCCTTTATTATTTGAATTATATAGATTATCACCCATACATGACAGGCTCGACAAGACTAAAACTCACGCAAGAAGCGATGAAAAAAATTGTGTTTGTTCTGCCTCCTTTAATGGAGCAGCAAAGAATAGTCGAAAAAATAGAAAAACTGTTTTCTGTACTAGATTTTTTCGGAAATAATTGCGCTTAAGGAAAAGAATACTTTACTTTGCAACAAAAGGAGTTGAGTAGAGCCTCGATACTAGAACGGAGCGACGGGTAAAACCGTCGAGGAGTTGTGCAAATCAATCGCTCAGCTCCTTTTTATTACCAGGTAACGATTTTATCTACAATTTTTTGCTGTTCCGTTGCCGTTTTTCGTAGATATATACGAGTGGTCTCAATGCTTTCGTGTCCCATCAAATCAGCCAGGAATGCAATATCATTGTATTTCTCTAGGAAATTCTTAGCAAATCTGTGACGAAATGAGTGAGGATATACAACCTTAGGATCTATACCGTATTCTACGGCGAAATGTTTTAGTTGTTGAGAGATTCCTCTAGCAGAAATGACTTTACCATATTTATTTCTAAAAACATATCCGGAACCTAATCCTTTATCTTTAAGCCATGTGTAAGCTTCCTCCCTTAATCTTTTAGGTATGTATAATCTTCTGATTTTTCCGCCTTTTGTGTAGATATCCAAATAACCGACTTCTACATGTTCAACTTTTATTTTCAAAAGCTCGCTGATTCTAGCTCCTGTGGCAGCCATAAACCACACGACGAAATACCATTCTAAATAACCATCAGTCTTTAATCTCTTCTTGAGAAATCTGTAGTCTGCATCACTAATAACATTCTCCAAGTAATTCTTCTGTTGAACTTTGACAAACTTCATCTTTAGTTTGTCTTTCTTTAAAAATTCCAAATACTTATTTATCCCCTGAAGACGAAGATTAACCGTCTGTGGCTTAAAGTGTTCCATAAGAAAGCCTTTGAAAGCAAAAAGGTTCTCTCTGTTTACGAGACCATAATTAGATATAAAATAGTTTACCGTCCACACATAAGACTGTACAGTATTGTCCGCCAGCCCCAAATCTTCTAAAAATACTTTAAAAGTCTTACTCATTTTCTTGGTATTTCAAAAAACTAACTATATTTGCATTGGAAGATTGAAGGGGTTATAGGTAAAGGGGTAGCCCTCCTGTAACCCGGAACCGGAAATCTTCTAAAAACCACCTTGCTACCGAGGTGGTTTTACTATTTCTATCATAGCGTCATATATCACTGCGATGACCCTCGTTATCGATTGAGTCTTTTGCTTACTAAACTTTTCATACATAAGCCAACTTTCTAATACCTTCTTATAATTAAACAAGTTGACATCAGGGTAGTAAAGAATAAGACTCTCTGCTCCTTGTTTTACAGCATCGTATATCTTTGTTCTTGTTGACCATCTGCCATTACCTTCAACTGCTTTTATTTCCAGATTTAAGCCATCTAGTAGTCCGTCAAACTGTTTGAACAAACTATTATGACTGTCTTCGGATAGGAGAAGGATTCTATGACCATTATTTCTCATCACATCAGTGACATGCCTTTCATAATCTCCACGTTTACAACCAAATGGTCCCATGCTTTTATCAAAGCAATGGTCCTTGTGAATGGCACTAAGTCCTCCTGACATCCAATCAAATTGGACATCTAAATAATCCGTATCTTCTGATAGAATGTAAAACGCAATAAGATTCTCTTCCCAACTATACCCAACAGCACTCATTCCAGACCTCTTTCTGTGTACGGAAAGGTCGAATAAGTTGGATGATATCTCGCTGAATAAAATATTTGGAGCAGAACACTCCGATAGCGTCTCTTAAAGTCCATCCAGCTGCATATTGCAATTCCTTATCACCACCACAAATGCGGTAGACAGTATATGCTGTATGCTCCTGATTTGTTTCAGGTTCAAAAGAAGGAACTGTCTTCACATTCAACCTCACGTAATCCATACTTCATTAGTTATAACACAGTTCCATTTGATCGTGGATGGAGAACCAGTAACACAAAAGTAAGAAAAGATTTGAAAATGAAGCTATAGTAATAGCTCATTTTTCTTCTGATATCCTTCATTATGAGGAATGCCCTAGCGGATGGGTGGTCGTGCAGTTTAAGAGTATTATAGATCTTCTCTCTGGTAGAGACCTTGAAACTACTCGATGCAACTCAGAAGGACATGGTTTGCCATATTTAGTTGGAGCCAGTTGCATTGAGGATGGCTGTTTAAAGTTTTTTCGCTGGACCGAAACCCCTGAAGTAATCTCAAAGGAAGAAGATGTTTTACTCTCGTGCAAAGGAACGGTCGGCGAGGTTCTTCATAACACTGTTGGAGATATCCATATTGCAAGGCAGTTTATGGCAATTAGAAGCAAAGCCCCTAACTATATACGTCCCAAATACCTCGAACTTCTTATCAAAGCATCAATAGAAAAATTAAAAAAGGCGGCTAGAGGAATCATTCCGGGAATCTCTCGAGAAGATATACTGGATTTGACTGTGATGATACCACCATATGAGGAACAAAAAAGAATCTTATCGGAAATTGCCGAGTTTAATCAACTCGTTTCGCTAATCGCTTATAATATTGGTGACTAGAAGATCCAACTGCGTGAAAAGATTTTTTACCGCAGACACTATTCTTCGTTGCTCTAGTAAGGGTGGAATAGGGATTGGTATTTTTGAATACTCGGAAATCCAATACCGTTTATGTGTGTCACCAACGAGCCTAGTTATGCTCATAAAGAGCGCTAAATATTGAAGATCTATACTACCACGTGCATGCAGAATTTTCATAGCTGATGACTTTACCTTAAAAGGAAAGTCAACATACTTTGACTCTGTTGTAAAATCATCGAAAATTATCACGGGAAGGTTATTGCAGATTCCGAATGTTTCGCTTGTGTATCCTAAAACAAAGGACTTCCCAGGAGTAAGGACTGGAGTCTGGAAATCATCCGAATAATCAACCGTTTTTACAATATAGGCTTGAGGCTGTTCATAATCGAGTACATCTTCTAAACAGCATAGAGTCCATCCTGAAGGGATGTCTCCCTCATAATGAAGGTTATCGGAAGGTTTGAAGTTAGGGTTTATGCGTTTAAGAAGCTCAATTGCAGGTTCATCGTTAGGTTCCTGGGGGACGAGTTTGCCATGGATGGCAAGATCAAGAATTTTAGTGCGACATAAGTCTATAGTCTTTTGGAGCAATAATTGATCTTTGCTCAAAATGTCAACCATT
>CACXPG010000015.1 GCA_902769525.1 uncultured Bacteroidia bacterium
ACTTTAACCAGCCAAACCAATGGAAACACAAACACTAGCGATGCCAAAGAAAAAAGAAAAAGTTGATTTATCCCGCAAGTATTCCCTTCCTGAAGGAGTTTTCAACGACGAGTTTCTGAAACAGCTTCATACAGAAGAAGATGTGGAGCGTTTTATGAACGACCTTCACGCCCAGTTATACGAGCGCCTTCTTCAGGGAGAGATGGATGTCCACCTGGGCTACAGGAAGAACGACCCTTCTGGAAACAACAGCGGCAATTCACATAACGGAAGCTATTCCAAGACAATCCAGACTGTCCACGGGGAACATGAGATAGAAGTTCCCCGCGACCGCAACGGCACCTTCGAGCCTCTGGCCGTCCCCTGCCACTCCCATCGCGGATTCTCCCTTGAGAAACTTGTCATCTCTCTCTACGCCAAGGGGATGAGCGTCTCCGACATAGAAGGGGAGATGCGGGACATCTATCAGGTGAACCTGTCCAGCTCGGCCATTTCCGTCATAACCAACAAGGTGACCCAGGCTGCCCTAGAATGGCAGAACCGCCCTCTGGAAAGCCTGGGGAGTGGAAGATATACTGATAACCTGTACCGACAACCTTAACGGCTTTACAGAAACAATCCGGACAGTATTCCCGCAAGCCGCCACCCAGATATGCGTTGTCCATCAGATCCGCAACAGCTGCAGATATGTGGTCTACAAAGACTTGAAGGTTTTTGCAAAAGACCTTCAAGAAATCTACGGAGCGCCAAATAAAGAGGCTGCCGCATACGCCTTGGACAAGTTTGAGGAGAAATGGGAGCTAAATACCGCTATGCCGTCAAAAGCTGGCGGGACAACTGGGACTATCTGACCACTTTCTTCGATTACCCTGTGGAAATCAGGCAGATTATCTACACCACGAACCTGATAGAGAATCTTAACGGGAATATCCGCAAATACACAAAAACCAAGCTCTCATATCCAGGTGACGATGCCGTCAAGAAGTCCATTTCCCTTGCTATACAGGAGATTGAAAAGAAATGGACAATGCCCGTCAAAAATTGGGGCATTGTCCTTAGCCAGTTTATTGCTATCTTTAATGACCGAATCAGACTATGACAACTACCAGAATTAGTCATTTACACAAAACTCTGTACAGTGCCCAGTGCCCTCTTATTCATCATAATGTCTTTCTTGTTTTAATCATCTATTGTAAATACGGTATTATATTACGTCCGTTGAACATTACTTCTTTCATTTAGCAACTTCCTCAATGATATTCGTTACTTTATCCAACTCATATTTATTTCCACTATAATCACACATCACCTTCAGTAGACATGTATTTCCATAATCCTTTGGAGCATATACTTTTATTGTCTGCACAAGTTGAACATCATAAGGCGGTTTAATATTATCAATATTACTATATAGATGGTTATTCGCATCAATCTCTGTATAGCCACCTCTTGTAAAAGCAGTCTCAACAATCTCCATAAAGGGGAGTTCAGATTCTCGCAAAATCCATAAACTATTGGAAAATCCTGTCATTCCAAGGCTCAAAATCTCATATTTCTTATATGAATGCTTATCACCTTCAATAGATATCTTGTTTCTAAACTCATAACGATACAGTGCATTCCCTATATCAACAATGACAAATCCTTCTGGCAATTCAAGTCTGTCAATAGCGTCTAGCAGATCTTTTTGATTTATACTATAACTAAACGCACACGGCATCATTGAGAAAGCTGCTCTAAGATATTCGTTGAGCATGTTGAAATTCAACTCATATACCAAGGCACCCCCGAAGTTACCCAATTCCTTCTTAGAACCTTTTGTGATATAGGGCTTTTCAATCCTATTTGTCACTTCAATAGGTGTTGAATGTATATTATATAGAGTCTCGTCCAAATTAGAATTAGCCTCCTCCTTCATTGGTATTGGACAATAAGTATTTGTATTGCGCACAATCATTTCATCCCTAATTACCTTCGCCTTATTCTCATCGACCTCGTCACGAGCCTCTATTTCAATTATTTTTTGTTTTAAAACATCAATATATTCATCTAGTTTACTCTTAACATCATTTACATCAGGAACACTTCCAAAACCAAATTCAGTTACCAGTCCATTATTATACCAACGCTCAACGTTTTTCTTCATCCACTCTACTCTATTTATCATTCTTTCATTATTCTCAACATACTCTTCATCCGCAATAGGTAAAATCAAGGGATCAGTATAATTGATATTATAATCGTTGTAGGTCCACAGCCTGATTATTAAAAGTGCCAAGTACTGATATGCATAACCTGCGATAGCTTCATCCATTTTAGCTCCTTCTTCCAATCCCATGAACTGATACTTCTGATACAGCCCGAAAGGTTGTTCATTCAGCTCAGCTACAAACCAAACCATCTCGAATATTTTCCCTAATGTTCCAGGTATCAGTTCAAACTTTTCTGGCTGTGACTGGCTGAAATGCATGATATGGCTAAGCCATTCATATCGCTTGAAATAAACCAGTAATCCACCCATTATAACATGATAGCGATAGAAATCTTTGAGGTTAGTGACCCTCAAAGGGGTTCTTCCACCCAACTGGTAGAATCTATAGTATTGGTCAGCATATGTCCAGTAATCTCTGAACCACCCAGTATTACCAGCCTTGGCAGCCCTGTTCACCATCTCCCATATTTTTTGCTGAGTATTAGGTGACAAACCTCCATCTGAACTATGATTATACACTACTCTTACAAACCCAATATAGTTGTATCTGTCATCAGTCAGAGTAGGGTCACCCACTCTCTTAGCGACTTTCGACAGAATGTCGTATAGCTCTGAAGAATACTCTACTGGCTTATCCTTCGGTGCCACTTGTTGCTCTTCATAAAACAGCCCTACTATTTCTGACAAGCTATTAACATACAGCATAAAATCATCCGTCTTAGCTGCAAATTTCGCTAAATCAAGTAAAGCATTTGCATCTTTATTCTTTACATTTTTCTTAAGCAGTTCATATAAATCCAGAGGAGAATAATAGGAAATAATTTGTTGAACAAGAAGGACCACATCAACCATCAGTAAAAGAATAAGGCAAACAGCCACAGACACCACGTAATATTTCCATTGAGCAGTCTCTACACATTCAAGTACGTATGTCAGTACGCCAAAACAGGCGATACATACTACTATCAAAACATTGAAAGCCTTGAACTGCCATCTTTTTCGCAAGTCAGTTGCAAGCACAGATGATGTGTATTTTAGGTCTATCCGTTCTATGGCTTGTAAGATGAGCGGATATGCCATACCAAACACTGCGGCAAATACAGTAATGGTCAGCGTATATGTATGATATAGAAAATCGAATTTCATCTAATCGTATCTTTTGAGCAACGGCAACAACATGTATCATTCGGTATTATTACCTTTGTATTATCGTTTATTACTACTTTTCTCTCTTCTGTCTTTACATATCTTTGTTCTTAATAATTGTTTTCCTTGTTCTATTGTTTACACTTCGATTATCGTTATTGATAATCATATTGGGGGCAATTTTTATCTCAAGTTCATTATCAATCTTTTCCAAGATCACACCCAATTTGCCTATCTCCCCTTTCATTTCGTTAATGATAGTTATCAGCGAATCCATCTTGACTTCAATAGAGTACCGGTTCTCGTTTATCTCTGATTCTACTACCCTCTTATTACATTTTATGAAGAGAGTAAGGCATATTAATAATGGTATGCACCCTGCCAACAACCAGCCATACGGTTTGAGATTTTGTAAAGCGATGACACATGATGTTTTAACCTTGGTAAAGATAGATGTCTTTTCTTCAGGCCTCTCTACATAGCTAATGAAAATGTTATTTACATCATCCTTATTTATCCAGTCTTGCAATAGAGCTGATGGCAGCCCATATTTAGCTGTTACTTCTTCAAGAGGCAGGTCGCCTTTCTTATATTCTTCAACTACCTTTTTCTTGAACTCTTCTGTATATCTAATTTTAGAAGCCATATCTTATATTCCTTAAAAGTCCGTAGATCCGTTAATCTGCAATTCCGCAACTCCCACGAAGTGTGTTCCATTCTTCCGTCTATCCATAGCACCTTTATTCCGTCCTTCCTCCGAACTCACAACCCCATCAGCCACTTCCATACCGGCACCACGGGAATTCCCTCTTCCACACCCTCCTCATCATAAGTAATCAGCAGGCACTTCCAGTCCTCGTGCGCCTTGGCATACTTCACCAGTGGCGGCACCTCCCTGCTGTAAGTTGCGTCCTCCTTGATGCTGTACGACACCTGAATAGCCACTTTCTCGTCAGGAACAATGAAGTCTATCTCCTTCTCCGCGTTCAGGAAAAACACATTCTTTTTGCCAAACCGCCTGCACAGTTCCACCGCCACCATATTCTCCAGCAGTGAAGTCTCTGAGTTCATCAAGAACAAGTTCAGCAGCCCGTTGTCAACGAAATAGTATTTCTTCTGCATTTCCTTCTCCGTCAGTTTCCCAATCTCGTTCTCCATAGGTAGTATCAGCCAACTGTCCGAGACGTAAACCGCATAGTCTATCGTAGTAGGCACACTGATGGGCGACCCAGTTGCAACTATCACGTTCTTCAGCCTGTTATACGACAGTGGTTGCTTCACGCTCTCCGCCATCTTCTTGATTAGAATGTTCAGCACCCTGTCATTCTTGATGTTGTTCCGTGCACAGATGTCACCCAGGTAGATCTTTTGGTACAAGCTCGAAAGCATAGCCCGCTTGTTTTTAAACGACAGGATCTCTGGCAGACCGCCGTAAAAGAAGTACTCATTCAAATGTCGCTTCACCTCGCTCCGCTGTATCGTGTCATACTCCCAATGCTCTTTCAGTTCCACCTGCTGCGCTGTCAGATACTCTTTGAATGAATATGGGTACGCGTCATAGATAAAAAAACGTCCGCCCAGCGTAGTTGCCACCTCCTTGCTCAGCATCTTCGCGTTGCTGCCCGTCACATATACCCTATATTTCGCATCAGTCAACCTCCGTACAAACTTATCCCAATGCGGAATATTCTGCACCTCATCCAGAAATACCACGGGCTTCTTGCCATACAGTTCCAGATGAGTCTCCAGCAGACTGTTGAAGTCTTCCGTCTGAAATTCCGCCAGACGCTCATCCTCAAAGTCCACAAACAGAATCTCGTCCCATCCCTTTCCTGCTGCCTGTAGCTGACGTACGCGCTGATACAACAGGTACGATTTACCCGCATGTCTCACGCCAACTATCACATAGTTGCCGTTCTCTTCGAAATCTACAGGACGGTTCACAATCACCGCCTCATCCACCTCGCGCTGCTTGCTAATCAGGCACTGCTTTATGACATCTTTGCTGATACTCATATAAATTATATTTAATAAGAATTACGTGATTCTATAAAGTACGGTTTGCAAATTTAGGCATTTTCTATAAAGTAAGGTTAACAAATCCCAAAATTTTGCAAGATTTCACATTATTTACTGCAAATCCTGTCTTTCTTCAAAAGAGAAATCTCTCCAGGATTATCCTTGTCAAAATCTATCTATTGCTTAAGATTGCGAACAATCGAAAGGTCTGCAGGAAGCCATTCAACTGAGTCCAGTTCATTGGCGGAGAGCCATCTGGCGGATTCGTGTTCAAGAAGATGGAGGGTGTCGTTTTTCAGGCTGCACAGAAAGCAGTGAAGGATCAGGTGGAACTTTGGATAGTCGTATTCAACTGTCTGGAGGAAGGAATCAACTGAAATGTCGGCATCCAGCTCTTCCTTGATTTCCCTTTTAAGCGCCTCTTCACGGCTTTCACCGCTTTCAATCTTCCCACCCGGGAACTCCCACATATCCTTGAAGTCTCCGTAGCCTCTCTGAGTGGCAAAAATACGGCCGTCTCTGACTATGACGGCCGCAACTACTTCTATGGTTTTCATCTGATTACCAGTCGTATTTCAGGTGCTTTACGGTTCTGTTGTCTTCTATGATCTTCTTCAGGGCATCTATTCCCATCTGGAGGTGGTCTTCAACATAGTTTTTTGTCACGATGTTGTCGCTGGCCTCGGTCTTGATGCCCTCAGGTATCATAGGCTGGTCGGAGACAAGGAGCAGGGCTCCGGTAGGAATGTGGTTGGCGAAACCGCAGATGAACAAAGTGGCAGTTTCCATATCCACACACATCGCCCTGGTGGTGGAAAGGAGAGTCTTGAAATGCTCGTCGTGCTCCCAAAGCCTTCTGTTGGTGGTGAATACGGTGCCTGTCCAATAGTCTTTGCCGTGGTCTCGGATGGCTGAGGAAATAGCTCGTTGGAGCATGAATGCAGGCAGGGCCGGAACAATCAGAGGGTAATAGTCGTCAGAAGTTCCTTCTCCCCTGATGGCGGCAAGCGGAAGGACCAGGTCCCCTATCTTGGTATGCTTGTCTATGCCGCCGCACTTGCCCAGGAAAAGGCAGGCCCTTGGATGGATTACTCCCAGAAGGTCCATGATGGTGGCGGCGTTAGGGCTTCCCATTCCGAAGTTGATTATAGTTATACCCTCGGCGCTGGCGTTAGGCATATTGCCTTCTTTTCCCACAACCTCAACGCCGAACTTCTCGGCAAACATATTCACGTAGTTGCCGAAGTTCGTAAGAAGTATGCAGTCCGTGAAATCCTCCAGTTTCCTCTTGGTATATCTCGGCAACCAGTTTCTGGCGATGTTTTCCTTCATTATCGCGGCATCGGGATGGGCCAGCGCGTTTTTCTGTTCCATAACTATGATGTATTAGGTTCCTTGCAAATATAGTAAAAGATAGCTACTCTTCTTCCAGAAGTCGGCTAGGAGAATCGGTGTCTATGGATACGGCATCAGCCTCCACATCGCGGAGTTTGCGGTTTATCTGGTTGGTGCGGGTGGTGATAAGCTTGTCCATGTCCTCCAGCCCGCCCTGGATCTTGCCCTTGGCCTTTTCAAGCATATCGCCGAACTTGCCGAACTCGGTCTTGACCTCTCCCAGGACTTTCCATACGTCGCTGCCCTTCTTCTGGATGGCGAGTGTACGGAACCCCATCTGGAAACTGGTAAGAATGGCTGACAGGTTTGTAGGGCCGGCAACCGTTACGCTGAACTCCTTCTGCAGGCTTTCCAGCAGGTTGGCGTCTCTGGCCACCTCCGCATAAAGCCCTTCAAACGGCAGGAACATTATCGCAAACGGCGTGGTTTCAGGCACGTTGATGTACTTGGAAATGTTCTTTGCCTCGTTCTTTATGGCAGAACAGAACTCCCGGCGGGCACCATCCATAGCATCCTTGTCAGCTGATTCATACGCCTCCAGCAAAGCGTCATACCTGTCTTTCGGGAACTTTGAGTCTATTGGAAGCAATATCGGATTCCCGTCCTGGCCCGGAAACCTTACGGCAAACTCCACAACGGCGTTCTTGTCTTCTCCCGTATGGGCGTTGGCCACATACTGCCCGGGCGCAAGATACTGTTCCAGAAGCATCTGGAGCTGTACCTCGCCGAGTCCGCCACGCATCTTCACGTTTGAAAGGACCTTCTTCAGGCCACCGACATCCTTTGCCAGGTCACGCATCTCGGCCAGGCCGTTCTTGACGTTGTCCAGCTGGTTGCCCACAGTTTCAAAGCTCTTGCTGATGCGGTCGTTGAGGGTCTTCTCCAGCTTCTCCTCCACGGTATTGCGCATTTTCTCCAAGCTCTTCTCTGTGGAAAGAATCATACCTGCCTGAGTCTTCTCTATCTGCTCCAGTTTGATTTTCTGGCTCTCTTCCAATGATTTGAGACGCTCTTCCTGACGAGTCTGCATCTTGTCAAGCTGAAGTCTCTGGCTTTCATTCAAATTATCGAGCCCCTTTTTCTGGACATCGCTGAGCAAAGTAACCTTTTCGGAGAAATTTGAATTGAAATCCTTTATCCTCTCCGATATCTCTTCTCTCTGCGATGTCTGGGCTCTCTCGTAATCATCCTTGTTTTCCTTGTGATACTCCTTCAGGTTCTGGCTGAGTTCCTTCATAAAACCCGAATTATCTTCCTTCAACGAACGAATCATCCTCCCCTGCTTTGATGAAAGGATGAACAGCACCACAAGCGCCACCACCAACAGCGCGAAAACCACATAAATCAATACCTCTGGCATAACTTCACAATTTTTCCAAATTTACTTAGAAATTCTTTTAATATCAAAGGCAAGTGCTCCCAGCCTCACTTTTTAAGATAGGATAGGAGCAAAAACACGCAAAAATGCTCCCAACCTCACTTTTTAAAATAGGCTAGGAGCACTTTAAGATCAGAACTGTATTTCCTACTTGATTTCCTTCAGAAGGCCCTTGACAGCTGCTTCAAGCTGAGGGTCCTTGCCGGAGAGAAAGTCGTTGTAAGGAAGTTCAACCTTTACATCAGGCTCAAACTGCTTGTTCTCGGTAACCTTGCCGTCTGTTCCCATAGAGCCGATCATCGGGATACCGAATACGATGGTAGGGTCGATCTGAGTTTCCCACCATACAGCGGTTCCGGTACCAGGTACAGGCATACCGTAAACCTTGCCGATTCCGTTCTGCTGATAGACGAACGGGAACATGAAGGCGTCTGAGTAGTTGCCCTCACAGGTGAGGACTGCACTCGGCTTCTGCCATCTTCCAAGAGGCTCGCCGTCGTCCAGAAGATTTCCCTGAGGAGCGTAGCGCATGTAGGTCTTGGCGCCGAGCAGGGTGACCAGCTCGTCGTGCAGCCAGCCGCCGCCGTTGAATCTCGTGTCAACCACTACGGCCTGCTTCTTTACGTGTTTGCCCATCAGACGGTTGTAGATAACCTGGTAGCTCTGCTGGTTCATGCCCTCAACGTGGACATAACCAATCTTGCCGCCGGAAAGCTCCTCAACCATTTTCTCGCATCTTCTTACCCACCACTCGTAAACCAGATGGCTCAGGCTTGATTCGGTCACAGGACGGAGAGTCTGGGTGAAGGTGTTGCCTGCAGTGGACTTTACGGTTACCACGGTGTTGACGTTGGCGATGTTGTTCAGATACTTGTTGTAGTTCTCCGATGCAGGGATATTCTCGCCGTTGATGGCAGTGATGATGTCACCAGGACGGATCTTGTTGGAAAGCTTGTCTGCAGGACCGCCAGGGATGATGGCTGAAACCTTGATGCCTTCTCCAGTGTAGGTCTCGTCGAAGAGCATACCGAAGTTGGCGGTAACGTCACCTCCGGTCATCGCCCTTGCCGCATAGAAGCGTCCGCCAGTGTGGGAAGCGTTAAGCTCGCCGAGAAGTTCGCTCAGAAGAACCTGGAAATCATAGTTGTTGTTGATGTAAGGGAGGAACTTTGCATATTCGTCGTGATACATCTTCCAGTTGATTCCGTGGATGGTAGGATCGTAGAACTTCTTGGTGACCTGGAGCCACATGTGGTCGAACATATAAGCCCTCTCGCCGGCAGCGTCAAGTTCCATCTTGCCAGCAATCATTATCGGCTTTGCCATTCCGCTCATAAGGTCGATCTTCACAGGAGAACCGTTGCGCAGGGCAAAAAGACTCTTCTCGTCTGCGCTGAGCTCGGCTGCTGAAAGCATTCCGCCTACTGAACCCTGGCCTACCTTCTTGCTTTCACGGCTGCGGGTATCTGTGCTCCAGAGCTCCATTCCTTTCTCACCGTTCTTTGCATAGTACATCTTCTTGCCGTCCTTGGTAAGGAAATAAGCCATTGGGGAGCCGTCTGTGCGGATGTCGGCTATTCTGGTCTCAATGAGGTCAAAATCATCGAAAACGATAGGCTTTACGTCTTTCTTACCAGGCTTTTCTCCCGGTTTGCCGTCTTTCTTGTCGCCTGGTTTGTCACCTGGCTTTCCTTCAGGCTTCTTTCCGGCCTTTTCCTTCTCTTCCAGAAGCTCGAAGTCATCCTTGGAGAGCATGAACTTGTCGTAAGACTCCTTGTCGAAGAAAGCGGCCTTCACTCCACCGCCGCCGCGGTTTCCGCCGCTGCCGATGTAGGTCATTGCCTGTCCGCCGAAGCCGAACTTGGCCATTCTCTCGCCGTATGCGCTGTTGACCGGATATCGGATCTCTCCGCCGTCTGCACTGATAAGGGCGGTTGCTCCGCCTCTCATCATGTTCTTCTGGTCATCAACCAGCAGCCACTTGCTGTCTGGAGACCACTCGAATCCCCAGTCACCGTCGCGATAAGAATGGTTGTGGCCCTTAGGAAGCACCGTAACGGTCTTCTTGCTCTTGAGGTCCATAACCTTCAGGGTGTTGCGCTCGCTGATGTAAGCCAGCTTCTTTCCGTCAGGAGAAACGTCAGGCATGAAGTTGTCCTTGCCGTCGGCGACAACCTTGCTGATATTAACGAGGGTGGAAGCGTAGAAGTACTTCTCGGTGGTGTCTTTGAGGGTAGCCTTCATTATGTTCCAGTTGCCGTCAACCTCAGCGGAATAGTAGATGGCCTTTCCGTCCGGATCCCAGGTGATCATCCTCTCCTGGTAAGGAGTGTTGGTGATTCTCTTGGTGCGGCCGTCGTTGACCCCTACAACGAAGAGTTCGCCGCGGTTGATCAGGGCGATTTCCTTGCCTGTAGGGCTTACGGACATCTCGGTGGCGTTCTTGATGTCGATATTCTTGATCTTCTGGTAACCAGCATTGTCAGCCACATAGATATTCAGTTTTCTTGCCTTCTGGCCGTCCTTTATGGTGTAGATGTCACCCTTCCATACAAAGGAGATGGTGCCGTTCTTTGCGATGCTGATCTCTCTTACAGGGAAATCCTTGAAATCTGTCAGCTGAGTCTTGGTCCCCGATGCAAGGTCCTGCTTGAAGAGGTTCAGGGCGTTGTTGGCCTTGTTGAGCTTCATCTCGGAGATATAGTAAACAGCCTTTCCGTCAGGGCTGAAGACAGGCTTCAAGTTCTCGCCCTCGTAGGTGCTGACCTTGGTGTAAGTGTTTGCCTTGAGGTCATATACCCAGATGTCGCGGGTAACGGAAGATGTATGGTGCTTTCTCCAAGGATCCTCATATCCCTTCTTGTCCTGGAAGACGATCTTGCTTCCGTCGGAGTTGAAGTTGGCCTCGTCTGCACCGGCTGCGGTTACCAGGATAGGCCTTCCGCCGCCAACAGGAATCTTGTAGAGGTTCTTGAACATAGATGACGGGAAACGGATACTCTCTGCCGGAGCGAACCTGCCGCTTCCGAACAGGACATACTTTCCGTCAGGAGTGAAATCGAACGGATAGTCCGCCGTAGAGTTGTAGGTCAGACGGGTCGGAACACCGCCGCCGGATGGCATGACGAATACATCGAAGTTGCCGTAAAGATCTGAAGCATAGGCGATATATTTTCCGTCTCTGCTCCATACAGGATAACCGCTGTAGTTATCTCCGCTGGTAATTGCGGTAGCAAGACCGCCCTCTGAAGAAACCTTGTACAGATTGCCCATATAGCCGAACACTATCTGGGACCCGTCTGGCGAAATTGCCGGGTTACGCAGCCATCTGACATCCTGCTGCGCGCTGGACACATTTACAAAAGCCACAAGAGCCAAAGCGGTTGCGGCAATCTTGACGATTCTTTTGAACAGTTGATTCATAAATGAGATTGAGTTAATATTTGATTTGCTTTAATTATCTGTCACGACATAAAGATACTATAAAGAAACCATATTTAAGACGAATAAAAGCTAACTTTGTGGCATTATGAAAAAAGTTTTTCTGTTCCTGGCTCCGGGATTTGAGATTCTGGAGGCCGCAGCCCCGATAGATGTGCTTGAAAGATGCAAAGTTGAGGTGGAAAAGGTCTCGCTGGAAAAAGACCTTATGGTTCCCTCTTCCCACAATGTCTTCCTCAAGGCGGACTCTTTCCTCAGCGACGAGAAAGATATCCGCAGGATAGTTTCGGAAGGAGATATGGTAATTCTCCCGGGCGGCTATCCGGGATACAGGAATCTGGCCGAAAACAGTCTTGTAGGCACAATCCTCAAAGAATACGAGAAGGCAGGAAAGTTTATAGCCGCGATCTGCGGGGCGCCGTCCGCCCTGGCAGGATTCAGCATAATGAAAGGCAAGAGGGCAACCTGCCACACATCTGTCAGGGAAGAGGTGGAGAAAAACTTCAGCATGTCAACCGCAAAGACGGAGCGGGACGGTCTTCTTGTTACCGGACGCGGGGCCGGAGTGTGCCTTGAGTTCGCCTTCGAGTGCGCAAAGGCTCTGGTGAACGATGACCTCATCGCCGAGGTGAAAAGGAAAATGGAAATCCGCTGATTATTCCAAAGAAAGCTTGTTGACTACCGGATTGCTGTAAACCTTCAGATAGAGGTTCATAAGAGGCAGCAGGCTATCTTTCCATCTGGATAGAGTGGCGTGCATCACGTCTGCAAAATGCTTGTATTCTTCCTTGGTGTACCTGTCCGTAAACTTGAAGGTGTTGTACAGCATGTCAAACGCTATAAAGTTGTTTGTGAACAGTTTGTAGCCGGAATAAATCCTAGAGTCTATCAACGATGCGACATAGGACAGAGCCTCGTTGCGGTCCATCTCGTCGGCTAACTTCAGCTCTTCTGAATCCAGCGGCTTGCAGATGTGTATGTGGATTTTGCCCTTAGGCGAGAGTATACCCTCCATAATGCTGCGGAAGTCCTCCCCTTCCTCCTTGATGTAAGGATGATCCTCAGACAGGTACAGTTCCCTCACTTTCTGTGCTATGCAGGTCTCCCATTCGTAGGACACGGCCATAGGCACGATATTAAGTTCAGAGAAACTGGAGCCTATCTCCTTTCCTCCCGAAAGGGAGAACATCTTAAGGACAGTCTGGCTTGTCTTGTCATCCCCGTCCTTGGTCCTGCCGTTTCTCTGGGCAATCCATACAGAAGTGCCGCGCTCCTTCAGCACATATCTTATGTAGCTGGAAAGATGGAGAGAAGTCCGGTAGAAATCCCGTGCCGAACCGCTTCTTACAACCTTGAACATACGGTTAGCCTTTCCGAAGTCGGAGACAATTCCGGGCTGCATCAGATTGTTGCCGAAGGTTATCTCAGAACAGTCCAGGCCGCTGTTGTAGAGGGCAATCTGGAGCAAGGCGGCATCCAGGAGTATGTCTCTGTGATTTGAAACGAAAAGATATCCCTTACCCTTTTCAAGATTCTCGAACCCGTCGTATGTAAAGCTGTCCGCGGTCTTTCTCACAATAGCGTTAATGGCATCAAACATAAAGCCTATCTGAAACTGGCTCACGGTCTTGTATGCGGCAAACTCCCGGATTCTCTCCCTGACATTCTGACCGTCATAGATGAATTCCATCACCTTTGGAAAGTCCTTGTGAGAAACGATTCTCTGCATCGCGGCAGGAATCTCGTCGTCCCTGAAAGGGCGGATGTCGTCCCATTCGGGAGTCAAGTCTTTTGGAGTCTTTGCATTGATATCCATAACCTATTCAAAAACCGTGTTTTCAAGCCATTCCACAAACCTTTCCTGCCAGTTGAACGCTCCTGACCGGGAGGATGCCCTCACACCGAAGCCGTGCCCTCCCCTCTGGTGGAATTCCACTTTGCAATTTACTCCTTTTTTCTCAAATTCAGAAGCCAGCAGGCGACTTCCTTCTGGGCTGACTATATGATCGTCCTCGCAGCAAAGAAGAAAGACAGGGGGAAAATCATCGCAGACCCGCTCTTCCAGAGACAATTCCCCTTCCATAGACAAATCGCCCCTGAGCAGATGCTTCTTAGATGCATGGTGGCAATTAGGCTCACGCATCGTGACTACAGGATAAATCATGGCGGCAAAGGCAGGCCTGTATCTTTTGCTGCTCTCAATGGCGGCGCATCCGGCCAGATGCCCGCCGGCGGAAAAACCGACCACCCCTATTCTGGAGGTGTCTATTCCCAGTCTTACTGCATTGTCCTTGACATAGTCCATCGCCTTGCGGTAATCTTCTATCTGCTGAGGGTATCTCGCTCCGAAAAAGCCCATCCTGTAACGCACCACAACAGCCACATAGCCCCTTGAGGCAAACCACTTTGCCACATCGCGGCCTTCCGAGTTTACGGCAAGGTAAGTATAGCTTCCGCCCGGAAGGATGAGAACGGCCGGCATATAGGTAGTGGCAGCCACTGGCTCGTAAACGAAAACCATTGAACGGTATCTGCCTTCTGAATGCGCCGCTTTGCCTGGCCACAGCTTCGCTTCCTCCACAAGGTTCTGGGCCCTGGATTCAGCCGTGCAAACGACGAGCGCAAACAGACACAGCATCAATCTAAACCATCTCATCCTCAGACTTATAAAGATTATTATCCTTGATTCTTGAAGCCTTGAACGAAGCATCGGAGTAAGCCTTGTCCTTCAGGTTGGCATATTCGTCTTCATAATACCTCCTGAAAGCCTGAGCCTGCTTGAGCGGCCGTGGCCCGTAAGTCTCAAGACTTGAAACCGGAACCCTGTCTTTAACTTCAACGATTACCTTGCCTCTTCTGAGGATGTGTTCGCCTTTTGGCAGCACCTCTCCCGGCCCGAACAGAACTATCGGCAAGACATCCATACCCAGCTCTCCTGCCAGAGAGAACGCCCCGCTCTTGAATTTGAGAATGCTGCAGTCTTCACTCCTGGTGCCTTCAGGGAAAACCAGAATTGAGCAGCCTTCCTCTCTCAGGCGGGAGAAAAGCTTTATGTTCTCCTCCATTCCGTTTTCCGTGCACACGAATCCTGATCTTCTCACCAGAGAGCCATAAACCGGAGACTTGTAGACCCATCTGTTAGTCATTACAGTAATCTTTGGAGAAAGGGCCTGCAGGTAAAGAAGATCCAGGTGAGACTGATGATTGCTGATGACGACACTTGGATTGGAAGACTCGAAAAGCCTGTCCGCCTCCCTGAAGGCGTCTTTTCCCTTATATTCCACACCGTTTACTGTCAGAGAGAAAGGAACCCGAGGCATTCTCAGGGCAAAGAACCTGAGCTTGCCGCACAGTTTCTGCCTGAGTTTTTCTGAGCTCATTTTCGGGGAGAAAGAAACCCTGAGTTTCATCCACAAAAGGGCGAACGCAAATACAGCGGCGCAATAGACAGTTATCGCGATATCTGTGAGCCTTATCGGGAATATCCTGTCTTTACGGTCTTTCCTCAGCGATTTGCACACCAGAAAGCGGAACAAAATCGGCGGAAGCACAAATGCCAGAGCCACCACGCAAAGCATTCCTATCACGGCAACTGCCCCTAGGGAATGAAGGGCGGGATGGACTGCAAACACAAGGGACCCGATGCCCACGAACATTGTCAAGGCAGAAAGCGTGACACCAGTCTTGTATGACGAGAGAAGAGGCTTCCTGAACGTGTGCTCGTACTGAAGGCCTTCCACCATAAATATCGTGTAGTCGTCGCCCAGGCCAAATATGAATGTAGCCAGAATGATATTCACTATGTTGAAGCTGACTCCGAAGATTCCCATTATGCCGGTTATCCAGATCCAGCTGACAACCATCGGAAGGAAAGCGGCCAGCGCAAGCTCCAGACGGCGGAAAGCAATCCACAGGAACACGAACACCAGGACAGAACAGATAGCCAGAACCTTGTTGAAGTCATTCTGAAGAATGTCTATCATCTTGTCTGTCATAGAGAAAGAGTCGAAAAGGAAAGACCCTTCAGCCTTACCTTTAAAAGCGTCAAAACCGGCATATACCTCATCCGCCTTTTCAGAAGGCGAGTACAGGATGCTCATAACCAGAGTCTGCGAAGAATCCCTGAGAATAAATGGAGAAAGCAAAGAAGAAATCTCGCTGAAGCCGGAGACGTCAACACTCTGCCACTCTTTGTCCAGAGTCTCCCGGAAAGAGTTGAAGGCATCAGCGCTGAAGCCGGCCTTGCCAGCGTAGGTGTCTATCGCCTGAAGGAGAGCGCCTTTGTTCTTGTTCACGAAACCATTCCAAAGGTTCAGCCTCTCCCTCTGCTTTGAAGCCGATGGGAGCAAAGAGCCGATTCCTCTGGTTTTCAGAACCTTCCCGTCTGAAATCATGGAAGATATGAAACCGCTGTTCTTCTCCGAAGCCTCAAGTGCCTGGTCCAGGTCCTTGCCTTCAGACACGGCATAGACTGCCAGCGTCCCTTCGGTGTTTGTGTGGGATGAGAATTCGTCCAGCAGCTTCTGCTGGCTCTCTGCCATATAGTTGATCTTGGTGAAATCTCCGCTGAAAGTGACCTTGCGGCTGAAAAAGAAAAGAACTGCGGTTACAGCAAGCAGAATCCAGAACACATAGCGGTGCTCTTCCGGACGGAATCCGGCCCAACGGCCCATCCAGCCGCCATCTCTTTGTCTATAGTCCTTAACCCTCACCCAGTGAGGCAAAAACAATATCACGAACAATATTGCTCCTACCAGAGAAACCGCGGCGAACAGACCGAAGTCCCTCATTCCGGAAGCGCTCATAACCAGCAGAGAAAGAAATGCTCCAACCGTGGTGGCGTTCCCTATCACCATAGGGCTCGCGATGTCTCTCAGGGCAACTCTGGCATCTTTTGTAAAGCCCAGACGGGTGGAATACAGCAGCGAGTAATCCACTGCAATTCCAAATATCACGCAGCAGGCTGCCAGAGCCACGCTGGAGATGCTGGACTGGAACACTCCCATAAACGCCAGGCCTGAAAGAATGCCGAACACTACCGGAACGCAGATAAGCAGAATAGGCCTCAGCCTTCTGAAATACCAGGCCAGAAGCCCAACAATCAGCACAATCGATATCGCGGCGCAGGTGGCGGCGTCTTTTTTCATCCTTTCCGCATTCATCACCGCAATTACCGGAGAGCCGGTGAATTCCATCTGGACATCTGGATAAAGAGTTGTCACCGAATCTCTTATGGCATAGACAGCAGAAAGCAAAGCCGTGTTGCCCTTAGTGTCGCTTCCACCGTAGGCGGAGGAGAAGTTCATCATCACTCCGGTGGAGTCCGGCGTAAAAAGATAGTCTCCGATAACCTTGTAGCCACTTTCTGACCCAAGGGCGGACAGTTCCCTAAGAACCCTGGATGAAAAATGGAGAGGATCTGCCGATATCACCCTTTCTATCATTCCGCTGGAAGCGACCAGAGCCTCCCTGTCCCCTTCCAGTATAGACGCATAATCTCCCGCGGCAACTATTGAATCCATCGCGGAGTAATCTGAAGAATCCAGAAAAAAAGGCATATTCTCCGCGATAAAACCAGAAAGCGAAAGCATTCTGGCTGCGTCAACCTTTATGACAGGATCGTTGATTCCTTCTATCTGGGCCTCCTCCAGCCTCCACGAGAACTCGTCGGCGGCCTGGCTGAGCAGGTCTATGTCAGAAAAACGGTCTTCCCCCTTTGACTTGAGACGCATGATGGACATCACCTTGTCCTGGCGCCTAAGGTTCTGGTACACGAACTGGCTCTGCCGGCTGCTTTCCCCTGTTCCGTAAGGCAGAAAAGCCGCAATGTCGTCGTCCAGAACAATCCTCCTTGCACAAAGGAAGAAAACCCCGGCCAGAATCAAAGGAACCAAAAATGCCAAAAAGCGCTTCCCGCTTGAGAAAAAATCATAGATTTTCAGCAGAACCTTTTCCATAGCTATCCGAAAATCTTATGATAAAGCATCCGGGGATATCCGTACACCAGGGCTCCGCCAGTAAGGAAGGTATTCATCAGGGAAATCCTGGTGAAATCCGCGCCCCTTCGGAAATGAGTCACCCGGTCTTCCGGGTAAACTACATCTACAGGCACTTCCAGAAGACGGAAACCCCTCCAGGCCATCCTCACAAGAACTTCTGTCTCAAACTCATACCGGTTGCCCAGGAAACGGGTCCTGCAAATCTTTTCAAGAGGATAAAGCCTGAGGCCGCTCTGGGTGTCGCCCACTTTTCTGCCGGTCTGCACTGTCAGCCAGAAATTGGAGAAGTTGTTGGCGAACTTTCCGCCGCTGTCTGCTCCCCTTTTGCTGCGGCTTCCCACTATTATCGTTTTTTCCCTCTGTTTTTCCTCAAGACTCAGCGATTTGTCTATCAGAGACTTTGCTCCGGAAATCGTGTGCTGGCCATCAGCGTCAAAAACCACCGCGTATTTGAATCCCAACTGAAGAGCCTTCCTAAAACCTTGCCTTATGGCATAGCCCTTTCCCCTGTTCTTCTCGTAGGAAACCAGGGCGGAAGGACCGGCAAGACGTGCCTGGTCCAGACTCTTGCCGTCTGTAGAGCCGTCATTGACCGCGATAACGGGATAACCGGCTGCCATAACAGAAGTTATGACATTGTTTACAGTATCTGGATTATTGTAGAACGGTATCACTAAACACACATCGCTGCAGCACTCTTCAAGGATGGCTGTCACTGAAGCCGCAGATATCTTTTCTTCTGTCCGGAGGATGGAGTATGAAATCTTTGCCTTGAATTTTCCGCCATCTTCGCCAAGGGCGATGGAAACTGCCAGCTTCTCTGCCACAGAAGGCTCCACGGCAACCTTGAACCTGGCGTCTGAAACCTTTACAACCCTCATTTTCTTTCCAAGAGCCTTGCCGCAAAGATCTGCTCCTATGCCCAGAAGAACTGCTCCGGGAACTATTGGCTTCCCCGGGAAATGAACCTGGAAAAGCCAGTGGCTGATGTCCAGAACCAGGACTGAATCGATTGTCTGCCCGTCAAATGAAAATGCTTCGGTTGAATATAGTCCTTCCAGTGTCATAGCGTCAGTTGAAAAGTTGCATATCCAGATCAGAGTCTTTTTTCAGATTGCTGAACGTTATCAGAGTATATCCGGAAGACGAACGGATTTCAAAAGACTTGATCGTTGAAGAAGGGATGTCGAAAACCATTATCACGCTCTCTACCATGCTTTTCATTCTCGGCGATACTGGAACAGCGGTAACAGTGAGCAAATTGCCGGATTTGGAGTATGTCACGGAATAGTCTTTCAGATCCTGCGAAAGGCCGCTCATAAGAGAAGTGACCATCTTGCCGGTCTGGCCGAAGCCTCTTGACAAAGCCCCGTTCCTCTGCCCGTCCTTTACCATATAGGCGCCCTTGGGATTGAGGACTCCGTAATTGCGGCTGTCATATTCCCATCTCATGTATGAGGGAGACTTGTACCAGAGCTTTCCTGTTGTCACGACATCTTCAGTGAGCATTTTCAGGTGTTTGGTCTCCGTAAAATCAGATGTCATGCTTTTAATCGAGCGCGTGGCAGACACTATCTTGTCAAAGGCCGCCTTCTCCTGGGCTGTCTGGGCAAAGGAAGGTGCCGCAAACAGCAGGACTACAGCCAAAAGCAGATATGATCCTATCTTCTTCATCTTATTTCTGGACTATGAGTATCGCTCCGATTATAATCAGCGCCACGCCCACATATCTTACAAACGGAATATGCTCGTGGAACACAACTCCTGCAACTATCAGACCGAGAACATAACTGAAACTGATCATCGGATAGGCCGCGCTGAACGGATAGTGCTTAAGAATGTAAAACCAGAGAACAGATGCACCTCCCATGCAAAGGCCGCAAAGCAGGAAATTCCAGTCTGTGAACAGCTGCTTTATGCACCTCCAGGTAAAGGACAGCTTGTCTATCTTGTTCATCGTGAACTTGAGAAACATCTGGCCGAACACGAGCAGGGCGCTCTGGACTATAGAAAGCAATATCAGTTTGTACATATTCCGGAAAGCAAAATATATGAATGGCCTATGGATGATTCTCCCGAAAGAAGGATCCTCCTGGCACCGTTGTTTTTCAGAGCCTGACAGCAGCAGAAAAGCCCGAATGCGGAAGCGCTCAGAAATTCTCCGCAATATTTCTTGTAGTCTTCCGGCATTACCGTAAGGTCTATGTCATCGCGATTAAGGCCATTGGATGATAGCATCCTGTCCAGCTCCCACTCAGGGTTGGAGCGGGTCTGAACCATATCCTCCACAACAGCAAAGGCCCCTTCAGGAGAAGAAGACAGCACAAAGGCGCAGGCTCCTTCAGACACCGGAATCCCCTTCCACAGGCCTTCCACGTTGAGCATCCGGTACAGGCCTTCAGTCATCTGGTCTGCAGTGCAGAGCAAAACATTCTTGACGCTTCCCTTCTGCAGCAAAAACAGGCAGTCCTGCAGGGCTCCCTCCATTGCAAACCTGTCGTCCACGTGAGTGGAGTTGAATCCTTTGCAGCCCAGGGAAATGGCAATCTGTGAACCGATGGTGTTAGGCGTTGAGCAGATGAACTTTGAAGGATTGAGCATAGATTCTCCGTCCTCCACCATCTTCGTAAGGAAAGCCTCCGTATCTGAAACGCATCCGTTTCCGGTTCCCGTGATAATTGCATCCGGGCACGCAATTCCGCATTCTGAGAGAGCGTGCTTTGATACAGCAATGCTTCTCTTTAGAATGCCGCTCATCCTCCGCCCTGCCATAGGATTGATATACTGCTTGAAATCAGGGTCTTTGCAAGGCACAAACACTCCTTCTGCAGGAAGGGCGGCAAAGTCCTCCATCCTTGAGAAAGGCTCCTGGGCCGAAATGGCCGAGGCTGCTATTATGTATGCCTTGTTTTTCATATCGAGCAAGCAGATGAAAATATCAATGATGAATCGTTTCCTCCGAAACCGAACGAATTGCTCATCACGTGCCTTAACTGCACATCCTTCAAATTTTCGGTCACAGGGCAGAAATTCAGCCCCGGATCCTTGGTCTCAAACCTCAGGTTGGCAGGAATAAATCTGTTCTGGATGCAAAGTATAGATATTACGGCTTCCAAAGCTCCCGCCGCGCTGGTTGCGTGACCTGTAAAGCATTTGGTGGAGCCCACATAAGGCATCTTGTCCCCGAACAGAGTCATAAGCGCAACTCCTTCAGACAGGTCGTTGTTTTCTGTTCCCGTGCCGTGGGCGTTCACATAATCAATGTCTGACGGACTAAGCCCTGCCACATCCAGAGCCGCCTGCATTGCCGCCAGAGCTCCCCTTCCGTCTGGAGAGGAGGCTGTCTGGTGGTATGCGTCGCAGGCATTTCCCCAGCCGGAGAGCAATGCCCTGACCCTCGCTCCACGCATATCAGCATGCTTCTTGCTTTCCATCACGATGAAAGCGGCTCCCTCGCCCAGGTTCAGCCCTTTTCTGGAAGCGTCAAACGGGCGGCAAGGATTGCTGTCCAGAATCATAAGGCTGTTGAAACCGTTCAGATGGTATTTTGTCAGACATTCCGTACCACCGGCTATCACAATGTCATATTCTCCAGAGAGAATCAGTTCCGCTCCGAAGGCTATTGCATTGGCCGCCGCGCTGCAAGCCGTGGAAATCACATCTGTATATGCAACATCGCAACTCAGAGCATCTGCTATGAAGTCTGTCGAAACGCCGTTCAGGTGAAGCCTTATCAGCTGGCTGAAGTCAGGATTCTTGCCAAACTCCTTGAAGTAGCGCTCGGTGATGTCCATTCCGCCAACCGTTGTTCCGCTTATCAGGGCAACCCTGGTTCCAGGAATCAATCCGGCGTCTTCTTCCGCCTGCCTGGCAGCCACGATACCCAGCAAAGAGGAACGTGAAATAACCCTCCCCTTGTCTTCGCGGCACAAGTCATACAGCTGGGAATCAGAAAGGTCCACCTCACCGCAAGGAAGGTCAGAATGTGAAGTGGAAAGATGCTTCAAAGGAGCTATAGGACAGATGCCGTCCACAAGATGACGGTAAGTCTGTTCCAGGCCAACGCCCAGAGCAGAGATTATACCGGCTCCTGTTATGGCAATTTGCCTATGCATCAGAACTTGGGTAAACTATTTGTTCTCCTCGATGAAACTTGCCATTGTGGCGACACTTGCAAAAACGCCCTTGGCCTTTGCCGGATCGGTGAGCTTTATTCCATAATTCTTCTCCAGAAGAACTATAAGTTCCAGCGCGTCAATCGAATCCAGTCCGAGTCCATCTGGACCGAACAAAGGTGCATCATCGTTAATATCCTCAGGTTTAAGCTCTTCCAAATTCAGAGCGTCTATAATCTGAGTTTTCAGTTTCAGGGTATCCATAATTATCTATTTAAGATGCGCAAGTTACCAAAAGTTTTTGAAAAAGCCGCTATTATCTCCGATTTACTAGACTGCAACCTTAATCTGGCTCTCCGCAACGACAGCTCCGTTTTCGGTCTTGACTACTGCAGATGCCAGAAGCACTCCCATAGCCTCGGCTTTAGGGGTGATATGAGTGAAGATTCTTTCTCCCGCTTTTGGGAAACACGAAATGGACAAACCTTTGACTGAGCCTATTACGCCAGGCTTCACAGGCAGTTCGTGAAGCCAGTCATAAAAGCCGATCCTGGCGGCGCAGCTCTGGGCAATGTTCTCCATTATGCCTTCTGCCCTGAATATGCCGTCTTCGACAAACACACCGTCCTTGGGAACCGTGTAGGAAGTGGTAACGGCGGTTGTAGCTTCATCGTAAGACTCCAGCCGGTCTATCAGCACAAAAGGCCGGCGGTGAGGCAGGATGACAAGAATGTCCAGAGTTGTTATGTCGTCAATTGTTCTCATTGTCCTCTATCTTCCAGAAATCGTAGAAATTGAACCACTGCAGCGGATACTCTCTGACAATCTTCTCCAGAACGTCCACGTATGCCTGTCCGTAGGCTCTCGCCCTGGCTTCACGGCCCTTGATCGAATCATCGATGGCCAGTGGCTGCGCATATACCTTGTATTTGAAGTTCTTTCCTGTACCAAGAACAAACATTACGACTATGTTTGCCTTGTAACGGTCTGCTATACTGTAAATTCCTGTCGGGAACCAGGCTTCTTTGCCAAGAAAACTGAACTTCTGGCGGCGCCTTCCCGTAAACACGCGGTCTCCTGTAAGAGTCACGGCTTCGCAGGCAGAAAAAGCATCGTTGAGCTTGAAGATGTATTCCATATCCTGGCCAACCCCTATCATCTCGATATTGTTGTCCCCCATAGCATCAGACCTCATCTGCTTCATCTTCTCCGTCTCGCCGGAAAAGGTGAGCACATTGAGTTTCTTCTCCAGCTTTCCGCACAGATAGGAAGATATTTCAAAGTTGCCCACGTGGGCCCCCACCAGAACCAGAGGTTTAGGAGTGTTGAAATGCCTGTAGAACATGTCCTCATCCAGGTTGACCACCGTATAACGGTCTTTGTGTCCGGCAAATACATAGAAACGGTCCATCAGGAACTTCCCGAAAAGAATATGGTTGCGGTATGTGCCGACTGCCGCCTTGAAAAAGGAGAAGCCCTGCCTTCTTCTCAGATACGAATAAATAGCATAGGCCCGCTTTCGGGCAAAAATCAGATATCCGCACACAACGAACGGGAGGAAGCAGTATATCACCCTGATATTCACGTGCTTCATCAGACGCATAAGCATTCCCTGCTTTGCGTTTCCGCCACCCGTTTTACCGCCCCATTCAGGCATCTTGCTAGGTATTCAGTCCGCCGTTTATCTCAATGACCTGGCCGGTAATGTAAGCGGCCTTGTCCGATGCGAGGAAAGCAACCAGGTCTGCAACCTCATCTGCAGTGCCGAATCTTCCGGCAGGGATGGTCTCTTTCAAGGCATTCTGGTCCAGTTCTTTTGTCATGTCAGTCTCCACGAATCCGGGAGCCACGGCGTTTACAGTAACCCTTCTCTTTGCTACCTCCAGGGCCAGCGCCTTGGTGGCGGCTATCACTCCGCCCTTGGCTGCAGAGTAGTTGGTCTGCCCCGGCATTCCCTTGATTCCGGAAAGCGATGCCACGCTAACCACCCTGCCCCATTTCTTCTTTGCCATCGGGGTTATGAGCTTGCGCGTGGTGTGGAAGAATCCGTTAAGGTGGATGTTAACCACATCATACCAGTCAGCATCCTCCATCCACATCATAAGGCCGTCCCTGCGGATTCCAGCATTGTTTACCAGAACGGCTATGTAATCGTCCGGATGAGCGGCAATCCATCCGTCCAGGGCGGCGTCCGTCTCCTTCAGGTCCGCAACATTGAATTTCAGAAGCTCGGCCACTCCGCCAGAACTCTCTATCTCACGCTTCACCTCAAGAGCCGCGTCTTCTCTGCTTACATAGTTGATTATCACAGGATAGCCCTCTTTTGCAAGAGCTTTGCTTATTGCAGCCCCGATACCTCGGCTGCCTCCGGTTACAAGTGCGTATTTCATAATTGAACTAATTTTCTTTTTAGGAATTCTTCAGCGAGGGGAAGGTGCTCCAGCCGGCCCACATCTATCAGCTCTAGTTTGCGGATAAACCGTCCTTCAAAATGCCAGTCGGCAGCATTTGAAAGATAGAAATCCACTATGGAGAATTTCTCCTCCCAGCTCTTCATAACTTCCAGTATCTTAGGAGAAAGCACGTGGATTCCGCCGAAAGCGCATGGACGAAGTCCGGACGTGTCCAAGAACGGAGGCTTTATCTCTCCAGTCTTGATATTCTCCCAGCCCCTGAGCCTCATATTGGAGTCGAACAGCAGACGGCGGTCGCTGTAGCGGCCGCTTACAACCACGCATCCTATAACGTCAGAAGAGCGCATCTTCCTGCAGCAGGAATTGTAAAAACGCCTCAGGTCCAAGTCTGAAAGTATATCCACATTGTGGACCAGGAATGGTTCGCCATCTGAAAGCAAAGAAGCGGCATGGCGGATTCCTCCACCGGTATCTCTCAACAAATCAAACTCTTCGGAGAACTGCACACGAAGTCCGCAATGCGGATTCTTCTCAAAGAACTCCCGCACTGCGTCTTCCACCATCTGACCAAAGTGGTGGACATTTATCACGATATCCTTAAAGCCGAAAGAAGACAGCCTGAGAAGCTGCCACTCCAGAAGACTCCTCCCCCCGACTTCCACCAGAGCCTTCGGCCTGTCATCGGTCAGTGGCCTGAGCCTTGTTCCCAATCCCGCTGCAAAAATGAGGGCTTTCATCCAGGACTAAACTTCCTCTTCTATATCCAGTTCGCGATGGGTGAGCTTCACCTTCACGTTGAATTTCTTTGCTATGTGGTCTGCCAGATGCCTTGCGCAGTAAACGCTGCGGTGCTGGCCTCCGGTGCATCCGAAGCATACCTGCAGATGGGTGAACTTCCTCTCCACAAACCTCTTTACGTGAGGATCCACTATGTCATACACATTTGCCAGGTATTTTTTGATTCCGCCCTCGTCCTCAAGGAACTTGATAACCGGCTCGTCCAGTCCGGTGAAGGTCTTGTACCTCTCGAACTTGCCAGGATTCTCCAGGCCTCGGCAGTCGAAGACATATCCTCCTCCGTTTCCGCTGTCGTCCATCGGGATGCCCTTCTTGTATGCAAATGAGAATATGTGCACTTCCAGAGTCACGTCCCTGCGCAAATCCTTGAGCTGGCGCATCTTGGTCAATTCCGTCAGGACCTGCTGAAGATAAGGATACTCAACAAAAGGTTTCTTGATCAGTTTCCTCAGGTTCTCGATCGCGAAAGGAATGCTCTGCAGGAAATGAGGCTTCTTTTCAAAATAACCCCTGAAACCGTATGCTCCAAGAACCTGCAGTGTGCGGAACAGCACAAACAGCCTCAGGTCGTGGTTGAATTCCTTCTCGGAAACCATCACGTATTTCTTGAGTTCCTTGCGGTATGTCGCTATGAGAATTTCTTTCAGTTCGTCTGAATAGTTGGCCCTGGCCTGCCATACAAACGATGCGATATCGTAGTAGAACGGGCCTTTCCTTCCGCCCTGGAAGTCTATGAAATAAGGCTTGCCGTCTTTGAGCATGACGTTCCTGGCCTGGAAATCGCGATACATGAAAGTGCTGCCCCTCATCACTCCCAGAAGGTCAGAGCACATCTTCTCCATATCCTGATGGAGCTTTATCTCGCTGAACTCCAGACCGCTGGTCTTAAGGAAACAATACTTGAAGTAGTTGAAGTCGAACCAGATGTTCCTCTCGTCAAACTCCGGCTGAGGAAAACAGACGGAATAGTCCATATCCCTTCCGCCCTCAAACTGGAACTTAGGCAGAAGCGCCATAGTTTTCTTCAGCAGAGCCACTTCCTTGGCACTGTAAGAGCCTTTCTGTCTTCCCGATGCTATTGCGTCAAACAGGGAAACCGTTCCCAGGTCCTCCTGCAGATAATAAACCTTGTCTGAAGACACGGTGTAAACCTCCGGCACATTCAGCCCCACATCCCTGAAATGGTTGGCCAGAGAGACAAAAGCCTTGTTCTCTTCCACAGAAGTGCCCATCGCCCCTATCAGCGATATCCCTTCTGCCTTGAGCCTGAAGTATCTGCGGTTGCTTCCGCTCTGCGGCAACTCTTCGCAGGACAAACATTTCTTGCCTGTATATTGCTTGAATAATTCTTCCAGTTGTTTCATAAAATGACAATAATTCCAACTATTCTACAAATTTAGCAAAATCCTGTGAAAACACCTATCAAGAAAACGTTTAATTAAAGTTGGGTAAATTTCCGTATCTTTGGATGTTTATATGTTATTGTGGATAATTATATACACTTGAGATATGGAAAAGGAAGACAACCTGCTTAAGGTGATGAGCGATGTTTCTTATTGCTCTGACAAGTATCAGTATACTATGGGCAAGTCATTCCTGGAATGCGGAATGAAAGACAAGATTGCCTATTTCAACCTGTTTTACCGTAAGGCCCCGGACAACAACAACTGGGCTGTAGTCAGCGGAATAAGGGAAGCGATGGAGATGATTTCCAACCTGGGCGGGAAGTCTCCCGAGTTCTTCGAGAAGTTCCTGCCGGGAGAAGGTTACAGGGAGTTCAGGGAATATGCCTCGGCGATGAAATTCACCGGAAACGTGTATGCGATGCGGGAGGGCGAGGTAGCCTTCCCTAGAGAGCCGGTCATCACGATAGAGGCCCCTGTCATCGAGGCACAGGTGCTGGAAACCCCTCTGCTTTGCATAATGAACCACCAGATGGCAATCGCCACCAAGGCCAGCCGAGTGTGCCGTTCTACCAAGAAGCCGGTAAGCGAGTTCGGAAGCCGCAGGGCTCACGGACCATGGGCTGCCACTTATGGTGCAAAGGCCGCATACATAGGAGGTTGCGCAAATTCTTCAAATGTGCTTACCACTGAAATCTTCGGAACACCGGCATCCGGAACAATGGCCCACAGCTATGTGACCAGTTTCGGCTGCTCTATCAAGGGAGAGTATCTGGCATTCGAGAATTACATCAAGACACATATCGGCGAGCCGCTGATTCTGCTGGTGGATACATACGACACCCTGAACTGCGGAGTGATGAACGCCATCAAGGCCTACAAGGCAATGGGCATAGATGATTCTTATCCTCAAGGATACGGCATCCGTCTGGACAGCGGAGACCTTGCATACCTCTCAAGAAAGGCAAGGGAGATTCTGGACAATGCCGGTCTTAAGAACTGCAAGATATTCGCAACCAACGCACTGGACGAGTACCTGATTGCCGAAGTTGAGAAGCAGGGCGCCTGCATAGATTCCTACGGCGTGGGAGACGCCATCGCCACCAGCAAGCACAACCCTTGCTTCGGTAACGTTTATAAGCTGGTACAGATTGGCGACGAGCCTGTCCTCAAGCGCAGCGAAGACAAGATCAAACTCATAAACCCTGGATTCCAGGTAACTTACCGCATCATCCAGAACGGAATGTTCAAGGCGGATGTCACCTGCCTCAGGGGAGACGCCACATCAAGGAAGATTGAAGCCGGAGAAGAACTTAGAATTCAGAACGAGTTTGACGAAACCCAGAGGAAAAAGTTCCCTAAGGGAAGTTACACTTACAGGGTTTTGCAGCAGCAGACAATGAAGGACGGCAAGATCTGCTACACCGACGAGCCTATCGACAAGAAGAGAGAGTATTTCCAGTCGAACCTGAAGAGCTTCAACGAGACAGAGCGCCGTCTGATAAATCCTCACATCTACAAGGTGGACATCTCCGATGAACTCTACGACCTGAAGATGAAACTGATAAACAACCTCATAAACGAGATCGAAGCACTGAAAGAATCCAATGCAAAGGAACAGTAACATATACTCAAAAACTGCGGGATATTTGCGCAAGGCATTGATTCTGGCATCCTTATGCTCGGGATTGATGCTGCTCGCTTCCTGGAGCAGCCCTTCAGCCAAAGGACTGAGAGGTTCATTCCGGTGGCAGGACACTATAGTCAAGACAGCCTACCAGCAGATGATAGACTCGCTCTACGACCTGAACCTCAGCCCCGATTCGCTGAGGAGAATGGGCCTGAGCGAGGCAATACTCTACTCGATAGACTCCGTCAGGAAGGTGGACTCGCTTTCCAGGATCAAGGTCTACACCCCCAAGGAACTCAGGAGGATGAAACGCGACAGCGTCCGCAAGCGCACGGACAGCATTATCCGCAACACCCCAAGAGTGCTGGACACCTATGTCTTTGCAGACAGCATCAAGTACACCAGAATATTCTCCTGGAAGCACGACACCTATCTCAACAACCAGGAAGTGATGAAGATAGACACAGGGTTCAACTATCATTTCCACGACCTTCCTTTCCATCGCGATGACATAAACGCCCAGTATCTGGGAGTTAGCGGAAGCGCCGCCCTGCCGTTCAACTACCATAACAGGCAGGAGCATGACCTGTTCCCGTTCTTCTCTCCGTACATGACCTACACCTACATGCCGGAGACGATGCCGTTCTACAACACCAAGACTCCTTACACCGAGCTCGGATACACGGGAACACTCCTGGCCAACCGCCAGAAGAGCGAGGACAACATCCACTTCCTCCACACCCAGAACTTCACGCCAAAGTTCAACTTCGCCATCCTTTATAACAGAAACGGAGGAGGAGGACTTCTCCAGAACGAGAAGACCGATTTCAGGACATTTGCAATCACAGGCAACTATCTGGGAGAAAAATACATAGCCCAGGGCGGCTACATCTTCTCCAGGCTCAAGAGACAAGAGAACGGAGGCATTGAAGACCTCACTATGGTCAGCGACACAACTATAGACGTGCGCACGGTTCCTGTATATCTCAGCGACGCAAATTCCATAATGAGAAGAAACACGTTCTTCATCACCCACAGCTACGGAATCCCTATCAGGTGGAAAGCCGAGAGAGACTCTCTGGGAAACAAGATTCCTGACACACTGAAGACCGACAAGGGAACCGTGACCTACTTCGGGCATTATGGCGAATACTCCGTATATTCAAGAAATTACACGGACTACATAACAGATTCTATTGGAAGGTCGCTCTACAGGAACATCTTCCTTCTGAACCCTACCCAGAGCGCCGACTCGGCCAGGGTAATGAATCTGGAGAACAGGTTCTTCATTAAAGTCCAGCCGTGGAACGCGGATGCGGTCGTGTCTAACCTGGACGGAGGAATCGGGCACCAGATGCTGAGTTTCTACGGATTCCAGCCGGAGTTTTTCATATCCGGAAACCAGAACAAGACTTACAATAACATCTACGCCTACTTCGGGGCCGGCGGAAAATTCAGGAAGTATTTTGCCTGGAACGCCCGCGCAAAAGCCGATATAGCAGGCTACTACAAGGGTAACTTCAGCGTTGACGCTGCCATGAGGTTCTCGTCATGGGCGATAAAGGACGGTATCCACCTGACAGCCAAGTTCTCTACATCGCTGAGAAAGCCGTCATATTTCCTGAACAGCTACACATCCAACCACCACTTCTTTGACTACGACTTTGACAAGACAACCAGAACCACCGTCCAGGCAAGGCTGGATATTCCTCACTGGGGGCTGGAAGCCTCGTTCGGCTACACGCTGCTGAACAAGAACATTTACCTGGACACTCTCTGCACCCCTATCCAGAACAACGAGACGATGAGCATACTCTCGGGATATATCGCCAAGAACATAAAAGTGGGGCCACTGCATCTGGAAAACAGGCTTTTGCTCCAGACATCCAGCAAGAAGGATATTGTTCCGCTGCCTAAGGTTGCAGTAAACCTCAGGTACTATCTGGAATTCTTTGCGGTAAAGGATGTCCTCAACGTGCAGATCGGAGCGGACATGACCTACAATACCAAGTACTATGCCCAGGCCTTCGACCCGGCTCTTGGAATGTTCTACAACCAGGAGAGATACAAGGTAGGCAATAACCCTTACATAGACGCCTTCATCAACCTCCAGTGGAAGAAGTGCTGCATATTCGTCAAGTGCGAGAACGTGCTTCAGGGAACTCCTAACAACGAGTACTATTCAACCTACAGGTACATCAGGCCGCAGAGAGCATTCAAGGTGGGCATCTGGTGGCCGTTCTACATCAAATAGATGAAAAAGTTCTGGAAGACAAAGGCAATGAGGGTTGGCACCATCGCGATGATGGCGCTCCTTCTTGCCTATATCTTCCTGACTTTCTTCCGCTCTCCGGACACATCTCAGTATAACCGCTCCCAGAACCTTCTGGTGGGAGACACGCTTTACTGCACCATACTGATAGACAACAAGCTGAACCCGGGAAACCCGGCCCTCAAGTTCGCCACAGACATAATCCGCCAGTTCTCCCGCAATACCCACTGCCTGGTTGAGGTCTCTGTCGAGAAATCCTCCATAAGAAACTGGGAAGACCTGACCGACAAGCTCACAGACGTCATTATCTACAACAGGCAGACAGACTCTATTCCGGATGCCTTTAAAGACTATCTAGTAGTCTCCGATCCGGTTGAGAAAGACTATGTCTGCGCAATGCGATACGACGATGACGCCATAATAGACAACATCAACTTCTGGATTGCCCACGTGAAGCCGACAGCAGAATACAAAAGGCTCTACGCCAAGCTCCACAAGAGGGAAAACAGCCAGGTCTACGCCCTGCCTATGACAAGGTACTCTATTTCTCCTTTCGACGATCTGGCCAAGAAGTACGCAGCCTCCATCGGATGGGACTGGAGACTGCTCAGCGCACTGATGTACAAGGAATCAGGCTTCAATATGGGCGTGGTTTCAAGTATGGGCGCCGTCGGGCTGATGCAGGTGCTGCAGTCGGTGGCCAACTCTATGGGAGTGGAGAACATCTACGATCCTGAACAGAACATCAGCGCCGGCTGCAAGATTCTGGGCAAGACCCAGAAGAAGTTCCTGTCTCAAGGAATCGACCCGGAAAACGCCCTGCTGTTTACCCTCGCATCATATAATGCCGGTGAAGGCAGAATCCAGCAGTGCCGCAAGGTTGCCAGGGCGGAAGGCAAGAATCCCGACGTGTGGGAAGATGTCAAATCGGTGATTCCCCTTATGGTTGACGGCTATGACCACAACGGGGTAAAGGTCGGGCCTTTCCGTGGCGGTGCCCAGACGATGAACTACCCGGAAAGGGTTATGGGACAGTACGAGATCTACAAGAAAACAGTCGAAGAATAATTATCTGACTTTGATAGTCTTTGCCGGCTGGATTTTGCTTATGAAGTGGCAAGGGATCAGCAGAATCGCCATTATCGCGATAAAGGAAATCACATCTGCCGCCAATATACTCCACCAGGATATATCCACAGGCACGTGGTCTATGAAATAGTTGGCCGGATTGAGAGACAGTATCTTGAAATGCTTCTGCACAAGCAGCAGGCCTATTGCTATCACGTTCCCGATAATCAACCCCGTCAAAACAATCGAAGAGCTCTTTGCCAGGAACACTTTCTTAATGCCGGAATTCTTCATTCCGAGAGCCTTCAAAACTCCGATAGACGATATGTTCTCAAACAGGATTATCAGCACGCAGCTTACCATATTGAATGCTGCCACCGCTATCATAAGTATCAGGATGATAAGCACATTCATATCCAGAAGCCTCAGCCAGTCCACCAGATTCGGCATCTCCTCCATAGCTCCTGAAATCCTGAGATACTGGTCATTGTCCCACTTGCCGTAAACCAGGTTCACAATCTCCTGTTTTCTGGCCGGGTAGTCTTTGTCCGAATGGTCTGAAAATGTTATCTGATAGCCGCTGCTACGGTCTTCTTCCCAGCCGTTTAGCCCGTTTACCATCTTCCTGGAGCATATCACATACATCTTGTCCAGATTCTCCAGCTGAGCCGAATAGATTCCGCATATCCTCAGCCGGCGAACCTTGACCTGATTACCCACAAAGTACAGCGTTATCCTGTCTCCTGCCGAAAACCCCATCATATCCGCCATTCTCCTGGAAACCAGGGCAAAATCATCCGAAGCAAGATCCGGCAGACTCCCCTCTTCCAGGCAAGACGAATAAAACTTCCAGTTGAATGTGGAATCCACTCCCTTCATCATCACTCCCTGGATATTCTCCTCTGTCTTTATCATTCCGGGCCTGTAGCTTACTGCCTGGAAAGAAGTGACATAAGGCAGAGCCAGCACGTCCTCCCTGGCCTTGATTGGCGGAAGAGAATACTCCGGCGCATCATAGTCTCCAGACAGAGATGGAGGCATGACAGAGAGGCTAACATCCCCCGCAAATGCCGACATCTTCTCCAGTATCTCCTTCCTGAAACCTCTTGACACTGATATCGAGACAATTATCACGATTATGCTGACAGCCACCGAAAAAACGGCAATGACATTCCCCAAAGAGGCCAGGCGCCCCTTCTTGCCGCTACCTATCCTTTTGGCAATAAACCAGCTGAGTCTCATATCAGTAATCAGATAATCCTATATTCAATATTAAATCAGCGTAACCAACCGCTTTCCTGCAAAGATAATAAATTAAAAAAATTGCTACCTTTGCATTCCCCAAACCAACAACAAGCGGAAATAGCTCAGTTGGTAGAGCATCAGCTTCCCAAGCTGAGGGCCGCGGGTTCGAATCCCGTTTTCCGCTCCACTTCGCAAAGAACTGGCACCCTGTCAGTTCTTTTTAATTTTCGTCTATCTTAACTATCTCCAGCAATATATCGGTTTACATAGTGGTTTACATAAATCACTAAACCGAACCCTGTATGCAAAAGTTCTTCTCTCTATTGGTGTGGCTGATATGTAAGTTACCTTGTCAAACTGTTTAGCGGTCTTGAGAAGTGTCCTGACAGCATTATTGCGAAACAGGTAAGCCTGGAAGAGTATATGCCACTCATCTACGATAAGATGTGCTTCTTTATATGGGTTGAAACCCTGTTCTGTGAGGGTGGAACATACTTTTTCGAGTGAATCGTATGTTGTCATGATCTTTATTAGGGAATGCGTCTTGATATATGATTCGATTTCCTCTGATTTGTCGCCTTCCCCGTAAATGCCCAGTAAGCCATCCCCTATCTGATGTACCTTATTCTGGATAAGACCGATAAATGGTACCGCTATTATCGTGTTACCGGGCTGTTTGATTGCGAGAGTAGTTGCACCGCATCCTGTGATTCCTTTGTTCAATACACAGTTTGCAGGTATCTCTCTCATTCATTCGTTCAGATACAACGCCTCTGTTGGGGCCTCTATTACTCTTTGTTTCATAGATTGAAATTTTATTATTAATGAATCTATTAATTCTATATAGATACAATATTATGTCACTCAAAAAAAGTGTCACTTACTGCATAAGAAAAGGGAGAGGATCTCCCTTTTGATCTGTACAAAGATAAGAAAAAGATTGTTTTAAAGCAAATATATAAAGCTCTTAATATCGCTGATAACAAAGAACTTATTGCTATTATAACAAATAATATAACAGATAAATTAAGCAGAGAACACCGCGAATACCGATGTCCTCCGCTATCTTAAAAAGGTTGCTCTATCCTCAAAACCAATAAATGTAACCTATGTTATTTCTCTTACAAAGGTTAAAGAAAGAAAACATTAATCTACTTCAACTATAGTTGTCCCATAACGAGTTGGATTACAATAGTCCGTCCCTCTATAATAATAACCTGACGAACTATCATAATACTTAATATTGCTACCTTTTTTAATTGTCAATGTTTTTAAATGACAAGTACTAGACCCTCCCCACCAAGCATTAATTGTTTTAAGTAATGAATTATTGCTCACGTCCAATGAGGAAATCGAACTTTGGCGAGTACATAAATGAACAAGTGAAGTACAACTGCTTACATCCAAAGATGTTAAAGGGAAACACATGCGACAATCAATAATTGTTAATTTTGGATTATTGCTCACCTTCAATGAAGACAATTGGTAACAATGCCCGCACTCAACTTCTTCCAATTCTGTGTTATTACTTAAATCTAAAGATGTCAAAACTTGATCGCTTGAACAGTAAAGATATTTAAGTCTTAGATTATGGCTTAAATCTAATGATGTGAATGCTACATTGCCGCCACAATTAAGGTACTCAAGAGAAGACTGATTACTTACATCGAGTGCTGCTAAATAATAGTTTGAACCACAGCCCAAGTATGTAATAAGTTTATTTTTTCTTATGTCTAGTTCTGAAAGATTATTGCCGCTGCATTCTAATTTCACGAGCATATTGCAATCATCAAGTCTTAGTTCTCCTATTTCATTATCCGAACAGTCGAGTTCTGTCAGATTTTCACATTGCCTCAATAGTAGCTGATTAATTGAGCCTTGACTACAATTCAGTATTTCCAAAGAAACATCTCCACTTACATCTAAATAATCAATTTTGCTATAGTTACAAAATAGATACTTAAGCGATTTATTATTAGAACCGTCAAGGTGTGTTAAAAGCTTATTGTAATCGCAATTAATAATACATATATTAGGGTTGTTGATAACAACAAGACTTGTAAGAAGATTACTTTCACACCCGAGATTCGTGAGTTCTTCATTATTAGAAAGATCCAACTGAGAAATCTTATTATGTCCACAATCCAAATAAGATAGTTTCTTATTATAACAAACATCTAATTGGGTAAGTTGATTTGCCCAGCATATTAGAGTATCTAGCAACAAATTCTTTGAAACATCTAATTCTTTGAGTTTTCCAGAGCCTCCGGAAGAAGGTTGGTATTGAGAGGAAGAAGCTGATGTTCCCGAACATCTTAAATATGTTAAATTTTCAAAGTATTCAATACCGCCAAGTGATTCAATATCAAAACTTGGTCTATAACCAGATTTTGCTTCAGTATATACAAAAATTCTTTTAACCATTTTTGCCTCAGCATAACTTATCTCACCATCTTGGTTCAAGTCAAAGTTTTGCACACAATATCTCTTAAAACCCTCATCTTTAAAATCAACAAAACCTCGAATTTGATTCTTAACAGTATACATATTGGAAGTAGCTATTTTATCAGCTAACACTTCAAAATGATCTCCTCTTTCGGAGTCGAAGAAATATATATTACTGCTTTCTTGATCAATAGGAATAAAAGAAATATATGTATCATTTGATATTTTTCCGTGAATTAGTCCGACCTTAAAGAATATTCGTTCAGGTATTACTTCTATACCTCCAGTTTTAGATATATTGATTCTTCCGCCGACATTATTTCCGTTAATTGCTAGTTTTATCTCGCCAGTATAATCCTCATCGGTGATTAACATATCCTTAGGTAATCTAAATACAGCGCAAAGTGGCTTAAAGGCAAGGTCTTCGACCTCTGATGAAGTAATCTGCGCCCTAGCCAACAGCAAGTCTGTTTGAAATAGCTTTTCAATGGTCCCTTCTTGAGATGTAATATCATAGGCCAAGTTGTCTATGTAAGGGTAGACCGCAATTATTTCTTCATCTTCGAATGTTATGTTGTCATCGCTTGCAAATAAAGCGGTATGACCGTCATCGCTAAGCTCTCCTTTTTGAGTGAATTTGAAAAGCTCCTTGCCATCAGAAACTGCAATCTCATCACCGTTTTTCCAGCAAACTTTCAATGTCTTATCGGAGTACTCATGCTGCGTTTTAGTTGCCGGGATTGTAGCCGAAACTGTTCCTTTAAGAATAACATTTGAGTTCAACTCGGGGGTATTGCTATCTTCTTTGCTGCAAGAACAAACAAAGAGTATTATCAGTGTTGCTGATAGATATTGCAAAGCAGATGTTTTATATATTGTTTTCATAATAAATCCTAATTAAATTTCAACATCAGGTCTGTCCTCTAGACCGCCTTGCTTTGTTACCGTCACAATACAAGAAGCTGATTGGTCTCCACTGGTCGCTTTGATAACTGCGACGCCAGGGACTTTTGCATCAACCTTTCCGTTGCTGTCTACAGTCGCGACAGCTGTGTCGGAACTAGTCCAAGTAACAGTTTTGTCTGTTGCACTATCTGGTTTAACTGTAGCTACAAGCGTTTCAGAAACACCCTCCTTTATTATCAACTCTGTTTTGTTGAGTGTTACTGATTCTACAAGGATGATAACAGTGATTTCACAAGTCGCAGTTTTCCCAGAAGCCTCGGCTGTAATTGTTGCTGTTCCAGAATTTACGGCAGTAACAGCGCCTCTATCCACAGTAGCTACTGACGGATTTGAAGAAGTCCATGTCACAGTCTTATCTGCAGCATTTGAAGGATTCACAGTAGCTGTGAGAGTCAGAGGTTCTTTCCCCACTGCTATCGTCTCTGATGTTATGTCAAGTGTTATTGACTTGACTTGAACAATGACAGTAACCTTGCATGTTGCCGTTTTTCCTCCGCTAGTTGCTGTGATATTTACAGTTCCATTATCTATGCCTGTAACCTTACCATTATTATCTACAGTAGCTACAGATGTATTGGAAGAAGCCCAAGTAATAGTTTTATCAGTAGCATCATCTGGCTTAACTGTGGCTTTAAGAATTACAGTTTCTTCCGCATCAAGCGTAACATCTGTCTTATCTAATTCCACAGAAGCTACGGGAACAGCAGGTTTCTTAACCGTAACTTTACATACTGCGCTCTTTCCATCTGCTGTGGCTGTAATGTTTGCGGTACCTTCCGATTTAGCTGTCACAAGACCTGTTGGGGTTACGGTTGCTACAGCGCTGTTTGAAGAAACCCAATCAACGTGCTTGTTTGTTGCATTTGACGGATTCACGGTTGCAGTAAGCTGAAAAGTATTCCCAATCTCCAACTCTTGAGAAGTCTTAGAGAGTGTTACCGAAGTCACGGCAACAACATCTGGGGTTATCGGTCCATCAGGTTTGTCTCCTCCACCTCCCCCACCGCAAGATGCAATCGCGAAAGAGGCTAGGATCAGAAATAGTTTCGTACAAATCTTTATCATATTAAATTGCTATATAAACACTATCATTCACGATATATGATTCAATGTACATTTACTTTTAACTCATTTCTTGAGCATGATATTCATACTCAATCTATTTAGTCCCATCCTTCCACCCCAGCGTCAATTGAGATTTCTATCTGCTCCTGATCTGGAGAAGTGTTTAGTGTAACGTTAATCGTGTGAATGTAGCCAGCCCTAAAGCTCAGCGAAGTTTCTAGAAGGTAAGCGATTCCTCCCATTGAGAGTTCAATGAGAGGTGTTCTTTTCTCAAGGTTTTGAGGCACAACAATTGCCTCAAACCTCTCGTTGCTTATCTTCTTCATGGTTATCGTGTTTTTCCCTGCGAATATATCTTTCTCTATTGATCCAGAGGTCATATTCACATAGCAGTCTGTGATTGTGCTGTAAACGTGGGCTACAACATCATCTGGTATCTCTCCGTCAAACTCGGGGCCTTTTATAAGGTTAACTGCAACCTTTGACATTATGTGCCCGAACTGCATAAGCACCGGGCCATCTGTTCTGGTCTTATTCTCTGAATAAGCATACAGCAGGTCTGAATTCTCATATCCTTCTCCAGATTGATCCAATGCTACTGAGAATGGTTGCTTTTCAATTGAGTTAATGCTTGTCTGATAAGGATACAGGGCATAGAAATCGCAAGGATTATCACTCCAATAAAGAGTCCTTTGGCTTGTCCATGCGCTCCCACTATAGGTTATCTTCTCATTGTTTAGATAGTTTCCAGACACCTGTATAGGCATCGGCTCATTTCCACGCCATTCTACGGCATACAGACTCACAGCATCCCCACTTTCAAAAGCAGTTGAGGTTACCTTGGTAGCGCCTTTACCAATGGAGAACATAAACTCTATCTGGTTGGTCGTTGGAACCTGACTTTTGCTGCATGACAGAACAACCAAACCTGCAAGTATTATATAGATAAACTTTTTCATATTATTCTCTTCTCATATATGTATATTATTATCTGACTTTTGGATGTTCTCCCATATAGATAAGGCATGGCCTTGTTAATCTATTGTAGTTAGGATCTACACCGAAAGACCAGCCTTCTACAGTTGTTTTTGCCATAGACTTTGTGATTGGTCCAAAATCATCATTATCTTTTTGGTAGAACTTCTCAAGCGTAAACTCTTCTCCAGCACTCTCCATTATTCTCTCCACGATTGCCTGACGGCTAATTGCTGAGAAGTAAGGAATATTGTTGTTCATACAACTGGTTGCTTCTGAACGATATATTCCTCTTGTATGCATATATCCGCCCTCGTACATATCTACATAGTCTGAATACTGATTATTGTATATAAGATGTGCCCAAGGAACCTTGTGAGCATCCGCGGTCATGGAAAGATTCTTGTACCAGCCCAGGGCTTTGAACTTACCATAAGCACTCTTAATATCTGCGTCAGATTGCGGATGGTCGCAGCCGTCGTTACACATACAGTTCTGTATGAAAGCATTATGGTAGATATATTCATCTGCCAATTTGCCGAAGCCATGTCCTCCAGCCTCATGCTGTACAATACCGCGGAAGTCATAAGGATAGGCCTCTGTGCTTACAGGGCAACAGGCAATGGCAGAACCGTCACCATACATGTAGGTTATACCCTCGTATGTGCTTGTATTCTGCAAAAGAATAACAAGACTCTTGGTAAGGTCCATACTGGCATTTGCTTTCTTTGCCCATTGAAACACCTCGCTCTGTTTTTCAAGCAAGATTCGGTTCTGGGTAAAAGTACTTCCAAACTTAGAATCCCTGATTGTGTTTAATGTTCCTATACCCGTCTCGTCAGACATGGCCGTAACAGCATATACATTAAAGTAATCCTTGTAGGTCTTGTATGGCTCAACATCAAAGAAGTGACCGTAGCCGGTAGCTACATTGCTGTGGAAAGTTCCTTTAGCAATATCCTTTGCGTCATATCCATCCCCAACAAACACTATGTCTATGCCAGCACCTTTTGTAGCGGTCTGTAAGGTTTCTACCCTACCGTCAGGATATTCTGAATGGTATTGTTCAACTTCTGCCGTAAAGGTGTAGTTCTTATCATCAAGTCTGAAAACAATAGATCCTCTTCTACCGGAGTAGTTCTTGTATGATGGGTATGTTACAGAACCTTCATTTACCTCAAATGTCCCAATCTGGCTACTTGGCATTTCGGAGACTGTTACGATTACATCCGTTCTTCCTGTTCCTGATTCAGGAGTAACGGTAACCCAATCAGGTTTCTCCCCTATACTCCAGTTCATTCCGGAAGGAGCCCTGAGAACCAGTGCCTTGGAATACTCTCCATCCAATGCCCTTATGAGGCTTCTGCTCAGAGAAAAGTCATGGTGGGCTGCAATCCTCTTAAAATCACTCCAGCCACTTTCGGCCTGATATCGCTTGATGGAAGCTGCAGGAACGGCCAAGGTAAAATTATCTTTTGCAACACCATTAAATGCTCCGCTTTGCACTGTCGGAGGTTCTATGGCATAGGATGTTATTCTAGAAATAGAATAGTTTCTGTCAAAAGCCCTAGATCCTATATTTTGAAGAGTTGAGGGGAACTCAAGTTTTAATAATTTGCTGCAACCTATAAAAGCGGTTTCTCCGATACCAATTAAGCCTTCATTGAATTGAATTTCCATTAATTGTGCGTTATCATAAAAGGCCCCACTAGAAATATCTTTGAGGGTATTAGGGCAAATCACTGATGTAAAATTATCTCTCTCAAAGCAAGAGGGTGGAACACTTATCAATCCCTCCGGAAGAACTAATTCTCCATTAAACGAGCAGAAGCTGAATGAAGCAAAATCCATTGAAGTAACATTATTCAAGTCTAGAGCTCCTGAAAACTTGGTACCTGAAAAAGCGTTGTTTTCAATAGTTCTTACCTTCTCTGGAATTACAAGATCTCCTAAGAAGGAACCAGAGTAAGTAAAAGTATAATAACGTATTATTTCTATATTTGAAGGAAGCTCCAGCCTGCCGTTAAAACTGCAACCATTAAAAGCATTATCACCTATATCTGAAACGGAATCTGGAATTAGCAAAGAGCCTGTTAATGAAGAACAATTTTGGAAAGCACCTCTTCCTATTATTTTCAAGGTTGCAGGAAACTGTACGCTGCTAATTAAAGTATTCCAAAAAGCATAACCCCAGATAGTAGTAACATGATTTGGAATAATCAAAGTGCCTGCCAGTTTTGTTTTAGAAAATGCATAATTACCTATGCTCGTAATATCATCTGGGAAAACAAAATATGTAAGTGTTGCCTTCTCATTGAAGGCATAATGCGGAATAATTGAAGCGCCTTCCTGATATTCTGTTTCCTTCATATTTACAGCCTCGAGTATGGCCATGCTGTCCCGCATGAAATAGTAGTCCTTGTCTTTTACCTTGCCAGTAACTTTTAGGTTGCGAATCTTGTCAGGGTTCTTCTTGGCCGCCTTGAGAACTGCACCCAGGGTTCCGGCTTCAGTAAGATTGACAACAAAGTACTGTCTTGCTTCACCACCATGAGAGTTGAGGTCTTCCCTCCAATCTGTGATCTGGGCATCAGCAAGCTGAAGCTCATATGTTCCTGTTGGCGTCTTTTTGTTCAGGTTGATGGTTACTGTCAGCTGTTTGCCCATCTGGTAAGTAACATCATTTGTTTGCTTGAAGGAATATGAAATACCATCGAGAGTAATCGCAAACAACTGTGTGCTGGCTGTAACTGTCTGAGGGATAACAATAGCCCGGAAAGAACCATCGGTCTGAGGACACATAACGATACCATCCTTCTGAGGAGAACCGAGAGCAGTCGGGGTTCCTGTTGAGTAATCCAGAGTAGCCTTACGGGTCGTATTGGTAAGGATGACACTCTTTGAGATAGATTCAAACTCACCTTCAGCAAAGCCTGTTCCCTCATTCAGAGTAACCTGAACGGCAGAGAGACGATGACTCATCATTATCCTGACACTTGATTCCTGAGGAGTGATGTTTTCTGCCTTGCCCCACATCCAGTCTGATGCTTCATATCCGGAAAGGGCTGAAGATGTGGCAGCTGTACTCTGGTCTTTCTGAACCTCAAAGTTTGCGCTGTTTACATCTGATATGGAAGATTGGAAGGGATAATAAAGGTAAAGGTCAACGTTTGTATTAATGTTCTTGTAATAAACAGGGCGCACAGGAACCCATTTGTGGTTGGATTCGTCAAAGTTGTAACGGACATTGTCTGCCTGATTTCCGCTGTTTTTTAGAACACCGGCTACCGTATTGTTGCTTTCATAGTTTACTGCAAACAAACCAACGGCATCGTTGTTTACAAAGCCCTCAGATGTAACCTTTGTAGGAACTTGATTAACGGCACCACTGATGTTCAGCGGTATAAGACCTTCATCCTCTACTTTGAAATTGCTGTCATCTTTTGCACATGAAAACAGCAAGGCTATAGACAAAGCCGCTAATGTGAGTGTTTTTAAAGCTCTCATAGTATGTTGTTTGTATTGTTCAGATATTCTTATTTATTGTTGAGTGTTGTCTCACGGAAGATGTCGGGAACGTTATTCCGCATCTCCGCCAATAGTTCCACCATCTCCCCAATCGCCGACGATAAGACCAAGGGATTGCGGCACCTCGCTGAAAGAGTTGCAGGTGAGGCCATACCTCTTTCCAGCTTCATATGCTCTTGACGGAGTTTTCTTGCACTGGTATTCCTTCTTTTCTTTGTTGAGGACACTGACCGTTACCTCTACACCGTTAAGATTGACAGGAGCTATCATCATGTAAACCCTGAAGGTTGATTGTTCTGTAAGGGTAATTCCATCCAGGTCCAATAGGAACTGATTGCTGTTTTCCGTAGAAACAATAGCCGGATTGGATGCTACCAGACTGTAATAGCCTTTTGAAGTGAAAACCTCTGAAGGAGCAGTGATGGCAAGCTTTGTATAGGTGCCGGCAGGAAGGGTAGCATTAACATAGAGCAATGTACTCAAATGATGGAAGTTGAAAACCAGGTTTCCGGTTGGGGAAGACGCCGGGTCGGTGTACATAAAGTCACATAGTCCTATATGATCAACTCCCGTTGTCCCTGTTTGCTTCTGTCCCAGATAAGAAACCGGTATATGGGTTCTGTCCAAATACATGTTACCTATAAACGGATAGTAGCTGTAATATACCGCAGACGGTTTAAGGTCCCATCCTCCGCCATCAAACTGGACCGTAGAGGCAGCCCCTCCACCATCCATCGCAAAATAGACTTGGGAACCCGTGTTAGGATAAATTCCTATGGTATCGTTAGCACTCCAAAGGAAAGAAGTACCATCTTCCCCGATGTAAGTTTTTGTAGAAACATCTTCAACAACTGTATCTGCTGTATCAGCAACTCAGGGAAACAGTACAGTCAATAAAGAATCAAGTGTTATAAAGTCGTCTGCGCCTGATATTTCAGACCCGCTTGATGATTCAAAGGAATATATCGCAGAGATAAGCGTAAAGGACTACGGCAAGATAACAGTAAAGCTTGACCCAAAAGCCGCGCCTCGAACAGTAAAGAACTTTGTAACGCTTGCAAATTCGGACTTTTATAACGGTCTTACGTTCCACAGGATAATGAACGGCTTTATGATGCAGGGCGGCGACCCTAACGGCAACGGTACAGGCGGTTCTTCGGAAAATATATACGGTGAATTCAAAGAAAACGGCTTTGATAATCCGATATCTCATTCAGCGGGC
>CACXPG010000016.1 GCA_902769525.1 uncultured Bacteroidia bacterium
AATTGTCAGGTAATCACCCATATTTAACTACGCAGCAGGCGCCCATCTGCATCAAAGTAGCGTTGTATCTGGTGCACTTAAGGATGTGAGGGACGACGCCCTTTCTGACATCATTGTGGTGGCCGTGCTCCTGACGGGCGCGGTTGTTTAATGTCGCATTTATGATCTTAGACACATTATCTACCGCTTCCCTATCGCTGAGGATGCCGTAGGTCACGGTTTTGGACACATAGCCTGTTCCTCCTCCTAGGAAAAAGGTCGTTGAGTTTCCTTTTGTCTTGGGAGCCTTGTCGAACTTGTTCGCAAAGGTAGTCAGATAATTGGTGTTGAAAATCTTGATTGCATTTAAAATATCCGCAGTAGTGTATTTACAGATTCTTGTATCGATAGATATAGGTATGCGTATAATTACACCGGGTTTAATGGCTTCGCGTAAAACATTCAGAGGTTTCTCGTCTCCGAATGTATTCATGTCGATTTTCTGGCAGACGCACATGTCGTCCCAGGACAGTTCTTCGCTGTCTCCAACCAGAAGTCCTCGCAAAGTATCGTTCTTCTGGTTTCTGAGATTCTTAGAAGGGGATTCGTTTTTTACTGAATCGAAGAGTTCCTTGTGCATTGATGCTACGTCTATATCTGCATCTTCATTTTTCAAAAATCTGTCTCTGCGCTGAGGGCGCTTTTCGCTTTCCTGCACCTGTTCCCGTATTCTGTAGGCCATTTCTTCTGCCTGATCCCTATTTTCCAGGTAGTATTGCGTCTCCAGAATGGTGCGAAGCATACCCTTAAATCCAGAGCCGGGTATATATGGCATACCTCGCTCATTTCTCACAAAAAGATTAATATCTTTGATACTGTGGAAATTCATATCAGGATCTGCAACACTGACGATCTCCCTGGACCATGTGCTGTATTCACTTGCCGGAATATGGTTATTGCGCACAAAGCCCAGCGGGTATAAGGGTTGGCAATGGCCTTCACCTTGTCTTCCGTATACAGGGTTGTCCTGGTGAAATACAGCGATGCAAAGCCGCATAATATTCCGAACATCACGTAGAACGGAATGTTACCCATTATAAACGGAGAAAGCGTATTGTCAAACGCAACCGCGTCTCCCATAAGAAGATAGGTAACCGTAGTGCTGGTAACGCTGCTCAACACCAGTGGAAGGATACTGGTCATTGACATATTGAACATCAGTATCTCCAGGGTGAAAAGCACTCCAGCCATAGGAGCCTTGAAGATTCCGGCAATGGCACCTGCCGCTCCGCATCCCAGCAGAAGCGTCACGTTCTTGTATGTCAGGCCGGCCTTCCTGCCTATGTTTGAACCGATTGCAGCTCCGGTATAGACTATCGGGGCCTCGGCTCCGACAGATCCGCCGAAGCCGATGGTAATGGCACTTGTGAGTATGGAAGACCAGGTGTTGTGGGGCTTGATCTTGGAGTCGTATCTTGAGATTGCCAGCAGAACCTTGGTAACTCCATGCCCTATATTGTCTTTAATCAGGTATCTTACAAGCAGGTACGCTATCAGCATACCCACTCCCGGATAAACCAGGTAGAGCCAGCTTGAGGCCGGGGTCTTGAACCATCCCACCAGAACCCACTGCACCAGATGGATTGCTTCCAGCAGCAAAGTTGCCGCCAGACCGCATCCAAGGCCCACTATAAACGCCAAAAGGAGAACCTCGCGGTTCTCCGGCATTCTCCTCAGCCAATCTCCGAGTCGTTTACTCAGAGTCATCGTCAGAGTCCGACATGTTCTCGGTATTGTCGTCCGGGAAGGTCTCTCCCTCGGTAGGAATGTCGTCTGAAGAATCGGCATCCGGGAACAGGCTCTTCTGCGCGTCTTCAGCCTTGTCAACGTTAACTACCATCTTAATCAGATAGAGAGCGTCTTCGGTTTCAAGAGTGATGGCATAGAAAGAGGTTCCGTCTGGCTTGTCAACCTTGAAAAGGTCTGCCATATAGTCTGAATAGCCTTTTGGATATTTCTCCTTGAAAGCGGCGGCCACATCTTCCTTCATATTGTCATAGCTGACAACCTTGCCAGGCTTTCTGCTTGGGTTAACCCCAACATTCTTAGGCCTCTCGGTAGTGACGGAAACAGGAGCGGTCCTCTGCATATCCACTGATGAAGGCTTGATTTTTATGCGGTCCAGAGTGGATTCCGGCTGTTTAGGCTCTTTTACATCTACCTTCTTCTTAGGCACTTCCACTTTCTTGGCAACAGGCTTCTTTGCTACAGTCTTTTTAACAGTTTCTTTTGCCACAGCTTTCTTAACCGGAGCTTTAGCTTCCTTCTTAGGAGCAGCTTTCTTTGGAGCTTCCTTCTTGGGATCAGCTTTCTTTGGAGCTTCCTTCTTAGGAGTAGCCTTAGCAGCCTTCACCGGCTGTGCCTTCTTGGCAACAGTCTTTGAAGTCTCTTTTTTCTGAGTCTTCTTAACAGTAGTCACTTTCAAAAGGTTATTAGGTTGGTAAATGTTTTACAATGCAATTATAATCTATTTTTTTGAATCGCAAAACATTTTGATTTATTTCTTGAAGAAATAAGATTTCTGCTGTCTGAGGCGGGAGAGGTTCTTTTCAACGAAAACTGGCTTGAGAGTTTGCGGGTCAAGGCCGGTATAATACATCACAGAGCTTCGTGTCATAGGAGTTGGAGTGAAGCTCTGGACCTGTTCGGTGAATACTCCCTTAAGGTTTTTGTTCTCGGACAGAGCCTTCATGTCGGAGAGTCTGCAGCCAGGATGGGAGGAGATGAAATAAGGGACAATCTGCTGCCTGAGGTTCTGCTTCTTGTTGATTTTCTCGAATTCCCGCCTCATTGTGCAGAACAGCCTGAAGGAAGGCTTGTTCATCAGGTTCAGGATGTGGTCTTCCGTATGCTCCGGAGCCACTTTGAAGCGGCCGCTTATATGCTTGGAAATGAGCTCGGTGAAGTATTCCCTTGAAGTGTCGTCAAGGAAGCCGTTTTCATCCATCAGAAGGTCGTATCTGACACCGCTGCCGATATAGGAGTGGCGGATTCCTTTAATCTTGTCTATATCGCGATAAAGACTGATTAGAGGCCTGTGGGAATGGTCCAGGTTAGGGCACATCTTGGGGAAGAGGCAGGTCTTTCTCCTGCATTTTTCGCAGAGAGTCTTGTCCTTGCCGCCCATCCTGTACATATTGGCGGAAGGAGCTCCAACGTCCGAGAGGTTGCCGGCAAAGCCAGGAATGGTCTTGAGCTGCTCTATTTCCTTGATTATGGAGTCTTTGCTGCGGCTCTGGATGAACTTTCCCTGGTGGGCGGCAATGGTGCAGAAACTGCAGCCGCCAAAGCATCCCCGGTGGATGGTGATGGAGTTTTTGATCATCTCGAAAGCCGGGATGGGCTTGCCCTTGTACCTTGGATGTGGAAGGAAGGTGTACGGAAGGTCATATACGGAGTCCAGTTCCTGCTGGCTAAGTGGCGGGAACGGCTCGTTCACATACACAAATCCGCCCTGGCAAGGCTCAATCAGACGCTTGGGATTGAGGAGATTCGCCTGTAGTTCAACCTCGTTGAAGTTCTTTATGAAAGCCTTCTTGTCTTTGCAGCATTCCTCGAATGAAGGAAGGACTGTGGTCTTGGAGTCTTCTTCTGGTTTATCCTCGCTGAAATAAGCGGTCTGGAGAAGTTCTCTCTTTGTTCTGTTTTCCTTGTTGCCGTCTAAATACCGGGCAATCTGAATGGTACCCTTCTCCCCCATTCCGTAGGTGAGGAAATCCGCTCCGCTTGAGACCAGTACAGAAGGGAGAAGCTTGTCCTGCCAGAAGTCGTAATGGGTGAATCTTCTCAGCGATGCCTCTATGCCGCCAATTACAACTGGCACATCGGGAAAAAGCTTCTTGAGGATCTGGGTATAGACATTTACGGCATAGTCCGGACGGAAACCGGCTGCCCCGTTTGGAGTGTAGGAGTCGTTGCTGCGGAGTCTCTTGAAAGAGGTGTAATGGTTTACCATAGAGTCCATTGCACCTGAGTTCACACCGAAGAAAAGCCTCGGGCGGCCGAGTTTCTTGAAGTCTCGCAGGTCGTCCCGCCAGTTAGGCTGGGGAACAACCCCAACCTTGTAGCCTTCCCTTTCCAGAACCCTGGCTATGACGGCCGTTCCGAAGGAAGGATGGTCTATGTAGGCGTCGCCGGAAAAAAGAATGACATCCAGCTGTTCCCAGCCCAGACGCTTGACCTCGTCTTTTGTCGTGGGCAGGAACTTCGGATGTCCTATTTCCTCCGTCTGGCGCATTTACATTCTTTCAGGAAGCTGAATTCCAAGTATATCCATTCCCTTGACCAGAGTCTTGGCTATCGCGCTGGCTATGGCCAGCCTCTGGCTTCTTATGCTGCTGTCCTCTTCTCTGAGGATGGAATAGTCGTGATAATACTGGTTGAATTCCTTTGCCAGGTCGTAGCAGTAGTTTGCTATCAGGGCAGGGCTCATCGCGTCTCCGGCCTCCTTGACCTTGGTCGGGAAGGAATTCAGGATCTTCACCAGCTCAATCTCCTTAGGGTTGAACTCCGCTTCTGTTGCCTTGCACTCCAGGCCCTGGCTTTCAGCCCTTCTGAGGATGGATTTGATGCGAGCGTGAGTGTACTGGATGAACGGGCCGGTATTGCCGTTGAAATCGATGGATTCCTTAGGGTTGAAGAGCATCTTCTTCCTTGGGTCAACCTTGATAATGAAGTACTTAAGCGCGCCAAGGCCTAGCATCTCGAAGAGTTTCTCCTTCTCGGTCTCGTCCATGTCTGCAAGCTTGCCCAGCTCCAGGGAATTCTCCTTTGCGGTCTCGTACATTGTCTGAAGCAGGTCGTCCGCGTCCACAACAGTGCCTTCACGTGATTTCATCTTGCCCTCAGGCAGTTCCACCATTCCGTAAGACATGTGGTAGATGGATTTCGCCCAGTCGAACCCGAGCTTGGATAGTATGAGCTTGAGCACCTGGAAGTGGTAGTTCTGCTCGTCGCCGACCACGTAGACCATCTGGTCAAAGTGATAGGTCTTGTATCTTTCCTGTGCAGTTCCTATGTCCTGAGTCATATAGACTGAAGTGCCGTCGCTTCTGAGCAGAAGCTTCTGGTCCAGGCCGTCGGAAGTGAGGTCGCACCATACGCTGCCGTCTTCGTGCCTTTCAAACACGCCCTTGTCCAAACCTTCCAGCACGGTCTTTTTGCCGAGCTTGTAGGTATCTGACTCATAGTAGATTATATCAAAGTTAACGCCCAGCCTGTCGTATGTCTGGTCAAAGCCTTCATACACCCAGCCGTTCATCATCTTCCACAGATTCACGATTTCAGGGTCCCCCTGCTCCCACCTTCTGAGCATGCTCTGGGCCTCGATCTGGACAGGAGCCTGCTTTTCAGCCTCCTTGGCTCTAGCCTTCTCCTTGTCAGGATCATCTTCCGGAGTTCCTTTGGCAAGGATTTCTGCGGTCTGCTCCTTGAGTATGTTGTTGAACTTCACGTAGTAGTCTCCGACAAAGTGGTCACCCTTTGTTCCGGTTGACTGCGGAGTGGCTCCGTCAGCGCACATCAGCCAGGAGAGCATACTCTTGCAGATATGAATGCCTCTATCGTTGACTATGTTGGTTTTCACTACATTGTGGCCGTTGGCCTCCATCAGTTTGGAAATGCTCCAGCCCAGAAGGATGTTGCGGATATGGCCAAGGTGAAGCGGCTTGTTGGTGTTCGGGGAAGAGTATTCCACCATCACCGTCTTTCCGCTCTTTGGAAGCTGTCCGTAGTCCTTCGTGTTGAAAATATCGGTGAACACCTCCTGCCAGAATTTCTGGGAGAGCTTGATGTTCAGAAAGCCCTTGACAACGTTGAAAGACTCAATCTCACTGCTGTTGTCTTTAAGATACTGCCCTATCTGAGAAGCTGTTTCCTCAGGCGACTTGCGGCTTATCCTAAGAAGCGGGAAAGTCACTACTGTAATATCGCCCTCGAATTCCTTTCTGGTAGGCTGCGGCTGAATCATCTTCTCGTCTGCCTCGACTCCGTACAGAGCCTTGATAGCCTGAGCCACAAGCGGTCTTATGAATATGTCTGGTGTCATTGTCATTTCTTTTTGAAATACTCCCTTGCTGCTTTCTTGACCCTCGGACTAAGCGACAGGAGGGTGAACATCGTGGCGCAGGCCATCAGAAGGTAAGCCAGGTCTATAACGGCCACAGCCAGCTTCAGAGGAATCATGGCGCACACGATGAGCATCGCCAGGAAGAAGTAATTGTAGTATTTGCCGTATTTGGTGCCGAACAGGTAGCTCGTGCACTTCATTCCGTAGTAAGAGTAGGAGAACATCGTGGAGAAGGCGAAGAAGAATACCATCACCATAAGAAGATATCCTCCGAGCCTTCCGTAGTTTACAGACGCGCTGAATGCGTTCAGGGCAATTTCGAGACCTTTGACGTCTGAGCCTGCGGCAGGTATTACATATCCCCCGGAAGCCGATGCTATCAGAATTGCCACGGCGGTTAAAGTACACACGATTCCGGAATCGCAGAAAGGTCCGAGCATCGCTACAAGCCCCTCTCTCACAGGCTCGTTATTCTTGGAAGCGCCGTGCATCATGCTGGCTGTTCCCACACCGGCCTCATTCACCAGAGTAGCTCTTCTGGCACCGATGGTCGCTACCATGAAGAACGATCCTATAGCTCCGCCGGCTCCTGCCTTGAAGCTGAATGCACCCCTGAAAATATCGCCGAAGACCTGAGGAACCACAGAAAGGTTGGTCAGGATGATATATGCCACAAGAATAAAGTAAAGGCCCACCATCAGCGGCACTATCTTGGAGGATATTTTTGCAATTCTCTTGATTCCTCCCAGGATTACCGGAGCCACAACAGCCACTATGCAGCAGCCGATTATGAACTTGACAAGCAGAGTGTCAGGTATTCCGGCCGGCTTGGTGAAGATGGTAATCACAGCCTCGGTGAACTGGTTTGCCTGCATAATGCAGAGCGTGCCTATCAAACCTACAACTGAAAAGAATACAGCCAGCGGCTTCCATTTCTTTCCAAGGCCTTCGGTAATCATGTACATAGGTCCGCCCTGGACTTCTCCCCTGTCGTCTTTTCCCTTGTACATTATGGCCAGGGTCCCTTCAAAGAACTTGGTGGCCATACCCACAATGGCGCTCACCCACATCCAGAAAATAGCTCCCGGACCTCCGAGCATCAGAGCTATGGCCACTCCGGCGATGCTGCCCATTCCCACTGTTGCGGCAATGGCGCCCATAAGAGCCTGGAAGGAGCTGATCTGGCCCGGAGAGTCGTCTTTCTTGCCCAGAGACTTGACGGCCTTTCCAAAGTACCTGATAGGGACAAAACCTGAGTAGAACAAAAAGAAGAGGCCGCCCCCTATCAGAAGCACAAACTCCGGATAGGTGCAAAGCATATCGCTGAACTTTATGAAAGCCTGCGATACTCCCTCAAAAGACAGTAAGTTAAACATATCAAGCTAAGTTTCTGAATGTTAGCCCAGATAATTCATCAGAAGTTTCTTTCTTCCGGAAGACTTGAGGCGGCGGATTGCCTTCTCCTTTATCTGCCTTACTCTCTCGCGGGTAAGGTTGAATGTCTCGCCGATTTCCTCAAGGGTCTTCTCCTGGCATCCGATGCCAAAGAAGTACTTTATGATATTCCTCTCTCTTTCTGTAAGGGTGGAAAGGGCTCTTTCTATCTCCATCTTCAGCGATTCGTTGATCAGGCCGCGGTCGGCGGAAGGTGAATCGTTGTTAGGAAGCACGTCCAGAAGGCTGTTGTCCTCGCCCTCCACGAACGGAGCGTCAATAGAGATATGACGGCCGGACACTCTCTGTGTATCAGCCACTTTCTCTTTTGAGGTCTCGAGCAGTTCGGCTACTTCGTCTGGTGATGGCTGCCTCTCGTGCTCCTGCTCGAACTTGTTGATTATCTTGTTGATCTTGTTCAGGGCACCTACCTGGTTGAGCGGAAGCCTTACTATTCTTGACTGCTCTGCCAGTGCCTGGAGAATGGACTGGCGGATCCACCACACTGCGTATGAAATGAATTTGAATCCTCTTGTTTCGTCAAACTTTTCGGCTGCCTTTATAAGTCCCAGATTTCCTTCGTTGATAAGGTCTGGAAGGCTGAGACCCTGATTCTGGTACTGCTTTGCCACTGATACCACAAATCTCAGGTTTGCCTTTGTCAGTTTTTCCAGGGCGGCCTGGTCTCCTTTCTTGATTCTCTGGGCGAGTTCTACCTCGTCTTCAATCGTGATTCTCTCTTCCCTTCCGATTTCCTGAAGATACTTGTCCAGCGAAGCGCTTTCTCGGTTCGTGATGGACTTTGTGATTTTTAGCTGTCTCATCTATTATTAAGTCTTGATAATATTCAAACAATCAAAAAGTGTTGCAAGAATTATACGAATGCCGGCATATCTTAGTTACAAGTTATTTTGTAAATTTGAGAGTTCAAGAAAGCTTTTGAATCACAACTCGACACAATGAACGATATAAACACATCTAAGGAACTCTACGGACTCTATGTCCAGAGATTCGGCAACTGCCCGAGAACCCCTTATCAGGCAGAGTATTACAGAAAATGGCTGGACCTTCTCAACGAATGTTCCTCAAACGAGGAGGCAGAGGAAAAGTCTAAGCAGAACGGGCTCTATACCGCCGGGGCCGCCGCAGTGGCCATGGACCGTGTCTTTGCCAACAGGGAGGCGGCACAGGCCATGGGCTGGACTGACGTTGAACAGCTGTGCGACGATATTCTCCAGAAAATCAAGGCAGACCCGTATTATACCTTCACCCACAGCGGTTTCTGGACCGACCTTCAGGCCAAAAAGGACGGATGGATTAGAACCATTGAAGGGTTCGGCCGCCTTTACAAGGACTTTGTGGAGTACAACGACACAAGAACCGACCCTCAGAGGGCCTTGTCCAGCATCGCCGAGAACCTGAAAATGCTCTCAAAACCGAGTTCCGATTTCGCCGCCCTTGCCGCTATGCCTCAGTTCAGGGCTATGATAGACTGCAGCGACGAGTTCTACAAGGAATTCACCGATACAGTCTGCAAGGCCATATCAACCGGTCATCTGGACTCTATCCAGTGGAGCACCGAGTCTTGCCAGGACCAGATTGAAGAACTCTGGAACAAGAAGGACACACTCTCCCAAGAGTGCGGGCAATGGTACAGCCAGGAAGTAAAGCCGCCTTGCTTAAGGCTCTCTCCAGATTCCCCGGACGGCAAGTATAAACTCATTGATATCGAATAATATGGACGCTACTATAAAAATGATGATCCAGGGCTACATAGACGGCCTGGACAATATGCATACAGACGACGAATCCATCAAGAAAGAGGTGGAGGATTACAAGAAGGAACTGATCGCGTTCGGTGAAAGCCAGAACGATCCGGCCACCTTCTTCCCAAAGTTCCAGGATTCCGGACTGATGGGCAAATACATGGACCTTGCAACCAAGATAACCATGTCCGCCCAGACCAAGCAGCAGGAATCTCCGTCAGAGCAGCCGAAGAAGCACATCGCCACCCCTGCCGAGTGGCTGGAACCTTTCAGGACATCATACGACTATATCAAGAATCTCCCTATCAGGGAAAGAGGACTTGCAGTCTACCGCAAACTGTTCGAGATCGGTGACAGGCACACTTATATCACAGAATTCCTCACTGAAGTGGAGAAGGAGAATCTACTCTGGAAAATCACCTCAGAAGACACGCTGGGAATCCTCAACATATCGCTTTCAGGCATGGACCCTCTGTACAAAGGTCTCACCTACCCGGTCCGGAAGAATATCGAAGCCTGGGAGAATTCAGTCTGCGAGGCCGACGCCTACTATCTGCAAGACCGTCTGGCAGAGGATGTTGCAAAGAATTCCCAGAAGCTTCTCCAAAAAGAGCTCTTTGTCATACAGCTTGGCCTCCACCTGATGGTTTACAGAGGCCCTAAAGGCAAGGAAGGACTTATGGAGATGATTGCCACAGGCAACTGCCCAAGGATCGAGTTCATGAGCAAGGCTTCTGCAATGGCCGTTGGCAAGATGCAGGCAAGACGCACCCTGGATATCATCAAGAAGGTCTTCGGTATCACCTTCGACGACATTATCGCAGATGAGTTCCTCAAATACAAACTCATCTCCACAGCCAATGTCTGCGGCCTCTCCAGGGCATACGTCCAGAGCAATGCCAACATCCTTGACATCCTGGCTGATGCCGTCCACAATGAGATAATTCCAGACATTTCCCTCATCGATGCCATCAGAAGGGAGCCTTCTGTAAGGTTCGGCCGATGGAGAATGCCAGAAGACAGCGAGCACAAGAAGGCCGAGGCAATGGCTAGAAATCATTTCCAGGACCTCCCTTACTTCATTTATGAGGACCAGCTCAAAGATGCAAGCTTCCACGTCGGCACCGGTGAAGGATTTGACATAAAGCCTTTGTCCAAGATATAGTTTTTTTTAGTATATTTGTTGGGTTAAGAATCCCGCTGGATTTCTTGGGGTTCGCCGACGTGAAAACTTAAAAAACAACAGATATGAGGTTTACAGCAACAAGTACAGATTTTTTACAGGCTTTACTGTCTGTTTCCAAGGTAGTTCCACAAAAGAGCTCACTCCAGATACTGGAGAACTTCCTGCTTGAGTTGGAAGGCAAGAGCCTGACAATCACAGGTTCAGACCAGGAAACGACACTGAAGACCATTATGGACATTGAGGACGTTGGAGAAGAGGGACGTATTGCTGTTCCCGCAACTCTGCTGACCAACTCCTTCAAGGAACTCCCTACCCAGCCGGTAAAGTTCGAGACAAACGAAGAAAAGAACATACTCACCATTACCTGGGCAAGCGGTACCGCAAGCATTCCTTGCCTGCTTCCTGACGAGTATCCGGAACTCCCTATGCTGGTAGATCCTAAAAAGATAGAAATGCCTGCAGGAGTGCTCTGCGAGGCTCTCAACGGCACAATCTACGCTACAGCAGAAGAACCGCTCAGACCGGTTATGAACGGAGTGTTCTTCGATATAAACGAAGGTTATACAACATTTGTGGCATCCAACGCCCACAAGCTGGTTTGCTTCGAGAGAAAAGACGTGTCGGGAGTAAAGAGCTCGTTCGTGCTGCCTAAGAAGCCGGCCAACATTCTGAAGAACAATCTGGCAAGGCTCTCAGACGAAACCGTTTCCATCAGCTTCGACAAGAAGAACGCCTTCTTCAAGTTCGACCAGCAGCTGGTAGTGTGCCGCCTGATAGAAGGAACCTATCCGGACTACACCAAGGTTATCCCTAAGAACAACAACAATATCATAACTGTCTCAAGGACAGACATCCTCAACGCTACCAGACGTGTTGCAGTATGTGCAAACCAGTCTACAGGTCAGATAGTGTTCAAGGTTGCTGACGGAAGACTTGAAATCACCGCCCAGGACCTGGACTTCTCAATGAGCGCAAAGGAAACCATCGGCTGCCAGTATGTTGGCGAGCCTATGAGAATAGCCTTCAAGAGCCAGTTCCTGATCGAGATACTCGCAAACCTGCCATACGACCAGATTTGCATCAAGCTTGCAGAACCTACCAAGGCAGCCCTGATGCAGCCGGCAGAGCAGACAGACGCCAACCAGGAAATCTGCGCACTGCTTATGCCTATGAGGCTCTAACATTGCTTTAATATGGAAATCAACCTTAAAAGACCGCTGGTATTCTTTGATATAGAGAGTACCGGTCTCGACGTGTCCCAGGACAGGATTGTAGAAATATCTTTCGTGAAGCTGTTTCCAGACGGGCACACAGATATCAAGACCCGCAGGATCAACCCCGAAATGCATATTCCTGAAGCATCTACGGCCATTCATCATATCACGGACGAAGATGTCAAGGACTGCCCTACTTTCAAGCAGATAGCAAAGAGTCTGGCCCAGCAGATGGAAGGATGCGACATAGCAGGATACAACTCCATCAAGTTTGACATACCGATGCTAGCTGAAGAATTCATGAGATGTGGAGTGGATTTTGACTTCAGGCGCCACAGGCTGATAGACGTGCAGAACATTTACCACAAGATGGAGCCAAGAACCCTGGCTGCAGCATACAAGTTCTACTGCCACAGGGATCTGGAAGGAGCGCACGGAGCAGAGGCTGATACGGTTGCAACTATGGAAGTCCTCAAGGCCCAGCTTGACAAATACAGCGACACACTGCAGAACGATGTGGACGCCCTCGCCGATTTCTCAGTCAAGAACCGCAATGTAGACCTGGCCGGAGCAATTGTCCTCAACGACAAGGGAGATGCAGTTTTCGGCTTCGGGAAATACAAGGACAAGAGCGTGGTGGACATCCTCAAGCAGGACCCGGGCTATTACAGCTGGATGGAAAACGGCAAGTTTACCGAGTACACCAAGAGAGTCCTCAGAGACATCCGCGTGCATCCTGAGAAGTACAAGAAATGAATCTTTTTGTCTTCCCATACCAGAGCGAGAATTTCTACACAAGCCCAGATACCGCCGTCTGCCGTGATGCTGCAGACTGTGGAAAGCTGGTTTACTATGTTCCTGACAAGATAGAGACCATCCGGGCCATACCTCTGGTATTCGTGAAGATATCCAGGGCCGGCAAATGCGTAAGGCAGGACTATGCCCACAGGCATTACTCGGTATGCGGCTATGGAGTGCATCTGGCCACATACGACGTAAACGAGGGAAACACCCTGGACAACAGCATATTCCTGTCTGAAGCCACAGAAATTGAAGGCTCTGGGCCGTATGAAGGATTTGATTTCTTTGACTCGGCCATTGAGAGGGCGTCTGAATATATGTCGCTCAGGACAGGAGACATAATAGCCCTGGAACTGGAAGATGTCCAGGCATTCGAGATTGAGCCTGAAAACAGTTGCAGCCTTTCCTATAAAGATTTCGTCATTGAGCTTCGCTCATAATGCCGCGAACAGCAAGAGTTGCGGTCGAAAAGGCTATCTGCAGGTTATAGCCACCTGTATCTCCATCAAGGTCAAGCACTTCCCCGGCAAAGAAAAGCCCGGGAACAAGTTTGCTTTCCATAGTCTTCTGTGAGACTTCCTTTAGAGAAACGCCGCCGTTGGTGACTACGCACCTCTCAAATCCGATGTAAGACACTATCTCGAATCTGAGAGATTTCAGCAAGGCCGGAAGCAGTCTTGCCGCCTCGGCATTGTGCATTGAAAGAAGCTGGCGGTTCATAGCAAGGAAAGGACCGGCCAGCTGCCTTGGAAGCAGTTTGGATAGCAGATATTTAACCGTATTGTTCCCCGATGAAGCTTCCCGCCTGATTCGCTGAGAAATCTGATCCTCAGAAAGCGCAGGCTTCAGATCGAGAAGAAGAGCCACCTTCTGGCCGTTGTCCAGAGCCTCTACTGCCCTGCGGCTTAGGCGAAATCCCAGAGAGCCCTCGATTCCCCCATCGGTGAAATCCACGTCGCCGAACTCCTCCTGGACTACATTGGAATTGACTTCAAGAGACAGGGAAACGTTCTTCAACTGAAGGCCTTGCAAAGATTTTCCAAAAGGCAGAAGAGTTCCGTCCTTTTCCCTGTAGCCGGATGGAATAAGAGCTGTAAGAGACGGGCGGCAATGCACTATGCTGTGCCCCAGAGCCTTAGCAAAAGCATAACCGTCTCCGCTGCTGCCAGTTGAAGGATAAGAAAGACCTCCGGTAGTTAGCAGAAGCTTTTTCGAGAGAACTGTTCCCTGCTCAGATTTAATGCAGAAAAACTCGTCCCGGCTGATCTTCTTCACCTCGAACCCGGTCAAGGTTTCCACAACGGCACAGCGTCTGATATGATTCACCAGAGAATCGGTGACATCCATTGCCCTCATGCTTTTTGGATACACTCTCTGACCTCTTTCCACACTGAGTTCCAAGCCTATAGACTTGAAAAAATCCATCGTGTCGTGAGAGGAGAAATTGTAGAAGGCGTTCTTGAAGAACTGGCAGTTAGGGTGAACGTGAGGAGAGAACTCGTCCCACATGCGGGTATTTGTAAGGTTGCAGCGCCCCTTGCCCGTTATGTTTATCTTGCGTCCGCAGCGAGGCATCTTCTCCAGAAGCACAACAGACGGATGGGTTTCAGAATCCTTGTACTTTTCTGAAATCCAGGCAGCTGCCATTAGACCTGCAGCCCCGCCCCCTACTATTGCCAAATCATAAACTCTATTCATCCAGTCTGATATAATAAACCATTTCTCTGCCAGGGAAATTCTTCTCCGCGATATCGGGATGGAAAATCTGAATCAAGTCTTTCAGGATTTCAGCGGGGTTGACCGCTCCGCTCTCCCAGTAATCGCTTCCGCCTTCGGGAGTCACTCTCTTGACATTGTTGAACATCTGCCCGCTCTTGAAGGGAGGAATATTCTTGAACAGAGGATTCTCCGAGAGAACCTCAGCCTTGCTTCGTGCGGCATTCAGGTGTATCCACACATCTGATTCAAGGGCAAGCGAATACATGTGCTCAAAACTCTTCTGCGATGAAGCGCTCTGCCCTTCCTCGGCCCCTATAATGACTCCGCCTGCATCCCGGACAAGTTCAGCCATATAGCTGGCATTCCCGGGAAGATACCAGATGCCTTTGAACGGCATGTTTACCAGCGCCTTGGCTAGTTTATCAGCTTCAGCGCACAGTTTGCGGGTATTCAGATAGTCATCTTTGCGAACCCTGAAGACTGAATCGGCAACCGCCTCTTTGCCGAAAAGCCTGCCGAAAAGCTTGAGGTATTCCAGCCTTCCGGTTACAGTCTGTTCCAGATAGTCGTTGACAACTATAACTTTTTGGCCGAGTTTGCGGAGCTTGTCGATATAGCTGTTGTCTGATCCGGCTATTCCGTATGCCAGCACTACATCAGCCTTGAGACTGAGTATCTTCTCGTAGTCAGGAGCAGTCTCGGCCCCCACATCGGCTATCAGTCCGTCTGAAGCCCTGCTAGAGTAAAGGCTGTCGTAAATAAACCTTGTGCCGCTGACACCCTTGACAGACAATTCCTCTCCAATAAGCTTTATATGAGGAAGATAGGTGGTAGACATACAGATGCAGCTCTCTATCGGGTAAGATATGGCCATTGGATCGGCCGCCAATAGAGCTGAACTGTCCCGGGGAACAATAATATATCTGTCCACCGACTGGTCCCAGCTGTTGAGGGAGATCAGGGTATCGTTGCCCTTGAGTATAAAATAAGCGGCCGAAGAGGAACCCTCTCCAGCCGCATTTTCCGCAACTTGCTGCCCAGACCTATGGCAAGAGGCCAGAATCAGAGACAGGACAAGTATGAGGCAACGATTCATAGACTACTTAACCTGAAGGCAAGCCAGTGCTATGGAATTGAGCTTGGTGTCTATGCTGTCTGCCCTTGAAGAAAGAACGCAAGGAGCAGATGCGCCGGCTACGAAAGCCGCTGTCCTTACACCAGGAACAAGCATGGTGTTGGACTTGTAGAACACGTTACCGCTCTCGATGTTAGGGAACAGGAGTCCGTCAGCGTCTCCGGCAACCTCGCTCTTGAGCTTCTTGATTGCAGCAGCCTCTTTGTTGATTGCAACGTCCAGAGCCAGAGGGCCGTCTACCAGACCAGGGAGCTGTCCGCGGTCTGCCATCTTTGCGAGCATTGCAGCCTCAACGCAGGCCGGCATGCCGTCCAGCATCTGCTCGGTGGCGGCAACAGCGGCAATCTTAGGATTTGCCACGCCAAGAGACTTGCAGACATTCACGATATACTTCAGGATGGCGGTCTTCTGCTTGAAATCAGGCAGAGGAATAACAGCCATATCGCCGAATACAAGGAACTTAGGATAGTTTGGATGCTGCATCACTGAAATGTGGCTCAGAACGGCCTTAGGAGGGAGCAGACCCCATTCCTTGTTGAGGATTCCCCTCATGTACTTGTCGGTTGAGCAAAGGCCCTTCATCAGAACGTCTGCCTCTCCGTTGTGAACAGCGGTAACTGCAGCCTGGATAGCCTTCAGTTCAACAGGAACATCCACAATGTTGAACTTGTTGATGTCGATGTTCTCCTTGGCGCAAACGGCCTCGATCATCTTGCGGTCACCGTAAAGGGTTGCCTCGCAGAAACCTGCGTCGATAGCCATGCTTGCTGCACAAACAGAGTGCTCGTCAACGCCCCAGGCTACTGCCAGCCTTCTCTTGGGATTAGCCTTGAGAAGCTCATATACTTCGTCAAATGTCTTCATTATTGTTTATTTTAAATTATTGGTTTTCAATTACATTTTAACAAGCTTCATAGTATCGGTGGCAATCACCAGCTCCTCGTTGGTGCAGACAACGGCAACTTTTACCTTGGAGTCTTTCTTGGTAAGGATGGCGCTCTTGCCCCTGAGACCTTCGTTAACCTCCTCGTCAAAGTCTACGCCCAGATAAGCGCACTTCTGGCCGATGTAAGCCCTGGTCTTAGGGTCGTTCTCGCCGATGCCGCCGGTAAACACGATCAGGTCAACTCCACCCATTGCAGCAGAGAAGGCTCCCACGAACTTCAGCAGTCCGTAGCGGAAGATCTCAAGAGCCAGCTGGGCTCTCTTTTCTCCGCGAGCTGCCGCCTCTTCAAGGTCTCTGCAGTCAGATGAAACTCCGGAAACTCCCACGAATCCGCTCTTCTTGGTAAGGATAGTCTCCATCTGGTCTGCGGTCAGATCGTACTTCTTCATTATGTAGGTTACAACTCCCGGATCCAGGCTTCCGCATCTGGTGCCCATGATAAGACCATCTATAGTCTTGAGTCCCAGAGATGTATCAACTGCCCTTCCGTTCTTGACGGCTGTTACGCTGCTGCCGTTTCCCAGGTGGCAGGTGATGATGTTGGAGTCGTTGTAGTCTATGCCTGCAAGCTCGGCGCCGGCCTTGGAAACATATCTGTGGCTGGTTCCGTGGAATCCGTAACGGCGGATCTTGTCCTTCTCGTAGTACTCGTAAGGAAGACCGTAAGTATAGGCGTAGTTAGGAATAGTCTGGAGGAATGAAGTGTCGAACACAGCTACTTGAGGAACCTTTGGAAGAATGCTCTCTACCGCATTGATTCCAAGCAGTCCTGCAGGATTGTGGAGAGGTGCCAGGGAAGCGCACTTCTCGATTCCGTCCTTAACCCTCTGGTCTATGATGCAGCTCTGGGTGAAATATTCTCCACCGTGCACAACCCTGTGGCCTACAGCCTCTATCTCGTCCAGAGAACGGAGAACTCCGTGCTCAGGGTCAACCAGCAGTCCGAGTACATCCTTTATACCCTCTGTATGGTCAGCGACAGGTTTGTGGATCTTGTGTTTGTCCTTTCCCGGAACAGAGTGTGTAATATCGCCCTCTTCCATTCCGATTCTCTCTACCAGACCCTTGGCAAGCAGAGAATGTTCACTTTCGCTCCTCATATCCAGCACCTGGTACTTGATTGAGGAACTTCCGCAGTTTAAAACCAGTATTATCATATTCTTGAAATTGTTTCGTTATCGTGCAAATTTAATAAAAATAGCGATATCTTTGTCGTAAACAGCTAGAGTATGGAAAAGAAAGAGATTTATCTGGCAGGCGGTTGTTTCTGGGGAGTGGAGCATTTCTTCTCCCTGATAGATGGCGTCGAAAGTGCGGAGGCCGGCTATGCCAACGGAAACGAAGAGTTTTGCGGCAACGAGGAAGGAGACGGGCCTTCCTACAAGGAAGTTTACACGGACAAAACCGGATTCGCCGAGACCGTAAAGGTGACCTATGACAGTGGCAGGATTTCCCTGGAAGAACTGATAAAACTGTATTTCAAGATAATAGACCCCTATTCAGTTAACCGCCAGGCTCACGATGAGGGAACAAGGTACAGGACCGGAATCTTTTATACAGACCCTGCAGAACTAAGCGTTATTAAGCCTGTTTATGACTCTTTGGAAAAGGAAGGCGGAAGGAAGTTTGCCGTAGAACTCCTGCCTCTTAAAAATTTCTTCAAGGCGGAAGAATATCATCAGGAGTATCTGGACAAGAATCCGGGCGGCTACTGCCACCTGCCGCTGGAGATGTTCCGCTTCGCCAAATCCTACAAACCGGAAAAACAATAAAAGCAATGAGTATGAAAAAAGCTATTTTACTGGCAGTTGCAGCACTGTTCTGCCTAACTGCTTTCTCCCAGACAAGGAAAGAACTGTATGACAACCTGTCCCAGAGCTTCCAGGATAAAGACTCGGTGCAGACTTCAAAAATCATTGCAGATTGGGAAAGGCTATATCCGAAAGACGCTGAACTTTACTCCGTATACTCCAACCTCTATCTCACCCAAGCCATGAAGGAGGTTGTAATTGTTTCAAAGGAAAAACCGGAGGATGAAGAATACTACGTAGGCAAGGATTCTTTGGGAAACGATATCTATATTTACAGTATCATTGACATTGACGAGGGGATGGTTGACAAAGCTGTCTCGAAACTTGAGGAAGGAATCTCAGAATTCCCGGACAGGCTGGATTTCAGGTTCGGCCTGGCTCATATCCTTTATGAGATGGAGAGGCATCAGGAAATGGTAAACATCCTGTACAAAACACTTGAACGGTCCAAGGAGAACGGAAATAAATGGACCTGGACTTTGGACGAGAAACTGGATGATGGTAAAAGTGCCCTGATGGAGACATTACAAGGTTATTTCCAAGACCTGTACAATCAACCTGACGGGATGCTCCTTGCAGAGTCCTATGTGAACAAGGTGCTGCAATACTATCCTCAGAGTATCGAATTCCTTAACGACAAGGCAATTTTCGCATACGACCGTGGAGATATGGATGAAGCTCTGAACCAGTTTTTGAAGATTCACGAAATGGCGCCGGATGATGCTGTAGTTATAAACAACATTGCCTATATGTACCAGCAAAAGAAAGACAAGGCAAATGCCTTGAAATTCTACAGGTTACTGGAAAAGACCGGAGACGAATACTATGTTCCTCTGGCAAAGAAAGCCATAGCCGAGCTGGAAAAATAATTATTGGCCCTCTATGCAATTACGCTCCAACGCAGCCTTGTAGATATCGTTGAGCCTCTGCCTTAAATGGAGAGGCTCAATTACTTCCACAGAACGGCTTCTTGAAAGCAAAGCCATCACGAAATCGTTTGTTATCCTAAGTTTAAGGCTAATGGTAACAGAATCATCGTCTTCAGAAACAATCTCCTGGGAAGAGTGAATCGGCAGTGTTTTTATGAAACCGCCATCAAGGGAGTCGAACCTTAGAAGAATCTTTTCCACAGGAGTGGAAGGATCATTCCAAATTCCGAAGGATTCACGGAACAGTGCCTTTACATCAATGCTCCTGTCCTTTACAAACCGGTTGTCCGTTACCTTGAAACCGTCTACTCTTCCTAGTTCAAAGCATTTTAGTTTCCGGTCTTTATGGTCCCTGGCCACAAGATACCATCTGTGCTGGGAGTTTTTGACATAGTACGGATCCGCTTCCTTATGCCGTCTGCGACCATTTTCTCTCAGATAAACATAATCAAACTCAACACTTTGGCATTCTTTTGCAGCCTTCATCACGTCAACAATGCTTACGCTGAAAACCATTGTTCTGTCCTCTGGAAGTATGACTTCGTTCAAATCAGGATCCTGCCCAAGATGGCAAAGTATCATAAAGTCAGACAGCATATCTGTCATTGTTCCGGACATCTCCTCCCGATCTGCCAGATAATAGCCCATTCCTCTTTCATATTTGATTGTGATTCCAAACAACTCCCAAATACTGTGAAAGTCTCGCTGAAGGGTGCGGATATCTATTCCTTTAGGGTCACATTTTTCTTTGACAGTGTCAACAAGTTCTTCCCTGGAGACATATCCGCACCTCTGCAGCTTGTCTATTATGGCAACAAATCTTTTCAGTTGAATTAGGCGGTTCATCGGCTTAACTTATTTTGCCAGGTTTGCAAAAGGACGCTTTCCATATTGTTTGCGGAATGTATCAATGAGCTCAGTTTCATATTCTTCCGGCTCCTGATCCACAACCGGTTTCCAGCACAGCAGCAGATCATCGTGGTCTTCCAGCTGCCAGATGTAGCGGCCTCCCCAATGCCCAACCTTGCAACCGTCGCCGAACCTTAGATATTGCCCCAACCTTTTGTTAAGGGTAGATGAACTTCGAGTTCCCCCAGCCTTTCCAATATACAAAACGCAAGTTCCTTCCACCCAGTTGCTTTCAAGTTCAGATACCGGCACATTAGGATCCCTATCCTTAAAGAAACCTCCAGAACCTTTCTTCAGAAAGCCGGGCTTCGAGGACGATTTCCTTATAACCATATATACCCCTCCAACAGCCGGAATCATTGAATGATTTCCTTTCAGGAATGCTATTGATAGAAATCCGGAAAAACCGGCCTTCTTCAAATCCTCAATCTTGTCGAATTCAATACTAACGGATTCTTTAACCATATCTGCATACCCTGATTTTTCAACCTTTGGTTCAACAGGTCTGGGAGCTGTTCTAAAACCGGAATAGCCACGTAGTGAAATTGTTCCATCCGTATTTTTGATAAAAAGATGAAGATAATTGTTTACCCTGGCATTTATCTGGCTTGAAGGTAAGGGATTGCCATCACCTCTTTGATAAAGTTTAAGATTATTTATCCGATTTGCAATTTCAGAGGATCTCAATGAATGTCCCGCCTCTTTAAGGACAGTTTCAATAGCTTCGTGCAGTTTCATTTTCATCATGTTTTATATGTTACTTATTCAATGTAATCTCTTATGTCTTCCGGATCAATTCCAAGTTTGTCCATAAGTTCTTCAAAATCAACATCGGCTTCGTATGTTTTCCCGCCTTTAACCTTTACTTCTACTGGAGAGTTCAAAGGAGGGAGAGTTCTGGTGTGAGGCGCTGATTCATAGGCCTTGGAGTAAATCCTGGTGTCAACAGGTCCGGTATGAACAGGCTTAGCATCCTTCTTCTCAAAGTCACCACCCATGAGAGACAGAGCAAACAGCACCATAGAGTAAATGGTAAACCGCTTTATGCTCCTTTTGAATCTCCTGTTTATATCTTCAAGTTCATACTGTTCCATTATACTGATATTTAAGGTTATGTCAATCCAAGCCAATGTGAAAGGAAGGCCGTAAACAGTAGGGAGAATATCAGTATTATCGGCCAGGGTGTATAGGCGATAATGACTTTAAGCCCGAACCAGACGGACTCTTCGTTTTCGTAAACCCTATTATTCATTTTTTCTTTCTCTATTGATTTTATGCAAAGGTAAAACACATCAACGACAAATCTTGTCGTTGAATAATTATTTTAGAGAGATTTCATATTTTTGAATGATAGAATTCCGGATTATGAAAAAAAGGATGCCAGTTTTAGTTGGAATAATATGCTTTGTCTGGGCAGTTTTCCTCAACGATGCAAATGCTGTCGCAGGAGACATTTACCACATTGTGACAACCGTGAGCGAAAAACCGGCAAACTCCGTGACAGTCAATTACCACTGCTCTGGCAAGAACAGTTATGTGCTTTATACAAAAGCAAAGGACATCGCTTTCAGAAAGGCCTTAAAGGTGGAGCCTGAAAGCGTTCTATGGAGTACCAGGGGGATTGAGAAGACAGCAAAGGAAACAACATTCTACACCAGGGAACGCTTTGTCTGCACTGCGGAGATCTCCGGACTTGAAGCGAACACGAAGTATATCTTCAAGATTGTCTCCGATGATGCTCAGTCAGATGTGTATTCTTTTGTAACCGCAGGTAAAAGAGGCAAATGGAACTTTGTGGCCTTCACCGATTTCCAGCACATGGGAAACAGGGCGACCCTGCCTCTTATAAAAAGCATGAAAGAGATCGCTCATCCCGCGCTGGTTATCTGCAGCGGAGACATGGTGGATGTGGCAGGGAAGGAAGAGGGATGGAACTGGCTTCTGGACAATGATGTCTTCCGCGATTTTGTCTATGCCGCATCCCCGGGAGACCACGAATACTGGGCGGATGACAGCGGCAGGAAATATCCGCAGTATGACAAGGCCCATACATTCAACCATCTGTTCAAGTTCCCCGGCAACGGAGCCCCGATGAGCATCAACACCACCTACTGGTTCCGCTACAACAATGTCCTGTTCATTTCCCTGGACATGAACAACTCCAACGTGGCAACCGGACCGAGGTTCGAGGATCAGGTGAAATGGTTTGAGAAGACTGTGGAATCCCTTAAGGGAACATACCAGTATCTTGTTGTCTATGAGCACAAATCAATATATGGCTCAAGCAAGATAGACTCGGTTGTGGCTGCCCGGCTAAGGCCGCAGTGGGCACCTGTTTTCAAGAAGTGCGGTGTGGACCTGGTCCTCAGCGGGCACGACCACATATATTCCAGAACCCGCCAGATAGACGGAACCTGGTATCTGGATATGGGATCCAGCGGAGACAAAAGAAGGGCTGTGGATGACTCCGTGGCAGAAGGAGACGGAATCCACGAGAAAGTGCTGGACATCAAGAATGACGAGCTGTGCTGCGGAGCCAATATCGAGGTGGGCAAACGCCAGATGAAGGTAACTGTCTATAACCAGAGAAAGGAAACGGTTGACACTTTCATCATCAAGGCAAAAAGAGAAAGCTCTCCGCGGGATAATCGCAGAGAGCAGTCTTTCCGTCCAGGCACCTTTGTTGGAGCGGGCGCCGGAATAAACTTCTAGACCTTACTTTGCAGGATGAAAATACATTCCGTCCCACTGGAAGAGGACTTCCTTGCGGGTTGAAGGAGTGTTGATTATGGCCTTAAGTGTCTTGCCTGTCCTTGGAAGGGAAATTGTAACGACAGGACGCTCGTCAACGAACTTGTTATACTCTTCCTCCGTCATGTTTGTCCTCTTGCCGTCCAGTTCCGCAAAATACATCTTGGTAGAGGAGTCATAACCGCTTATCTCTCCTTCCCTTCCGGTCTTGACGACTACCCCCAGTTCTTCTCCTGTGTTGGAAGCCATAGTCATACGGCGCTTGGCGTTATTGTACACAAAGAAAGTAAGTCCGCTATATTGCCCCTCTACCCACCTGCCGTCGGACCACAGATCGTGGGAGAAAGCCACCACCTTGTGCTTTCCGTCCGAGCAGTTCCAGTAGCAGATTTCAGTTTTGGCGTAGGTCTTTGAATACTCGTCGTCTGTATGTTCCTTGAAGCAGACATAGCCGTTGCGGATATCCACAATTACAGTGTCACCTTTATCCTGAGGCTTGCCTTTGCGGTATTTCTCCCACATCTCACTCAGTTTTCCATACAGTTCATCCTCAGGTTCTGACAAAAAGTTGTTGACGAAATCGGCGATTGTAGGATTCTGCCCCTTGAATTTGAGCTGATAATCCCACTCTTCATAGGCATCCCATTCTTTCGGATAAGTTTTCTGTGCGAATAACACGCTGCTAATCAGCAACGCAGCCAAAAGGATAAACGCTTTTTTCATAACTCTATGTTTTTTAGTACACTCAAATATAACAATCTTTTCCGGTTTTTCTATATTTGTAACTGAAACAAAAATGCGGACATGAGGCGGTTGGGAGTGGCGATAACATTGAGTTTCCTTCTCGGGACAATGGCCGGCGGATTCTTCGGCGGCTTCTTTTTTTCATTCGTTCCTGTTCTTATGCCCGGTGTGCTGTACCTGTCCAGAAAAAGGGCCGAGATGTTTGTCCTTTTAAGCTGCGCCTGCTTTTTCGTTCTTGGAGTCCAAAGGAGGGCTTTGTATTCAGATGCAGTTTCCCCTACTGAGCGGTTTATTGAAAACCAGGCTCTTAAGATAAGAGACCATATTTCCGGAATACTATCTGAAAGGCTGGAAGGAGAATCATCTAAAGGGATAGCGGCAGCCCTTCTGCTGGGAGACAGAAGCGGACTGGACTCTGAAATCAAGACGGCTTTCCGCAATGCCGGAATCAGCCATGCCCTTGCTCTTTCCGGAATGCACGTGGGAATAATCTGGAGCATAATCTGCTTGCTTACCGCCGCGTTCAGATGGAATTACAGGACAAAGGTCTTTTCTTTTGTCCTGAGCATCGCGATAATATTTTTCTATGCCGTTATTACCGGCCTCTCCCCTTCCGTGAGCAGAGCCTGCATTATGATAGCCGTCTGGAAGACAGCCGATTTGCTTTGCCAGGGCAACGACAGGACAGGACCGCTTCTGATAGCGGCATTCGTGATTGCCCTTTTCAATCCTATGGCGGTGGAGATGATTGGCTTCCAGCTGTCATTCGCGGCTGTTGCCGGAATCGTCTTCCTTTATCCTGCCGTTGAAGAAAGCATCAGGAAAGTGTTCGGGTCCAGACGGAACATCGGGAAAAGGATTGCGGCTTCAGGAGCCCGACTTATGGGAATCACAATGACCTGCCAGATAGCGACATTCCCGCTCATCCTCCTGTATTTCGGGAGAGTAAGCGGGAATTTCCTGATTTCCAATATTGTCAGCGCTCCACTTGTAACACTGTCCGTCTACGGAAGCGCAGCCTCCGCCCTTTTGGGCGGCATACCTGCCATCGGAGGAGTGATCTCTGAAATCTCCTCAGCGATTATTGAAGTCCTCAGGCAGGTCGTGCTGTTTCTGGGAAGCTGACTATTTCGAGTATGCGTCAGAGAGTTCCTTAGGAACCTCTTTTCCAAACAGATGGCGGTACCAGAAGCGGTAGTCGTTGAAGTCTGAGAAGGCTCCCTGTGCTCCGCGATATCCGTGAAGCTGTCTAGGATAGACCATAAGGTCAAACTGCCGGCCCATCTTCTGGAGTTCCAGAACCAGGCTCATTGTGTTCTGGATATGGACGTTATCATCTGCGGCTCCGTGGGTGAGCATCAGGTAGTTGGTGGCATCTCCCTTGTAGCCGGACTTTCTTATCCTGTCTGCCATGATGGTGCGCTTGAAGCCTTCAGGATTACGCTGCGGAGTATCCATAAACCTCTCGGTGTAATGGGTGTCGTAAAGCATATAGTCATACACTCCACCGCCGGCAATTCCGTACTTGAAGTATTCACATCCTTCTGTCACGCAGAGAGTTGCCATGCTTCCGCCGTAAGAGAAGCCGTAGATTCCGATCTTGTCGGCATCCACGTAAGGAAGGCTCCTGAGGTATTTGGCCCACTCTATGAAGTCCTTGAGCTCGATAGAGAAGAAGTTGCGGTACATGAAGTTGCAGCCCTCCTTTCCGCAATGGCCGCTTCCGCGGTGATCCATCGAGAACTGGATAACGTCCTGGTTAGCCCACCACTGGTTGGAAGATGAGATTATGCTCCAGCTGTCGGCCACGACCGGAGTGTTAGGTCCGCCATACATATAGATGATGACAGGATATTTCTTCTGAGGATCAAAGTTCAGAGGAAGGGTGATCTTGCCCGGGATCGTATAGCCGTCAGGAGTGGTGATATAGACCATCTCCGGAAGAGCGATATTGTAGGAGTCGTAGTCCTTCCCCTTCGCGTCTGCAAGAACAGTCATCTTTCCGCTGCCGTCAGTCGGGAGAACGACAACCTTGTTAGGTGTCCTGGCATTGCTGCAAATGGCTGCCATATACTTGAAATCATCGCTGAGCTGCAGAGACTTGTAAGAATAATCCCCGGTGGAGATTCGCGTAGTCTTGGCCTTCTTTATAGACACCTTGTAGATATCCACGCGAGTGCTTATTTCCTTCTTGGAGGTAAAATAGAGCTCCTGCTTCTTAGGGTCTATCTTCAGGAGCTTGATATCCCAGTTGCGGCCGTCTGTCAGGCACTTCTGTGTCTTTCCGTCAAACGAGAGGTAGTAGATCTGCTCCCACATGGTGAAATCCCTTACCATATACAGGCCGTTCTGGTCGAAGAGCATCTGCTCAGGCCAGTCGATCCAGGTGTCCTGATGCTCCTTGTAAATAGACTCCTTGCTTCCGTTTTTAGGATCTACAGAGTAGAATACCAGATCCTGCTGAACTCTTGGCATCCACGGAACGATAAAGCGTGAAGATTCTGAATTCCAGAATGGTATGCCAAAGTACTGGTCTTCCTTCTCGTTGAAGTCAGCCCATACGATACTTCCCGTCTGGACATCGGCGAACCCTATCCTCACCTCAGGATTCTTCTCGCCGCTCATAGGATAATGGCTTTCCAGAATCTGGTCCTTGGCCTTGGAAGGGTCATAGATCGGGAACATAGGAACCTGGCTGTCGTCAAAGCGGTAGAAGGCTATTGTCCTGCTGTCCGGGCTCCACCAGAAAGCCTTGTACTGGGAAGAGCGTCCCAGGATTTCCTCAAAGTAAACCCAGGAAGCGCGTCCGTTGAGAATCACGGCATTTCCGTCGGTCGTGATTCTCTTTACCTTATTTCCCTCTTTGTCAAACACATAAAGATCTCCGTTATTGGTGAAGGCCATAAGTTTGCCATCCGGGCTGTAGGTCGGGTTGGCAATCATTCCGTCTCCCTTGATCAGTTTATTGGCTTTTTTGGCGTCTTCCCTGATATCGTTTTGAGATTCCTGAGGGCTTTCCTGAGGTTTGTAATTCTCTTCGAAAGCTCCTGTCTTCACATTGTAGAACTTTCTTTCACGCTTGAGGACTCCAAATTCCATTGTACTTACCTGGAGGATATCGCCGGATTCCCAGACCGGAGGCAACAAGTATTTCTCGACATTCGGGAATTTGTCATTTGCTATCTGCTCCAGAGTAAAGTTCTTCTTCTGGGCGGAAACGCTCAAGCAAACAAGCAGTGCGGAGAGTGCAAGGATTATTCTTTTCATATATGTCTTGTGTTATTTCAGGTATTTCTTGTCAAAGTTAACCAAATAAACCATTTCCTGGGCACGGGTAAGGGCGGTATAAAGCCATTTCTTGTCGTCGATGGTAATCTCGTCCTTCCAGAGGATGTTGTCTATGAAAACGCACCTCCACTGGCCGCCCTGGCTCTTGTGGCCTGTAATCGCTGATGAATACTTTATCTGGAGAGCATTGTAATAAGGATCTTCCCGGACACACTGGAAGCGTTTTTTCTTGGGGGTTATTCCCTCATAATCAGCAAGGACTCCTTCAAAAAGGGCGGTCTGGGCATCCCTGTCCAAAGCGGCTGTCTTGCTATCCAGTGTATCGAGTATAACCTTGGCATCCACCTCGCAGTCGTTGTAATCGGGGAAAGCCAGAGTTGCGTCGGCAAAGTGAAGGCCATATCTTTCCTGATAGTTGGAAATGCTAACCAGTTTTGCCATATCACCGTTGGCGATGAAGTCAAAGTTCTCGTCGCCCCCATCAAACTTATAGCAGTTTTTCACTACCATAAGCCGGTCTCCCCTGCAGAGCTTTTCTTCCAGGAAAAGAACCTGGGACCTTATTCCAAGATTGTAGCGATTGGCCCTCTGATTGCTTCTGCAAAGCACTACAACCTCCTCGTTCCCGTATCTTGAAACAGCATCCTGGAGGTCTTCTATCAGAGTTGCCCCTGTAACTGCCGCAATATCCGTAAAAGAAGAAACATCAAAAAACGGAGGGTCGATGTCGCCGTCCGTTATCTGCTGCCTCAAGGATGTGGCGTTTACCAGAATCCCGCTGCCTTCAGCCTGACGGACTACATCCCTCAGGATCACCGTATCAATCTTAGGGCAATAACGTTTCATATAGTCCAGATCCAGAGCCGGGCTCACATCCAGTCCCACAGGAGGCAGCTGGGCAGGATCGCCGATGAGTACCAGTCGGTTGGAAGACGACTGCCGGACAAACTCCAGCAGGTCGTCCAGTAGATTTCCGCTGCCGAAAATCGAGTCGGAACCGTCACCTGTGGAAATCAGGGAAACCTCGTCCACAAAATAGACGGTATCCTTTGCCTTGTTGAAGTTGAGCGAGAATGCCCCGAAGGGGTCGCTCTGCGATTTCATCCTGTAGATATGGCGGTGAATGGTGCTGGCGCTTTCTCCCGTAAAGCCGGACAGCACCTTGGCCGAGCGGCCGGTCGGAGCCAAAAGCACATATTTCATTCCCAGAGACTTGAGAGTGGATATGCAGGCGGCTACGGCAGAAGTTTTTCCTGTTCCGGCATAACCTGAGACCATCATCAGAAAATCCTTGTCGGCATTGCCGGTCAGAAAATCGCCGAGCTTTGAGAAAAGCGTGCTCTGGCAAGGAGTGGGCTTAAGGCCCAGTCTCTCCTCCATCTTGGAAGTCAGGAAATTGGAGAGAGCACTCATTTCCACCTCTTGATTACGAAGAAAGCGAGCACAGGATAGATTTCAAGACGTCCCAGGAACATTTCTATCGTGAAGATTATCTTGCTCACGACAGGGAATGAGTCATAGCTTCCAAAGGAGCTGATGCTGCCGAAGGTAAGGCCGGTATTTGCGGTGCATGCAAGAGAGGTGGTCACCGATGTCTTCAGGTCCAGGCCTGTGGCCGACAGAAGAATCGCACCCACGAAAATAATGGAAGTGAAGAAAACCAGATAGAGGTTTGTCTCACCTATCATTTCCCCACTGAGCACACGGTTTCCGATCCTCGGCTTGATAACCGCATTAAGATGCAGATTGCGCCTTAACCTGGCCTTCAACGAGCTGAAACTGACGCATATCCTGTCTACCTTGACGCCTCCGGTAGTTGACCCGCTGCAAGCCCCCTGGAAAGCCAGATAGAAGAACATCAGCAGGGCGGCAACCGGCCAGTGAATGGTCTCGGTATTGGCGAATCCCGTTGTCGAGGCGGCTGACACGTTCATGAACGCGCTGTGCCTTAGAGCCGTAAGGAAGTTTTTCTCTGTTCCGCCGGAAATCAGGCTGAATGTAGTCAAGGCTATGGATCCGATAAGAACCAGAGTATAGAACTTGATTATAGGGTCCCTGAACATCTTCAGGCTCCTGGTGTGGAAGCAGACATATATCAGACCGAAATGAAGGCCGGACAGATACATGAACACAATCATTATTATTTCAACGGCAGGAGAAGCAAACGCCGCTGCAGAATTGTTCTTGGTACTGAACCCGCCGGTGGCGGCAATGGACATCGAATGGTTGAGCGCGTCAAAGAAATTCACCCCGGCCAGCATCAGGCACACAGTCTGGAGAACTGTAAGGCCGATGTAAACCAAAATGATGATTTTGGCCGTCTCGATTACCTTGAACTTGTAGTTCTGCTTGGAAAGCGACCCCATTTCCAGAGATGACAGTCTCAGGCCGAAGGTGGACCTGGCGTTCGGAAGCACCAGGATCATGAACACGACTACTCCCAAACCGCCCAGATAATGTGTGGATGTTCTCCAGAACAACAGGCTGTGAGGCAGAGACTCGACATCTGTAAGAGCGGTACATCCAGTTGTAGTATAGCCGCTTACGCTTTCAAACCAGCAGTCTATAACGGCAAAGTCCCCGCCCCACAGAATATAGGGCAGCGCCCCGAAAACGCATACCAGAAGCCATGTGAGAACTATGGTGAAGAACCCCTCTTTCAGAGTCACGGTTCCGGGAGTCTTGACAAAAAGCAAAGGGAACGAGCCGGCGACAAGAGTAATCACTCCGCTCAGAAACAAAGGAGAGAACCCGCCGTCCATTCCATAGCACAGAGAAACAATCACACTCAAGAACATGAAAGCGGCATTGAGCACAAGCGCAATACCGACATTTCTTGATATGTAATTGATATTCATAAAGTTTTACTGTTGCTGGTTCTTGGTAAGCTGCTTGTGTTCCCTGACAAGATCCTTCACGTTCTCGTTCAGCTCTTCAACCTCGTCTCCGGTGTCTATGTTCACGTCATAGGTCTTTCGGGTAAGCTTGTAATTGTGCAGTGCCCTGTTGATGCGCACCATCGGGTTGAAGAAATAGAAGTTAAGGTAATAGTTGAAAAGGAAGAGCAGGAGAATACCTATTCCAACCGCCACAACGCAAGGCATCAGGCTACGGTAGAAACCTTCGGAAAGCTCGTCAGAATTCTCCTTGAGGGCTTTCTGCGAAGAAAGGTTGAGGTCTTTGATATACCGCCTCAGCTGAGTGTATACAGGATACATCCTGTCAAAATACCAGTCTTTCTTTGTCTGGTACCGGGGCGCGTTCCACACGCCCTTGGCTTCTTCCAGAATATGGGCATAGACCACAAACGCATAGCGGATAGAGTCCGCGGTCTGCCTCTCGAGTTCCGTCTTGAAAGCATTGCGGATGCTCAGGAGAGTGTCAAGGAACTTGTCATCTTCACCCACCGTAGGCATAGTGTTGACATCGGTGTAAGTGGAGTCACCCATCGTGCTCAAAAGCTCGAAGTTGTACTGGTCTGCCATGTCCAGCAGCTTTCGGGTAGTATTGATGCTCGTGATGTCATCCTTTACAAACTTGCCTATAGTCCTTCTCATAGTGACAAACTCAAATATCGCTATGAGACTGGAAAGCAGCAGGATGAATCCCAATATCACAAACCCGACTGATATTTTCTTCTTAAGTAGCATCTGTTAAAGGCATACGTTCTTTAACCAACGAACATATACGGCACAAATTTAATAAAAAAAGCAGATTCGGCTGAATCTGCTTCTTTAAAATGAAATGTTTGGACTATTTCTGGCTCATAACCTTGATAAGGTCGAGAACCTTGTTGGAATAGCCAACCTCGTTGTCGTACCAGGAAACAACCTTTACGAAGGTTGGGGTGATCTGGATACCGGCCTTTGCATCGAAGATGGAAGTGCGCTTGTCGCCGAGGAAGTCTGAAGAAACGACTGCGTCCTCAGTGTATCCGAGAATTCCCTTCAGTTCGCCTTCGGAAGCTTTCTTCATTGCTGCGCAAATCTCATCGTAAGCTGCTGGCTTTTCGAGGTTAACGGTAAGGTCTACAACGGATACGTCCAGAGTAGGAACTCTCATTGACATACCGGTAAGTCTGCCGTTAAGAGAAGGAATAACCTTTCCGACAGCCTTGGCTGCACCGGTGGAGGAAGGAATGATGTTTCCGCCAGCTGCGCGTCCGCCTCTCCAGTCCTTCTTTGAAGGGCCGTCAACGGTCTTCTGGGTTGCAGTAGCAGAGTGAACAGTGGTCATAAGACCTTCCTTAATTCCCCAGTTGTCGTTGAGAACCTTTACGATAGGAGCAAGGCAGTTGGTGGTGCAGGATGCGTTGGAAACGATGTCCTGGCCAGCGTAAGTATCTGTATTGACACCGCATACAAACATAGGAGTATCATCCTTTGAAGGAGCGCTCATCACAACTCTCTTGGCGCCTGCCTTGATGTGGGCCTCAGCCTTCTCTCTTGTGAGGAACAGACCGGTTGATTCAACAACATACTCTGCTCCAACTTCGTTCCACTTCAGGTTTGCAGGATCCATCTCTGCAGTTACCCTGATCTTCTTGCCGTTAACGATCATGGCACCGTCTGCAACCTCGATAGTTCCGTTGAACTGTCCGTGCATTGTGTCATACTTGAGCATATAAGCCATATAATCCACATCGAGAAGATCGTTGATTCCAACTATCTCAATGTCATCCCTTTCCTGGGCTGCCCTGAATACCAGGCGGCCGATACGGCCGAAGCCGTTAATGCCTACTTTAATTTTACTCATATCTGTATAGATTTTTATTTGAATATTCAACTCGGCAAAGTTATAATTTTTTGGTATATCTTTGTATCATTATGGAAAGACAATTGGAAATTCTTATTACCAACGACGACTCTTACATATCAAAAGGATTCAACACCCTGATTGCCCTCTGCGCCACTTTAGGCAATGTGACGGCTGTTGCACCCAAGTATGCCCAGAGTGGCATGAGCGCAGCGTTGAGCATGGGTAAACCCCTGTTCCTCAACAAGGAAGACGAGAGAACAACAGCTTCGGGGAACAAAATAACGATATACAGTTTTACCGGAACACCTGCAGACTGCGTGAAAATCGCGATGAACAAGTTCTTCAGCCGGGAGCACAAGCCTGACCTTATGTTCTCCGGCATAAACCACGGTTCAAACGCCTCTACTGCAGCCGTTTATTCAGGAACTCTCGGAGCCACGGCGGAAGCTTCCATTTACGAGGTGCCCGCTATCGCGCTTTCAGTGAACACCCACGATCCGGACGCTGACTTCTCGGCCGTCAAGAAATGGTTTCACAGAATCGTTGACAATTATCTGGAGAATCCTCCTCAGAAAGGCGTTTACCTGAACATTAATTTCCCCGATATACCTGTCCAGCAGATACAGGGAATCCGATTCGCCCATCAGGGAGACGGAATGTGGATAGACGAATTCGAAGACTACAAGACCCCTCACGGAGAGCCTTTCTACTGGATCTGCGGAAAGTTCCTGGACAAGGCCAAGGACAAGGAAGGAGACCACACTCTGATAGACGAAGGCTACATAACCATTGTTCCGCATCTTGTAGACTCAACATCCTACAAGGAAATGTACCGCCTGAACAATCTTTGGAAATTCTGACATGAAATATTTCATCATAGCGGGAGAAGCGTCTGGAGACCTTCACGGTTCCAACCTGATAAAAGGCCTGAAGAAGGCCGATCCCCTCTGCCAGATAAGATGCTGGGGAGGAGACCTAATGAAGCAGGCCGGAGGAGAACTTGTCAGCCACTATAAAGACACCGCTGTAATGGGCTTCTTCGAGGTGGTGATGAAGATCGGGAAGATAATGCGCAACTTCGCAAAGTGCAAGAAGGATATTCTCGATTTCAATCCCGATGCCGTTGTATTGATAGATTATCCCGGATTCAACTTCAGAATGGCCAAATTCGCCAAGAAAAAGGGCTTCAAGGTATTCTACTATATAGCGCCGAAAATCTGGGCCTGGAAAGAGAGCCGCGGCAAGAGACTCAAAAAGTATGTAGACAAGCTGTTCATCATATTCCCGTTTGAGGTCAAGTACTTCAAGAACAGATGGGACATAGATGCTGTTTACCGCGGCAATCCACTGCTTGACAGCGTGGAACAGAATCAATACATGAAAGAAGGCAAAGAAGAGTTCTGCAGCAGGATTTCATCTCTGACGGGGCTGCCGTTCAGCGCCGGCGACAAGTTTGTCGCCTTGCTGGCAGGCAGCAGAAGAAGCGAAATCAGCTACACTCTGCCAAGAATGCTTGATGTGATTAAGAATTTCCCCGACTATAAATTCCTTCTGGCCGCGGCCCCGTCTGTGCCGGTGGAATTTTACAATGGCGTCATAGAGAAACACTTCAAAAAAGCGGGGGGTATTCCTTCCGGCTTCAGCCTTCCCATTATCCATAATCAGACCTACCCTATCCTGAAGCAGTCCGAGGCCACCATAGTAAATTCAGGCACGGCGTCTCTGGAGGCTGCGCTTATAGGCACTCCTCAGGTAGTCTGCTACGAATCCAGCTATATTTCTTTCATTGTCGCCAAGCACCTGGTCAATATCAAGAAACTCAAGTATATAAGCCTGGCTAACCTGATTGCCGACAAATTTATTTTCAAAGAGCTTCTGCAGTATCAGTCCACCTCAGAGAACCTTTCCGCTGAACTGCACAGGCTGCTGGAAGACAAGCCTTACATTGAGGCAATGAAAAAAGACTATGCCGAGGTTCACCGCCTGCTGGGTGGCGGGGGCGCATCGGTGGCGGTGGCCCAGGCCATGGTGGAAGAACTGCAAAACAACTGACGGATAATCAAAAAACAACCAATATGAAACTTCACGTTTACAAATTCCAGGGAGCAGGCAACGACTTTGTCTGCATAGATAACCGCAAAGGAAATGTCAAGCTTACCACCAGGCAGATCAACCGCCTGTGCGACCGCCGCTTCGGAGTTGGATCCGATGGAATGATGCTGATTGGAAAAAGCAAGAAATATGACTTTTCGATGAGATATTTCAACGCCGACGGAAAAGAAGGCTCAATGTGCGGAAACGGCGGAAGATGCATCTCAGCGTTCGCAGACTATCTGGGTATCAAGAAACTGGAGTTTGAGGCTATAGACGGCTACCATAACGCCAAGATACTCTCCCGCAAGGACAATGTGTGGAAAGTCAGGCTCAAGATGAGCGATGTGCTCTCCTGCCCTAAATTCGGCAAGAAGTCTTTCTTCCTCGATACAGGGTCACCTCATTATGTGGAATTTGTCAAGGACGTGGACAACTATCCGGTGGATACGAAAGGCAAATACTGGAGGTATTACTTCGAGGGCGGAACCAATGTGAATTTCGTTGAAGTTTGCCCTTCCTTCCTGAAAATAAGAACATACGAAAGAGGCGTGGAAGCCGAGACTTTCGCTTGCGGAACCGGAGCCACAGCCTCCGCGATTGCAGCCTTCACATCCAAGGTGAAGCCTCATTCAGAAAAAGGCGGCAGTTTCTCCTACAAGCTCCAGGCAAGGGGCGGCAAGCTGGAAGTAAAGGCAGACTATAAAGCAGAAGACAAGAGTTTCAGGGAAGTCTATCTGACCGGTCCTGCAACCCTTGTCTTCGAATGCGATATAGAGATCTAGTCTACTTCTGCTCTCTTGGGCCAAAAACTTTTGTCCCTATCCTGAGGATGGTGCTGCCAAGCCTTACGGCATATTTGTAATCTTCACTCATCCCCATAGAAAGTTCCTTGAATTCAGGCCACTGCAGATGGCGCTGCTTCATTCTGGCGTAGAAACTGTAAAGGAGAGTGAATTCTCTCTGTATTTCCACGGTGTCGTCCGTGAGAGTGGCCATTCCCATAATTCCGGACAGAGTCACGCACTTAAGGGGTTCCTTGCGGAGCTTTTCCAGAAGCTCTTCAGCCTCCTTCATCGTGAATCCCTGCTTGGTGGCCTCTCTTGCCACGTGGATTTCCAGAAGGACCTTGGTCTTCAGGCCATGCTTGAGGCAGTAGTCATCTATTTCATACAGCAGCTTCTCCGAATCTACAGAATGGATAAGAGCAGCGTGCGGAACCACCATCTTGATCTTGTTAGACTGAAGATGGCCTATGAAATGCCACTCGATGTCTTCAGGAAGGCTCTGAACTTTCTTTTCAAACTCCTGCGGATAATTCTCACCGAAAATCCTGTGACCGGCATTGTATGCCTCCATAATGCTCTCGTTGCTCTGGAACTTGGATACCAGAACCAGTTTTACGCCAGAAGGAATTTCCTTCTTGAGAGCCGATAGTTCTTCAATTACACTCATTATCTTTTCTTCTGTCTTTCGCGCTGAAGTCTCTCCTGCTCTTTCATCATCTGCTCCATCCTTTCGCGCCATTTTGATTTCTTTACCGGTTTTGCCGAATTGGATTCTGCCTTGCTCTTAAGCTGAGCGTAAAGTTTCTCCTCGTCAACCGCATACTTGCGGATAAGCCAGTTCTGCCCTATAGAGATAAAGTTGGAAAGCATATAGTAGTAGCTAAGTCCGGCGGAGAAGTTGTTACACAGAACCAGCATGAATATAGGCATAAAATACAGCTGCATTCCCTTCATTCCAGGCATGCTGCCGTTGTCAGGCATCTGCTGCATGTTCATCTTTGAGAACAGGTACATGGACACTGCCATAAGTATCGCGAACAGGCTGACATGGTTTCCGTACATCGGGATGTTGAATCCAAGATCCAGTATGGAGTCATATCCGCTCAGGTCAGAAGCCCAGAGGAACGGATGCTGACGGAGCTCGAACGAAACAGGGAAGAAACGGAACATTGCAAACAGGATAGGAATCTGAAGCAGCATAGGAAGACATCCTCCCATCATGTTCACTCCTGTCTTCCGGTACAGGGCCATCGTTTCCTGCTGTTTTTTGAGAGCATCCTCACGCCTAGGATACTTCTTGTTAATCTTGTCTATCTCAGGCTTGAGAACCCTCATCTTCGCCGATGACAGATAAGACTTGTATGTCAGAGGAGAAAGCACCAGCTTGATGAGAATAGTCATTATCAGGATGATGATTCCGTAGTTGGAAATGAATCTCCTCAGGAAGTCAAATGTATTGACTATCACCACTCTGTTTATCCAGCCGATGATGCTTCCGCCCATCGGGATTATCTTCTCGAAGCTGTTGCCGTAGCTCTTGAGCGTCTTGTAAAGGTTAGGGCCGAAGTAGAAATGAAGCGGAATGTTCACGTCCTCTCCCCTGCCATAGCTCATCTGCATATAAGCCTTGCAGTCAAACAGGGCAGAATCAGGATCGGTCTCAGGCAGGAACTTGTATGAAAGGCTTCCGTTGGAGAAACTGTCGTCGCACATCAGGATCGCTGAGAAGAACTGCTGGCGGAAAGCAAACCACTGCACTTTGGTAGGTATGTCTTTCTGGCTCTCGGCCTTTCTCATTCCGAGGTCTTCAACAGTCTTTTCTCCAGGATACTTGAAGTTTACCGTAGAATAGTTCTTCTCGTTGTCATAGCCCTTCTCGAATCTGGAGATCCTCAGGGTCCAGTCAAGGTCAAAGTCGCTGGCATTGTTGGACATCTGGCTTCCAAGACCGCTGGTTATGATATTGAAGTCGAGCTGATAGCTGTCTTTAGGAAGGTGATAGACAAAATCCATATAGGCCCCGCCGGAGAACGGCAGACGGAAAACGATGGAAGAATCTGTCTTTTCAACTGTCTGGAAGTGGAAGGAAGAAGTCCTTACCTCCTGCATTGTATTGAAGACCAGAGACATGTCTGAATAATTCTCCTTCACGATATAAAGAGAATCGTTTCCGTAGGTCTTGTAACCCTTGATCTTGGCCTGCTTGATCTGTCCGCCCTTGGTGGTGAAGACAATCTCCAGCTTTTCGTTCTCAAGGGTAATCAGTTCCTCTTCTCCCGACTGGGCGGCAGCAAGAGTGGAATCTGAGAGCACAGGAACCAACGTGGTGTCAGCAACAGCCAAAGAATCAGGATTAGCTGCTGTCTGAACATCTTCAGCCGGCTTGATTCCCAGGGCGGCATTGCGGATTGAATCGGCAATTCTCAGAGAATCTGCGACTCTCGGGTTGGTGAGAGCCTCTATCCTGGCCAAAGAATCTTTTACGAAAGCCTCGCGGGCCTGTTTCTTGTAATTATGTGAATTATACCAGCTGAAACCAATGAGGATCAGTCCAATAAGGACAAATCCCAAAATAGTGTTCTTCTGCATTTCTAAAATTCCTTATCTATCATTTTGATCTTCTGCTCAAGAGACTTGAGTTCCTCCTTTCCGGCAGCGATCTTGACTTTGATCTCTTCGATGAGCTTGTCGGCATTCTTGCTCTTGGCAAAGAATCCCATATTGTTCTCCAGAGTTGCGATGTCCGTCTCGAGCTTGCGGAACTTGTTAAGAAGCTTCTCCCTCTCGGTACGTATTCCGCGGTCGCTCTTTCCGTTGGTCTTGGCCTCGTTGATAAGTCTGCGTATACGGCCCATCTTCTTCTCTGCCTCAGGGTTTCTTATCGCCGAGAAATGAATGTTCAGGGCAGCGTCAAACTCTTTCTGGAGAGAATCCTTTTCCTTGAACGGAACAAATCCGATGGAATTCCACTTGGAAATAAATGATTCAAGAGCCTGCTTGTCTGATTCTTCGCCGGCGCTTACATAATCCTTGATCTCCTGGATAACAGCCTTCTTGGCAGCAAGATTCTCTTCAAACTTCTCGCCTTCAGCACCGAAATGCTTGGCCTTTCTGTCAAAGAACTCGTCGCAGGCGGCGCGGAATCTCTTCCATACAGCATCTGACTGCTTTCTTGCAACCGGGCCTATAGTCTTCCAGACATTCTGAAGATTGATCAGCTGGTCAGTTCCCTTCTTCCAGTCGTCAGTATCCTTGATCTTCTCTGCCTGTTCGCAAAGCTCCTCCTTCTTCTTCAGGTTCTCCTGCATCACATCCTTGAACTTGGTGTAGAACTCGCGCTTTGCACCATAGAACTTGTCGCAAGCGGCACGGAACCTGTCATAAATCTTCTGGTTCTCTTTCTTTGACGCAAATCCAATGCTCTTCCATCTTGCGTGAAGCTCATCCATTTTCTTTGAAAGAGAATTCCATTTGTTTGAATCTGTGGCCTCTGTGGCGGCAATCTCCTCCGCCAGCTCGCAGATTTCAGTCTTGGCCTTGAGGTTTGCCTTCTGCTCTTCCTTCAGGTTAGAGAAGAAGTCCTGGTGTCTCTTGTTGATCTTGGAAGTGGCAGCCTTGAAGCGCTCCCAGATTTCCTCTCTCTGCTCTTTGGAAACAGGGCCAAGCTCCTTCCACTCTTCGTGAAGCTTCTGAAGCTCGTTGAAAGCCTTTACAGGATCCTTGTCCTCTACCAGAAGCTCTGCCTTCTGGCAAAGCTCGGTCTTTAGCTCATAGTTCTTCTTGAAGTCCAGGTCACGGAATTCCTTGTTGATTTTCAGGTAATCGTAGAATTTCTCGACGGCGCGGTTGTACTGGTCCCAAATTTCGCGGGCATTCTCCTGCGGAACAGTGCCGGCAGCCTTCCATTTTGCCTGCAACTCCCTGAAAGCCGGCAGAGTATGATTGACATCCTCCGCCTTCTCGAGCAACGCGTTTATAGATTCAATAATCTTTGTCTTCTCGGCGAGATTCTCCTCTTTTTTGGCCTGCATCTCCTGGTTGAAATTGGCCCTGGAAGATTTATACTGCGCGTACAAGTCCTTGAAAGCCTTCTCCACTTCCTCGAAAGGGTTGCTCTGCTGCTGCCCCATGCCAGGCTCAACAAACAATCCTGATGCGATTTTCTCCTTTCTCAATACCTTGTAGAAACCAGCCTTTATCGGCTCGGCGTTCTTGTAGAGCATCTGCTGGTCGCCCTTCTGAATCATCTGCTCAAAAATAGACAGCAGTTCACTCAAGGACTTTTCAGAATAGTCCACATTCTCCTCTGCGATTTCTGTTTCCTGGTTCTCAGGCATTTCAACAATAGGTTCAACAGACTCCTCAACAGTCTGGACTGCATTTTCAGACTCAGGCTGAACCTCTTTCTTCAATGATTCCTGCTTTGCTTCAGCTTCCTGCTGAGCGTTCAAAGCGGTGGTGTTTTCTTCCATTAGACTTGTATTAATAGTGCACTATATTTGATGGACCACAAATATAACTAAAATTGCTATACAAACTGCCTAAAAGCACTATCTTTGTTCTAAAGAAAAACATCGCGGAAAATTGAGATTCCCGAAAAACAGACAACAACAATTATGGCAGAAAAAAGACAGGTCCGCAAGAAAGGATCGATGCGCATAGATATAATCAGCTGTGTTCCCCAGCTTCTTGAAAGCCCGCTCAACTACTCTATTGTCAAACGCGCCAAAGACAAGGGACTCGTTGCCATCTTCATCCACGATCTTAGAGATTACGCAACCGGAAAGCACAAGAAAACAGACGATTACAGCTATGGCGGCAGTGCCGGTATGGTAATGATGATAGAACCTGTCTACAAAATCATAAAGAAACTCACCAGGCAGAGAAAATATGACCAGATTATATATATGTCTCCGGACGGTGAGCTTTTTGACCAGCAGATGGCCAACAAGATGAGCCTGATGAAAAACATCATCATCCTCTGCGGACACTATAAAGGCATAGACCAGAGAATCAGAGAACACCTGATCACCAAAGAAATCTCTATAGGAAACTATGTGCTCAGCGGTGGAGAAATAGCAGCCGCAGCAGTGGCAGACACCATTGTCAGGCTAATTCCTGGAGCGCTTTCAGACGAAACTTCAGCATTGACAGACAGTTTCCAGAACTCGCTTCTGTCTCCTCCTGTCTACACCAGGCCGGCAGACTTCAAAGGTTGGAAAGTCCCCGACATTCTTCTTAGCGGAGACCACGAAAAAATTTCCAAGTGGCTCGACGAACAAGCAATAGACCGTACCAAGCGACTCCGCCCGGAACTCCTGAACGACAAATAAAGAAACAGCGAGTGGCGGGTAGTAAGGCGCGCAGCGCCGCGACCGGAGGGAGCTTCCCGCCGCTTTAGCGGCGTAAAAAAAACAGCGGCATGGCCGCCAACGAAAAAAGGCCCCAGGACTTGTCCTGAGGCCTTTTGAAGTTGGCGGCTACCCACTTTCCCACTTGGTATAGCAGTATCATA
>CACXPG010000017.1 GCA_902769525.1 uncultured Bacteroidia bacterium
CATCAATTCGTCTATGGAAAGCAGTTCAGGATTATCAATCTTCTCAAGCTTCCTTTCCAACGGCGCAATATGATGAATTAGCAAGTCGCCCAAAGTTTCACTGTCTCGGATCTGTCCGCTCTTGTATTTTTGTGGCGAAATCGCCAAGGAAGTGGCCAAGAATCTTCGTTCTCCCTTGTGAAGGGCTTTGATATACACAGGCAGTTTTCCCTCTTTATTTGGCCTGTTTTTTACATACGGCAAAAGTCTCATAGCGTCAATCTCGGAATTTCTGGTTGCTGATTTGGTTGCTATTTTGTGCAGAAATATGCAGAAATTCCTGCACAAATGTATAAAAAATGACTTTGAAAACGATGCAAAAATATACGGTGTTTTTAGCAAAAATGCCCCTCAGACACTTCTGAAGAGCATTTTTTCTTTAGTGAGGAGTAGCGGACTTGAACCGCTGGCCTCTTGCCTGTCAAGCAAGCGCTCTAAACCAACTGAGCTAACCCCTCAAAATCTTACAGAGCCTCTGCGGAAACCAACTGAGCTAACCCCTCAAAATCTTACAGAGCCTCTGCGGCGTCGCGGATGGCTTCACTCATCGTAGGATGAGGGAATACGGTGTTCTTTACCTGAGTGGCAGTTGCGCCAAGATCCAGGGCCAGAACCATTCCGCCGATTATTTCTGTAACATCTGCTCCAATCAGATGGACGCCGAGGAGCTTGTCTGTGTCGGCATCGCTGATGAGCTTGACGAATCCGTCTGTCTTGCCGGCGGCCGTGGCCTTTCCGGAAGCGGTGAACATGAACTTTCCTACCTTGTAGTTGACGCCAAGTTCCTTGGCCTTGCGCTCGGTCATTCCGCAAGACGCTATCTGCGGAGTTGTATATGTTGCGCCAGGGATATGGTCATAGTTAACCGGATGGAACTTGACAGGTCTGCCTTCCGCATCTGTCTTTCCTTCATCCTCAGCGATGTGCTCCACGCATGCAACAGCCTCAGCGGAAGCCATGTGCGCAAGGGCCGGAGTAGGTATCACGTCTCCGATGGCGTATATGTTGGCCACTCCGGTGTGGTAGAAACTATTTACACTGATCTTGCCGCGGTCTGTGGCGATGCCGACATTCTCAAGACCGAGGTCTTCTGTGTTAGGAGCTACGCCAACGGCGCAGAGAACCCTTTCGACCTTAATCGTCTCCACTCCCTTCTTGCTCTCCACGGTAACGGTAACGTTTTCAGGGTCTGAAGACTCCTTGTCTATCTCCACTCCGCATACCTTGGTGCTTACCATAACCTTCATTCCATCCTTGCGGAAAGAGCGGCTGAGCTGGGCTGAGACATCGTCATCTTCCAGGGGAACTATGCGGTCCAGGAACTCGATCAGGTGAACCTGGCATCCCATGGCCATATAGAAGTCTGCCAGTTCGCTTCCGATTGCTCCGGAACCGATTACTGCCAGAGACTTAGGGAGGGTCTGAGGCACAAGCGCCTGCTTGTAGGAGATTATCTTCTCACCGTCAAACGGAGCAAAAGGCAGAGCCTTAGGGTGGGCTCCGGTGGCGATGATAATGTACTTCCCTTCAAGCGTTTCATCTCCAACGGCTACAGTGTGCTCGCCGGTGATAGTGGCCTTGCCGTTGACAACGGTAATCTTGTTTTTCTTGAAAAGGAATTCCACTCCCTTTCTCATCTTGTCTGCAACTCCCCTTTCCCTTTCAACGATCTTGGCAACGTCTGCCTTGAGGTCTTTGGTGCGCTCCGGGTCAGCGATGTTGTCTCCGTCAAAGGAAATTCCGTATGAAGCCAGATGCTTGAAAGCTTGGAAAGTTTCAGCGGATTTAAGGAGAGCCTTGGTTGGGATGCAGCCCCAGTTGAGGCAGATTCCGCCAATCTCCGCTTTTTCAACAACAGCTACATTGAACCCATATTGCGCGGCCCTTACTGCGGCAACATATCCGCCTGGGCCTGAACCTATTACTATAATGTCGTATTGCATATCGTGATAAAACTAAACAAGTCCTTTTCCGTGGCAGTTCTTGAATTTCTTGCCGCTTCCGCAAGGGCAAGGATCGTTTCTGCCAACCTTCTTCTCAACGTGAACCGGCTGGTTGCTTCTTTCCTGCCTTCCGGCAGCAGCTGCGGCCTCAGCGCTTCCGTCGTCCCTTCTCATGCTCATACGGCTCATATCGGTCTTTTTCCTCTTGGCCTCCTGGCGGAGCTGGGCGTCATTGTCTTCGCGAAGGGCAACCTGAGCCCTTACCAGGAAGGATATAACGTCGCGGCTGATGTTCTCGATCACGCCTGAGAACAGGTTGTAACCTTCAAACTTATAGATTACCAGCGGGTCTTTCTGCTCATAGGTGGCGTTCTGGACAGACTGCTTGAGGTCATCCATATCCCTCAGATGCTGCTTCCAGTGCTCGTCTATCTTGATGAGGGTGACGCTGCGCACCAGGGCCTTCTGGATTTCCTTTCCCTTCGTGTCAATGGACTTTTGCATATTGACAATCAGCTGAAGAACCTTGTGGCCGTCAGTGATAGGAATCGCGATGTTCTGGTATGCGGCGGCCTGTGTCTCAAACACTCTCTCCACGATAGGGAAAGTCTTGGCGACAAGGGTCTCGCCTCTTCTTTCAATTATCTCGGTGATCTTTTCCTCAAGAAGGTCGCTCATCTGGTTTTTAGTGCAGTCGCGGAAAAACTGCTCGTCAAAAGGAACATCTATCGAAGCCTGCTTGATAAGCTCCAGCTTGAAGCCTTCATAGTCGTACTCGTCTTTTCTGGAAGCCAGAGCCTCGGCAAAGTCTGCAATCATATTGTGCAGGTCCACGTCCATCCTTTCGCCGTTGAGGGCGTTGTTTCTCCTTGCGTAGATAACGGTCCTCTGGGTGTTCATCACATCGTCATACTCGAGCAGTCTCTTTCTGATGCCGAAGTTGTTCTCCTCAACCTTCTTCTGAGCCCTTTCCACGGATGATGACAGCCACTTGTGCTGAAGCACCTCGCCGTCCTTCATTCCCATACGGTCCACGAGCTTGGCTATCCTGTCCGCTCCGAAGAGCCTCATCAGGTTGTCTTCCAGAGAAACATAGAACTCGGATGAACCCGGGTCTCCCTGCCTTCCGGCACGGCCTCTGAGCTGGCGGTCAACTCGGCGGCTGTCGTGTCTCTCAGTACCCAGGATTGCAAGACCTCCGGCCTCTACCACTCCTGGGCCGAGCTTGATGTCAGTTCCTCTACCTGCCATATTGGTGGCAATGGTTACACATCCTGCCTGACCGGCGTGAGCCACAATCTCGGCTTCCTTGGCGTGCAGCTTGGCGTTCAGCACGTTATGCGGAATTCTTCTCAGAGTCAGCGATTTGCTCAGCATCTCGGAGATTTCCACTGAAGTTGTTCCCACAAGAACCGGACGGCCCTGCTTGCGCAGTTCTCCAATCCTCTCGATCACCGCGTTGAACTTGTCTTTCCTGGTCTTGTAGATCAGGTCGTCGGAATCCACTCTGATCACAGGCTTGTTGGTAGGAATTGTAACCACGTCCAGCTTGTAGATAGACCAGAACTCTCCGGCTTCTGTAGATGCTGTACCGGTCATTCCGGCCAGCTTGTGGTACATCCTGAAGTAATTCTGAAGGGTGATTGTGGCGAATGTCTGGGTTGCCGCCTCCACCTTCACGTTCTCCTTGGCCTCGACTGCCTGGTGCAGACCGTCTGACCATCTTCTTCCCTCCATTATTCGGCCGGTCTGCTCGTCCACGATCTTGATCTTGTTGTCAATAATCACGTAGTCAACATCCTTCTCGAACATCGTGTAAGCCTTAAGGAGCTGAGTTACAGTATGAACTCTCTCGGCCTTGATAGCGTAGTCGGCGATAACCTGGTCCTTGAGGGCTATCTTCTCCTCAGCAGGTATGTCTTTCTTCTCGATTTCGGCAACTTCCATTCCCACGTCCGGAAGAACGAAGAACTTAGGGTCGCTCACCAGAGAAGCTATGTAGTCATTTCCCTTGTCGGTCATCTCGACAGACTTGTCCTGCTCCTCGATTATGAAATACAGAGGGTCGGTGACCACGTGCATTTCCTTGCTCTGGTTCTGCATGTAGAAGTTGTTGGTCTGCTGCAGAAGCTGCTTCATTCCCTGCTCGGAGAGGAACTTGATCAGAGGATTGTACTTAGGCAGAGCCTTGTGAGCCCTCAAAAGAGCCATTCCGCCGTCTTTGGTATTGCCTGCGGCTATCAGTCTCTTGGCCTCATTGAGGTACTTTGTGGCCTCCTGTCTCTGGAGATTGTAGAGTTTCTCCACATAAGGGCGGTATTCCTCAAACTGCTGGTCTTCTCCCTTAGGCACCGGACCGGAGATGATCAGAGGAGTACGGGCATCATCGATGAGCACAGAGTCAACCTCGTCCACAATTGCATAGTGATGCTCTCTCTGCACAAGGTCTTCCAGGCCGACTGCCATATTGTCTCTCAGGTAATCGAAGCCGAACTCGTTGTTTGTTCCGAAAGTAACGTCAGCAAGATAGGCCTTCTTCCTGGCCTCGGAATTAGGCTCGTGCTTGTCTATGCAGTCAACGCTCAGGCCGTGGAACTGGTACAGAGGGCCCATCCACTCGGAGTCTCTCTTTGCCAGGTAGTCGTTCACGGTCACCATGTGCACTCCAAAGCCTGCCAGGGCGTTCAGGAACACAGGAAGGGTAGCAACCAGAGTCTTTCCTTCTCCGGTGGCCATCTCGGCGATGCAGCCTCTCTGATCCTTGTTTCCTTTCACCCCGCCGTTGAGGACAATACCTCCAATCAGCTGAACATCATAATGTACCATATCCCAGGTAATCATGTTGCCGCCAGCCATCCACTGGTTGTGCCAGATTGCGGTATCACCTTCTATCTCCACATAGTCGAACCTTGCGGACAGGTCTTTGTCAAAGTCAGTTGCCTTGACCCTTATGGTCTCGTTCTCCTTGAACCTGCGGGCAGTGGACTTCATTATGGCGAAGGCTGTAGGCAGCACCTCGTTCAGGACAACCTCGACCTCCTCGTTGATCTTCTTCTTGAGCTTGTCGTCCTCTGCGGCCAGCCTTTCCTTCTCCTTTGTCTCGATATCCACATCTTCAAGCTGCCGTCTGACCTCAACCCTGCGGTTGACATCTTCAGCCACCCTATCGCGAATAATACCTTTAATTCTCTGTGTCTCAGCTCTCAGTTCATCGTCCGAAAACTTGTCCACTCTATCGTATTCCTTCAGAACTTCGGCAAGAATCGGCTTGATGGCCTTCATGTCTCTCTCTTCCTTGGAGCCGAAAATCTTCTTCAATACATTTGCTAATGATCCCATATAATCTCAATATTTCATTTAACCTACAAATATATTCATTTTCCGCTTACATTCAACGATTCTTCGGGCAGTATAGGCATAAAAGAAAGAGCCCGGCATAACCGGGCTCCGTCTTATTGCTGTAAGGTATTATGTCCTGATATTATTCCTGGACGATAGCACCCATAGGGCAAACGCTTGCGCAAGTTCCGCAATCGGTGCAAAGACCTGGATCGATAACATAGATGTCACCTGCTGAGATAGCACCCATAGGGCACTCGCCCTGGCAAGTTCCGCAAGCGGCGCAATCTGTAGTAATTTTGTGAGCCATAGTAGTATTAGTTTAGTTGTTGTTAATTGTTCCTGTGTTTTGGGACGCAAATATACAAATTCCAGTCCAAATTCAAAGCCTGGACTGAAATTTAATTCACTGTTAATATCCGAAGATATCTTCAGTCCTGAGAATCACTACCTTACCATAAGCCGGGGCAATGCCTGTCAGATTGAGTTCTGCAGGGTTGCCGAGGATACCGGTAACGTATGAGCGGCTCTTGACATAAGCCTTCTGGTAAGAAGCGATGTCATCCAGGTTAAGATTCTTGATCTTGTCGTAAACCTGCTTGTCGTAGTCTTCAGCCACACCCTTCTCCTTCTGATTGATGTAGTGCCAGATAACGTTTGCGCCGTTGTATCTCCTGGTAGCCAGGTTCTGGACTGCGTTAGCCTTTGCAACGTCGAAGGACTTCTGGTTTTCCGGCATATCTGTCAGAATCTCGTCCATAGCGTTCATAGCGTCGATCATCTTGTCGTTCTGGGTGTAAACTCTTGCCATATAGAAAGGAACCTCTCCCTTTCTTGCAGGCAGAGTGGTACGTGCGCTTGCGTGGTATGCAAGTCCCTTGGCCTCGCGGATGTCCTGGAACACGATTGAACTCATTCCTGAACCGAAGTAGATATCGTACAGGTTAACCAGAGCGTCGTTCTCAGGATTGTACTCTGCATCGTCGTAAGAGATAATCTTGTACATGTTGATCTGGTTAGCCTTGTAAGGAGCCAAGTAAACGCAAGGAGTCTGGGTTGACCAGGCCTTGAAAACGTTGCTAGGGCCGAATTCAGCCAGGTTCTCTGCCACCTTGTGCATCTCAGGCAGTTTCTTTACCATCTCTTCCTTTGTCTCAGGTCCGTAGTAAACGACAGTGTGCTTGTGAGAAAGCAGATCCTTTACGGCAGCGATCAGCTCGTCTGAAGTCAGAGCCATGATCTGTGCCGGAAGGAGATCTGTTGTCATAGGGTTCTTAGGACCGTAGATAGCGTACATCTGGATAGCGCTCTCGTTTGCCTTCTTGTTGGTCTTGGCGTTCATCTTCTCCAGAACCCAGTTCTGCTTCATCATGTTCAGAAGGTTCTCGTCTCCCTTTACATTTGCCAGGAAGTTCTCAAGAAGAGCCACTGCCTCGTCCATCGTTGAGCCTATACCGGAGAGAGCAACCGTAACATCGTTTGCTCCTGCTGCTCCGTTGAATGAGCAAGCCAGGTTATAGAACTTGGAGCGGATCTGGTCTGCGCTCAGGGAATCGGTACCCAGTGCCTGAACATAAGCCATGGCATATCTGAGAACCGGAATGTCGTTGGTTCCGTTGGTAAAGTAGTATGCCAGGTTGAACAGCTGGTTGTCGTCGTTGTGCTTGTAGTAGAAAGGAAGTCCGTTGCTCAGGGTCTCTACAGACATATCCTTGTTGAAATCAACGAATACAGGCTCGATAGGAGCGGCTGCGTTGGCAAGCGCTTCCATATCGCGGAGGAACTGGCTGGAAGTGTCCCTGTTGGTGCGGATTGCGGTGATAGCAGGCTTTTCAAGCTTCTTTACGCCTACCTGAGGGCCCTGAACCTTGTTTACCTGAACATAGTTGTCACCGAAGTGGCGGTTTGCAAAAGCAACCACGTCTTCCTTGGTTATCTTCTCAAGACGGTCTCCCTCTCCGAGAACAAAGTCCCAAGGCAGATGGTTGATGAATGAATTGTACTGCCAGCTTGCCATTGCCCTGTAAGAGTCCTGAGCCATCATCTGCTGACGGCGGAAGTTGTTCACGATGGAAGTGAGCATCGTAGAGTCGAAGTCTCCCTTCTTTACCTTCTCGAGTTCTTCCATCACGATGGCCTTTGCCTCTTCCAGGCTCTGGCCTTCTCTCGGCTCGCACTCGAGGAAGAATACTATGTAGTCAGAAAGAGTGTAGCTGTAGGCAGCTGCTCCCAGAGTCTTCTGAGGACGGTTTACATTCTGGTCGATCAGACCTGCACCGCCTCTGTTGCTAAGGATGTTGGTAAGAACATAGAGAGTATCCTCTGTATAGTTCAGACCCTCTCTTCCAGCCTTGTAGGCAGAAGGGAATCTCCATCCCATCTGTACAAACGGAGACTCGAGGCCGTAAACGGTCTTCTCGATATGCTGGGCAATAGGCTCCTCGTCCTCAAATTCCAGAAGCTTCAGGTTGTCGTTCTTCTTCCAGTCTCCGAAATACTGCTTGATGGTTGCGATTACCTTGTCAGGATCGAAATCACCTGCCAGGCAGATTGCCACGTTGTTAGGAACATAGAAGTTGTCAAAGTGCTTCTGGATGTTCACGATAGAAGGGTTCTTCAGGTGCTCCTGGGTTCCGATGGTGGTCTGCTCACCGTAAGGGTGCTTGTCAAACATCGCGAACAGAAGGGTATCCACTGCGTTTCCGCCATCGCTTGACAGACCGAGGTTGCACTCCTCGTAAACTGCCTCGAGCTCTGTATGGAATCCTCTGATTACCATATTCTTGAACCTGTCGCTCTGAACCTTTGCCCAAGCCTCTACCTGGTTTGCAGGAATATCCTCGGTATAAACCGTCATGTCAAATGAGGTGAAGGCGTTTGATCCCTGTGCTCCCATCTGGGCCATGATCTTGTCATACTCGTTGCCGATGAAATACTCTGAAGCGGCATAGGATATTGAGTCTATCTTTGCGTACTGAGCCTTTCTCTCCTCAGGATCGGTCATAGTACGATACTTCTCAAACTCCTCGGTAATCTGGTCCAGAAGCGGCTTTTCAGCCTCATAGTTGGTTGTACCATAGTTGGTTGTACCCTTGAACATAATGTGCTCAAGGTAATGGGACAGACCTGTAGTCTCGGAAGGGTCGTTCTTGCTTCCCACTCTTACTGCAATGTAGGTCTGGATTCTAGGCTCCTTGTGCATTGGAGTCAGATAAACGGTAAGACCGTTGTCCAGGGTATAGATCCTTGTGTTAGTAGGATCACCCTTGATGGTTGCATACTCTTTCTTGCAGGATGACATCACCGATGCCACAACAAGCACTGCAAGGCAGAATGCTGAAATTTTAGCGAATAACTTCATGTTTTATAAATAAATAGTTTGATTGTTTTCCAAGGGAGCAAATATAATAATTTGTAGTGGTCCCTAAAAATCAGAACACCTTAAATTGTACTTTTTGCACTATATTTGTAAGACTTCTCAAAAAGGAGGGTTGAATTATGAGAAACTTTAGTAAAATCATAACGGTTTTGATGCTGGTTACAGTTTTTGTCGGGTCTGCGTGGGCCCAGACAGGGCATACCACATCGCTGAAGTTTGACAAGGTGGTGCACAACTTCGGGAAGATACTGGCAGGAAGCGGAGAGAAGAAATGCCAGTTCAAGTACACCAATGTAAGCTCTGAGCCAGTGGTAATCAACAATATACTGTCATCCTGCGGATGCTCTGTTCCGGAGTGGAACAAGGCCCCTATCCGCCCGGGAGAGAGCGGAGTAATAACCGTAACCTTCCTCAACGACCAGGGAGCCTATCCGTTTGACAAGACACTGACGGTATATGTATCATCTTCTCCGAAACCTATCCAATTGAGGATTACAGGAGTGGCATACGACAAGGAAAAGCCGGTGTCAGAGCTTTATCCGGCACACTTCGGGCCTCTGGGAATGAAAGCTTCCACCCAGAATGCAGGGCAGATTGAGCAGGGGCTGAAGAAAGCCCTGAAGGAGAATATCGTGAACATCTCCAAGAAGAAAGTATCCGTAAGCTTTGAGAATGTGGATCCCGCACTCTCCATCTCCATATCTCCATCCGTTATCAAGCCTGGAGAAAGCGCAACGATATCCTACTCCATAAACACAGCCCTTGGAAAGAAAAGGTGGGGAAAGAACTTTTACAAGGCAACTATTCTCTGCGACGGGGTCAAGGCCGGGGAGTTTTCAACGGAAGCCACGATAGTGACGCCTTACACATCGCTGAGCAAAGAGCAGAAAGACAAGGCTCCACAGATAATGCTGGACAAGAGCGCCATTGATTTTGGAAGCGCAGGATACTACAGCAGTATTCCGGTGCGGGTAAAAATCAGCAACCCCGGGAAGAGTGACCTCAGAATCTACAAGGTGGAGACCGGCGAAGTGAAGATGGAGATCCATTGCCCAGCCACAATCAAGGCCGGCGGCAGCGGAATTCTGACAGGAAGCATTCGTCCGAACAAAATAGGAGAAGACATAGTTTTCATAATCACACTTGTAACAAACTCGCCTGAAAGGCCGCTGGTGACCATTTTCGTAAGCGGAACGGTATGGCCTGAGAGATAGACAGATATGAGCAACAAGATAGACGCTACAACAGAGGACTGGCCTCCTAAGAAAAGCAAGGCCAACGACACCGCGCTGGTGGTAAACGACGGAGTGAACGCCCAGCCTACGGTTAATCCATACATCAAGAATTTCTTCGTGAAGAAGAAGCCTTCCGTCCTTACCGCCAAGGAATACCTGAAGGGCATCTTTGCCGGGGACAGGGCCATTCTCGGAAAAGCGATAACCATCATAGAAAGCTCCAATCCGGCCCACAGGGCACTGGCAAAGGAAATCATCATAGGCTGCCAGGAGAAGATACGCAAGAGCAAGGTCCGCACAATGAGAATCGGCATAACGGGCGTTCCCGGAGCCGGAAAGAGCACATTCATAGAGGCTTTTGGAGGCTATATCACCGGAGCGGGCCACAAGCTGGCAGTGCTGGCAGTGGACCCTTCCAGCGAGAAGACCAAAGGCTCCATCCTCGGCGACAAGACCAGGATGGAAACCCTCACCAAAGACCCAAAGGCGTTTATCAGGCCTTCGCCTAGCGCAGGTTCCCTGGGAGGCGTTACCCGCAAGACAAGAGAGACCATACTTCTTTGCGAGGCCGCCGGCTACGATGTAATCTTCATAGAGACCGTAGGAGTCGGCCAGAGCGAGACCGCGGTCCACTCCATGAGCGACTTCTTCCTGCTGCTTATGCTCAGCGGAGCGGGAGATGACCTCCAGGGCATAAAGAGAGGAATAATGGAGATGTCTGATCTTATAGCCATCACCAAGGCAGACGGAAACAACGTGGAGAAGGCGGAAGGAGCAAAAGCCCTCTACGCCAATGCCCTGCACCTGTTCCCGCCTACAGATTCCGGATGGGTGCCGACCGCCGTGACATCCTCAGCCGTAACCAAGAAAGGCCTGCCTGAGATACTGGAAAAGATAGAGGCTTACTTCAAGCTTGTGAGAAAGAACGGCTACTACGACATCAAGCGAAGGCAGCAGGCCAAGTACTGGATGTACGAGCACATCAACGAAACCCTCCGCAACGACTTCTACGACAATCCAAAGATCGAGAAAGCTATCGAGAAGACAGAGCAGCAGGTGCTTGCAGGCCAGATAGATTCATTCATGGCGGCAGAGCAGCTGATTGACCTTTATCGGGAGGAGGAAAAGAAATAAATGGACCTTTCCCGGATTCTGGCCATAATACTTCAGGGACTTGAAGGAGCGGTCGTGATTACTGCACTGGTAATCGCGATGATGTCCATTATTGAATTCCTGAACATAGAGAACCGGGGGAAATGGTTCAAGTCACTCAAGGACTCCCCTGCCGGACAGACAGTTGCAGGAACTCTTCTGGGAGCCATACCAGGTTGCGTGGGCGGATTCGCATCGGTCTCCCTCTACACCCACTCCATCATCGGAGCCGGAGCCCTGATCTCGACGATGATAGTCTCCACCGGAGACGAGGCCTTTGTGCTTCTGGCAACATCGCCGAGGCTGTTCTTTAGACTGCTAGCTATACTCTGCATCATAGGTTTCTGCACCGGACTGGCTATCAGCCTGTTGAAAAAGAAACACCAAAAGAGCCTGTGCCCGGAAAGCTTCCAGATCCATCAGGAAGACAAGGCCCACAAAAAAGACGGAAACTTCAAGCATTTTCTCAAAGAGCATGTCTGGGGACATATTGTAAAGAAACATCTTCCGAGCGTGTTCCTCTGGTCATTCGGAGCGTTGATACTGTGCGGAATCCTGACTGAATTCATCAACATAGAAGACTGGATTAAAGGGCACGAGGGCTATATGCCGCTGGTTGTCCTTGCCGCCGCGGTAATCGGACTGATCCCGCAGAGCGGACCGCACATGGTGTTCATACTGCTTGTGGCCCAGGGCACCCTGCCGTTCTACGTGCTGCTGACAAGCGCCATAAGCCAGCAGGGACACGTCTCCCTCCCGCTTCTGGCCCAGAGCAAGAAATCCTGGGTGCTGAGCAAAGTCTTCTGCGCCCTGCTCTCAATTGCAGCCGGCATGACCGGGTTCCTTTTGAGCTGAATCAATTAATGCTTAACTTTACAACAGGAAATCTAAAACACAAAAGATATGAAGAAAATAGTAGCAAGCCCTAAGGCACCGGCAGCTGTAGGAACTTACAGCCAGGCAGTTATAGCAGACAATACAATCTACGCATCAGGACAGCTCCCTATTGATCCTGCAACCGGAGAATTTGTTCCGGGAGGGTTCAAGGAGCAGCTTACCCAGGTGTTCACCAACCTTAAGAACGTGCTGGAAGAAGGCGGATTCAAGATGAGCGATGCCGTAAAGGTAACCTGCTACCTGCAGGACCTGGCAAACTTCGGAGCCCTGAATGAAGTCTATGCAAAATTCTTCTCAGAGCCATATCCGGCAAGAGTCGCCTACCAGGTGGCAGCCCTGCCGAAGGGTGCGATGGTCGAAGTCGATATAATCGCCGTTAAATAAAAAAAGCCCGTTCGGGCTTTTTTTATTTCAGGGCATCTCCGTTCATCGTGACTAGGAACTCCTCGTTGGTGGCTGTCTTTTCCAGACGGGCCTTCATGAACTCCATAGCCTCCACGCTGTTCATATCGGAGAGATAGTTTCTCAGAATCCAGATACGGTTCAGGGCCTCCTTGTTTACAAGAAGGTCGTCTCTTCTTGTGGATGAGAGAGTTACATCCACAGCCGGGAAGATTCTCTTGTTGGAAAGCTTGCGGTCAAGCTGGAGCTCCATATTGCCGGTGCCCTTGAATTCCTCGAAGATGACATCGTCCATCTTGGAACCGGTTTCCGTAAGGGCAGTAGCTATGATGGTCAGTGAACCGCCGTTCTCCACGTTTCTGGCAGCGCCGAAGAATCTCTTAGGCTTGTGAAGCGCATTTGCATCTACACCACCGCTGAGAACCTTGCCGCTGGCAGGCTGGACGGTGTTGAAAGCCCTGGCAAGACGGGTGATGGAATCCAGAAGGATTACCACGTCGTGTCCGCACTCTACCAGTCTCTTGGCCTTCTCCAGAACCATGCTGGCAACCTTCACGTGCCTTTCGGCCTGCTCGTCGAAGGTGGAAGCCACAACCTCAGCCTTCACGCTGCGAGCCATATCCGTAACTTCCTCAGGACGCTCGTCGATGAGCAGAACTATAAGGTAAACCTCAGGATGGTTGTCGGCGATGGCGTTGGCAATCTCCTTCAGAAGCACGGTCTTACCGGTCTTAGGCTGAGCCACGATGAGGCCTCTCTGTCCCTTGCCTATAGGGGCGAACATCTCCACTACCCTGCAGGAAAGGTTGTTATGGCCGTTGCCAAGAAGGTTGAACTTCTCCTCCGGGAAAAGCGGAGTCAGGAAGTCGAACGGAACCCTGTCGCGGATGAAAGCCGGATCCCTTCCGTTGATGGAATCGATCTTCACCAGAGGGAAATACTTGTCACCCTCTCTCGGCGGCTTGATTTCTCCGAAGACGGTATCTCCGGTCTTCAGGGCGAAGAGCTTTATCTGGTTCTGCGACACGTAAATGTCATCCGGGGAATTAAGGTAATTGTAGTCTGAAGAGCGGAGGAAGCCATAGCCGTCCGGCATGATTTCCAGTACGCCTTCTGCCTTTACAACACCTTCAAACTCAATCTTCTGGGCCTTTTCTTCCTCTCTCCTTTCTGCATTCTGCTGACCTCTTTCAGGATTCTGCTGAGGTCTTTCCTGGCGAGGACGCTGCTCCTGCTGCCTCGGCTCCTGAGGACGCTGGTCCTGAGGCCTTGGCTGCTGGGCCGGCTTTTCCGGGGTCTCGGCTGAAGGAGCCTGGTCGAACAGAGAAGGAGCCTGCTGTCCCTTCTGGATTCTAGGCCTCTTCTGCCTAGGCTGCTGGAGTGGCTGAGCGGCAGTTTCTGCCTTAGACTCTGGCTGGGCCTGCTGAACTGGCTCTGCCTGAGGCTGTGGAGCAGGAGTCTGGACAGGATTCTCTGCCTGAGGCTGCTGCGCCGGCTGTTCCTCAACCTTAACCTTTTTCTTGCGGCCCCTCTTCTTAGGAGCGGCTTCCTGTGGTGTATCTTTTTCCTCCGCAGTGGTTTCTGCTTTAGGCTCGGCTGGTACTCCAGCCTGCTCCCTGAGGTCTTTAAGCCTTGGACGTCCCCTCTTTTTCGGCTTCTCGACAGGCTGCCCGGCAGCCTTGATGGCCTGTTCATCTAAAATCTTGTAAACCAAATCGTCCTGGGAATAAGACTTAGGCTTGCTGATGTCAAGTTTCTCAGCGATTGCCAAAAGTTCTTCAAAACTCTTGGACTTCAATTCAATAATATCGTACATAATAATAACAGGTATCCGTAATACCTAAATGCAATTTGTGTAAAATCGGAAAACGGATCTTTTAGACTTCTTGCGGGAGATTCCCGACTAAAATCATACAAATATAGCATTATTTTCCGAATTGACAATCTATTACGGTTATTTTGCTACAAAAAAAGAAAAACCGGACACACAGTTGCCCGGCTTTCCCTAATATTCGCCAATATCCGTTTCCCGCTTGACTACTTGATTGTTACCAGAATCTGCTCGAGGAACTTGACAAACTTGTCCAGAGATGCAAGATCCAGCTTTTCTCCAGGAGCGTGAACGCCTCTGAGAGTTGGACCGAATGATATCATATCCCAGTCAGGGAACTTGAGACTGAACAGTCCGCACTCCAGTCCTGCAGGAGTTACAATAACCTTGGCGTCTGTCTTGAAGAGTTTCTTGTAAACCTTCTTGCAGTGGTCCAGAATCTTGGAGTCCAGTTTCGGAATCCATCCCGGATACTCTCCTTCGTGGGTTACCTTTGCTCCGGCCATAGCCCAGCAAGCCTCCATCTGCTGAGCCATCCAGCGCCTTTCGCTGACAACGGCGCTTCTCTGGCTGGAACCGATGACTATCTTGTTGCCCGGTTTCATCTTGATGGAAGCGAAGTTGGTGGAAATCTCTATCAGGCCCTTGATGGTGTCGCTGATCTTGTAAGACCCGTGAGGACAGGCGACTCCGGCAAAAATCAGAGATGCGGCGGTGTTCTGGTCGATAGCCTTGAGCTTGCACTCTACAGGCACGAGTTCCATCTGAACGCCCGGATCAGGAATAGCATATTCTGCCTTCACCTCGTCTCTTACCTGGTTGAAGATCTTTGTAACGGAAGCCTTTGCGCTCTTTGGGAAGCCAAAAATCGCGTGAGCCTCTCTTGGAATGGCGTTTCTCTTGTTTCCGCCATCTATCTCGTAAAGCTCTATGCTGTGCTTGTCCAGAACCTTGTAGAGGAATCTTACCAGCACCTGGTTGGCGTTTACACGGTTCTTGTTTATGTCGTCTCCGCTGTGGCCACCCTGGCTGCCGAATACTCTAACCCTGTATTTGAGATACTCTTTTGTCTGAGGGACAGGCTTGTATGTGAATACAGCCGTGGTGTCTATACCGCCGTTGCAGCCGATGCAAAGCTCGCCCTCGTCCTCAGAATCGAGGTTGAGAAGAATCTTTCCGGTGGCAAAGCCTGGCTCCAGAGCCTCTGCACCGTCCAGGCCGGTCTCTTCAGAGATGGTGAACAGGGCTTCCAGCTTTCCGGTCTTCATCTTAGGATCTATCAGAGCCGCCAGCTGGGCTGCCATACCGATTCCGCAGTCTGCTCCCAGAGTAGTGTCTTTGGCTATCATCCAGCCGTCCTCAATGCAGAATTTGATAGGATCTTTTGTAAAGTCGTGTTCCACTCCGCGATTCTTCTCGCATACCATATCCGAATGGCTCTGCATAATGACGGTTGGAACCTTCTCCATTCCCTTGTCGGCTTTCTTGGTAATGAGCACGTTGCCAACCTTGTCTTTCTTTGCCTGAAGCTTGTTCTTCTTGGCAAAGTCCATAAGCCACTTGATTATCTTTTCCTCGTGACCGCTTTCACGTGGCACAGTTGTAATTTCCTTGAAAATTTCAAGAACTTTCTTGCTGTCCATAACTATATGCTTTTATGATGTTTGTAAACAATTCCAAAACAAACGGAACTATTTGCCCGGCCTGAGCTGGTGCTCCAGGTCAGAAACATAGCGCCTGATGGTCTTGTCAGTATCTATAAGGTCTGAAACTGTACTGCAGGCGTGAAGGACGGTAGCATGGTCTTTGCCACCCATCTGGCTTCCGATAGAGGCCAGCGAAGCCTTTGTCAGATTCCTTACAAGATACATCGTGATCTGGCGGGCCTGGACTATCTCCCTCTTGCGGGTCTTGGAAACAATGAGTTCCGGAGTGATCTTGAAATAATCGCAGACAACAGAACGGATCTTCTCCAGAGAAAGCTCGGAAGAGTCTACATTCACAATCTGCTTGGTGACCTTCTTGGCCAGTTCCAGAGTAATATCCTCACGGTTGAGGGTGGAGTGAGCCAAAAGGGTGAGAATGGTGCCTTCAAGTTCACGGACGCTTCCGGTTATCTTGGTTGCCAGATAGTCTACCACATCATCAGAGAGGGAAATACCCTCGTTAGCGCTCTTCGCCTTGAGAATCTTCACCCTTGTCTCGTAATTAGGAGGGAGAAGTTCTGCAGAAAGCCCCCATCTGAATCTCTGGACCAGACGGTTTTCCATTCCCTGGATATTTGCCGGAGCAACGTCCGAGGTCAGGATAATCTGCCTTCCGGTCTGCTGCAGATAATTGAACAGGTGGAAGAAGACATTCTGGGTTCCAGGAGAGTTGAACTGCTGGACATCATCGATGATGAGCACGTCTATCTGCTCGTAGAAGTGCGTGAAATCAGGTATCTTGTTCCCGAGAGCGGCATCCTGGAACTGTGTCTTGAAGGTGTGGGCGCTCACGTAAAGCACTATCTTTTCAGGATGCAGCTCCTTGACTCTCAAGCCTATCGCCTGAGAAAGATGAGTCTTTCCAAGACCTGAGCCTCCGTGGATGAACAGAGGGTTGAACGGGTTGTTTCCAGGAGACTGGGCCACCTGCTCGCCTGCGCTTCTGGCAAGACGGTTGCACACGCCTTCTATGAAATTCTCAAACGAATACTTTGGATTGAGGTTCGGCTCTATCGTAAGTTTTTGAATACCAGGAATCACGAAAGGATTAATATTCTCCTTCTCGTTTATAGGGAAAGGTATCGGCCTGTTGCTTGCAACCTGAGCGTTCTGGTGAGGATAATTGACTATGGTCTTCGGGAAACGGATGTTGTAAAGAAGATTCACGTCGTTTCCGATCACCCTCTTCAGAGTTTTTGCCAAAATATCTATAAGAGGCATCTCCTCAAGCCGGCGCATGTGAGCGTCAGAAGGAACCTCTATTGTAAGCAGCTGGTCTTTCAACGATATGGGCTTCACCGGCTCGAACCATTTCTGGTATACAGCCTCAGGAACGTTGTTCCGTATGATCTGAAGACAACGTTTCCAAACTTCTATGTGATTGCTCTCGCCCATTAAATCTAAATGCTGTCAGAAAAAAAAATGCCATCGGTTTGGCAGAACAAAATTGGTAAATAAAAAGTTTAAAAAAAATATCGCAGACTATTGTTTTTCTGCAAATAAATGTAAGACCACTATAAATCAGCGCGAAAAAATTTTCACATTTTTAATGCACTGTCTAACAGCCAAATAGAAGGGTATATTTTTATAACGCCCTAATCAAAACACACTTACTTTGATATACCTTTTAGGGTTCTTTTTTATCTTCTTTATAAGGGTGTCGATATCGTTGATAAGACTGTCTACCGAGTTGTGCAGGTCTGCGGAATTCATCAAACGTCCTGTGGTTGAACCAGGTGACTGGAGTTTGCTGATAAGGGCGTTCAGGTTGTCTACGGTTTCAGTCAGCTTAACGGCAGAAAGATTGTCGGCCGTCTTGTTGATATTGGAGATGGCGGACTTGAGATCTCCGTTCGGATCGGCGAGATCTCCGCTGATCGTGTTTATGTTCTTAAGGGAGGCGGACAGGTCAGGCGTCATTCCGTTGAGTGAAGAAGAAAGCTTCTGGATATTCGCCAGAGATGCGTTCAGGTTCCTGACAGAGGCGTGGAGGTTAACCCTAGTGGAAGAGTCAAGAGTCTGGTTGATGGCATTCAGCGTCCCGTTCAAATTCTCCAGAGTCTCTCCAAGCCTGGCCTTGAGAGGCCCGACATAACTGTAAAGCACTGAAATCATGTCCGGAACATTCTCTCCCCTGAGGGTGTCGCCGTCTTTTGCCTCTATAGTGGATTCTCCGAGGGCAACCCTGAGAGCCTTTCCTCCCAGAAGGTCTGAACTGTAAACCTCCGCACGGGAGTCAATCGGAATCAGATAGTCTCTCTTGATGCTGAAAGTCAGCAGGAAGCTGTCTTTTACCGGATCCAGGCGGATATTCTCGATAGAGCCCACCTTCAGTCCTCTAATATATATAGGAGAAGTTGCAACCATGCCTTCCACGCTCGGCAGATAAGTATAGTATCTGTTGCTTTTCTTGAAAAGGTCGTGACCTTTGAGGAAATTGAGTGCAAAGAACAATGCAACCAATACGATAATTACGAAGAGTCCGATTTTCTGGCTGTTTGTGATTTTCATGTCAATATCTCCTATCTGCCTGCAATTTTACCATTTTTTATCTCCACGACAAAGGCATCCCTGAATTTTTTCTTCACCTGCCGAAGCTGGCCTGCAGCTGTTTCCCTGGAAGAGAAATGCCCGTAGCAGTATTTGTAAAGCCCCCTTTCATAGTAACGGGTTACCGGAGAGAGGCCCTTGAATTCTGATGAACCTTTTGGAAGTTTCTTCCTGGAGGCCATTATCTGTATCGAGTAGTCTGCCTTAGAGTCGCTTATGCTGTTTTCCGGCTGGCTGTAAGACTGGCCGGCGTGGACCTCGTCCTGGACAGAAGATACCGTATCGGCCTTGACGGCAGGAGCCGGTTCAGGGGTCTGGACGGTATCGGTTCCGGCTTTTGACACGTCTTCTTCAGCAGCGGAGTTGGTCTTGGCGTAGTCTTCACAGTATCTTGTGAATGCGTCTGCCAGGCGGCGGGCTATCTTCTGCTGCCCTTCCGCGGTAATGAGCTTTGCCTTGTCCTGGAGGTTGGACAGAAAGCCTATCTCGGTCAGTACAGAAGGCATAGTGGTTCTCCAAAGCACCAGGAACCCGGCCTGACGGACTCCCCTGTTATGGGAAATCGGCCCCTTGCGGTACTCGTCCTGAATGAAGGACGCCAGCTTTATGCTCTGCTCGGAATAGGCATTCTGCAGCAGCGAGAAAATGATGTATGACTCCGGAGAATCCGGGTTGAAGCCTTCGTACTTTGTCGTGTAGTCGTCCTCCAGCTTGATTACGGCGTTCTCCCTCTTGGAGACCTCAAAGTTGCGGTCGCTGACGTGAGAGCCCATAGTATAGGTTTCGCTTCCGTAAGGAGCGGAAGAAGGATTCGCGTTAACGTGTATCGAGATGAACAGGTCCGCCTTGTTTCGGTTGGCTATGTCCGCTCTCTCGGCAAGAGGAATGAACACGTCTTTCTTTCTGGTATATATGACCTTGACGTCAGGATGCTCGCTTTCAATGATTTTCCCGAGCTTCAGGGCTACTGACAGGACAATGTTCTTCTCGCTCCACTTGCGGTCCTTGCTCATGCAGCCGTTGTCATGGCCACCGTGCCCCGGGTCAAGCACCACGCACTTGACTCGCCTGGAAGCGTCCTGGGCATTTGCCTCAAATGCAAACGCCAGCGCCAGGACAAGCAGCGCCGCCAGATAAAGAGTCCGTTTGAGGAAGGTGGATGTCCGCCAGGTTTGCATTATCTTTTATAAATTGTTAAATTTGCCCGTTGCTGACAAATTTACAAATAAAACTGAAAATACGCACAATATAGAGATGTCCGCCTTTCTAAAAATACGCAATCTGCTGATGGCTGCCACTGGCATCTTCATTTTGTGCGCCCTGCAGGGATTCACCCCCAAAAAAGGCCCTTACGGCAGCAAAAACGCTCTTTCTTTTCTCCGCGACACAATAGTGACGGCAGACAGCCTGATGGCCTCAGACACCCTCTCCCAAAAGGACTCTCTGGCAAAGGCAGACTCCTTGTTCGTTGTTGACTCATCGCAGATTTCCACCCTTAAGCAGCCTGTATTCTCCACTGGAAGAGACTCCAGCGTGGAAATCCTCACAGACGGCAAAAGGATGCTCTACTACTATGGAGACGTTACTGTAAAATACGAAGACATCGAGATAAAAGCAGACTACATAGCATATAACGTGCAGACCAGAACGGTGTTTGCCAAAGGACTTCCAGACTCCACGGGAGTGGTCAGCGGCCATCCAGAACTCAAGGAGGGCAAGAACACATACACCATGGAGAGCGTATATTACAACTTCGACACAAAGAAGGCCAAGATCAAGAACATGATGACCCAGGAGGGAGAAGGCAACATCAAAGGCAAGTATATCAAGAAGATGGAAGACAATTCCATCAACATAGCAAAAGGCATTTACACCACCTGCGATGCCGAAGAGCCTCACTTCTACCTGCAGATGACAACCGCAAAGGTCATCAACAAAGGCCCTGTAAAGAAAACAGTGTTCGGTCCTGCTTATACCGTAATCGAAGGTGTGCCTACCCCGTTTGCCGTGCCGTTCGGATTTGTTCCGAAAATCAGCAACCGAAGCGGCGGAGTCCTCTTCCCTACATACGGAGAAGAAACGGCCAGAGGCTTCTATATGAGGGGCCTGGGCTATTATTTCGTGCTCGGCGAACACGCTGACATAGCAGCGACCGTAGACTTTTACAGCAAAGGGTCCTGGGCCACCAACATCAACACAAGGTACACCAAGCGGTACAAATACACCGGAAACCTGGCGGGAGTCTATTCTGTGGACATAACGGGTGAGAAAAACCAGCCGGACTACGCCAAGAGCAAGAACTTCTCCCTCAACTGGAGCCATAACCAGGACGCGAAGTCAAGGCCCGGAACCACTTTCAGGGCATCTGTGAACTTCTCGTCCCCGTCCAACAGCCGTTATAACTCCACCACCATCAACCAGGCCCTGACAAACCAGATTTCATCTTCCATCTCATACGGAAAGTCATGGGCCGGCACTCCGTTCTCCCTGTCTGTAAACGCTCTGCACAACCAGAACTCCAGAGACAGCTCATACGCAGTGACCTTCCCTAACGTCACTTTCACCGTAAGCAGAATCAATCCTTTCAAGAGGAAGGTGATGATCGGGAAAAAGAAATTCTACGAAGACATAACTTTCAACTACACAGCTCATTTCGACAACAAGATAAACTTCAAGAGCTCCGATGTGGGAAAGCCGGACTTCTTCAAGAAGATGCGCAACGGCCTTCAGCACACTTTCTCCATAGGACTTCCTACTTTCACGGTGCTCAAGTACGTGCAGGCTTCTCCAGGCATCAGCTATGGAATGAACTGGTATTTCTCAGATACCAGGCAGTACTACGACACCCGCCTGAAGAGGGCTGTTACCGAGTATTCCGACCCGTTCAGCACCTTCGGGCTCACCCAGACCTATTCCTTCAACCTGTCTTTCAACACACGAATCTACGGCTTGTTCAACTTCGGCAAAGACAAGACTCTACAGGCTGTAAGGCATATCATAACCCCTAGCCTAAGCCTGAACTACACTCCTGAAATGGGAACAAAAGCTAATGGATTCAGGACATACGAGTATGTGGACGCGGACGGCAAGGCTCATTCTGTCGTCTACAACAAATATGCGGGGCAGCTCTATTCTCCTCCAGGACAGGGCAGCAGCGCAGGGCTGAACTTCAGTTTCGGCAACACCCTGGAAGCCAAGGTCAGGTCGCAGAGAGACACCACGGGCAAGGGAGTGAAAAAGGTCAAGCTGATAGACCAGCTCAACATTAACGGCTCGTACAACTTCCTGGCAGACTCGATGAAGCTGTCCAATATTTCCGTCAACATGAGCACCACCATCTTCGGCAAGATGGGCATCTCCGGAAACATGACTCTGGACCCTTATGCCATCAACGAGAGAGGACAGAGATATAACAAGCTGATGATTACCCAGGGTGGATTCAAGCCGTTCAGGATGACCGGTGCCAGCCTGTCCACTTCCTATACCTTCCAGGGAGAGGGCAGAAGCAGATGGGGCTCAGACTACAAGCAGGAAGGCGGTATGCCTGTACAGCCTACAAGAGCCGGCACAAACTCCACATCATCTTCCTACCAGAGAATCTACTACCACCCTATCACGGGAGAATACATACCGGGCGGCTGGGTCTACTACTACGACCCGAACATGCCTTGGAGCGTGAACCTCAACTTCAGCTACTCCTACTACAAGAACTACCAGTACTCCAACAACCAGCTGATAACCCGCAACAACCACACCATGACTCTGGGTATCAGCTCCCAGGTGACCATATACAAAGACCTTAGGGTATCGCTGAACACAGGAGTGGACCTTACCAAGATGAAGCTTACCACAACCCAGCTTTCAGGCTCGTTCAGCCTGCACTGCTTCAACATAGCGTTCTCGTGGATCCCTAACGGAAAATGGGAGAGCTGGAGTTTCAGGATAAGCGCAAACGCCTCGTCTCTGGCAGACTTGCTGCAGTTCAAGAAGAACGCCAGCTACTGGGACAACTCTTATTAACAAAGACAAAAACTTCACTATGAAAAGGATGCTTGTAGCCCCATCGATGCTCGCCGCTGATTTTGCCAATCTTGCAAAGGACATAGATATCGTCAACGCCAACGCGGACATTTTCCACCTGGACATTATGGACGGAGTGTTTGTCCCGAACATCTCTTACGGAACGCCTGTCATTGAGGCAATATGCAAAAGAGCCACAATCCCTGTGGAGGCCCATCTTATGATAGTCGAGCCGCAGAAGTTCTTCGAGCTATACAAGTCTCTGGGCGTAGGTTCCATCAGCGTCCACTACGAGGCCTGCAACCATCTTGACCGCACAGTGAATAGAATAAAGGAACTGGGAATGAAAGCCGGCGTTGCCATCAACCCCCACACCAGCGTCCATCTGATGGAAGATGTGGTACGGTTCTCCGACTACATCCTGATAATGAGCGTGAATCCAGGCTACGGCGGTCAGAAATACATACCTTACTGCACGGCAAAAATCGCTGAGCTGAAGAAAATCATAGAGAAGAACAATCCTGACTGCCTTATAGAGGTTGACGGCGGAGTTGGCCTGAATAACATAGAGGAAATTGCAGCTGCCGGTGCAGACGTGGTTGTTGCCGGAAGCGCTGTTTTCTCAGCGACAAACCCGGCCGAAGCCATCAAGAAACTCCAGGGAATCTAAATCTTTGCTATTACGCTCCGGCAGGCGCGGACCTTGTCGCCTTCCTTTACAAGAATCTCCGATCCGGCAGGAAGGAAGAAATCTACCCTGCTCCCGAACTTTATGAAGCCCATCTGCTCTCCGGCTCTGGCTCTGTCGCCTTCTTTTGCGTAGCATACGACACGCCGAGCCACATATCCGGCTATCTGCCTGAGGAAAAGCATCTTGCCAGTTTCTGTCTTTATCGCGACAGATGTCCTTTCGTTCTTTTCTGAAGACTTGGGATGCCAGGCCACAAGATACTTGCCCTGATGATGCCTGCTGTAAACAACATCTCCGCTGACAGGATAATAGTTGACGTGAACGCTCCAGATGCTCATGAACACGGACACCTGGATACATTTTGACTTGAGAAACTCCCCTTCTTCCACCTCCGCTATCTTCACCACTTTCCCGTCTGCGGCAGAAAGAATCTCATCCGGCAAAGGCTTCGATGCCGTTCTGTGAGGGTCTCTGAAGAAATAAGCCACAAAGCAGAAAAGCCCCAGCAAAGCCACCGACAGAACAACGGTTATCCAGTTCACCCCGAATGCCAGCATCAAGGCAGCGGCAGCCACTGCAAAGACAAAGAACGTCACAAGAACTGATATGCGGCCTTCTCTGTGTATCATATCAACAGAACATTTCTAGTAACAAATAGAACAGAAACGCTGCCGGAAAAGCCAGAAGCCCGCTGTCGAACCTGTCCAGAAGACCTCCGTGACCGGGCATTATCCTTCCCGCATCCTTCGTCTGGAACTTTCTCTTGAGCTTGCTCTCCACCAGATCGCCCAGAATGCTGAAAATGCAGATTATCAAGCCGAACAAGACACTGGTCCAATAAGAATAGTCCGGCAGAAGCACTCCGAACGCCCTTAGAGCCAAAGCGGTGCCCACCGAAAGAACCACAGCGCCAAAAACTCCTTCCCAGGATTTCTTCGGGGATACCGAAGGCATCAGCTTGTGCCCGTGTTCTCCCTGACCGAAAGCCGTTCCGATGCAATAGGCTCCGATATCTCCCATCCACATAATTATCAGAAGTGAAGCAATGTTCCATCCGTTAAACCCCCAGGTGTTCCATCCACCCAGCCAGAAAAGCAGACCGAATGGAACAGCAATATAAACCAGAGATGACCAGGCATATTCGAACCCGCATTTTCCGGATGAAAACAGATATGCTATCGGCAAAGCAAACAGAATCAGGAAAAGCAAAGCCATTGCCACCCAAAGCATAATGACGAAAACAGGGGAAGTCAGTATGGCGATACTGCCCAGAACGAAAATACAGACACAGGCAATTAGGGCAAAAACCTTGACAGCAACTTGACCCTTGCCCATCGTGAGCCTGAGGTACTCGTAAGATGTCCTGACAAGGTAGAACGAGAACAGCACCAGAAACGGATAAGGATTATGCGGATCGATAATCAATGACGCCAATGTCAAAGCGGTAAACACCACTCCGCTAATTGTCCTTATCACTATCTCTTTCATTTTTGTTCTGTTTATTCTGCCTTTGTATCTTCAGGAACCTTGTTTTCTTCAGATGCTGACGGGAGTTCCTTTGCAGGCGCCTCGGAGTCAAGTTCCTTCACTCTCGGACCATAGATTCTCTCCAGGTCTTCGGCGAAGATAACCTCTTTCTCGAGCAGGAGCTGTGCCAGCTGCTTAAAGCCGTCCATGTGGCTTTCAAGCACTTCTTTTGCCATCTGGTGAGCCTTGTCTATGAGGACTTTGGTCTCGGCGTCTATCATTTCTGCAGTCTTGTCGCTGAAAGGCTTGGAGAGCTGGTAGCCGTCTTCCTGGAAATTGTAGTAGGAGATATTTCCCAGCTTGTCGCTCATTCCGTAATAGGCAACCATAGCGTATGCCATCTTGGTCAGACGTTCCAGGTCGTTCAGCGCGCCGGAAGAAATCTTGTTGTTGATTATCTCCTCGGCGACACGGCCGCCAATCAGGCTCGCCATCTCGTCCATCATCTGCTCCTTGGTCATAATCTGCCTTTCCTCAGGCACATACCAGGCAGCACCCAGGGCCTTGCCTCTCGGGATGATGGTAACCTTCAGAAGCGGATTGGCATTTGGCAGGAACCAGCTTACGGTAGCATGGCCGGCCTCGTGGAACGCGATGGTGCGCTTTTCTCCAGGAGGAATGATCTTGCTCTTTCTTTCCAGACCGCCGATGATTCTGTCTATGGCATCCAGGAAATCCTGCCTGTCAACGAATTTCTTGTTATGGCGGGCGGCAATCAGTGCAGCCTCGTTGCAGACATTTGCAATGTCAGCGCCAGAGAAACCCGGAGTCTGCTTGGCCAGGAAACTCAGGTCCAGATTCGGATCCAGCTTGAGCTTCTTCAGGTGAACGTTAAATATAGCCTCGCGGTCCTTGAGTTCAGGAAGGTCTATCGTAATCTGGCGGTCGAACCTTCCGGCTCTCATCAGGGCCTTGTCCAGAATGTCTGCACGGTTTGTGGCAGCAAGAATGATTACTCCGCTGTTGGTCCCGAAGCCATCCATCTCGGTAAGAAGCTGGTTAAGAGTATTTTCCCTCTCGTCATTGGAAGAGAATCCGACATTCTTGCCACGGGCTCTTCCCACAGCGTCTATCTCGTCGATGAATACAATGCAAGGAGCCTTCTCCTTAGCCTGCTTGAACAGGTCCCTGACTCTTGAAGCACCCACTCCCACGAACATCTCCACAAAGTCACTGCCGCTCATCGAGAAGAACGGCACGTTTGCCTCTCCTGCCACAGCTTTGGCCAGCAAGGTCTTTCCGGTTCCTGGAGGCCCTATCAGAAGCGCTCCCTTAGGAATCTTTCCGCCAAGGTTGGTGTACTTTGAAGGGGTCTTCAAAAAGTCCACGATTTCCATAATCTCCACCTTGGCCTCTTCCAGCCCGGCCACATCCTTGAATGTAACCTTCACCTTGCTGTTCTTGTCAAAGACCTTGGCCTGGCTCTTGCCGACAGAGAAGATTCCCCCGCTGCCGCCTGAGCCGCTGCCGCCTGACATTCCCCTGGACATCCTGGAGAACAGATATATCGTGAAGATAATGAATATCAGAGGCCACAGCCAGCCCAGAATGTTGCCCCAATAGTCTTTGGAGACATTGAAGCTGTACTTGAACTTCTTGTCCTCAGGAAGAGAGTTCCTGATTTCGCTGAACTCCTTTTCAGCGTCAAAGGAGGACGGCACCTGGAAATAGAACACAGACGTAAAGCCAGGGACCTTGCCCCCGAACCTGTTCTTGTACTTTTCCAGACGGTCCTTGCGGATTGTCACCGTTCCCTGAAACTCATTGGTGATGTAGTCTATCTTCTCCACATCGCCCTGAGGGATCATACTCTCCTTCACCTCATACCATTCAACCTTCACAGGATCTCCGCCCTTGTAGTTGAAAAGCATGTAAACCAGCAGGATAATCAGCGGAATGTAAATGAAGGCCATCGCATTGGACAGGCCCCTTGAACCGCCCTTCTTGTTTCCCTTGTTGTTTGCCGCCATCTTTAGTCTTCGTATGTTTTCTTTTCACAATCGCTCCATAGGTCTTCCAGACGGTAGAAATTCCTGTACTCGGTCTGGAACACGTGAACCACGATATCTCCGTAGTCCTGGATAATCCAGAAGCGGTTTTCCTTTCCCTGGGAACGCAGAACTTTCTTATTCAGTTTTACAATCATCTGATCCTCAATATTGTCGGCGATTGCAGAAACATTGGTGGTAGAATCAGCGTTGCAGATTACAAAGAAATCGCAGATGCTGCCGCCCTCTTTCCTCAGGTCAAGGGAAATGACATTCTGGCCCTTCTTTTCCAGAATGGCATCAGTTATCACCTCCATTTCTGTAGGCAGAGCCTTCTTTGCCGGTGCCTTGACAGCCTTTTTGGCTGCCGGTTTTGCGGTTACAGGCTTTTTTGCAGCTGTTTTCTTTGCAGGAGCCTTCTTTGCTGCGGTTTTCTTTGCAGGTGCTTTTTCCTTCTTCTGTTCTGACTTCTTGACTGTCATTGTCTATTCTGTGTATTTGTTAAATTTGCTTTAATTTTCAAAGGTAATCAAAAATTCAACAATAATTTTGCCAAACGACAATATGACACAAAAACTTGACATAAGGTGGCTCAAAGTCACCGATTCCACCAACAACAGGGCCCTGGAGGCCATTCCGACAGAGAAAGACAAGACTGTCTGGGCAGCCGAGTTCCAGACCGCGGGGCGTGGCCAGAGAGGCAACAAGTGGACCAGCGACCAGGCCAAGAACCTGATGTTCTCCATCCTTCTCAAACCGGACTTCATCCTGGCCAAGGACCAGTTCATCATATCCGTAATTGTAACCCTCGGCCTTGAGAGCTACCTCAAGAAGAAAGGTGTCTCATCCAAGATCAAATGGCCTAACGATATCTACGTGGAAGACCGCAAGATCTGCGGCATACTCATCGAGCACGGCATTTCAGGAGAGATGCTCTCCTCCAGCGTCTGCGGCATCGGCCTGAACATCAACCAGAAAGAGTTCCCGAAAGACCTTCCCAACCCTACATCGCTGATCAAAGAGCTCAAGGAAGGCACTCCTGACTTCAGCCTCACCGACGAGCTTGAAATCCTCGTGTCTGAAATCTACCGCTTCTACGACAGGGCCAAAGAAGAATTCGCCCAAACCGGAAGATTCGACTCTCTCTATAAAGAATACCTTGACAAGCTCTACCGCAAAAACGAATTCCACCGCTACATAGAAACCACTGAAAACAAAGAAGTGGAAGCAAAGATCATCGGCCTCAGCGACACTGCCTGCATCGTCCTGGAATACCGCGACGGCTCCCGCAAGACATTTGCTTTCAAGGAAATATCATACATCATCTGACAGCCGCCTTATCGGAAAATCAGGCTGAATGTTGTCTTCTCCGCTGTGGAGGACTTGAGGCTGATCTGACCGTTGTGCATCCTCATTATCTGGCGTGAGATGGCAAGCCCTATACCGCTTCCGTCTTGCTTGGTGGTGTAGAATGGCACGAACATCTGCTTCTGGGCTTCCGGGGATATCGGCTCCCCGTCGTTTGAAACTTCAATAATGGTTACGTCGGACGAATCAATCCTGGCTTCCATATTTATGGTCCGGGCCTTGGCCTGAACTGCATTCTTTACCAGATTGATAAGAATCTGAAGTATCTGTCCCCTGTCTGCAAACAGAATCACGTCATCAGAGCGTTCTGCAAATGAAAGACTTGCACTGGAGGATGCCAGTTGCTCCGAAGTAAGCTCCATCACTTCTGAAGCAAGGTCCCTGACATAGAACACGCTCTTGACAGGAGGAGCCACCCTGGTGAGGTTGCGGTAAGATTCCACGAACTGGATCAGAGAACGGGAAGAGGAAGCAATAGTGTCCAGACCGTCCCTGAGGGCCTTTCGCCTCTCTGGAGTCAACTCATCGTCTTCAGGCTCAAGATATGAGACCAGAGCATCGCTGAGTGAGGAAATAGGAGTGACTGTATTCATGATCTCGTGGGTCAGGACCCTGATGAGCTTCGAGTAAGCCTCCTCCTGGTTCGTCTCCAGCTCCTCTGTAACATCGTTGAAGGAAACTATCCTCACGTTCCTTCCCTGCACAAGGGCGGAGGACTTGGACATCACTATTGTCTTCTGGGAACTCTCGTTGTAGAAGCTTGCCTTGTTCTTCTCTGGGTCGGACACTTCTTTTTCAGCGATAAAAGCCGCGGCCAGATTGTTGTCTATTATCCTGAGTTGCTTGATGTTGACAAGAGAAGCCAGCCCGAGGATCTGAAGCGCCCGGCTGTTACTGTAAGTGATTGCGCCTGAAGTGGTGTCAAACACTACGATTCCGGTTTTGACATTGTCCAGAAGGGTGCCGAAAAACTTCTCCTGCTCACGGATTGCCAGCCTTTCCTGCTTGAAAATTCCGTTCAGGCGGTTGAGTGTCTTGTTCAGTCTGGATTTCCTCTCGCTGAAACGGAAGTTTGTTTCACCGTCCTCCAGAGCATCCAGCATATAATTTACCTTGCGCCGCACCCTGTACGAACTGAATATGACGGCAAGAACCGCCGACAAGACGGCCACCCCCACAATCAATATGACAATCCACTTCAAAGGCATCCTAAAGCCCGTATTTCTTTAATTTGTTGTACAATGTGGGACGGCTTATATCCAGAGCCTTGGCAACGAGAGAAAGGTTATCTCCATACTTTTTCATGGCAGAGGCTATAGCCTGTTTCTCAGCCTCCTCCAGAGTGAACACGTCTTTCCCGGAAGATTCCGGTTCTCCCTCAGCGGAGTCTGACAGCTCGTCCGAAAAGGCAGAGGCATCAAGCACAGGGCCATCGCTGAGAATAACAGCTTTTTCTATCACATTCTGAAGCTGGCGGATATTGCCGCTCCATGAGAGTCTTGTCAGAAGCACTCTGGCTTCCTCTGTCATTCCGCTCACGTCTCTGTGGTATTTGTCGGAGAACTTTTTCAGAAACATAGTTGCCAGGGGAACAATGTCCTCTGCCCTTTCTCTGAGAGCCGGAATGTGAAGATGGAAGGCGTTGATCCTGTAGAAAAGGTCTTCGCGGAAAAGGCCGTCTGCAACAAGCTGGGGAAGATTTCTGTTTGTTGCGCATATCAGCCTGATATCCACCGGAATAATCTTATTGTCACCTACTTTTGAGATGCTGCGGTTCTGGATGGCTCTGAGAAGCTTGGCCTGGCTTGAGAGCGGGATGTTCCCTATCTCGTCCAGAAATAGAGTGCCGCCGTCAGCCGCCTCGAACTTGCCTTTGTGGTCTGCTATGGCATCCGTAAAGGAACCTTTTACATGGCCGAACAATTCACTCTCGAACAAACTCTCGGGCACCGCTCCTGCGTCTACGCTCACCATAGGCCTGCCGCATCGCTGAGAAAGTGAATGAATATATCTGGCAAGCACATCCTTGCCAGTTCCGTTCTCTCCTGTTATGAGCACAGTGGCATCTGTCGCGGCTACTTTGTCCACTATTCTTTTCAGGGAAACCATTGCCGGTGTATTTCCCCAAAACATCTGGACGGAAGAAGTGTCCCCATAATCCGAACAAGAAGAATCAGAGGTCTTTCCTCCTGATTCTGAAACAGATGCCTTATAGGCTCCGGTCAATATCTCAATGAGTTTCTCGTTCTCCCACGGCTTGACTATGAAGTCATAGGCTCCTCTTTTCATTCCTTCCACGGCCAGAGCCACATCCGCGTAAGCCGTAAACAGCACAACCTTTGTCTGAGGATAGGCCTTCCTGATTTCGCCGAGCCAGAACAAGCCTTCGTTTCCGGTATTGATATCTGCTGAGAAGTTCATATCCAGAAGCACCACCTCCGGCCTGAAATCTCTGAGCCTGGTCATAAGAGACGAAGGTGAAGCCAGAAGCTCCACCTGTGCAAAGTGCGAAGGAAGCAGAATCTTCAGAGCGCTTCTGATTCCTGCATTGTCATCAACAACCAGTATCTTGCCCTTTTTCATACCCTGCAAAATTACAATTTTTCAGGCTCAGTCTTTCTTCAGTTCGACGGCCGGATTGGCCTTGGCGGATTTGAGAACCTGCCAGAGCACTGATGCCGAGGCAAATACAAGAGTTATGACCACCGCTGCCGCAAGCGGGAGGACAACCCCTGTTATCCTGTAAGAATACTGCTCCAGATACCTCTGGCTAAGGTACCAGGCAATCGGAAGTCCTATTATTATCGCGATGAAGACAAGCACAATATACTCCTTCACGGATCGGAGCGTCTCCTTCCGGACATCGCTCCCGAATACCTTGCGCACAGCTATCTGCTTTGTATTCTCAGAGCTGTAGTAGGCGCTCATTGCAAGCAGGCCCAAAAGTGAGATCATCACAGCAAGGACCATGAACAGCTCCAGAAGCCTCATAGTGTTGACGGCTGAAGCCATCTCCCGGTTGAGGATGTCACTGAGGAACCCTTTCATATAAGGCTCGTTGGAAAAACCGTGAGCCTCTTCCATATATTCTTTGTATGCATCCATTATGGCCTTCTCCGCGTAATCTTTGTCCACTGTTGGAGAGACCTTTATGAGAGGGTCACAGGCATAATGAAGATTCTCCGGATATTGCACTAGAACTCCTATGCTACCGTTATCTTCAGAAGCCTCCACCCGGTCTGCCGGAGTATCCTCAAAAATGCCGCCTACATAATCTGCATACATATTGTTCATTCTCATAGTACGGGCAAAGTTTGAAGCTTCTTCATCGCTTGTAAACCCTGCGGCACGGTAGGCTGTCTGGCTTAGCCACAGAGAATTGGATAGAGGGCGGTTGAAGTCTTCCAGCACCTTGAAGCCAAGCAGGCGGAAGTAAGTGGAATCACATCCTATCAAGTTCAAATTCACTTCCTTGGTCTCTCCACCCACATCCATCTTCCTGCCGATACTCCAGTTTATGTTGCCCGGGAACCCCCTGCCATAGCCTATCTCTTCAACAAACGGAAGCTTTCTCAGTTTCTCCTCAAACGGTCTCATCTTATCAACACTACTCGGACCGGCAAGAACAAACAGATTGTCTGAGGTAAAGTTCATAGGCCTTTGCATCAGATGCTTCATCTGCATCTCCATCACAAGAGCAAGGGCTATCAGCACCACAGATATAATATTCTGGAAGACAATGAAGAACTTGCCGAGCAGCATCCGGCTTCTTCTGGCATAGGTCCCCCTGATAATGTCAATAGGCTTTGTCCTGGACGCTTCCAAGGCAGGCAGCAACCCTGCAAGGGTTCCAAACACAAGAACAGCCAGCACATAAGCCGCCACATATTTGAAATCCAGGATAAACCTCAGTCCTACAACCTGCTGCCCATCCTGATAATTCCCTGAAAGAAGCGAATTCATGAACGGAACCAATAGATAAGCCAGCACTATGGCAAGCAAGAAGCATACTGCCGTGAACACAAGTGATTCAGAGATGTACTTCCAAGCTACGCTGCCTCTTGTTGCACCGTGCAGTCTGCGGGTTGCCATTTCCCTGGATCTTTTTCTGACAAGAGCCACGTTGAGGTTTACATAGTTGATTATTGCTGAAGCCAGAAGGAGAAGCACCACTATGGTAAGCAAGGCCAGCAGTGTCTTGTCTGCACTCCTGAGCATATAAGAAGCCTTGTGGAAATACATCTGGCTGTAGTTGTAGAGTTTGAAATCGTTGTTCTCCTTCTTGAAGAAAGTGTAGTTCTGGTAGCACTTGTCAAAGATGTTGTCCTTGAAGGTCTGCTCGTCAACTTCTTTTTTGCGTTTGATCACAGACAGATGGGAGCCGTAGCTCTGGAAAGGAGTTACATCTGTTGCATAAGAACTCTTTGCCGCGGAAAAGAAGATGTCATAATACATCACAAGCGTATTGTCAAGGTCTTCAACGATTCCTCCAATCACATAATCTTTGTATGTAGGAGCTCCATCTTCCTCTCCTACAGTCCTTCCAATCGTCCTCCCTACAACCCCGTTTCCGTCATCTATCATTGAAGCAAACCTCCTGCTGACCAGAACCGCGCCTCCACTCTGGAAATCCTGAAGGTCTCCTTCCAGTATCTTGTAGTTGAAAATGCTGAAGAAGTTGGAGTCTATCTCGCAGGAGAGGCCCATTACAATCTTGTCCGAGAACTTGAGGATTTCACCTCCGTTGTCGCCAATTCTGGTTATGCTCTCCACTCCTGGTATGCTGTCCAGAGACTCCTTGTCCCACCAGCTCATCGCAAGCAGGTCGTCCCGTCCCAGTCCGTAGATCCTGTCCCCGTCCGGGTTTTCGTGCGCCACATCGTACTGCTGCCAGACATAGCTTCCTATCAGTATCACAAACGTAAGGCTCACTACAAGCCCCAATGCCTCTATGAAAGCATACAGCTTGTTTTTACCCAGGAATTTTAAAAAGCTGTTCATATAATATTGAGTTATGTCATACAACAAGAATCATTAAATGTGCCACACATTATAAACCATTGATTATATGATGCTTATCAAAAAGCAACAAAAAGTTCCGCTGTAAACTTTTTTTACAACAGACCGAATTATTTACAGAAGGGCCAAATACTAATAAAAAAGATTGAATAATTATTTTGCTTTGTAACTATTATTTAGTTACATTTGCAGTATGGGAACTAAGGAGAAACTACTTGAAAGATTAAAAGGTATGCCCACAGACTTTACATTTGCTGAGGCGGAAAGGCTTTTAACCTCGTTCGGATATACGAAATCCAACAAGGGTAGAACTTCAGGATCGAGGGTAATGTTCATTGATAACCAAAAGCGAAAGATTTTGCTGCACCACCCACACCCCGGCAATATTCTAAAAGCATATACACTGAAAGACATTCTGGAAAAACTAAAAAGAAACAAAAACATCTAATTATGAATACACTCAAATACAAAGGTTACATTGGTTCTGTTAACTATAGCGAACCGGATAAGGTCTTCTTTGGAAAGCTGGAAGGCATTGATGATCTTGTCAATTATGAAGGAGAATCTGTAAAAGAAATTACAGACGCATTTCATGAAGCTGTTGACGATTACCTTATATTTTGTGAAGATCAGGGAGTAAAACCGGAAAAGAGTTACACCGGCACTTTCAATGTACGAATTGCGCCTGCAACTCACAGGGACATAGCCAACCTTGCCGCTGAGGAAAACATCTCCATTAACGCTTTTGTGAAGAAAGCCCTTGCGGAAGCTGTCGCCAATTATACTCCAGAGCAAAAGATTATACCTAAAAGATACCCTACCCCATCTGAAAGGCATCTTGCCACTCTCAATGAACCGGAAGAAACTTATGGCACAACAACTACTGTAGAAGTAACTATTCCGTCCAAAGAAATGTCTTTTGCAAAAGAGATTTTCAAACGCTTCGGATGGGATTTCTCACCAATAATTAAAAGTGTTTGATATGAGTGATGTTGCAATAGAAGCCAACATTGCTATCATGCGAGCAATCGTCTTTCTAATTGCTCCAACTAATTGATTTACTTGTAATATGTTTTAGCTCTCTTGAAAGTTACATCGCCCTCCAGCAGATTCGGCCCGTCCGTATTTACCTCAAAGCGCTCAAGCACCAGCTTGTCCTTACTGCACTCCTTGACCCAGTAACCCACAGTAGGCGTATACGCGAAGTCATGATCCAGTTCAAAGAGATAAAGCGCCGGAGTGGAACCGCCCACGCCCGGATAACCGTTCTGATGCTGCTGGTAGATATATTTCTCCTCCGAATCACCGGTAAACACATCTGAGACATAGATGCTTAGAATCCACGTTTGAGGATCAGCGTCGCCAGCTTTAAAATCCCATATCACCAGCCCCGCATCCTGCACCCCTTCTGGATACACCTTCTCCCAACTTCCTTCCAGATTATCTGCCAGGTTAATCTCAGGAATCAGATTCTTCTCACACCCGCACAGTCCTGCCACCAACAGCGCCGCGCAAATCACAATCTTCAAAATCTTCATTGCTTTCGTTTTCTTAGTAAACGTACAAAAGTACATAATCTTGCCTGTAAAAGTTCTTTTTTTCTCCATCCGCCGGGCGGAACCTTCCATGGCCCCGCCCGGCATCAGGATAGAAAGTATTTATGTTTAACCGCTTATGAAGCCTACTCGTTCTTCAGCGTCGTTGCTGGATTTATCCTGGCTGTCTTGAGGTAGTGATACAGCACCACGGCGGCGCATAGCAGCCCCACAATCATCAGCGCCAGCAGGAACACTGACGGCAAGAAGCCCACCTGGTGGGAG
>CACXPG010000018.1 GCA_902769525.1 uncultured Bacteroidia bacterium
CGATTACTCCAACAATGCCAGCCGGCGGCAGGAGGAAGTTCAGATGCTCGAACAGCAGTTTGTCTCCGTAAGCCTTGCTTACATCGTGGAACTCGATGACCTTGTTGCCAAGATGCGGTCCGTTAGGTATGTAGATTTCCAGATTGGCTTCCTTTTCCTTCTGGTCTGCGGAAGCCAGCTTCTCGTATGCTCCCAGACGGGCTTTCTGCTTGGCCTGGCGGGCTTTAGGAGCCATACGGACCCATTCCAGCTCTCTCTGGAGAGTTTTTCTGCGCTTGCTCTCTGTCTTTTCTTCCATCTCCAGGCGCTTGGTCTTCTGGTCCAGCCAGGAGGAGTAGTTGCCCTTCCACGGAATGCCTTCCCCGCGGTCCAGTTCCAGAATCCAGCCTGCCACATTATCCAGGAAGTAACGGTCGTGGGTAACGGCGATTACGGTTCCCTTGTACTGCCTCAGATGGGCTTCCAGCCAGAGAATACTCTCGGTGTCAAGGTGGTTGGTAGGCTCGTCCAGCAGCAGGACGTCAGGCTGGCGGAGAAGCAGGCGGCAAAGGGCCACTCTTCTCCTCTCTCCTCCGGATAGGGTAGAGACCTTTGCGTCAGAAGGCGGGCACTGGAGAGCGTCCATGGCCCTTTCCAGCTTGGAGTCTATCTCCCAGCCGCCTACATGCTCGATCTTCTCTGTGAGCTCTCCCTGCCTTTCCATCAGGCGGTTCATAGTGTCGTCATCCATTGGTTCGCAGAACTTGGCGGATATCTCGTTGAACTCGTTGAGAAGGTCCATCACTTCCTGGACTCCTTCCTGAACCACTTCTATGACTGTCTTGTCCGGATCCATCTGCGGTTCCTGCTCCAGATAGCCTACACTGTAGCCGGGAGCCCATACGACTTCTCCCTGGTAGTTCTTTTCTACACCGGCAATGATCTTGAGCAGAGTGGATTTTCCGCTGCCGTTAAGACCTATGATGCCGATTTTTGCGCCGTAGAAGAAGGAAAGGTATATGTCCTTGAGAATTACTTTGTTGTTGTGTGGAAGGATTTTCCCCACACCGTTCATCGAGAATATTATCTTTTCGTCTGCCATAGTGGATGATATTTTTGTAAAGATAATCAATTATCGCGAAAAAGGGGATGGCCAACTGGTCATCCCCTTTGAAATCAGTGAAACAAGAAACTGCTATTTCTTCTTTCCGCCAACAAGGCCACCGAGAATGCTGGTTGCGGCACCGATGATGCTGCCCAGGCCTCCGCCATTGGAGTTTCCGCCGCCGGTGATGGAGAGCATAATGTCCTTGAGGTCAATGTCACCGTCTCCGTCCTGGTCTTTGATGAAGCCTCTGAGGCCTCCCAGAATGTTAGGAATCAGTCCGGTGAGAGATTTTGCCAGTCCTCCTCCAAGATTCAGTTTGCTCAGAATGTTGGTAGAGAACAGGTTTCCTGCCAAAGCAGTGATAGGGCTGCTGGCAGCGCTTGTCTTGCCGGTCAGAAGGTCTGTGATTAGATCTGTACCGCCCTGTTTTGCAGCAGTTTGGGTAAGGCTGCCCAGAATAGATTCGCCCAGTCCTCCCAGAACCTGGCTCTTGATGTTAGAAGGAATATCGATTCCTCCGGCAGCAGTGTTAACCTGCTTTGAAATCAAATCGCTGATTAAAGACATAATATTGGTTTTATAAAATGAGTTTTCACAAATTTAATCAAAAAATCTTTTTGACAGAGATTTTATTCAGATTGTGGTATAAGCGATAGAGCGGTGGAATAGAGGCGGGGAATCGCTTCAGAAGAAATAGGGCCGCTTTTGTCTTGAATGAAACTGTACTGAAGTTTACTTTTGTGCGGCATTCGTCTATCTCTTTTCTGAGATAGTCCTGAACAGGTTTTCTTCCGGGTATCTTGGCCTGCGGGCAGGAACAGTACTCAACGATAAGGTGTTTGAGTCTTGAATAATATGCTTGTTCTAAATGCTCTTGAGAAAAATATTCGGGAATATGAGTTTCTATGAAACCGGCATAGCTGGAGAACGAAGCGGAAAAGTCTTTATGGTTCTTCAGACTATTGGTAAAGGTTATGCTTTCTTTTCTTAACCTGTATGCAATAAGAGGCTTGTTTATGATATAGATGCTTTCTGATTTTTCTATCAGGGGCAATATGATGTCCAGATCCTCATAATTCCGGCCTTCGGAGAAGTGTAAACTTTCCCATAACCCGCGTTTGTACAGTTTGTTCCACACAGCGGTGGAGATTTTGCCTTCCACCTTCATAATCATAGCCTGATGTCCGGAATAGATGCCTTCGGGTGTCTTGAACAGCCCTTTTGAGTTCCCCGCTATACTGATATTGAATTCCACGATATCGGTATTATGCTTTTGCATAGTCTCGAATGCAGTGGCAAGCAAATCCGGATAATAGTAGTCATCCGAATCCAGGAAAGCGATGTAATCCCCACGACAGAGGTCTAGTCCAGCATTTCTGGCAGCGCTCAGTCCTCTGTTTTTCTGGTGTATGACCTTTATTCTGGAATCCTTTAAGGCGTAATTGTCGCAAATCTCCGCGCAGCCGTCTGTCGAACCATCATCCACAAGTATCATCTCCCAGTCCGTAAAGCTCTGGCCAATGACGCTTTCTATAGCTTCATTGAGGAAGGGCTTTACATTGTATACCGGGATAATGACGCTAATCATTTCGTTTCAGCAGGACGACATTTTCCACGTGCTGGGTGTGTGGGAACATATCCACAGGCTGGACCTTAGTTATCTTATAGTTCCTGCAGAGAATCTCCAGGTCCCTTGCCTGGCTGGCAGGGTTGCAGCTGACATATACTATACGGTCTGGCGATGCGTTCAGAATTACCTGTGCCACAGATGGATGGATACCGGCTCTTGGAGGGTCCAGTACAATGACATCCGGTTTCCCGTGCTTTTTGATGAAGCCGTCGTCAAGCACATCCTTCATGTCTCCGGCAAAGAATTCCGCATTGTCTATGCCGTTGTCTGTGGAGTTGGTCCTGGCATCGGCGACAGCTTCTTCCACATATTCCACGCCTATGACTTTCCTGGCCTTGCGGGCAAGGAACAGGGCGATGGTGCCGGTTCCGGTGTACAGGTCGTACAGTACTTCATCTCCCTTTAGATCTGCAAATTCCCTGACCACAGAGTAGAGGCGGTAAGCCTGAAGGGAATTGGTCTGGTAGAAGGACTTCGGGCCGATGCGGAAGGTGATGTCCTCCATTTTCTCCACCAGGTATTCGCCGCCCTGGACACGGTAGATAGGGCAGCCGTCGTAACTGTCGTTGGCTTTGCTGTTTATGGTAAGATAAGCGGATGTTATCTGAGGAAACTCCTTGCAGATGGCCATTATCAAGCCCGTGGCGTCCTGCATCTGTTTTTTGGAAGGTTTCTCGCCGATTTGAGAAGATCCTATAACCAGGTTGATTCCGAACTGTCCGTCTTCGGTAGAGCGGATGACAAGGTTGCGGAGCATTCCCGTGTGATTGTAGAGGTCGAAGAATCCGAGGCCGTTTTCCACAGCATATTTCCTGGCAAAGAGCCTGATGGCGTTGGAAGGCTCTTTCTGGAGGCGGCATTCCTTGATGTCCAGAACTTTGCTGAACATGCCCGGGATGTGGAAACCGAGCCCGAGTAGTTCTTCAGCGGAGAATTCCTTTTCGCTTCCGTCCGGGTTGAAACGTTCTTCCTTAAAAAGCCAGCGCCTGTCAGAGAAGGTGAATTCCAGTTTGTTGCGGTAGTCAACGATGCGTTCCGAACCGATGATGGGGGAGATAGGGGGGAGTGTCAGGTGTCCGATTCTGGTAAGCTGGTCTATGACCTGCTGCTGCTTGAATTCCAGCTGCTTGTCATAGGGGAGAGCCTGCCAGGTGCAGCCTCCGCAGACCCCATAGTGTGGACAGAAAGGCTTCTGGCGGATCGGGGATTCCTTGACCAGCCTGATTGGATTTCCCTGCATAAAGCCCTTGCGTGAGCGTGTAATCTGCACGTCTACAACGTCTCCGGGAACGCACTTTGGCACGAAAAGTACCTTGCCGTCAATATGAGCAAGGCCATTGCCTTCAGCGGCAACGGCCTCAATGCTCACATTTTCAATAATTTGTCTATCTTTATTACGTTTGCGGCTCATATTAGAAAGCTGCAATCAATTCCTTATTGCTGTATGCGTCTGCACCATAGCAGGTCTTAAGGTATGCAAGGCCGATCTTGTAATCTTCCTCAGTAAAGGAATCTGTAGCTTCCTTGGCAACAACAACATCGTATCCGAGGCAGAATGCATCAGCAGATGTGTGTCTTACGCACATATGGGCATGCAGTCCGGTCATGATTACGGTCTTGACTCCAAGCTCCTTGAGGAGGATATCCAGATCGGTCTGGAAGAATCCGCTGTAGCGTCTCTTTGGAACAACATAGTCCTTGCTGCAGAGTTTGAGTTCAGGGATAACCTCGGCACCCTTGGTTCCCTTGATAGCGTGGTCTCCCCAGATTGTCAGCTCGCGGTCGATTCCTTTGAGGTGGCTGTCATTGCAGAAGATTACAGGAACGCCGGCCTTGCGTGCGGCGTCAAGCAGTTGAGCCGTTGCAGGAACGATAGCGCGTCCGCGGTCGCATCCGAGTGAACCGGTAACGAAATCGTTAAGCATATCGACAACCAGGATTGCTGGCTTGTCGAGAGTAAGCTTCTTTACAGCAGCTTTCTTGGCAGCAGCTTTTTTAGGAGCGGCCTTCTTGGTAACTTTAGCAGTAGTCTTTGCCATTTCAAAAACAGTTTAAGTGGTTTGTAAAAATATGAATTTCAAATTCAACCATAAAAGTAGTGAAATTCGCGGGAATAATATCAAAAGGTATGCCAATAATTCTATGCCGCGTATTTCAATATTTCATACAATTTATATTATGTTAAATAGTATTATTTCCTCAGCGAACGATCACTACGACAGAATCAGCGGCAACCCTACTCTTGACATAGTCGGAAATTTTGAGAATGTCATCCTTGCTGAGGCCAGACTTCGAGTCAGGATTCAATGTGATTATCGCCGAGAGGAACTTGTTGATGGAGTTGGTGTCCTTTCCGCTTTCAACAGACTCGGAAAGGCTGAACAGTTCGATTGCCGGATAGAAACTCTGAAGTTCCTTCACAATCTGCTTGGTCAGAAATTCATATCGGGTGAAATGAGAAAGCTGGTCCTTTAGGTCAGAAATCTCCAGATTCTGATGCGTGATCGTGGCGTTGAGCTCTTCCTTTGAATTCACCATATTGGAAATTGTTCCCTTCAGGCTGATAAGACTGTCGGAGATGCTGCCCTGTATAAGGTTCAGACGGTAACCCTCAAGACCGTATTTCGGGAGCCTGGTTGTAGCGTCGTTTATTTGATTTTCAGACAGCTCCCTACCGACAGCGGCAAGTGTCAGAACCTTGTTTTCGCGGTCTGCGTTATGAGTGATGATCTGTGTTCCGGGATATTTCAGCTCGTTACGGATAAAGTAGTCCACGCCTGTGTGGAATATGCTGTCACGGATAATGCTGACAGTCATTATGGCGGCCGGAACCATCGTGGCGACCACAATAACAGTTATATAGAAGCGGACTCTCTTGTAAGCCCTGTCCTCCAGGACATCTTTCTTGCGGAATTTCATGGCTCTCACGCCGATGAATGTCGCAAGGGCAATGAATACCGAATTAATAAAGTACAGGTAGAACGCTCCGAGGAAGAACTTCAGGTTCAGGCTGGCAATGCCGAATCCGGCTGTACACAGAGGTGGCATCAGGGCGGTTGCGATGGCTACTCCAGGTATGATGTTTCCCCTATCCTTCGCTCCTAGGGCCACAATTCCTGCCGCGCCGCCGCATAGTGCTATCAGCACGTCGTAAAGAGTCGGAGATGTTCTTGCAAGCAGTTCACTCTGAGCCCCTTTGTAAGGAGTAAGCAAAAAGTACAGAGAAGCGGTCAGAAGGCTTATTATAGTTGCTACCGCGTAGTTCTTGAAGCTTTTCTTCAGGAGGTCAAAATCGTCAGTGCCCACTCCAAACCCCATACCTATAATCGGGCCCATGAGCGGAGAGATAAGCATAGCGCCGATGATGACGGCTGTGGAGTTCATGTTCAGGCCGAGAGAAGCGATCAAAATCGCAAAGACAAGAACCCAGAGGTTAGGTCCCCTGAAGATGATGCCGTCGTTGATTCTTCTGGTCACATCATTCTTGTCGGTAAGAAATCCCTTCATGGAGAAGTATTTCTTTATTTCCGTCCAGAAAGTGATATTGTCAGCCATAATGATGGTGTTTGAAATGGTACTTTCAGTTGTAAATATAGCAAATAATGTCACCGATTGTGTTTCTTGCTCCATATTGTTAAATTTGCAACACTGATTTGAAGACCTATGGATAATGGAGTGAAGATACCACTGGCGGAAAGAATCCGTCCGGTTTCTCTGGATGAATATGTTGGACAAGAGCATCTTGTAGGCAAAGGAAGCGTGCTGCGCAATATGATAGAAAGCGGCAATCTGTCCTCGTTCATACTCTGGGGGCCTCCGGGTGTGGGCAAGACCACTCTGGCAAACATCATTTCCAAGCAGCTGGACCGCAGTTTCTATACCCTTTCTGCTGTCAGTTCAGGAGTGAAGGATGTGAGGGATGTCATCTCCAAGGCAAAGAACAAGACTCTTTTCAATTCAAAGACCCCTATTCTGTTCATCGATGAGATTCACCGTTTCAACAAAGGCCAGCAGGACGCTCTTCTGGGAGCTGTCGAGGACGGAACAATCATTCTTATCGGCGCCACGACGGAGAATCCTTCCTTTGAAGTTATAAGTCCTCTGCTTTCAAGGTGCCAGGTGTTCGTTCTCAAGGAATTAAGCGTGGAGGACCTTGATGTGCTCCTTGCCAGGGCTATGGAGAAGGACCCCTATCTTTCTTCCAGGAAAATTGAAATCGCCGAGAAAGAGGCATTGTTCAGATACAGTGGCGGAGATGCCAGAAAACTGCTTAACGTGCTTGAAATCGTGGTTTCAAGCATCCCGGAAGGAGAGCCTGTCAAGATTACAAACGATCTGGTAAAGAACCGTCTGCAGGAGAATATGGCCGTTTACGACAAGAACGGCGAACAGCACTATGACATTATATCGGCTTTCATAAAGAGTCTCAGGGGCTCGGACCCGAATGCGGCCGTCTACTGGCTTGCACGTATGATAAAAGGCGGAGAAGATCCCCTGTTCATCGCGCGCCGAATGGTTATTCTGGCGGCGGAAGATATCGGGCTTGCAAATCCGAACGCCCTGCTTCTGGCCCAGAGCACTTTTGCGGCAGTCCAGCAGATAGGAATGCCAGAAGGCCGTATTCCGCTTTCTGAATGCGCTGTCTATCTTGCCACAAGCCCTAAGAGCAATTCGGCTTATATGGCGATTGACGCTGCCCTTTCACTGGTGGAACAGCAGGGAGACCTTTCCGTTCCGCTTCACCTGAGGAACGCCCCTACCAAGCTCATGAAAGAACTGGGATATCACCAGGGCTACAAGTATGCCCACGACTTTGAGGGCAATTTCGCCGATCTGGAATTCCTTCCGGATGAAGTGTCGGGGACAAAACTTTATGACCCTGCAGACAACAGGGCAGAACAGGAAATACGCAGACGCTTGAATTTGCTCTGGAAAAAGTATAACTACTGACCTTTTTCCGCGATTCTTTTTCTTTCTAATTTCATTATATTTGCGCGATGAAAAATTTGCAGCTTGTTACAGATTATAACAACGGGATGTTTTTCCTGATGGCTGGTCCTTGTGTCATTGAGGGCGAGGAAATTACCTGGTCTATAGCGGAAACCCTGAAAGATTTGACTTCTAAATACAAGATTCCTTTCATTTTCAAAGCATCATACAAAAAAGCCAACCGTTCCAAGATTACCTCATTCACCGGAATCGGAGACAGAGAAGGCCTTGCGCTTCTTCAGTCTATAAGGAAGGAGCTGGGCGTTGCCATCGTCACCGATATACACAGTGTCCAGGAGGCTGAACTTGCCGCTTCCTATGATATAGACGTGCTTCAGATACCGGCTTTCCTTTGCCGTCAGACGGAGCTTCTGCAGGCTGCCGCCGCAACTGGCAAGTGGGTGAATATCAAAAAGGGACAGTTCCTTTCTCCCGAGGCGATGGTGTTTGCGCTGCAGAAGGTCAAGGACTCTGGCAACCAGAACGTGATGCTTACCGAAAGGGGCAGCCAGTTCGGCTACTCGGATCTGGTGGTTGACTTCCGCTCTATTCCGAAGATGCAGAAGTTCGGATGCCCGGTGGTGATGGATGTGACCCATTCTCTCCAGAAGCCTAACCAGGTGTCAGGAGTTACCGGCGGTGAACCTGAGCTGATACCTCACATCGCAAAGGCTGCCGTGGCGGTTGGAGCCGACGGACTGTTTATGGAAACCCATCCGGATCCGGCCCACGCCAAGAGTGATGGAGCGAATATGCTGAACCTGAGCCTTATGGACAGTTTGCTCGGGCAGCTTGTTGAACTAAGGAAAACTATTAACGGATTTAACGTGATTTAAAAATATTCAAAATGTTTTTGACATCTGATTTTTCAAAAAGGTATGAAAAACTGCCTGTAAAAATCTTCGGCGAGCAGAGAGAAGCCTCCAAGGTTATTGTTAGAGACGTGATTCTCCAGTCCAAAAAGAAGGCCGCCGAAGGAAAGAAACTGGTTTTGGCATTGGCCGCATCATCAGCCTGTCTTCAGGTATATGACGACTTTATTGCTGCCGTTAAAGAAAAAAAGCTGAGTTTCAAGAATATAGAGATATTCGGAATGGATGACTACTATCCTTTGGACAAGGAAGAGCTTCAGAGCCATTACCGTTTTCTCAAGGAATGCCTGATCGACGATATAGACATTCCGAAAAAGAATGTCCACTACATTGACAGCGGCAAGAGGAACGATATGGAAGCATACTGCCAGAGTTTCGAGAAGGAAATCGAAAAGGCGGGCGGAATTGATATCGTGATTACAGGAAACATGGCCATGAACGAGCCAGGTTCCCCTTACAACTCCAGGACAAGGAAGATCAACCTCAACTACACTACCAGAGTTTCCGCCGCCAGCGAGTTCTTCGGAGTGGATGACGTGCCTTACTACGCAATCACTATGGGTATTGCCACCATACTGGAAGCCAGAAAGATATACTATCTTGCATGGGGAGAGGGCAGCGCGCCTAAGATCAAGAAGATCGTCGAAGGCGAAGTTACCAAAATGGTTCCCGCTTCCTATCTCCAGGAGCATGGCAACGCCCACATTATGATTGACAGGGCTGCATCCGTGAACCTGACCAGAGTTGAGACACCTTGGCTGACAGACAAGGTAGACTGGACTCCTTATCTTATTCGCAAGTCTGTCTTCTGGCTGTGCAAGAAACTCGACAAGCCTATCCTCAAGCTCACCGACCGCGACTACAACGACAACGGAATGAGTGACCTTGTTACAGAAAAAGGCCCTGCCAGCCAGATCAATATAAAGGTGTTCAACGACCTTCAGCACATCATCAGCGGATGGCCGGGCGGAAAGCCTAACACCGACGACTCTACACGTCCTGAGAGGGCTCTGCCTTATCCTAAGAGAGTGGTGGTGTTCTCCCCTCACCCGGATGACGACGTGATATCAATGGGCGGAACTCTCGCTCGTCTTGCTGAACACGGACACGACATTCACGTTGCCTATCAGACCAGCGGAAACATTGCGGTGTTTGACCACGATGTTATCCGTTACCTGGACTTCATCCGCGAGAGTGCAGACATATTCGACATTGATTCAGCCAAGGCCAAGGAGCTTTTCCAGGATATCGAGAAGCAGCTCAAGAAGAAGCATCCGGGACAGGCCGACCCTCTGATTGTAAGAAGGATCAAGACTTATATCAGACGCGGAGAGGCTCGCAGCGCCTGCCGTTATCTGGGAATTCCGGACGACCACGTAAACTTCCTCTCCCTTCCGTTCTACGAGACTGGCGGAGTCAAGAAGAAGCCGCTCGGAAAGAAAGACATTGAAATCGTGAAGAAGCTTCTCCAGAGAATCAAGCCTCACCAGATATTCGCGGCCGGAGACCTTTCCGACCCTCATGGAACGCACAGAGTATGCTTCCAGGCCGTTATCAAGGCTTGCGAAGAGCTCAAGGACGAGCCTTGGTTCAAGGACTGCCGCGTATGGATGTACAGAGGCGCTTGGCAGGAGTGGGATGTGGCCGAGGCAGAGATGGCCGTTCCACTGAGCCCTGAGGAGGTTAAGATCAAGAGAAGCGCTATCTTCCGTCACCAGTCCCAGAAGGATTATCCTCTCTTCCCTGGTTCCGACTCCAGAGAGTTCTGGCTAAGGGCCGAAGAGAGAAACCACAATACAGCCGTCATCTTCGACAAACTGGGAATGGCTGAATATCAGGCGATAGAACTCTTCGTAAAATACAAGTTCCAATGAAAGGAATCAGTTTGATAAAGTATCCTGTCCTGCTCTGTCTAGCACTGAGTTGGGCAGGATTTTCTGCATTTGGACAAAAGGTTCACAAGATGGAAAAGATCAGGATTGCAAAAGTATCTCATGTAGTTTTTGAGAGCAAGGTTCCCGATATGGCGGAGGTGGAGTCTAAATTCGCTTCTGTAAAATCCAATGCCATAGACATCGTAAACTGGCCAGACAGAAACGGTTCATACTCGCCTAAGGCCTCTTTCAAGATAATGTATTCCGACACAGACCTTTACATACGTTATCAGGTGAAAGAAAACGAGATACGATCCACCTTCGGCGCAGATTCCGGCTCCCAGCCCTGGACCGATGACTGTATGGAACTTTTCATCGCCCCTGTCAACGAGACCGGAGTGTACTACAATATCGAGATGAACTGCACCGGATACGGAATTGTCGGTTACGGGGTTGGCAAGAAAGACCGCGGGCATTTTGAGCAGGAGAGGATGAACCGCATCAGGCGTTTCTCCACTCTGGGGCGCGAGGCTTTCGGAGACAAGGTTTCAAAAGATCCTGTATGCTGGTCCATGATAATTGTAATTCCGCTGGACCTTATTCTGCAGGGCAGAGGGGTTGAATCTCTCAAGGGCCAGACTGTCAAGGGCAATGTCTTCAAATGTGGAGACGATATGACTAACCGGCATTACCTGACCTGGAATCCGGTAGGAACCGAAAGACCGGACTATCATCGCCCGGAATTCTTCGGATACTTTGAGTTTGAATAAACTAGAACGGATAACCTATACCGAAGCTGATTTCGAAGTTGTCCTTCTTGAACCATTTGCCCGGTCCCGTCCACTCGGATGTGGCCGGGTTAAATGTTTTAAAGCCTATGTCAAGACGTATTACGGCAAAGTCCAGGTCCAGTCTCAGGCCGGCTCCAACGTCCCAGCCCAGATGCCTGTAGAAATCCTTCGTCCTGAAAAAGCCTTTAGGATTCGGTTCTGTCTCGCCTGGCTTGGCCTTTCTCTTGAATGTCCAGATATTTCCAAGATCTGTGAACACGGCTCCGTTGAACATGGAAGCGATAGGAAACCTGTATTCCAGGTTGGCTTCCAGCTTGATGTCTCCGGTCTGGTTAGGAATGGTAAAAGCAGAGTCTCTAGGCGCGCATCCAGGGCCCAGGGTTCTTGGCTGCCATCCTCTCATGTCGTAGGCTCCTCCGCCCCAGAACATCTTTTCCAGCGGCAGGATGCTTGAATTTCCGTAGCCCTTGCCCACTCCTCCCAAAACACGGGCTGCTAGCATGTGGTTAGGATTGCCGCCGAACTTGAATGTATATACTCCAGACAGTTCTGTCCTGAAATACTGAGAGTAAGGAGAGTTCCATATCAGCCTTTCCCCCTTGTCGTTTTTCTTCAGCGATCCGTTAAACAGGCTTATGACATTTCCGGAAAGGTCGAGACTGTATCTGAAATAGTAATAGTTGTTCTTTGGCTTGGCGGACGGGTCAGAAGTATAGTATATGTTAGCCCCTACTCCCATGTCAAAGTGGTCGCTGAAGGAATTCTTCAGGTAAGGATCGCTCAAATACTCGAGGAAGGTGCTGTCAATGTCATATATTCTGACGATGTTGGCTCTGAGTGGAGTGGCCTTGATGAACAGTTTGCGGCGGATGTTCCAGCTGTATGTGTAACTTCCAGAGATTATGTTTCTCGTGTACTCCGGACGAGTCTGGTAGCTGAAAGAACCCATAATCTCGGTGTGAGGTATGGTTCTTGACTTGAACCAGCCGCTTGGAGCCAGGAGGAATCTTGGAATATCCAGAGTGGCGCTCAGTCCCAGTTCTGTAGAATGGATATTGCTGTTGAACTTGAACTGGAAGTCTCCCATCACGCTTACCGTGAGAAGTTCCGCTCCCCTGAAAAGGTTCTTGTGGAAATAGGATATGGACGGAGAGATGCCAAGCAGTCCGTTGGAGTTGGTGGAACCTTGAAGATCCACCTTGAAACCCTGCACGTTGCCTGCCTGCAAAGTTATGAGTGTCTGTACCTTGGACGAATCCACCTCCTGCTGCTGAATGTTTACGCTGGAGAAAAGGTTGAGGCTGGAGAACCTGGAATACGTGTTCTCTACCACACTCTCGTCATATTGGCTGCCAGGTACGATGAGGTTCAGCCTGTCAAGGACCTTCCGTCTGACAAGATTCCCGCCCCTGGAAAAATGTATCAGGTTTATTGAATTGTATTCCAGAGTGTCTATCTGGCTTCTCCATACCCTGAGCAGAGAGTCTCGCCTGGCCACGTCAACAGAGTCGGATCCCATTCTTACAAGACCTGACTGCTGGAAGTTTCTCCTGGTGGAAATCAGCACTTTGCCGAAACTGTACACCTTGTGGGGCCTTGCATCCTTTTCAGTTCCGCTTCTCGGGTAATCCTTGATCTCCATATTGAGGCTGCTCTTCCCGTCGTGGGAAAGAGTGTCGCCTGTGAAATAGAAATATCCCTTGTCGAATCCGTAGTAGCCGGAATTCCTGTATATCTGGGCAAGCCTTTCGGATTCCTTCTCGAGCCTGTCTTCAGACAGTATGTCGCCCGGCTTGACCAGAGTGCCGCTCTGGTTGGCGCTCATTATGTCATACATATCCACGACAGGAATCGTGTATGTTATAGAGTCTATGATGTATCTGTTGCCAGGCCTTACCTTGTAGACAACTTTTGTCTTCTTGTTTTCTGTATGAATGTCGGCAGTTACGGTGGAATGGTAGAAGCCCTTGTACTTGATGTGGTTGAGCATATTGCTGATAGAGCTCTGCACAAGTCCCTGGTCGAAGATCAGTGGTGGCCGTCCCATCTTTTCGGCTATCTTGTCCCATCCCCTGCCCGTTCCTTTGGAAGTGTTGTACAGCGCGACCGGAAACTGGAAGCCAAAAATACCACTCTTAGGGGTCTGCTTAATGTAGTTATCCAGGTCGTGGAGCTCTTCCGGCTTCTTTCCTTCGTACTCGATTTCATTCTTCACGAGCATGCTCTGACCTTCCGGGATAATCTTGGTCATGCTGCACGAATACAAGCCAGCGCTCAACGAAAATAATATGCCTGCTATTGCCGCAACTCTCATATCAAGTATCAAAAATAGTCAAAAACCTGGAATTTGCCTCAAATAAATTGATTCGGAAAGAAACAACATATATCAATATTGGATATATTTGTATCGCGATAAGCAATCCAAGTCACGCGGATTGCTCAAATTATGACAAACTAACTTAATCGGATTATCTGATATGAAGAACAAGTACATCAATTTGGTGGAGCAGACATTCGACTGGCCACAGGCAGAATTCAAGGTTGAGGACGGAAATCTTTTCTTTCACGACATTCCTATGATGGATGTGATAGACCAGTACGGGACTCCTTTGAAAATAACCTATCTCCCTAAGATCTCCAGCCAGATCCAGAGGGCAAAGAGAATGTTCAACGTCGCTATGGCTAAAGTGGACTACAAAGGTTCCTACCACTATTGCTACTGTACAAAAAGTTCTCATTTCTCTTTCGTTTTGCAGGAGGCCCTGAAGAACGACATCAATCTGGAAACATCTTCGGCATTCGACTTCAATCTTGTGGATTCCCTTTATGAAGAGGAACTTATAGACAAGAACATAATGATAATCTGCAACGGCTACAAGAAAGAACTGTATGTGGAAAACATAGCCGCAAAGGTCAATGACGGCTGGAAGAACATCATTCCGATTCTTGACAACATGGGAGAGTTCGACGACTTTGACAAGATAGTCGAGAAGCCTTGCAACATCGGAATCCGAATCGCATCCGAGGAGGAGCCGAAGTTTGAGTTCTATACTTCCAGGCTTGGAATCCGCTACTCGGACATTGTTCCTTTCTACAAGAACAAGATATCCAAGAGCAAGAAATTCTCGCTGAAAATGCTGCATTTCTTCATTAATACCGGCATCAAGGACAACGCTTACTATTGGAACGAACTTTCAAAGTGCGTGAACGTTTACTGCGACTTGAAGGCAGTTTGCCCTGACCTGGATTCTCTTAATATCGGTGGAGGCTTCCCTATCAAATCTTCCTTGGTGGAAGACTACGATTACGAGTATATGACAGAGGAAGTCATTTCCCAGATCAAGACCATCTGCAACCAGAGGGGAGTCGCCGAGCCTGAAATCTTCACAGAGTTCGGAAGTTTCACCGTCGGAGAAAGCGGAGCCACAATATTCCAGGTTCTGGATGTGAAGCAGCAGAACGACAGGGAGAGATGGTATATGATTGACAGCTCGTTTATGACTACTCTGCCTGATATCTGGGGAATAAAGAAGAGGTTTATTATGCTTCCTATCAACAAGTGGGAGAACCAGTACCAGAGAGTGTTCCTGGGCGGTCTTACTTGCGACTCGGAAGATTACTACAATGCGGAGGCCCACTCCAACGCCATCTTCCTCCCTATCACTGAAGGAAAGCACGAGCCTGATCCGCTTTACATCGGGTTCTTTCACACGGGAGCCTATCAGGAGTCTATTGCCGGCTACGGCGGAATCCAGCACTGTCTGATTCCTGCTCCAAAGCATGTGATAATAGACAAGGACGCGTCCGGAGACTATACTACCAAGCTCTTCAGCAAAGAGCAGTCATACAAGAGCATGCTCAAGATTCTGGGATACTAGTCTATGGAGAAAGGTCTTTCAGCATCTCAGATCAAGCATATCCGTTCTCTGCAGCAGAAGAAATTCCGTGCGGAGACATCTTTGTTTGTGGTTGAGGGAGAGAAACTTGTGGAAGAGGCTCTGCATTCTGGCTTCGAGACAGAAGGCGTCTGGTATCGGGACGAAATCGGAGAGAAGGCAATGGAAAGGATTTCTTCCCTCTCCTCCCCTTCTCCGGTTCTGGCTGTTGTAAGACAGAGGAAAACTTCCCTCGGCGACATTTCCATTGAAAAAGGCCGGCTGTACCTTATGCTTGACGGTGTCAAGGACCCCGGAAACCTGGGCACGATAATCCGTCTTGCAGACTGGTTCGGAATCAGCGCAGTGTTCTGTTCTCAAGATTGCGTGGAACTCTACAACCCTAAGACTGTTCAGGCTACTATGGGTGCAATCTTCAGAGTGCCTGTTGTTTACTGCAGTCTCAGCGATGTGGTGTCAAAAGCCGGGGCAGCAGACATTCCTGTATTCGGAACATTTTTGGACGGCATCCCTGTTGGAAGCGAGTTTTGCCGCAAGGCCTCAGGAGGCTGCATAATCGTGATGGGAAGCGAGAGCAACGGCATTTCCGAAGAACTGTCGTCGCTGATAAATAAGGAGATGCATATTCTGATACCTTCTTATGATGTTTCCGGAAAGGAAAAGAAAGCAGGGCTTGGGGAAGGAAGTGAATCTATGAATGTTGCAACGGCCTGTGCCGCAATACTTTCTCTGGTCAGAGTCAAGTAGCCCTATCCTGAAATTTCCATCCACTTTTCGAGTTTGGCGTCTCTTTCTTCTTTCAGGCGGGAGTACTCGCCCGAGAGACGTTCAACTTCCTCGGCGCTGACAGGAGACGAAAGCTGCTGCTCTATTTCAGAAATCTTGTAGTCCAGATCTGCTATCTCGTTCTCGAGTTTCTCTATTTCCTTTCTTCTGCGCCTTTCTTCCTTGCTTTCTGCCCTGGCCTGCTGGGAGTCCTTGACCTGAACAGGTTTCTCTTCCGCCGGCTTTTCTTCCTTAGGGGCTGAAATGGTGGCTGAAAGCAGGTCTTTTTTCAGATGTTCCAGATATGCCTCTATTCCTCCAAGATGCTCTTTGACCTTTCCGTCCCTGAACTCGTATGCCTTGTCTACCAGACCGTTGAGGAAGTCTCTGTCGTGAGAGACTATTACAAGTGTGCCGTCATATTTCTGAAGCGCCTGCTTGAGGATCTCCTTGCTCTGGATGTCCATGTGGTTTGTCGGCTCGTCCAACGCCAGCAGATTGTAGGGCTTGAGTATCAGTTTTGCCATCGCAAGCCTGGCTCTCTCCCCGCCGCTGAGAACGGCCACTTTCTTGTCCACGTCTTCTCCCTTGAAAAGAAACGCTCCCAGAAGGTCGCGGAGTCTCTGGCGGTACTCACCGGGAGCGGCATTTTCCAGAGTGGAATAGACCGTTTCGTTTTTGTCCAGTATATCTTCCTGATTCTGGGCGTAATAGCCAAGAGCCACATTGTATCCGTGCTCGGCCTTTCCGCCAAGTGTGTCCAGTTCCCCGATCAGCACCCTCATCATCGTGGTCTTGCCTTCTCCGTTTCTTCCTACAAACGCCACCTTCTCTCCCCTTTCAATAGTCATGTTGATTCTGGAAGCCACCACATTGCTGCCATAGCCAATCGCCAGGTCTTCAGAGCGGAAAACCACCTGTCCGCTTCTTGGAGCCGGCGGGAACTTTACCGTGAGTTCAGCCTTGTCCTCAAGGTCAATCTCAATTCTTTCCAGTTTGTCCAGGGCCTTGATCCGGCTTTGCACCTGGTTACTCTTTGTGGCCTTGTATCGGAACCGTTCTATGAACTCTTCCGTCTTCTCGATCATCCTCTGCTGGTTCTCGTAGGCCGCTCTCTGCTGCTCCATCCTTTCTTTGCGAAGAATCTTGTACCGGGAATAAGGAACCTTGTAATCGTGGATTTTAGAGAGCATTATCTCGATAGTGCGGCTGGTTGTGCTGTCCAGGAACTTTCGGTCGTGGGATATGAGAAGGACAGAGCCCTTGAAACTCTTCAGATAGTCTTCGAACCACTGTATAGACTCGATGTCCAGATGGTTTGTAGGCTCGTCCAGCAGAAGGCAGTCTGGCTTTGAGAGCAGAATCTTTGCCAGTTCGATTCTCATGTTCCATCCCTGGCTCAGCTCCCTTGTCGGACGGCTGAACTCTTCGCTCTTGAAGCCCAGTCCCGTAAGGACCTTTTCCGCCTGGCTTGCCGGCGGTTCGCTTTCCAGCATTGCCGCCCTGTCCTGGACATTGTTCAGCTCGACTATCAGGTTGTTGTATGAATTAGACTGATAGTCAGTTCTTTCAGAAAGTTCTGCGGTAATCTTGTCTATTCTGTCGTGAAGAGCAAAAAGGCTGTCAAAAGCCTTCATTGTCTCTTCCATCACGGTCTTGTCTTTGGCGTGCTCCATCATCTGGGGCAGATAGCCTATTCTTTCGCCTTTGGTCTTTGTGATGTTCCCCGATGTGGGCGACACTTCCCCCAGAATGAGTTTAAGCAATGTGGATTTTCCGGCCCCGTTCTTTCCTACAAGACCGATTTTTTCCCCGTCGCCGATATGGATGCTGATATGGTCAAGAAGAGTGAATGCTCCCCAGGACAGAGTCAGGTCATTGACGGTTATCATTCCCTGCCCTCCCCTTTCTGTGCCGGTTCAGCCGCAATTTCATCTTCTTCAGGCTTTTTGCGGCACATCATGATGCTCACTTCGTAAAGTCCGTAAAGCGGCAGGCCTACAGCCATCAGCGTGAACGGGTCTCCAGTCGGAGTAATGATGGCGGCAATGATAAGAAGTATGACGAAAGCGTGTCTGCGGTATTTCTTGAGCGTGTGCTTGTAGATCAGACCGAACTTGGAAAGCAGGGCTGCGACCGTAGGCAGTTCAAACACGGCTCCCAGAATCAGTATCAGAGAAAAGAATGTTGAAATGTACGATCTGAGGGAAATCTGGTTTGCCACGTCCTCCATTACCTGATATGTTCCCAAGAACCTGAGTGTCAAAGGGAAAAGCAGGAAATACCCTACCAGAACTCCCAGATAGAAGAACACGGCCGCAAAGGAGAACGCCTTGATTGCCGCTTTCTTCTCTTTAGGATAGAGAGCCGGACTGACAAAAGTCCACAGCAGATACAGCACTATCGGAGTGCAAACTACAATCGCGAAATAAAAGGAAGTGCTGATATGTATGAAGAACTGAGCCGGCAGGTCTATGTTGATTATGCTCAGCTTGAATGGCCCGAGAGGTTCCTGGTGCAGCGCCAAAAGGATCTTGTCTACAAGTCTGTAGAGCACAAAGTTGCTGTCTGTAGGCGCGAATACGACACCGAACATGAAGTCCTTGAAGATGAAGAACACTATGGCAGCCCCTAAAAGGATAAGAGCTGAACGGAAGAGTACCTTCCTCAGCTCATCCAAATGCTCCCAGAATGTCATGTTCTTCTCAGCCAAGGGGAAGAATGTTTAGTTCTCGATATCTTTTTTGATATCCTTGATAGTGTCTTTTACCTCGTCGTCCTTGATTTCGTTCTCAACACCCTTCACACCGTCTTTGAAAGACTTGACTCCCTTGCCGATACCTTTCATCAGCTCAGGAATCTTCCTTCCGCCGAACAGGAGCAGGATAACGAATGCGATGATGAGAATCTCTCCCCATCCGAATGAACCGAATAATAGCAGGTTGTTCATGATATGATGTTTTTATAATTTTCTATCTGGGCAAATTTAATGATTTTTCCCCACTTGTCAATCTTCAGGGAAATATGCGTCTATTTTTTCCAGGAAGATCTTAGGGGCACGAATCGGCATTCTCCTGTCCGCGCTGATGAACCCCACCACAACATTCCCGAAGCAAACCAGTTCATCTCTCTGGTTGTAAACCTTCTGGTCAAACAGCAGCTTGGCCATAGGCTTCTTTGTCAAAGTGGTGACGACACGGAGAGTATCCCCCATCCTTGACGGAAGCTTGAAGTGGATGTCCACGCTTACCACAGGAAACATTATGTTCTGCTCTTCCATCTTCTCGATCGGAATGTCCAGCTCTTTCATCATCTGGTTTCTTCCGCACTCGAAGAACCTTACATAGTTTGAATGGTGGACGATACCCATCTGGTCACATTCATAGTATCTTACGTCCAGTTTGACTTCTGAGGTATACATATCTTATTGTTGTTTTTTCAGTTGATGATGTCTTAGTGCCAGGCCGATTAACAGAACCAGAGACGTGACGGCAATCAGAACCAGCCATCTTACTAGAGACAAGTTTGTCGTTCTGAAAACCTCGCCGTTGAATACCTCAACAATCAATAGCTGAAGTATGAAAATAAAGGCAAACACCAGAATGAAGTTTTTGTTCTCCGACAGTTTATGGAATGGCCCGTGAGAAGTCATCAGCACTCTGGCGTTCAGTAAATTCCACCACTGCATCAGGACAAAGCCGGTGAAGAAGGAGCAGAGGAATACAGGATTATGCTCAGATTTATCAATAACCATATACAGAAATGCAGCCACGAACATTCCAAGTCCGCAAATCAGAATTCTGCTCCAGATATAGCGGTTTACGATAGGCTCGCCAGTCTTTCTCGGCTTTTCTAGCATCACTGCCGGATCCTTAGGTTCGGATGCCAGGGCCAGGGCGGCGAGAGTGTCCATTATAAGGTTTATCCACAGAATTTGGGTGATTGTCAGCGGATACTCTTCTTTCAGGAACAGCGGGCCTGCGATTGCAGTAAGCAGGGCGGCTACATTTACGCTCAGCTGGAAGAAGATGAAACGCTGGATGTTATGATAGATGCTGCGGCCCCATTCCACTGCGGTTACAACCGTTGAGAAGGAATCGTCGAGGATTATGATATCGCTGCTTTCCTTTGCAACGGCGGTTCCGCTTCCCATACTCAGGCCCACATTTGCGTAGTTTAGGGCCGGAGCGTCGTTTGTGCCGTCTCCGGTCACAGCCACAACCTCTCCCATCTTCTCGAGGAGCTTTACCAGCCTGACCTTGTCTTCCGGGCGGGCTCTGGACATTACCTTAATGTCAGGTATCCTCCCGATGGCCTCTTCGTCGCTCAGGGCGGCGAATTCCTGCCCTGTGATAGAGTTCCTTTCAACCGTATCTGTATCTTTCCAGAGAGTGGCCTGCCTTGCTATCTCAATGGCGGTAAGAGAGTTGTCTCCGGTTACTATCTTAATCCCGATGCCAGCTGACTCGCATTTTGCTATGGCCTGGGGAACATCTTCCCTGACAGGATCTTCTATAGCGATAAACCCGTCATAGTGCATTCCGCAGAGCTCGTTCTGGAGACTGTCGATGCTTCCGCAGTCTTTATGGGCAAAGGAAATGCATCTCATTCCCCTTTTCTGGAAAGCGGAAATATTCTCCAGTTCGGCTTTTTGGGCGTCCTCTCCCATGTCGGAGAAAGAGAGAATCACTTCAGGAGAGCCCTTTGCCACAACTGTTACCTTGTCTTTTCCCCTGGAAATGGCTGATGCCATATATTTGAGAGATGAAGAGAACGGAATCCTTGAAAGGACTTCTCCTTCAGCCCTGATAGCCCTGTAGTCAAAGCCGTTGTCGCCGAGAAAACGGAGCATCGCTCCTTCAGTCGGGTTACCTATATATTTATCATCATCCAGGAAAGCGGTGCTGTTAAGGCTGATCGCCTGGGCGGTTTCTTCTGTAAGAGGAAGGGAACATTCTGACACCTTCATCTTGTTCTGGGTAAGGGTGCCGGTCTTGTCTGTGCAGATCACAGTGGCGGCCCCCATGGTCTCGCAAGCGTGCATCTTTCTTACTAGCGCGTTCTGCGCAGTCATTTTGCGCATGCTGTAGGCCAAAGACAGGGAAATGCTCATCGGAAGGCCTTCAGGCACGGCCATAACTATCAGAGTTACAGCCAGCATGAACATTGTAACAATGTGGTTGATGCCTTCGGGAGATGAAAAATCTATACCGCGATGCCACTCATAGACCAGCAGAGCAAAAAACACTAGGACAGAAATGATGATACCAACCCACCCTATCTGCTTTCCAAGTTTTGCAAGCTGTCTTGAAAGCGGAGTCTGCACTCCAGTATGCTCGCTGGCGGCCCGGGCAGTCTTGCCGATTTCGGTTTTGTCTCCGACAGTCTGAACCAGCATCACTCCCTCTCCTTCGCTGACGATGGTTCCTCTGTAAAGATTGTTTGGAGAATAAGCGGTTTTGTAGTCGGTTACCTTTTCGGCTTTCTTTGAAGAAGGCTTGCTTTCTCCGTTCAGGCTGGACTCGTCAACTTTGAGGTTTACAGCCTCGCAGACAATGCCGTCTGCAGGAATCTCGTCTCCCTCGGAGATAATTATGTAGTCCCCGACAACAACTTCTGACTTAGGTATTGTCATCACGCGGCTGTTGCCGTTTTTCTTCTGGCGGATGACCTTAACCTGGTCTTCGTCGCTGACTTTGTTGAGTATGTCAAACTCCTTGCCGGCTTTCCTTTCGTTGAGGAAAGACACCAGGGTGGCCAGAATTATCGCGATGATGATTCCTGCACTTTCCAGAAGAGAGCCCTTGCCGAAAACAAGAGTGATTGTCAGCGATATAGCCGCTGCTATGCTGAGTATGATTATCAGAGGGTCCTTGAACTTGCCCAAAAACAGCAGCAGCCAATGCACTCGCTTGGGAGGAGTGAGGACATTGCTGCCGTACTTTATGCGGCTTTCTTCTACTTGCTTGCTATTTAAGCCTTTGTAGGAGTTCATTCAGGGCCTTGAGTTTTTCTGTTGCGTCGCTTTCCTTCTTGCGTTCAAGATCTACAACGGCCTTAGGGGCGCTGGAGACGAACCTTTCGTTGGAGAGTTTCTTTCTGACTCCGGCCAGGAAGCCTTCATAGCGCTTGATTTCGGCTTCTGTCTTGGCTATCTCGGCCGCGGTGTCAACCTGAACAGGAACGAAGAACTCTGTGGTTCCTACCATAAAGTTTACGCCGGTTGAACTTGGGAAATCTGTGCACTCTTCTATCTTTGAGACATTTGCAAGTTTTGCTATAAGCGGTGCGGCAGATGATGCAAAAGGTTTCTTGACAAACAGTTCCACTGCTTCCTTAGGGGAAATCTGCTTGCTCTGGCGTATGTTTCGGATATTTGCCACGCATCCTCTTGCAATCTCGAAGTCGGCGATGGCGCTTTCGTTTACCTTTCCGGCCTTAGGCATATCCTGGAGCATAATGGTCTCTCCGTCTTTCCTTTCGGAGAGATTCTGCCAGAGTTCCTCGGTGATGAAAGGCATGAACGGATGCAGGAGCTTGAGAAGGCTGTCGAAGAACTCGAGGCTCTTGTCATAGGTGCATCTGTCTATCTTCTGGCCGAACGCCGGCTTAACGGCTTCCAGGTACCAGGCGCAGAACTCGTCCCAGAACAGCTTGTAGATGGTCATCGTGGCGTCTGAAATCCTGAACTTGGAGAAGTGGTCGGCGATGGTGTCAATAGACTTGGAAAGCAGGCTGTCAAACCATTCCACTGCCTTTGCGGCAGCGTCGGAAGGTTTGGCGTTTTCGTCTATCTCCCAGCCCTTTATCAGACGGAAAGCGTTCCATATCTTGTTGCAGAAGTTTCTTCCCTGCTCTACCTGGCTCTCGTCGTAGAATATGTCGTTTCCGGCACTTGAGCACAGAAGCATTCCGATTCTGACGGCATCCGCTCCGTACTGCTTGATAAGAACCAGCGGGTCCGGAGAATTGCCTAGAGTCTTGCTCATCTTCCTTCCCAGCTTGTCTCTTACGATACCAGTCAGGTAAACGTTGGCGAAAGGTTCCTTTCCGGAAAACTCGTCTGCTGCCATTATCATCCTGGCAACCCAGAAGAAGAGGATATCCGGACCTGTAATAAGGTCATTTGTAGGGAAATAATATGCAAGATCCTTGTTCGGCTCCTTTTCAGGGAAGCCAGGTTTTTCAGGATCGAACACACTCATCGGCCACAGCCAGGATGAGAACCAGGTGTCCAGCACGTCTTCGTCCTGAGTCAGGTCTTCTATCTTCAGGCCAGGATGCTTTTCAATAGCCTCCTTGTAGGCTTCTTCCTTAGTGGCTGCTACAAAGCAGTCTCCGTCAGGAGTGTAGTATGCAGGAATCTGCTGTCCCCACCACAGCTGTCGGGAAATGCACCAGTCCCTTACTGTCTCCATCCAGTGGCGGTAAGTGTTGGTGAAGCGGTCCGGAATGAGTTTAACCTTGCCGTCTTCCACGCTCTTGAGCGCCTTCTTTGCCAGGTCTTCCATCTTCAGGAACCACTGCAGGGAGAGCTTAGGCTCGATAACTGCGTCAGTTCTCTCGGAATGTCCCACAGGTGAGATGTAGTCCTCAATCTTCTCGAGATTTCCGGCCTCTTCCAGCATCTTCACGATGTTCTTTCTGGCCTCGAATCTCTCCTGTCCCACCAGTATCTGGGCCTTCTCGTTGAGGCATCCGTCATCGTTTATGATGTCTATTACCGGAAGCTTGTGTCTCAGGCCGATTTCGTAGTCGTTTATGTCATGAGCCGGAGTTACCTTGAGGCATCCGGTTCCGAAATCCATTGTTACATAGTCATCCTCGATGATAGGAATCTCCCTGTTTATCAGAGGAATGAGAATCTTCTTCCCCCTGAGGTGGTGATAGCGCTCATCGTTAGGGTTGATGCAGACAGCGGCATCGGCCATTATGGTTTCAGGACGGGTGGTGGCTATGATTATGTACTTGTCGGTAGCCTTTCCGTCTTCGCTGATGAAATATCTGAGGTAATAGAGCTTGCTCTTTGTCTCCTTGTGGATAACCTCCTCGTCGCTGACGGCGGTCTTTCCTACAGGATCCCAGTTGACCATTCTCACTCCGCGATAGATCATCCCCTTCTTGTAGAAATACACGAAGGTATTGATAACTGCCTTGCTCAAAGCCGGTTCCATGGTGAAACGGGTGCGGTCCCAGTCGCAGGACGCTCCGAGTTTTCTCAGCTGCTTGAGGATGATTCCTCCGTGCTCTTCCTTCCACTTCCAGGCTTCTTCGAGGAACTGCTCCCTGGTCAGGGATGTTTTCTCGATTCCCCTTTCCCTGAGCCTTGCCACAACCTTAGTCTCTGTTGCTATGGACGCGTGGTCGGTTCCTGGCACCCAGCAGGCGTTCTTGCCGGTCATCCTGGCCCTTCTTATCAGGACATCCTGGATGGTGTTGTTCATCATGTGTCCCATATGAAGCACTCCGGTCACGTTTGGCGGCGGAATGACTATGGAATAAGGCTCCCTTTCATCGGGCTCCGAATGAAATATCTTGTGTTCTAACCAATAAGAATACCATTTGTCCTCTGTCAACGAGGGATCGTACTTTGCAGGAATATCCATTTTGTTCTGTTTTTAGCTGCAGTCTGTCTGCAAAAATTCTACAACCGACAAATTTAATAAAAATCGGCGGTGTCTGGAGAACAGAACCCTCAAAACTGAGTTATGTTTCGTTTTCTCTCGATTTTCACTATCTTTGGACTTTAATATGTATTATAATTAAGGTATGGCAGATAACAAACAACTGGATATAGAACTTGGCAGCGAGGTGGCAAAGGGCTCGTACTGCAACCTGAGCATTATCACCCACTCTCCAAACGAGTTCGTCCTGGATTTTCTGAAGATACTGCCGGGTTTCCCTAAGGCAGTTGTAACTGAAAGAATAATAATGACTCCCGAAAACGCCAAAAGGCTCCGCGATGCCCTTGCGGACAACATCGGAAAGTACGAGTCTCATTTCGGGGAGATTCAGTTTCACAATCCCGAGCCCGCTGTTCCAATCGGGTTCAACCCTTCTGAAAACAAGTCGTAAATAGTTAGATTTAAAAGATATGAGCAAAGAATTCACAATTGTGGTCCTTGCCAAGCAGGTTCCTGACACCAGGAACGTTGGCAAGGATGCTATGACACCGGAAGGAACGGTAAACAGGGCCGCCCTTCCCGCAATTTTCAATCCTGAAGACATGAATGCCCTCGAACAGGCTCTCAGAATCAAGGACAAGTTCCCTGGGTCCAAGGTATTTGTTCTGACGATGGGTCCTTTCAGAGCCGCTGAGGTCATCCGCGAAGGTCTTTTCCGCGGAACAGACGGTGGAGTGCTTCTGACCGACCGCCGCTTTGCAGGCGCTGACACTCTCGCCACTTCTTACGCTATCTCCCAGGCAGTTAGGAAAATGAATCCTGACATCATAGTAGCAGGAAGGCAGGCCATCGACGGCGATACCGCCCAGGTTGGCCCTCAGGTGGCAGAAAAGCTGGGCATTCCTCAGGTTACCTACGCTGAAGAAATCACAGACATCGACGAGAAGAAAGTTACCGTTCTCAGAAGACTCGAAAGAGGAATCGAGGTTGTAACTTCCACTCTGCCTTGCCTGATTACCGTTCATGCAACCGCAGCCCCTTGCCGCCCAAGAAACGCCAAGATGCTGCTCAAGTACAAGTACGCCAGAACTGTAAACGAGGAGAAGGATCCTAACAACGAGGGCAAATATGCCATTGGCGTGGATGAGAAGCCTTACCTCAGAATTCAGGAATGGACAGTTGACGATGTTGGCGGAGACGAGAACAGCTACGGCTTCGCCGGCTCCCCTACCAAGGTAAAGAAGGTTGAGAACATTGTCTTCAAGGCAAAGGAAAGCAAGGTGCTCTCCAGCAGCGACGCAGACATTGACTCTCTGATCGGAGAACTTATGGCAAATCACGAAATTGGCTAACCTTTAGAATATTACAGATATGAACAATATAATAGTTTATGCAGAAACCGATTCCGGAAAAATCTGCGATGTTTCCCTGGAACTTCTGACCAAGGCCAGAGGTCTTGCCGAAAGGCTTGGCGTGGACGTTGAGGCCCTGCTTATCGGCAGCAACGTGGAAAAACTTGCCCCTCAACTCTATGAGTATGGAGCAAAAGTGGTTCACCTGGCAGACGATCCTTGTCTGGAGTTCTTCCGCACGCTTCCTTACGCTGCAATCACTCTGAGGGTGTTCAATACAGAAAAACCACAGATCGCACTGTTCGGTGCCACAACCGTAGGACGCGACCTGGCTCCAAGAGTTTCCAGCGCCCTCAAGAGCGGTCTTACAGCAGACTGCACCAGCCTGGAAATCGGCGACCACGATGACGCAAAGACAGGAAAGCACTATACCGACCTTCTCTATCAGATCCGTCCGGCTTTCGGCGGAAACATCATCGCCACTATCGTCAACCCTGAGCACAGGCCTCAGATGGCAACTGTCCGCGAGGGCGTCATGAAGAAGGAGCCGCTCTCAACTCCGGTAGCCGGCAAAATCAAACGTGTCGATGTTGCTACAGTTTTGGTTGACAGCGACTTTGCCGTTGAAATCATCAAGAGGGAAATCGAGGAAAGGAAGATAGACATCAAGGGTGCCCAGATAATCGTCGATGGCGGTTACGGAGTGGGCAGCAAGGAGAACTTCTCCCTGATTTTCGACCTTGCCAAGACTCTCGGAGCCCAGGTTGGAGCTTCCCGCGCGGCTGTTGACGCCGGATTCGTGGAGAACGCAAGGCAGATCGGCCAGACCGGAGTTACCGTAAGGCCTAAGCTGATTATCTGCGTTGGAGTCAGCGGTGCTATCCAGCACACTGCCGGTATGGACCAGAGCAAGATTATCATCGCGATAAACAATGATCCTCAGGCCCCTATCCACAAGATTGCAGACTACTCCATCATCGGAGACCTTAACGAAGTTGTACCAAAGATGATCGCTTCATACAAGAAGCAGAGCAAATAGGAGGACAGAAAATGGCAAATTTTTATAAAGATAACCAAGACCTCAAGTTCCAGCTTTCTCATCCTATGATGAAGAGAATCGTGGAGCTCAAAGAGAACAATTTTGCAGACTACGGCAAGTATGACTATGCTCCGAAGGATTTTGCAGACACTATAGATTCTTATGACCGCGTGATGGACATCATCGGCCAGATTTGCGGAGATATCCTTGCTGCAAATGCAGAGCAGGTGGACATAGACGGTCCTGTATGCAAGGACGGCAGAGTGACTTACGCCGAGGGCACCAAGAAGAACCAGGAGGCTCTCACCCAGGCCGGAGTCTACGGAATAGCTCTTCCAAGAAAGTACAATGGCCTGAACTTCTCCATGGTTCCATACGTCATCGCTGCTGAACTTACAGCAAGGGCAGATGCCGGCTATGCCAACATCTGGGGACTTCAGGACTGCGCCGAGACTATCGCCGAGTTTGCTTCAGAGGAAATCAAGGCCGAGTTCCTTCCAAGGATCAACAAGGGAGAGACTTGCTCAATGGACCTTACAGAGCCTGATGCAGGTTCTGACCTTCAGGCAGTTATGCTCAAGGCTACCTGGGACGAGGAGAAGCAGATGTGGATGCTCAATGGCGTCAAGAGATTTATCACCAACGGTGACGCTGACATGAAGCTTGTCCTTGCCAGAAGCGAGGAAGGCACGGCAGACGCCCGCGGACTTTCATACTTTGTACACGACAAGAAATGGGGCGGCGTTACCGTAAGAAGAATCGAGAACAAGCTCGGTATCCACGGCTCCCCTACCTGCGAGCTGGTGTTCCGCAACGCTCCTGCCAAGATTGTCGGTGACCGCAAGATGGGTCTTATCAAATACGTGATGAGCCTTATGAACGGTGCCCGTCTGGGTGTCGGCGCACAGAGCGTGGGTATCAGCGAGGCCGCTTACCGCGAGGCCCTCAAGTATGCCAACGAGAGAGAGCAGTTCGGAAAGAAGATCATTGAGTTCCCTGCTGTTTACGAGATGCTTGCAGTGATGAAGGCAAAGCTTCAGGCCAGCCGTGCAATTCTCTACGAGACTGCACGTTGCGTGGATATTTACAAGGCTCTCAACGCACTTGTAACCCCTGAAAGAAAGCTCACTCCTGAGGAAAGGAAAGAAAACAAGAAGTATTCCCGCTATGCAGACATGCTCACCCCTCTTCTGAAGATGACTTCTTCCGAGTTCTGCAACCAGAACGCCTACGATGCCATCCAGGTTCACGGCGGCAGCGGTTACATGAAGGAGTATCCTGTAGAGAGACTCTACCGCGACGCGAGAATCACCACCATCTACGAGGGAACTTCCCAGCTCCAGACAGTTGCAGCCATCCGTTATGTGACTAACGGTTCATATCTTGAGATGATCCGCAACGAGTACGAGAGCCAGGAAATCAAGGTCAGCGATGCTGTTGCAGCCGCCTGCCCGGACGCTCAGGCAAGGCTTGAGAAAGTGAAGGCAAGACTTGTTGCAATGACAGAGCAGTACGAGAAGACCGTTGCCCTGATGGAGGGAAAGTCTGAGGAATATATTGATTTCCAGGCACGCAAGATGTGCGAGATGGCTGCTTTCATCATCGAGAGCTACCTGCTTCTTCTGGATTCTCTCCGCTGCGAGAAGTTCATTGATTCAGCCGAGATCTTCTCCGAAAGAGCCCAGGCTTGGAACAACGAGCGCCACTTCTACATTTACAACTGCAACAGCGAGACCATCCTCTCCACCTGCAAGAACGTGAAGGGTGATTTGGATATCGTATATCAGGAATAATGAGCAACTACAAGGTCAAACTCAAGAATATCAAGGCTTTTGCCTTTGACGTTGACGGCGTGTTCACGGACGGCAGCATAATCTGTATTCCGGAAACCGGAGATCTGGTGCGCACTTTCAACGCCAAGGACGGCCTGGGAATGAGGCTTGCCTATATGAGCGGATACACTCTGGCTGTCATTACCGGCGGCCAGAGCGATTCCATCCTCAAACGCTTCTACCCTGTTCTTGCACACGAGGTTATCCAGAACGCCCAGGACAAGCTCCCTGTTTTTGAAGATTTCTGCAAGAGGCACAACTTCAATCCTGAAGAAGTGGCTTATGTGGGCGATGACCTTCCAGACATCCCTGTTCTCCAGAAATGTGGTCTTGCTGTCTGCCCTTCCGATGCCGTTGCAGAGGTCAAGGCAGTATGCGACTTCGTTTCTGCCTTCCCTGGCGGAAGAGGCTGTGTAAGAGACCTTATCGAGCAGGTTATGAAGGCCCAGGGCAAATGGACTCTCGACGCTTCCGCCTATCAGGCCTGGCGCCACGCCATAGACGAGGAGTACAACAAGATCTACAAGAAGAAATAGCAATGCAGTCTCCCCTTTCAAAACATCTTGAAGGAAGAAGATTGATTCTGGCATCCGGTTCCCCGAGAAGACGTGAACTTCTTGGGGAACTTGGCCTTGAGTTCACCATCGGCCAGATCAAGGACTACGACGAGACCTATCCCGCCTCTCTGAAATACGACGAGATTCCCGCCTACATCGCCGAGCAGAAGTCAAGGCATTACACCCAAAAACTTAAAAAGGAAGATATCCTCATTACCTCCGACACTATCGTTGCAATAGACGGAGATATCCTCGGCAAGCCTAAAGACAAGTCTGAAGCCATAAAAATGCTCAGGGAACTTTCCGGCAGAACCCACCACGTGGTAACCGGACTCTGTATAAGATCAACACAGAAAACTGTCACAATTTCAGACACTTGTGAAGTAACCTTCGACATCCTCAGCGATGAGGACATCGAGTACTACGTAGACAACTTCAAACCATTCGACAAGGCCGGAGCCTACGGCATCCAGGAATGGATCGGCCTTTCAAACATCAAATCCATAACCGGCAGCGTCTACACTGTCATCGGCCTTCCCGTTCAGAAACTCTACAAGGCACTTATGCTATTCTGAAGCCGTCGTCACCTGCGGTGATGATGCCGCGGTCGGCCATGTCGCGGAGAACCTCAATGAAAAGGTCCTGGTTTTGAGGGCCTGCAAGCTTCTTGAGCTCAAGGAAGCTGAGCCTTTTATCTTTTGAATTGTTAATCGCCTCGGCGATTGTATTCTCAACTGATTTTGCAGAAGGAGCGTTCTTTCTTTTAAGGCAGATGTCGCAGACCCCGCAGTCTTTGATTACAGGCTGGGAGAAGTATTCAATCATATAGCGGCTGCGGCAGATGGCGCTCTGAGTGGCGTAGCCTATCATTGCCTCAACCCTCTTTTTCATCTGCTCCTTGCGCTGAGTGTAGCGTTTAGGGCTGATATACAGGTTGTTCTCCTGGAGCCTCTCGCACTTGAATATCATCATAGGAGTGCGGATCTGAGGGATGTAACGGATTATTTTCCGTCTGGAGAGGGAAAGGAGCTTGGCCTTGACGTTTTCGGGAGTGTCCGTGGTAATGCGGGCAATGTACTCCTCGTCTATCCTGACCATCTGGGAGAACAGTCCTGTGTAGGTTCTCATGAGAGATTTCACAAACTCGTCCATGACACTGTTTTCCATCTGGATGGAATACAGGTCATTCCGGTCCACGATGAACATTATCCTGGAAGGGTTGTCTATCTCGTCGGTGAGTTCCCAGTAGCCTTCCTGCTCAAGGTATTTGATTGCATAGTATGCGCTTACGGCGTTGAGACTGTAGTTCCTGGCGAATTCAGAAAGGTTGAACTTCCTTGTGGAATAGAGGCCGTCCCCGTATGCAATCTGAAGGTAGTTGAACACATACTGGTAAACCTGGGCCATATATTCTATTGAAGGATAGTTGACGCTGACCAGCTGGCGGAGTTTCTTGCAGTCTGCCGGGTTCCACAGCAGGACAGCCCAGGAAGGCTTGCCGTCTCTTCCGGCCCTGCCGGCTTCCTGGAAATAGGCCTCAATGGAGTCCGGCAAGCGTTGGTGGAGACTATGATGTCTGTCCTGCCCTTTTTCCACTCTTCCTGGCGGCGGTTCCTTTCCTCCTTGCCCAGGCCGGCGTGGTAGAAATCTGCCGAAATGCCTGAAGATTTGAGCAGTGCGGCCACTTCCTCACATCTCTTTCTTTCCCTGCAATAGACTATGCCCGAGCCCTCTCCGAGTTTCTTTTTGTAGGAAGAGCAGACGGCCAGGAGATTTCCGAGCTTGTCTTCACACTCCCTGGCGATATAGGCTATGTTCTTTCTCGAGAAATCTGTCGCGATTACATTTGGTGAAGAGAATTCCAGTTTCTCCATAATGTCATCAGAGACTTCCTTTGTGGCAGTGGCGGTAAGGGCGACAACGGGAACTTTCTTCCCGATTATCTCCCTCACTTC
>CACXPG010000019.1 GCA_902769525.1 uncultured Bacteroidia bacterium
GTGCGGTGTAGAAATCTCTGTGGCCGCATCCCATACAGAGTGCAGGTGGCCTTGGGACGGCAACCTCACTCTTTGTGCAAGCCTCTTTCTCAGGCATTCCCAGAGCCTTCCTCAAAACATCCGGTGTCAGTTCTCCCGTGCGCGGCAGGGTTCCGTCAAGTCTTCCCCTGATTTTAACCGGAACCGGAAGAAAGCCTCTGAGCGCTTTCTCCAGAAGCGGCTGGCCTTCTTCAACTACCAAGATGCTTTCGCACATCGATGCCAATTCCTGCACCTGCTTCCTTGAAACAGGATAGCGTGTTACCTTGAGAGTAGGGAAAGCCGGTTCTCCCTCTATGTTCTCCATCAGGTAGTTCCAGCCAATTCCGCAGGCGATCACTCCCATTGGAGCCTTAGGGCCTGAGAGGACATTGGCGTTTTCAGAATCTTCTTCGTATTGCGCCAGCTGTTTGATAACCACCTCGTTTCTCAGCCTTGCCACTGCCGGCAGAAGCACCCATCTCTTCTGGTCCTCAGGGAACTGGAGCGGATTTTCTTCTCTCATCGGCGATGTCTTTACAACTGCTCTGGAGTGTGCCATTCTTGTCGTGAGCCTCATCAGAACCGTTGTGTGGTATTTCTCCGAATAATCGAAAGCCAGACGCACCATATCGTATGCTTCCTGCTGAGAAGAAGGCTCGAAGCAAGGCACCATCGCGAACTCGGCATAGAACCTGGAATCCTGCTCGTTCTGAGAGGAGTGCATTGACGGATCGTCACAGGCCACAACCACCAGTCCTCCGCTGGCTCCGGTCATTCCTGAATTTACAAAGGCGTCTGCGCACACGTTCATTCCTACGTGTTTCATACACACCAGCGCCCTCTTTCCCGCGTATGAAGCGCCAAGAGCGGCTTCCATTGCGGTTTTCTCGTTGCAGCTCCACTGGCAGTGCACCTTGCGCTCCCTGGCCAGAGGACTGCCCTGAATATACTCCGTAATCTCGGTTGACGGAGTGCCAGGATAGGCGTAAACGCCAGAAAGCCCCGCGTGCAGGGCTCCCAGTGCCAAAGCCTCATCTCCCAGCAATAAAGTTTTCTCGGACATATCGATAATTAAGTAAATTAATAATTCGTTTTAAACGATACGAATTTACAAAATTATCTGGAATAACCAAAACTTTATTCTAAAAATCAAAAAGAAGCTTTTTTATGTTTCAAATTATAAGAAAGGTTAAACCGCATTCAAAGCAAAAGAAAAGCAGCAAATGACTATGTCAGATGCTGCTTTAAAAATGCCGCTGCTTGTCTGGGGCTTTATTCAGCCAGGGCTTCATCGTACATCTTGCGGTGAGAGTAGAAGACACCTTCATACTCTTCCTCGATGTCATCAACCATCCAGTCGTCACCGTTGAACTTGAGGGTCAGCCTCACAAGAGTAGGGTTCTCCTGGTCGTCGAAAGCCTTAACTTTAACATAAGCCTTGGCGGTCTGGGCGTTGATGTCCTCTGCCTTTACAAACTCATAGGAAGGGTTGTGGCAGTCCTGGCCCATTACCCAGTGGTCGTGGTCAATATAGAGGTTGCCACTCTCGTTCTGCTTCTTGAGGACTTTTTCCTGAAGATCGAGCAGGTCTTTTGTAAAGAACTTGACGTCAGCATCTTCATACTTGTCCTGAGCAAGGGCGAAACCATACATCTCAGCGATTCTCCCTTCTATGTATTCCTGGGTCTGGAGATTGGAAGGAGCCTCGGTTATTACCTCATCCTTCGGATCGCCGGAGTTGTTCTTGTTGCACTTGCAGGAGACTGCTGCAATTGAAATGGCTGCACAGAGCAGCAATAGAGCTTTTTTCATAATCGTAAAATTACCAGCCAAGTATATGGGCAAACATCAAAGGAGCTACGATAGTCGCATCGCTTTCAACGATGAACTTAGGGCACTCAGGAGAGAGCTTGCCCCAGGTGATCTTCTCGTTAGGAACGGCTCCTGAATATGAACCGTAAGAAGTTGTGGAGTCTGAAATCTGGCAGAAATACTGCCACAGCATTGTGCCCTTCCACTGAAGGTCCTGCTCCATCATAGGCACGCAGCAGATAGGGAAGTCGCCTGCCGTACCGCCGCCGATCTGGAAGAATCCCGTTCCACGGTCGATGCCAGGACGGTTGTTGGCCTTGTACCAGTCAACAAGGTGCATCATAGTCTCGATGCCGCCCTTTACCAGATGAACGTCAAATTCTCCCCTGATGCAGTGTGCTGTGAAGATATTTCCGGTAGTGGAGTCTTCCCAGGCAGGAACTATGATAGGGATGTTCTTCTCGCAGGCTGCAAGAACCCAGCTGTCCTTTGGATCTATCTCATAGTACTGTTCCAGGACACCGCTGCGGATTACCTTGTACATGAACTCGTAAGGGAAAAGCCTCTCTCCCTTTGCGGCGGAATCTTTCCATGCGTCAACCAGATGGTCTTCCAGCCTTCTGAAAGCCTCTTCCTCAGGGATGCAGGTATCGGTGACACGGTTAAGGTGGTTGTCCAGCAGTTCCTGCTCGTCCTGTGGGGTGAGGTCTCTGTAGTGAGGAACTCTCTTGTAGTGTGAGTGGGCTACAAGGTTCATGATGTCCTCCTCGAGGTTGTTTGCTGAGCAGCAAACAATTGCGAACTTGTCCTGACGGATCATCTCTGCCAGGGAAAGTCCCAGTTCTGCAGTACTCATTGCGCCGGCCATTGCAAGCATCATCTTTCCGCCTTCTGCCAGAAGTTGTTCGTAAGCCTTGATAGCGTCAACCATAGCGGCTGAGTTGAAATGACGGTAATGGTGGTCAATGAACTGAGTGATAGGTCCTTTTGCCATAATCTAAAATATTTTAAACAATTAACTATACTGTCTGTTGTGTGAAAGCATTGCCCGAGGCGACAGTCCAGCGTACGGACAATGCACAAATTTAATGAAAAATTGATTAGATTTGCACTCATTCAAAAATGCATTAAAAATTAAGCAGATGATAACCAAGAAGGCGATAGAGGCATTCGGTAGTATCCGTACACCTTTCTATTATTATGACATGGATCTCCTGAAGGAGACTTTGAAGGTTTACACTTCATACACAAAGAAATTCGGCTACAATGCGCATTATGCCATAAAGGCCAACGCAGAGCCAAAGATCCTGCAGACAATCTGCAAGGCAGGGCTCGGAGCGGACTGCGTGAGCGGAAACGAAGTGAAAATCGCGATAAAGAACGGCTTTGCGCCATCCAAGATAGTTTATGCCGGAGTGGGAAAGAGCGACCGTGAAATCAAGACCGCCCTGAAGGCCGGAATCTACAGCTTCAACTGCGAGAGCGTGCCTGAGATACAGATTATCAACGATCTGGCTGCAGGAATGGGAGTTATCGCAAGGATATCGCTGAGAGTGAATCCGGATATTGACGCACATACCCACAAATACATTTCCACAGGAAGGAAGGAGGACAAGTTCGGAATCAGCCCTTGGGAGTTCCAGGCTGTGGCAGACCTTCTGAAAGGCCTCAAGAACGTGAAACTCATCGGACTGCATTTCCATGTGGGAAGCCAGATCCTGGACATGAGCGTGTTCCCTCTGCTTTGCAGGATGGTGGAGCAGCTCCAGAGCTGGTTCATAGAGAGGAACATAAAGATAGAGAACCTGAACCTTGGCGGCGGACTGGGAGTTGATTACCAGAATCCTAACCAGAACCCGATTGCCAACTTCAAAGACTACTTTGAACTCATTAACAAGAACCTCAAGGTTAGGCCTGGCCAGAAGATCCACTTTGAGCCGGGAAGGGCTATTGTAGCACAGTGCGGACACCTGATTTCCAGGGTGCTGTATGTCAAGATAGGGCAGAAGATGAAGTTCGTGATTCTGGATGCCGGAATGAACGACCTCATCCGTCCGGCCCTCTATCAGGCACATCACGACATAGAAAACCTGGTTTCAACCGGCAAGAAGACCAAATATGATGTTGTAGGCCCTGTATGCGAAAGTTCAGACAAGTTTGCACATAACATCTGGCTTCCTGAAACAAAGAGGGGAGACCTCGTTGCTCTGCACACCGCCGGCGCCTACGGCCAGGTGATGGCTATGCGCTACAACCAGAAAGACCTTGCAAAGGCCTACTATTCAGATGAAATCGTAAAGTAATATGTTTGATAACCTAATAGACAGACTAGACCGGTCGTTCCGCCTGCTGAAAGGACAGGGCAGGATTACTGAAGTAAATATATCGGAGACCCTTAAAGATATCCGAAGGGCTCTCATCGAGGCCGACGTTAGCTACAAGGTGGCCAAGAGCTTCTGCGATGACGTAAAGCAGGTTGCACTTGGCCAGGACGTCATAAAGAGCGTCAAGCCGGGCCAGATGATGGTCAAGATAGTCCACGACGAGCTTGCCCGCCTGATGGGAAGCAGCGCCACGGACATCAGCTTGAAGGGAAACCCTGCAATCATTCTCGTGGCAGGTCTCCAGGGTTCCGGTAAGACCACATTCTCAGGCAAACTTGCCAACCAGCTCAAGAACAAGAGGGGAAAGAGAGTGATGCTCGTGGCCGGAGACGTTTACCGTCCGGCAGCAATAGACCAGTTGAAGGTGCTGGCAGAATCCATTGACGTTCCGGTATATACAGAGGAAGGAGTCAAGAATCCCGTCAAGATCGCCGAGAATGCGGTAAAGGAGGCAAAGGCCAAGCAGTACGATGTGCTGATCGTGGATACAGCCGGACGACTTGCCGTGGACCAGGAGATGATGACAGAGATAGGCAACCTCAAGAAAGCCCTGAACCCGAGCGAGATACTATTTGTAGTAGACTCAATGACAGGTCAGGATGCAGTTGAGACAGCCAAGGCCTTCAACGATGTCCTGGATTTTGACGGAGTGGTTCTGACCAAGCTCGACGGCGATACCAGAGGCGGTGCCGCACTCTCCATCAAGGCCGTTGTCAACAAGCCTATCAAGTTCATATCCTCAGGCGAAAAGCTGGATACGCTGGATGTCTTCCATCCTGAACGTATAGCAGACCGAATCCTGGGAATGGGAGACGTCGTAACCCTCGTTGAGAAAGCCCAGGAGCAGATAAACGAGGAAGAAGCCCGCAAACTGAAGAAGAAACTCATCAAGAGCCAGTTCGACTTCAACGACTTCTACCAGCAGATCCAGCAGATCAAGAAGATGGGTAACATCAAGGATCTGGCAAGCATGCTCCCTGGTGTAGGCAGGGCCCTCAAGGACGTGGACATAGACAACAGCTCCTTCAAGAATGTGGAAGCCATCATCCAGTCTATGACACCGTTTGAGAAAGAGCACCCGGAAGTGCTCAACGGCAGCCGCAGAAACAGGATTGCAAGCGGAAGCGGCACTTCCATCGCTGAAGTGAACCGCCTCATCAAGCAGTTCGAGCAGACAAAGAAAGTAATGAAGAACGTTGCCGGAGGAGGCCTCAGAAACCGTATGGCCCAGATGCGCAACCTCAGGAATATGGGAAGATAACAACGCAATCAGATGGAATACAAGTTATTGGACGGCAAGGCGGAAAGCGCCGCAATCAGAGCCGAAATCAGGCAGGAAGTTGAACAGATACTTGCAAACGGAGGCCGCAGACCTTCACTCACGGCCATTCTGGTAGGCAACAATCCCGCCAGCAAAACATACGTAGCCAACAAGGAAAAGGCGTGCGCGGACGCTGGATTCACTTCCGACGTCATCCGTCTTCCTGAAGAGACCACGGAAGAAGAACTGCTGAAAATAATAAGCAATATCAATGCGGACAGCAATATAGACGGCCTGATCGTCCAGCTTCCTCTCCCTAAGCACATCGACGAGAACAAGGTGATCGCGACTATAGTTCCCGAAAAGGACGTTGACGGATTCCATCCTGTTTCCGCCGGAAAGATGATGCTGGGCCAGGACACTTTCCTTCCGGCAACCCCGATGGGAATAATGACTCTTCTTGAACGCAACAAGATAGAAACCAAGGGCAAGAGCTGCGTTGTCCTGGGAAGAAGCAACATAGTCGGACGTCCGATGGCGAACCTCCTTTCAAGGAAGGGCTATCCCGGAGACTGCACGGTGACCATGTGCCACAGCCGCACAAAGGACATAGCCAAGTACACCAGGGAAGCCGATATCATAGTTGCTGCAATCGGAATCCCTTTCTTTGTCAAGGAAGATATGGTAAAGGACGGAGCGGTAATCATCGATGTGGGAATCAACTCCATTGAAGACGCTTCCAGAAAGAGCGGATACCGTCTGGTAGGGGATGTGGACTTTGACAATGTCGCCCCTAAATGCAGCTACATAACTCCAGTTCCCGGCGGAGTGGGGCCTATGACAATCGCCTCGCTTCTCCAGAACACACTCAAGGCATACAAAAACCGTAAATAAACAAGACAATGAGAACAATTAGACTCTTTTCTGTACTGGCGCTGGGCGCCTTAGTCTTCTTTGCCTGCAAATCCAACAACAAAGCTGAAGAGCCAAACGGCCAGGCTCAATCTGAAACTGCACAGACCGAGGCAGCTGCAGCTATTATTGACTCTGCAAAGGTTGCCGCTGGAAAGGCTTTCCTGGAGGGATTCTATAAGGTTTATGATGAAGTATTTGACAAAGACATTGTAAACTACGAGTTCATCAACAGCAATATAACCCCTAAGATGAAACAGTGGCTTATGGACTCGTATGATTATGATTGCGAAGGCGAATGCATGGCAATCTGGCTTTTATGCTACAATGGCGGCGGAGATACCGGCGGATTGAAGACACGCACCATCAAACCTGAAGGGGATGCATATTTAGTGTCCTGCACCCATGACCAGGGCGAAAACAAAGAGTATCATTACACCATAAAGCTGACTCTCGTCCAGGACGGAGACACTTTCAAGATTGACAGTCTGGAACAAATCGAAGAGCATTACGACGGTTACGACCAATAGTCCAACCGTTTACATCAGCTTCTTGTTGTTGGTCCTGTCCCAGATTTCCCATCCCTTAGGATTTTCAGGGCAAACTCTGACACAGCGGCCGCAACCGATACAAAGGTCCTCCTTGAGTTGAGGGCCTTTTATTTTTGCGCCCTTTATATCGGTGACAACGATTGCCTTTCTCGGGCAGGCGTCAATGCAGAGCAGGCAGTCTTCAAGGTTCTTCGCCTTAGAGGCTATCTGCTTGTGAACCTTGCAGTTCTTGGACACAAAAACTGCCTTTCTGACAATTCTCGACTTTTGCTGATTCTGCCCGGCGATAGCAGGAACCGCATCCAGCTTGTTAACTATACTTGTGCCTACCAAAGCGGCCACGAACAGGCCGGCGGTCTTGAGGGCATCTCTTCTGCCTTTATTTATTTCCTTTCCCATGATTCGTTTTATTTGACACAAAGATAAGTCAAAAATCAAGCCATTTTCATTTGATTTTGTTAAATTTGAAAAGTGAACATCTTCAGAAAAGTATATGAGTTTTATCGCGACGGCTTCAGGAATATGGAAGTCGGTAAGACACTTTGGATTATCATCCTGATAAAACTCGCGATTATGTTCCTGATACTGAGGGTGTTCTTTTTCCGCCCGGAACTGTCCGGATATGACACTGACGCTGAAAAGGCGGAACACGTCCGAGAAAACCTGACTAAACAACCGTGATATGTTACTATCTTCACTTGTAGACGCTTCGAGACTGCAGTTCGCGCTCACGGCCATGTACCACTGGCTGTTTGTGCCGCTAACATTGGGACTGGGAATCCTGATAGCAATCTTCGAGACAAAATATTACAGGACAAACGACGAGTCCTGGAAAAAGCTCACCCAGTTCTGGAGCAGGATCTTTGCCATAAACTTTGCCTGCGGCGTTGCCACGGGCATAATCCTGGAGTTCGAGTTCGGAACAAACTGGAGCAACTATTCCTGGTTTGTGGGGGATATATTCGGAGCTCCGCTTGCCATTGAGGGAATATTCGCCTTCTTCCTTGAAAGCACCTTCTTTGCCGTGATGTACTTCGGCTGGAACAAGGTAAGCAAGGGATTCCACCTGCTTTCCACCTGGCTTACGGCAATTGGAGCCAACATTTCCGCATACTGGATTCTGACGGCCAACGGCTGGATGCAGAACCCGGTAGGGGTGGCCTTCAATCCGGCAACTGCCAGAAACGAAATGGTGGATTTCTGGGGGATCGTCTTCTCTTCCACCACTATCACCAAGTTCTCTCACAGCGTATTGAGCGGATTCCTGGTTGCATCCATTGTGGTAATCGCGATTTCCTGCTGGTATCTCAAAAAGCAGAGGAACCACGAGTTTTCCATGAGAAGCATCAAGTACGCGGCTGTATTCGGACTGTTTTCAATATTTATGCTGATGGTCACCGGCCACAGTTCTGCCGTGACGGTTGCCAAAACGCAGCCTATGAAACTGGCGGCGATGGAGGGACTTTATCGCGGAGAAAACGGAACCCCGCTGGTTGGAATCGGAATACTGAATCCTAAGAAAGAGTATGACAACGATGAAAAACCTTACCTTTTCCACATCTCTTTTCCAAAGGGTCTGTCGTTCCTGGCAAATATGGACTTTGACAGCTTTGTCCCTGGCATAAACGACATAATCGAAGGCGGTTACAAATATGTGGACAAGAACGGGGAGGAAAGGACCGCCATCTCCTTCCAGGAAAAGGTGGAAAGGGGAAATATGGCAAGAAGAGCTCTTGAACTCTACGGCCAGCACAAGGATAATCCAGACACAAACATCCGGAACCAGGTCCTTGCCCAGGCCCAGCAGTATCTCGACGACAACTTCGAGTATTTCGGCTACGGATTCCTGAAAGACCCTAAGGAGAGTATTCCTAACATACCGATGACATTCTACTCGTTCAGGATAATGGTTACGCTTGGAGGATATTTCATCGTATTCCTTCTTGCCTGCTTCTGGCTGTGGAAGAAGAAGGTTATCGAGAAGAAAAAATGGTTCATTTTCCTCGCGATTGTGTCTGTGCCGCTGGTCTATATTTGTGCGGAGGCAGGCTGGATTGTGGCGGAAGTAGGGCGTCAGCCGTGGACTATCCAGGATCTGCTGCCGGTGCAGGCATCGGTTTCCGGAGTTTCATCCGGCAATGTCTGGACCACCTTCATAATCTTCGCCGTGCTTTTCACGACACTTCTGATAGCGGAACTGAAGATTGCCTTCAACCAGATAAAGAAAGGCCCGGAAGGCATCAAATGGAACTAATCGTCTGACAATAAATAGAACACGCTATGACAACATATCATTTTCTGCAACTTTACTGGTGGGCGATAGTATCCGTTCTGGGTGCGGCCCTGGTGTTTCTGATGTTCGTCCAGGGAGGGCAGACCCTTCTGGGCGGAGTGGCCAGGACAGAAGACGAGAAGAAGCTTCTGCTGGGCCTTTTCGGCCATAAATGGGAGCTTACATTCACAACCCTGGTTACTTTCGGCGGTGCGGCGTTTGCTTCGTTCCCGCTATTCTATTCCACCAGTTTCGGCGGTGCCTACTGGCTGTGGATTATCATTCTGCTGAGCTTTGTGGTCCAGGCTTTTTCGTATGAATTCCGGAACAAGGAGAAGAATCTTCTTGGCAGGAAAACCTATGATATCTTCCTAAAACTTAACGGTCTGCTCGGAACCATTCTGGTGGGTGTGGCAGTGGCTACCTTCATTTCCGGAGGGAACTACGCAATGGACAAGATGAGCCTTACTGTACCGTCTGCCAACATAGTTTCTTACTGGACAAACGACTACAGGGGCCTGGAACTGATATTCAAGCCGTTTAACCTCCTGCTTGGCATCGTGGTATTCCTTGCCGCAAGGACTCTGGGAATGCTTTACGTTTACGGCCAGTGCTCTAAAATGGAAGGGGACACGGCGTCTGACATTGCCGCAAGATGCCAAAGCCGGCTGAAGGTTACAGCCTTGGGTTTTGTAGTTTTCTTCGTGGCCTTTGTCGTATGCATGTTCCTTTCTGCCGGCTACAGGGTAGACACGTCATCAGCTGCCTTCAACGGCACAGACGGCCCGATTGTAGAGGAAAAATACGCATATCTCCACAATATGCTTTCACACTGGTGGATAGCCGCTATATTCCTGGCTGGTGTGGTTATCGTTCTCTCAGGTCTGGGCAGAGCTTTGCTTAGGGGTAAGCCTTCGTTCTACCTGACAGGCCTTGGAGTGTTCCTTGCTGTTTGGGGAATTCTTCTTGACATCGGCTTCGGCGATATGGCTTATTTCCATTCCCTGAACGATGTGCAGAGTTCTCTGACACTATACAACAGCTCGTCAAGCCTTTACACTCTCAAGACAATGGCCTGGGTATCGCTTGCCGTGCCGTTTGTGATTCTCTACATAGGATATGTGTGGAAGAAAATGACAGCAGTAAAATAATTGACTATGACACACAAGAAGAAAAAATTCAGGCTAGGGCTTCTGCCCAAGGTGATTATAGCGATAGCTCTGGGTATTCTCTGTTCCCTGTTCTTCCCAGTTTGGGCTGCCAAAGCAATCGCCACTTTCAATTCCCTGTTCAGCAACTTTCTGGGATTCATTATCCCGCTGCTGATACTGGGACTGGTGGCTCCAGGCATCGCCGAGATGGGAAAAGGGGCGGGGAAGCTCCTTCTTATTACAGTGTTGCTGGCTTATGTCTCGACCGTCATAGCCGGCTACTTCTCCTATTTTACCTGCGAATTGACCTATCCGGCAATCTTGGTCAAAGATCCGGGCTTTGCTCTGACATCGCTGAGTGATTCTACTGGAATCAAGCCGTTTTTCACTGTTGACATGCCTCCTGTATTCGGAGTCATGAGCGCCCTTATCCTGGCATTCGTCCTCGGGCTTGGCGCCGCCTATTCCAAATCGGTGACAATGACTAAGGTTCTGGAAGAGTTCCGCGATATAATCAACCTGATAATAAAGAACGTGATTATTCCGGTGCTGCCTTTCTTTATCTTCGGTATTTTCCTTATACTAAGCATGGAAGGACAAGTGTCATCTGTACTTAAACTCTTCCTGAAGGTTATTCTGGTGATATTCGCGATGCACATCGTATGGCTGGTGCTCCAGTTCATAGTGGCGGGTGCAATCAGCCGGAAGAATCCGTTCAGATGCCTTTGGAACATGCTTCCGGCATACGTCACGGCTCTGGGCACCCAGTCATCTGCGGCCACGATACCCGTTACCCTGGCACAGACCAGAAAGAATGGCGTGGACCACGGAGTTTCCTCGTTTACGGTTCCTCTCTGCGCCACAATCCATCTGGCGGGCAGCACACTCAAGATCGTGGCCTGCGCCTTCGCCATTATGTATATGATGGGTCTGCCTACGGGAATAGGGCTTTATACAGGATTCATCTTTATGCTTGGCATCACAATGGTAGCGGCTCCGGGAGTTCCTGGCGGAGCTATAATGGCGGCTCTGGCGATACTGGAGTCGATACTTGGGTTCGACGCTACACTTCAGGCTCTTATGATTGCCCTGTATATCACGATGGACAGCTTCGGCACGGCATGTAACGTTACAGGAGACGGTGCCATCTCCCTTATCGTTGACAAGATCTATTCAAACAGAAACAAACGCGCTGAATAAGTACAGCAATAACTATATACAGCAATAGCATAATCAGTAACCCTCGCTTCGCTCGTCCCGTCTTGGCAAGCCAAGACACCCATTCATGAGGCCATGGGCGGCCACAGGTTACTTTGATTATGCTATTGCTGTATTAAATGCTCCTGAAGTGATTTTACTTTGCAAAAGCCACTGAACGGGACTCGCGGATGACGGTGATCTTCACCTGTCCCGGATAAGTCATCTCGTTCTGGATTCTCTTGGCAATTTCAGCGGACAGAGTCTCGATGTCCTTGTCGGAAACCTGGTCGCTTCCGACAATTACCCTGAGCTCTCTTCCAGCCTGGATAGCATAGGTCTTGGTTACGCCAGGGTAGGAGAGGGCGATGCCTTCCATATCCTTCAGACGCTTGATGTAACTTTCTATAACTTCGCGTCTTGCACCAGGCCTTGCACCAGAAATTGCATCGGCGACCATAACCAGAGGAGAAATAAGGCTTGTCATCTCGATTTCCTCGTGGTGCGCACCAATGGCGTTGCAAATATCAGCCTTCTCCTTGTACTTCTCGGCCATTCTCATACCGAGCATTGCATGTGGAAGTTCCGGATCCTCTTCGCAGACCTTTCCGATATCGTGCAGCAGACCGGCTCTCTTTGCAGCCTTTGCGTTCAGGCCAAGCTCTGAGGCCATAGTGGCGCAGATGTTGGCAACTTCTCTAGAGTGCTGCAGCAGGTTCTGGCCGTAGGATGAACGGTATTTCATCCTGCCCACCAGCTTGACAAGTTCTATGTTCAGGCCGTGAATGCCAAGGTCGATGCAGGTGCGCTTTCCGGTTTCCAGAATCTCGTCCTCGAGCTGCTTTTTAACCTTCTCGACAACTTCCTCGATTCTGGCAGGGTGAATTCTTCCGTCAGCCACCAGCTGATGGAGGGCAAGTCTTGCAACCTCCCTTCTTACAGGGTCAAAGGCAGAAAGCAGGATGGCTTCAGGAGTGTCGTCAACAACGATTTCAACTCCAGTGGCGGCCTCGAGGGCGCGGATGTTCCTTCCCTCTCTTCCGATGATTCGGCCCTTGATCTCGTCGTTGTCTATATTGAATACGGTAACCGCATTCTCAATGGCGATTTCCGGGGCTGTCCTCTGGATAGTGTTTATAACTATCCTCTTGGCTTCCTTGGAAGCGCTCAGCCTGGCCTCGTCCATAACATCGTTGATATAGGACTGGGCATCAGTTCTCGCCTCGGCTTTCATAGCCTCCATAAGGTGCTTTTTGGCCTCCTCGGCGCTCATTCCGGCAATGTTCTCAATCTTTATGATCTCCTGCTGGCGGAGCTTTTCGTATTCCTCGCTTTTCTTAGCGACGATGTCTGCCTGGAGGCGGAGATTGTTGCGGATAGCTTCTATTTCCTTTTCTCTCCTTGAGATCTCGGAACTCTGCTGGTTAATCTGAAGTTCTCTCTGCTTGAGCTTGTTCTCAGTTTCTCTGATAACATTGTTCTTGCTGTTGATGTACTGCTCGTGCTCGGTCTTGAGCTGCAGGAACTTCTCTTTGGCCTGGAATATCTTTTCCTTCTTGATATTCTCGCCTTCTTTCTCAGCTTCCTCAAGTATCTTGGATCTCTTGTTCTTCAAAACGACAGGACGTACTATGATAAATCCCAAAAGAGCACCCAGCAGGAAAGCTGCAGCGATTAAGATGATTGTAGTCAAATTGATTCCCATAATGCTTGTAGTATATAAAAAAGCCGTCAGGAGGACTGTTTTCGAAAAATCTTAAATGATTAAGATTTGGGCCCTGTTCCAGACGCTGGCTTCCAACGTCCCGCTTGCGGAATCCCCCTAAAGGTAACCTAGGCCTGTCATTGTCTGTCCTTTTGAGCCCGGGATTGTTTTAGTGTTGATTTTCGCAAAGAGCCTCCTGGCGGCTAAAAGTTCATTTGTTATGCTGGAGATAATCAGCAAGTTGAGTATTTATTTCCTTCAAGGATACCATAGAATCTTCCATTTCGCTCTCTTTCCTCAAAGCTCCCATCACAAGTTTTATCATGACTGCAATCAGGGTTTTGTTGTAATCAGCGGTGATGCTGTCTCGGTTCCTCCTGAAGGATTCGATCTCACTGTTGATAAGCTTCTCTGCTTTCTGGAAAAGCTCTGCCTCTGCAGGTGTACACAGGTATTTCAAAGGAATACCGTCTATCACCACCGTAACTTCTATGTTGCTCTTGGTGAGTGCCATATTATTCGTTGAGCAGAGAAATGCACTTATCAATCTCTTTCACAATCTTTCCCAGCTGTTTCTTTGCCCTCTTGTCAGACCCTTCAGCGGAAAAGAAAGCTTGCTTCAGTTCGAAATGCTCCAGTTTTTTCTCCTGTTCTGCTATCTTGTTTTTAGCGTTATACAATTCAGTTTTAGTTTTTGAAAGCTCGGCCTGAAGATCGGAACGGTCTCTTGCTGCCACTTCATATCGGCGAACCAGCTCCTGAATCAATCTCTCGAGCTGGTCCAAGGTCTTGTCCATATCTCTTCTTGTAGCCATAGCAATCGTGCAAATTTAATCAAAAATGGTTAATCTGCGCCTCCTGAGTAAAAATTGAAACCTTTTTTGATTCCTCCACAGACATAATCCCATCTGAGGATAATGCCCAGAAGACATATTATCCCGATGAGAATCAAAGCTTTCATAGAAGGATCCAGTCCTTTCCACCAATCTGCGACTTTTTTCATCTGCTTCTATTTTTCAATCCTAATCCTGGCTCCAATCACGGTCACGTCTCTTTCATCGCCGAATACTGGGTTAAGTTCCATCTCGACAATTTGAGGAGTGGACATGCACAGTGCGGAAACTCTTCTTATAAGGTCGCCGAAAAGCACCTGGTTCACACCTTCCTGTCCACGATAGCCTCCGATTATAGGATATGCCTTCAGGCTAGTAATCATTGTTTCAGCCTCCTCTGAAGAAACCGGCGCCATGCAGTAGCTTATGTCCTCCATAGCGTCAGCAAATATTCCTCCCAGAGAGCAGGAAATCAGCGGGGAGAAATTAGGCTCCCTGACAGCCGAAATCTGAAGCTCTATAATGTGGGAGTCTATCATCGGCTGGAGAATGAAGCCGGTGACACCTTCTATGTTCACCATCCTCTGATATTCTGAACGAAGGGTATGCTCGTCGGCAATATTCAGCGACACACCGTCTACCTCAGTCTTGTGAAGAGGGCCGACAACCTTCATTACAACAGGATATCCTATAGATATGGCTGCTTCAACGGCCTCGTCCTCCGTCAGGGCCACAATCTGCCGGATGCGGTTAATGCCGCTGGCATCGAGTATCTGCTGAACCATAAACGGAGGCATCCAGCCTTCCGGGCTTTCATCTATGGTGCGCTTGATAAGATACTTGTCGATAGCGGGGGAGGATCCCTCTACACTTGCCGGAGGAGTGGTAATCACGTTTGCCAGGGCCTGGGCGAACACAACCTCGTCTGTAAAGGTGATACCGCCCTGGTTATGGAATTCGGTGATATATTCCTGGTATGAAGATTCGGATGTGAAAAGCGGGTAAAGCGGTTTCTCGGTCTGGCGCACCTTCCTGAAAATCACGTTGGAAACTTCAGAAGAGTCGCTCATTTCCTTAAGGCCGAAAATAACCACCGTCCCGTCGATATCGGGATTCTGGTCCATTGAGTCTATAAGAGACGAGATCTGGCCGGCAGTTTTTCCGAAACTGTAGTCTTCAAAGAACATATATGGAACCTCCACGCCCTTGCGGGTAAGCATATCGCGGAGCATAACGGCAGGGCCGCCAGCCTGGGTAAGTATCGCAATACGCCTTCCTTCCGGACGGCCCTTTGCCAGAATCGATACGATGTTGATCAGTTCGTCCCTTCCGCTGGCCCTTACCACGCCGCACTTCTTGAAAAGAGAAGCCACCACCTTGTTGTGAGATGCCAAAACGCCTACAATACCGGCTCCCTTGCTTATCAGGGAACGGCAGCAGGCCATCATTCTGGCAGAATCGGAAATCCTCTCTATATAGATGGCTATCACTTTGTTCGGGCTTCCGTACTCGTCCCAGTTCTGGTCCATCCATTCCAGGATATCTTCTACCGTGGTAAGCGGAGAATAGCCCACCGAGTAAATGCCTGAAATGTTAAGGCCGTATCTCGGGGCGGATTCCACCATATAGGAAATCGTAGTCCTGGATGACGAAATTATCTCCACGTTTCCGCCCTTTCTGATGGAAGCCTTGGTGTAAAGGCCGCAGTAGGTGTCAAGGGCTATTCCGGAAGAATTAGGGCCGACAAGCGTGGTTCCGAACGTGCTGCAGATCTGGCGGGTTCTCTCCAGAGCCTGGGCACTGTCCATAACAGGGGAGGATACCGTATCGGGAAAAACCACAATAGCCTTGCAGCTTTTCTTCTGGCAAAGCGTTTCTATAGAAGCAAGGGTGTTTCCGTTATCCTCGGCGATGAAAGCCATATCCACATCCGGTATATCTACAAGATGCCTGTAGGCCTTGATGCCCTGGACATTGTCAGATGTCGCCGAGACAGCGAAGATATTTCCCTGATAGTTGTTCATTACCAGGTTCTTGACCAGGCTGCCGCCAGGAGTGAGCAAATCGTTGGAAGCGCCTATTACGGCTATGGTGTGCGGGGATATGAGTTCTTTTGAAATCATAACATAAACTGTTTGCCGCAAAATTAGTAAATCACTGAATAATTTCGTAAATTGTGCCCAAATAATAGGAAATGGGAAAGATTCTTATAAAAGACATATATCTTGAAGGGAAGCAGGTTTCCGTGCTTGTAGACGGGGAGAAAATCTCCAAAATAGCGGACCGCATAGACATAGATTCCATAACAGATCTGACAAAAATCATAGACGGCAGGGGAAAGGCTATTATCCCCGGGTTTGCCAATATGCACACCCACGCCGCAATGACCGTAATGAGAGGCAGCAAGGAGGACGAGAAACTCCACAAGTGGCTAGCCGGGATCTGGGAGATGGAAACCAGACTGGACGACGAAATCGTCTACTGGGGCACAAAGCTGGCCTGCCTGGAAATGATCAAGACCGGCACCACCTTCTTCAACGACCAGTATTTCAATGTCCCGTCAGCGGTCCAGGCTACCTGTGAAATGGGGCTCAGAGGCGCGCATTCCTTTGTTTTCCTGGATCTTGGAGACAAGGAAAAGATGGAGCGGCAAAGGGAAAACTGCCAGACAATGTACGAAAGGTCCCGGCACTGGAACCCGCTCAACATATTCGAAGTCGGCATTCACTCGATCTATACGGTAGGGGAAGACAACATCGTCTGGGCTTGCAGGTTCGCCAAGGAGCATAACCTGAAGGTCCATATCCACATCGCCGAGACGGCCCAGGAACTGAATGACTGCATCGAGGCTCACGGCGGTTCTCCTGTCGAGTATCTGGACAGATTCGGAGTTTTCTCTCCGGACATATTGGCGGCGCACTGCATCTGGCTCAGCGAGAAAGACATATCCACACTCGGGACCAATGGAGTGAATGTTGTCCACAACATCAACTCCAACCTTAAGCTGGCTTCCGGATACAAGTTCAAGTTCCAGGAATTGCAGGATGCCGGGGCCAACATCTGCCTTGGAACAGACGGAGTCGCCTCCAACAACAACCTGGACATGATGGAGACTATGAAAATCGCCGCCCTGGTCCAGAAGGCGTGGAGAAAAGACCCTTCTGCGATTCCGCTTCCGCAGCTTCTGGCAAGCGCTACCCGCAACGGATACAAGGCCTACGGACTGTACGGCGGAGTGATAAGGGAAGGGGCCCTTGCGGACTTTTCCATCATAGACATTAACAACTACAGCTTTACCCCGAACATCAACTTTGCCGCCAACCTGGTCTACTCGGCACATTCGGACTGTGTCCAGACTGTTGTGTGCAACGGCAGGATTGTAATGGAAAACAGGCATATAGACGGAGAAGACGAAATCCTTTCCAATGTCCGCAGGCTTTACGGCAAACTGACAGGCGAAACAATTTAAAACATTGATGATATGATACCAAGAGAAGAAAAAATTTTCCAGTCGGCCGATTATCTTAAAATGAGAATCGGAGACCGTCACCCGTTAGCAGGAATCATCCTGGGCAGCGGTCTGGGTGCACTTGCAGACAAGATAGAAGATCCTTTCATCATTCCGTACAGCGAAATTCCTAATTTTCCGGTATCTACAGCTGTAGGTCACAAGGGCAACCTGATATTCGGAAAGCTGGGCGGCAAAGAGGTAATGTGCATGCAGGGCAGATTCCATTACTATGAAGGCTACACCATGGACCAGGTTACCATCTGCATCAGGGTGATGAAGCTTCTGGGTGTTGAATATCTGCTGGCTTCCTGTGCCTGCGGCGGCCTGAACCCTTCTTTCAGAGTCGGCGACATTATGGCCATTGTAGACCACATTAACCTTCTGCCTAACCCGCTGATTGGCGCGAATATGGAGTCCTTCGGTACCCGTTTCCCTGACATGAGCCACCCATACGACGAAACTCTTATCGAAAGGGGCAAGAAGATCGCGATGGAAAACGGTTTCACTCTTATGACTGGAGTCTATGTAGCCGGCAGCGGCCCTTCTTACGAGACCAAGGCCGAGTACAGGTATATGAGACTGATCGGCGGAGATGCAGTTGCAATGTCCACTGTACCTGAAGTGATTGTAGCCCGCCACTGCGGTATGAAGGTATTCGGAGTTTCCATAATCACCAATGCCTCAGGAGACACGGAAAAGGCAGACTTCGTCAATGACGAGCAGGAAGTCATCAAGGCCGCTGACGCAGCCGTTGTAAAGATGACTGCTCTGTTCACAGGACTGATCAAGACTCTGTAATGATCAGCTTCCTGTCGCTTTCAAGCGGAAGCAGCGGAAACTGCTACTGGTTTTCGGACGGGAAGATATCTTTCCTCATCGATGCCGGAGTGGGGCCCCGTACCTGCGCAAAGAAATTGTCGGAAAAGGGGATAAGCCTCCAGGATATTAGTTTCATTCTGGTAACTCACGACCATTCGGACCATATAAAGGCCCTGGGTATCATTTCGTCCAGATACCACAAGCCGGTTTACACCACCCGGGCTATTTCTGAAGCCCTTCACCACTGCATGTACACCAGAGGGAAACTGGGTGGAAGCCTTCATACTGTAGATATCGGCAAGGAGGAAGATATCTGCGGCGTCAAGGTCACAGCGTTTGAAGTTTCACACGACGCATCCCAGACTGTAGGATACCACATTCTGTTCGACGGGCGTAGGATTACCCTCATAACAGACTGTGGCAGAATGACTCCCAAAATCGCTGAATATGCAAGGAAAGCGGATATGCTTATTCTTGAAAGCAATTACGACGAGCAGATGCTGGAAGAGGGAGACTACACATACATCCTCAAGGAAAGAATCCGGGGAGGAAACGGACACCTTAGCAACTCTCAGGCGGCCGAAACAATCAAAGACGCCTGGACAAACAGAGAAGGCACCCTGTCCCACATTTTCCTGTGCCATCTTTCGGACAACAACAACACTCCCGAAACCGCTCTTGATGCATCCAGCCGGGCGCTTGCCGAAATTGGAGCAGACAATTGCCTTCTGGCCACTTTGCCGAGGGGAAAAGCCTCCGAACTGTATTTCATTTAGGACTATTTTTTATTAAATTTGCGAAAACAACTACTAAAACCATACTGATATGAAGAAGTATTTAGCAGAAATGTTCGGCACAATGGTGCTGGTTCTAATGGGCTGCGGTGTGGCTGTCAGCCTTAACTGTTCTTCAGACTGTTCTACAGTGGCCAATGCCGCTACCGTAATCGGAACAGCCTTCGCTTTCGGTCTTGCTGTTGTGGCAATGGCTTACACCATCGGTGGAGTAAGCGGATGCCATATCAATCCGGCAATCACCCTGGGCGTATTCCTCAGCGGCAGGATGAACGCTAAGGATATGATTATGTACATCATATTCCAGTGCATCGGTGCCTTCATCGGCTCTGCTCTGCTTTATCTGCTGACAACCAATTCAGGACTCGTTGGAACCGGAGCCAATGACCTTCAGGCTGGAGTATCAGTTCTTGGAGGCCTTCTGGCTGAAATCATCTTCACCTGCGTGTTTGTGCTTGTAGTTCTGGGAGCAACATCCAAGACCAACGGTGCAACCAACAACTTTGCCGGTCTGGCTATCGGCCTTTCACTGGTACTTGTTCACCTGGTTTGCATCCGCTACACCGGAACTTCCGTTAACCCGGCACGTTCACTTGCACCGGCAGTATTCCAGGGCGGCACTGCTCTGTCAAACCTCTGGATCTTTATTGTCGGCCCGTTTGCAGGAGCAATCCTGGCTGCAGGCATCTGGGGCATCATCGGATGCACCAAGTGCAGCAAGGAGGCAAAATAATCTGTTGCTGAACTGACTGAAAAGGTCTGCATCACAAGGATGTAGACCTTTTTTGTTAACTTTACAACGTATTAGGCTAACTATGAATCGTTTTTCACTGACAGTTTTCACTCCGACATACAACAGGGCACGCACACTGCCTGCCCTGTATGAAAGCCTGTGCTCCCAAGGAAGAGGGGAGTTCGAGTGGATTGTTGTGGATGACGGCTCAACGGACGGCACAAGAGAACTGGCGGAAAAATGGATCGCTGAGAATAAGATTGACATCAGGTATTTCTACCAGGAGAATTCCGGAAAAATGTCTGCCCACAACTTTGCTGTTGACGTTGCGTGCTCCGAACTGTTCATGTGCCTGGATTCAGATGACTTACTCAGCCCGCAGGCTGTCAGTAAGATTCTGGATTTCTGGAAAAACACTGCAGGAGGGAAAGGCGAGAATATGCTCTGCGGCGTTGTCTCATACAAGGATTTCAGTCCAGCCGGCCGCAAGGCAGACATCTTAGAGACTCTCCGGAGAGCAAAGTCCTTATTTGAGGGCAAGCAGGTTCACCTGAAACAGATAAAGAAAGCCGGCCTGTTCGGAGAAATGGCGATAATTGTCAAGACAGATGTCCTGCGCAAGCACAAGTTCCCTGTATTTGAAGGAGAAAAGTTCGTCACCGACGCTTATCTTTGGGAAAAGCTGGACTCTGAGTATGTCTTTGCACTGATGCCTTTTGTAACCCAGTTCTGTGCCTATAGTCCGGACGGCTATTCTTTCAACTACAGGCAGCTTCTGTTCTCCAATCCATTGGGATACAGAGCATACCACAACCAGAGAGTCAAGCTCGGCTCTGGCGGCAGATTAAAAAGCGCGATTTGCTACGATGCTGTTTCAGCAAGAATGGGCTTCAGGGAATTCCTCACCGGTGCAGCCTCACCACTGCTGTACATTGCTGTCCTGCCTTTGGGATTAGGCAAGTATCTTCTGGACAGTTTTCATCTGAAAACCTTCCGTAACCTGGCCAAGTGACACTACTTGCCGGTAAGCTGCAAATATCTTGAAAAGTCGAAGTAAACGTCCTTGACTATTCCTTCTGAATCCTTGATGGTGACCTTGTCAATGCCGTCTTCTGTAAACTCTTTCTTTACAACGCTTGCGGCCTTGAAATAAGTGCTCAGCAGCTGGTACTCGTCTGTCACGCGGTTGACTTTAATAGCGTTATCCTTGCTTGAGCCGTCTCCGCAAGCCTGGATTATTGCCGTCATCAGCTTGATATACCTGGTCTGGAAAACCTGCCCCTCACTGGACTTTTCCAGAACCCATGCCATTCCCATAAGGTCAAACAGGGTCTGCAGAGAAGTAGGGTCGCTCTTGTGCTCCTGCTTGAGAACTTCGTAGGCCTCGGCGTATTTTTTGAGGTCGATTAGAGAGTCAGCCTTGTTTGAAGCATAGTCTGGCTTGTAGCTGTCTGTGAATGTATAGCCATAGTAGAGCAGAGTGTAGTCATCCAGACTCAGGTCCTGGTTTTCAAAATAAGCCTTGACTATCTGGTCATAGTCAGCGCGGTAATCAGTCATGAAAGACTTGATTTCTGAATAGAACTCGCTGTCCTGGGCATAAATGTTGCCGCAAACCAGAAGGATGGCTGAGGCAAACAGAATTCTCAATTTATTCATATCAGGTTATTGTTTGTTGTCTGTCTTTTCACATCTCCCCTGGACTGGACGGCCCTGTAGCCGATTTCTTCCAGCATCCGCCTGATGCCATCCAGAGCCTGCGCACTCTCCAGGGATGACGAGAGTTTCCGGTCGTAAAGTTCGTATTTTTTCCGGACTTTCAAAGGGGTAAGGTTAGGCATTATGACATTTGCTCCGGAAAGAAGAGCTTTTTTCCGGTTTTCCTCAGCGATGGTAGCAAGAGAAGTGGTGGCGGGAATCAGAGAATAGGGGAAAAGCAGCCTCAGCACCGCTACCAGTCTGACGGTAAGTTCCGCCGAACCGTTCTCAAAATCCCTGAAAGGGGTTGACCAGTGGTGGACAAACGGGCCAATGCCTATCATATCCGGCGACAGTTCCTGGAGGAAACGAATGTCCGAAACTATATTCTCCACGCTCTGGTAAGGAGAACCTACCATAAATCCGCTCCCGACCTGGTAGCCCAGTTCCTTGAGGGCGAACAGGCACTCTTTTCTGCGGCTAAGGGACATCGACTCAGGATGAAGCATACTGTAGTGTTTCTGGTCTGCTGTCTCGTGCCTGAGAAGATAACGGTCCGCTCCGGCATCGCGGTAAGACTTGTATGAAGAATAATCCTTCTCGCCCAGAGAAAGCGTCACGGCGCAGCCGGGGAAGGAAGACTTTATGGAAGAAACCACATCGCAGATGAAACTGTCTGTGAAAGAAGGGTCTTCGCCACCTTGCAGAACAAATGTCCTGAACCCCAAGCCGTAGCCTTCTTCACATACTGCAAGTATCTCATCTTTAGATAGTCTATAGCGCAAGGCATTTGCGTTGCCGGCTCTCAGCCCGCAGTAATAGCAATTGTTCTTGCAATAGGATGAGACCTCGATCAGGCCCCTGAGATAAACCTCGTCCGAATAATTCTCCCGTCTGACTCTATCTGCACAGCGAGACAGTTCACCGTCATACTCTGACGATGAAATTATGGCTGCAAGTGAGGAATCCGACGGATTCACGCCTGCAGCCATATCTTGGATTATCTTCCTCAGATCCTCCATCTTAGAGTTGAGGACCGGCAGCTACCAGAGCCTTGCCTTCTTCATTTGTGGTGAACTTGGTGAAGTTCTTGATGAAGCGGGATGCAAGATCCTTTGCCTTCTCGTCCCACTGGCAAGCGCATGCGTAGGTGTCTCTCGGATCCAGAATGTTGGTTGCAACTCCCGGAAGCTCGGTAGGAACCTCCAAGTTGAAATAAGGAATCTTCTTGGTTGGAGCCTTGTCGATACTTCCGTCCAGGATAGCGTTGATGATTCCTCTTGTATCCTTGATGGAGATTCTCTTGCCTGTTCCGTTCCATCCGGTGTTAACCAGATAAGCCTTTGCTCCAACGCTTTCCATCCTCTTTACCAGTTCCTGGCCGTATTTGGTAGGATGGAGTGAAAGGAATGCCGCTCCAAAGCAAGCTGAGAAGGTAGGGGTAGGCTCGGTGATGCCTCTTTCAGTTCCGGCCAGCTTTGCGGTAAATCCTGACAGGAAGTAGTACTTGGTCTGCTCAGGAGTGAGGATTGACACTGGAGGAAGAACTCCGAACGCGTCTGCTGACAGGAAGATAACCTTCTTTGCTGCAGGAGCCTTGCTGATTGGCTTCACGATATTGGAAATGTGATAGATAGGGTAGGATACCCTGGTGTTCTCGGTGACACTCTTGTCTGAGAAGTCTATCATTCCCTTCTCGTCTACGGTAACGTTCTCAAGCAGAGCGTCTCTCTTGATTGCCCCGTAGATCTCAGGCTCTGCGTTGCGGTCAAGGTTGATGACCTTTGCATAGCAGCCGCCCTCGAAGTTGAAGATTCCGTCATCATCCCATCCGTGCTCGTCGTCGCCGATAAGAGCCCTTCTCTCGTCGGTTGAAAGGGTGGTCTTGCCGGTTCCGGAAAGTCCGAAGAAGATAGCGGTCTCGCCTTTCTCGTTGGTGTTGGCTGAGCAGTGCATTGCAGCAATGCCCTGAAGCGGAAGCAGATAGTTCATATATGAGAACATACCCTTCTTCATCTCGCCGCCGTACCAGGTGTTGAGGATAACCTGCATTTTCTCGGTGATGTTGAACACAACTGCTGTCTCTGAGTTCAGGCCCAGTTCCTTGTAGTTCTCGACCTTTGCCTTAGATGCTGTGAGCACTACGAAATCAGGCTCGCCGAAGTTTGCAAGTTCCTCCTCGGTAGGGCGGATGAACATATTGCGAACGAAGTGTGCCTGCCAGGCAACCTCCATAATGAACCTTACCTTGATTCTGGTGTTGGCGTTTGCTCCGCAGAATCCGTCAACTACATAAAGCTTCTTGTTGGAAAGCTCCTCTCTGGCCAGTTTCTTGAGTTCCTCCCAAGTTGCCTGGCTGCAAGGCTTGTTGTCGTTCTTGTACTCGTCTGATGTCCACCAGATAGTGTCGCGGCTCTTGTCGTCCATTACCCAGAACTTGTCCTTAGGGCTTCTTCCGGTGTAAACACCTGTCATAACGTTAACTGCTCCAAGCTCAGTGAGCTGTCCCTTATCGTAACCGGTAAGACCTGGCTGCATCTCCTCCTTGAAAAGAACATCGTAAGGTGGATTGTAAATGATTTCCTTTACGCCGGTAATACCGTACTTGCTAAGATCAATCTGTGCCATAATTAATATTGTTTAACTTTTAAAAATGCTTTCTTTTTTTGACGCCTCAAAGATAACCTTTTTGCCGAATTGGCGTACATCCGGAAAACTATTTGTCGTATACGTAAACCGGCCTTATGCTTAACCCGTAGCAACGGGCGAAATTAGAGACTTCCACTTTCCCTTTGTCAGCGACAAGGCTTTCTGCAGTGGCACAATTTCCCTGGAATAAATCAGAGGACCAGATGCAGCATCTGCGGCCTTCGGTATCAAGGGTAGTTCCAGCCATATCCCCGGCGGCCGGGATGAAGATGCTCCCGTCATTCTTTTTGCTCCTTACTTCATAGCCATTCACATCGTTGAGGGTAGTCCAAGTCCAGGTACAGTTGTCTATGAGTTCCTGGATCTCGTTGCTTGTAGGCATTCTCCAGGATCCTCCTTTACTGCGTGCCGCATCATCCGAGGCATCCAGAACCAGCCTTCCGTCAATATTGCCATACGTTACGGAGTTGACATATTTCTTCAGCTTCACATTTCCCATATCACCGCTCAGCCAGAAGACATAGTATGGCCATCTGTAATCAGACTTCGGCGATGTCTCTCCCCATGAGTAATAATTTCCGTATTCCCAGGCATTATCCGCCCCGAGGTTACATACTGCCCAATCTACAGACAGGCCCAGATCCACAGCGCCCACAACAGGCGGTTCCCTGTGGTCGCTGTCTTCCTTGTGACATCCGGCCATCAGTAAAAGAGCGGCGGCTATAACAAGTATCCTTTTCATTGTCATTCGGCTTTCATGAACTTTTCTCCGTCCCATTTGTAGGTGTTCTTGTCTGGCTCTGCCCGCATTTCATAAAACTGCTCGAGCCAGTTGTAATGGCCTTTTTCATCCGGTTCCACGTCTCTGCTCCAGGAAAGGGGATGGAGATATGCCTTGACTTTGAATTCTTCAGGATAGAATTCATAGGCGACGAAGTCTCTAGGACGGGAATTGAAAAGATTCTTAAGCTTTTCCACCATATCTTCCTGCAAAGGAGCGTCCTTGGAATCGCTGAGCAAGTCTGCGAAATCCGGAACAGGAAGAGGGCTTTCAATCTTGTTCAGGACATCGTCGTCAAAGAAGTAGAAGGTGTACTCGAATTCTCCGCCCTGGCCTTCTGCAGCCTCCACGTGAGAGTGTACGGTAAAGAAGCCTTCTTCTTTATACGGATAGCAGAAAACCTGGTCATCGATCATATATCCTTCAGCGCCTTCTTCATCCACCAGTTCAACCGTATATGATAAAGCACTGTTCTCCGGGCAGACATACTCGCCCTTCAAGCCGAGAGACTTTGCTATTGCAAGCCAGGCCTGGTAGGCAGCAGGCTTCACGATTCTAGGAAGGTCAGCTGCCGGTTCAGGGGCTGGCTCCTGAACCTGTTCAACAGCCTCAAGCGCAGGCTGAGAGTCATTTTGAGCATTTGTGTTTGAACGGCATCCGAAAGAAACCAGAGCCATCGCTGAAAGAACAAATAACAGAGTTTTCATGACATTTTATATTGGTGTTGTAAAGATAGTAATTATTAACTTTGCCTGACAGAATTTTGGAACTATGAGCAGATTCAACCTTTCAGACACCGCCAAGCAGCTTGCCATTAGCATTGTGGCTACAGTCATATCCATCATCCTGACCTTCGGAGTGGCGCATCTTGTGGACAAGAACCGCCAGAAAGAAAAGAGGCGCCAGATTTCAATGATGGTAATCCACGACATTGACGAGACCATTTCCAACATAAAAGGCATACTCAAAAACGAGGAAAAGGGCTGGGAGGCCACAAGGTTCTCTCTGGATAACAAGGGCAACATCAGAGCCATCCCCAGGGATACTCTGGTCAGATTCCTCAATTATATCCTTTCCGACACTTTTGATCCGGCTCTTCAGTTTGACAAGTCTAACGAATCCATCTTCAACAGCAGCCAGGAATCCTGGAACACTCTGAGTGACATGTCTTTCATCCGTAATGTCCAGAAGTGCTATCACCTGCGTGCCATTCTTGAAGACCAGCTGAAAAACTGGGTGTATTTCAAAAGACCTATCAGCGGAGAAGAGACTTACCAGATTCTGATGAACTCAAACTTCCTTTTTGACGATAGCAGTTTTTACTCTCTGTGCGAAAAATGGCTCAACGACGAAAGGACCAAAATCTATATGGAAAATCTGGAAAACCGCAAGTACCTCCTCAATTATGTCCTCGAGAACTGCATAGGGCTCAACGAGGCCAACAGGTTTTTGATGAATGTCACCGACAAAGACCTGAAGGAGTTTGCCGAGAAGACCCTTGGACAGATACACAGGGCGTCAGAAAAGGAAATCGTGGGCAAATGGGTTTCCATTTCAGGCGACGACTCTTCCATTGAGATGGATTTCAAAGAAGACAGGACAATGACTTGCGTATTGAGTTACAAGGCCTCCAGTTCGCTGTTTTACGGCAAAATCAGCGTGGATGCCATTCATACCGGAAAATGGGAAATCAGGAAAGATTCCCTTGTACTCCATCTTGACAATGACAAATTCAGCCTAAAGGCAGATGACAGCAAAATAACCTATAAACCGGAGGTCAAAGATTCCGTAGAATCAATTATCAAGGATCTTACAGCCCCTGAAATTTTCAATAGGCTGAAAGCTGAGGTGTTCCTTGGAGAAGAGAGAGTCGCCTGCTCCACAAACATTGACCCTACAGGCAAGAAACTGGAAATCACCACAGATAGGAGTGTCGCCATTCACCTTACCAGATAAATGGAAAAATTCCTGGAGATACTTAGGCAGTATTGGGGATATGAATCCTTCCGTCCGGCGCAGGAGAAAGTGATTGAAAGCGTCGCCGGGGACAAGGACACCCTTGCCCTTATGCCGACTGGTGGCGGCAAGAGTATCTGCTTCCAGGTTCCGGCATTGGCAAAAGATGGCATCTGCCTTGTCGTCAGCCCGCTGATAGCCCTGATGAAAGACCAGGTTGAAACTCTCCGTTCTAAGGGGATAGGGGCTCTGGCCGTTCATTCGGCGATGGACCACAAGACCATCGGGA
>CACXPG010000020.1 GCA_902769525.1 uncultured Bacteroidia bacterium
GAGTGGCCAAGGCAGCCGAGGAAATGACCTATGCCGCCAAGTTCGACGCAGTCCTTGTCAACGATGTCCTCGAAGAATCTTTCGAAAAGGCAGAGAGGCTTGTAAAACTGTTCACCCGCCTCAAGCCTAAAAAGAAAGCCGCTGTAAAGTAAAATCCCCGGCGATGAAAAGGACGGCCCTGTACTTCGGCTCTTTCAACCCTCTCCACTACGGACATCTGGGAGTGGCGGAATATGTCATCCTGAACTGTGACATTGACCGTTTCGAGATGGTCCTCAGCCCGCACAACCCTTTCAAGGACAAGCAGATGCTCCAGGACCCGCAGCAGAGGCTCAGGGCCCTGAAAAAGGCAATCTCCCAATTCAACAGAAGCCTCAAGGAAAAGATCGGTAAACTTGACAAAAAGCCAAGATGCACTAAAGTAACCGTCAACGATATTGAGTTTCACCTAAGCGAGCCGCTCTATACCTTCAACACAATGAAGGAGCTCCAGAAACGGAACCCCGGCACGGAATATATAATAGTTGTGGGAGCGGACTCCTTCAAGATCATGCCAAAGTGGTATCTAGGAGAGGATATACTCAGAGAGTTCAAGGTAATAGTCTATCCTAGAAAAGGTTACCCAGTCAAGACCCAGTGCCGCAAATACAAGGCCCTGTATCTGGAAGACGCCCCTCTGAACGACATCTCCTCCACTCAGATCCGTAACGGGGAACTATAGCTTTATCCGTTCCCAGATACAGTTCGGAATCAGCCTCCAGAAGAAAACCAGAATACGGTAGCGCCAGTCGATTACCGCAACTCTCTTTTTCCTCTCTACCGCCCTGACAATCTTCCGTGCAACCTTCTTCTGGTCCATAAGCATAGGATAATGATGCTTTGAAGTGTCAAGAAGCGGAGTGTCCACGAATCCGGGACGGATATCGGTGAACCTTATTTTCAGGCCCGAGCTCCTCGACAACTGTGCAAGTGCCTGGATATAAGTGTTGTCGAAACTCTTGGTCGCTGAATACGACGGAGCCGGGCCAAGGCCTTTCACTCCGGCAATCGAGCTGATGACGGCGATGTGGCCTTCCCCTTTCTGCCGGAAATAATGCCAGGCGGAGTCAACCATCCTCGTAAAGCCGAGAGCATTTGTGGAAACAGTCTTGAGTTCTTTGGAAAGATCCAGTTCCCCGTTGTGCCATCCCACTCCGGACCCGTGGAAGTAAAGGTCCATTCCCCCTATCTTGTCTATCAGGGACAATAGGTGCTCGGGAGCATTCTCCTTTTCAATATCTATAACCTGGTATTCAATGTTTTGAGGAAAGAGCTGCTGGAGTTCCTTCAGTTTCTCCTCACGCCTTCCGGCAACGCCGATCTTCCAGCCTTTCCCGGCCAGAATACTCGCGACTTCCTGCCCCATTCCGGAGGTCGCGCCCATAATGACAGCACGTTTCATGTTATTCTCCTATAATCCTTGCCATTTCTCCGGACAGCGGAGCCTCAATGCAAATATACCTGTCGTTGCCCGTGGCCTCTCCCCTGGCGTCTTTCCTCCCAACCGGGTGGATAAACTCTATCCTTCTGGCATGCAGGCAGATGGACCCGTCCCTGTTGGACCGTCTGGAACCATACTTGACGTCTCCTTTTATCGGACATCCTATGGACGAAAGCTGGCAGCGTATCTGATGGTGCCTTCCGGTAAGAAGCATAACTTCCAGAAGGGTGTAATGGTCCAGTTCCTTAATTATGCGGTAAAGCAGCCGGGCCTCCTTGTATCCTGCAGGCGGAGTGCCCTTTCCCCTGAAAGGATAGGACTTGTTGTTTTTTTCATCGCGATAAAGATAATCGCGGAGTTCCACCCATCCGTCCTCTATCGCCACACCGTCCGGCACTCCGTCCAAAGGTGTCTGGACCAGAGCCCAATAGGTCTTGTGAACATCTCCTTCGCGGAGCATCTCGTTGATCCTTTCCAGCCCCTTGCCGGTCTTGGCAAAGAGCACGGCTCCGCTAACGGGGCGGTCCAGGCGGTGGGCAACTCCCATAAACACCTGGCCGGCCTTGCCGTCTCTCTGGGCGATGAAAGCCTTGAGGGTTTCGCTCAGCGGCTCATCCCCCGTCTTGTCTCCCTGGACAATCTCCCCGCTCCTCTTGTTGAAAATCAGGAAGTGATTGTCTTCAAACAATATCCTTGAAGAGATATCCCCGAACTCTTCCTCTGAAAGTTTCCTGTATACTGCTGCCTGTTCCATAACAATACTGGCCCAAAGTTACAAAACTTTATTACCTGAAACCGGACAGCATTTTACAATCTGCACGATTTTTAGTAATTTAGTGCCAGAAATGACAGGCTATATCAACTAATAACCCCTAATAACCTCTGATTATGATTAACACCAGAAAAGCGTGCAGCCTTGTTCTTGTGGCTGCAATGGCAATTTTCACAGCAAGTTGCAAGAATGCTGGCGCAAACAGCCCTCAAAAGTCGGTAAACGCCGATGCTGGCGCAATCGGGCAGACTGCAGAAGAGTCTTCAGCTCCGGCCGAAGCTGTAGCTGAAGTAACAGTTAACGGCAACACAATCACTTACGGAGACCACTCCTACACTGTTTCCGGAGAATTCACCAATTCCTACAAAGTTCCTACGGCATTTGTGACATTCACAAATTTCCCTGCAGACTATGAAGAATTCGAGGCTGTTTACAACGGACTTCTCGGAAAAAGCATCCAGGGAACGGCAGCAATGATCCCTATGGCTATCGAACTCTATGCCAGAGACGCCGCTGTCGGAGAAAGATGCTTCAACCTTCTGTGCAACAGCTCTTCTACCGTAAGCAACATCACCCGTATCCTGAAGACCAAGCTGGTTCCTTCCGAGCATGCCCCGGCAAACGATCCTTACATTCAGCGATATATGGCTGCGGCTCTGCTCAAGGGCGCAAAGGCTGACAACGCTTACAGCCCTGACATGCCTTATACCGTAGAGATGGCAGCATCCCCTAACGGAGTTCATAACGTTACCGGCGGAACTGACACGTTCATCTACATTATCGCTCACGGCTGGGACACTTTCCAAAGAGGCGTGGAAATATTCAAGGCTGACGGAAGCGATATGTACAAGGTCTACAACTGCCCTTCCTGCTACACCCAGTGCAAGAACATCAAGGGAGAGTGGGCCGGACTGCAGTAACAATCCTAAGCATAGCTTAAAACCTGACAAGGCCTCCCGCAACTGACAATCGGGAGGTCTTTTTTATTTGTTCCCTGGCCACTTTTTGACAAAATGGCAGATTTTTGGCGTTTCTCGGCGATGGCACAATTATAGATTAGATAACCGTCGCGGAGGCAAACGGTCTCCGGAATAAGTTGAATATTAAAAATAGGAGATAAAAACATGGGAAAAATTATCGGAATCGACTTGGGAACAACCAACAGTTGTGTCTCAGTAATGGAAGGCTCTGAGCCTACCGTAATCATCAACAGCGAAGGAAAGAGAACAACCCCTTCTGTAGTGGCTTTCACCGGAAACGGAGAAAGGAAAATCGGAGACCCTGCAAAGCGTCAGGCTATCACCAACCCTACCAAGACCATATACTCTATCAAGAGGTTTATGGGCGAGACTTATGACAGGGTACAGACAGAAATCGCCAGAGTGCCTTACAAGGTAGTGCGCGGCGACAACAACACCCCGAGAATCGACATAGACGGCAAACTCTATTCTCCTCAGGAGATTTCAGCGATGGTTCTCCAGAAGATGAAGAAGACTGCAGAAGACCATCTGGGACAGACAATTACAGAGGCTGTAATCACAGTTCCTGCATACTTCTCAGACTCTCAGAGGCAGGCCACCAAGGAAGCCGGAGAGATTGCCGGACTGCACGTAAAGAGAATCATCAACGAGCCTACGGCAGCAGCTTTGGCATACGGACTGGACAAGAAGGAAAAGGACGCGAAGGTTGCAGTATTCGACCTTGGCGGCGGTACCTTCGATATCTCAATCCTTGAGCTGGGCGACGGCGTATTCGAGGTTAAGTCCACCAACGGTGACACCCACCTCGGAGGAGACGACTTCGACCACGTTATCATCGACTGGATGGTTCAGGAATTCAAGAACGAGCACGCTGGCGCAGACCTCAGCAAGGACCCTATGGCCCTGCAGAGACTGAAGGAAGCTGCCGAGAAGGCAAAGATCGAGCTTTCTAGCCAGACCACAACCGAGATCAACCTGCCTTACATCATGCCTATAGACGGTGTTCCTCAGCACTTTGTAAAGACTCTTACAAGGGCTAAGTTCGAGGCTCTGGCAGACAGCCTGTTCCAGAAGTGCATCGAGCCTTGCCGCAAGGCCCTTTCAGACGCTCACCTTAGCGCAAGCGACATCAACGAGGTATTGCTCGTGGGCGGTTCAACCCGTATCCCTAAGGTACAGCAGATGGTAAAGGAATTCTTCGGCAAGGAGCCTAACAAGAGCGTAAACCCTGACGAGGTTGTGGCTATCGGCGCATCTATCCAGGGCGGTGTTCTGGCAGGCGACGTGAAGGACGTGCTTCTGCTCGACGTTACTCCTCTGAGCCTCGGTATCGAGACCTACGGCGGAGTGTTCACAAAGCTCATCGAGTCCAACACCACCATCCCTACCCGCAAGAGCCAGATCTTCTCTACAGCATCTGACAACCAGCCATCTGTAGAAGTGAATGTGCTCCAGGGAGAGCGTCCTATGGCAAGAGACAACAAGTCTATCGGAGTGTTCCACCTGGACGGCATCATGCCGGCTCCAAGAGGTGTTCCTCAGATCGAGGTTACCTTCGATATCGACGCCAACGGTATTCTCAACGTTTCCGCTAAGGACAAGGGAACCGGCAAGGAGCAGCAGATCCGTATCGAGGCATCAAGCGGCCTGAGCGATGCAGAGATCAAGAGGATGAGAGACGAGGCAAAGGCCAACGAGCAGGCCGACAAGGCTGAAAGGGAGAAGGCCGACAAGCTCAACAACGCGGATGCACAGGTATTCGCCAGCGAGAAGAACCTGAAGGACTATGGCGACAAGATTCCTGCAGACAAGAAGGCAAGAATCGAGGAAGCCACCAGGAAACTGAAGGAAGCCCATCAGAACAAGAACATCGCTGAGCTGGATAACCTTATGAACCAGCTGAACGAGGCTTGGCACGCTGCCAGCGAGGAAATGAACCGCGCCGCAGGTGCACAGCAGGGCCCTAACCCTGGCGCCGGAACCCAGGGCGGCTATGGCCAGAGCACCGGTTCAACCGGCTCCAACGGCCAGGACGGCGAGGTAACCGACGTGGACTTTGAGGAAGTCAAGTAATCATCCTTGTCCGAATGAAAAGGCGTGTTTCTACGGAAGCACGCCTTTTTTATGTTAATTTCTCAACGATTTTTCAACATCGCTGAGAATTTTTAATTATTTGTGGCGGATTTGATAATTTTTTTCATATCTTTGGAGAATTGAATAAAGCAATTTTTCAGATTAATAATAGAACAACGAATATGGACTGGTTAGAAAAGTACAGCGACCGCATCGTGAGCGCGCAAGATGCGGCAAAAGCAATCCAGAGCGGAATGAACATCGTCTTAGGCCACTCTGCCGCAGCTCCTCAGGAGATTCCATTGGCTATGATGGACCAGAGAGACAGGCTCAAGGACGTGAACATTTACCACATGGTAACCCTTCACCCTGCAACCTATATGCTGCCTGAGGGCTACGGACATTTCCGCCACATCACAAACTTTGCTCACGGAAACACCAGGGAAGGCCTCAACGACGACCGCGGAGACTTCTTCCCTTACTACTACCATCAGATCGGAGACTGGTTCGACACCCGCTATCCGATTGACGTTGCAATGATTACCGTTACTCCTCCTAACGAGGACGGATATTGCAGCCTCGGTATTTCCGTAGATTACACCAAGCTTGCCGTTGACCGCGCAAAGATGATCATCTGCGAGATGAACGACCAGATGCCTTTCTTGGGCTATGGAGACTGCCTGATCCACATTTCCAAACTGGACTACATCGTGAAGACCTCCAAGCCTATGTTCCAGCTTCCTAAGCCAACCATAGGACCTGTTGAGGAGAAGATCGGCGAATACTGCGCTTCACTGGTTGAGGACGGTGCCACCCTGCAGCTTGGTATCGGCGCCATTCCTGACGCAGCCCTGCACTATATGACCAACAAGAAGGACCTCGGAATTCATACCGAGATGTTCTCTGACGGCGTTGTAGAGCTTGTAAAGAAGGGAGTTGTAACAAACGCAAAGAAGAAGCTTCATCCTGGCAAGCTGGTTACCGGATTCCTTATGGGAAGCCAGATGCTCTACGACTTCGTGGACCACAATCCAGACGTTCTGATGTTCCCTGTAAACTACTGCAACGACCCTAGGACCATCTGCCAGATGGATCACTTCGTATCCATCAACTCGGCTCTTGAGATGGACCTCCAGGGCCAGAGCACTGCAGAGACCATCGGACTGAAGGTATTCAGCGGAACGGGCGGACAGGTAGACTTCATCCGCGGCGCTTCCTGGAACAGGACCAGCAAGGCTATCCTCGCTTTCCCTTCCACTGCAAAGCACGGGGAACTTTCACGTATCAAGGCCTTCCTGACAGAGGGTGCCGGAATCACCACTCCAAGAGACGATATCGACTATGTTATCACCGAGTACGGTATCGCTCACCTAAAGGGTGCAACTCTCAGAGACAGGGCCAGAATGCTTATCGGCCTGGCTCATCCTAAGTTCCGTGACGACTTGATCAAGGAGTTCGAGAGAAGATTCCCTCGCACGCCTTACAAGCCTTGGGAGGGCACAACTGAAATGGTTTACTAGGTTGACATTTAAACAATAACACAGTATGTACGACAAAGAACGCGGGCTGTATATAGCCCACAGTGACAACGGCCCTATCAGTCTGGTTGGAAAGATGGCCAACCGCCACGGCCTTATTGCCGGTGCTACAGGTACCGGCAAGACTGTTTCCCTGCAAGTTATGGCGGAGAGTTTCTGCCAGGTGGGAGTACCTTGCTTTATGGCGGATATGAAAGGCGACCTTTCCGGAATCAGCCAGGCCGGAAAGCTAAGTGGCTTCATCGAGAAGCGCAAGGACGAGTTCGGAATTCCGGACCCTCAGTTCCAGCCGTGTCCTGTAAGGTTCTTTGACGTGTTCGGAGAGCAGGGCCATCCTATGAGATCCACCATCTCCAGGATGGGCCCTCAGCTTCTCTCCAGAATCCTTGAGCTCAACGACACCCAGGAGGGAGTCCTGAACATCCTTTTCCGCATCGCCGATGAAAAGGGCCTCCTTCTGGATGATATCAAGGACCTTCGCTCCATGCTAAACTATCTGGGCCAGCATGCCGCAGAGTACACCACGATGTACGGCAACATTGCAACCCAGAGCATCGGAGCCATCCAGCGTTCTTTGCTGACGCTTGAAAACCAGGGCGGAAACAACTTCTTCGCCGAGCCTGCCTTCGACATCATGGACCTTCTCCAGATAGACCTGGCTACCGGCAAGGGCATAATGAACGTCCTGGCGGCAGACAAGCTGATGCACAACCCTAAGCTCTACTCCACCTTCCTGCTCTGGCTGCTGAGCGAGCTCTACACCACCCTTCCTGAAGTCGGTGACCAGGACTTCCCTAAACTTGTCTTCTTCTTCGACGAGGCCCACATGCTGTTTGAGGGCACTTCCAAGAGCCTGACAGACAAGATTGAGCAGGTAATCCGCCTCATCCGTTCAAAGGGCGTGGGAGTTTACTTCATCTCCCAGCTTCCTACTGACATTCCTGAGGTTATCCTGGGCCAGCTCGGAAACCGCATCCAGCATGCCCTGAGAGCCTACACTCCTAAGGACCAGAAGGCTGTAAAGGTTGCCGCCGAGACTTTCCGCTCCAACCCTGCCTTCAAGACAGAAGAGGCCATAATGGCTCTTGGAACCGGCGAAGCTCTGGTTTCCTTCCTCGATGAAAAGGGCGCTCCAAGAATCGTCGAGAACGCCAAGATTCTCTTCCCTCTTAGCCAGATCGGCCCAATTGACGAAAGCCAGAGGAGGGACATCATCAAATCTTCCCGCCTTTCAGGCAAATACGACAAGATTCACGAAAGGGAATCCGCCTTTGAAACTCTCCTTGAACTGACAAAGAAAGAGGAGGAAGAAAAGCAGAAAGCCAAGGAAGAAGCCGAAAAGCAGAAACAGAAGGAGAAGGAAGAAAAGGAAAAAGCCAAGAATAAAGGCAAGAGCGGCCTGAGCAAGATTTGGAAGGCCATCATCACCGCCCTGACCGCAACTCTTGCAACCATCGTAGGCAACAAGCTCACAGGCACAAAGAGCAAGACCAGCGCCGGCAAGAAGATCATCAAGAACACCACTACCGCCGCCACCCGTCAGATTACCAGAGACATCCTCGGCAACCTGATAAAGTAATATTTATCGCGAAAAAAGATTAGTCCCGACCAATGAAAAGCGGCCGGGACTAATTATATTCAGTTCAAAGTTCCATATTCCTTATTGTGTGTGACAGAATAAGGTGTCATCCCCCTGGAAGGGGTAGTGTTATAATACTAATTTAGTGGTCCTATGAAAATGGACAGTTTTTCCTTGCCTCTCTTATTGTAAAAGACGATATCTAATACTTCTGCATTATTAGAACTCACAGGGAATTCCCAAATTGTGAAGGCCGGAGAATTATTATTTACTGCACGCCAACCCAAATAATATTTAGAAACTGGCACTTTCATGCTGCCGAACTCTAGGAAAGCCGTCGTTTTTTCATATAACTTTGGGTTTAGTTTGTCTCTAAGAACTATTGTTGTTTTGTCTTCATCCTTTATTATATAAACAACCTTAGCTTTTCTTGAAGATGATTTATAGCACGGATAGAAAATAGTATTATCTGTGTTTAATGAGTCCTTGAGCCATTTATTGTATATAGGATTATCATTTATAAATTGCAGTGCCTCCTCCGAGTTTGTTCCAACTAATCCTAAAGCAGGAAAACACATAAACGGAAGAATTGTAGTACTTGAAGGAATTCTGCGGTATTCTGTAATGGTTGTCTCAAAAAGCCTTTCACCATTATTTGTGAAACCTTCTATTACTACAGAAAGAGAATAATTAGAAATATATCGGGTGCGAGAAAAACCTTTGCCTTGATTATTTACAATCACATATCTGTCTCGTCCGGGATAAATGTCGTATGGAGGAATTAAACTGTTTATTTCATTGCGACTAACCCTGCCTGGAGTCCGATTTACTGCTCTCTCTTGTATTTGAACTGAAGGTGATCCACTTTCAGAATATACTCTGTTTACATCACGTTGATATTCAAAGTGCACGTTTACATTAAAATTTGCAATATCTTTTCTGTAAACCCTTTTGGCACCTTGAGCTGCTAATAACTTTTCAATATATATAGCCTGACTGCTGATTTGCGAAGTATCTGCATTTTCCGGATAAACTATATAATATTTTTTCCCCGCGACTTGATAATTGCCGTGGGACGAAACGCCTATATCAAACATAAGTGTAAGAGGTGATTGGGACGACGGCAACTTGTCAGAAACTTTCTTTACTTTATTCGCTAACTCAACAACGCCTTTCATGCCACTTTGCCCAAGGCAAACTAATGGCAAGATAAACAGTATTGCAATCTGCAAAAAAAATTGTTTCATAACACTATTCATCTATTTCAAAAACTGCATAATAGGTTTGATTTACGTGGACGGTAAAGGAGTATGGATTTTGAGTTGAAACAATACTTCCGTCCAGTTTCCATCCGGCAAAATGATATCCTGTAAATGGACTTGCAGTTAGAGTTATAGTATCATTGGAAACGTACCAAGCCTTTTCAGGTTCAATGGATATTGTGCCATAAGGTGTAGATACATCTACAATTGCACTTATGTTGTATCCGCTTCCGGCACCATTATTACCATTTCCGTTACCATTTTGACAGGAACCGTCGCAACCATACTCTCGACAATGCGGACATAATTGGTCATCACCTTCACCTCCATTACAAACGCATGGGTCCTCGCCGCAAACTGGACATTTACAGATGCATTGTGATTTAGGCAACTGACATTTTTCACATCTGTCTTCAGATGTATCAATAAAAACACTGATAATGATAGAACAATTAGCACAGTAATATGCGGCGCCACCTTCAATTATTCCCCAATATACTGTAGTTCTTCCACAAATTGGACAATCGTGATCTTCTCCTGAAGATATGTTTCCTTCTCCCTTAGTTAAAGCCCCCTTGAAGAAAATAAATGAAATACCTCTGTATTTGAGATCATTGCCTAAACTGTCAATTTTGGGAAGTTGGGCTTCTGTATACAAATATCGTGATTCGGATTGGCCTTTATCGTAACGCTTAGAGTTTAAAAACGAACCTTCCTCAGTGCAGAAAATCTGATATCCTGTGAAAGATGATTTGTCGCTGAGATATCCATATTTTGAATTATCAACACTCTTTGAATAAGTGCCAACTGTTGTAACGACAGAGTGATGCATACAGCCGTTGTACTTGTGTTTTTCAATGAGCAATGATGTATTAAAAGGCACTTGACAGATATTCTTGTTGATATGTCCCAAACCATCATAGAGCATTGCAGTTACAGGGGAAGTCATTCTAATAGGAACTTCTACGAAGAAACTTTCAGCGTTTTCACCTTCAAGAGCGTAATCCCATTCGATTACCATATTTTCGGTAAGAGAATAATCAGCATTCTTTGTTCCGGCAGGAGTAATGCCAGTTGTGAGAAACTTTAGGGTTTGGGCGGTCTGCTCAAAATAATCTTTGGCTTGAGCAGTCGTGAGTGCATTTGGATCTTTGTGCTTTATGCCTTCATCTTTTTGGCAAGACAAGGCAAAAAGGAAGATTACGAGAGAAAGGGACAGGCAAACTATTATCTGCCTGGGGAAAGAGATAACTCTATTACTAACCATAATTGAAAATATTTAAGTTAATAAAACGGCATATCCATTAGGAAGTACGCTTTTATCCTACTTTTGCAATTTAGTGATTATTTGTTTAATAACCAAATTAAATACCGAAAATATTTGCCATATTCCAAAAGAAAATGTCAAAATAAAAGCAAAATGAAACAACGTTATTACTCTTCACAGTTGTTAAGGAAATCACGTGCTGCAGCTTTTATCTCAATGGTTATAGCATTGTATGTTCTTGGAGATGATGCAATGATTATCTCCGCCCACTCCTTGGCCTTTTCCTTATCATTTTTGTCGCGATAAAACTTGAACAAATCATACTTTGGCACCATCCTGTCGGGAGCCATATTATTTGCTGCAACAAAGCACGATTCCGCTTTATCCATCTCGGAACTTTCTGAATATAGATTGCCTAAAGACGACATCATTTCCACGACAATTATCCTTCTGCTACATTTCTCCAGAACAGCAATGTGGTCAGGCTTAGACAATTTGAAAGAATGAGTGGCGTATAGAAGTGTCATATCCTTGTTCTTGAAGACTACATCTTCACTTGATGGAGAGATTCTGTCTGCTTGGATTTCGTCAGGAAGACGAATTAAACTCCTTAATTCCTTCTCGGTAGAGTGGTATTTCTTTCCGACATTCCAACATACAATTGATATTGCAACTAGAACAGCTACACTGGATATAACAACAACCGCTTTTGACCGGTTGCTCTTTGGCAAGCAATTGACTGCGCTAGTATTATTGGCTAAACCAATAAACAGTGGCGCCAAAACAATTATTGGAATAATGTCGTATGTGTACAAAAATAATGAAGATATAGCCAAAGCAATGGATACGGCATTCAGGCTGCGATTTTTGCTCTTCTTGAAAGCAAACACAACAACTAGAGCAAAAAGGACAAATCCGACAATCCCCTGTTCACATAGAAGATGAAGATACTCGTTAAATGTCTGGTAATGGTTGGTAGCCAATGGGGCAAGAGAAGACAAGGGGTGAGTCTGGAAAAAAGCAGCCTGCCAAGGCATATAGAGAGACTGGACCGCGCCTGAAGAATAGCCGAACAGAGGAGCCTTCAGAAAAGCCTCGCCGCTGACCGACCAGATAAGCAAACGTACATCTGCGGAACCAGGGCGAATATTGTATAAAAGGGCAACACTAATTATGACTATTACTGCAAGACTGGCGTAAATCATTCTCTTCCTATTAGCTTCCAGATTATTAAAGCCACTGGAGTTGATAAGCAGATATGCAGTTGCCAGCAAGGCCGCCAGCAAAGCCCCTCTGGATCTTGAAATCAAGAGAATCACAAGAAGAATAATGCTCAGCGATGCGAGAAGAATCTGTCCCGATTTTCTGTTCTTCTGTTCAAGTGCAAGCCCTAATACTCCAGACACGCCAATAGACACATAAGCCCCAAGATGCCCCGGATTGAAGAAGAAACTGAAAAAATATGCCAGCACGCCACTAATTCCAACAGTTATCAACAGGTACGGAATGACCTTTATGTTAGATGTTCTGCCTATAATATACAATAATCCAAGCAACAGCCACTTTATTAGAGTAAGGGGCTCAATATAGCAGGCCTTTGAAAACAGCAATCTAACGAGAGCATAGAGGCAATATGCAATCAGCAATAAATCAGCAATGTTAATCCGAAAACCGCCAGACTTGCATACCAGAACAAAAGCAATAACTGAAGCGGCAACAGTGAGCGCAACAACCGGAATCCAAGTCCCGAAACTGTTTGTGTAACGGCAGAGCAATAATGGCAAAACAATCACAAATGACAAAAGGGCTCCTGTCAGAAGCCCCTTTGAAGTCATTTTGTTCTTACTGCTCACCATTAATAATACACCATAATAGACAACGGTTAAATTACTGTTCCTGGCAAGGTAAGACTGCGTTGTTGTTTGATTTTCCTGCCCCCATTGAAGGTCCTACAGTATCAACTCCTGCTGTAGGCTTGAAAAAGGCTATCATTAAAGGATCAGCAGCACTGTTGCAGGTGGCAAACCAGCACCATCCGGCACCTCCGGCATCGTAGATATTTCCAGTATCATATCTTCTGGAACCTACAGCAGGGAAATGAATCAAAGCTCCCGTCTTCCAGCCACCGGTGTAGAAATAGAAGCCGACTCCTGTTTTGAAAGGTTCACTTGAATTGATGTTTTCCTGAGCATTAGTCCATGCTCCGTTTTTCGTGAAACCTGTAAAAGATATGGCAGGCGGAACGCAGAAACCAGCAGGGGATGGGTCGTAAACCGTTTTCTTTGGCATATCAACAACGTTAGCGTTTACGCCGGCATCAATGCTCCAAAGATTGGTGTATTTCTTATCCATATCAGCGCTGCTGTTCATTGTTCCAGGATTCTGGATATAGCTCTTTATGTCATCTTTGAGATATGCTGACTTAAAACTGCCGTCAACATATCCTTTGGCCCCATAATAAACTTTGCTTGTATTGTTTCCGGAACCTTTTGTTCCAAGTATCGGGTCTTTCCTTCCCCACTGGTAAAATACGCAGTTGCCGAAGGTGTCACCGTTTTTGCTCTTTTCGGATTTAGGTTCACACCAGCCAAGAAATACAGGCAAGAAGTTGATTTCCTGAACCAGGTTTTTCACGGGTATAGGGCTCAAGTTTGCATCTGTTACCCATATATGCCAGCTCCAGGCGACAAGACCCTCTGCATCGTATGCTGCTACAATGGCGTTGCCCTGTGTGAAGTTAGCCTTGTCTAGATAGAAAGTTATATACTTGTTCTCCTTTGTTCCGCTGCTGCCTGTCATCGCGATACCTTCAACCAGATTCTCGCTGTCCATCCAGATCAGGCCTGTTTTTGTTATGGAATATTTCTGGCTTACCCAAGGGTCTTTAGTGTCGTTTCCGGTGCTGATGCCGATTCCTTTGTGGTCCAGGAAGTTAGCCAAGATTGAAGTTCCGGTAGCAGAAGAAACATAAGAATCCCTGTTTGTGGCACCATTCTTTATGGCGTTGCCGTAAACCATAGGAATCTTGTAGAAGCCTGGTTTAGAAACAACATAGCAGTTTGCCGTTGTGCGGGAAACCGTATTGCCATAGATGTCCATCAGAGACAAGTCTGTGGCCGCATCCAGGACGGTAACATTGCAATTGGCTGCCTTGCCGCCTGCGGTTGCAGTAATAAGAGCTGTTCCGCTTCCCTTTGCTGTCACAACTCCATTGGAAGAAACGGTAGCAACGGCGTTGTTGGAAGACGCCCATGTTACGGTTTTGTTTGTAGCATTGTCCGGCTTTACAGTAGCTTCAAGCGCAAGTATGCTTCCTTTTTCCAGATAGCCCTTGGCCTGATTTACGGTAACAGAAGTTACCGCCACGTCCTTGCTTGGTGGTGGTGTAGGGGTTGGTGTCGGGTCAATGGAGTTCCCACCCGAACCGGAGCAAGCTGCCGTGACAAGAGCCAGCAATGCAAAAATGTTTAGTCGAATCTTTAATAATGATTTTGTGTCCATATTATGTAAGTTTTATTCTGTCTCATGTCTTCATATTTCTTTCACATTAACAGTTAATACTGCTGAAAGTCAGTATATCCTTACCATTCTTCCTGATTACGACTTCTGAAGAAACAGATACATCTATATCGTCATTGAATTCAAAATATACAGTAATGTTTCCACGTGTTCTGGAAAACAAGGAAAAGCCATTCATAGAATTGTAGTATTTCCCATTGCTTGTGAAAACGGCGCGATGATCTTCTATTCTGTAAAACTTTAACAACTTCTTATTGTTGGTAATCCCGACAAATGTTTTTCCGGATGATTTAATGATGAATCTAAGGTTCTCGTTTTTTGAAGCGGAACACTCCGGATTGACAATCAATTGATCTTCTTTGGAATCTAAGTTGCAGAAAACTTTGTATGCCGGCTCCTCGTCTGAGATAGCAAAATCCTGGTTGTTGATACGGGTTCCTAATCTGCCTAAAGAAGAAAACATCATTATAGAAGCCATATATGAAAACATCACGTCAGATTTGAGGGAAATAGCCGATGTCCAAAGAAGTGAATCTTTAGAATCGTGAGCTTTAATAACTAATTCTGCAGAAGAAACGGTTATCTGTCTATGGTCGTAAGAAAAGACCTGGGAAACAACCCTTCCATTCCGGAAAGTGACTGGAGCCACATTCTCTAATTGTCTGTTACGGGTTATCATTAACACTCCACCGGTATACGGGGAGGCACTTGTATAACTGCCTCCGCTTATTGGCCACTTATCTTTAATTTGTCCGTCAAATTCATATTTAACAATAAAGTCAGAAGCCGTCGGGGAATTTACGCCAATCGCACCTTGCAACTCTAAAGCTCTAGCAATATACTTTGCACAATCCAAATAATCTTGATATGATGTCTGAAGCATAAAGCCATCTGAATTATCTACTGACGAATCTTTTATCGCAATAAAAAACTTTTTGCCTCTGACATCATAATTTCCGCTTGACTTTATGAAAACACGATATGATGACGAGTACAAACATGTACTCGAAAATAATAGCAAGAAAAATAAAACTCGTCTCATATTAATAATCCTCATCTCTAAATACAGCATAAAAAGTCATATCTTGATAAGCATAAACTAAAAGAGGATTTTCATTAGAAACTAAAACACCATCTTTTTTCCACCCAGAAAATCTAAATCCAGTATTAGGATATGCCATTAAACTCACTTGGGCTCCATAATTATAATACTCTCCCCAAGGTTGTTGTTCTACATGTCCATATAATGTCAAAGAATCAACAGCACCAACTATATGGATGAAAGTTCCTGAGTTTCCGTTATTGCCATTGCCGCCATTTGAGCCGCCTCCATTATTCCCCTGCATACAAGAACCATTGCATCCATAGCTCCAACAGAAGGGACATAAAGGATCCCCTTCCCCACAAATACAAGGATACTGATGGCAATCAGGACAACACTTGCACCGGCCAGGTTCATTTGAGTAAAGATTGTCATATTCATAAGGGGAAAGGCATATAGGACATATTTCTGAGCTAATTAATCCTCCAATAGTATAACTACATTCCGGGCAAAAAGCATAGTGGTCACTCAAGACAGTCAAAGAAGTATTGCAATTAGGACAAACTAAGTTTTCGCCTGAATACATACCTCCATCACCACCCTTTGTGTTCATGTGCCCACAATAAACAAAAGAAATCCCAGAGCACAAGATATCATGTCCTAGAGAATCAATTCTACTTATCATGTACTGAGGAATTAATGATATATTGCTTCTAACCCCTTCATTATATACGAAAGAAGAATAATAATCTCCATTTTCTTTGCTGAATATTTGATATCCGCTATAATTATCCTTATTGCATGAAACACAGTATTTTGAGTTATTAGGGAGACTAGAAAAACGGCCAACATTTGAAACTATTAAACAAGAGATATGGTCGGTCACTTTTTCCTTTTGAATTAAAAGAGAAACAAAGATATTAACTTCTCTGATATTATTGTTTAAATTCCCTACAGCATCGTATAGAATAGCCTTTACTGACGTGGCCATTCTTATCGGAACTTCGACATAATAGCAATCTTCATTATTGCCTTCAATGGCTTGTTCCCATTCAATTATCATGTTCTCTGTCAAAGAACAGTCCAAATTCTTGGTTCCTGCGGGAGTTAAACCTGAAGTAAAGAACTTTAGAGTTCTAGCATTTTGTTCAAAATACTCTTTTGCTTGAGCCTTGGTAAGAGCATTTGGATCTTTTTGCTTTATGCCATCATCTTTCTGGCAAGACAAGGCAAAAAGAACAATCATTGTAGAAACAGTCAGGCAAACGGTGATTCGCCTGAAAAAAGAGGTAACTCGTTTGCTAATCATAATTGAAAAAAATTTAAAGGTTAATAAAAAGTCATATTCGTTTACAATGCGCACTTTTATTCTATGATTGCAATATAGTGATTTTATTGCTAATAATCAAATATTGAGCCCGATTCTTTGGTTTTATCCTGAAATAAAATGTCAGTATAAATGCATAATGAAACAACGTTGTTACTCGACACTGCTGTTTAGGAAATCATGTGCTGAAACATTTATCTCAAGGGTAATGGCATTAGTTATTAGTTATTTGTTATTTGTTATCAATTTGTGTTTATTCTTCCTTTTCTGGAAAAAGTAGTACCTTTAACAAATAAAAGACGAGAAATCTTATTATTTAGAAATCATCATCAGTCATTATAAATGAAATTAGAGAATCTGATAGCAGAATGCACCACGTACGATTTCAAGCAGATGCTGGAAGAAAAGAAACCTAAAAGTTGGCTGAAGAGCATAAGTGCTTTCGCCAACGGCTTAGGTGGTTCCCTGTTCTTTGGTATAGATAACGATGGTGTAAACAAAGGGCTTGATGATATGCAGCATGTTTGCGAAACAATCAGCAGTAAGATTCGCGATTACATGGATCCTCTACCAGAGGTGGAGATGATTCCGCATGATATGGATGGCTTACGCATCTTGCAGCTTAAAGTCAATTCAGGACATTATACACCATATTACTACGTTGGTGATGGTCAGCGCATAGCCTTTGTCCGTGTTGGCGATGAGAGCCTTCCTGCTACGGCTGAGCAAATGGTACGCTTGGTACTGAAAGGTTCAAATAAGACTTTCGATTCCCTTCATACTGATTATAAGGCAGAGGACTATTCTTTCACGATTCTGGCCAATACGTTCAAAAAGCGCACCAATCAAGAATGGGACAAAAAGTATCTCCTTTCATTTGGCCTTGTAACTGGTACTGGGATTCTTACGAATGCGGGCGCATTGTTTGCGGATGACAGTCCCATATGGCAATCACGTCTCTATTGTACACGATGGGATGGTAAGGAAAAGGGCGATGCCATCAACGATGCAGAGTTTACAGGCAATGTCCTCATGCTGCTCCGTGAAGCCATGAACTTTGTGAAGTCAAATACCAAGAGAGGCTGGGAGAAACTGCCTGATGGCCGGAAGAACAAACCCGAGTATGCCGAACGAGCAGTTCTTGAAGCAATGGTAAACCATTT
>CACXPG010000021.1 GCA_902769525.1 uncultured Bacteroidia bacterium
AAAGAAAAAGGTATCATCATATGCCTTGTGTGCTATATTTTCGGAAGCGCGCTGCAGAGTATTCAGGTCTTGTTTTTCAAAGGATTGAAGGCCAGTGTCGTGAACAAGTGCCTGTCCGGCGTGAGCAGGAAAAAGAAAGAAGCGTCTGAGTATATCGCAGGTGAGTTGGTCAAGGCTCGTCAGTTGGCATCAGAAAGCCAATATGATAAGTCTTTAAGAGTAATGGATTCTCTGATTGGTTATTATCCTCCATTAGACGATACAGTTAGATATTGGACAGGCAAGGTAATGAAGCAGCGGATAGCTTATTATCATACCCGTTTGAACGAGCTCTTGGAGCAAAAAAAGGAGTATGATGCATTGGGTGTCTGCGATACAATACTGCAACTGGATCCTATCGACAGAGAGACTACCGAGGTGAGGGATTTGCTTAAGGACAGACTTAACCGGACGGTAAAGTTATACAGGGAACAGCGTCCTGAGACATACAAGTTGTTGTTAAAGGAGTTGCAGGATGTTGTCAATAAAGAAATTAGACAGAATTTAAGCAAGAATACACAGCGGATAGAACTTGATTTCCATATTCAGACAGATACAAGCAACGAGTCGTCGGGCAAGATAGTGTTGAGTCCTTCCAAGCCAGAGGGGAAGGCCGCTCCAGGAAGAAGCAGGGGCGAGTTGTTGCAGAGTTCGATAGATAGCATTGCCCATGCGTCATGTATCACGCCTGTTGTGGAACATGGTATCAATATCCGCACCGAAGACGATATTGAAGCCAATGTGTCGTGGTTTTTCGAGACGCGTGAGTTCGACGGAAGTACAGTGAAGGACAGTGTGATGAATCAGATTATTAACACGATTGAGCGGCAATACATGTATGAATCAAAGATTTCGAAGACAGAGTTGGAAGCCGACGGTTCGTTGAAAGAGATACTTATTCCCAGATTGCCGACTAAGCGTAAATATACTTTTGGTTGGATTAACAAAGAGTTGACAGGTGAGGACACCGTGAGCCATTTTAAGGACATAGTGTTGGTTGATTTCAAGACAGCAAGGGGCGCATCGTGGATGCCGTCGCTGTTTGTGCCGGGACTTGGCACGTATGGTCAGGATGCTACCAGCAGTGTGGCTGCAAGAGCGGTACCGTTCTTTCTGTTTGCCGGAATATCTGCATTTGGTTTCCTGTGGGAGAAATACTGCACCCATGAGCGATATGAGATTTCGAATGATTATGTCCAGAATCCGTTGTACTATAAGAATGTAGGATATTTTTTAGGCTATGGAGGCCTGGGCTTGTCGGCGGTCATTTACATTAATGAGTTGTCCGAAGCCATAGGGAACAGTATTAAGAATGCCAAGCGTTCGCGTAAGTTGAGAGAGCGGCTTGCCCAAGAGCCTATTTGGATAGAACGGCAGGATGTGATATTACATTGAACTATTTGTAAACGTTTTACCGAGAAACAATTATATGGAAGAGAAGTACGATATATTCATCAGTTATAGACGGAAAGAAGGGAACGGTCAGTCCAATGTCGATAAAGCGCGTTCGATATATTATGAGTTGAGAGCACGAGGTTATAGTGTGTTCTTTGATTTTGAAGAGTGTACGGACGGTTATTTCTCGAACAAGATATTGCCTGCAATCAGGACTTGTAATTATTTCCTTTTGGTATTGACTAAGGATGCTTTGCTGAGATGTTCGAGTAAGGGTGACTGGGTTCGCAGGGAGATAGAAGAGGCTATCCGTTGCGGGCGAAAGATTATACCGGTGTCGCCGGATGGCGTATTTGCCGGATGGCCGGAAGACTTGCCAGAGTCTTTGTTGCCCCTTGCCGGTGAAGATGGAGGTTTGCAGGTTACTACGATTCACACGGATTCTTCTTTCAAGTCGGATATTGGATTGCTTATAGACCTGCGGATGGGCGGAGGAAACAAAGGCAAGACAGTGAAGAAGTACCTTTTGTCGATGGGTATACCTGGAGCTTTAGTGGTTGGAGGGTTGCTCGTTTTCTTGTTGTCAAAGGGAGGTTCTGAAATTGATGCGGGTGCAGGGATTGCTGATACTATTGTACAAGATACAACGCAGGTGGTTCCTCCCCAGCCCGTAGAAACTGTGAAGCCGGAACCGGAAAAGAGCGTAGTAGAAGCGAATCAGAAAAAACAGAAGAAAGAGCGAGTGA
>CACXPG010000022.1 GCA_902769525.1 uncultured Bacteroidia bacterium
GAGCGAGAAGGGCGTTGTCGTAGCTGGAAGGCGGAGCTCCCCGGCCTATGCCCCCGCCTTCATCGATGCGGTAAAGGCACAGACGGGAGACCGGTATGTGAGACCATAAAGAACGAACCCCGGTGCTTCTGACATGAACCCCGAAAGTTAGACAAAAAACTTTCGGGGTTTTGTTATGTCAAAACGGTACAAGAAGCACAGCATTGAGGATCGCATCAAGTACATCAAAATGCTAGAGGCAGGATATAGTATTGACTATATCTGTAACCTCTTTGGTTTCGACCACCATCTTCTTTCTATCCTTTGGATAAAATACCAAGAAGATGGGTTAGCTGGTCTAATAAAGAAACGTCTTATCCGCGCCGATGGAGCTTACAGAGGGAAGGTTGTGCGTGATATAGAGGAAAATTGCTTACCTTTGTTTGAGGCGGCCGTGAAGTATGATGTGTCTTGTGCGGCACTCAAACGATGGCGGCAAATAGTTCGCAAAAATGGATATGCTGCCCTTTACGAAGAAAAGCGTAGAGGTCGCCCACCAAAGGATATGGGAAGGCCCAAGAAAAAGAAACCGGAGGAGATGACGGAACTGGAGCGGCTCAGATACGAGAACGAGAGGCTCCGGGCCGAGAATGCTCTGTTAAAAAAAGTCAAGGCCTTAGTCGAAGAAAGGGAAGCCCGTCTGCGCGAGATTGGGCGGAAGCCATCGAAGGACTAAGGCCGGAACACGCCCTTGACCTCCTTCTGGAGCTCAAGGGGATGGCTCGTTCAACGTTCTATTATCACACAAAAAGACTTGGTCAGCCCGACGGCTATGAAGCCGTCAGGAAGCGTATCCGTGTGATATACGACAAGCATCATGGCCGATATGGATACCGGCGCATTACGGCGCAGTTACGCAATGAAGGCCTGGAGATCAATCACAAGACCGTGCAGAAACTGATGGGGCAGATGTCACTGAAAGCCAAACGGAAGAAGCAACACTATCGCTCATATAAGGGAGAGCTGGGAAAGATTGCTCCTAATGTGCTTGACAGGGACTTCAAAGCCACGGCACCGAATCAGAAATGGACCACCGATGTCACCCAGGTGAAGATAAAAGACAGGAAGATCTACTTGTCACCTATCCTTGACATGTTCAATGGCGAAGTGGTCTCCTACGCAATCTCCACCAGCCCGGATCTGAAGATGGTCCTGACGATGCTGGACAAGGCCTTCAAGAAAAGGGATATACAAGGCAATCTGATCTTTCATTCGGACCAGGGCTGGCATTATCAGCATAAAAGATATCAGAAAGCACTGGAAGACAGGCATATAACTCAGAGCATGTCTCGAAAGGGAAACTGTCTGGACAATGCCATGATGGAGAACTTCTTTGGCCTGATGAAGAACGAATTGCTATATTTGCAGGAGTGGGACTCTATCGACCAGTTCAAAAAAGCTCTCCGGGCATATATCCGGTACTACAACAACGATAGAATCAAACTGAGGCTAAAAGGAAAGAGCCCGGTGCAATACCGAGCTCTGTTCCAATCTAAGGCCTCGTAATTAATGTTAAACCGTCCAACTTTTGGGGGTCACATCACAATCAGCCGGGGTCTACGCTATTATCTTGAATTCTATCAACAGAGACCAATATCAATCCTAGTTCTCGGATAAGCGCTTTAGCTTTCTTCTTGTTCTTGGGAGAGATGTATTCCAACGCTCCCTTGTCCATACATTTCTTCTTCCTGGCCATGGCGCTCTCCGTCTTTGGTCATCTTGACCGACCGTAGTTGTGTTGTTCCTCTTCCACTTCGACAGGTTGGGCCTCCTTTGCCGCCTGGACCTGGTGTTCTTGCACAGGTTGCTGAGCTTCTGCCTTCACGGAACGGAATTTCCCGTAGTCCGCCTCCTCGCCCTTTGACATCTCCTGCTGGATGGCTTCGAGACGCTGGGTAATCAAGCCGGAACTGCGTCTGACGTCGCCAAGTACGCTCTTCAGGTACTCCGGACCCTGCTGGAGGGAACCTAGCCAGGACTTCAGGTACTGGGCGCTGTCGCTCTTGATGTGCTTGCTCATCCCGTACTGGCTGGAGATCAC
>CACXPG010000023.1 GCA_902769525.1 uncultured Bacteroidia bacterium
CTTTATGTTTCAGGGCGATAAAATCGTCAAAGGTACAGCCCGCAGGAATCTCTTCCAGGTCGGGGTCTCCTGATTTTGCACGGTCGGAAATGTATTTCACAAAGAGGATAACCAGGACATAGTCTTTGTATTGACTGGCGTCCATTCCTCCACGTAGAGCGTTGCAACTCTCCCACAGGGTTGAGTACAACTGGGACTTCTTTATTGCCATTATGGTAGTTTTTGCTATTTCTTACTATAACTTACAAAGTTAACAAATTTCAACCGTTTTCTAATTTGTTCCGAATGTAAATCAGCGAGGTTATTTCCATTTAGAAAACACCCACTTACTAGAGGTGATTGAACCGCCAAGGAATCCTCGGCAGTTCAACGTTTCTTGGGATTATCTCCTTCTTCCCCACCTAATCACCGGCGTAATAACCATCTCCCGCGCCTTGCGGAAGCAACGGCGAGCCCAGAGGGTGTCATTATCGTTTTTGTCGCGGCCCCAGTTTTGGTCGGGAGCGGAGCCTCCGCAGTTTTGTGCGAAGGTGGTTGCGGCATCGACTTGCCCGACGAAAAGAAGGAAGGCTGTTCGGAAGATGTTGCCAGTCTCCTCCGGCGAATGGGTCCGCTCGATCGCTCTGCTCTCTTCATAAAAGGCCTTTACGGCTTTCCCATAAACTTTCGTTTTATATCTCTTCCCATCCAAGGTTAAATCCAATGGGAACAAATAATCTTTCCCTTCATCGGACGTAGCAAAACCGACGCGCTCTGATGGAGTCATCTGTCTGTACCTATTCTCCGGACGCATTTTCTCCCAGGTCTCTTTAATCTTCGCCGGGGGCAGGTCGCGACTGATGACGGAGGATTTATAGACGGAGTTCCCACTCTGGATCGAGTAGCCACGGACCGTCACCGAAGCATCCATCTTCAGCTTGACCTTGTATCCTTTGGCTTCCAGCGCAGCGGTATACTTCTCCCAGGAGAAGGCCGACATTCCGGCCAGGACCGCGAGGCAATCCTTCTTGATGCGGGCCTTGTTCTCCTCGAACCTTTCCTTCGTGCGTTTCCAGTTCCGCAGGCGGTTGACCTCCTCGGCGGCGGTCTTTGCCCGGATGCCAGACTGGTTTATTCCCATTTATTCGTACAAACTTGATACAAATTATGATTTTTGTGGTATATTTGTACGGAATTACCAAAAGCGAAATGAGCGATAGAGAACAGTTTATTTCATCTTCCTCCGTGAAAAAACACGGACGGACAGAGTACTACAAGATGCTTGAAAAGGCTAGGCAAGGTGAACTTATTCAGGTTCGTCGCGGCATCTATGCCACCTCAGAGCAACTGAGTGGTAATATGATAGACATTAATTCCATCGTTCCGGACGGCATCCTGTGTCTATGGTCTGCCTGGAGTATTCACAGACTGACCACATCTATGCCCCAAGCCTTTCATGTCGCTGTCAGAAGAAACAAAAAGATAACTGTTCCTGCTTTTCCGCAAATGGAGATTCATTATTACACCGACAAGGTCCTGAATGTCGGCGTATCACAGATGACTATTGACGGTTTTTCAGTCAATGTAAGGGTGTCCGCCACCCTGGAGAAATATCTGGAGGTCAAACTATGAGCAAAGAAATCGTAAAGAATTACGGGAAATCGATCCGGAGCAAACTTCTGAACATTGCAAAGAATGAGGACGTCTACTACCAGACGGTCCTGACTAGATACTTCCAGGAAAGATTGATTTATAGGATTTCCCTATCTGGATATCGCCAGAATTTCTATCTGAAAGGTGGAGCCTTGATGTACGCACATGAAGGCTTTGCGGCAAGACCTACGTTGGACATAGATTTCCTTGGTAATAATATCAGCAATGATGGCGAAAGAATCGTTGCCGCCTTCCGGGAAATATGTTCCTGCCCTTGCGAAGAGGACGCTGTAGTATTTGATGTAGAGCATATCACATCTAAGAACATATCAGAACTAAAGGACTACCACGGAGTGAGATTGAGCATTCCTGTATCAATGGATACGGTTTCTCAGGTCTTGACGATGGATATCGGATTCGGTGACATTGTGACACCGGCTCCCGTAGACCTTGACTACCCGGCTCTCCTTGAGCATCTTCCAAG